>NZ_AQQP01000006.1 GCF_002210165.1 Phaeobacter sp. 22II1-1F12B | reverse complement strand
GCCGTGACGGCAGGAACAGCGTCCTTCAAGGCCGGCTTCTTCAGCAGCCTGCTAGTGTCTGCTGAGGCAACCAATTCCTTGGACCACCTGAGTTTATCCGAGAGACGGAATATTAGAAAGCTCTTAGTTCCATGACGCTCTTTCCAAGACCGACATATGGGGCTTCGGAAGCGCTTGCGATCTTCGTTTCATGTCGGCCAAGAGAGACATCTCATGGTAACTCTAGCACTATTGAAAACTGCCGTCTGCAATCGCGTAGCCTCTACCGATGGCGGGAAGCTTCGTGCTGGCCACGCCCACGAAGTTGTAGCGGCTTTGATAGGTTATGCGAACAAACGCTCTTACTAGCTCCCGCTTTGATCAAGCGTCTGAAGTAAACTTGTCAGGATACTATTTGATGCAAGCTTGCTGAAACTCAATAAGGCATTTGTGCACTTGCGAGGCCAGATCCTTCAGAGTTGGGATCACGTCCGAGCTGGGAAATGCCTCTGATGGTCTCGACCCGTGCCGCGATTGCGAGACGTTTTGCTGGAAGGGCCGGTAACGGAAGGTCGCCTTTGGTACGCTTAGCGGTGTAAGCCGACACTTCGAGTCGGGATTGCCGACTGCTAGTGTTCTGTCGATGGGGAAAGAGGTGAGAGGTTTGCACGACGATGACCTGAAGCAATCGCACCGACTAAACGACCCGTGAAATATCCTCTTGCGAAAAAAGACATGCCCGGGGCGATCGGCGGCGGCAACTGGATCATTCTTTGAAAGGCAGAGGCAAGTTCGTCACAAACTAAAAAACTGCGCCAAAGAAGAATTTCGAGAACAGGGAGGAGTGGCACGAGGTCATTGGTCTGACGTTCCGCCTCTTCCCATATACCGAGATTGGGAAACGGATTGTCACGTAAAGCAATCACGAATGGACCCTCGCCGCCAAAGATGTGTGGCAGCTGCGATCCGTTGTGAACCAGATTGTCCCGAATCTTCTTTAAACCGTCAAAAATGGTGCGTGCTCGTTCATATTGGGCGGCAACTTCCATAGGTAAGCCGAAGCGCTGAGCAATCATCACGGCATCGGCGGGCTCTCCCTTGAATGTCAGCATATCGGCAAACGACGGCTTAAGCTTTTGCTTTCGGACACTGGCGTCTAACAGCTTTACCTTATCCCAAAGTTTCATCAACACTTCTTGGAAAAGATCGAAGAGGCTTCGCAAAACAACCATGAAGTATTCTACTTCCCCGGCGGCCATGCGCGAGAGGCCGTGCGGTACAGCGTCATGCGATTGCTCCAGTAGAGCCAGCTTAGCAAGCGAACCTGAAAGATTGAATATATCGTCTTGGATCCCACCGAACGCGAGTTGCATCTGTGGGAAATTGACGCGCTGAGCGAGAAAATCAAAGAAAGGCATGTAGAGGTCGTTTTGCGATTCCGCTTCTCTTGCGAAATAACACGCCTCCGCAGGCACGCCCTTCATCTCGAGCAGCATCTCGCCTTGTTTGCCAGCGGCTATCCAGAGCCGCCAATCTACATCATGAAAGGTGAGCGACGGGATAAAGCGGCCGTGTAGGGCCGATCCGTCGAAGAAAGGAATTGTCTCTAACTGTGCGATTGTTACCATACGCTTGCTCGTACTTCCTCACATTTGGCTTGGCGATCATACCTACCGTAATACACACGGTTCCATCGAATGGCCGCCTATTATTTGCTCGGGACGGCTAGAACGCGCCGCCAATGCCAGCACCGCCTTTCTGCATCCGTGAGATCCTGCGCGGCAGCGTGTGGTAATATTGGCTCGGAGCGGACCTTTTCCGCGCTTTGCCCGAAAAGTCCAGTGTAAAGGACATGAATGACCAACACGACATGCGCTTCAATCTTCAAGAGCCAAGGCTTGCCAGAATAACCGGCCTGACTTCCACGTGGCTAATCTACGAGAAAATCCTCCGTGGCTAACGCAGGTGAGCGGTCTTACCTCCTTCCCCCCAGACTGCTCGTCCGTCGGTCTCGTTTTGCCCCAGTAACCGCCCCAGACCGTCCACCGACCGAGAAAAGCCGATACCGGTCATCGGAGCGCAAGGCTTCCTACCACCCCAGCCAGTACTCTTCCTGAGAATGCTCCATACGGATCCGGGCACCGGTTGTGCCGGAATGCCCCCGTTTAGTGCCCCAGTGGTTTTGGTGCATAACGGGTGTAACGGGTAAGTTGGGAGACCTCCAGCCGGGGGCTGAAGGCCACCTTCACAGGTTAGAGCAGATCGAAGTCCACCCCATTCGCCCAGAAGTCCCAGTCGTCGCGCTTGTTGTCCGCGACTGACCCCGGGACGAGATGATCCGGTCGACAGCACAGCTCGTTATGACAACGATGACGGATCACTGTAGCCTGGTCGAGCACCTCCCGGTTCAACACGCAGTAGACGAACCTCGCCACGGCTACCTGACGCCCGTGGAAGCGCACCTTGGGCCTCTGGGTAGTCCCGGACACCCAGCACCCGTTCTCATCCTCCTCGGTCTGCGCTAGGAGGGAGTTGGCTAACATGGGAGGTCGGAATGAGCATTGTGGATGAGGTAAATCATATATTGGGCCGTCTTAACGCCCTCGGAGGCACACAACCCAGCCACGGGACCCTAGCCATGGCAGGGGGTTTTATCCTGTGCTGGGGCAAATTCGAGCACGATTGTCTCGGAATGATCGGTCAAGCACAGCTCGATCAAGCTCCACTGAATTATCGGACTAGTATCCAGAACTTCTCTGCTAATAAGATCCCGGAGAATGCCGACTTCTCAAAGTTCCAGCCCTCGTTTGATTTCTTCCGAGAACGATACCACCGAATTCCAAGACCGACCGAACATTTTGCTGCTCTGATCCAGGCCGACCACAGCGCAAGACATCGTATCGAACAAGTTCTGAATGCAGGGCCAAACTCGACGAGGGAGAAGGTCGAGGCACTGCTGCTCATTGCCTATCGCCTTCGTGGGAACTTGGTGCATGGTCAGAAATGGACGTCAGGACTGGATGATCAGGTCGGTAACTTCACCCACGCCTCCAGAGTGCTGCTAGGGGCAACCGAAGTGTCCCGCGAGCCTAGCGCGACGCGTTCATAAAAAGCCGCGTCCAGTCATATGAGCCCGGTTCTGGGGCTCTGAATGACCTACACCCGCAGCACCCGTAACCCCCTGAATTCTTCCAGGGCAATCTATAGGAGAGAGCACTCGAATTTATGCCGATTTTACGCCTATCCGACTTTCCCAGGTTCGAGCTCTCCAGAGAGGCGTAGAGCATAAGTCGGCAGCATGATTGATTGGAGAATAATAACAAAAATGACAATCAAATCACGATCCAAACCCGAGACCTCAACCGAAGCGCACACACGAGCCCTGGCTAAGGCCTACGGTAATCAATTCCTACGCAGAGATAACAAGTTCTACGACATCGATCACCTCGGCACACCGCTGTCCCGAGTAGATGTCGAGACGATGATCCTCAACAGGATCAGAGAAGAGCACCCAGACGTGTCCCTCAGCAACGAGATACTTAAGGGACTGTTCAGATTACTCATTGATACACGCCACACCGACATTGATCGTTGTTTCCAAGTCTGGAGTGGGGCTACGGTCTGTGAGCCCGGTAACACCAAGCGCCTCGTGATGTCACGTGGTGCAGCTTCAGCGAACACTTGGGTCGAGCCCGACTACCGTCAGCTCAAACTCAACGCCGCCGATTGCGGGGTAATCGAAGAGTTTTTTGATACCTTCTTCCAGTGCAGGGAAGACCGCGAGCAGTTCCTCAACTGGGTCGCTTGGTGTCTCCAGAACGAAGGCGACAAGCCCTCTTGGGCACCGTTTCTGTATTCCAAGGGAAAGGGCACCGGGAAGAGTACTACGTGTCGAATTTTGACAGAGCTCTTTGGTGTCAAAAATACCGTCACGCAGAACAACGTCAGCAAGCTTACCCAGCAGTTCAATGCGACCGTGCTCACCAGCAAGCTGATCATATGCGAGGAGACGCAGATCAAGCCGGGTTCCGCCCAAGGAAATGCAATAAAGACCTTCATCACTGATCCGCACGTTCAGATCGAGCGTAAGGGTTTGGAAGCTGAGCGGGCTAAGCAATGCTGCTGCTTCGTTTTTACTTCGAACTATGCGCCGACTTGGATGGATGAAGGTGAACGGCGGTACCTAGTCATAGACGTAAACCACGAAGGCCGTTCTGGAGGTTCCAAGGCTGCTGAGTTTGCGCAACTGGTGGAGAAGGTTCATCACATATTGGATGATACAGCTAGTGTTGCGCGGTTGTATAACGCTCTGATGCAGCGTGTGATTCCGGCGAGTTTCAGTGCAAAGAGCTTAAATGTTGCTGATCACGCGACCCCGATTATGCTGAGGCTACAGCAAGCCAGCCGTCAGACAATCCTTGACCAGCTAGACGAACTCCTGAACGAGCGTGGGTTGGTTGTGCTGCCGGAGGCTAATGTCGTTGAGTTCGTAAGAAAGAATCTCAACGCAAACATTAATCAAACCAAGCACCTCATGGACGATCTCGAATGGCAGAAGACCAAGGTTAAATGGGGTGGCAAAGACTTTGCTCGCGCAATCTGGGTCAAACCCGGCTTCTGGATTGATCGCGGGAAGGTCTATGGGCCTGACTTCGAGGCTGAGCGCGTTAGCGACTACCTTGATCGACATGATCCAGCAGCAGATGTGGAGATCATCGAATGAAGGATATTCACTTCACTTATCAAGACGATAGCGAGCTTTGGCTCGAAGATGTTATTAGCAATCACCACGAGGAGGCCCTTGCGAGGACCAACTCCCTCCTAGCGCAGACCGAGGAGGATGAGAATGGGTGCTGGGTGTCCGGGACTACCCAGAGGCCCAAGGTGCGCTTCCACGGGCGTCAGGTAGCCGTGGCGAGGTTCGTCTACTGCGTGTTGAACCGGGAGGTGCTCGACCAGGCTACAGTGATCCGTCATCGTTGTCATAACGAGCTGTGCTGTCGACCGGATCATCTCGTCCCGGGGTCAGTCGCGGACAACAAGCGCGACGACTGGGACTTCTGGGCGAATGGGGTGGACTTCGATCTGCTCTAACCTGTGAAGGTGGCCTTCAGCCCCCGGCTGGAGGTCTCCCAACTCACCCGTTACACCCGTTAAGTACCAAAACCACTGGGGCACTAAACGGGGGCATTCCGGCACAACCGGTGCCCGGATCCGTATGGAGCATTCTCAGGAAGAGTACTGGCTGGGGTGGTAGGATTCGAACCTACGGTACACGGTACCAAAAACCGCTGCCTTACCGCTTGGCTACACCCCAACAGTGAGCGGCTAATTAAGCCGAGCGGCAGCGCGGTGCAAGGCCTGAAATGGCAAAAAATGACCTATTCTGACGGAGCGGTGTGATTAAGCAGATCCTTTTCCTCTTCGTGCTTTCTTTCTTCGTCGATGATTCTGTCCAGTTGGGCCTCGGCAGAGGCGTTGGTTTTCTGCGGCGCAGTCTCAGGCGGCACGGAATCGGGGGATTTTGATTGCGTGATGGGTTTGGCCTGTGGCGCTGCGCCCGTGGCGCCGACCAGTCGAAAGCTGGGCTCGGGCATGTCTATATCGGCTTTCGCAAAGGCAATCAGGCAAAGCCGCGTCGCTTCGGAGCGGGCCAGCACATGGCTGGTTTCGGCCTGCGATATCCATGCGGCGACGCGCAGGATCACCGCGCTGTCGCCCAGCGTTTCGATCCAGACCTGCGCGGCAGGTTCGTCCAGAATGAATGGCAGGGATGTCACCGTGTTCAGGGCCAGTTCCTGCGCGGCGGCGAGATTCGTATCCGAAGCGACGCCAAGATCGATCGTGAACCGGCGTTCGTCGTTTCGGGTGAAATTCACGATTCGCGCCTTGAACACCGTCGCGTTGGGGATGCGGATATGATTGCCGTCGAAACTCAGCAAAATCGTGGCCCGGGAGGTCAGGCGGATCACCTTGCCGATATCGCCTTCGATTTCGACCACGTCATTCGGACGGAACGGCTGACGCATCGATAACAGCACCGAGGCGATAAAGTTCTCGACCGTATCCCGAACGGCAAAGCCGATGGCCAGACCCGCGATACCGGCCGCGCCAAGGATGGTCGACAAGAGCGCCGTGGCGCCAAGAATATCAAGCCCGACCACGATCCCCGCGATCACAAAGACGATTCGCAGGATCTGGCGGTAGATATCCGCGATAAAGGCATTCGGCGCGATCCTGTCGAGCGGCCAGCGCAACCGGGCGATCCAGAACCCCAAGGCAGCAATCAGCCCGGCGGCAATCAGGGCGATCGAGAACAGCGGCAGCATCGCCACCAGTTGCGTCAGCCGCGCGCGGAACCTTGCGACCGCCGGATTCAGCCTTTCCGCGACATCCGCGGATTCGGTCACCTCGTTTTCAATGGCGACGACACCTTCGACTCGGGCCGCAATATCGGCCAGCCGGGTCATCGATTCCCCGTCAAGCGCGGTTCCGCGAAGGGTGACAATGCCCGAAGACACCTCGACCGTGACATCGTCATAGCCGCTGAGCCCTGCGAGAATGTTACGCAGCCGTGCGGCGATGGCGGCGTCCTGACCAGCAACGTTCTGAACGGCAATCGTGCCATCGGGTTGCTGGGCATCTGTCTGCGCGGCGGCGGGCAAGGGCTGAGCCGCAAAGATACCCGCAAGGAGGGTCGCAAAAAGGAAACGGTAAAACAGGCGCATGGGAAATCCGTCGCTGAAAATCCGGGTCAGGGTAGCGCGACGGCGCGCGGACGCAACGCCCTCTATGCGCGCCGTGTCAGTCCGGGTTTTCTGTGCGCACCAAAACGGCGCCGCTGCGGTGGCCTGCTTCGACCGCCTCATGCGCCGAAGCGCAATCGGCGAGATCGTAGATGCCTTCGATGGGGCAGGTGAGTGCTCCGGCGTCCAGCGCCTGATGCAGCCGCGCGATGGCGCGGTCGCGTTTTTCCGGCGAGAGAGAATAGACAAGCGTCATCTCGAGAATGACGTTCTTGAACATGAGTGGGTAGAACGGCAGCGCGGGTTCTCGTTCCAGCGCCGAGCCATAGGCGGTGATCCGGCCGCTTTCCGCGATCACGGCGGTATCGGTGTGAACATTGCTGCCGAATTCGACTTCGACGATGTGATCGATATGCTTTCCGTCGTTTGCATCAAGGATCTGCTGCGCGAGATCCGGTGCCTTGTGGTCAAGCACAGTATCCGCGCCCGCCTGCCGGGCAAGATCCTGACGGTCTGCCCCTGCGGTGGCGATGACCTTTGCGCCGCCCCATTTCGCCAGTTGAACGGCCAGATACCCGACGGTGCCGGAACCACCCTGAACCAGAACGGTCTTGCCAGATACCTCGCCACCGCTGAAAACGGTGTGACACGCGGTCAGGCCGGGAATGCCGAGGACAGCACCGGTCTCAAGGCTTACCCCGTCGGGCAGCGGTACCGCCTGATAGGCGGGCAGGGCGATTTCGGTGCAGGCACTGCCAAAGGCCCGTTGCCACTGGGCGTTCCAGAGCCAGACCTTTTGTCCGATCCGCGCCAGATCGACCCCTTCGCCCACGGCCTTGATGACACCGGAGCCGTCGCTATGCGGGATGATAGCGGGGTAGGGCAGCTCGGTGGCGGTTGCCCCGGCGCGCGCACCCGCGCGCAGTTTCACATCGGACGGGTTCACCCCCGAATAGGCCAGATCCACCAGCACTTCTCCGGGGCCGGGGACGGGCGAATCCATTTCCTCGAGGGTAAGAACGTCGCTGGCCGGTCCGAAAGAGCGGTAGGTGATGGCAAACATGGTCATTCCTTGCTGGGGGTCCTGAGCGGGAACCTAGCTGGAAATGACCGGGATGCCAGACCCACGGGCGGTAAAATCCGGTTGAGATGGCTTGTGGCTGCTTAGCTGGGCGAAGGGTAGGCTGTCGCGCGTATTTTACTCGCGAATTTCGTCCGGTGCGACGCCCCAGAGGGACTGTTTTTCGATCCAGCCCTTGTAACCGCCAGCCGAGACCTTGCACCACACCACTTGGCATTCGCCAAGCCGCGCGACAACGCCAAGTTCGAATGCGGCGGCGATTGGCGAATTCGGGTCTGGCCGTGTGTAGACCGGGGTCATGTCCTTTTCGATAAGCACTGTGCGCACGCCCGATAGCAGGGCGTAATGCACCCAGCCGCCCGCGCCGTCGCGATCCTTTACCCGCCGCCAGTGGCCATATTCCGCCGTGATCTCAAGCGGCATGTCGCGGCGCTTGAACACCCAGTCGATCCGATGCGTGAGCGAGGGGCCGCGCCGCACGTTGCCCTCGTTCGCCTTGAGCGAAACGAAGCGGGGAAGGGGGAGATTCGTGACCGGACCACGGTGCTCTTCGGCCAATGCCGCACCCGAGCCAAGGGCCAACACCACGGTTAGCGCCATGAAATGGCGAGTAAATCCAAGGAAACCTGTCACCGACTGCCCGCTCGTTTGCCTGTACGATCCGAGGACCGGCTGCGGAAAATCCCACCTGAGGTTCTTGTGCCTCGCCTGATCCTGCGCCACGATGACACAAGGCGGCCCAAATTGAAAACCCGAGGGAGTGCAAGCGTGCCAAGAGAGCGTTTGAGTGTTGTCGTAACGCGACGGTTACCGGAACAGGTAGAGGCGCGGTTGAGCGAATTGTTCGACACTAAATTACGCGAATCCGACGAGCCGATGTCGCGTGCCGAACTGGTAGAGGCGGCAAAGGGCGCGGATGTGCTCGTGCCGACCGTCACCGATGAAATCGACGCGACGCTGATCGCGCAGGCGGGTGATAGGCTCAAGCTGATCGCCAATTACGGCGCGGGGGTCGATCACATCGACGTGGCCACGGCGCGGCAGCGCGGGGTTCTGGTGTCGAATACGCCGGGTGTGCTGACCGATGATACGGCGGACATGACGATGGCGCTGATCCTTGCCGTGACCCGCCGCATCCCCGAAGGTCTTGCGATCATGCAGCGGGGCGACTGGCAGGGCTGGGCACCGACGGCATTGCTGGGTGGACGGGTCGGCGGGCGTCGCCTTGGCATCCTCGGCATGGGCCGGATCGGTCAGGCGGTGGCGCGACGCGCGGCGGCCTTTGGGATGCAGGTGCATTACCACAACCGCAAGCAGTTGCGTTCGGAAACCGAAGAGGAACTTGGCGCGCGCTACTGGGAAAGTCTCGACCAGATGGTCGCACGGATGGATATCCTGTCGATCAACTGCCCATCGACGCCCTCGACCTTTCATCTGATGAATGCGCGGCGGCTCAAGCTGATGAAACCGGACGCGGTGATCGTGAATACCTCGCGCGGGGAGGTCATCGACGAAAGCGCGCTTGTGCGGATGTTGCGGAACCGGGAAATCGCCGGGGCGGGGCTCGACGTGTACGAACACGGGACCGACATCAACCCCGAACTGCGCAATCTCGATAACGTCGTGCTGCTGCCGCATATGGGCTCAGCCACCGTTGAGGGGCGGATCGAGATGGGCGAAAAAGTCATCATCAATATCAAGACCTTCGAAGACGGGCACCGCCCGCCGGACCAGGTCATCCCGTCCATGTTGTAACCCGCGCCGATGGCGCAGAGGGGGAGTGCTGCCATGTTGCGAAGACCGTTTGCGATCTTGTTCCTTGGTCTTGTCTCGGGCGCCGCTTTTGCCCAGCAGGCGGCGGATGCGGTAGAGCCTGAAACGGCGACGAAACCGGCGGTCACGCAAGCTGCAGATATGTCGCCCGCCATTGCGGCGGCGCAGGCGGCAAAAGCCGCGGGAGATCCGGTTGAGGCGCAGAACTGGATGGTCGCCGCGGCCAACCCCCTTGCCGTCGAAGCCGGGGTGCAGGTCCTTCAGAATGGCGGCAGCGCGGCGGATGCGATGATTGCCGTGCAGGCCGTGCTCGGTCTGGTCGAGCCTCAATCCTCGGGGCTGGGTGGCGGTGCCTTTCTGGTCTGGTACGACGCGGAAACCGGCGAGCTGACCACGCTTGACGGGCGCGAGACCGCGCCATTGGCCGCCACGCCGCGCCTGTTTCAGGACGAGACCGGCACACCGCTGAAATTCTTTGACGCCGTGGTCGGGGGGCGTTCGGTCGGTACGCCGGGTACGCCCGCGCTCTTGCAGGCGGCGCATGACCGCTGGGGCAAATCCGACTGGGCAACGCTTTTTGATCCCGCGATTCGACTGGCCGAAGAGGGGTTCGCAGTTTCGCCCCGGCTTGCCGAACTGGTGGCTGCGGACGCCGACCGGCTGGGCCGTTTCCGGCCAACGGCGAACTATTTCCTGCCGAATGGCACGCCGCTGACCGAGGGGCAGATCCGGCGCAACCGACCCTATGCCAAGACGCTGCGCACGCTGGCCGAGGGCGGCGCGGATGCGTTCTATGCCGGGCCGCTGGCGCGGTCGATCGTGCGCAGGGTGAACCGGGCCGAGGGCAATCCGGGCGTTTTGTCCGAGCTGGATTTGGCGATCTATCAGGTGCGCGAGCGCGAGCCGGTCTGCGTGACCTATCGTACCCATGATGTCTGCGGCATGGGGCCGCCGTCTTCGGGGGCGCTGACCGTCGGGCAGATCCTCGGGATGCTGGAACCTTACGATCTGGCCGCGCTTGGTCCCGAGAGCGCCGAGGCATGGCGACTGATCGGCGATGCCTCGCGGCTTGCCTTTGCGGATCGCGGACGGTTCATGGCGGATGAGGATTTCGTGCCGATGCCGACCAAGGGCCTTGTCGATCCGGACTATCTGAGCGGGCGATCCGGGCTGCTGAGTGGCGATGCCGCGCTGGAAGCGGTCGAACCGGGGGCACCCGAATTCGATCACGCGATGCTCTGGGCCGATGACCAGTCCATCGAGTTCCCCTCGACCTCGCATATTTCTATCGTCGACGGGGCCGGTAATGTTCTGTCGATGACCACGACCATCGAAAATGGGTTCGGCTCGCGCCTGATGGTCGGCGGTTTCCTTCTGAACAACGAACTGACCGATTTCTCCTTTGCCAGCCATGAAGACGGTGTGCCGATTGCCAACCGGGTCGAGCCGGGTAAACGGCCGCGCTCCTCGATGGCACCGACCATCGTGATGAAGGACGGCAAGCCGGTGCTGGCCATCGGCTCGCCCGGGGGCAGCCGGATCATTGGTTATGTGGCGCAATCGGTGATCGGCTGGCTTGACTGGGGGATGAATGTGCAGCAAGCCGTGTCCGCAGGACATGCGGTCAACCGATTTGGCCAATTCGATCTGGAAGAGGGCACGGATGCCGCCGGTATGGCCGCATCGCTCGAACAGATGGGATACGAGGTTTCGGTGCGGAATTTGAACTCCGGTCTGCATGCGATTGAAATTGGAGCGAGCCTTTTCGGCGGTGCCGACCCGCGTCGCGAAGGGATCGCGCTGGGCGACTAGCCCGCAACAGGAGTAAACAGGATGGTTCAGGTCAAGGATCTGCCGCGTAACGAGGCCGGGATAAACGCGGTCATCGAGGTTCTGAAAAAGCGGTTCGGCGACAAGGTTCATACCGGTCATTCGATGCGCGAGCAGCACGGGCATACGACCACGTGGCTGACCAACCAGCTGCCCGATGCGGTCATCTTTCCGCAGAATACGGCCGAGGTTTCCGAGATCATGCGCAGCTGTTCGGCCCATGCGGTGCCGGTGATCGCTTATGGCACGGGCACCTCGCTGGAGGGGCATGTGAATGCCCCGGCAGGCGGCATCTGCATCGACATGAGCGAGATGAACCAGATCCTCGCGGTCCATGCCGAGGATCTGGATTGTGTCGTGCAGCCCGGTGTGACGCGCGAACAGCTTAATACCTACCTGCGGGACAAGGGGTTGTTCTTTCCCATCGATCCCGGTGCCAATGCCTCACTTGGCGGGATGACGGCGACGCGGGCATCCGGAACAAACGCCGTACGCTATGGTACGATGAAGGACAACGTGATCGCGCTTGAGGCCGTTATGGCCGATGGCGAGGTCATCCGCACCGCGCAGCGGGCGCGCAAATCCTCGGCGGGCTATGACATGACCCGGCTGCTTGTCGGCTCGGAAGGCACGCTTGGGCTGATCACCGAGATCACGCTGCGCCTGCAGGGCATCCCCGAGGCGATCAGTTCCGCGCGCTGTTCCTTTCCCACGGTCGAGGCGGCTTGCCGGGCGGTGATGATGACGATCCAGTACGGCATTCCGGTCGCACGGATCGAACTGCTCGATTCGCTGAGCGTGAAAGCGGCGAATGCCTATTCCAAGCTGGACCTGCCCGAAGAGCCGTTGCTCTTGCTCGAATTCCACGGCTCCGAAGCGGGTGTGGTCGAGCAGTCTGAGACATTCGGCACCATAGCCGAGGAATTCGGCGGTAGCGGGTTCGAGGCGACCACAAGCACCGAGGAACGCAACCGGCTGTGGCAAGCGCGTCACGACATGTACTGGGCGTCGATGCAGCTGCGCCCGGGTGCCAAAGGCTTTTCCACCGATGTCTGCGTGCCGATCTCGCGGCTCGCGGAATGTGTCGAGGCCGCGCAGCGCAAGGCGGATGAGCTGGGTCTGATCTGCCCCATCGTGGGCCATGTAGGCGACGGCAATTTCCATACGCTCCCCCTGATCGACATGGAAAACCCTGAAGAGATCGCCAAGGCCGAAGGCTTTGTGAGCTGGCTGGCCGAACTGGCGATCAGCATGGATGGCACCTGCACCGGCGAGCATGGGATCGGACAGGGTAAGAAGGCCTATCTTGAAAAGGAACTTGGCGCGACGCCCCGCTATATGGCGGCGGTCAAGGCGGCGCTGGACCCGGATAATATCCTCAACCCGGGCAAGATCTTTCCCATGTAAGCCGGTTGCGCAGCGGGTTTGACCGGGAATCGCCACGGAACCGGTTGACTCGCCGCAATCCATGAGTAAAAGGCGAACTTCATAAGTTTCACGGGGGCTCAACGCCTCTGGCGTAGGAGACCGACAATGGCCAAGCCAACCACCATCAAGATCCGCCTGAATTCGACCGCAGGCACGGGCCACTTCTATGTCACCAAGAAAAATGCGCGGACGATGACCGAAAAGATGTCGATCCGTAAATATGATCCGGTGGCCCGCAAGCATGTCGAATATAAAGAAGGCAAGATTAAGTAAGCCTTTCTATTTCGACGTCAGAAGTTATGGGGTCGCGCCGAAAGGCGTGGCCCTTTTTCTTTGGAGGACTGAAACATGAGCGGATTTAGCCTGCGCCGAACCACTTCGCTGGACATGGCCGAAATCGACGCGCTTTTGGCGCGCAGTTTTCCAAAGCTAGTCCGGGATTGTTACCCTCCTTCTGTGATGGTGACGGCGCTGCCGCTTATTTCGCGGGCGCAGCCCTGGCTTCTCGACTGCGGTACCTATTACGCGGTTGAACATGACAGCCGGATCGTCGGGGTCGGCGGGTGGACCGTAGATCTGCAAACGCCTGATATGGGACATATACGGCACGTGGCCACCGATCCGGCGCAGGTGCGGCAGGGCGTCGGAAGGATGCTGATGACGCATATCCGGCGCGAAGCCGCTTCAGCGGGGATGCGGATACTTGAATGCTGGTCCACCCGGAACGCGGTGCCGTTCTATGCCGCGCTGGGGTTTCTGGAGCTGGGGCCAATTGATGTGCCGTTGCAACCGGGCATCACCTTTCCGGCGATAGAGATGCGGATGGTCTTGGCCTCGGCGCTGGCGCGCGATTAACCTTGTCGCAATCGAAGCTGCCTATGGGATAGGTCAACATGATTACGAGATTGCTAATTCTGGGCGCGCTGCTGGTTGTGGCGGCCTGCGAGAAGGAAAAAGGCGTGGGATTCACTGGGGTTGGCAGTTCGACCTCGCGCGACGCTCAGGCTGCCTATGCGCTGGTATTCTCCGGTTTGACGGCTGCGGGCCAAGTTTCAGAGTGATCTGAAAGCGGCTTGCCGGAGGGCTGAAACCGCTGAAAAGGGCGGTGCACAACCCGGCTGCCATCTGTACACTTCCTGTACACCCCCCGTGCACCGTTTTCAGGAATTCGGGAGATCCGGTGCCGAAATGCCGGGCCAGTGCGATGTAGCTCGCGTGGATCCTGTCGGGGTAAGGCGTTTATCTGAAAAGCTGTTGCGCCATCAAAAAACCCGCCAGAGGATGCTCTGGCGGGTTTCTCTTTGGTTCTGTCGCTGACGCTTATTCGCGGTTGCCCAACAGTTGCAGCAGGAACATGAACATATTGATGAAGTCGAGATACAGGCTCAGCGCGCCCATGATCGCAGCTTTACCCAGCCATTCGGTGTCGCCCGAATGGGCGTGTTGCAGGTAGGTCGTCTTGATGTTCTGCGTGTCATAAGCGGTCAGACCGGCAAAGATCAGCACGCCAAGGATCGAAATCGCAAAGGCGAGGCCCGGCATCGGCCAGAAGATGTTGACGATCGACGCGACGATCAGGCCGATCACACCCATGATCAGGAAGCTACCCCAGCCGGAGATGTCCTTTTTCGTGGTGTAGCCCCAGAGGGACAGGCCGGCAAAGGCGATCGAGGTGATCAGGAAGACCTGCATGATCGAGTAGCCGGTGAAGACCAGAAAGATCGAGCTGATCGAAACACCCATCACGGCGGCGAAAGCATAGAACACGGTCTGTGCGGTTGCGGCCGACATGCGGTTGATCATGGCCGAGAAGCCAAAGACAAAGGCAAGCGGGGCGAACATCACAACCCACTTCAGCGGCGAGGCATAGAGCGCATAGCCGAAATCGGTCAGGTACTTGTCAGCACCGATCTGCATTTCGTTGGGAACGTTCGTCACGGCGAGACCGGACAGGGCCCACGCGGCAGCAAAGGTGATCAGCATACCTACGGACATGGTGCCGTAGACTTTGTTCATATGGGCGCGAAGGCCCTCGTCAATATTAACTGCGCGAGATCCGGCCGCTCCCCGGCCAGCTACGCGGGTCGTGTCGAATTCAGCCATTTAGGTCTCCATCCAGGACAACAGGTTCAGCCGGTGGCACATTCCACCAGCTATCGTCTTTGAATATCGGGAAGAGACCGTCGATTTTCAAGTGTTTCCGACGCGAATAATTCGCATTTGCGTGAACGGAAAACACCCCGGCGAAGCGGGGTGTTCAGATACGTCCTTTGTGCATGTGTCGGGCCCTGCTCAGCAGGTCCAGTTTGTCGGTGCGTCCCAGATCGGGCGGGAGGCTTCGCGTTCCGCTTCGCTGCGGGTCAGGCCGATATCGGCAAGCGCCGCATCATCGAGCTTGCGCAGGCTCTGGCGCTGACGCCAGACGGCATGCATGTGGGCGAGGCTTGCCAGCGGCGAAAAGCTGCGCCGACGAAGGGGGCGGTGGTGAACTGCAACGGTCATGATCCATGTCCTTTCATCATTATGTGATCGAATTTCGCGTCTTCATCAAATTCCTTGATGTATATGGCGAGATGTGGTTCATTTTGGAAACGAATGTTTTTGACGTTACCCATCAAGGAATGTGATGATGCGAAATCTGGACATAACGACGCTTCGTTCTTTCGTGGCGGTGGCGGATAGCGGCGGCGTGACGCGGGCGGCCGGATTTCTGCATCTGACCCAGTCAGCGGTCTCTATGCAGTTGAAACGACTGGAGGAATTGCTGGGCCTTGAATTGCTGGACCGTTCGGGCAGGGGGATCGCCCTTACCGCGTCGGGGGAGCAGCTGTTGGGATACGCCCGGCGCATGGTTGCGATGAATGACGAGGTGATCGGGCGTCTGACCGACAAGGCCTATGAGGGTGAGATCGTGCTCGGCGTACCGCATGACGTGGTTTACCCGGCGATTCCGAGGGTGCTGCAGCAGTTCAACGCGGCCTTTCCGCGATATCGGGTGAACCTGCTGTCATCGAATACGCGGGCGCTGAAAGAACAGTTCGCGCGCGGGGAATGCGACATGATCCTGACAACCGAGGCCGAGCGGATGCCCGGATCGGAAGAGCTTGCGCGCAAGGATCTGGTCTGGGCCGGGGCGATTGGCGGGTCGGCTTGGCGGCAGCGGCCGCTGGATCTGGCGTTCTGCCGTCACTGTATCTTTCGGCCCTTGGCGCTGCGGGCGCTGGATAACGCGGGGATTGAATGGAACCTCGCGGTGGATTCCGATTCCGACAGGACGGTCGAAGCGACCGTTTCTGCCGATCTCGGGGTGCAGGCGCTTTTGGACGGCACTCTCCCGCCGCATCTGGAAAAGGTCGAACACGGCGGTGACCTGCCGCAACTGCCACAGCAGTTCATCAACTTTTACGGTGGCAGCGAGGCGCGGGACGAGGTGCACGAAACGCTGGCACGGCTGTTGCGCGACGCGTTTGCGGAAACCCACGCGCGTCCGCGCCTGAAAGTCTCGGCCTGAGCCTAGCGCATCCGGATCACGACCTTGCCGGTTGATTTCCGCTGGCGCAGCAGCTCCATGCCGTCTTCGACCTCGGAGAGCGGCAGGACATTGCTGACATGCGGTTTCAGCCGTCCTTGGTCGTACCAGTCAAGCAGGGTGGCAAAGCTGTCGCGCACTGCCTGCGGGCGGAAGTGCATGTAGGCGCCGATGTAAAAACCGATGGTAGTGAGGTTCTTGACCATCAGGTGATTGGCCGGGATCTGCGGGATGTCGCCGCTCGCAAATCCGATGCAGATCAGGCGCGCCTCGGGGTTGCAGGCCCGGAACGCCGCGCGAAAGGCATCGCCACCAACTGCATCATAGACCACGTCGGCCCGACCGAGTTCGAGCAGGCGCGCGCGCAGGTCTTCGCTATCGTCGATCAGGTGGTCGGCCCCGGCGTCTTTAGCCACGGCTAGCTTGTCGGCACCGCGCGCATGGGCGATGACAGTCGCGCCCATCAGCTTGCCGATCTCGACCGCGGTGAGTCCGACGCCGCCCGCGGCCCCGGTCACAAGCAGCGTTTCGCCCGGCTGAAGCTGGGCGCGATGGGCCAGCGCCATGTGACTCGTCCCGTAGGCGATCTGGAATCCGGCGGCGATATCGAAGGGCATGGATTCGGGAATCGGAATCACCCTGTCGGCGTCGAAAACCCCCATCTCGGCCAGCCCGCCCTGTCCGGCGTAGACCATCACGCGGTCACCGATGCAAAAATGTCCTACCGACTCACCGACGGCCTCGATTTCACCGGCTATTTCCATCCCAAGTGTAAACGGTGGGCTTGGAATCTCCTGATAGGTTCCATTTTGGATCAAAAGGTCGGCAAAGTTCAGGCCACATGCATGTATGGTTAACCGCACCTGATGGGGTCCCGGTTCGGGTGTAACAATTTGTTTTAAAACCGCTTTTTCTTTCGGGGCTTCTATTCTGTAGGCGAGCATCGGGCGAAACGCTTCTCTTTTGGTTGCAGACGGGCGGCTTTGGCTGTGCCATACATTTGCCATGAACGGCAACGGGCTGACGGTTATCCAGGGTCCTTGTTAAAGAGTAAATGTTTGGCAACGAAACGGGAATAGCATCCACCGCATCAGGTCGTGTCGTGCATAGCGGCTCAACTTCCTTGATAAATGCGCAGTATACCTTATGTTTCGCCCCTATGATGTCCTCATGGGGTACAGAGGGGGGCGTTGACTGGGAAGAAAGTCGTACATCTTGCACGAATTTTTACCCGACCATGCGGGGGTGGTTCCTTTAGATGCCAGACCTGTATGTAATAAGTGTGGTAAGGAGAATATGGGATGGCTCACCCGGTTGATGTGCATGTAGGAATGCGCGTTCGTCACCGTCGCTGGCTGATCGGAATGACACAGCAGCAGCTGGCCGAAAAGGTTGGCATCAAGTTTCAACAGATTCAGAAATACGAAACCGGCGCAAACCGCGTCAGCGCATCCCGTCTTTGGGATATCGCCGAAGCACTGGACGTGCCGGTCGCGTTCTTCTTCGAAGGTATCGAGGATCAGGCCGATGCGCCGGTCGAGGGCAACGCGATGCCCGCCGATATCATGGGCGACAAGGAAGCGCTGGATCTCGTGCGTTCCTATTATGCCATTCCGGAAAATCAGCGGCGCCGCCTGTTCGATCTTGCCCGGGTTCTGAGCGACGTCGCCTAAGCCTCTGCTTGCATATCGGACTAGCTGATGGCAGTGGAAGCTATGACTTCTGCTGCCCTCACCGATATGGATGTTGCGCACTTGCTGGCCGATGCGGCCGGCAAGGCCATTCTGCCGCATTTCCGGCAGGCCCACCTCAGCGCGGAAAACAAGCTGACCGAGGGGTTCGACCCGGTCACCATTGCCGACCGCGCCGCCGAAGAGGCGATGCGCGCGGTTCTGGCCGAGCATCGCCCCGAGGACGCGATCCTTGGCGAGGAATTCGGCCAGCAACAGGGCACCAGCGGACGTCAATGGGTGCTTGACCCTATCGACGGTACGCGTGGTTTCATTTCTGGCACCCCGACATGGGGCGTGCTGATCGCGCTGGGCGACGCGAACGGGCCCTTTCTTGGTGTGATCGACCAGCCTTATACGGGTGAGCGTTTCTCCGGCGGGCAGGGCCATGCCGGAATGACCGGCCCGCTGGGGCCGCGTGACCTGTTCGTCAAGGAAACCGCCACGCTGGCCGAGGCCATCCTTTTCACCACCTTCCCCGAAGTCGGTACCCCGGCCGAAGGTGATGCGTTCCGGCGGGTGGCCGAAAACGTGCGCCTGACTCGCTATGGCGTTGACTGCTACGCCTACGCCCTGCTGGCGGCAGGGCAGATCGACCTCGTGATTGAGGCCGGGCTGAACGCCTATGACATTCAGGCGCCAATCGCGGTGATCGAGGCAGCGGGCGGCATAGTCACCGACTGGGAGGGCGGTCCGGCGCATCAAGGCGGGCGCTGTCTTGCGGCGGCGAACCCGGCATTGCACCGCGCCGCGCTGGACCTGTTGCGCGACACGCCAACCGCCTGATTTCGCGCCCGGAGCTTTGCCTTGATCCGGCCGGACCGGCTGCGTATCAATGGCCAATGCGCGATCTCTTCGTCGTTTTCCGATCGTGCCAATGGATGTTTTCCATGAGACGGCATTATCTTTGGCACGGGGACGTCAATGCAGGAAATACTGATCAAGGATGCCGGTCTGCTGCTGACCATGGATGGCGAGCGGCGCGAACTGGCCGGGACCGATATCCTGATCCGGGGCGGGCAGATCGCCGAGATCGGTACCGATCTTTCCACCAAGGGTAAGGTCATTTCGGCACGCGGCTGTCTGGTCACGCCCGGTCTGGTCAATACCCACCACCACATGTTTCAATCCCTGACCCGCGCGGTACTGGCGGCGCAGGATGCGCTGCTCTTCGACTGGCTCAAGGTGCTCTACCCGATCTGGGCACGGCTCGGCCCCGAGGAGATCCACGTCTCGACCCAGGTGGCGCTGGCGGAACTTGCGCTGTCGGGCTGTTCGCTAAGCTCGGATCACCTCTACATCATGCCCAACGGGGCGAGGCTGGACGATTCCATCGCCGCTGCCTCCGAGGTCGGTCTGCGCTTTCACCCCACACGCGGCTCGATGAGCATCGGGGAAAGCAAGGGCGGCCTGCCGCCCGACAGTCTGATCGAAGCCGAGCGTGACATTCTCGAGGATTGCATCCGCGTCGTTGATGCCTTTCACGACAGTGCCGAAGGCTCCATGTGCCGGGTGGGGCTTGCGCCCTGTTCGCCTTTCTCGGTAAGCCGCGAGCTGATGCGCGACACGGCCCTTCTGGCGGCGGACAAGCAGGTCATGCTACACACGCATCTGGCGGAAAACGATCAGGACATCGCCTATAGCGAGGCGCATTTTGGCTGCCGTCCGGGGCAATATGCCGAAGAACTCGGCTGGACCGGGCCGCATGTCTGGCACGCCCATTGTGTGAAACTCGACGCAGGTGAAATCGATCTCTTCGCGCGCTCGAAAACCGGTGTCGCCCATTGTCCCTGTTCGAACTGTCGCCTTGGCTCCGGCGTCGCGCCGGTCCGGGCGATGCGCGATGCGGGCGTACCGGTCGGGCTGGGCGTCGATGGCTCGGCCAGCAACGATACCGGCAATCTCGTCGCAGAGGCGCGGCAGGCGATGCTGCTGCAGCGGGTCACACTGGGGGCCGACGCGATGAGCGCACGCGAAACGCTGGAAATCGCCACGCGGGGCGGGGCGGATGTGCTGGGTCGCCCTGATTGCGGCCGGATCGAACCGGGCAAATGCGCTGATATCGCGATCTGGGACATCTCGGGCATCGACTCCGCCGGCAGCTGGGATCCGGCCGCGCTGCTGCTCGCCGGTCCGATGCAGGTGCGCGACCTGCTGGTGCAGGGCCGCGAGATCGTGCGCGACGGTCAGCTCGTGACACTGGACCTGCCGCATCTTGTCGAGCGCCAGAACCGGCTGAGCCGACAACTGATGGAGACTGCATGACCCTCCGCCTTCTCCTCTCGCTGCTGATGGCAGCGACACTTGCAACCGGTGCAGCTCAGGCCGAGCCTGTCGCCAACGCCACACAAGCGATGAATGATTTCCGCGCTCGCCAAGGCCTGCCGAGCCTGACGCAATCCGACACGCTGCAACAAGTGGCGGAGCGCCACGCCCGCGACATGGCGGCAAACGGCTTTTTCTCCCACACCGGTTCGGACGGGTCCAGCGTTGGCCAGCGCGCGACGGAAATGGGTTACCCCTATTGCACCATCGCGGAGAATATCGCGAAAGGGCAGCGTTCGCTCGGCGAGGTCATGGCGGGCTGGGCAGGCTCCCCGCCGCACCGGCGCAATATGCTCCTCGACCGGGTCACGGAATTCGCGCTTGCCCGTCAGACCGGTAACATATGGGTCATGGTGCTGGGCCGACCGGGCTGCTGAAACCCCGATCCGCCCTTCTTTGGGTCAAAAATATCCCCGCCGGAGGCTGACGCCGCGTCAGCGGCGGCATTCAGGCCACGCGTTTGCCGCCGATCCAGACGTCGCTGACGGCCCGGTCATCGCCCAGCATGATCAGCGCGAACAGCGCCTCCCAGATATCCTCAGCCCGGGCGGTGCGCTGGGCGAGCACAGGCGTCGCGCCATAATCCAGCACCACAAGATCCGCCTCCATGCCCGGGTCGATATTGCCGATCAAATCACCCATATGCAGTGCGCGGGCCGAGCCGCAGGTCGCAAGCCACAGGAGCTCGGCCGCGTGCAACGCGCGGCCCCGCAACTGGCCGATCTCATAGGCGGCGGCCATGGTGCGCAGCATGGAAAAGGACGACCCGCCGCCGGTATCCGTGGCCAGCGCCACTTGCTGCCCCGCCTGCATCAGCCCGTCCATGTCAAAGAGACCCGAGCCGATGAAAGTATTCGAGGTGGGGCAATGGACCAGCGCGGCGCCGGTTTCCGCCAGCCGGTCGCGCTCGCGCGGCTCGAGGTGGATCGCGTGGCCGTAGAGCCCGCGCGCCCCAAGCAGGCCATGCGCCTCGTAGGTATCAAGGTAATCGCGCGCCTGCGGATAAAGGCCCAGAACCCATTCGATCTCGTCCACCTGCTCGGAAAGATGGGTCTGCATCAGGCAGTCCGGGTGCTCGGCCCAGAGCGCGCCCAGTGCTTCGAGCTGTTCGACGCTCGAGGTCGGCGAAAAGCGTGGCGTGATCGCATAGGAAAGCCGGTCCACCCCATGCCAGCGGGTCAGCAGGGCGCGGCTGTCGTCATAGGCCGATTGTGCGGTGTCGCGCAGGCCCTCGGGCGCTGTGTCGCGATCCATGCAGGTCTTGCCCGCGACTATCCTCTGCCCGCGCTTCTGCGCCTCGGCAAAAATCGCGTCGACGCTTTCGGGATGGATCGTGCAATAGGTCGCAACACTCGTGGTGCCATTGGCGGTCGTCAGGTCGAGGTATCGCGCCGCGATTTCACCCGCATAATCCGGATCGCCAAAGCGCATTTCCTCGGGGAAGGTATAGCTGTTCAGCCAGTCGATCAGCCGTTTGCCCCAACTCGCGATGATCGCGGTCTGCGGGTAATGAGCGTGGGCATCGACGAAGCCGGCCATGATGATCTTGTCGCCGTAGTTTTCCACGCGGGCTTCTGGCGCCGCGGTGCGCAGCGCGTCCAGCGTGCCAAGCGCGGTGATCTGGCCGCCACCGATGCCGACGGCCTCATCGAAACGGGCGGCGTCGGCCGGGTTCTGCCCAAAGGGAGAGCCGGTAAAGGACAGCACCTGCCCGGTGAGAATGGTCTCTGTCTGCATGATCCTGCCCGCTCGGTTTCCGGCCGAGGATAATCGGACGGGACGGCCGGGTAAATTGCGCTATTGTCATTGTTTCCAACCGACAGCTTCTTCTAAGTTGCGGGCAATTGAAGAAAGGGCGCCGATGGAAACCGAAACTGACGTAGAGGAACTGGAGCTGTTGGACGAAGAGGAGGACAACCCCCTCAATCGAAAGACGGTGGCCGCGATTCTCTATGCGGTGGACATCGACGACCGCGAAAAGCTGATCGAGCTGATGGAGCCGCTGCACGCGGCTGACATCGCCGACCTTCTGGAACAGATCAACGCCTATGACCGGGCTCGGCTTGTCCGGTTGTACGACCGCGAATTCGACGGGGAAATCCTTTCGGAGCTCGACGAGTCGGTGCGCGAAGAGGTGATTTCGCTGCTCTCGCCGCATGTGCTGGCCGAAGCCGTGCGTGAGCTGGACAGCGACGATGTGGTCGACCTTGTCGAGGACCTTGAGCAGGGGCAACAGGATGCGATCCTTGGCGCGCTGCCGGATGCCGACCGGCTCGCGGTGCAGCAGGCGCTGAGCTACCCGGAGGAATCCGCCGGTCGTCTGATGCAGCGCGAAGTGGTGATGATGCCCGAGCACTGGAATGTCGGGCAGGCCATCGACCACATGCGCAGCAACGACAACCTGCCGGACCAGTTCTATCACATCATCCTTGTCGATCCGCGCCTGCATCCGGTGGGCAACGTGGCGCTGGGCCGGATCATGGCCGCGCGGCGGGAAATCGCGCTGGCCGACCTGACCGAGGACATGTTCCGCGTGATCCCGATTGATCAGGACGAGGAAGACGTGGCCTATGCGTTCAACCAGTACCACCTGATCTCGGCCCCGGTGGTCGATCAGGAGGGTCGTCTGGTCGGGCAGATCACCATCGACGACGCGATGATCGTGATGGGAGAGGAACACGAGGAAGACCTGCTGCTGCTTGCCGGTGTCAGCGAAAGCTCTTTGACCGACCGGGTTGTGGATACGGTCAGGGGCCGCTTTCCTTGGCTGCTGGTCAACCTTGCCACGGCGATCCTTGCCTCGCTGGTGATTGCCCAGTTCGATGCGGTGATCGCGCAATTCGTGGCGCTGGCGGTGCTGATGCCTATCGTGGCCTCGATGGGCGGCAATGCCGGGACGCAGTCGATGACGGTTGCTGTGCGGGCGCTGGCCACCCGCGACCTGACCGGGTCGAACGTCTGGCGGGTGATCCGGCGTGAGGTTCTTGTCGGCGTGGTCAACGGCACGGCCTTTGCGCTGACCATGGGGATCATCGGGCTGGTCTGGTTCGGGTCGGTCAGGCTGGCTATCGTGATCGCGGCGGCGATGGTCATCAACCTGGTCATGGCCGGGCTGGCGGGCACGGTCATTCCGATTGCGCTTGAGAAATTCAAGGTCGACCCGGCGCTTGCCTCGGGCACTTTCGTGACCACGGTCACGGATGTGGTTGGGTTCTTTGCCTTTCTCGGCTTTGCCTCGATTTACCTGCTATGATGCTGGAAGAACAGAAAGCCGCCGCGCGCAAGGCGGCGTTCGAGCGGCGCCGCGTGGCCCATGCAGGCGCCTATGCCGCGTCGGGTTACCTGTCCGAAGTACTGGCCGGATATCGTGGCGTACCGCTCGCGGGCTATATGCCGATGCGTACAGAGATCAATCCGCTTCCCGCGATGGCCGAAGCCGCCGCCCACGGGCCGGTTGGCGTGCCGGTCATCATGGGCGCGGGGCAGGCGCTGCGGTTTTCCCTGTGGGAGCCGGAAGGCGAGATGAAGGATGGCCCGTTCGGCGCGCAGATCCCGGTGGTCGAGGCATGGATGGAACCGGAGATCCTGATCGTGCCGCTGGTTGCCTTTGACCGGCAGGGCGGGCGGCTGGGTTATGGCGGCGGGTTTTATGACCGGACGCTTGAGGGGCTGCGGGCGAAGGGACCGGTTCTGGCGATCGGCTTTGCCTACGCTGCGCAGGAAACCGAGGCGCTGCCGCTTGAGCCGACCGATCAACCGCTTGATATGATCGTGACGGAAAGCGGTGTTTTGCCGCTCTCGGGCCGCTAGGGACGCGCCGTCGTGGCGAAAGGGCCTTGTCCTTGTTCAAACCGCCACTTACCAACCTCTTCATGAGACTTCTTTTTCTAGGCGATGTGATGGGCCGCGCCGGGCGCAAGGCCATCCAGGAAAACCTGCCCCGTCTGCGCGAGGAATGGCGCGCCGACTTTGTGGTGGTAAACGGTGAAAACTCCAGCAATGGCATGGGGTTGAGCGGCGATCATGCCAAGCTTTTGCTCGACTCGGGGGCGGATTGCCTGACGCTGGGCGATCATGCCTTTGACCAGCGCGACATGATGCAGTTCATCGAGACCGAGCCGCGTATTATCCGCCCGATCAATTTCGCCAAGAGCGCGCCGGGCAAGGGATACCGGCTGTTCACGACGAGATCCGGCAAAAAGGTGCTGGTGGTGCAGGTGCTGGGGCAGGTGTTCATGAAACGCGCCTTTGACGATCCGTTTTCCGCCATCGAGCCGGTGCTGAAGGCGCATCCGCTGGGCGGGCAGGCGGCAGCGGTGCTGGTGGACATGCATTGCGAGGCGACCTCGGAAAAGATGGCGATGGGCCATTACTGCGACGGGCGTGCCAGCCTTGTGGTCGGCACCCATACCCATGTGCCGACGGCGGATACGCAGATTTTGCCCGGCGGCACCGGGTTTCAAAGCGATGCGGGCATGTGCGGCGATTACAATTCGGTCATCGGCATGGATAAGGCCGAGCCGATGCGCCGCTTTATCACCGGGATGCCCAAGGGACGGTTCAGCCCGGCCGAGGGCGAAGCGACCCTGTCGGGTGTCTTTGTCGAAACCGATGACAAGACCGGCAAGGCCGAGCGGATCTCGATGATCCGGGTGGGCGGAAGGCTGCAAGAAGCCACCCCATGAGCCTGCCCGCCACGCCCGACATGCCCCGCCGCGAGCTGCTGTTCTTTACCGGCATGCTGGTGCTGATCGGCGCGGGCTGGGGGCTGACCCAGCCGCTGGGCAAGATCGCGGTCAGCACCGGACACAGGCATTTCGGGCTGATCTTCTGGCAGCTGGTGATCGGCACGGTGGCCTTTGGAGCCGTATCGCTGGCGCAGCGCCGTCGCCTGCCGTTCAACCGCGATACTTTGCGGGTCTATCTGGTCGTGGCGCTGGCAGGCACGATCATTCCGAACTCTGCCTCTTATCAGGCGATTGCGCATCTGCCATCGGGAGTTCTGTCGATCCTGCTGTCGCTGGTGCCGATGCTGGCGTTTCCGATGGCGCTTGCGCTGGGGCTTGAAAAATTCGCGGCTCGCCGCCTGCTGGGGTTGCTGGCTGGGCTGGCTGGTGTGCTGCTTTTGATCCTGCCGGATGCGTCGCTGCCCGATGCAGCGATGCTGGCCTGGGTCCCGCTGGGGCTGGTCGCGCCGTTGTTTTACGCCTTTGAGGGCAATTACGTCGCGCGCTGGGGCACTGCCGGGCTTGACCCGATCCGCGTGCTCTTTGGCGCCTCGCTTGTCGGCGCGATCATGGCGCTGCCGCTGGCCCTTGCCACCGGGCAGTTCATTTCTCCGCTGCGCCCCTACGGTGCACCGGAATGGGCGCTGATCGGTTCGGCACTGATCCACGTTGTCGTCTATGCGGGCTATGTCTGGCTGGTGGGCCGGGCGGGCGCGGTCTTTGCGGTGCAGGTCAGCTATGTGGTGACGGGGTTCGGAGTCTTCTGGGCGATGCAGATCCTTGGGGAAACCTATTCGCCCTATATCTGGGCGGCGCTTGGCATCGTGCTGGCCGGTGTGATGCTGGTTCAGCCGCGCCGGAACGAAGCTGTTGCCGAACAGGCTGCAATCGGCGAAAATACGCATTAACCGGCGCCTATTTTCGGGTGCCAGAAAGAAATTGGTAAATGCAGTTACTCGCCCTCTCGGAAACCGGCAGCGCGGTTCTTTCGCTGATCATCGTTGTGGGCATGTTTGCGCTGTTCCTGCGCGAGACCTTCCCGACAGAAGTCGTCGCAATCGCCGGTGTTGCCCTGATGCTGGTGACCGGGGTGCTGCCCTATGATGCGGCACTGCCCGTGCTGTCGAACCCGGCGCCCTGGACGATTGCGGCAATGTTCATCATCATGGGCGCGCTGGTGCGGACCGGCGCGCTCGACGTCCTGACACGGGCGGCGGAACGCTATGGCCGCACCCATCCGAAACTGGCTGTAACCGGCATTATCGCGATGGTCATGGCCGGTTCGGCCGTGATGAACAACACGCCGGTCGTCGTGGTCATGATCCCGGTTTTCGTGCAGCTGTCCCAGACATTGGGCACCAAGGCATCCAAGCTGCTTATCCCGCTCAGCTACGCGGCGATCATGGGCGGATCGCTGACCCTGATCGGGACCTCGACGAACCTGCTGGTCGACGGGGTGGCCCGGACCCGGGGCTTGGAACCCTTTGGTATCCTCGAAATCATGCCTATAGGCCTTGTAGTCTGCGCCTGGGGCTTGCTTTACATGATCATAGTCGGCCCACGTCTGCTGCCGGATCGCGACAGCATGGCGAACATGCTCTCGGACCGGTCCAAGATGAAATTCTTCACCGAAGCGGTGATCCCCCCGGATTCCAACCTGATCGGCCGCGAAGTGACCGGCGTGCAGCTTTTCAAACGCGAAGGTGTGCGGCTGATCGACGTGATCCGTGGGGATGTCTCGTTGCGCCGCAACCTAAAGGGCGTGGAACTTAGGGTTGGCGACCGGGTGGTCCTGCGGACCCAGATGACCGAGCTTCTGAGCCTGCAGAACAACAAGGAGCTGAAGCGCGTCGATCAGGTTTCGGCTGTCGAGACCAGCACCGTCGAAGTGCTTATCACGCCGGAATGCAAGATGGTTGGCCGTGCGCTGGGCGGGCTGCGGCTGCGGCGGCGCTATGGCGTTTACGTATTGGCGGTGCATCGGCGAAACCAGAATATCGGACGACAGCTCGATGATCTCGTGGTGCGGGTTGGCGATACGCTCCTGCTCGAAGGCGCACCGGCTGACATCCAGCGCCTCGCGAGTGAAATGGAAATGGTCGACGTGTCACAGCCCTCGGCCCGGGCGTATCGCAGGGGACATGCGCCCATCGCAGTCGCCGCGCTGGCCGGCATCGTCATCCTCGCCGCATTGAATGTCGCGCCGATCCTTCTTCTGGCGGTTCTCGCCGTGGCAGTGGTGCTGGTGACCGGCTGCATCGACGCGGACGAGGCTTTTTCTTTTGTCGATGGTCGCCTACTCGCGCTGATTTTCGGCATGCTGGCGGTCGGTGCAGGGCTTGATAACACCGGCGCTATCGCTCTCGTCGTCGATGGCGTGGTGCCGGGGCTGCAGAACCTGCCGCCATCACTCGTCGTTTTTGTGGTATTCCTGATGACGACCATCCTGACCGAGATCGTTTCCAACAATGCGGTGGCCGTCATCATGACCCCGCTTGCCATTGGCCTCGCAGCGGCTCTTGGTCTCGATCCACGCCCGCTTGTGGTTGCCGTGATGATCGCTGCTTCCTGCGCTTTTGCGACACCGATCGGATATCAGACCAACACGCTCGTCTACGGACCGGGGGGGTATCGGTTCTCTGACTTCATGAAAATCGGCGTTCCGCTGAACCTGAGCATGTCTGTTTTGGTTTCTCTCGTCATTCCCTTCATATGGCCGCTCTAGCCGGAAGAGAGGTGACGTAACAGCCCTTCACATGGGCCGACAGGACAGGAGCCTCCGGCGAGGATATTTTCTGACCCAAAGAAGCAGAGGGTGGTTCATCCTCTTCTTTGGGTTTCAAATATCCCGGGGGCTGGCGAAATCATTGATTTCGACAGGTGGGGGCAGAGCCCCCGCTTTGCCGGAGGCAAATATTTTTGATCATGCAATTTGGTCGGATCTGCCGGCGTTGCGACCGGAAAAGATGCACCCGCCGAGGAACGTGCCTTCGAGGGCATTGTAGCCGTGGTAGCCGCCGCCACCAAAACCGGCGACTTCTCCGGCGGCGAAGAGACCGGGGACTGGATTGCCGATCGTGTCGAGCATTCGGCTGTCGAGGTCCGTTTGCAGTCCACCGAGTGTCTTGCGGGTCAGGATGTTGAGCCTGACGGCGATCAAGGGGCCGTAGTGCGGGTCGAGAAAACGATGCGGTGGGGCGGTCCGGATCAGTTTGTCTCCGCGGTACTGCCGGGCGTTGCGGATCGCCATGACCTGTGCGTCCTTGCAAAAAGCGTTGTCGATCTGCGAGTCCCTTGCTTCGATCTGGGCTCTGATCCTTTCGGCGTTCAGCCGGTTGCCTCCGGCGAGATCGTTCATGCCTTGAACAAGTTCCTCCAGCGTTTGGGCCACGACGAAATCCTCGCCTTTGGACTTGAAGGCTTCGACCGGGGCGGGAGCGCCTTTACCGGAGAGGAGCCTTGCCTTGATCACTTCGCGCCAGCTCATGGAGGTCAGGTCGGGGTTCTGTTCCGATCCGGAAAGCGCGAATTCCTTTTCGATGACTTTCTGGGTCAGGATGAACCAGCTGTAGTCATATCCGGTGGCAAGGATGGCGCGCAGCGTGGCGAGGCTGTCGAAACCCGGCAGGGCCGGTGGGGCAAAACGGTTGCCTTTCGCATCGAACCACATAGAGGAAGGTCCCGGCAGGATGCGAATGCCATGGGCGGGCCAGATCGGATCCCAGTTCTTTACACCTTCGGTATAGTGCCACATGCGGTCGTTGTTGATCACATGGCCGCCGGCCTTTTCGCTGATCGCGATCATGCGGCCGTCCACATGGGCGGGCACTCCGGCGATCATGTGTTTCGGGGCTGGGCCGAGCCGATCTTCCGGCCAGGCCTTGCGCACAAGTTCGAAATTGCCGCCGATGCCGCCCGAGGTGACGATGATCGAGGCAGCGTTCAGGGCGAAATCATCGGCGATCACTCGGTTGCTGCTTTGACCGCGGGGCATGTCATCTGCGTCGAGCACGGTACCGGCCACGCCGCGGGCGGTGCCGTTCTGCATGAAGATACGGTCGACCCTGTGACGGAATTTCAGCGTGATCCGTCTGGCTTTTTCATGAACGCGCACGCGGGCCAGGAACGGGTCCAAGGTGCCAGGGCCGGTGCCCCATGTGAGGTGGAACCGGGGAACGGAATTGCCGTGCCCGTCAGCAAAGCTGCCGCCGCGTTCGGCCCAGCCTACGATGGGGAACCAACGCATGCCCATCGCGTGCAGCCAGGGGCGCATCTCTCCGGCGGCGAAATCTACGTAGGCTTCGGCCCATTTGCGCGGCCAGTGGTCCTCATCCCGGTCGAAGCCGGCAGACCCCATCCAGTCGTTCAGGGCAAGGTCGTGGCTGTCGCGGATGCCCATGCGGCGCTGTTCGGGCGTGTCGACCATGAAGAGCCCGCCCAGTGACCAGAAGGCCTGTCCGCCAAGCGACTGCGGCGGTTCCTGATCCAGCAGAATGACTTTCTTGCCCCGATCACCAAGTTCCGCCGCCGCGACCAGCCCTGCCAGACCCGCGCCGACGATGATCACATCTGCCGATTCAGCCATATCGTATCTCTCTCCCCGTTCGTGACAGCCTAAGCCGGTGAACGGGCGCGGGGCAACCGGGTCAGAGTGGCCAGAAGATCAGGATGGAAGGAATGGATACGGCGATGACGAGAATTTCCAGCGGCAGGCCCATGCGCCAGTAATCGCCAAAGCGGTAGCCGCCCGGGCCAAGGATCAGCGTGTTGTTCTTGTGCCCGATCGGGGTGAGAAAAGCCGAAGAGGCGGCGACGGCAACGGCCATCAGGAACGGGTCGGGCGACACATCGAGCGTCTTTGCCATCTGGATGCCGACCGGGGCGGCCACAATGGCGGTGGCCGTGTTGTTCAGCACATCCGAGAGCGTCATGGTGACGACCATCAGCACGGTCAGGATGACCCATGCAGGCATGCCGGCAGTCAGATCGGTCAGCGCGTACGCGATCAGTTGGGTGCCGCCCGAGTCCTCGAGCGCGGCGCCGAGGGGGATCATAGACCCCAGCAGCACGATCACCGGCCATTCCACGTGCTCGTAGATTTCGGTTACTGGCAGGATGCGGGTCAGCACATAGGCGGTGACGACGATACCCAGTGCGATGGGCAAGTAGAGCAGGCCAAAGCTCGCGGCGGCGACGGCGGCGCCGAAGATCCCGATGGACAGCCATGTCTTGTCATTGGCCGTCACGTTCAGTCCGCGCTGGGCAAGCGGCAGGCAGCCGAGCCAGTCGATCACGTCCGGGGCGCGGCCCTTGGGGCAGAGCAGCAGGAGAATATCGCCGGGCTGGATTTCCGTCCGTCGTACCTGTTCGTTGATACGCGTGCCCTTGCGCGAGATGCCAAGCAAGACGGAGCTTTGCCGCCATGCAAGACCGATCCCCATTGCGGTGCGCCCGGCGATCAGGGCATCGTCGGGGACCACTGCCTCGACCACTTCGAGACCTTCGGCGTCGGCGGTCAGTTTCTTTTCCCGGTCGCGGTCGGAGAAGGCGAGGTTCAGGGCTGAGCGGAATTCGTCGAGCGCATCGGGGGTGGCGTCGATCACGAGGCTGTCGCCTTCGCGCAGCATGGCATTGGCCGAACGGCCATAGCGGCGCCTGCCATCGCGGATCAGGCCTAGGATCGCTACGTCGGATTTTTCGGCCTCGCTGTCGAGTTCGCCGACACGTTTGCCGATCAGGTCGCTGTCATCGGGGACGGTGAGTTCAGCAATGTACTGTTGCAGGTCGGCGGCAGTGGCGTAGGTTTTGCCCCGGTCCGGGATCAGCCGCCAGCCGATCAGGGCAACAAAGACCAGCCCGGCAAGCGCGGCGATCCCGCCAACGGGGGCGAAGTCGAACATCGAAAAGGATTCTCCCAGCGATTGCTGGCGGATCGAGGCGATGATGATATTTGGCGGGGTGCCGATCAGCGTGGCCATGCCTCCGAGGATCGTCGCAAAAGACAGCGGCATGAGCGAGAGGCCGGGGGGACGGTCGGCCTTGCGCGCGGTCTGGATATCGACGGGCATCAGCAGGGCAAGCGCGGCGACGTTGTTCATGAAGGCCGAGAGCACCGCACCGATCCCGCCCATCAGCGCGATATGGGTGCCAAGGCGACGCGAGCTGTCGACCATCGTCCGGGTGATCAGGAACACCGCGCCGGACCGCACCAGCCCGGCCGAGACGATCAGCACCAGCGCGACGACAATGGTCGCGGGGTGGCCAAAGCCGGAAAAGGCCATGTCGGTCGGCACGACGCCCAGCACCACACCGGCCAGAAGCGCGCCAAAAGCCACAAGATCGTAACGGAATCGGCCCCAGATCAGCAGGGCAAAGACGGCTGCAAAGAGGCCGAACAGGATCATCTGGTCAGTGGTCATGCGGTTGGTGTTCCGGCAATTCTGGCAGGGCGCGGACAGCGTTTCGCAATTCCACTGTGAATGCAACGTCTTGGAGGATGCGGCGGTTCCCGCGGCTTGCGGCGCGTGTTGCGCTGTGCGTGTGGGCTTGCGGGGCAGGGCGGGGCTGCCATATAGAGGCGCAAACCTGATCAGTACAGTCGGAGGCAATCCATGGCCGGCCATTCAAAATGGGCAAATATCCAGCACCGCAAGGGCCGTCAGGACGCGGCGCGTTCGAAACTCTTTTCCAAGCTCTCCAAGGAAATCACCGTTGCCGCCAAGATGGGCGACCCGGATCCCGAAAAGAACCCGCGTCTGCGTCTGGCGGTGAAAGAAGCCAAGTCGAATTCGGTCCCCAAGGACGTGATCGACCGCGCGATCAAGAAATCGCAGGCGGGCGAGGGCGAGGATTACGAAGAAATCCGCTATGAGGGCTACGGCCCGAACGGTGTCGCGGTGATCGTCGAAGCGATGACCGACAACCGCAACCGCACGGCGTCGAATGTGCGTTCTACGTTCACCAAGAACGGCGGCAACCTTGGCGAGACCGGCTCGGTCGGGTTCATGTTCGACCGCAAGGGCGAGATCACCTATTCCGCCGAGGTGGGCGATGCCGACACAGTGATGATGGCCGCGATCGAGGCCGGGGCCGAGGATGTCGAAAGCTCGGAAGAGGGACACACGATCTGGTGCGCCGATACCGATCTTAACGAAGTGTCCAGCGCGCTGGAAGCGGAGCTTGGCGAAAGTGAATCGACCAAGCTGGCGTGGCGTCCGACCACCACGACCGAGATGGATATCGAAGCGATGCAAAAGCTGATGAAGCTGGTGGATGCGCTTGAGGACGATGACGACGTGCAGCGCGTGACTACCAATTTTGAAGCCTCGGACGAGGTGATGGCGCAGCTGTAAGGCCAAGCCGTTTTAGGAATTCAGAAACCGCGGCCTGTCGTGGGCCGCGGTTTTTTCATGTCTGGCGCAACCTGTCGCGTGCGGCCCGTTTCACGGCGGCGGTCAGATCTGCCAGCGCCGGGGCCATGACGCGGCTGACCTGCCAGGAAAGGGCGACGTCGAGCGGCTGACCGGGAGAAAGGTCGATCAGCTCGCGGCGCTCCAGCGGCCCCTGCAACAGGATTTCCGGGTTCATCCCCCATCCAAGCCCGGCGCGGGCTGCGTCGATAAAGGCATGGGTGGACGGAATCGTATGCGAGGGCGGCGATAGCCGTCGACCGGTCTGCGTTTCCAGCCAGAGGCGCTGTAGCGCGTCCTTGGCGTTAAAGACGAGACAGGGCGCTTTTGCCAATGCCGGGGCGGTCACCCCGTCAGGGAACCAGCGCGCGGCGAATTCCGGGCTGGCGGTCGCAAAATAGCGCAGGCTGCCAAGCGGGGTCGCGTCGCAGCCAGTGACGGCGGGCGCGCTCGCGGTGATGGCGGCGCTAACCTCGCCGCGTTTCAGCCAGTCTGCGCTGTGATCCTGATCGTCGATCACGAGTTCGAACAGGATGCCCGGCACCTTGGCGAGGGCGGGGATGAACCATGTGGCAAGGCTGTCGGCATTTACTGCGATGCGCAGCCGGGTTTCGCCGGACTGTTCCAGCCGCAACTCGCGGGCAAGCTGTGCCTCAAGGAGGCCTATATTCTCGGCATGTTTAGCGAGCCGTTCGCCGGTCTGGGTGGCGGTGCAGGGCGGGCCGCGATTGATGAGAGTTGCACCAACCCGTTCCTCGAGCGCCTTGATCCGCTGTGACACGGCCGAGGGTGTGATGGCCAGTTCATGGGCTGCCGCGTCAAAGCTGCCACGCCGCAGGATCGCGGTCAGCGCGGCCAAATGATCGGGATCGAAGTGCATTAGCCAAACTTAATCAGGGTCACGATAATTAACTGGATTACGGGGGTGGGCGTCTTTAGTCAAACCCGGGTCAGTTTCGGAGTACACATGAATACCGGGTTTATCTCAGGTTTTGCCCTTGGCTTTTCGTTGATCCTCGCGATCGGGGCGCAGAATGCTTTCGTGCTGCGGCAGGGGCTGCGGCGCGAGCATGTGTTTGCGATCTGCCTGACCTGTGCGCTTTCCGATGCGCTGCTGATCTCGGCAGGGGTGGCCGGGTTCGGGCGGCTGGGTGCGGCATTGCCGTGGTTCGAGCCGGTGATGCGCTTTGGCGGCGCGGCCTTTCTGCTCGCCTATGGGGCGCTCAGCCTGCGCCGCGCGATGACCGGAGGCGAGTCATTGCGTTCAGCCAACGGAGAAAGCACAGGTCTGCGCAAGGCGCTGCTGACCGTGCTGGCGTTCACATGGCTCAACCCGCATGTCTATCTGGACACGGTGGTGCTGGTCGGGTCGGTTTCCTCGCAGGCGGAAAGCAGGCTGTTGTTTGGGCTGGGCGCTGTATTGGCGAGCTTTGCTTTCTTCTTTTCACTCGGCTATGGCGCGCGGTTTCTTGCGCCGATTTTCGCGCGGCCCGGGGCCTGGCGGGCGCTTGACCTTTGCATCGGCGCGGTGATGTGGGCGATTGCGGTCAAGCTCATCTGGATGTGACGAAAAAGTCACCGCGTAACGGCAAAATTGCCAGTCAAATCCTGATGGTATTGCCTTGTCTTGACTGCCGTTAACGTGTTCAAGGCATGTATGAGTACCGCATCGCCTTCACGCCCCATGGTTGGCATCTTCTGGATGTTGGTCACGGGTTTATGCTTTGTCGGGGTTAACGCGCTGGTCAAGACGGTGGGGTCGCGCCTGCCCGCAACCGAAGCCGCTTTTATCCGTTACTGCCTTGGCGCGATCTGGCTTTTGCCGCTGCTGGGCGCGATGCGGAAAGACCGTATAACTCCCAAGCTGTTTTTCCAGTTCGGCGCGCGCGGGCTATGCCATGCGATTGGCGTTGGGCTGTGGTTTTTCGCGATGACCCGCATCCCGATCGCCGAGGTGACTGCTATCAATTATCTTTCCCCGGTTTACGTGACACTGGGTGCGGCGGTTTTCCTGGGCGAGAAACTGGCAAAGCGTCGGATCGCGGCGGTGGTCGTGGCGCTGATCGGCGGGATGATCATCCTGCGCCCCGGTCTGCGCGAAGTCGATATCGGGCACTGGGCCATGATGCTCGCCGCGTTTGTCTTTGGCGGATCGTACTTGCTGGCCAAGGTGCTGGTGGACAAGACGAACCCGGCGCTGGTCAACGGCATGCTGGCGGTCTGGGTTTCCATCGCGCTGGCGCCGATGGCGATGTCGGTCTGGATCACGCCGACATGGACGGAACTGGCCCTGCTGGCCGGAGTCGGCCTGCTGGCGACGACGGGGCATTTCACGATGACGCTCGCCTTTGCTGCCGCGCCGGTCGCGGTGACCCAGCCGGTAACCTATCTGCAACTGGTCTGGGCTACGATGCTGGGTGTGCTGGTCTTTGGCGAACCAATGGATGTCTGGGTCGTGGTCGGTGGCGCTGTGGTGCTGGCCTCGGTGACGTTCATTTCGCTGCGCGAGGCGCAGTTGAAACGCCGCGCGATCACGCCCGTTTCGGGGGCGACCAAGATATGACCTGGCTGCTGAATGTCATTGGCGCCGCTTCGGTCTCGGCGCTTGCGGTGGCTGGTTTGTCGCTTGCTGCCCGGGGCGGACCGGACCTTATTGTGGCGATCACGCCGGTACAGGCCGATGCTACCGAGGTGGCGGAACCGGAACCGGCAACACAGTTCGAAACCACGGGTACGTCACCGGGCGCGGCCATCGCGGAAAACGTGGTGTTCCAGGAATGTGGCGAAACGGCCCTTGGGGCCTATTGCGCGATGCACGGTCAGGGGCGCAAGCTCTTTGCCTATCAGGACGGAAGTACCGCAGGTGAGGTGATGGAATTCCTGAATGCGCAGGAACCCGGCGCGCCACTGGCCATCGTCGGCCATGTCACCAAGAGCTTTGATGGCGGCGCGAACGTGGTGATGGACCTTGCCCTGCCGCGCGCGGCCGGGCCGCATGACCGCGTGCTGCACCAGCTTCAGGGCCATTGGTACGCGGCCGAGGACGCCAATGCGCAGTTCTCGATTCTGGGCGCCGAGCGGCAGAACGTGTTTCAGGGCGCGGTAAGCGACATGGAGTACCTGAGTGTCGAGGACAGCTGCGGTGATTTCGCAGGCAAGGGCCCGTATCTGAGCGTCTATGAACCCGACACAAAGGAAAAGCAGTGTTTCGCCATTGATTCCATTGATTTGAACCAGATGACGCTGATCTTCCTGCCGCGCGGCAATTTCCTGCAATATCGGCGCATGGAGTAATCGGGACGCCCTGTCCGGCTTTATTGATTGACGAGTCAATAAACCTTTTCTAGCCTGTCCCCGGACCGGACAGGGATAGATCATGCCAAAAGTTGGAATGGAGCCGATCCGGCGCGAGGCGCTGGTCAAGGCGACAATTGCGGAAATCGGCGCAGCCGGTTCCCTTGACGTGACCGTCACCCAGATCGCCAAGCGGGCGGGCATGTCCAGCGCGCTGGCCCATCACTACTTTGGCGGCAAGGACCAGATCTTTCTCGCCGCGATGCGCCGCATCCTCAGCGATTTCGGAGACGAGGTGCGCTCGGGCCTGAAACAGGCCGAACCGGAAGCCCGTGCGGCGGCTATTATCCGCGCCTCCTTTGCGCCCTCCTGCTTTACGCCGGATGTAATCTCGGCCTGGATGACATTCTACGTCCTCGCGCAGACTTCGCCCGAGGCGCTGCGCCTCTGGCGTGTCTACCAGGGCCGTATCCGGTCGAACCTGACCCATGCGCTGCGCCTGCTGACCCGGGACCCGGCCGCAGCCGCCGACACGCTGGCCGCGCTAATCGACGGTCTTTATATCCGTGCCGCGCTTAGCGATCCCGATACGCCCGAACGCGCCACCGTCCATGCGCTGGACGTGCTGAACCACCTCATCGGAAAGCCGAAATGACCCAACCGAATATCCTGATCCTGATGGTCGACCAGCTGAACGGAACCTTGTTTCCCGACGGCCCCGCCGACTGGCTGCATACGCCGAACCTCAAGAAGCTGGCGGCGCGGTCGACCCGCTACGCCAATGCCTATACCGGATCTCCACTCTGCGCGCCGGGGCGGGCCAGCTTCATGTCCGGCCAGCTGCCCTCGCGCACCGGCGTCTATGACAACGCGGCCGAATTCAGCAGCGATATCCCGACCTATGCTCACCACCTTCGCCGGGCGGGCTATTGCACCTGCCTCAGCGGCAAGATGCATTTCGTCGGCCCCGACCAGCTGCACGGTTTCGAGGAACGGCTGACCACCGATATCTATCCCGCCGATTTCGGCTGGACGCCGGATTACCGCAAGCCGGGCGAGCGTATCGACTGGTGGTATCACAATATGGGTTCGGTGACCGGCGCGGGCGTGGCCGAGATCACCAACCAGATGGAATATGACGACGAGGTCGCGCATTTCGCCAAGATGAAGCTGTACGACCTGTCGCGCGGCGGCGATGACCGGCCCTGGTGCGTGACGGCCAGCTTTACCCACCCGCATGACCCCTATGTGGCGCGCCGCAAATACTGGGACCTCTACGAGGGTTGCGAGCATCTGACACCCAAAGTGCCCGCCATTCCCTACGAGGAACAGGACAAGCACTCCAAACGCATCTTCGACGCCAACGACTGGCGGAGTTTCAACATCACCGACGAGGACATCTCGCGTTCCCGTCGCGCCTATTTCGCCAATATCTCCTATCTCGACGACAAGATCGGCGAGATCCTTCAGGTCTTGGAAGACACCCGGCAGGAAGCGATCATCGTCTTCTGCTCGGACCATGGCGATATGCTGGGCGAGCGCGGCCTCTGGTTCAAGATGTCCTTCTTCGAAGGCTCGTCCCGCGTGCCGCTGATGATCTCGGCGCAGGAGATGGAACCGGGGCTGGTCGAAACGCCGGTCTCTACCATCGACCTCACCCCGACCCTTGGCAAGCTGGCCGGTGTCGACATGGGGGAAATCGAACCCTGGACCGATGGCGAAGATATTTCCGCACTGGCCAATGGCGCGACGCGGGAAAGCCCGGTTGCCATCGAATACGCGGCCGAAGGTTCGAACGCGCCGCTGGTCTCGCTGCGCCACGGTCGGTTCAAGTACAACCGCTGCGCGCTTGATCCCGAACAGCTCTTCGATCTGGATGCCGACCCGGAGGAACTGACCAACCTGGCCGAAGACCCGGCGCATCAAGAGACGCTGGACGATTTCCGAGCCCGGGCCGATGCGCGCTGGGACCTTGATCGTTTCGATGCCGAGGTCCGCGCCAGCCAGGCGCGCCGCTGGATCGTTTACGAAGCCTTGCGTCAGGGCGGGTATTACCCCTGGGACTACCAACCGCTCCAGAAAGCATCCGAACGCTACATGCGTAACCACATGGACCTGAATGTGCTCGAGGAATCCAAGCGGTTCCCAAGAGGCGAATAGCTTTTCCTCTTGCACGAAATACTCCCGCCGGAGGCAAGAAAGTATCTGACATGACCTATCCGACCCAACCCAAAGCCAGCCACTTCATCAACGGTGCCTATGTCGAGGATGACACAGGCACGCTGATCGATGTGATTTATCCTGCAACTGGCGAGGTGATCGCGAAAATTCATTCTGCGACGCCGGCCATCATCGAAAAGGCGCTCGACGCGGCCCGCGCGGCGCAGGTCGAATGGGCCAAGATGACCGGAACCGAGCGCGGCCGCATCCTGCGCCGCGCCGCCGATATCATGCGTGAACGCAACCATGATCTCTCGGTGCTTGAAACATGGGACACCGGCAAGCCCTATCAGGAAACCAGCGTGGCCGATGCGACCAGCGGCGCGGATGCGCTGGAATACTTCGGTGGCATGGCGGCGACGCTGGCCGGCCAGCACATCCAGTTGGGCGGAGACTGGGTCTATACGGTGCGCGAACCGCTTGGCGTCTGTGTCGGGATCGGCGCGTGGAACTATCCGACCCAGATCGCCTGCTGGAAGGGCGCGCCTGCGCTCGCCTGCGGCAATGCGATGGTATTCAAACCTTCGGAAACCACGCCGCTGTCGGCGCTGAAAGTCGCAGAGATCCTTGTGGAGGCAGGTTTGCCCGCCGGTGTCTATAACGTGGTGCAGGGACTGGGCGACGTGGGCGCCGCGCTGGTTTCGGACCTCCGGGTCGACAAGGTCTCGCTTACCGGATCGGTCCCGACCGGGCGCAAGGTCTATGCCTCAGCGGCGGCAGGGATGAAGCATGTCACGATGGAATTGGGGGGCAAATCCCCGATGGTGATCTTCGACGATGCCGATCTCGACAATGCGGTTTCGGGGGCGATCCTCGGCAATTTCTACTCCTCGGGGCAGGTCTGTTCCAACGGCACGCGGGTGTTCGTGCAACAGGGCATCAAGGAAGCGTTCCTCGCCCGCCTGACGGAGCGGCTGGGCAAGGCGGTGATCGGCGATCCGATGGACCCGGACACCAGCTTTGGTCCGATGGTCAGCGCCCGCCAGACCGAGATCGTTGAAGGATATATCGCCAAGGGAGTCGAGGAAGGCGCGCGGCTGGTCACCGGCGGCAAACGACTGGAGCGCGACGGTTTCTGGCTTGAACCGACGGTATTTGCCGATGTCACCGACGACATGACAATCGCGCGCGAGGAAATCTTTGGCCCGGTCATGGCGGTGCTCGATTTCGAGGACGAGGCAGAGGTCATGGCGCGGGCCAACGACACGGAATTCGGTCTTGCCGCCGGGGTATTCACCCGCGATCTCGCCCGCGCCCATCGTGTCGCCGCCGGTTTCGAGGCAGGCACCTGCTACATCAACACCTATAATGACGCGCCCGTAGAAGCCCCCTTTGGCGGGTCGAAGCAATCCGGGGTCGGGCGCGAGAATTCCGCAGCAGCCATCGAGCATTACAGCCAGTTGAAATCGGTCTACGTGCGTATGGGCGATCTTGAGGCGCCATTCTGATGCGAGGCGCTGCGATAGCGGTGCGCTGCCGCGCATTCTTGGTCAGCAAGACGAAAGGCGACGCTTCTTCGCCTGCGATGCTGCTTGGCGCGGGGCAGGGTATTTCTGCTGAGAGGTGCCTGAGGGATCAGTCCGATCCTCAGGTCACCCGTTCGATTGTGTTAAGGCGATTCCCTTCGGCCTCAAGGGCAGGGCGCCTGCGGCGCGGCTTTGCCCCCTTGACCCCGAATGGAATCACCGGGGTGTGCGAGGGCATGGGCTGATGGAGGCGGATTTCGTCATCGTCGGCGCGGGCAGCGCCGGTTGTGCCATGGCCTATCGGCTGAGCGAGGCGGGCGCGTCGGTCATCGTGATCGAACATGGCGGCACCGATGCCGGGCCGTTCATCCAGATGCCGGCGGCGCTTAGCTATCCGATGAACATGAAGCAATACGACTGGGGTTATATGTCCGAGCCGGAGCCGAACCTGAACAATCGCAGGCTGGTGGTGCCGCGCGGCAAGGTGATCGGCGGGTCGTCTTCGATCAACGGAATGGTCTATGTGCGCGGTCATGCCCGGGATTTCGACCACTGGCGCGAAAGCGGTGCCGATGGTTGGGGCTTTGCCGATGTGCTGCCCTATTTCAAGCGCATGGAAAGCTGGCATGACGGCGGTCACGGCGGTGACCCGGATTGGCGCGGCACGGATGGGCCGCTGCATGTGAGCCGGGGTCCGAGAGACAACCCGCTGCACGAGGCCTTTGTTTCGGCGGGGCGCGAGGCTGGGTACGAGCTGACCGACGATTACAACGGGCAAAAGCAGGAAGGCTTTGGCCCGATGGAGCAGACCGTCTGGAAGGGGCGGCGCTGGTCTGCGGCCAATGCCTATCTGCGCCCGGCGCTGAAGCGGGACAACTGTGATCTTGTTCGTGGGTTTGTCGAGAAGGTGGTGATCGAAGAGGGGCGCGCGGTCGGCGTTGCGCTCTCTGGCGGCCGCGTGATCCGCGCGCGCCGACAGGTTGTGCTGGCGGCATCCTCGCTGAATTCGCCCAAACTGCTGATGCTGTCGGGGATCGGTCCCGGCGCGCATTTGCGCGAGCACGAGATCGAAGTGGTCGCGGACCGTCCCGGTGTTGGTGCAAACCTTCAGGATCATCTGGAGGTCTATTTCCAGATGGCGTCGAGCCAGCCGATCACCCTGTTCAAGCACTGGAACCTTCTGTCAAAAGCGGTGATCGGGGCGCAGTGGCTGTTTCTGAAGTCGGGTCTTGGCGCGTCGAACCAGTTCGAGAGCGCGGCCTTCCTGCGCAGCCGGGCGGGGATCGATTATCCGGATGTGCAGTATCATTTCCTGCCGATCGCGGTGCGCTATGACGGCAAGGCAGCGGCCGAGGGCCACGGGTTTCAGGCCCATGTGGGCCCGATGCGCTCGCCCAGCCGGGGGGCGGTGACCCTGCGGTCCTCCGATCCGGGCGCGGCGCCGGTGATCCGGTTCAACTACATGTCGACGGAACAGGATTGGGTGGATTTCCGCGCCTGTCTGCGGATGACGCGAGAGATATTCTCGCAGCCCGCCTTCGCGCCTTTCGTCAAGCATGAGATCCAGCCCGGGGCGGACAAGGTGAGCGATGCGGATCTCGATGCCTTTGTCGCGGAACATGCGGAGAGCGCCTATCATCCCTGTGGTACCTGCCGCATGGGGCGGGCGGACGATCCGGATGCGGTCGTCGACCCCAAGGGGCGGGTCATCGGTGTCGAGGGGCTGACGGTGGCGGACAGCAGTATTTTCCCGCGTATCACCAATGGCAACCTCAACGGGCCGTCGATCATGGTGGGTGAGAAGATGTCCGACCATCTGCTGGAGCGGGAGCCGATAGCGCCGTCGAATGATGCACCGTGGATACACCCTCAGTGGGAGAGCGCGCAGCGTTAAGGCTGTTCTGAGGGACGGCTTGTGATGTCGTTAACTTTTGCCGTAGAGCGGCAGGATGTTAAGGATTTGTTCGCTGTTCATTCTGCTTATGCTGCCGCTGGTGGCGCTGGCCGATCCGTCGGGTGTTGTCCGCGTCATCGACGGCGATACCTGGGATGTGGGCGGCGCGCGTGTGCGGCTGTTCGGAATCGACACGCCGGAGCCGGACCAGACCTGTGAACGCGGGGGTGAGTTCTGGCGCTGCGGGGCCTGGGCCTCGCGCGAGGTCCGCGCGCGCTATCAGGGCAAGATCGCGTCCTGTCGCGCCGTGACCAAGGATCACTACCAGCGTATTGTCGCGCGCTGCAGCGTCGAAGGCCGCGATGTGGGGCGCGACCTCGTGGTTGACGGGGTGGCGCTGGCCTATCGGCGTTACTCGATGGATTACGATCTGGATGAGAAACGCGCGGCGGTGCGGGGCATCGGGTTGCACGGGGCCGACATGCAGCGGCCTTCGGATTTCCGGGCGGCGCAGCGGCAGGTGAATGTGCAGCCTGCGCCGGGCGATTGCCGCATCAAGGGCAACATCTCCTCCAAGGGCGAGCGGATTTATCACGTGCCGGGGCAAGAGCATTACAATCGCACGAAGATTTCCCCGGCAAAGGGCGAACGCTGGTTCTGCAGCGAGGCCGAGGCGCGTGCGGCAGGCTGGCGCCGGGCGAAACGCTAGTTTACCTCGTAGGGTAGCACACCGCGCTGATCCGTATTGATCGACAACTGCCGCTCAAGCGGCGGGACAGAGCGTTGGTGGCAGGTCTTGCGTTCGCAGATCCGGCAGGAAATCCCGATGGGCTCAAAGGCGCTGGCCTTGGTCACGTCGAGACTGTCGGCATAGACCAGCTTGTCCGCGTGCCGCACCTCGCAACCCAGCGCGATGGCAAAACGGCGCACCGGCGCGCCGAATGAGCCGCCCGGTTTCGAGACATCCCGCGCAAGGTTGATATAACGTACCCCGTCCGGCGTTTCGGCAAGCTGGCGCAGGAACTGGCGGGGCGTTTCAAAGGCGCGATGCACGTTCCAGAGCGGGCAGGCCCCGCCAAACCGGGCGAATTGCAGCCGTGTCGCGCTGTGGCGCTTGGTGATCGTGCCCGCCTGATCAACGCGGACGAAAAAGAACGGAATACCCTTGTTGCCCGGGCGTTGCATGGTGGACAGCCGGTGCGCCACCTGTTCGATCGAGGCGTCGAACCGGGCCGAAAGCAGTTCCAGATCGTGGCGGACTTCCTGCGCGACCTCGAGAAAGGCGTTGTAGGGCATCAGTGCCGCGCCCGCGAAATAATTGGCCAGACCGATCTTGGCGATGGCGCGGGCCTCGTCGCTTTGGAAGCGAGCGAAATCTAACGTCGCTTCGATCAGTTTGTCCTGTTGCAGCAGGGCGGTCTGCAACAGGAGTTGGAAAATCTGGGTCTGGGGCGCGGCGCGGGAGGAAATCTGGAGAACGCGGGTCTGGGCGTCGTAACGGCGCAGCTGCTCCATCTCGGTCATTTCGACCCGGATACCCCGACTGGCAAGCGCGGCCAGCGCGACCGCGCGGATATCTCGCCCACCGGTTGCCTGACTGGCAAAGCTTTCCGCGGCGCGGTCCACCGCGTCGATGTAATTATCGCAGTAGTGAAAGAAGTCGCGCACCTCGTCCCACGGGCTGGCCTGTACCCGGCTGTCGCCCCGGCCCAGCGCCTCGTCGAGAGAGGCGAGACGCTCATGGGTCTGGCGATAGCTGCGATGCAGCTCGATAAAGGCACGGGCAAGGGCGGGCGCGTTGGACGCGGCCAGTCGCAGATCCGCCAGAGGGGGCATGACATCAGCAAACACCGGATCGGCCAGAATCTCGCGAAGATCGCTCACCAGCCTGGCGCTGTCCCCGGTTGACAGTTCGGTCACGTCCAGCCCGAATTCCTGCGCCAGCGCAAGGATCACCGTGGTCGATACCGGGCGGTTATTGTTCTCCATCTGGTTCAGATAGGGGAGGGAGACGCCGAGCTTGGCGGCGAATTCCCGTTGGGTCAGCCCAAAGCGGGCGCGCATTTCGCGCAGTTTCGTGCCAGCGTAGAGCTTGTGCGGAGCCATCGGGTGCCTTTGCAGGTTTGCTTTTCCCGCAGGATATGTTTGCAAACCGTCCGGGGCAAGGTCATCTGAGGCCGAGCTGGCGTTCACGGTAGATGACCAGCAGGATCGAGCAGATGCCAAGCGCCGTGGTCGCCATCATCATGAAAAGCAGGGGCAGGGGGCCGACGCCGGGTTTCAGCATCATGCCAGCAAAGGCGCTGAGCGCCGCACCGCCGCCAAGCATCAAGGCCCCGCCAAGGCCAGAGGCGGTTCCCGCCAGATGCGGGCGAACCGAAAGCGACCCTGCGGTTGCGTTCGGAATGGTCATGCCATTGCCAAGGCCGACAAAGCACATGAAGCCAAAGAAGGTATAGGCGTTCGCATGGCCCAGCATGGTAATGATCGCCGAGGTCGTGATCCCGGCAAAGATCATAATGCCGCCCCAGAGCACCAGCCGGTTGATGCCGAAACGAACGGCGCTGCGCGCGGTGATGAAATTGCCGATGAAGTAGCCGACCGCCGGAGCGCCGAAATACACGCCCAGTTCGGAGGGCGTCAGGTGAAAGACCTCGCTGCCGACATAGGGTGCACCGCCGAGGTAGGCAAAGAAACTGCCCGAGGTGAAGGCTGCGGCCAGCGAATAGCCCCAGAAGCGCGGCGACGTCAGTAGTTCGGGGTATTCGCGGAACTGCTGACCAAGGGTTTTGCCGCTCTTCATCGCGGTTTCGCCAAAGTCGTAATAGGTAATCACCAGCGTCAGGATCCCGATCAGGAACAGCGCCCAAAAGGTCGATTTCCAGCCGAAAATCTCATCCAGCACGCCGCCAAAGGCGGGGCCGATCATCGGCACTACGGCCATGCCCATCGTCACGTATCCGATCATGCTGGCCGCGCGATCGGTATCGAACATATCACGCACTGCCGCACGGCTAAGGACCATGGCAACGGCCACCACCGACTGGCACATGCGAAAGAACAGGAAGACCTCGGCCGTGGGTGAATAGATGCAGCCCAGCGTCGCCAGCAGGAACAGCACGATCCCCCAGAGGATCAGCGGCCGCCGGCCGAACTTGTCCGAAACCGGACCGATCAATACCTGCAGGATCGCGTTGAAGCCAAGGTAGAGTGCAACCGAAAGTTGCATAACCCGGTATTCGGTCTGAAAGTACTCTGTCATGCCCGGCAGGCTTGGCAGGAACACGTTCATTGCAAGCGCCGACAGGCCCGTCACAAGGATCAGGGTCGAAACATGCGGAACTGTCGTGCGATCAAGATAACGGGAAACGGGGTTTCTTTCCATTTGCACGGAGTTAGTACTTCAAGTGTGAAATGTCCATTGAGGACGCGACCGGCATCTTAATTTAGTTGGCCGCGTCCTTTGACGGACGCCGGATTGTCACACCAGAATATCATCTCCCAGTTGTGCAAGCGACATGTTCAGGACGGTCAGGCTGTTGCCGTCGCCGAAATCGAAAACCACGTCATCGCCAACATCCTGCCCGACCTCGATTACTTCCTCGGTGTCGGAATACGACCGGAACTTGAGGATATCCTTGCCTTCCTTGAAATCAGTGATGGTGTCATCCCCGAATTTCTTCTTGAACAGGAACTTGTCGCGGCCCGCGCCTCCGGTCAGCGTATCGTCGCCGCGCCCGCCGTCGATCTTGTCCCTGCGTGCGCCACCATCCAGCGTATCGCGTCCGCCGCCGCCCTTGAGCTTGTCGCGATCCGCTTCGCCAAGCAACGAATCGCGGCCCTTGCCGCCTGACAGTTTGTCCCGCCCGTCGCCGCCAAACATTGTGTCATGGCCGTTTGCGCCGATCACGCGGTCATCGCCCGTGCCGCCTTCCAGCCGGTTGGCCAGCGCGTTGCCCGTGATATCGTCGTCAAAGGCGCTGCCGATAGCATTCTCGATCTCGACGCCATAGGCGATTACCACGTCGTCGTAGCTGCCGAATTGCGAAAACGCGCCCTGGTTCAGGTCGATAATAACGGCTGCGCCATTCGCACTTGCATCAAGGCCGTCGGTGCCGCCGGTATCCCAGATCGTGTCGACCGTATCGGTGCGCTTTCCGGTATAGGTGTCGTTGCCGGTGTTGTAATCCGCCGCTCCCCAGATGTCCTGCAGCGCATAGACATCGAACAGCATCATTGCGTCGGAATCCTCGCCGTTGTCCGGGTTGGATTCATAGGACATGATTGAATACTTGTTGCTGTCGAATGCCTCGTCCAGCGTGGGGTCCGCATGGGGATGCTTGAGACCCATGGCATGGCCGATCTCATGCAGGATGAGGTCATCCTCGCTGGCCTGCGACATGTCGATGTCGTTCCTGAAAACCGCGCTGCCGTCCCATTTCGTGATGGTATCGCCGCTATAGCGATACCAGCTTCCGCCAAGCCCGGTGGTTCCGTCATATTCCCCGGTCATCGAGATCTTGCCAAGGTTCAGCACCGGGTCGTTCGAGCCAAAAGTTTCGACAAATGAAACGTTCAGGAAGGTTTCGATATGGGCGAGCTGCGTGCGGATATTCGCCTTTTCCGCCTCATTCAGCGCCGTCCATCCAGTGTAAGTTCCCGAAAAAGCCAGATCGTTGGGCTGGTAGGTCGTCGCGAACTGGTAGGTGATGGTATAGCGCGCGGCACCGGTCACGTTGACCGGGTTCAGGGCGCGCAGCCCTTCATATTGCAGCCCGTCGAGAATATCCGTCGTCATGAATCAAACCTGTGAATGCCTGTTGTGCGCTCTGTCTCTTGCGCAGCTTTACTCATTCACATTCAAAATCGTCAAAACAAGGGCAATTTGCTGATTTGCAATATATTCATCCGGCAAAGAGGGTGGTTTGCAAATTTGCGAGATTTTCCTGTGTGATTTCCCGAATGACGTTATGGTGGCCCAAATTTGCGAGGGAAGCTGAATCATGAAGGATATCCTGTCGGAACTGGAAAGCCGCCGTGACATGGCCCGTCTGGGTGGCGGCGAGAACCGGATCGAAGCCCAGCACAAGCGTGGCAAGCTCACCGCCCGCGAGCGTATCGAACTGCTGCTGGACGAAGGCAGTTTCGAGGAATTTGACACGTTCGTCGCCCATCGCTGCACCGATTTCGGCATGGAAAAACAGCGCCCTTATGGCGACGGGGTCGTCACTGGATGGGGCACGATAAATGGCCGGATGGTCTATGTGTTCTCGCAGGATTTTACGGTCTTCGGCGGCTCTCTCTCCGAAACCCACGCGCAGAAGATCTGCAAGATCATGGACATGGCGGTTCAGAACGGCGCGCCGGTGATCGGCATCAACGATTCCGGCGGTGCCCGCATCCAGGAAGGCGTCGCCTCGCTTGCGGGCTATGCCGAAGTGTTCCAGCGCAATATCATGGCCAGCGGCGTGGTGCCGCAGATCTCGGTCATCATGGGGCCCTGCGCGGGCGGCGCGGTCTATTCCCCGGCAATGACCGACTTCATCTTCATGGTCAAGGACAGCTCTTACATGTTCGTCACCGGCCCAGACGTGGTCAAGACGGTGACGAACGAAGTGGTGACTGCCGAGGAACTTGGCGGAGCGTCGACGCACACGAAAAAATCCTCGGTCGCAGACGGGGCTTTCGAAAACGATGTCGAAGCCCTCGCCGAAGTGCGCCGGCTCGTCGATTTCCTGCCGCTCAACAACCGCGAAAAACCTCCCGTCCGCCCTTTCTTCGACGAACCAAGCCGCGTCGAGAAAAGCCTCGACACACTGATCCCGGAAAACGCGAACACGCCCTACGATATGAAGGAGCTGATCGAGAAGACCGCGGATGAGGGCGACTTCTTCGAGATCCAGGAAGATTTCGCCAAGAACATCATCACCGGCTTCATCCGGCTCGAGGGCCAGACCGTCGGCGTCGTCGCCAACCAGCCGATGGTGCTCGCGGGCTGCCTCGACATCGACAGCTCCCGCAAGGCCGCGCGCTTCGTGCGTTTCTGCGACTGTTTCGAAATCCCGATCCTCACATTTGTCGACGTGCCGGGTTTCCTTCCCGGGACGAGCCAGGAATACGGCGGCGTCATCAAGCACGGCGCAAAGCTGCTCTTTGCCTATGGCGAGGCGACGGTGCCAAAAGTCACCGTGATCACCCGCAAGGCCTATGGCGGCGCCTATGACGTGATGAGCTCGAAACACATCCGCGGCGATTTCAACTACGCCTGGCCGACGGCTGAAATCGCGGTGATGGGCGCCAAGGGCGCGACGGAGATCATCCACCGCGCAGACCTCGGCAACGAGGAAAAGATCGCCGCCCATACAAAGGATTACGAAGACCGTTTCGCCAATCCCTTCGTGGCCGCCGAGCGTGGCTTCATCGACGAGGTCATCATGCCCCATTCGACGCGTCGCCGCGTGGCCCGGGCCTTTGCCTCCCTGCGCAACAAGCAGCTGAGCAACCCGTGGAAGAAACACGATAACATTCCGCTCTGACCGCTCCCTTTTCCTCTTGCTCCAAATACTCCCGCCGGAGGCTCCCACGCCAAAAGGCATCACCACGGCCCGACAGATCATGATCAGGATGCAGACCGCGAAGACGTCAAACGGCCCCACCGGCGGAACCCTTTCCGCCGGTAGCGGTTTTCTTTTCAAAGGAGCCTGCCATGGGAAAGACACCCGGACCGTCAGTCAAGGATCACGATACCTACGAAGCGCTGCGCGATCAGGGCGCCTCCAAGGAAAAGGCCGCGCGTATCGCCAATGCGAAAGCCAATCCGGATATGCACCCCTCGAAAAAGGGCGGCAGCCAGTCGCCTTACGAGGACTGGACCGTCGAGGAACTCTACAGTCGCGCGCAGGAGCTGGAGATCGAGGGCCGCTCGGACATGAACAAATCGGAACTCATAAAAGCTTTACGCAACAGCTAAGCCACACACCGTGCTTGCAGAAACACATCCCGCAGGTCGGAAAGAATCAGCGTGGCATCCATGTGCATCCCGCACGGGTGTTTCTGGATGCCGAAAAGGTGCTCTTGCAACCGCTGGAACGAGAGGTCTCAATCACTGGCTGTGGCGATTGCTGTTCAATTCACCTAATAGGTGAATCTCCCGTATTTCTTCTCTTGAAACCTCTGCATGTTGCCACTCGTCTGCACCTTACCACCATAGGTGGGGAGAAGGGCAGCACATGTCGCGAATCGCAACCTGCGAACCAACAGGCCAGAACGGGTGCTATCGGACACCGGCGGGGTCAGGGCCAATCACGGCTGCCCGAGATTTTCAAGATTGCAGGACATAAATTCACCACAGTGTTTGACACTCGGCACGAAGTTGCGCCATGATCGCGAAATACGGAACAAAGTTTGCGCGCGTGACGAACGTAGCGCCTGCGGCCCCGACAGGAGGAGCTTGCCCGAAAGGACAAGGTTGGGGCCGCGGTCTAATTGGACCGGCGCTTTCCCTGGTTGTGCTGATCTCGGTCCCCGAAGCGCTCCGGGCCGACCAGCCCGTCAAGGTTCCTTCCGGCCAGACCGTCACGCTCAGCGAGGTTCTGATCGACGACTCCGGCGACGGACCGCTGGCCCGTTTCCGCTTCCTTGCCCCTGCCATTGCGCGTGACGGTGGCACAGTCGATTTCGAAACCGCGTCGAACGACATGGCCGATCTCTGCGTCCAGCTTGTGCTGCCTTACTTGGAACAATATGAACTGGACGTCGCCAGCGTCGTGATCTCGATGGCCGACCGCGAAGTGCCTTTCGGCTATGCCGATCCCGAGGCAACGCAGTTCTTTGAATCCTACCGCCCGCAAGATGGTGGCTGTATCTGGGAGCCATTCTGATGCGACGCCCCCCATACCAATATAATGAAAATGACGAGGCGGCAGGACAATGCTGAAACATCGCGGATTTCCCGGGCGGCTGCCCGGCACGGATTACCAGTTCGTCATTCGCCGTCCCAACCCAAAGGGGATAACTCCGCTGATCCGGCGCGAGCGTTTTGCCGACCGTCGCCCACCTGACCGGCGGGCGGATGCCGGGTTCATGACGGCGCTCTGGGAACATTTCGGCGAAGAACCGTTCGAGCGTGGAAACCTCGACGCGGGTCGGCTTAGCTGGCTTTTCGGACGTGAAGTGATTCCGGCCGAGGAACCTTTTGATCTGGCAAGCTATGAATCGCTTCTGAAGATCGACGTGGCCGTCGCACGCCTGTCCTTTCCCGAGGTGTTTCGATGAATCCCACCCCCCGGATCGGCAGAAATCTGCACGCGCGCACGCCTTATCGGCGCGAAATGGCTGATGCTCGTAAAAGTTGTAATAACCGCTTGGCGGCGATTAACTTTTCGTTAAAAATTGACCTTGCGACAATCTACTTCGGATCTTTCCGTGTCGCGTCCCAACTATTCTGTACCCCTTCCTTAGGCAGGCAGGTCACCGCACCCCGCGATGGCCTGTCTGTCTTTCTTTTGGCCGGTGGCGCGCGTTCGGTAGCCCGCAGGCGGGAAGCCGCTGAAACCCGGCGCGCGCGCAGTTTATCCTTGTGGAACAAAAGAAGCCGTTCATTTGTTTTTCCATCGAGCAATAAAAAAATCGAAGGAATTACCCCATGCTACGTGCATCTTTCATCGTTAAATCGGCAACGGTTCTTGGACTCGTCGGCGGGCTGGCGGCCTGTGGCGACACAACCGGAGAGCGAGCGCTCTATGGTGGCGCGGCCGGCGCTGGCGCAGCAGCCGTCCTTGACACCAACCTTGTCACCGGCGCCGCTGTCGGCGCGGCAGGCAACCTCATTTATTGCCAGGAAAACCCCGGCAAGTGCTGAACCTGATCTGACAGGTCGTCGCGCAACGCTCGGCAACCTTTCACTTCCGACCTATTCGAACGCCGTGACGTGGAGAAATCCGCGCCGCGGCGTTTTGCATTTCCAACGCTTCCAGACGAAGGGCACTCCATGTTCAATAAAATCCTGATTGCCAACCGGGGCGAAATCGCCTGCCGCGTGATCAAGACCGCGCGCAAGATGGGGATCGGTACGGTCGCGATCTATTCCGACGCTGACCGGCAGGCCTTGCATGTGGAGATGGCGGATGAGGCAGTGCATATCGGCCCGCCGCCCGCCAACCAGTCCTATATCGTCATCGACAAGGTGATGGAGGCGATCCGCTCCAGCGGGGCCGAAGCGGTCCACCCGGGCTACGGCTTCCTGTCGGAGAACCCGAAATTCGCCGAGGCGCTGGCCGCCGAGGGCGTGGCATTTGTCGGGCCACCCGTTGGCGCTATCGAGAAGATGGGCGACAAAATCACCTCGAAGAAGATCGCCAAAGAGGCCGGGGTCAGCACGGTGCCGGGCTACATGGGCTTGATCGAAGACGCTGACGAGGCGGTGAAAATCTCGGCCGAGATCGGCTATCCGGTGATGATCAAGGCCAGCGCCGGTGGTGGCGGCAAGGGCATGCGTATCGCCTGGAACGACGACGAGGCGCGCGAAGGGTTCCAGTCTTCCAAGAACGAAGCCGCGAACTCTTTCGGTGATGACCGGATCTTTATCGAGAAATTCGTCACCCAGCCGCGTCACATCGAGATTCAGGTACTGTGCGATGCGCATGGCAACGGCCTTTATCTTGGCGAGAGGGAATGCTCGATTCAGCGCCGAAACCAGAAAGTGGTCGAAGAAGCGCCGTCGCCCTTCCTTGACGAAGCGACCCGGAAAGCGATGGGCGAGCAGGCCGTCGCGCTGGCGCAGGCGGTTGGATACACCAGCGCGGGCACCGTTGAATTCATCGTCGATGGCGACAAGAATTTCTATTTCCTCGAGATGAACACCCGACTTCAGGTGGAACACCCGGTGACCGAGCTGATCACCGGTGTCGATCTGGTCGAGCAGATGATCCGCGTCGCCAATGGCGAAAAGCTGACGATCACCCAAGACGATATCAAGCTGAACGGCTGGGCGATCGAAAACCGCCTTTATGCAGAAGACCCCTATCGCAACTTCCTGCCCTCTATCGGGCGTCTGACCCGCTATCGCCCGCCCGCCGAGGTCGCCGCCGGCCCGCTGCTGGACAATGACAAGTGGCAGGGAGAGGCCCCCAACGGCCCCATCGCCGTGCGCAACGATACCGGCGTCTACGAGGGCGGCGAGATTTCAATGTATTACGACCCGATGATCGCCAAGCTTTGCACATGGGCGCCGACCCGCGCCGAAGCCATCGAGGCGATGCGCGTCGCTCTCGACAGTTTCGAGCTGGAAGGCATCGGGCATAACCTGCCGTTCCTGTCCGCCGTCATGGATCATCCGAAATTCGTCGCAGGCGAGGCGACAACCGCCTTTATCGCCGAAGAATGGCCGGAAGGTTTCGAAGGCGTCGAACTCTCCGAGGATGTGCTGCGACGGATCGCGGCCAGCGCCGCCGCCATGCACCGCGTGGCTGAAATCCGTCGGACCCGGATCTCCGGAAGGATGGACAACCACGAACGGGTGGTCGGCTCAGACTGGGTCGTGAACCTTCAGGGTCTTCGCTACGAGGTCAAGGTGCAGGCCGATCCCGAAGGGGCGACGGTTGTTTTCGAGGATGGCTCTAGCCACCGCGTCACCAGCGACTGGACACCGGGCAAGCAGCTTGCGGAGCTGATGGTCGATGCCGAACGGCTCGTGCTCAAGGTGGGCAAGATTTCCGGTGGCTTCCGCCTGCGCAGCCGTGGCGCGGATCTCAAGGTGCATGTGCGCAGCCCGCGTCAGGCGGAACTGGCCGACCTGATGCCCGAGAAATTGCCGCCCGATACCTCGAAGATGCTGCTCTGCCCGATGCCCGGTCTGATCGTGAAGATCAACGTGGCCGAGGGGGACGAAGTGCAGGAGGGCCAGCCGCTCTGCACGGTCGAGGCGATGAAGATGGAAAACATCCTGCGCGCCGAACGCAAAGGCGTGGTCGCCAAGGTCAATGCCGGACCGGGTGACAGTCTTGCCGTCGACGATGTGATCATGGAGTTCGAATAAGGCGATGCAGCTCCGCGCGCCTCATATGTCGATCAATTGTCCGGTGCCTTGCAGCACCGGACAGCATCGTCTGCGCGGATCAGATGAACTGAAAGTCGTCCGCCCCGAGGCTGTCGGCAGATACGCCAAGCAACAGCATTTCGGCATCGCCATGAACCACCAGCGCGCCGCGCTTGGTGTCAGAAATCTCGATGTTATCCATGCTGCCGGCGGAGGATCTCAGAAAGTCGCTCTGGCTGGTGAAATCCGTGACGATATCCCGGCCACGGATCGTAAATACGAAACAGTCGTTTCCATCGCCACCCGTAAGGGTGTCCCCGCCACGGTCGCCATACAACTCGTCGTCGCCTTTGCCGCCTATCAGCGTGTCGGCGCCGCTACCGCCGTTCAGGAAGTCATTGCCGCCGCCGCCAGTCAGCTGGTCTTTGCCTTTGCCACCCGAAAGAATGTCACTGCCGCCGCGGCCTTCCAGCATGTCGTTGCCACTCCCGCCTGTCAGGTGGTCATCGCCTCTCCCGCCTTTCAGGAAGTCATCGCCGTCGTCGCCGTTCAGAACGATACTTTCGAAGTCGGTCTGCGTGTCGTCGCCGCCGGACGGGGTGTCGTCTCCATTGCCATCGTCCAACGCGTCATCGCCGCTGTCAGTTGGCGTGTCGTCATCGCCGCCGCCAGTCGAGGTGTCGTCCCCATTGCCATCGTCCAACGCGTCATCGCTGCTGTCAGTCGGCGTGTCCTCAACTTCATCCCCAGTCTGCGTGTCGTCGTCTTTACCGCCCTTCAGGGTAACAAAGTCCTCCGACCCGAGGCTGTCGGCAGATACGCCAAGCAACAACATTTCGGCATCGCCATGAACCACCAGCGCGCCGCGTTTGGTGTCGGTGATCTTAAGGTCATTCGTGTAGGCATCGACGGAAATCTTGTCGCGCCCGTCGGCGAAATCCCTGACCACATCCCGGCCACGGTCGGAAAACACAAAGATGTCGCGACCGCCGCCGCCCGTCAGGGAGTCTTTGCCGCCGCCGCCTTCGAGCCGGTCGCCGCCACCGCCGCCCTTGAGCTTGTCGCGTCCGGTACCGCCCAGCAGGGTGTCGCCGCCACGTCCGCCGAGAAGCACATCATTGCCCTCGTCCCCGATCAGCTTGTCCTTACCCTGCTGTCCCAGCAAACGGTCTTCACCGATGTTGCCGTGGAACACATCGTTGCCTTCGCCACCATCCATGACATCGTTGCCTGCACCGCCAAAGAACCTGTCATTGCCCTTGCCGCCGAACATCTGATCGTCGCTGGCGAAGTCGAACAAGGAGTCGGGCGCCAGCCTGTCGTCATTGTCCGAGCCGGTGACCATGTATTCACCCGCAGCAGTTATCGCGTCTGTCAGGCTGCCGAGATCGAAGGTGTAGCCGTAGATGGCGCTTTTGGCGAATACGCTGCCAATCCCAACGTCCAATCCGTAGAAGTTGGCAATCAAGGGCGGCGTCAGGACGGTGTCGTAGTCGATGAGTTCAAATGCAGAGTTGCTGATCGTGCCGGTCAGTGTCTCGACATCGAAATTACCGGTCATGCCCAATGCATAAGACTTGCCAGAACCTACTCTGCTTTCGAAAAATGTGATGGATCCAGTATTAAAAAACATGGACGTTTCATTTTCGGCGTAGCCCAGTATTTCCCAGAAGTAGCTGAGATCGCCGTTCAGGTTGAGAAGTCGCATTTCGTTCCTTTGAATACCGTCAGTCCACGCTTGGGCCTGCGGCACGTTTCTTATGATTGGAACCGAAAGGCTAGGTGCTCGAAACTGGTCTGTCACCCGCAAACACCCCAAGGTGACGGAAGGTCAAATCAGTTGCTCTGGCGCCGCTCGTCGATCTCGCGCTGCCGGTTGGGCATCTTGTCGATGGAGCGGGTCAGTTCACGCACCGTCCAAGGCATCGGCTTGCGCAATTCGACGTTGCCGTCCTTGTCGACCAGAACCAGCATGAACCCGCGCGGGCGGAGCTGCATGCGGATTGGTGCCCGAGCGTCCGGGTCAGTATCGGTCAGGACGATCACGTCGCGTTCGCGCAGCATGTCTTCTTCTGCGGAAAGATATTCGATCTGCTCGATGAACCGGGGGTCCTGCGGGGAATCGGCAAATACGATGACCGGGCGCGCGATCCAGTGGAACTCGCTGAGTTCGCTTTCACCGGCGGGTTGGATGATCGAGGTTTCAGAGGCGTTCAAGGCCTCTTTTCCGGTTTCCTGTGCGCTCGCGCCCAGAGGAACGAGGAGCGATAGAACGAGGGCTGAGATGCGCGGCATTGGGTCTCCTGTTGCAGTGAATATAGGGAGCCGAAACGCGAATGCGAAGCAGGAAAGCGAGAAAACCGGGCGGGTTAACAGGATTGTCACGCCGGTTGAACGGATGCCCCGGGCAATGGGGCGAGTGAATGCGGGCGCGGCGGCCTGACCTGATGGTCGGGGGCGTTACGCCGATGGGAATGAACACGAGGATGCTGTTATGACGAAAAAAGCCGAATGGCAGAAACGCGCCGAATCCGAGTTGCGTGGCAGGCCGCTGGACGACCTGACATGGAAGACGCTGGAAGGCATCGATGTCTCTCCGGTCTATTCGCAGGAGGACCTCTCGGACGTCGGTCACCTCGGCTCCATGCCGGGCGAGGCGCCCTATACCCGGGGCGTCAAGGCGACCATGTATGCGGGGCGCCCGTGGACGATCCGCCAGTACGCGGGCTTTTCCACCGCCGAGGAATCCAACGCCTTTTACCGTCGCAACCTTGCCGCCGGGCAGCAGGGTGTTTCGGTGGCTTTCGACCTTGCCACGCACCGGGGCTATGACAGCGATCATCCCCGCGTTCAGGGCGATGTGGGCAAGGCCGGTGTGGCCATCGATTCCGTTGAGGACATGAAAATCCTGTTCGACGGCATCCCGCTCGACAAGGTGTCGGTCTCGATGACGATGAACGGCGCGGTGATCCCGATCCTCGCGAATTTCATCGTGACGGGCGAAGAGCAGGGACATGACAAATCGGTGCTGTCGGGCACGATCCAGAACGACATCCTGAAAGAGTTCATGGTCCGCAACACCTATATCTATCCGCCCGAACCCTCGATGCGGATCATCGCGGATATCATCGAATATACCTCGGGCGAGATGCCCCGGTTCAACTCGATTTCGATCTCGGGCTACCACATGCAGGAAGCAGGGGCGAACCTTGTGCAGGAGCTTGCCTATACGCTGGCGGACGGGCGCGAATATGTGCGCGCGGCCATCGCGCGCGGCATGGATGTGGACAAGTTCGCCGGGCGTCTGTCCTTCTTCTTTGCCATTGGCATGAACTTTTTCATGGAAGCGGCCAAGCTGCGGGCGGCGCGTCTGCTCTGGAGCCGGATCATGGAGGAGTTCGAGCCGAAGAACCCGAAATCCTCGATGCTGCGGACCCATTGCCAGACCTCGGGCGTGTCCCTGCAGGAACAGGACCCATATAACAACGTGATCCGCACTGCATACGAGGCGATGAGCGCGGTTTTGGGCGGCACACAGTCGCTGCACACGAACGCGCTGGATGAGGCGATTGCCCTGCCGACCGATTTCTCGGCCCGGATTGCGCGGAACACGCAGCTGATCCTGCAAGAGGAAACTGGGGTGACCAACGTGGTCGATCCGCTGGCCGGGTCTTACTACGTCGAAAAACTGACCGCCGATCTGGCCGACAAGGCATGGGAGCTGATCGAAGAGGTCGAGGAAATGGGCGGCATGACCAAAGCTGTGGCCAGCGGCATGCCCAAGCTGCGGATCGAGGAAACCGCCGCCATGCGGCAGGCCCAGATCGACCGGGGCGATGAGGTCATCGTCGGCGTCAACAAGTACCGCAAGGACAAGGAAGACCCGATCGACATCCTTGAAATCGACAATGACAAGGTCCGCGCCAGCCAGATCGCGCGGCTGGAAAAGATCCGCAGCACCCGGGACGAGGCCGCCTGCACCGCAGCGCTCGAGGAATTGTCCCGTCGCGCGGAAGAGGGGGGCAACCTGCTTGAAGGCGCGGTCGAAGCTGCGCGCGCACGGGCCAGCGTAGGAGAAATCAGCATGGCTATGGAAAAGGTGTTCGGTCGTCACCGTGCCGAGGTCAAGACGCTCGCCGGGGTCTATGGCAAGGCCTACGAGGGTGACGAGGGGTTTGCCACGATCCAGAAGTCGGTCGAAGCCTTTGCCGAGGAAGAAGGCCGTCGCCCCCGTATGCTGGTGGTCAAGATGGGGCAGGACGGTCACGACCGGGGGGCCAAGGTGATCGCCACCGCCTTTGCCGATATCGGATTCGACGTGGACGTCGGGCCGCTGTTCCAGACGCCAGAAGAGGCCGCGCAGGACGCGGTCGACAACGACGTGCACGTGATCGGCATCTCGAGCCAGGCGGCGGGGCACAAGACGCTGGCGCCGCAACTGGTCAAGGCGCTCAAGGACGCGGATGCCGAGGATATCCTTGTTATCTGCGGCGGGGTCATTCCGCAGCAGGATTACGATTTCCTCTATAAAGCTGGCGTCAAGGCGATCTTCGGGCCGGGGACCAATATCCCCAAGGCTGCCGAGGACATCCTTGATCTGATCCGCAAGGCCCGTGGCTGAGAGGCGCAAGATACTCGCAGGTATGGCGGGCGGTCTGGTCTGGGCTGTTGCCGTCATATTTGCCGGTTTGAACGGTGGCGGCGGTTTTCTTCCGCCGCCGCTGGCCATTCCCGGTGCGCTTATCGGACCCGGTTTGGTCATGATCGCGATGATCGGACGCCTCGCGCACAGGCGATTCTTTGACGATGCGCATATCGACGGGCAGGCGTTCGAAACCGGCTCTCCGGGCTGGGTCGATCAGCAGGTTTTGAACAATACGGTCGAGCAGGCGGTGCTTGCCATGCTGATATGGCCGTTTGTGGCGCTGACGCTTGGCGGGACCGTCGTCATCTGGCTGGGAACAGCCTTTGCTGCCGCCCGCGTATTGTTCTGGATCGGTTATCGACGTGCGCCTGCTTTGCGGGCATTCGGTTTTGCAGCGACTTTTTATACGACAGTTCTTGCAGGTATCTGGACATTGATCGTCTGGCTGTGAGCCGGGTTGTTTTCATCCTCTGATTGTTCAGCTATGCTGACCTATGTCCTTTGTACGAGGTAGATTTTATTATGAAATTGGATCATCTGGCCGTTTCCGGGGAAATGATCGGTTGTGCCACCGAACTGGTCGAAGACGCCTTGGGCGTGAAAATGCAACCGGGCGGACAGCACCCGGTATTCGGCACCTACAACAACCTTCTCGGGCTTGAAGACGGGCTTTATCTGGAAGCCATCGCCATCGACCCCGAAGCGCCGCGACCGGATTGGCCCCGCTGGTTCGATCTTGACAGATTCTGCGGTCCGGCGCGGCTGACCAACTGGATCTGCGCCACCGAGGATCTGGACGCGATCCTGGCCCAGATGCCCGAGACGGCCGGCAGGCCGATCGAGCTGTCGCGCGGCGAATTGTGCTGGCGCATGGCGGTGCCCGTCGACGGTGTGCTGCCTTATGACAACATGTTCCCGCCGCTGATCGAATGGTCCAAGGGGCAGCATCCTTCCGACGCGCTCACGCCGTCGGGCTGCGCGCTCAAGATGCTTGTGGTTTCGCACCCCAAGGCAGATTCTCTTAGCCGAACGCTTGCGCCCCATCTTGACGATGATCGCGTGCAGTTCGAAACCGGTGATGCCGGTCTGATGGCTGAATTCTCAACGCCGCACGGCATACGCCGGATCGAGAAAAGCGAAAACTGTTTCGCTGCGGATGCAAACTCTGCCTGACAGCGAGATTGTGCTGAAGTAAGCTCTTGCCATGTCGATCTGGACCAGAATTTCCGATGCGCTCTCGGCGCTTGCGAATGGCGAGAGCCTGTCGGAGGTATTCGACCGTCTGCGCACACCACCCGAACGCAGCATAGCTTTTACCATCGCCGTCATCGCGCTTGGCGCAAAGATGGCCAAGGCCGACGGGCAGGTCACAAAGGACGAGGTCACCGCCTTTCGCGAGGTATTCCAGATCGCCCGCGAGGACGAGGCGAATGCCGCGCGGGTATTCAACCTCGCCCGGACCGATATCGCGGGCTATCAGGAATATGCGCGGTCGATCCAGCGCATGTTCGCCGACGATCCGAACACGCTGCGCGACCTGATGGAGGGGCTGTTTCATATCGCTATCGCGGACGGTCAGTACCACCCGGACGAAGACAGGTTTCTGAGCGACGTGGCAGGAATATTCGGCCTGTCAGACGCCGGGTTTCAGGCGCTGCGCTGCCGGTTCGTTTCCGATGCCAAGCCCGATCCCTATTCGGTTCTGGGGGTCACGCCGGACACGCCGCCCTCTGAAATCCGCAAGGCATGGCGCAAGCTGGTGCGCGAGACCCATCCCGACAGCATGATGGCGCGCGGCGTGCCAGAAGAGGCGATCAAGCTCGCCGAGAAAAGAATGCGCGACATCAACCGGGCTTGGGATGAGATCAACGGCGCGCTGACCTGATGCGTCTGGCCACCTATAACGTCGAATGGTTCGCCAATCTCTTCGACAACGACAACGCGCTGATGGTGGATAATGGACCGTCCGGGCGTTTCGAGGTGCGCCGGGGCGACCAGATCGACGCACTGGGCGCGGTTTTCACGGCGCTGGATGCCGATGGCATCCTGATTGTCGAAGCGCCAAACACCGGGCGCAAACAGAATTCGGTTGCCGCGCTTGAAAACTTTGCCCGGTATTTCTCGCTCCGCCAGAGCGCGGCGGTTTCAGGGTTTTCCAACGACACCCAGCAGGAAATCTCTCTGCTGTACGATCCGTCCCTGCTGAAAGCCCGCCATGATCCTCAGTCGAGCCCCGCCGCGCCGCAGTTCGATGCGAGTTTTCACATCGACCTCGATATCGACGCCCATGCCGACACAATCCGTTTTTCCAAGCCGCCGCTGGAATTGGCGGCTGAAACGGCGTCCGGAGTCGCGTTTCGCCTGATCGGGGCGCATCTCAAGTCCAAGGCGCCGCACGGGGCAAGGAACGACGCCGCCATCATGCGCCTGTCAATAGCGAACCGGCGCAAGCAACTGGCGCAGGCGGTCTGGCTGCGCGCCCGCATCTCAGATCACCTAGCGCGCGGCGACAGCCTTATCCTGATGGGCGATCTCAACGACGGGCCGGGGCTGGACGAATACGAGAACCTGTTCGGGCGGTCCTCGGTCGAAATCCTGCTTGGCGACGATATGTATGACCCGCACGCGCGGCAGGCGCTCCAGCGCAAGCTGGGGGCGTCACCAACCACCGCCCGGTTCAATCTTCCCGGCAGCGAACGTTACCTTCAGGCGCTGCTCGATTACGTGATGATTTCACAGAACCTGATGGCAAAACGACCCGCATGGCGGATCTGGCATCCGTTCGACGATGCCCGCTGTTACCGCGACCCGAATCTGCGCGATGCCCTGCTCACGGCGTCGGATCATTTCCCGGTTACGCTCGATATCGATATCTGACCCTTACGAGCGCCCGGATTTGCGCTATATTGGGTTCATGCGACACCCGATAGCCCTTGCCCTTTTCATATGCCTCACCGGCGCACCGCTTGCTGCCCAGACCGAGGACGATGAACCGTCGCTCATGGAAAAGGGCATGCAGCAGTTCTTTGAGGGGCTGCGGGATGAAATGTCTCCGGCGCTGCGCGATCTTCAGGGGCTGATGTTGGAATACGGCCCCAAGATGCGCGAATTCCTTGAGGAAATGGGACCTGCCATGGGACGTGTGCTGGACGAGGTCGAAGACTGGACTATGTACGAAGCGCCCGAGATTCTGCCGAATGGCGATATCATCATGCGGCGCAAGCCCGATCCCGAAGCAGAGCAAGAGCCAGATACGGAACCAAAAACTCGCGAACCCGATCTTCCACCATCGGGCGTCACCGATCTCTAAGCGCGGCCTAGCGGACGGTTTTTACGGTAACCTCGGCGTCCATTGTCTGGGCCAGCGACATCAGCCGCGCTTCGGCGACCTCGCCGTACAGCGGCATCGCCTGCTGCGGTAGTTTCAGGATCAGTTGCTTTTTCTTCGGCTGCCAGACGAATTCACCCATCTTGGCATCGGCCTGCATCCAGAGCATCGCCCCGAACCGCATCGCCTTGCCAAGAATCTCGGCCTGATGCTGGCCCTTTTCATCGAGCAGCGAATAGAGGTTCTCGAACGAGGTACCTTCGCGCTTGTTCTTGTAACGGTGTAGCAGCGCCAGCCCGAGAAAGACCCGTTCCGAATGTTTAAGCCCGCCAAGATTGGCGCGGGTTGCGTTTTCAAAGCAGACCTCGGCGCGGTAATCGGGATGAGCGCGCCAGCTGACGTCATGCAAAAGGCAGGCCGCCTTGATCAGCCGTTTTTGCGTGTCCGGGGCAGAGCGGAACAGCGGCAGGACAAAATTATAGAGCGTACGTCCGAAACCGGGCAGGCGGGCGTCCTTCTTTTCAGCAAAACGCGAGGCTTCGATCAGCGGGTCACGGTCGCGCAGGGCCTGCGGCATCTGTTCGTAAAGAAGACCCTCGCGGATACCATAGCTCGAAACGGCAATGTCCTTCGGGCTGAAGGTCTGTACAAGACGGCTCAGCACATCCGAGGCGAGAGGAACAAGTGCCATACGTGCCGATGATATCCCGCATTCGCTTCTCAAAGCCTCGAGATCGGCGGATTCGATGTACTTGATCGTGGCCCGCACGGACTTGGTGGTCATCCGGTATTCGTGCAGCACCTTGAGCGGGTAGCCGCGCCGATGCATGTCGATCCGCGCGATGGCCCGCCAGCTGCCGCCGACAAGAAACAGCCGGTTGTGCTGCTCGCCCATGTATTCGGATAATTCGTTGATCGTGGATTTGATGTATTCCTTGCGCCCCTTGCGCCCGCCTTTGATGCCACCGATCTTGAGCGGCCCAAGCTGGGAGCTGACGCGTTTGCCGACCCGCCCGTCGTTGATTTCCGCCAGCTCCATCGAAGAGCCACCGATATCGCAGATCAGCCCGTAGGCACCGGGCCAGCCCAGCAGGACTCCTTGCGCGGATAGCCGTGCTTCCTCTTCGCCGTCGATCACCCAGATCCGCAGGCCGGTCTCCCGCAGGACCTCTTGGCGGAAATCGGGTCCGTCGCTTGCATCCCGGACCGCCGCCGTGGCCACGGCAGTCAGCTGTGGCAATCCCATACCGCGCGCCAGATGCTGAAAACGGCGCAGCGCATTCAGGGCGCGTACACGGCCTTCGGGGTTCAGATGGCCTGTATCGGACATGCCGGCGCCCAAGGCGCACATGATCTTTTCATTGTAAAAATAAGCCGGTGACCGTGCCGCGCCGTCAAATACGACAAGCCGAACAGAGTTCGAACCGATATCGATGACCCCGACCCGCGAAAGGGCGCGGGCGGAAGGATCTTCAAACAACGGGTGCCCGAAAGGGCCCGGCTCAGGCTGCGAGGGATCTGTCTGCACGCTGGTCTTTTCCCCGTTCATTCCGACACAATTTGGGGCAATAGGCGAAGAGGGTCAATTGCAGTCCGCGACAGACGTCCCGAATTCAGACCAACCGACCTTCTCGCCGAAACGGCAGAAAGGGGGCTCTGCCCCCACCGCTCGTGCCGAGCGGCTCCCCCGGGATATTTTTGACCCAAAGAATAAAGGGCTGATCCGCTTGCTTCTTTGGGTCTTAAAATATCCCCGCCGGAGGCATCCGGGCTTTCAACGAATAACGGCGGCTGCTGTGTCAATCGTCGGTATGTGTCAGCTTTGGCACGTCTGAAGCCCCGGCCGAGCCGCGACCCGAGAGAGAAGGGTTTTCCATGAAGAACCGGTGGCAGTTGAACGCGAACTCGCCTTCCTTGATCGGGGTGCGTGTAAAACTACCATCCGGTGCCATCACCCAGCTTTGAGCCACGTCGGCCAGATTTGCCGCCATGATCTGGCTGACGATCTGTGCTTTTACCGTAGGGTTCTCGATTTCCACGAGGGTTTCGACGCGACGGTTCAGGTTCCGGCCCATCCAGTCCGCCGAGGACATGAATACGCGGGCTTTTTTCGAGGGAAGGCCGCTGCCGTTGCCGAAACAGACAATGCGCGAATGTTCGAGGAAGCGTCCGACGATCGACTTGATGCGGATGTTCTCGCTGAGCCCCTTGATGCCCGGGCGGATGCCACAGATGCCGCGCACGACCAGCGAGATTTTCACACCGCCCTGGCTGGCGCGATAGAGGGCGTCGATCACCTCGCTGTCGATAATCGAATTCATCTTGGCCCAGATCTCGCCCTTTCGGCCTGCTTTCACATGTTCGATTTCCGCGTCGATTAGTTCGAGCAGGCGTGGTTTGAGCGTGATTGGGGAGATGGCGAGGTTTTCCAGCGACTCGGGCTGGGCGTAGCCGGACAGGTAGTTGAAAACCTTGGTTGCGTCGCGCCCAAGCGACTTGTCGCAGGTAAAGAAGCTGAGGTCGGTATAGATACGGGCGGTGATCGGGTGATAGTTGCCGGTGCCGTAATGGGTGTAGGTCACGAGGTTGTCGCCCTCGCGGCGCACCACGGTCGAGATCTTGGCGTGGGTCTTGAGATCGAGGAAGCCGTACACGACATGGGCGCCGGCCCGCTCGAGCCGTCGCGACTGGCGGATATTGGCAGCCTCGTCGAAACGGGCCTTGAGTTCGACAAGGGCAGTGACGGATTTGCCGTCCTCGGCGGCTTCGCAGAGCGCTTCGACGATGGGCGAATTGCGCGAGGTCCGGTAGAGCGTCTGCTTGATCGCGACCACGTCGGGATCGCGGGCGGCCTGCTGGAGGAAGCGCACCACCATGTCGAAGGTCTCGTAGGGGTGGTGCAGCAGCATGTCCTTCTGGCGGATCGCGGCAAACATGTCGCCTTCGAAATCGCTGACCCGTTCCGGGATGCGCGGCGTGAAGACCGGCCACAGCAGATCGGGGCGGGAATCGATTACCAGTTCGCTCAGGTCGGCGACACCGATCATGCCATCGACCTCGATCATGTCATGAGGCGAGACGTGCAATTCGTCCATGATCGTCTTAAGCAGGTTCTGCGGTGCACCGGCGGAATGGGTCATCCGCACGACCTCGCCTCGGCGGCGGCGTTTCAGCGCGACTTCGAACTCGCGTACGAGATCTTCGGCTTCTTCCTCGACTTCGAGATCGCTGTCGCGCAGGACGCGGAATTCAAAATGGGCTTTCAGCTTGTAGCCCGGAAACAGACTTTCGATTTCCAGAAGCAGCAGTTCCTCAAGCGGCAGAAAGCGGTGGTTGCCCGGTTCCGCGTCCAGCGACACGAAACGGTTGATCTGCGCCGGGATCGGCAGCAGAGCCTGCAGGCTACGCTTGTCGCGGCTGCGCTCCAGTTGCAGCGCAAGAGAATAGCCGGTATTCGGTATGAAGGGGAAGGGGTGCGCCGGGTCGATGGCCAGCGGCGACAGCACCGGGAACACCTTGTTCAGGAAGAAATCCGACAGGTAGGTTCGGTCCGCCGACGTGAGATCCTTGCGTGTCAGGACCGATATCCCGGCAGCTTCCATCTGTTGTTCGAGTTCCACGAGCACGCGTTGCTGGGCCTGCATCAGGCGCCGCGCGTCCTGGCCGATAAGCATGAGCTGTTCGGCCGGGGTTAGTCCGTCGGCAGCCGGGGTCGTATTGCCTGCATGGGCCAGTTCGCGCAGACCGGCCACGCGCACGGTAAAGAACTCGTCCAGATTGGCGGCAGAAATCGAAACGAACCGCAGCCGTTCCAGCAGGGGCACGCGCAGGTTCTCGGCCTCTTCCAGAACGCGCCAGTTGAAGCCGAGCCAGCTCAGTTCACGGTTATAGAAACGCCCCGGGCCGGTCAGGTCCAGTTCGGGGAATTCGGTCGCCGGAGGAAAGCCGGACTCTAGGAAATCTGCATGTGTCATGGCTGCGTTATGTGGTTGAGATGTAACCGTTCGGTGACAGAATTACGCTTTCTCATCCGTATCACCCACAAGCCGTGCGGCCAAGCTTCGTGAAATCGTGCGCCCTTCTTCCAGCGACAGCTGATCGAGCCGTGCGACAATTTCATTCGCCGCCGCGAAAGAGCGTTCGGTGTGGCGCAGCAGGAACGGGATCACGTTGTGTTTGGGCGTGATCTGGCGGTCGGCGAACAGCTTGCCCAGTACCGCCGCCAGCAGCGTGTCATTGGGGGGCGACATCTCAACCTGAAAGACGGAATCGATGCGGCTTTGCAGATCGGGCAGGGCAAGGTTCCAGTGGCGCGGGGCCTCGCGCCCGGTCATCAGCAGCGGCTGACCTTCGGCGCGCGAGAGGTTGTAGAGATGAAAGAGCGAGGTCAGCGCCTTGTCATCTGATGCGATCAGCGGAACGTCCTCGACGATGCAGGGGGCCGAGGCGAGGGCGGGGATGTCCTGTGCGGCCATGTCCGTCGCGGCGATCACCGGTGCGCCGCTGGTGTCGGACCAGACCTGCGCGAGGTGGGTCTTGCCCGAACCGGCAGGGCCGGTGAGGATCAGTTGCTGGGTCGGCCAGTTGGGGGCGGCATCGATCATCGCCACCGCCATGGCGTTGGAGGGGGCGACGTAGAAATCGCCACGTCCCAGCGCCGCGCGAACGGGCAGGTCAAAGACAAGTTGGCGTGCCATGTCAGACGCTGCCGGGGCCGTCATCGCCGCGATAGAGGCGGCTGTCGAGATACTGGTTCACGGCGAAACGCGTGATAACGCCAAGGGCGGCGGCGACCGGTACGGCGACCAGCATGCCGACAAAGCCGAACAGCGTGCCGAATACCGCGAGGGCGAGAAGCAGCCAGACCGGGTGCAGGCCGACGGAATCTCCGACCAGTTTGGGGGTCAGGAAATTGCCCTCGACGATCTGGCCGACAACGAAGATACCCGCGACGATCCCGATCGAAAGCCAGTCGCCCCAGAACTGGAACAGCGCAAGCCCGATGGCGAGGACACCGCCGATCAGCGCGCCGAGATAGGGAATGAAGGTGACCAGACCGGCAATAAACCCGACAACGAGACCGAAATTCAGCCCGACGATCATCAGGGCGACAGCGTAATAGGTGCCAAGGATCAGGCAGACCAGCCCCATGCCGCGGATGAAGGCGGCCATGGTATCGTCTATCTCGGAGGCGAGGCGGCGGATCGTGGGGGCATGTTCGCGGGGCAGAAGCTCATCAATGCGGGCAATCATGCGGTCCCAGTCGAGCAGCATGTAGACCGAGACCACCGGCACGATTACCAGCAGCACGCCGATGTTTATCAGGGACAGTGCCGAACCCAGCAAGGTTTCGGCCACCTGCGGAGCCCTTTCGCGGATCGATTCCCCGATCGAGACGAGGGTTTGCCGGATCGTTGAACCTTCCTCGAGCAGTTCAGGAAAACGTTCGCCAAGGAAGGCCTGAAACCGGTTGGTCAGTTGCGGCAGGGTATCGATCAGCCCGGCGGTCTGCGAGATGAGGGTCGGCACGATCAGCAGGGTGACCAGTGCGAATGTCAGGATCGCGCCGATTGTGATGACGGCGGTCGCGGCGGCCCGGCTGAGACCGGCGCGTTCGAGCCGGTCGGCCATCGGGTCGATCATATAGGCAATGGCGCTGCCGATCACGAAGGGCAGCAGCACATCGCCCAGCAGCCACAGCAACAGGACAAAGACCGCGGCCGCGATGCCCCAGTATTTCAGCTGCTGATTCATCGGAAGCGACATGGCGCGGCCCTTGCTGATTTATTTCCCTTCACATCGCCCAAGGGGCGCGGGCTTGCAAGGGGTGGTGCAAAGATGAGCACGTCGGGGGAGCCTGCTTGACTTCGTTTCACGCGGAAGTGTTCCATGCGCGCAATAATACAGGAGAGCCTTGGATGCGCACAGAATTCGACAGCGAACTCGAAGACCGGCTGACCCGCTACGCGGCCATCGACACCCAGAGTGACGCGGATTCGCCAAGCTCTCCGAGCACCGAGCGGCAACTCGACATGTCACACCTGCTGGTGTCCGAGCTGGAAGCGATGGGTGCCGAAGACGTGGAGCTGACCGACTATGGCGTGGTGCTGGCCAGCGTGCCCGCGACGGTGGATCACGCGGTGCCGGTCATCGGCTTTGCGGCCCATGTGGACACGGCTCCGGCCTTCAATGCGACGGGTGTGAAACCGGTGGTGCATCGCGGCTATAATGGTGGCGAAATCGCCTTTGCGGATGCTCCCGATCTGGTGCTCTCGCCCGAGGTGTCGCCCTATCTGGGCGAAAAGCAGGGCGAGGATATCATCACTGCTAGTGGCACCACGCTGCTCGGCGGGGATGACAAGGCCGGGGTGTCGATCATCATGACCATGGCACGGCACCTGCTGGAAAACCGCGACATCCCGCATGGCAAGCTGCGGCTGGCTTTCACCCCGGACGAGGAAATCGGGCGCGGCGTGGATGCGCGGTTGCCGGCCGATCTGGGCGCGGATTTCGCCTATACGCTGGATGGATCGAAACCGGGCGAAGTGGAATTTGAAAGCTTCTCGGCGGATGCGGCGCTGGTGACGGTGACGGGCGTGGCCGCGCATCCGGGCTGGGCCAAGGACAAGCTGGTGAACGCGCTGCACCTCGCCTCGAAGATCGTGATGGCAATGCCGCATGTGACGCTGACGCCCGAAACCACATCGGGGCGCGAAGGGTTCATCCACCTGGCCGAGATGCGCGGTCGGGCGGCAGAGGTCGAGTTGCAGTTCTTCCTGCGCGATTTCGAACTGGAGGGGCTGGCCGAGAAGGGGGCCTTGTTGCAGGAGATCTGCGCCGCCGTTGCCAAGGGGGAGCCGCGCGCGCGGATTACCTGCGAGATCACGCCGCAATATCGCAACATGCGCTACTGGCTGGAAAAGGACATGACGCCGGTGGAACTGGCCCGCGAGGCGGTGCGGGCGGCGGGTATGGAGGTGGTCTCGGTCCCGATCCGGGGCGGCACGGATGGCTCACGCCTGACCGAGCTGGGCATTCCGACGCCGAATATCTTTACCGGGATGCAGGAAATTCACGGGCCGCTGGAATGGATCAGCGTGCAGGACATGGCCCGCGCGACGCAGGCCTGCCTGAACCTAGTCGGTTTGGCGGCGCAGAAGGGTTGACGCGGGAGTTCGTCGAGGGCGGGGAGGGGGGGCTGTCTGCCCCCGTGCCTGTCGGCACTCCCCCGAGGATATTTAAGACCCAAAGAAGGGGTAGATCAGAGCGTTTTCGCGTAGTCGATGAGTTGGTCGGCGACGATGTTCCAGCCTTCGATGAAGCCCATCTTTTCGTGCTGTTCACGGGCCTCGGCGCTGCGATGGCGGGCGGTGGCGGTGTAGAGCGTGCCGCCTTCGCCATCGGGTTCGAACTCGATGATCGCGGTCAGGAAGGGCTCGGGCGCGGGTTTCCAGCCTTCTGTATAGGCGTCGGTGAAGACGAGGCGGCGGTGCTTGTCGATTTCGAGATAGACGCCGCGGTTTTCCATCACGTTGCCTTCGACCTCGAAGGTGGTGTCGAAACGGCCGCCCGGGCGTAGCTCGATGTCGCAGGCGGTGACCCGATGGGGCCGGGGGACGAAGAACTGCTTGATATGCTCGGGCGTCGTCCAGCAGGCCCAGACGGTCTCCGGCGCAATAGGCAGGGTCCGGGTGAAGGTGAGATCGGTTTCGGGATCGAAATCCATTTGGCTGTTCCTTGTCGGTTTGGGAGAAAGCTAGCGCTTTGCGGTTTGTCTGCCAGCAGACAGAAGTATCGCTGTGGGCCTTTGGTTTCCGGGAAAGCGCGGCGTGATCGTTCGGACCGGCTTGTCTCGCTGCGTGCAAATGCCTAGACCCTGTGAAAACCGTTTCGATTTGGAGCCGACATGCGCCTGAGCCGCTATTTCCTGCCCGTTCTCAAAGAAAACCCTGCCGAAGCGCAGATTGTCAGCCACCGTTTGATGTTGCGGGCGGGGATGATCAAGCAGGCACAGGCGGGGATTTATTCATGGTTGCCGCTGGGCTTCAAGGTGCTGCGCAAGATCGAGAATATCGTGCATGAGGAGCAGCAGCGCGCGGGGCATATCCCGCTGTTGATGCCGACCATGCAATCGGCCGATCTTTGGCGTGAATCCGGTCGTTACGACGATTATGGCGAAGAGATGCTGCGCATCACCGACCGTCACGGGCGCGACATGTTGTTCGGGCCGACCAACGAAGAGCTGATCACCGATATCTTCCGCAGCCATGTGTCGAGCTACAAGGACCTGCCCCTGACGCTTTACCAGATCCAGTGGAAATTCCGCGACGAGATCCGGCCTCGGTTCGGTGTGATGCGGGGGCGCGAGTTCCTGATGAAAGACGGCTATAACTTTGACATGGATTACGAGGCGGCGATGCGCGCCTATGACCGCCACATGGTCAGCTACCTGCGCACCTATGAGCGGATGGGCCTGAAGGCGATCCCGATGCGCGCCGATTCCGGCCCCATTGGCGGCGAGGATACGCATGAGTTCCTCGTGCTGGCGGAGACGGGCGAGAGCGAGGTGTTCTATGACAGCGCGATCACCGATCTGAAGCTGGGCGACCGGGCGGTCGATTTCGCCGATGCGGCGCAGCTGCGGGCGATCTGCGAGGAGTGGACCACGCCCTATGCGCGGACCGACGAGACGCATGACGAGGCCAAGTTCAACGAGATCCCGGAAGAGCGTCGCCGGTCGTCGCGGGGGATCGAAGTGGGTCAGATCTTTTACTTCGGCACCAAGTATTCCGAGCCGTTGGGCGCGAGCGTGCAGGATGCCGAGGGCAAGAAGGTCGACGTGCATATGGGCAGCCACGGCATCGGTGTCAGCCGCTTGCTGGGCGCGATCATCGAGGCGAGCCATGACGAGAACGGGATCATCTGGCCCGAGGGGGTCACGCCGTTCCACGTGGGAATCGTCAACCTCAAGCAAGGTGACGAAGCGGCCGACGCGGCCTGCGAACAGATCTATGCGGCGCTGAACATGGTCGGTCTGGAACCGCTTTATGATGATCGTAAAGAGCGCGCGGGTGGCAAATTCGCCACCATGGACCTGATCGGGCTGCCGTGGCGGATCACTGTCGGGCCGCGCGGGCTTGCGAACGGGGTGGTCGAACTGACCTCACGGCGCAGCGGTGAAAGCGAAGAGCTGCCGCCTGAAGACGCGGTCAAGAAACTGGCCGAAATCTATGCGCCGCACCTTGTGAAAGGCCTGTAAACAAGGGCTAAGGCGCAGTTTTGAGTGTTCGGCGGGTCAAATGGCCCGCCGTTTTCTTTTGGCGTGGGCCTTATGCCAAGCCGGGCGCGCATATACCGCCGAAAGCCGTGTTTCGCGGCCAATCCGCGCCCCGCGCACCGGATTTTTTCTTATTTATCAACACTCCGTTTTCACCATAGGCGGAACTTTTCCTATGCCTCCTGTGTTATGGTCCCGAAGCAAGGGATCAAAGTGGAGACCTGGTTATGAAACGGCCGCAGTATGTTATTGGTGCAAGTGTTACAGCAGGCGCGTTGGCGCTGGCCACATGGGCGTTCGCCGTGCCCTTTGGTGTCAGCGATCTGATTTCGCCGATGTTGGGTGAGAACAGCGGTATCCTCGGGGCCAACCCTTCGGTGATCGCGACAGATCCGATGATGGGCGACGATGTGCCCGAAGGGACGGTTCTGGTATTCGGTGAAGATGGCACGCTTGACGCCGTGGTGTCCGATGACAAGACCGAAGCGCTGCAGGAAAACAATACGGCCCTGCACGAACTTTAAAATGTAGACCAGATTTGACGTGGTAAGCCCGTTCACCCGATCGTGAGCGGGCTTGGTTCGTCTTGGGGCCTGTTTGCCCTAACCTTGCAGTGTTGGGTGACACCCGTTCCGCCCCTAAGACGAGGACCTGTGCCATGAAGATTTTGACCTCCTGTTCGATCGCAATCACCACTCTTGCCCTTGGCGTGTCGGCCTGTGCCGAGCCCGTCGCGCAGGGCGCTAAGAACGTGCCGGAGTTCGAGCCCGCCTTTGCCAACCAGACCCGCGCGCCCGCAATGCAAAGCGATGTCGGCATTGCGGTCGAGACCTTGGCCTCGGGCCTGTCGCATCCATGGGGCATCGCCGAGATGCCCGGAGGCGGTTTCCTGGTGACCGAGCGGGATGGCCGATTGCGTGTCATCACGGCGGATGGCGAGTTGCTGGAAACAGCGGTAGAGGGCGTGCCCGAGGTGCATGCGGTCAAGCAGGGCGGTCTGCTTGACGTTGCTTTGGGGCCGGATTTTGCCCGCGACCGGATGATCTATCTTACCTATTCCAAACCAACGGGTGGCGGCGAATCCGTGACGGCCGCCGCGCGGGGCGTGCTGAGCGATGATATGACGCGGCTGGAGGAGGTCGAAGATATCTTTGTTCAGGATCCGCCTTCGCCGACGCCAATGCATTACGGATCGCGTGTCGTGTTCGATGGCGACGGCCATGTGTTCATCACCACGGGCGAACATTCCTCGCGGGCCGAACGGGGGATGTCGCAGGACCTTTCCACCACCTATGGCAAGGTGATCCGCCTGAACCTCGACGGCAGCGTGCCGATGGATAACCCGTTTGCCTCGGAGGAAGGGGCGATTGATACGATCTGGTCCTACGGCCACCGCAACGTGCAGGGGGCCGCGTATCGTGATGGAGTTCTCTGGACGCTGGAACATGGCCCCAAGGGCGGGGATGAGCTGAACAAAACCGAAGCTGCAAAGAACTACGGCTGGCCCGTCGTCAGCTATGGCGAGACCTATGGCGGCGCACCGATTGGCGAAGGCATTCCTCGCGCGGAAGGCATGGAAGAGCCGGTCTATTACTGGGATCCGGTGATCGCGCCCGGCGGTTTCGATTTCTACGACGGCCAGATGTTTGAGGCCTGGCAGGGCGATATTCTCGCCGGATCGCTGAGCCCCGGTGGTCTGGTGCGGTTGAAGCTGGACGGTGACGGTATGGTTACCGGCGAAGAACGGCTGGTTGTCGATCAGGGTCGTATCCGCGATGTCGAAGTCACCTCGGACGGGTCGGTTCTGCTTTTGGTGGACGAGGCCAACGGGGCGGTTCTTCGCCTGACACCGCAGGATTGATTTCGCGGGTCGGGGATCGGCTTGACGCTGGCTGTGGCCCGGCGCAATGTCCGCCCGACCCGGAAATCGGAGCATGACTTGCCTAAAACTCCCCCGCCCTTTGCGGCATTCGAATGGCTTATCGCCTGGCGTTACCTGAGAGCGCGTCGCGCCGAGGGCGGCGTCAGCGTGATGACATGGATCAGCCTGATCGGAATTACGCTCGCGGTCTTCGCGCTGATCGCCACCCTTGCCGTAAGGTCCGGATTCCGCTCGGAATTCGTGGGTACGATCCTTGGCGCGAACGCCCATGTGACGGTGTATTCCACCGGCGAGGTCGACCCGCTTGGCAATGTGAACCGCACGATTACCGATTACCCGGCGATGGCCGAAGCGGTCGCGCAGGTGCCCGGTGTGACGCGGGTCGCACCGCTTGTGCGGGGGCAGGTGCTGCTGAGCGCGCAGGGCGAAAGCACCGGCGTCGAGGCCTTTGGCATCGCGGCTGAAGATCTCCAATCGCTGCCCGGTATCGCGCAGGCGGAACAATCCGCCGGCGACCTGTCGCGCTTTGACGAGGGCATCGCCATCGGGTCCGAAGTGGCGCGGATCATCGGGGTTTCGGTCGGCGACCGGGTCAAGCTGACCTCGCCTGACGGGTTGCAGACCGCGATGGGGTCCAGCCCGCGCGTCAACGCCTACGAGGTGGTCTATGTCTTTACCGCCGGGCGCTATGACATAGATCGCACGCGGATTTACATGCCTTTTGCCGAGGCGCAGGGCTTTTTCAACCGCGAGGGCGTGGCGGATGAACTTGAGGTGATGGTCGAAAACCCGGAAAGCGTGGACCAGTTGGTGCCGCAACTGTTTCGGGCCGCCGGGGATCAGGCGCTGATCTGGACATGGCGCGATGCCTCGGGCAGCTTTCTGCGCGCGCTCGAGGTCGAGGACAACGTGATGTTCATCATCCTGTCGATCCTCGTGCTGATCGCGACCATGAACATCGTCTCGGGGCTGATCATGCTGGTCAAGAACAAAGGCCGCGACATCGGTATCCTGCGCACCATCGGCTTGAGCGAAGGGTCGGTGCTGCGGGTGTTCTTTATCTGCGGTGCATTTACCGGGCTGATCGGCACGGCGATGGGCGTGCTCTTGGGCTGTCTCTTTGCGCTTTACATTGACCCGATCTTTTCCTTCGTGAATTATGCGATGGGCGGCGGTGTCTGGGACCCGTCGATCCGGGGGATCTATGCGCTTCCGGCAGAGCTGCACCTGTCCGACGTGTTGTCGGCGGTGGCCTTGTCGCTGGGCCTGTCCTTTTTCGTGACCTATTTCCCGGCTCGCCGCGCGGCCCGGATGAACCCGGTGGAGGCGCTGCGCTATGAGTGATGTTGCGCTGGATCTAGGGGGCATTTCAAAGACCTACAACAAGGGCCTGCCGGGCGAAGTGCGGGTGCTTGATGCGGTCGACCTGAGCGTCGGCAGCGGTGAGATCGTGGCCCTTGTCGCGCCGTCAGGGGCGGGTAAATCGACGCTTTTGCATATCGCGGGGCTGCTGGATACGCCCGATGCGGGACGGGTCCGGATTGCCGGGCAGGACATGACGGGCGAGGGCGACGCGATCCGCACGCAGGTGCGGCGGCGCGATGTCGGGTTCATCTACCAGTTCCACCACCTGCTGCCCGAGTTCACCGCGGTGGAGAACGTCACCCTGCCGCAACTGGCCAACGGTGTAAGCAGGGGCGCGGCGACAGCACGGGCCACTGAGCTGCTGACCCGTGTCGGGGTTGGCCCGCGTGCAGGCCACCGTCCGGCGGCCCTTTCGGGGGGCGAACAACAGCGTGTCGCCTTTTGCCGCGCCATGGCCAATGGCCCGCGTCTTTTGCTGGCGGATGAGCCGACCGGCAACCTTGACCCGGCAACGTCCGAGACCGTGTTCGGGGCTCTGATTGATCTGGTGCGCACCACCGAAATGGCAGCGCTGATCGCGACGCATAACCTTGACCTTGCCGCGCGGATGGACCGGATCATTCACCTGACGGATGGCAAGCTGATATGATCGATGTCTCGCTGAAGGAAATCGGTGAGGCCACGCAGGCGGCGCTGGAAAGCCACGGAGCCGCGCCATGGGTTGCGGCCGAAGTAACCGCCGCCGTGGTCGAGGCCGAGGCGGTCGGGAACCGGATCTGCGGGCTTTACTACCTTGAAAGCTATTGCAAACAGCTTGTCTCGGGCCGGGTCAAAGGCGATGTCGAGCCCGCCGTGGACCGACCGCGCCCCGGGTTCATTCGCGTCGACGGGCGCATGGGGTTTGCGCAGCCGGCCTTTGCGCGCGGCCTGCCCGAGGCCGTGGCGGCGGCGCGGGAAAACGGCACCGCTTCGCTTGCGGTGGGGCATACGCATACCTGCACCTCGCTTGGCTTTTTCACGGCGCAGATCGCGCGGGCGGGATTGATCGGGATCGGGTTCACCAATGCCTCGCCCATCGTTGCGCCGCCGGGCGGACGGTCGCGGGTGATCGGCACCAACCCGATCGCCTTTTCCGTGCCGGACGGGCAGGGCGGCGTGGCGATGCAGTTCGACCAGTCGACCACCACCGTCGCGCTGGGCAAGATTACCATGGCCAAGGCGGCGGGCGAAACCATCCCCGAAGGCTGGGCGCTTGACGCCGAAGGCCGCCCGACCACTGATCCAGAGGCCGCGCTGGGCGGGACGCTGGTGTCGATGGGCGGCCATAAGGGCTGGGGCTTTGGCGTGATGGCGGAACTGCTGGCCGCTGGCATGACGGGCGGCGTCAATTCGCTGGATGTCAAACCGCTGAAGGCGCCCGAAGGGCCGCCGCATGATCTGGGCCAGTTCTACCTGCTGGTCGATCCGGACTGCACCGATACTTTCGGGGCGCGTTTCGCCGCACTGGCCGAGGCTGTTGCCGCCGAAGAGGGCGGGCGCCTGCCCGGTCAGGGCAAGCGGCATGCCGATCCGGTTACGCTGGACGAAACGCTTTGGGCACAGGTTGGCGAACTCGCCGCGCCCAAGCCATAAGCGGCACAGTTTTTGCCCGGGCCACTTGCCGAACGGCGCGCGCTCCGGCAGACTCGCCATGTGGGTTGAGAGGATAAAAGCCAATGATCGCCAAAGCTTTGTGGAGCCTGCCGGCCTTGTTCATCGCGGCCGCCTGTGCCGTCGACGTGATGCCCGGTCCCGACGAGGGAGAGATGCTTTTCGCGCAGAATTGCTCGGGATGTCACACCGCCACGGCGACCGGTATGCGATTGAATGACGGCACCGTTGCCCCTGACCTGACACGCATTTCCGAGCGCAACGACGGCGTGTTCCCGCGGGCGCATGTGCTGTCCCAGATTGACGGCTATGGCCGTGGCAAAGCGGCCAGCGTCATGCCCGAATTCGGTGACCTGCTAGAGGGAGAGCTGGTTCCGGTCGAAGTCGATGGGACGATGACGCCGACACCACGCCCGCTTGCGGCGCTCATGACCTATCTGGAAAGCATCCAGGTCGGCACCGGCACCGAGGGCTGATCACGAACAGATTCCCCTGACCTCGGCCCCGCGCCACGGCAAAAGAACGTCCCTTTCGCGCTGGCGGCTCTGGGGCAGGTCGGCGACGGGAAAGGCCCCGCGCAGCATGTCATGCAGCCGTTTCGTTCGGGCCGCGGCAGGGTCGAGCGCGCGGCAGCAGATGTATTCCTCGACAATCGCGCCCTGCTGTTCATAGCCATATTGCAGAAAGTCCGGCGCGCCTTCGAGCTCAAAGAGATATGGGTCTTTCATGTACCCGTGCTCGGCGGCGGCGCGCAGCGGTGAATAGCCGGTTTTCTGACGGTTCTGCCATTGCCAGACATGGGTCAACTCGTGCCCCAGCAGCATCGCGGCGGTGAGGTTCAAGAGTTCCGGATACTCGGACAGGAAATCCTCGGAGAACCAGTCGCGCACGAAATAAACCTTGTTGAACAAGGTCATGGCCGCCGGTTTGGCAGTCACGATCCCCTCTTTCACCGGTGGTAGAATCCGTTCGCGGCAGGTGGTGCGGGGCCGCGCCTTCCGGTGAAAGGTGACCGCGGCGACGGGCGCGCCCTCTACCAACCTGACCTTGTCGACGTCAAGCTCTTCGCCATGCAGCGACGTGGCAAAGGCAAGCTCGGACTGGGTCAGGGGACGACCGCAGCCCGCGACAAGCAGGGCCAGACATAGGCATATCCGGATCAGCATCTTGCCTCAGCCGGCGAAGAAAGTAGCGGTCGCGGTCGAGACCAGCTTGCCGCTTTCCTCATCGCTCATCTCGGCGCGGGTAAATGTCATCGCCTTCCCAGCGCGCACGACAAAAGCGCGGCAGAGGATCGCCTTGCCGGACGCGGGGCGAAGGAATTGCGTGCTGAGATCGGTGGTGGCGAAGGGCTTGAATTCGCCCGCATGGGCCAAAGCCGCGAGCACCATCACCGTATCGGCTAGCGCAGCCATGGCCTGCCCCGAAACGATACCACCGACGCGGATCAGATGCTGGCCCACGGGCATCCGAACCAGCGCGTGCTCCTTGTCGATGGAAAGCACTTCGGGCCGCAGGGCGAGCACCCATTCTGCGAAGTTTTCGTCGAGAATTCTCTGCGCGTCCGCTGGCGTCATCCTGCTCTCCTGGCTGGTCTTTTTGCAAACCTAGCGGGGGTTTGTGGGCCTGTCGACTGGAGACAGATCAATCACTTGCGAGTGGTTCGCTGATGGCCTTGGGATCGATCGGTGTAAGCGGCGCCGCGACGCTTTGTGCGGCGATTGGCTGGGCCTTGGTGACATCCGGCGTTGCGGCCTGTTCTACCGCTGGTGGCGACACCGTCAAGGCCAGCTCAGCACGCCCGGATAACGCCCTTGCAGTCGAGCTTGGCGGTCGCTGGGCGCTCAGACCCGTCTGGGCGGCGGGTGCAACGCTGGCGGCGGTTTCCGTGGGCAGGGGCAGGGCGTCCGGGGTCACGATGATGCCCTTTTCCTCAAGCTCCATGCGCTGGATTTCCTCTTGATGCGCTTCCTGGCAGGCGCGGACCTCTTCGAAGGCGCGCCGCGATCCGCGCAGGGTGAACTTGCCCAGTTGGGTATCGCCGTAGGACCATGTCATACCCGCTTCGCGCTGGAATTCATCGATAAAAGTGTCGGACCGGTCCATCGAGGCGTCGATCAGGATGTTCAGGCCGGGCGTGCCATCCATGTAGACGCCCAGCATGTCGAGCGTCCACGGCGGCTGGTCCCCGAAGACGAGCGAGATCGGGTAGCGCGAGTTCTGTTCAATCGATTCCCACCGCCCGTCGAGCACGGTGATATCCAGCGCGGGTACCTCTTCGTAGGTGTCGAACCCGATGAAGAAATCGGTATCGTCAAAGCGCGCGAAAGCAAGGCAACCGCGCGTCGCCGGGTAAAAGCCCACATCCCAGTCGTCTATCAACGCCCAGCGGATGGGATCGGCCATGGCCGGAAATGATATCAGAACAAGCGCCATACCGACGACGCCGCGCAGAAAACAGGTCATCCGACCCTCGCAACACAACAACAGGGAAAAGTATAGAGGGACGATAGGTTAAGGCGAAGTAGAGAAGCCGTGCGCGAAATGGGGAGGTTTGGTGGAGATTCCTGATTTATTTTGATATCTCAATGGCTTGAGTTGAAATGTGGGTTGGTTAAAAGTTGATTGCGTAGAATTTAGGGTGTGAACGGTGCGTGGCCGAAGTGGAGCATTGTTTCCCCTTTCAGGATAATCAGTCGTACTGCATCTGCAGCAAACCGGCTTTCTCAGGCCCGGTGACATCCGTACAGCACCTGTGCACCCCCTGTACACCGCCGCAGCGCGGCATGGCCTGTCAGGCGGGGTCGGTCGGGATTTGCGGGGTCCAGTGTTCGCCCATCGCGACGATGCAGGAGGTGCCATGCGCGTAGGTGACAACCAGCGTCCAGTCGCCCTGCGCGTCGGTCCAGACCTCCATCACCTGTTCCGGGTCGCGGATGCCCGAGGCCGTGCGGCTGGCGCCGAACTGGCCGGTCAGTTTCTCATGCATCGCGGGTGTCGGCTCGCAGATCGCCTCGGCAATGGGAGAGACCGCCGAGGCCGGGGTGGCGAGGAGGGCAAGCAAGGGGAGGGCACGTTTGGACATGCCGTGGAGTGTAACGGTTATGTGACGGTTTGTATATACAAATGGTATACGTTTACGTGAGGGAGAAGAATTCCTTTTGCATGGTTGGAGAAATCGGCGGCGCATCCGCCCTTAGGCTCCTACTTGCAGCCACAAATTAGAGACTCTTAATGATTGGTCATTGAGTATTAATTTGATGCTAGAAATCGGAAGGGCCAGAGTTTTAATATTCAAAGTGGGTGCTGAAACTTTCATTCTCTATTTTGAAGGCGAATAATGAGAGGCTTTAGATTGTAGATGGCTATGTTTTAGAGAATGAAAAAGGTTGATTGTTGGTTTGCGTCTAAACGGGAGGGTTAGTGCCTATGTAAAAGAATTTTGTATGTGCCCAGTAATCGATCCGGGGGTGTACTAATCGATGTATTTGGGTTCGTACTTAAATTTTACCTTGGATTTTAATTGTTTCAAATTCGAGGTGTCCTCTATAGTATGTATTAGCTTGTGGCAATTCGGGCACAGCACCAAAAAGTCGTCCGGAACCCTGTAACGTCTTGAATCGCCTTCAGCAAGTTCGTGAATGGGCTTCATATGGTGCACCTCTAAAGGCGTATTGTGTTGGGGGCCCGAAAAGCCATAGTGCTTGACCGGGTCTAAACCACAAGCTTCGCAGATTGGACTGCGTTGAGCAATCACTGCGGCTCGAACATTTCTCGCCCGTTCGATTCTACGAGATAAAAAGTACTTGCGCGTTTCTACGATATCTTGTGTTCCCGACTCTTCAAACATTGTGTCAGTGGGGGTAGTGCCCCCCCGATCGACTAACGCTTCATATGAATAAAGTATTCGTTCAAGGTCGGCGTAAAATAACTTCTCATTTATTTTTCCCGCTTCATATTTTCTGCCAAATGCGTGGCCCGCTTGATAGCCTAATGGTAGAGATTCCAGCGAGTTTAAGTCAATCGGGTCAGAATCAAAATTAGCTGTAAATTCAGGTAGCCTGTCCCTAATGTCGCCGGCGCGTCTTTGTAAAATGTCGCGCCCTTTGCGCTCACCAAATTCGCGATAAACCGCAGTGGTACCCTGGTTCAAAGAAAGAAAAATTTCTTCAGTTTGCGGGTTAACAAGATAGACAACGTAGAATCCTTTCGTCGCTGTCGTTGTCACCAATGGGTCAAAAAAACCCAGCCAAGGCACCGCCGCCCAGTTGCCAGCTCCGACGCTGCCTTTTGTCTTCAGTTCAAACGGTAAGAATATGAGATGTTTTCGAGCTTCAATTGCAAGGTCGCGACGTACGAAATTCCCTAGCTCGTTATTTGCGAAGGGCTTTGCTCGTTCATAAACGAAACTTTTGGCTAGCTTTTCCAGTCCAGAGTGCAGCATTCTTAAGTCTCATACATCCAGTTCCTCAACGAACTTGGCATTCTCCTGAATGTATTGAAAGCGCAGTTCGGGTTTCTTGCCCATGAGTCGCTCGACGAGGTCGCCGGTTTCGCCGGGTTCGTCTTCGTCGATGGTCACGCGGATCAGCTTGCGGGAGTTCGGATCCATCGTGGTTTCCTTGAGGTCCTTGGCGTCCATTTCGCCAAGACCCTTGAAGCGGGAAACGTCGATCTTGCCCTTGCCGCCAAGGCCTTTTTGCAGCCATTCGTCACGCTCGGCCTCGTCGATGCAATAGATGCGCTTGGCGCCCTGCGTCAGGCGGAAGAGCGGGGGGCAGGCGAGGTAGAGGTGGCCTGCGTCGATCATCGGGCGCATCTGGGTAAAGAAGAAGGTCATGAGCAGCGAGGCGATATGCGCGCCGTCGACATCGGCGTCGGTCATGATGATAATCTTGTCATAACGCAGATCATCAAGGTTGAAGCGCGTGCCAAGCCCGACGCCAAGGGCCTGTGAAAGATCCGAAATTTCGGCGTTGGAGCCGAGTTTCGAAGAGGCCGCGCCGAGTACGTTGAGGATCTTGCCGCGGAGCGGCAGCAGGGCTTGGGTCTTGCGGTCGCGGGCCATCTTGGCGGAGCCGCCCGCCGAGTCGCCCTCGACGATGAAAAGCTCGGTGCCGTCGCGGGCGGTGGCGGAGCAGTCGACCAGCTTGCCGGGCAGGCGGAGTTTCTTGGTCGCGCTCTTGCGGGCGGTTTCCTTTTCCTGACGGCGGCGCAGGCGTTCCTCGGCGCGGAGCACGAGGAAGTCGAGGATCGCGCCTGCCGATTTGGTATCGGCGGCGAGCCAGTTGTCGAAATGGTCGCGCACGGAGTTCTCGACAAGGCGCTGCGCCTCGGTCGTGGCAAGACGGTCCTTGGTCTGGCCGACGAATTCCGGTTCTCGGATGAAACAGGAGACCAGCGCGCAGCCCCCGGTCACGAGGTCTTCGCGGGTGATCGAGGCGGCCTTGCGGTTCGAGATCAGCTCGCCATAGGCGCGGATGCCCTTGAGGATCGCGGCCCAGAATCCGGCCTCATGCGTGCCGCCCTCGGGCGTGGGGACCGTGTTACAGTAGGACTGGATGAAACCGTCGCGCGAGGGGGTCCAGTTGATCGCCCATTCGACCTTGCCAGGCGTGTTGAACTTTTCCTTGAAATCGACCGTGCCGGCAAAGGGACGCTCGGCATAGGTGGAGGAGCTGCCCAGCGTTTCGGTCAGGTAGTCGGCAAGGCCGCCGGGGAAGTGAAATGTCGCCTCGGTCGGGGTTTCCCCGTCGTCGATGGCGGTCTTCCAGCGGATTTCGACGCCTGAAAACAGATAAGCCTTGGAGCGGATCGATTTGAAAAGCCGCGCGGGCTTGAACCGGTGATGGCCGAAAATCTCTTCATCCGCGTGGAACGTGACGGTGGTGCCGCGCCGGTTGGGCGCCGCGCCGACCTGTTCGACCGGGCCTTGCGGTATGCCGCGCGAGAAGCGCTGTTCGAAAAGCTGGCGGTCGCGGGCGACCTGCACGACCATCGAATCGCTGAGCGCGTTCACCACCGAGGCGCCCACCCCGTGCAGACCGCCGGAGGTCTCGTACGCCTTGCCGGAAAACTTGCCGCCCGCGTGGAGCGTGCAGAGGATAACCTCGAGCGCGGATTTGCCGGGGAATTTGGGATGCGGGTCGATCGGGATGCCGCGACCGTTGTCGCGGATGGTGATCGAATAATCGCTGTGCAGTTCAACCTCGATCCGGTTGGCATGTCCGGCGACCGCCTCGTCCATGGAGTTATCGAGCACCTCGGCCACAAGATGGTGTAGCGCGCGTTCGTCGGTGCCCCCGATATACATGCCCGGGCGTTTGCGGACCGGTTCGAGACCTTCGAGAACTTCGATAGAAGAGGCGTCGTACTCGGTGGGCTCGGCCCCGGAGAGGAGATCATTCATGCGGCTGCTCTTTTGTTGGTTGGGCGGCAGTATGTCAGAGCCGGAAGGGTGGGGGAAGGCGAATCCGGGATCGGTGCAAGCGAGATTCAGAGAATTTGACCCATGTGACCAGAGGTTGCCATTCGGTAGCTGCGCGGCGGCGGCAATTACAGGGCGGACTGTCTTTGAGAGGCGCGAATCGCGGGCGGGGTCGCCCCAGCTGTTCAGCCGCTATTCCGGTCAGGTCGGTCGAAAATCCGACTGTTACAATCTGTTGGCAGAACAGCCGGGCGCCATCGGCGCCACAGCCGGAGGTTGCAGGGAGAGCGAGGCCCGCGCGGATGCTATGGAAATTGTCGAAACCTGCGGATCGCGGTCAAATGTAAGCGCTAGGCCATTTTTTTCTGGAAAGACGCCGTCTGACGAGTCACCGTAAAGGTGATTGAATAAGATTTTTCCCCTCTGTTGCAGAATGTTCGAGTTTGTTGCGAGGATTGAATGAATAAGAGTGCCCAAGGATCGTCGCCGCAAAAACGAGACTGGTCGAAGATAATTTTCCTAACCATCGCGGGATTTATCCTGATGTTTGGTTCGTTCTGCTACGGCATCCTTGCGATCCGGATGAACCTGCAGCCCTGGCCGCTGATGCTGCGCGGGATCATCACGGTTAAGGAAGTGCTCGCACCAAGCGACAAGCTGCTGCAATCGTCACGTCCGCCTTCGGAAAACCCGATCGACTGGCCGTTGCCGGATCAGGTTGCGCCGGGGCTGGTCGCGGTCGCGGGGGATTACAAGACGCGCCATACCGAGGTGAAGGTGATGGACCGCGAAGGCCGCGTGATCCATTCGTGGAAGCCGAACTGGCAGGAGATCTGGCCCGGAGATGAGGGCGATTTTTCGCCTCGGCCTGCCGACAGCATCTACCTGCACGGGGCGATGATCCTGCCGGATGGGTCGCTGGTTGCGAATTTCGAGCATTATAGCACGTTCCGGCTGGATGTCTGCGGCAACCTGATGTGGAAGCTCGACAATCTTGGGCACCACTCGGTCAATTACGCGCCCGACGGGACGATCTGGGCCTCGGCCGAACGGCGGCCTCAGGAAGGGGTTCTGCCCTATCCGATGCACGGGCCGAACCTGCGCGACTGGACCATGCAGAACATCAGCATCGACGGCGAAATCCTGCGCACGATCCCGGTGATCGACGTGTTGTTGAACAGCGATTACGAAGGCCTGCTATACGTATCGGACAGGGTTAATCCCGGCGACGGGGTCTGGGGCGATACGTTGCATCTGAACGACATAGACACGTTTCCCGAGGGCATGGAATCGGAGATATTCGAGACCGGCGATGTCATGTTCTCGCTCCGCAATATCTCGGGGATCTTCGTGATGGACCCGGAAACGCTGGAACTGAAATACGTGAATGTCGGGCAGGTGATGCGCCAACACGACCCGGATTTCGTCGAAGGCGACTGGATATCGGTTTATGACAACCGGACCTTCAGCATGGATGTGCAGGAGCCGGCCAAGGGCAGCCGCATCATCGAGTTCAACGCGGTGACCGGAGAGCGGCGCGTGGTCGTCGACGGCGCCGACCCGGAAACGGAATTTTTCAGCCAGATCATGAGCGTCCATCAGCCCCTGCCGAATGGCAATACGCTGATCGTCGTTTCCGATGATGGCCGCTTGGTGGAATATACCCCCGACAGGAAATTAGCCTGGCGCTACGAGAACCAGACCGAAGAAGGACTGCTTCGGATTTACTGGGCCGAAGTACTACCCCCAGAACTTGACGAAAATTTTTTCAAAGAGGCTGAACTGACATGCAACGGAAATTGATGACCTTCGCTCTGGCTTTGAGCATTCTGAACGCGGCGGGCCCTGCCCATGCCTATATCGGACCGGGCGCCGGGCTGGGTGCTATCGCCCTGACCATCGCGCTGGCCGTGGGCGTCGTGCTGCTGGTGGTCGGGTTCGTGTGGTACCCGGTCAAGCGGATGCTGAAATCGCGCAAGTCCGACACGCCGACAGTTACCAGCCGCGATAGCTGAACTTGATCGGTCCTGTACTTGTCTGCCTTGTTGCCGTGGTCGGTTTCGGCCTCGGCATCTGGAAAACGCGACTTGTCGCATCATCGCAGGGCGTCTTTGCGGCGATCTCGGCCGGGATCGCGGCCATGTTCGATCCGGCCCTGTCCGATGAAGAAAAAGAGGCCAGCATCCGGCGCAACGGGCTGGACCTGATCAAGAAGACCGGCGGGCTGGCCCTGCGGCTGATCCTGTCGCTGCTGGCGGCGGCGGTGCCGATCTACGCGGCCGATTGGCTGGGGCTGGTGCCGCTTGAGGCGTCGATGGACATGATGCTGAGCTGGGAGTTTATCGTCATCGTGTCGGTCGTGGCGATCGCGGTCGGGTCGATCCTGTCGCGTGTATTTGGCGGCAAGAAAGAGGCCGAGCCGAGCGAGGGCTACAGCGCGGGCGACCAGATGGTGCATACGCTGGCCTTTGCCTCGCCGGGGCTGATGCGGCGGCTGGCGGCAAGCGACGACAGCCTGTTTTCCGGCAAGATCGCCGGGGTGAAACCGGCGGGGCCTATATTCATCACTTCGCTGGCGCGGGGCGGGACAACGGCGTTGCTGAACGCACTGCATGACCTGCCGAACGTGGCCACGCATCGCTATGCGGATATGCCGTTTCTGACCGCGCCTTTGTTGTGGAACAAGGTGAGTGGCAACCGGTCGGTGGCGCGGCGCGAGCGGGCGCATGGGGACGGGATGGAGATCGACCTCGAAAGCCCCGAAGCCTTTGACGAGGTGCTCTGGCGGCTTTATTGGCCTGAGAAATACAACGGCAACAAGATCGCGCTCTGGCGTCCGGGGGACATAAAGGAAAAGGCCCGCGACGTGATGCGGCGTCACATGTCCAAGATAATTCTGCTGCGCAAGGGCGACAAGGCGGCGGGCGGCGATGTGCATTACGTATCGAAGAACAATGCCAATATCGCGCGGCTGACGGTGATCCCCGAGATGTTTCCGGGGGCCGAGGTGATCGTGCCGCTGCGACACCCGGTGACCCATGCGGCCTCGCTCCTCCGGCAGCACGAGAATTTCCTGACCCGTCACGCGGAAGACCCGTTTTCGCGGCGCTATATGAATGACATCGGCCATCTTGAGTTCGGCGAGTTGATGCGTCCGATTGCCTTTGACGGGTTCGTGCCGGGAGGGCGGGAGTCAACGTCTCCCGATTACTGGCTGGCCTACTGGATCGCGGCCTTTCGCGAGATCCGGCAGAACGGGGAGGGGGCTCACCTTGTGGCGCAGGACGATCTGCGCTCCGATCCGCAGGGTACGATGGACGCGCTATGCGACCGGATCGGGCTGGATCATGGGGGGATGGATTTTACGAAGTATTTCCGGCCGGGAGCGGATCTGGGGGATAGCTCGGTCTATTCGCCCGAGCTGCTGGCCGAGGCGCAGGCGCTGTATGAGGAGCTGAATACGCGGGCTGTGCGGGCGTCGGTCGCGGTCGAGGCTTAGTCGCAGTCTTTCAGGGGTACAGGCCGCTCGGTTTAACCGGACAGCTTCGGTGCCGATGACAGGAATGGGGTCTACCCCCGTGACGATGGTTTCGCGGGCTGACAATTCCATGACGACACCCTAACCTGCGCGGGAAGTCACATAATCCAAGTATAAATATGCTGATACACGTCGGGCAGGAGCGCACAGAAAGAATTAACCTGGCGCTTGCCGGTATGCTCGCGACGATTGCCGGGGCTTTGAACGCGGCGGGGTTTCTTGCGGCAGGGGTGTTCACGGCGAACATGACAGGAAACGTCTCTGCCTTTGCGGATTACCTTGTGACGGGGCGATACGCCTTGGCCCTGTGGCTGGTGCCGTTGGTTGTCGCTTTCGTACTGGGGGCTTATTCCGCCGCGGCCTTGATCTATCACGAGCTGGCAAGGCGGGTTCACGGCGCATTCGCATGGGCGATCGTTGTAGAGGCATGTCTATTGATTGTGCTCTCCGCCGGACTGGCGTTCGCCGCTGGCGGGGTGTCAGCCGCTCTCATGACCATTTCGCTAAGCTTCGTTATGGGGTTTCAGAACGCGGTCACGACGCTGATCTCCGAGGCCCGGGTGCGCACGACGCATGTGTCCGGCATGGCGACCGATATCGGGATCGGGCTGGCGTCGCTTTCGGGCGATGCCAAGGGCAGGAGCGAGGCGGCCGCACGGCTCAAACTTCACGCTCTCACGCTTTCGGCTTTTGCAGTTGGCGGCATTATCGGAGCCATCGTGTTCAACTGGGTTGGTAACTGGTTTTTCGCGCTTGCTGCCGGCGCGCTGTTGTTGATTGGCTTGCCCGAGATCGGGCGGGCGCGTCGACTAGGACGAGGCTGATTTTGCGGCTGTTTCGGCTGCGGCCCCTGGTTCGCTGTCCTTCGCAAATCTACGAAGAACATGGTGACGCCGCGCCGGTCGCGAAGTTCAATCCGGCATCCACCCCTTCACGATCCCCGCAATCTCGTCCGCATGGGTGTGGATCAGCCAGTGATCGGCGTCGGGGAGGTTCTTGCGGGTGAGGTCGGGGGCGAAATTCTCGAGGCCCTCGTTGGCTTCGGGCAAAAGCGCGCCGTCCTTTTCGCCCCAGATCAGCAGATGGGGGCAGCGGACCATGAGCCTGTCGGTGGGAAACTCGGGCAGGTCGGTGATCGGCTCGCCCGGTTTGGCAAGGCGCAGGGGCGAGGCGCGGTACCAGTTGATCATGGTTTCGAGCCGTCCGTCGCGCGCCCATTCGGTCTTGTATTCCTCGGCCCGGTCGGGATCTACCCAGTTGGTGCCCATGTGACGGGTGAAGAAATCCATCATCTTTTCGAAGTTATTCTCGGCCAGCCGGATGTGGGAATCCGGGCGGCGGAGATAACCGATATAGGATGAGGCCTCGGATTGCGCACCACCTGCGGCCATGGCGCGCTGGAAAGGCACCGGGTGGACACCATTGGCGATGATCAGGCGCGAGACGTGATCGGGGTAGAACATCGCCAGCCCATAGGCGACGGCGGCGCCCCAGTCGTGGCCAAAGACGGTGACTGGCCCGCTGCCGTAATGGTCGATCAGGGCGACCATATCCTTGGTCAGGGCGGAACCGGTGTACATTTCGACGCCCTCGGGTGCCCAGCTCTGGCCATAGCCGCGCTGGTCGGGGGCTATGATGTGAAAACGGTCGGCAAGCTTGGGGGCAAGATCGCTCCACGCGCCGCCGTATTCCGGAAAACCGTGCAGGAGCAGCAGCTTGGGCAGGGACGGATCGCCCCAGCTGCGGACAAAGAACGGGTGGCCATTAAGCTCGACGGTTTCCGATTGCATGTAAGTTCCTCTCCCTTATCGGGGCAGGTTAAAGCGGCTTGGGGATGAGGGAAAGGGGCGGTCCGCGCCTGCGGGCCGCCGGTCTGCGCTCACTCGTCGGCGGGCAGGGTTTCGAAGCTCAGACCCTTGGCGGCGCGGGCGGGAAAGCCCTTCCACTGGGTATGCTCGTCGGTCGGTTTCCCCGCGTCATCAAGGGCGACGACGCCGTCATCCGACTGTTCCACGAGGTCGAAGTATTCGGCCATCTGCTGATCGTCCTTGAGGTGGAGATCCATGAAGGCGGTGGCGAAATGCTGGGCGATGTTGTTCATGCGGTTGGTGTCCCAGACCGCATCGGCATAATGCTCGAACGGGGCGAAACCGAGCGCCTCGTCGAATTCCCAGCTTTCCTCGGGGGCGGGCATTGGTGCGGCGGCGTTATGGTTCGCACCGATGAAGGTCAACAGGTGACGGGTGGTGCCGGTTGTGCCCTCGAAAATCTGGCGCATCGCCGGGTAGACGGACACGTCATCGACGCTGCCGGCCATCAGGAGGAGCGGTTTCTCGAAACCCTTGAGGCCTTCGGCATCCCAGAAGCCGGTGTTCATGCCCCAGGGCCCGATGGCGATCATCGCCTTGACGCGCGGATCGATCAGGTCGGCATGGGTTTCCGAACCAGCGAGGTGGCGCGAGAGCAACCCGTTCGGCGTGCCCCAGCTGTATTCGGTGCTGGCCTGCGTGACGCCCGCGCCGCCAAAGATCATCGCGCCGTAGCCGCCCATGGAATAGCCGATGACGCCGGTGGTTTCGGCATCGGTGATCGCGCCGATGGGGCTGTCGAGCGCGGCCATCTGGTCGATCACGAATTTCTGGTCGATGGGGCGGTTCAGCAGGGTTGAGCCAAAGGCGCCCTTGTCGTCATAGGTGCTGTCCTTGTGGTCGATGGACACCGCGACATAGCCCTTGGAGGCGAGGTTTTCGCCCAGATGCGACATCAGGAAACGGTTGCCGGGATAGCCGTGGCTGATCACCACCAGCGGGAAGGTTTCGCCGCTGACCGGGGTGGCATCACGCGCGGCACGGCCATGCAGCGTGACCTCGGTTACGCCGTCGCGCAGGATGGCCTGATAGGTGCCTCCCGGCTCGGTGCCTTCTGCGGCCGGGTACCAGACTTCGACGGTCAGGGGGCGGTCATAGGTCGGCTCGTTCCCCTCGGATGTATTCACGATGTCGATCTGGTCGGGATTTGTGAATTCCAGCGTCGTCACCCCGATGGGCAGGGCGCCATAGGCGGCAAGTTCGGGCGCATCGGGGCGAATCCGGTCGATCCGGTTCTCGGCGTGGACGGCGCCGGCGGCGAGGCTGGCGGTCAGGGCGAGAGAGGTCAGGGCAGTACGCATGTCGTCTCCGGTCTTGTGCATTCAGTTCGGGGGTTCATGGTACATGGTTAATGTGACATGACCATAATAATCTTATCCACAGGCGGGATTTCCCGAAATATTAGAACGTCCTCGGCGGGGTTTGACGGGCCGGACGCGCGATCTTGACCACCCGGTTCGTGGCCTCTTGCGGGGGGCGTGCAATACACATATTGCACAATTTATGAGCGTTAACATGACATATGGCGGCCATGCCAAGGCGATCCTTTTCCTGGGTCTGCCCCTCATCGGAGGGCATCTGGCGCAATATGCCATCGGGCTTACAGATACGGTGATGCTGGGCTGGTATTCGGTCGAGGCGCTTGCCGCCGTGACCCTGTCGCACAGCTATTTCTTTGTCTTTTTCATGCTCGGGTCGGGATTCGCGCTAGCCGTGATGCCGATGGTCGCGGCGGCTGCGGCCCGCGATGACGAGGTGTCGGTGCGGCGGGCGACCCGGATGGGGCTGTGGCTGAGCCTTGGCTTTGCGCTCTTGGTGATGCCGATCATGTGGAAGGCGAAAACCGTGCTGGGCCTGCTGGGCCAGACGCCCGAAGTGGCCGAGGCCGGGGGCAAGTACCTGCGGATCGCCGGTTTCGGGCTGATCCCGGCGCTTTTGGTGATGGTGATCAAGTCCTACCTCGCGGCGCTTGAGCGTACGCGGATCGTGCTATGGATCACGGTTTTGGCGGCGTTCAGTAATGCGCTGGCGAATTACATCCTGATCTTTGGCAACCTTGGCGCGCCGGAACTGGGCTTGCGCGGGGCGGCGATTGCCTCGGTTCTGACGCAGAGCGTTTCGCTGGTGGCCATCGTGTTCTACGCGATCCGGGCGCTGCCCGATCACAACCTGTTCCAGCGGTTGTGGCGGCCCGACTGGGAGATGTTCGGGCAGGTGTTCCGGCTGGGGCTGCCGATTGGTATGACCACGGTTTGCGAGGTCAGCCTGTTCGCCGCGTCGTCCCTGATGATGGGCTGGCTTGGCACGGTGACGCTGGCGGCGCATGGGATTGTCATTACCGTCGCGGCGGCGGCCTTCATGGTGCATCTGGGCCTGTCCAACGTGGCGACGATCCGCGCCGGAAACGCCTTTGGCCGGGGTGATCGCGCGCATATGGCGCGGGGCGCGCTGGTGGTGAGCCTGCTGTCGCTGGCGATTGCCTGTATCACGATCACCGCATTTCTTATCGTGCCCGAGCCAGTGGTGGGCCTGTTCATCGAACCCGACGATCCGGCGCGGCCTGCCATCCTGATCGCGGGTGTGCAGCTTTTGGCGATTGCGGCGCTGTTCCAGCTTGTCGACGGGGCGCAGGTGATCGCGTTGGGCCTGCTGAGGGGCGTGCAGGATACGGCGGTGCCGATGATGATCGCGATCCTGTCCTACTGGGCGGTGGGCCTGTCGGTGTCTTACCTGCTGGGCTTTGTCGTTGGCTGGGGCGGCGTGGGGGTCTGGCTGGGCCTGACGGCGGGGCTCGCCTCGGCGGCGCTTTTGCTGATGCTGCGGTTCTGGGGGAAATCGCTGAGCGAGGTCGGTTACGCCTGATCTTTGCGGGCGGCTTTTTCGCTTTTCTCGAGTCGGTCGGCCTTTTTGCGCACGAGAACCGAGCGCAGATCGTGCATGGCAAGCAGAAGCGCGTCCGTGATGTCTTCGAGCTGGTCGTCGCTGGCGCGCGACTGCGCCCATTGCGCGGTCAGGTTCATGTGGTCGATGGTCCGGTGGATATCGTCGAGATCGCGGCGGGCGAGCAGGGCCGTGCGTTCGGCCATCCACGCCCGGATTTCCGCGAGATCGGTGTCGGACAGGGTCCGGTTGCCATGCGGCTTTATTTCGCCATTGCGGATATTGACCACGGCGATCTGGTCCATGTCGATCCGGCGCTGCCGGTTCTCGGTATCGACACGGAACACGAAGGCACCGTTTTCGCGGACGCGAAAGTAGTAGTCAGGCAGGGTCGGCATGGGCTTACGCCTTTATTGGGACGAAAGCTTGATAGCGAAACCGGCAGGTTGTGACTAGACCGCGCGACGCTGGCGGCGTCTTAGCGTTGCAAGACCGCCAATGCCCAGAAGCAGCGCGGGAAAAGTAGCTGGCAGCGGCACGGCGGAAACGGCGGTTTCGATCTGTGCCGTAAACAGGGTGCCCGTTTCCATGTAAAAGCCTGTGAAATTAACCCTGAGCGTATCTGCCGTAAAGTTCAGCTTGGACTGGGTGAAACTTGCCGTGGAGGAGGACAACAGCGTGAAAGCGGAAAAATCAGCAATTGTGTCACCAATATCAGTGAACACAAACTGACCAAAACCACTGGAGAACGCAGTCCGGTAGGGGCCATCATACCCGACCGTGAGCAAGCCGGTCTCGGTGAAGTCAAAAGTGAAGGTATCAGTTAAGTAATCCGCAGTGGTCTCGACGCCGGGGCCGACGTTGAATGTCGGGTTCGAGATATCAAAGCCGGCATAGGCCGTAAGTGACATTTCGGCGCCAGAAAGATCCGCCGCACTGGCGGTGGATGATAGCCCGAGAGCGAGTGCGAAAGCACTGAATGCAGAGAGGAATTTCATGATAAGCGCCTTGTTGTTCGAAATGCGTTTGGCAGACCGTTGCAAGCGTTTCTTTACAAGGCAATACTTAATTTGGAAACAATCTGTGGCACCGATGCGGGATCGGTGCCACGAGGCAGTCAGTACCTGCGATAAAATCGATCTTAGCTGAGACCCGCGCAGAACTTGGTGATGCGCGCGCAGGCTTCTTTCAGGTTCTCGTCCGAGGTCGCATAGCTGACCCGGAAGTTGGGCGAGAGACCGAATGCCGCGCCAAAGACCACGGCGACGCCGGTGTCTTCGAGCAGAGCCTTGGCGAAATCCTCGTCATTCTCGATCTTGACGCCCTTGTCGGTGGTCTTGCCGATCAGGCCTTTGATCGAGGGGTAGACATAGAAGGCGCCTTCGGGAACCGGGCAGGTGATGCCTTCGATGGCGCTCAGCGCCTCGACCACCAGATCGCGGCGGCGTTTGAAGGTCTCGTTGTTCGGGGCAAGGAAATCCTGTGTGCCGTTCAGCGCCTCGACCGCGGCCCACTGGCTGATGGTGCAGGGGTTCGAGGTCGACTGGCTTTGCACCTTGCGCATCGCGGCGATCAGCTTTTCAGGGCCAGCGGCGTAGCCGATGCGCCAGCCGGTCATGGCATAGGCCTTGGAGACACCGTTGCAGGTGAGCGTGCGGTCGTAGAGACCGGGTTCAACCTGCGCCGGGGTGCAGAATTCGAACCCGTCATAGGCGAGGTGTTCATACATGTCGTCGGACATGATCCAGACATGCGGGTGCTTCATCAGCACATCGGTCAGCGCCTTGAGTTCATCATGCGAATAGCCCGCGCCGGTCGGGTTCGAGGGCGAGTTGAAGATGAACCACTTGGTTTTTGGGGTGATCGCTGCTTCGAGCTGCTCGGCGGTGATCTTGAACTTGTTCTCGAGCGTGGCCTCGATGGCGACGGGTTCACCGCCTGCCAGAAGCACCATGTCCGGGTAGGACACCCAGTATGGTGCGGGGATGATGACCTCGTCACCGGGGTTCAGCGTGGCGGTCAGCGCGTTATAGAGGTTCTGCTTGCCGCCGGTGCCGACCGAGATCTGCTTGGGTTCGTAGGTCAGCCCGTTTTCGCGGGCGAACTTGGCGCAGATCGCCTGTTTCAGCTCGATGATCCCGTCAGGCGCGGTGTATTTCGTCTTGCCTGCCGCGATGGCCGCGACGGCGGCGTCCTTGATGTTCTGGGGCGTATCGAAATCCGGCTCGCCCGCGCCAAGGCCGATCACGTCACGACCGGCGGCCTTGAGCTCGTTGGCCATGGTGGTGACGGCGATGGTGGGCGACGGTTTGACGCGCGACAGGGTATCGGAAAGGAAGGACATTTGGGCCTCGGGTTTGTATCTACGGCTCGACTGTCTTATGCTGGGCACCATATCTGATCAAGACGCAACTCAAGAATGCAACTCAAGACGGAGCGCCACGACATGATGGATGATACGACGGATTGGTACGGACCCGATGCCGCAACTTTCGGCGACCGGGTCGCCGCAGCCCGGGAAGCGGCGGGGATGAGCCAATCGCATCTCGCGCGGTGCCTCGGCGTGAAAAAATCGACGCTGACGGGCTGGGAAGATGACATTTCCGAACCGCGTGCCAACAAGTTGTCGATGATGGCGGGCTTGCTGAACGTGTCGATCACGTGGCTGCTGACCGGCGAGGGCGAAGGCATGACCGCGCCTGACGACGTGACGGATACGGTGAGCGATCTTGCGGGCTATGCCGCTGAGCTGCGCGAAATCCGCACCGCAATGCGGGCCAACTCCGAGCGCGCAGCACGGCTGGAAAAACGCATCCGGCAGGCGATGAAGACGGAAGAGACCGTATGAGCGAAAGCCACGAAGACAGGCTCAAGCGGCTGAAGATGCGGTCGATGCGGCGCGGGATCAAGGAAATGGACCTGATCCTGACCGCCTATGCGGACGCCAATCTTGCCAAGATGAGCCCCGCGGCGCTGGATACCTATGACGCGCTGCTGCACGAGAACGACCAAGACCTTTACCAATGGGTTACCGGGCAGGTCGCGCCGCCAATGGCTTACTCTGGCCTGATCCAGGATGTCTCGCAAGTATTTCAAAAGTAAGATCAAATTAGCTTAACCGATTCTTCGGTTTTTCCGGTCACTTTCTGTTGAAGTAGATCGAGTCGGAGAGATTGATGAGTATGGAAATGCAATTGATGCCGTCGGATCCGAAAGGATTCATGGCCGGATACCTTGAGGCGCTGGCATTGGTCGAGCGTCTTCATCGTCTCCTGCTCGACGTTATCAAGGACGAGTTCGAACGTGTTGGTGTTCTGGAAATCAATGCCGTGCAGGCGCTGTTGCTGTTCAATATCGGCGACAACGAGGTCACGGCGGGTGAGTTGAAAAGCCGGGGTTATTACCAGGGCAGCAACGTCAGCTATAACCTCAAGAAGCTGGTCGATATGGGCTACATGCACCACCAGCGCTGCGAAATCGACCGCCGGTCGGTTCGGGTGCGGCTGACGGAAAAGGGGCGCAATATCCGCGATGTCGTGTCGGGGCTGTTCCTGCGACATGCAGAGGGGCTTGAGGAGCGCGGCATCATAGGGCCCGGCGGTATCGAAGAAATCACGAGCTCGCTGAAGCGGGTCGAACGCTATTGGACGGATCAGATCCGTTACATCTACTAATATCGAGCAGGAGGGGGCGGCCCCTCGGGGGCGTCCTCTTTAACACGACGGCAAAGGGTTATCCCGGTTCCTCGTTGCGCGGACGCAGATCGAAACCGACGGCACGGGGCGTCAGTTCGCGCTCCAGCTTACGCCGCATCGCGCGTTCGTAATCCTCGAAACTCTGGGCGATTTCCAGGAACGCGCCGGGGCCGTAGATCACCGTGTTGCGGTAAAAGCTGATCAGCGAGCGTTCAGCTTCGTAATCCGAGTTGTTGACCACCAGCCCATTGACGGTGACATCGGCAAAGGGGAACTGGGCATAGGCCTGCTCGGGGCCGAAACCTTCGTTATTGATGCCGTCGCCGGCGATATCGATGGTGCGGAACAGGCAGGAAGGGGCGCGGCTGAGCAGGCGCGCGGCGTAGCCGAGCGCATAGCCCATCGCGGTCGGAAATTCGCTGTGGCTGCGGTTGGAGAGGCCAATAACGCTGGCCGCGTTCAAAAGATCCTCTCGGGTGCCGATCAACTGCCAGTCGAGAAGCAGTTCCTGATTGTACCGGCCGCTCCACTCGAAAACAGCCAGCGCCACCGGCACGTCCACCGCGAAAAAGGCGCGCTGCACCTCGGGTGAGAGTAACGCAGCGGCGAGTCCCTTGCGTTGGAGCGCGTCCTCTTCGGCATTGACCGAAGAGGAAACGTCGAGCGCGAGGACAAGGGCCAGCCTGCAATCCTGTGCCTTTGCCGCAAGCGGCAAGAGCAGGGAGAAAACGCAGGCCAGCCGCCACATTACCAATGCCCGGTATTGCTCATGGAGGCCCAAGGTTCCGCCGGTTCCCGGGAATCGCCGTTTTGCAGCAATTCGACCGAGACATTGTCGGGCGAGCGGACAAAAGCCATGCGCCCGTCGCGCGGCGGGCGGTTGATCGTCACGCCATTGTCCATCAGGTGCTGACAGGTGGCATAGATATCGTCCACCCCATAGGCGAGATGGCCGAAATGGCGGCTGTCATCGGGCAGCGCGTCATCGCCATCCCAGTTGTAGGTCAGTTCCACCGGACATTCCTCTTGCCCTTCGGGCGCCATGAAGACCAGCGTGAACCGGCCTTCTTCGCTTTCGTGGCGGCGGATCTCTTTCAGGCCCAGCAGCGCGTAGAACGCCATCGATTTCTCAAGGTCCTTCACGCGGACCATTGTATGCAGATAGGTAAGCGGCATGTGTATTCTCCGTTTGCTCCTAGGAACTTTAGCGTTCTGAGCCGGAAGAACCAGACTTGCGCTGTGTTCAGAAGGTGGATTTGATCCCGAGGGCCAGCGAAAAATCGCGTGCGGAGTAGATCGAGATATTCGAATCCGTCTTGCTGGCCTGCAGCGTGAGCGTGGGCGCGAAACCGGCGTAGTCGTATTCTTCGAAGAAAAAGGTCAGATCGCCAGCAATGGTCTTGTCGTCGCGCGGCGCGTAGACGACCTGCCCGAAAGCGTTGAGGCCGGCGGCAATGAGGGGATAGTCAGTCGCACCAATGGCAAGCCCCGCGCTGACCCGCGCAGGGCCCAGACGCTTGTCGAATGTCACCGTGCCGCGCAGGCTGGCACCGCTGTAGGTGCCGTTCATCGCCTGTGCCGACACATCGCGCAACGACAGGGATAGCCCAAGTCGGTTACCGCCCTGCAACCGGTGATCGAAAATCGCGGAGAGGCCATAAACACGCGCGTCGTTCGCTTTCGATTTCGCCTTGAAACGGTCTTCGGCGAGGGCGCCAAGGGTCAGGGACGAGGCTTCGGTCAATGCCCATGTCCGGTCGCCGAACAGCCGCGCGAAATAGAAATTCCGGTCGCCGCCAAAGCGACTTTCGCCAAGGCTTGCAGAAACGGATGCGAAGTTGCCCTTGCGCGGGGCGCCGATGGCAAAGGCGTGGCGCAGGGTCAATTCGCCATAGGTCGAGCCGTATTTGCGACCGCTGACGCCGGGAGCGAGCGCTTCGGCGCTGTCCGACAGGGCAACGCGCGAGATATAAAGGCGTCCCAGAATGTAGGTCGCGCTTTGCCGGTCGCCGCGCAACCGGTAGCCCAGCATCGTATCGAGCGTCGCAATGACCCCGGAAAGGGCCACCGCATCGGCGGGGCGCAGGCCGTAGTCAGGTTCGCCATCAATGGTGTTGTACCGGCTGGACGAACCGTTGTTCACATTGTCCGAGGGGCGCAGACCCGCATTGAGGGAAAAGCTCCACGGATTGCGCTGGCGCAGGATCCGATAGTCGCGCGCGATCTGCTGCGAGACTTCTTCGCTTTCGGCGTGGATCGCGGTGCGGCGCAGCCAGATCTGGGCAAGGGTCGGACGGCCTTCGGCATAGGACAGTTTGGCGGCCAGTTCGGCGGCGCGCATCCGGTCGGCGCCGATGTCGGTCAGCCGATAGGCGCGAGCGGCAGCGCGGCGGCCATCGCGGTTGCGGTTCAACCCGGCATAGGCAAGCGCCTGCATGTAATGGGCCACCGGGTCTTTGGGATTGGCCTTAACAAGTCCGGCAGACAGGCGCAGGGCCAGCGCGGGCTGGCCCGTTTCAAGCGCATGGCCTGCAAGAACCCGCGCCTGCGGGAGGGTCAGGGATACCGCGTTTTCAGCCGTCTGGGCCGGGGCCATGCCCGTGGCGAAAAAGACGCCAAGGGCAAGGCAGGCACCTGTAAGTCGTTTACGGATTGGGCTGGTCACACAGTGCTGCATCGCCGGGTGTGCCGCATTTCGGCAGGACGAAGATGCCGTATTCGACTTCGTTCTGGACGCTGGTGATGTGGTCTTCGACATAGATGCCGCCTGCAACCGTCGCTGCATCGTCGCCACCAAAGATACCGCCATAGCTGCCGCGTACCTGCTGCTGGATCGACACGTCGCCGACGAAGGTGCCCGAGGCCGGATCGATCGCCGTCGGCGCGAGTTCCAGATCAACCATTTCTGTGCCCGGAGAGTCCACGTAGGTCCGGTCATAGATAATACCGTTCACCGCGTTGTCGGTGAAGTCGGCATTCACAAGAACCTTGCCGGTCACTTCTCCCGCCTGAACCGGTGTGACAGAAGGGGAGGTGCCCGGCGTTACGGGAAGCAGGTCGCCACCATCGCCGGGGCCGTTCAGCATCCCGATGTAGCGTCCGGCATAGCTTGCCAGTCCGCCGCTGCCGGTCACCGAAGGCGGATCATAGGCGCCTGCGCGGCCATAGACGGCCCCGCCGAAGAAGTATTCGAATTGCCCGCCCGTCGTAACCACGGCGGCGCGAGTGCCGTCGATGTCACGCAAATAGGCGGTGGTATGCCGCGACAGGGAACTATCCTGTGAGGTGTAGGCTTCGTATCCGTTCCGGTCGAGCGCCGGACGCCTGTTGTAGACAGCCTCGAATTCCTCGTTGTCGAGCGTGATGCCGCGCACGGTCAGGGTCTGTGAGACCGGATCGTAGGAAATGCCCTGAAGATCCTGGGCAACATCGGCGGGGACGCCCACCTCCGGGTCGTCCGTGTCCGTGTCCTCGATGAAGGGGTTGCCACCGCCGCTACCGCACGCGGACAACATGGTCGCTGCTGCGAGCCCAAGCCAATACCGTTTCATCTGCCTCAACCATTGTTAATCAGGTTTTCCGGACAGAGTCGGGCGGGGCGGTGCAAAAGTCAACGACGTTACGATTCGAAACCCCGTGGCGTGGCCGATAAGTTACCTTTATCTTGTGGGTCCATTGGGGCGGATGTGTACATACAGTAGCGCAGCGCGGTTTTTTGCCTGAACCTCGGGCTTTGCGATCCGGTGGATTCCTGTTTATCTGGAAGCGAAATTGAGGGCCGGATCGAATCCACTCTGGCCACGACTGAGACAGAGGAAAGCACATGCGCCAATATCTCGATGCGCTCGAGACCGTTCTGAGCAAGGGAACCCGGTCGACCGACCGCACCGGCACCGGGACGATTTCCTATTTCGGGATGCAGTGCCGTTACCCTCTGTCGGACGGGTTTCCGCTGGTCACGACCAAGAAACTGCACCTGCGTTCGATCGTGCATGAACTGCTCTGGTTCCTCTCGGGCGATACGAATATCGGCTACCTGAAGGAGAACGGCGTTTCGATCTGGGACGAATGGGCCGATGAAAATGGTGATCTGGGGCCTGTTTATGGCCATCAGTGGCGGCATTTCCCGACCATCCGCAAGGAGGTCGACGGCGATGGCGAGGCGCGGCTGCAGATTGGCGAGGTCGACCAGATCGCCAAGCTTGTCGAGGCAATCCGGAAAACGCCGGACAGCCGCCGTCTGATCGTTTCGGCCTGGAACCCCGGTGAGATCGACGAGATGGCCCTGCCGCCCTGCCATACGCTCTGGCAGGTGCGGATCGCGGATGGGAAGCTCCACCTGCAACTTTATCAGCGTTCCGCCGATATGTTTCTGGGAGTGCCGTTCAACATTGCCTCATATGCGCTTTTGCAAGTGATGCTGGCCAAGGTTACCGGATATGAGCCCGGCGATTTCATACATTCCATTGGCGATGCACATATTTACTTGAATCATCTCGATCAGGTGCAGACACAACTTTCGCGAAAGCCATCCGCGCTGCCTACACTTCGATTGACGCGCGATGTGACCTCTCTGTTCGATTTCAAATACGAGGATTTCGAATTCGTCGATTACAATCCGCAGCCCGGTATCAAGGCACCGGTTGCGGTTTGACGATGATAACGCTGATTGTTGCCCGCGCCGCCGATGGGGCCATTGGAAAAGATAACGATATTCCCTGGCATTGCCCCGAAGACCTCAAGATGTTTCAGCGCGAGACCAGCGGAGGTGCCATCATCATGGGCCGTCGCACATGGGAAAGCCTGCCGGTCAAGCCATTGAAAAACAGGATGAATTGCGTGGTCTCGCGCGATGCGTCCGTTGCCGAGCACGTGTTTGGAGATGTAGCAGACGCGGTGCGTGCGAGCCAGGCGGCGGGCTATGGACGCATTTACGGGATTGGCGGCGAGCGGATCTACCGGGCGCTGTTTCCATTCGCACAAAGGCTGATGATCACCGAGGTGGACATGCAGGTCGCAGAGGCGGATGCATTCTTTCCGGCTTTTGAAGAAAACCACTGGCTGGAATTGTCGCGGCGCGAATTGACTGTTTTGCCTTCTAAATTCACTTTACGGGAATTGATACGTCGTGATGCGGCCTCTGCCAAGGAAGTTTGACCTGTTGTAATAACAATGGGGCAAATTGAAAGATCGGAAAGTTTCCGAATTGCCGTTCAATAATTCAAATAACCAGATAATTGCAAAGTTAATTAATTCTGCGCCGGCTGGTTAATTGAAAAGGCGAATAACGGCGATTAATCCCGGAGAGGTGGCGTTAACGTGCACGGGAGGGGTTCTGTCGAGGTGTTTCTTGACAGATTGTCTCGGGAATTCTTCCGAGCAGAGGGGGTAAGAAGTTGCCCGCCCTGGACCGGGCGAAGCGAGGCTCAAAGGCTTGGTTCCGCTAGGGGGCGGAAAAACGGTAATTATTTGAGTTTCAAATCAGCAGCCATTTGTCGGCCATCGCGTCCGTCCTGCAATTGATAGTCAACTTTCTGGTTATCAGCCAAACCCGTCAGACCGGATCTTTCCACGGCAGAGATATGTACGAACACATCCTTGCCGCCTTCGTCAGGCGCAATAAAGCCATAACCCTTGGTCGTATTAAACCACTTCACGGTGCCACTTGGCATGTTTCCGCGTCTCCCTTTGCTTGCGTTCCGCGCGGCAATTGCGCAGAACCTTTAATGGCCCAATCAGACATCAACTGTTTGTTAAGGCCAGTGTCAGCATCTCATGTGATTTGTAAAAATCAAGAAAAACGGGGTGCGGTGGGTTAAATTGCCGGTTATTTGCGCGAAATTGAAGGGGCGAACTATGTTGGTGTTTGGACTGAAGAACTGCGATACATGTCGCAAAGCGTTGAAATCATTGCCAGAAGCACAACTTGTGGATGTGCGTTCCGACGGTGTTCCCGCTGAGGTTCTTTCGCGGGCCTTGGCGGAATTCGGCGACAGTCTCGTCAATACGCGCTCGACCACCTGGCGAAATCTTGATGATTCAGAGCGTGCGCGACCGCAGCTGGAACTGCTCGAGGCGCACCCGTCGCTGATGAAGCGACCGCTGATCGTGGATGGCGACACCATGTATCTTGGTTGGTCGCCGGATACCCGCGCGGCGCTGGGCGTCGCGTGATCCGAAGGCTCAGCGCACGTTGAGCCGTTGCTTGATAAGCTGATCGACGGAAACCGGTCCGGCGCCGCGAAACACGAGTATAAGCAACAGCATGACCCAGAGCGCCCGCTGGTCGAGGATCAGGCTGCCGGGGTCCTTGTCAAACCATGCGCCTAGGGTGTCGGGCTGGTCGATCGCGCCGTGACCGTAAAGGTCGGTCAGCGTCTGTATCACGACAAATCCGATCATGCCCGCGGCCGAGATGCGGGTGAAGAGGCCAAGGATGATCAGGGCGGGAAGGACGAACTCGGCCCATGTTCCGGCGAGGATGGTGAATTTCTCAAAACTGCTGGCCGCGCTGATATCATAGCCAGAGGCTTCGGCGGCTTTGGGAAAGATCTGCGCATAAGCGTTGAAGCTCGGTTGCCACAGGCCCGAGATATCGCCGCCAAGTTTCGTCAAGGCGGAGGTCCAGTAATAGATGGCGAAGAGCGCGGCAAAAACAAAGCGGGCAAGGGTGGGCATCAGCACAGTGCCGAGCCGTTGTTCGATGGTGAATGCGATACGCAGGTAGAGATTGACGAGGGCGGTCATGGGCGTTGGTCTTTCAGGGTCAGCGACGTCAGGGCATTACCCCGCAGCAGAATGGCGAGGGTGCTGGCAGGATCGAAATCCGGTGCGGCGGCTTTTGCAATATCCAAAGCGTCTCCGAGGCTTTTGCCGTTGGAAACTGCGGCGATCCAGTCAGCCCCGCCAGGAGGCAGCAGGTGGGGAGTGGGGTCGAATTCGCGGCGGGTGATCAGGACGTCCTGCGGCGCGGCCTCCGGTTTCGGAGCGTCATCTTGCGTGTTGCGGAGCCAGATTGCATGGATCGGCCAGCGGGAGCGCATGAGACGCAGGGAGGGTGTGAATGAGAGCGTGGCCTCGGTCAGGTCCTGCGGTGACAGTTCGGTCAGCCGTGACGGATCAAGAGCGGGTGCGTCCGCCGCGTGATAAGAGGCGCGCAGGGCCAGTTCGAGCCGGGCGATGTCGGGCAGGTAGCCAAGGTGGGAAAGCTGCGGCAGCCCGGCCAGAAACTCGGGCAGGTCGGTGCCAAAGGCGCTGAGCACGGGAGAGCGCGGCGGGTGGGCGCGCAGGTACATGGCCGCGATGGCTTTCATGTTCTCGGTGCCGAGCAGCTTGGTGATGACGGGAAAGCCGGTGCGCAGGGCTTCGCCCAGAGAGCTTGCGACGTTGTTGCGCAGCACGTTGAAACGGCGGCCCGCTGGCTGTCCGTTCCCGTCCGTTAGGCCTGCCGGGAGGGCCGCATCGGGGTGCAGCACGGCATTTGCGAAATTGCCGGTCCCGGCGGTCATCCGACCGCACCCGTTTGCAAGGCGTGTTCGGCGCGGCAGGCCTCATCTCGCAGGGTTGGCCAGTCTGGCACATCATTGTCCCATTCGACCAGAATCGGGCAGGGACCGGTGCGGGCCAGAACGTCAGCAAGCAGGTCCCAGACCGGCGGGGCGACCGGGCGGGCGTGGCTGTCGATCAGCAGGGCGGCACCGTGATCGTCGGCGTCATGGTCATGCCCGCCGACATGGATTTCCGCCACGCGCGACAGTGGGAAGGCGTCGAGATATCCCTTGGGTGTAAAGCCGAGGTTCACCGAAGATATGAAAACATTGTTCACATCAAGCAGCAAGCCGCAGCCGGTGCGGCGCGCGAGTTCGGCAAGGAATTCCGGTTCGGACCACGTGCTCTCGGCAAAGGCCAGATAGCTCGACGGATTTTCGAGCAGCATCGGGCGGCCAAGCGTGGATTGCACGGTGTCGATATGTTCGGCCACGCGGGTGAGCGTGGCATTGGTATAGGGCAGGGGGAGCAGGTCGTTCAGGTAGGTGTTGCCGTGGCTCGACCATGCGAGGTGTTCCGAGAAGGACGCGGGGTTCAGCCAGCCGACAAGCTTGGCGAGCCGCGCCAGATGGTCCTTGTCGAGCGGCTGGGCACCGCCGATGGAAAGCCCCACGCCATGGACGGAGATGGCGAAACGCTCGGCCAGGGCGCGCAGCTGGGCAAGGGGCCGTCCGCCATCGCCCATATAGTTCTCCGCGTGGACCTCGAGCCAGCGGACCGGGCCGGCGTCTTCCATGATCGCGGCGAAATGCTGCGGCTTGAAGCCGACGCCGGGCGCGGCGGGCAGGCGGTTGAGGCGGGCGGTATCGAGCATTTCTGTTGCTCCGGTGTGCGGGCGGCGGGGCCGCCCGCGACAGGGTCACGCGGGCAGGTCGCGTTCAAGCGGTTCCAGCGATCCTTCGCGTTCCGTGCCGTCGGCCATTTCCGGCAGGTCAATGTCAGAGCAGGTGCCGGTATCGACCAGCGTCCAGGCGTTGCCCTGGTAATCGACGGTCGAGGTGCCAGCGCAGGTGGTGCCGGGACCGGCGGCGCAATCGTTCTGACCGGCAAGCGAAACGCCATAGCATTTCTCTTTGGACTGGGCGGTTGCCGTGGTGCCCTGCGCGGCGAGGGCGGCAGCGACGGCACTGGCGACGGCGAGCGTTTTGGCGGTGTTTGACATAAGATCTTCCTCCTTGATCATGAATCTTCGTCAGGCGCCCTCAACTCTAGCCGAGCCGGTTGCCGAACGGGTTTCACGAGGCCGTGCCTCACGCCGCTGTCAGCCGGTGTGAGGCTTTGACGGGAGAAACGCTGTTCAAACCCGGGAATTTTGTCAAATGTTTCAAAGCCTGCCCCCGGTTTCCGGCGGAAATAGGGGGCAGGCGATGGATTTGTTACAACAGGTCCGGCGGGGTTGCTTCGGTCCCGAGGGCCTTTGTTACAGCGGAAAGATCCTGCACGCTGGTCTGTTTTTCACCAAGGCGACGCAGGGACACGGTGCGTTCCTCGACCTCGCGGTGGCCGACCGCGAGGATGACCGGCACCTTGCCGACCGAGTGCTCGCGGACCTTGTAGTTGATCTTTTCGTTGCGGATGTCGGCCTCGGCGCGGACACCCACGGCTTTCAACTCAGCAACGACCTCGTGAACGTAGTCGTCCGCTTCGGAGGTGATCGAGGCGACGACGACCTGACGCGGAGCCAGCCAGAAGGGCAATTTGCCCGCGTGTTCCTCGATCAGGATGCCGATGAAACGTTCAAACGAACCGAGCGTCGCGCGGTGCAGCATGACGGGGCGGTGCTTTGCGCCGTCCTGACCGATGTAATTTGCATCGAGCCTTTCCGGCAGGACGAAATCGACCTGATGGGTGCCGCATTGCCAGTCACGGCCGATGGCATCGGTCAGAACGAATTCCAGCTTGGGACCGTAAAAGGCGCCTTCGCCGGGGTTCAGATCGGGTTCGATCCCGGCGGCGCGGGTGGCGGCGAGAAGCGCGGCTTCGGCCTTGTCCCAAACCTCGTCCGAGCCTGCACGCAGGTCGGGCCGGTCGGAGAATTTCACCTTAAAGCTTTCAAAGCCGAGATCCTTGTAGATCTTGGACAGGAAAGAGATGAATTCGGCGGTTTCGCTTTCGATCTGGTCTTCGCGGCAGAAGATGTGGCCATCGTCCTGGGTAAAGCCGCGCACCCGCATGATCCCGTGGAGCGCGCCCGAGGGTTCGTAGCGGTTGCACGAGCCGAACTCGGCCATGCGCAGGGGCAGGTCGCGATAGGATTTAAGGCCCTGATTGAAAATCTGCACGTGGCAGGGGCAGTTCATCGGCTTGAGCGCATTGACGGCCTTTTCTCGGGCGTGTTCCTCGTCCACTTCGACGATGAACATGTGGTCCTGATATTTTTCCCAGTGACCCGACGCTTCCCACAGCTTGCGGTCGACGACCTGCGGGGTGTTCACCTCTACATAGCCGCCCTTGCGCTGCTGGCGGCGCATGTAATCCTGAAGCTCGGTATAGACGGTCCAGCCGTTCGGGTGCCAGAAAACCTGACCGGGGGCTTCTTCCTGCATGTGGAACAGGTCCATCTCGCGGCCCAGCTTGCGGTGGTCGCGCTTGGCGGCCTCTTCCAGCATGTGTAGGTGCGCCTTGAGCTTTTCCTTGTTCTGAAAGGCGACGCCATAGATGCGCTGCAGCATCTGGCGGTCGCTGTCGCCGCGCCAATAGGCCCCGGCAATCGACATCAATTTAAAGGAGTCGCCGGGCACTTGGCCGGTGTGCTGCAGGTGCGGCCCGCGGCACAGGTCCTGCCAGTCGCCATGCCAATACATGCGCAGCGGTTCGTCGCCGGGAATGGCGTCGATCAGTTCGACCTTGTAGGGTTCGTTATTGTCTTCGTAATGCTTGACCGCCCGCGCGCGTTCCCAGACCTCGGTGGTGACCGGTTCGCGCTTGTTGATGATCTCTTTCATCTTTTTCTCGATGAGACCGAGATCTTCGGGGGTAAAGGGTTCGGCGCGGTCGAAATCGTAATACCAGCCGTCCTTGATGACCGGGCCGATGGTGACCTTGGTATCGGGCCAGATTTCCTGCACGGCGCGCGCCATGATATGGGCCAGATCGTGACGGATCAGCTCATTTGCCTGCGCTTCGTCCTGCAGGGTGTGGATCGCGATGTCGGAATCCTGGTCGATCGGCCATTGCAGATCCCAGTGCTTGCCGTTGACGGTGGCCGAGATGGCTTTCTTGGCCAGCGATTTGGAAATATCCTCGGCCACGGCGGCGGGGGTGATGCCCGCGTCGTAGGATCGTGCATTGCCATCGGGAAGGGTGAGAGAGATTTGGGCCATATCGGCACTCCTCGTCGGTTTGGCGCCCACTGAACGCCCGGTTGCGGGTTATGTTTCGCGCCCTATCTGCATCCCGGTCCAGGGCAAGTCAAGCGACCTTGGCGCGCATTTACTAACGACAGGCACCGGAAAGGCACCCAGATGAGTCACGACACCACGGAAGAGCTGTTCGAAACCCTGACCGGAGGGGCGGAAGACGACGTGGGGCTGTCGGAGGAAGCCGAGGCGGTCGAGCCTGCCAACGGGTTGCGCCATGTGGTTGCGCTGTCGATGACCAAGGTGGCCGACGGTCTGATCGACCCGAAGCTGATCCTCACATGGCTGATGAACAACCTCGGCGCGCCGGGATACCTGATCGCGATGCTGGTGCCGATCCGCGAGGCGGGGGCGCTCTTGCCGCAGATCGTGCTGGCGGGCGTCGTGCAGCGGATGGCGCAGCGGAAGTGGATCTGGGTGGTCGGCAGCGCCGGGCAGGGGGTGTGCGCCGCGCTGATCGTGCTGTCGGGGTTCCTGCTCGAAGGTGTCGCGGCAGGGCTGGCGATCTGTGCCAGTCTTGGCGGGCTGGCCTTGTTCCGGGCGGCCTGTTCCGTGTCGTTCAAGGATATTCTGGGCAAGACCGTCGCCAAGACCCGGCGCGGGGCGATTACCGGCACGGCAGGGTCGGTCGCGGCGGCCGGCGTTCTGCTGCTGGCGCTGCTGCTGATCTCCGGGGTGATCCAGAACAAGGCGCTGGTGCTGGCGGCCATCGGGCTGGCGGCGTTGCTCTGGGGTGGTGCTGCGCTGGTGATGTCAATGCTGCGCGAGATGGATAGCGAGACCGGCGGCGATAAGGGCCGCGTGGATTTCAGCCTGCTCAAGGACAATCCGCAGCTCTGGCGGTTCATCCTTGTGCGCGGTCTGCTGGTGTCGACCGCGTTGGCCCCGCCCTATATCGTGCTGCTTGATCAGCAGGGCGGGTTGCAGCAGTTGGGCGCGCTTGTGCTGGCCTCGTCACTGGCGAGTTTCCTCAGCTCATATCTCTGGGGCCGTCTCTCCGATGCATCGAGCCGTAAGGTGCTCATGCGCAGCGGGATCATCGGCGCGGTGGCGATGGCGGCGGCGGTCGTGGTGTCGCTGATGGATCTGGCCGGGATCGTGGCGGTGCTGCCGGCCTGCCTGACGGTGCTGATGATCGCCTACAACGGCGTCCGGCAGGGCCGGTCTACTTACCTCGTCGACATGGCACCGGAGGATCAGCGCTCGGCCTATGCGGCGGTGTCGAACACCGTGATCGGCTGTATCCTGTTGCTGGTCGGGCTTGGCGGCGGCGTGGCGTCGATCTTTGGTCCCAAACTGGCGCTGGCAGGGTTTGCCATCATGGCGCTGGCCGCCACATGGGTGGCGCGCGGGCTGGACGAGGTCGAGAAACAGGACTGATCTTGCACCTTGTCGCGGGGACACGCAGTATCCCGGCAGAATGCCGGAACTGGAGGAAATGAATGTCGGACCCTTACCTTGCCCGCAGCCCAGAGGCCCGGCAATGAGCGCGCCGGAATATCTTGAGACAGCCGAGGGCCGGCGGATCGCTTATCATCTAACCCCCGGTGAGGGGCCGGTGATTGTCTTTCTCGGCGGGCTGAAATCGGACATGCAGGGCACCAAGGCGGTGCATCTGGAAGAATGGGCGCGCGGGCAGGGGTTTGCCTTTCTGCGCTTTGACTATTCGGGTCACGGCGAAAGCTCTGGCAGCTTCGAGGAAGGCTGCATTGGCGACTGGCACGAGGATACGCTGGCGGTGGTGGACCAGTTGACCGAAGGCACGATCTTGCCGGTCGGATCGTCGATGGGGGGCTGGCAATCGTTGCTTCTGGCGCGCGAGAGGGCGGATCGGGTGATGGGCCTTGTCACCATCGCCGCCGCGCCGGATTTCACCGAAGACAGCTATTGGGCGGGGTTCAGCGATGCGCAGAAGCGCCAGCTTGAAGAGGAGGGGCAGGTCGAACTGCCCTCCGACTACATGGAACCCTATATCGTGACGCGCCGCATGGTCGAAGACGGGCGCAAGCGGCTGGTCCTGAGGTCGCCTCTGCCTCTGCCGTTCCCGGTTCGTTGTCTTCAGGGGACCGCCGATACGGCCGTGTCGACCGAAACCGCCCTGCGTCTGCTTGATCACGCCGATAGCCCCGATATGCGGCTGACACTGGTCAAGGATGCGGATCACCGGTTCTCTGATGGTCCCTGCCTCGGCATCATCGAAACAGCGATCATGGAGGTGCTGGGCAGATGAAGATGGAGCAGCGGGTAAGCCTTATCACGCTTGGGGTCGCTGATCTGAAAAGGGCGACCGCCTTTTATGCCGAGCTCGGGTGGGAAAAGGTAGAAACGCCGGACGGTATCGTCGTTTTCGACCTTATCGGTCAGAGCATCGGGCTTTATCCGCTGGAAAATCTCGCCGAGGACATGGGCGTTCCGGTCGAACGTCTGGGAACCGGAGGCGCAACGCTCGCGCATAACGTCAGTTCGCGCGAGGAGGTGGACGGTTTGGTCGAGGCGGCCAAATCGGCAGGGGCCGAAATTCTGCGTGCCCCGAGCGAGGTATTCTGGGGCGGATACATCGCCTATTTCGCCGATCCCGACGGTCACGTCTGGGAAATCGCGCATAACCCGTTATCGCCCTTGGCCGAGGATGGCGCGTTTCGCTGGGAAGGCTTTGGCGAGACCTGATGCGTAAACCGGGATCCATGTGGAGCCTAGAAACATTGGGCCGCGTGCGATTGTCCGAACACTTCTACATGCGCGATTTCCTTTATTCCGAGATCGCGGCCTTCTACGGGTTTCAGAATATGCCAGAGCGGCCCGATCTGGCCATTGAATGCGGGCGCGCGTTCTGCCAGGCGCTTTTGGAACCGTTGCAGGATACATTCGGGCGGGTTGCGATCCGGTCGGGCTATCGCTCGCCCGAAGTGAACCGTTTCGGTAATGAAAACGGCCTGAACTGCGCCCGTAACGACAATCCGATCGAATGCCATATCTGGGACCGGGACGAAGGCGAGAACCGCATCGCCGGTGCGTCGGTCGTGATCCCGTGGTTTGCCGATCATTATGAAAAGGGACGGGACTGGCGCGATCTGGCATGGTGGCTGCACGATCATCTGCCCTATTCCGAGGTGTTCTTTTTTCCGAAGCTCTGTGCCTTTAACCTTGTCTGGCGGCCAGTCGCGCGGCGACGGATCGACAGCTATATCGCGCCGCGTGGTTGCCTGCTGAAGCCGGGTACGGAACCGGAGGAAGCCCTGTCGGTGCGGCGGGAACGATATGTCGATTTTCCACCCTTTCTCGGGCGGCGGGAGAGGCCACCGGGGTGACGCCGTCGCAGCGTCGCCGTTAACGGGATCACAATACAAAGCGGCCATCTTCCGGGCAGGAATCCCCCGAGAGATCGTAGATGGCGCGTCTATACATTCTGATACTGCCCATGATGGCGCTGATGACGGGGCCGGTGATTGTGCTGGCGGGATCGCCATCGCGGGTTGATCGCCCGGTACTCGTCGTTTCGCTGCCTTGGGGGCCTTCATCCGAGCAGATCGTTCAGCGCGCCGATGGTCGTCTGCTTGGCCCTGAATCTGCGCCTTTGGGCGTCCTGGCGACCTCCGACGCCCCCGAATTTCGTTCTCGTCTGCGCGCCGAGGGGGCCATTCTTGTGATCGGTGCCTCGTTAATTGCTTCAATTTGTGGAACTTGAAATGAAAGATACCCCAGCCGAAGATACCGGGAACCTCAAAGAGGCGCGCATGATCATTGCGGCGGCCTGGGTCGGAACCGCGATCAATATTGGCGTCGCTTTCTATCTTCAAAGCCCGGTGCTCTGGATCGGCGCTGCCGCTGCGATCTTTGCCTTCGTGGGAACGCTCATGCAAAGGGGGGCGCCCGTCGTGGCAAGGATCGGCGCAGCCCAGGCCCTGCTTGGGCAGGCGGTTGTTATGAACGCGGCAATGGCCGGCCATGCATGGCAGATCGACGCGCATATGCTGTACTTTGCCCTTTTGGCGATCACCGTTTCGCTAAACGATATTCGCGCCGTGCTGGCGGCGACTTCGCTGGTCGCGCTGCACCATCTTACACTGACTTTCCTGATGCCAGCGCTGGTCTTCCCCTCGGCCACGATCGCCGAGAATATTCCCCGTACGGCGATGCACGCGGTCATCCTTTTGCTGGAGACCGGCGCGTTGATCTATGCCCTGCGCAAACAGCATCAGATGGACCGCGCGATGCGTGCCCAGAACGAGGCGCTGGAAGAGGCGAATGAAAAAGCCAAGCAATCGACCGATGATGCGCTGCGCTCGCTGGCCGATGCCGAAGAGGCCAAGAAACAGGCCCAGCATTCGCGTTCGGAAGCAGAAGCGGCTTTGAAACGGGCGGAGAGCGAAGCGGAGCGGGCCGCGGCAGCTGATCGCGAAGCGCGCGAAGCGGCGCAGGTAGAAGCTGAGAACCGGCAGAAAGTGGCGGACCGGCAACGCGTCGTGGTCGACACTTTGCGCTCAAGCCTCAAGCTGCTGCGTGAGCGCAATCTACACGCGCAGATCAGGAACAAACTTGATCCGCAATACGACGACCTTCGCGAGGACTTCAATCAGGCTGTGGAGGCGCTTCGGCTGGCGATCGAGACGGTCCAGAGCTCGGCTCAATCCATCGGGTCCGAAGTGCAGGCAATGGCAAATGCCGCGCAGGATATGTCCAACCGCACGGAACGGCAGGCGGCGACGCTGGCAGAGATTTCGACGAACGTGTCGCGGTTCTCGGCGACCGTCAAAGACACGGCGAAATCCGCCCGCGAAGCTGAATCCGAAGCGGGCGAAACAAAGCGCCAGGTGCTGGCGAGTGGCGATCTGGTGCAAAGAGCGGTGACGGCGATGGGTGAGATCGAAACGAGCTCGAAGGAAATTCAGAAAATTGTGGGCGTTATCGACGAAATCGCTTTCCAGACGAACCTGCTTGCCCTGAACGCCGGGGTAGAGGCAGCCCGTGCGGGTGAGAGTGGTCGAGGTTTCGCGGTGGTGGCATCGGAAGTTCGCAATCTAGCGCAGCGAAGCTCGGATGCGGCGCAGGAAATCAAGAACCTGATTAGTGCAAGTGACAGCCGGGTCGGCGAAGGCGTCGGGCTGGTCCGCGAAACCGGCAAAGCGAACGAAAGCGTCATGTCAGCGGTGAACGGTATCGTGCAGAGGATCATCGATATCGCCGCCGGGGCTGATCGCCAGTCGGGCGCATTGAACGACATCAGCGAGGCGATCGCGCAGCTCGACAATGTCACCCAGCGTAATGCTGCAATGTTCGAGGAGACCTCGGCGGCGAGTGAATCCATGATGGATGGCACCCGTAAACTCACCGAGGTCATTTCTGCATTCGTATTGAAACCTTCCAGCCAAGCCGTTCAATCCGGTGACAGGAGCGCCGCCTGAAGGTAGGGGCGGGAGAAGCATCGAACTTCCCGTCCGTAGGAATTCAAAGCTTGGACAGGTTACGAAAGTGAACCCAGAAACCGCATAAGTTAGTGGTTGCGCGGATCATTTCTAAGGCAAGATGATCCGCGAACCTATGATCGGAACAGTGCCTGACGTTCCCGCTTGTCGAGAATATGGACCGGCGCGGTTGGTGCGCCGGTCTCGATATCGAAAAACGGGGTATCTCGCCATTTGCCGGACATCCGGGCCGCGACGGCGCGCTTCAAGACCTGCATTGTCATCGTCAAGGCGCCCTTGTGGCGCCGCGCACCGTCCTTTCCCGGAAGAAAGCTTTGGGTAACGACCTTTCCAATACGGGCCGGATCCTGCAAGCGATCGACGATCAGACCGGCAAAAGGGATTGTCGGTTTCGGCAAGGTGTTGAATAGCGGTGCTTTGCAGCAATCAGCATACCAGCGCATCAAGCCTTTCGGTCCCAGACGCAGAATACGGAGATGCTCGGTGCCTTGGGAGAAATGCACCATCTCCGGGCTGATCTGGAAAATATGGACACCGTTCGGATGCGGATCAGGCTGGCCCAGATAGATTTGGGCCGCGCGACAATCGACACAGAAACATTCCACATGCGTTCCGGTTTTTCGTGAGGCCGACGTGACCTCGCCCGCAACGGTGCCACAGGTGCACTCAAAGCGGGCGGGGGATGCGTCTTTCAAACGATGCTCCGGTTTCAGGCGGCGTTCTTGTTGGCCGCTTTGCGGGTTTTGGATGCTGTTCCACTGTTCGCGTCGATGAACTCGAGCACCAGCGGACGGATGTTGTTACGCCAGGATTTGCCGGCGAAAATGCCGTAGTGCCCGGCTCCGGGTTCAAGATGGCTGGCCTTTTTCGAATCCGGCAGACCGGTGCAGAGATCGAGAGCGGCGACACACTGGCCGGGAGCCGAGATGTCGTCATTCGCGCCTTCGACCGTTTTGACCGCCACGCTCGTGATCTTGCCAATGTCGACCTTGTGCCCATCGACCACGAATTGGTTCTTAGCGATCTCGTTGTTTTTGAAGATCCGTTCAACCGTGGAAAGATAGAACTCGGCCGTCATGTCCATTACCGCAAGGTATTCATCGTAGAAGCGGTTGTGGGCATCGTGGTCCGACGCGGAGCCATCTGCTACGCGGGAGATCTGTTCCTTGAAGGCATCGGCGTGACGTTCCGCGTTCATCGCCATAAAGGATGTGAGCTGCAGAAGGCCGGGATAGACAAGCCGTCCGACACCCGGATACTTGAAGCCGACCCGCTGGATCATCGATTGCTCCAGCTGGCCCATGGTAACACGGGCGCCGAAATCGGTGACCTCGGTAGGGGTGGCTTCGGGGTCGATGGGCCCGCCGATAAGGGTCAGCGAGCGAGGCTGCGCATCCGGATCCTGTTCGGCCAGATAAGCCGTCGCGGCGAGGGTAAGCGGCGCTGGCTGGCAGACCGCGATCACATTGGTGTCAGGTCCAAGTTCCCGCATGAAGTCAACGAGATAGAGGGTATAATCCTCGATGTCGAACTTGCCTGCGCTGACCGGAATATCGCGCGCGTTATGCCAATCGGTCACATAAAGGTCGACATCGCCCAGCAGACTTTGCACAGTGGAGCGGAGAAGAGTAGCGTAGTGTCCCGACATCGGGGCAACCAGCAATACCTTGCGAGAGCTGGGTTCACGCCCGGAGACGTTAAAATGAATCAGGTCGCCGAACGGCCTTTCGATCACGGTCTCGACTTCGACCAGATGATCCCGACCGTCATCGCAGGTGACACTGTGAATGCCCCAGTCCGGCTTGACCACCATGCGTTCAAACGAACGTTCGGTGACCTCGCCCCAGGCCTCGAACCAGCGCAGCGCGGGGTTGGGCAACATGGCAAACATCGGGTAGGACGCGACAGCCTTTGCGGAAGCACCCATCCACTGGTGGGTATTCCGCATCGTTTCCATCATGTCGTAGGTAAACATAGATCGCATATCGGGTCTCCTGCATCAAAGGCACCGGCGTGGCGGATGTTGCGTCGCTTGTGCCTCCCGAACGCGGCGACGGTATTCTGCATAGCAGCATGATAGGGGGGAAAAGTTAAAATGACAACTATGGACAAAGGTAGCAACGTCCCTTCCGTGGAACACGTTGAGCGTATGAAAGAAAATCTGGAAAAAGTTGAGGCGTTATCGCGGCGTCTTGTGGACGTGATGGCGCACAAGACGTCTCACAACCCCGCGCTGGACGCCCCGAGCCAGGAATTGTTTGCAAATGCAGCAACGGCTTACTGGGCGGAATCGCTCCAGAATCCGGCGCGGATCATCGAACAGCAGGTCGCCTATTGGGGCAAGACCGTCACGCATTTCGCCGAGGCTCAGCAAGCGCTTGCGCGCGGCAAGTTTGAAGCGCCCGCAGATCCCGGCCCCAAGGATCGCCGTTTTGCGAACCCGCTCTGGGATTCGCACCCCTATTTCAATTTCATCAAGCAGCAGTACTTGATCAACGCGGATGCTATTCAGGAGGCCGTCGACTCGGTCGAGGATCTGGATGACAAGGAAAAGCGGCGGCTGAAGTATTTCTCGCGCCAGATCGTCGACATGCTGGCGCCGACGAATTTTCTGGGGACGAACCCGGACGCGCTGGAAAAAGCGCTGGAGACCGAGGGGCAGTCGCTGGTCGACGGGCTAGAAAACCTTGTCTCGGATCTGGAAGCTAACAACGGCGAACTGGTGGTCAGGCTTGTGGACGAAAAGGCATTTGAGCTGGGCGGGAACATCGCGACATCCCCCGGCAAGGTCGTCTACCGCAACCGGATGATGGAATTGATCCAGTACGAACCGACAACCGAGAAGGTGTTTCAGACGCCCTTGGTGATCTTCCCGCCCTGGATCAATAAGTTTTATATTCTCGACCTGAAAGAACAAAACAGCCTTATCAAATGGATCACGAGCCAAGGCTACACGTTGTTTGTGGTGAGCTGGGTGAATCCGGACGCGGCCTATGCCGAGGTAGGCATGGAAGATTACATCGAGGACGGCTATTTCGCGGCGATCCGCGAGATCAAGGCGATCACCAAGGTGCAGCAGATCAATGCCATCGGTTACTGCATCGCGGGCACAACCCTGGCGCTTGTATTGTCACTGATGAAGCAGCGCGGCGACAAATCGATAAAATCCGCAACCTTCTTTACGGCGCTGACGGATTTCGCCGAACAGGGGGAGTTCACGCCGTTCCTCTCTGACGATTTCATCGACGGGATCGAGGCCGAAGTCGAAAAGCAGGGCTTTCTGCGCTCTTATATCATGGCGCGCACCTTCAGCTACCTGCGCTCCAACGACCTTGTCTATTCGCCGGCCATTCGCAGCTACATGATGGGCGAGACACCCCCGGCCTTTGACCTGCTGTACTGGAACGGTGACGGGTCGAACCTGCCGCGCAAGATGGCAATGCAATATCTTCGGGGGCTTTGCCAGCGCAACGAGTTCGCGCAGGAAGGGTTCGAATTGCTTGGGCATAAGCTGAAGCTGGAAGAGGTGAACGTGCCGCTGTGCTCGATCGCCTGCGAGACAGACCATATTGCTGCGTGGAAGGACTGCTACCGGGGCGTGCAGAAGATGGGCGCCAAGGATCGGACTTTCATCCTGACCCAGTCGGGACATATCGCGGGCATCGTGAACCCGCCGAGCAAGAAGAAATACGGCCACTACCTGAACGACGATCTGAGCCTTTCGGCAGAAGACTGGCAGGCAGGCGCCGATTTCCACGAAGGATCGTGGTGGCCGCACTGGGAAGCCTGGCTTCGCAAGCGTTCTGGCAAGCAGATCGCGGCGCGCACGCCCGGGGATTCGGAGCATCCGCCACTGGCCGATGCACCGGGCACTTACGTTACTACAAAAGCAAGTCGTTGATTTTGAAGGAAAGGTTTTTTGCTGCATTGCAGCGAAAACCCTTGAAATGCTGCAGTGCAGCAAGTATATTCCCTGTCATACGAGGATCATGCGGGACGTAACCCGCGAGTTCAACCGCAAGGCGAATAAAGGAATTTAGAAATGGCTGCTAAGACGCAAGATTTCACCACTGTAATGAAAGACATGATGGGCGCATTCCCCGTCGATACCGCTGCGTTCGAAGACGCGTTCAAGACGACCGCGACTCTGAACGAAAAGCTGTCGGGCGTTGCCCTCGAAGCGGCTGAAAAGTCGGCCGAGATCTCGAACAAGTGGACCAAGGACACGCTGACCAAACTGGCCGCTATGTCCAAGGCGAAAACCGAGCCCGCAGACTATGCAAAGGCGATGTCCGACTTCGCTTCGGCTTCGGCTGAAAGCGCTGCCGAAAACATGGCTGCTTTTGCTGAAATCGCGAAGAAGGTCCAGATGGACACCGTCGAGCTGATGATGGCTGCTGGCAAGGACATGACCGAAGACGCCACCGCCGCTGTCAAGAAGGCGACGAACGACGTGACCACCGCGGCCAAAAAGGCCACCACGTCGAAGTAATATCGCGAAAGCCACACCGTTCCCCCAAATGGTGTAATCGCGAGGGCAGGTCGTAAGACCTGCCCTTTCTTTTTGTTTTTTGCTCGCATAGGCTTTGCCAAGGCATCACGCCGGGAGTGGAAAAATGGCAGACGATAATAAACCCCTGCTGATCAAACGATATGCCAGTCGAAGGCTCTATAATACCGAGACCAGCGATTACGTAACGCTTGAAGATATCGCTGGATTCATCCGCAGCGGACGCGAAGTTCAGATCATCGATCTGAAGTCCGGGGATGACCTGACGCGGCAGTACCTTTTGCAGATCATCGCCGAGCATGAAAGCCGTGGTGAGAATGTGCTTCCGGTTGGCGTGCTCAATGAACTTGTCCGCAGCTACATGGTGCCGGGCGGGGGGATGATGCCGCAATTCTTGCAATCGTCATTCGACATGCTGCGCGAGAACCAAGCGAAGATGATGAAGAACATGACCGCCATGAACCCGATGGCCAAGATGCCCGGGTTCGAGGCTTTGCAGGCGCAGCAGGAAGCGTTTCTCAAAGCGATGACCGGAGCATGGGCCGGCAGCAGCGGGCCTGAGAAAGAAGCCGCCGAAGAAGAAAACGGAGAAGATCTCGACGAGATCAAGCGCCAACTGGCGGAGCTGAACAGCAAGCTGTCAAAGCTTAAGTGAAGCGGAAAAAGTTTCGGAATGAAAAGGAGCGGGCAGCTTGACGGCTGTGCTCCAGCCCGAAATTTCTACAATTTATGCATTATTTATAAGGGTCTTCATCAATTCAGGGTTGAGAAATTTTTCGTTCCGAAAGTTTCTTTGTGGGCTCACATGCCCAGACCGTAACCTCGTTTAACGTCGCTTGTTCGCGATATGAGCGAATCAGGCGGTCCATCGCCTGACGGCTGATATGGCGGTGTTTCTCAGCAAAACCCAGCGATGCGACCATCTTCCAGTGGCCGTACATGAGACATACGAAAAGGTAGGAAAGCTCTTCTGCCGAGGCGGCGTCCAGCTCGGAATATTGTACCTCGAATTCCTGGCTGAGTACCTGACCGATCATCTTGTACTGCCCCTGCAGCTGATGCTTGATCGGCTCGGATCGGGCGGCCATGCAGAGCATGGCATCATAGATCTGATCGTCCCGCGGTTTGGGCGTGTTGTCCAGAAAATCGAAGTAAAAATCGAGAAAAGCGTCTACCCGCGCCGATCCGTTGAGTTTTCCGGCGGTCGAAACAAGGGCCTCGCGGTAGAGGGAGGCGAGATAATCGCAGACCGCGATCATCAGGTCCTCGTGCCTTTCAAAATGATAGCGAACGAGTTGGCGCGTCATCCCCGCTTCGTGGGCGACCGCGTCATAGGAAAGATTGGGCAATCCCGACTTTCTCAATGCTTCAAATGCCCCCAAGACAATCTGATGCTTGCGGGCCGATGGGCCTGAATGTCTGTTCATAATGGAACCTGGTTTAAATATAACCAAGTATTCATCATGAAGGGCTTAGCTCTCAAGCCGGTATTTTCAACTTTTTCGTTACGAAAGTTTTTGCAAGGGAACCCTGCCTGCTTGTTGGGCAGGGTTCTTTACTTGTCTCAGGTGCCGTAGGCGCGCGAGGGTTGGGTGGTCTGTTCGACCGCATCCAGCAGGATTTCGGCGACCGCGTCATAGTCTTCGCGGCTGAGGTGCACGGGGAGCCGGACATCGCAGGCGCGCATCAGCATGGCCCGTGTCTGGGGCAGTTCAGGCAGGTTCGGAATGAACTGCCAGTTCCAGAACGCCCGCGCATTGTCGGAAGAGCGTCCAAAGATCTGGACCTTGACGCCACGGGCTTCGGCGGCGGCCGAGAACGCGGTGATTTCGGCGTCGTCAAGACCGACAAGGTTGAACTGGATGGAATCCGGTGCCCGTTCTTCGGGGCCCAGTTTGGCGGGGACCTCGATATAGGGTGAGGCGTTCAGACGTGCCGCCACATAGTCGTGCCCATCGCGCCCGTCGCGGACCCGGCGGGCCAGTTCCGACAGTTGCGGACGAATGACCGCTGCCGACAGGTTGCCCATCCGCAAGTTATAAAGCGGTACCTTGTTCTGCCACTTGGCAAAGGCGTCATGCAGGACGGGATGTTTCTTCCAGTTATGCTCGTAGGCACCGGACATGATAATCGCGCGGGCCACCAGATCGGGATCGTCGGTGATCATGATACCGCCTTCGCCAGCGTTGATCATCTTGTAGGACTGGAAGGAAAAGCAACCGATCTTGCCGATTGTCCCGATGTTCTGCCCGTGCCATGTGGTGCCGAGCGAATGGGCCGCGTCCTCAATCACGGGGATATTGCGCGCATCGCAGATCGCCATGATCGCATCCATGTCCGAGGTATGGCCACGCATATGGCTGATGATGACGGCCGAGATGTTATCGTCGATCTTGGCTTTGAAGTCCTCAAGATCGATCCGGTAGTTTTCGCCAACCTCGCAAAGAACGGGGTAGCAGTCGGCATGAACCACAGCTGAAGGAACAGCCGCAAAGGTAAAGCCGGGGATCAGTACCCGCGCATCCCTCGGCAAATCCAGCGCCTTGAGCGATAGGAACAGCGCAGCGGAACAGGAAGAGACCGCGAGCGCGTATTTCGATCCGAGAAGCTCGGCGAATTCGGCCTCGAGCAGCGCGACAGGGGCGTTTTCTGGTGCGGTGTAACGGAATAGGTCGCCCGAAAGCAGCAGAGCATCGATAGCTTCGCGTGCGGATTCGGGAATGGGTTCAGCCTGATGGACGTCTGGAGCTTGCCTCATATTTCGATTTCCTTAATTGAACCTTTGGGAAAGGTAAAACAATTAGCGATTACGACAAAGCGGAATCTGCCGCAACCTTGTGACATTTTCATGTCGCAAGGCGGGCCGAAATCGGGACGTCAGGAGTAGGTGGGGCTTAGATGCCGAGCCGGTCGCGCATGGAAAACCACGTCATCGCGAGAATTAGCATGGGGTTTCTTAAGGCGGCGCCGCCGGGGAAGGGCGTGGTTGGAATACGCGCCATCGTATCGAAACCGTCGCTTTCGCCCTGGATCGCCAAGGCCATGAGCTGCCCTGCCTGCGTGGCCGAGCCGACACCGTGGCCGGAGTAGCCCGACGCCGACAGGATGTTCGGCGCGAGCCGGGTCAGGTAGGGCAGGCGTTTCATGGTGATGCCAAGCGTTCCGCCCCAAGCATAGTCGATGCGGATATCGCGCAGATGCGGAAAGATCTCGACCATCGGCTTACGCACCTTGGCGGCGATATCGGCCGGGAAACGGTAGCCGTAGCTTTCGCCGCCGCCGAACAGCAGTCGCTTGTCGGCGCTCAGACGGAAATAGTTGATGACGAATTTCGTATCGGCCACGGCGACATCTTGGGCCAGCACGCGGTCTGCCTCATCCCCGAGGGGTTCGGTGGCGGCGATGAAATTGTTGATTGGCATGACACGCGCCGCCACCTTGCGGTTCAGCGACCCGAGATAGCCGTTGCAGGCAAGGATAACATGATCGGCCTGCACCTTGCCGCTATCGGTCTGGACGGTCGCAGGGCGGCCTTCGTCGATATGGTGAACATGCGCGCCCTCATAGATGCGCACGCCTGCCTTTTGCGCTGCGCGGGCCAGTCCGAGCGCGTAGTTCAGCGGATGGAGATGCGCCGCATCGGTGTCCAGTATGCCGCCCTTGTAGGCGGGCGAGGGGCACATGGCGTGACAGGCTTCTTCATCGAGAAGCTCGATCTTGTCATAGCCATAGCGGGTGCTGAGATGTTCCGCATATTCGTGCATCTCGCGGGTTTCGCGGTCGTTGAAGCCGGTATGAGCAACACCCGGCCTGATATCGCAGTCGATGTCGTGACGCGCGATCAACCCCTTGACCAAGGCCTTGGAGTCTTCGGCCAGTGCCCACAGTTTGGCAGCATCGGCGTCGCCGACCATTTTTTCAACGACATCCTGTTCCTGCCGCTGGCCGCTGCCCAGCTGACCGCCATTGCGCCCTGACGCGCCAAAGCCGACGCGCTGCGCCTCGAGCAAGACCACGTCGAGACCGGCCTCGGCAAGATGCAAAGCAGCGGAAAGCCCGGTGTAGCCCGCGCCCACGATGCAGACATCGGCACGGGTTTCCCCCTTGAGCGGGGGGAACGGGTCCATCGGGGTGGCCGTTGCCGCGTACCAACTGTCCGGGTACTGGCCCTTTTTGTCGTTCGAATAGAGCAGATCCATGATGGGGTCAGACGTTCAGCAAAAGATGTTCGCGTTCCCAAGGGCTGATGACCAGAAGGAATTCCTGATACTCGGTGCGCTTGACGATGGAATAGACGCGGGCAAATTCCGGGCCGAGGATTTCATGCAGCTCGGTTGCCTCGTCGAACATGTCGAGCGCTTCGCCGAGAACGGCCGGGATATCGCTGTCACCGTCGTAGGCGTCACCGCGGAACTGCTTTTCAGGGCGCAACTCGTTTACAAGGCCGAGATAGCCGCAGGCCAGACTTGCCGCGATCCCAAGGTAGGGGTTGCAGTCCATCCCGGCGAGCCGGTTCTCGATGCGGCGCGATTCCGGTCCCGACAGGGGGATGCGGATGCCGGTGGTCCGGTTGTCGCGACCCCATGCAAGGTTGATCGGCGCGGCATGGTCCTTCACGTACCGGCGATAGCTGTTCACATAGGGCGCCAGCACGGCGATAGCCGACGGCAGGTGCTGCTGCAGCCCGGCGATAAAGTTAAAGAAGGCATCCGTGTCGCCGCCCTGCGGCCCGGCAAAGATATTGCGGCCGGTTTCCACGTCTATGATCGAATGGTGGATATGCATGGCGCTGCCCGGCTCATCAGCGATGGGCTTGGCCATGAAGGTCGCGAAGCAGTCATGGCGCAGCGCGGCCTCTCGGATCAGCCGCTTGAAGTAAAAGACCTCGTCCGCCAGTTTGACCGGATCGCCGTGGCGGAGGTTGATTTCCAGCTGCCCGGCGCCGCCTTCCTGCGTGATGCCGTCGATCTCGAAACCCTGCGCCTCGGCAAAGTCATAGATATCGTCGATGACGGGGCCGAATTCATCAACCGCCGTCATGGAATAGGCCTGACGCGCGGCTGCGGGGCGACCAGAGCGGCCCATCATCGGCATGATTTCCTTGGCGGGATCAAGATTCCGCGCGACGAGGAAGAATTCCATCTCGGGCGCGACCACCGGCTTCCAGCCCTGTTTATGGTAGAGATCCACCACGCGTTTCAGCACATTTCGCGGGCTGAAGGGGATCGCATCGCCGTCGCGGTCAAAGGCGTCGTGGATCACCTGAAGTGTCCAGTCGCCCGTCCATGGTGCGGCGGTTGCCGTCGACATGTCGGGCTTGAGGATCATGTCGCGTTCGATGAAACCTTCCTCGCCCGCCGCTTCGCCCCAGTCACCGGTGATGGTCTGGAAAAAGATGCTGTCAGGCAGGTGAAAGGAAGTCTGACGGGCAAATTTAGATGCTGGCACGGCCTTGCCGCGCGCGATGCCGGGAAGATCGGAAACGATACATTCGACTTCGTCCAACCGCCGCCCCTCGAGAAAGTCGCGGGCAGGTTGCGGAAGCTTGTCGGTCCAGTCGGCCATCAGGCCCTCTCTTTCTTGAAAAATTCAGCCATCTCGCGGGCAATCGCGGGGCTGTCGGTCGGGCCCTTGCGCAGCTCTTCGCGGGCCTTTTGCAGTTGGTCTTCCGGCACGACTCCCTTGCCGCGCGTGTCGATCAGGCCCTCGATAAAATCCGCGCCGTATTCCGGGTGCGGCTGCATCGTCCAGATCGTGTCGTCATAGGCCAAAATCGCATGCTTGCAAAACTCATTGCCGCCAACGACGCGCGCGCCGGGGGGCAGGTCGATGACCTGGTCTTGGTGCCAGGCGTTCACGAAACGCTTTTCGCCGCCCATGTCGTATTCGACACGCCCGACCGCCCAGCCGCCGTCATACTTGACGACTTTCCCGCCAAGCGCCTGCGCGATGATCTGGTGGCCAAAGCAGATGCCGACCAGCGGCAGCTTGCGCGCATGGATGTCGCGGATCAGGTCTTCGAGCGGCGGAATCCAGGGGTGATCCTCGTAGGCGCCGTGGCGCGAGCCGGTGATCAGCCAGCCATCGCAGGCATCCGCGCCCGATGGGAACACGCCGTCCACCACGCTGTAGGTTTCGAATTCAAAGCCGTTCCCGCCAAGGAGGTTCTGGAACATGACGTCATAGTCCTTGAAGCTCTCAAGGAGTTCGTCAGGCGCGTGGCCAGTTTGCAAGATGCCGATTTTCATGAGTCACATGTCATTTATGATCAAAACAAGGGTATCGAAGGCCCGGTGGACGGGCAAGGGGTCACACCGCTTCGAGGTAGCTGATCCAGTGTCGCTCGGGCGGGGTTTCCGCAAAACGCGCCAATTCCTGCCGCTTGGTCATCACGAGGTTCTGGATCATCGCAGTGGGCAGGATACGCGCCATGAGCGGGTCACTCTCGATCCGGTCGATGGCCTCTGCCCATGTCGCGGCAACGCGCGGGACGCCAGTTTTCTCATAGGCGTTGCCGGTGATGGGGGCGGGCGGTTCGATGCCGTCCTCGATCCCGGTCAGCGCCGCGCCCAGCACGGTTGCGAGCATGAGATAGGGGTTGATGTCGCCCCCGGCGACGCGATGTTCGATCCGGCGGGCAGAGGGTGATCCGCCGGGAATGCGGATGGCCGCCGTGCGGTTTTCATAGGCCCATACCGCGCTGACCGGTGCATGGGCGCCGGGCACCAGCCGATCATAAGAGTTTCCGTTCGGCGCGAAGATCAGCGTGCTCGACGGCATCGCGGCAAGGCAGCCCGCCACCGCGTGACGTAGGGTATCGGTGCCACGCGGTCCGCCATCGTCGAATATGTTCTGACCGTCCTTGTCCACCACCGAGAAATGGACGTGCATTCCGTTGCCCGCATCGTCGGCATAGGGTTTCGCCATGAAGGTCGCGGCAAACCCGTGCTTGCGGGCAAGGCCCTTGACCAAGGCCTTGAAGAGCCACGCATCGTCAGCAGCCCGCATTGCATCCTGATGGACAAGGTTGACTTCGAACTGGCCAAGGCCGGTTTCGGAGATCACCGTGTCCGCCGGAATGCCCATTTGGTTGCAGGCCTCGTAGAGCGCGGTGAAATATTCGTCAAAGGCGTCAAGCTGGCGAACGGAGAGGATGGCGCTGGAATAGACAGGGCGGCCGGTGACGGGGTTTGTCGGTGCCTCGGGAAGCGAGCCCTTGTCATCGATCAGGGTAAATTCCATTTCGGTCGCGGCGATGGCGGTCCAGCCGCGCGCCGTATAGCGGTCCACCACCTGTTGCAGCGCGTGGCGGGGATCTCCGAAGAACGGATCGCCCTTGTCGGTATACATTGCCATCGGCACCAGCGCAGAGGCTGTCGCGAGCCACGGCATCGGAACCGCACCGCGATCGGTTGGCAGCAAGACCCCGTCGGCGTCGCCGCTGTCGAACACCAGCGGGCTGTCTTTGATGTCAGACCCCCAGAGATCCACGTTCAGCACCGAAAGCGGCATACGGACAACGCCCTCGGCAAGCTTGTCGGCATAAGAGCCGGGAACACGTTTGCCACGCATCTGCCCATTCAGATCGCTGGCGGCTACTCGGAAAGTCGGGAATGTCCTGAGGTCCACGGAAAGACTCTTTTTGTTCGAATTTTGGTTTGCCCTTGTTTAGCGGAGGATCTTCCGGGTGTCACCGAAATTTGATCAAATTATTTGCCGCGACGGTTTCGCGTGCTGGAAAGGCTGAAAAACAGTCACAAAAGCCGCGTGTCTGACATATTCTTGTCGGTCGTCAGCCCCAGTTTTCGGTGAGTTGTCTTCCCGTGATCCGATCCGGGATGCCCTGCCGCAGTCATGGCGAAGCGGCCGCGCGCCCCCCAGTGTCGGTGGTAAGCGGGAAACAGGAACTGGCATGGCTTATCAATTCAATGGCTTTGGCAACAAGGGGGCGGCGCCGCCAAAACAACCTGACCCTGCTGCGGCTGCCACTAGTGAGCAACCAAAGCCGCATGCGCAGCGATCCGCCAGCTCCGCTCAGGCAAAACCGCGTCAGAATGGGCCGAACCGGAACCGCAGAAAGCCGCAGCAAGACAAGGTGGAACAGGAAGAGCCCCGGGTCGAGCGCATGGAACGTGTGACGGTCAGCCGCCGACCCGAAGCTGCCGCCGTATCGGCCGAGCCAAACCCGCGCATGACATTGATCGTCGAGCCCGAGGTAAAGGACAGCCGGCACCGCTATGAAAGCGTTTCTCAATCTGCGCGGAACTGGATCTTTCCGGTCACCGCAGGCGTGGCGGTTTTTCTGATCCTGCCTCTCTGGATCTACCCGGCGGTGCTCATGCTGAGCGGCATAGTACTGGGGAGCGCCTACCTGTACTTTGGCCCGGACCGGATGAAGGAAATCGCCAGCGATCGTTTCGCGCGGCTTGAACGCAGGCATCCTGCCAAGGCCGAAAGGTTGCGCCAGATCGCGCGACAGGGGCGTGAGCGCGTTTCGGAGATCGCGCAGCATCTGCCAAAGTCCTGGGCCGAACGGCTGGCTGATCTTGGATTCGACGATGAAAGACCGGCACCCGGCGACGATGAATTCATCGATCCGATGCTTGACCGCCGGGTCTGAGTTTCGCCGACCGTTCTAGCGCAGCAGGTTTGGCCGGAACTGGAACTTGGCCCGGGCCTCGCCCGGAAGGTGCTGGTTCAGACGCCGGTTGATAAGGCCGAAAACGCCTACGATCACCAGCGTGAACAGGATGAAATAGCCCGCCAGAATGGGGTAGGGGACAAACGGGTTGAACGTCTTATCCGCAAAATAGCTGGCATAATAGAGCGCATCGCCGCGTTGCTGCCATGCAGGGAAACCGGAGAAATAAACAAGCGTGGTGGCGTGAAAGAGAAAGATCGCCTCGTTCGTATAAGCGGGCCAAGCCAGCCGCAGCATCGTCGGCCAGATGATCCGCTTAAAGCGCGGCCAGCCGGTCAGACCATAGGCGTCTGCCGCCTCGACATCGCCCTTGGGAACAGAGCGGAGCGCGCCGTAAAATATCTCTCCGGAATAGGCGGCGGTGTTCAGGAACAGGACAATCAGCGCGCCAAGCCAGGCAGCGGTAAATGGATCGAAAAATTCGATGCTGCTCTTCAGGTTCAAAAAGAAAAAATAGGCAAAGAAGAACTGGATGAAGAGCGGCGAACCGCGGAACAGAAAGATGAACCATTCCGCTGGTTTGCGCAGCCAAGGGTTCTGCGCGCCCTTGGCCACGGCAAGCCCGGTGGCAAGGAAGAACCCGATGATCAGGGCGAAGATACCGAAATAGATATTCCAGATCATACCAGAGCCGATCAGGACGACTTGCTCGCACAGGGTGAAATCGCTTCTGGGCAAAAGGCGTTCGCCGATGCCGATACTGCGCAGGGCGTAATCCTGTATGGTTTGCAGGCAGGCGCTCATGAGGCGGCCCTCCGCTGGGCTTCGCCGCCCGTGGTGGCCTGTCCGTGCGTCAGCCGGATCATCAGTTTTTCAAGCGCGATTTCAGAGACTTTCGTGAAGGCGAGATAGAAAACCAACAGGGCAAGGAAGTACCACATGCGCCAGTCGCCATGCGGGTAATCCGTAAAGCGCGAGGTCTTGGTGCCGCCAAGTTCGCGTGCCCAATAGACGATATCCTCGATCCCCAGCAGGAAGAGCAGGGGCGTGGCCTTGATCAGCACCATCCAAAGGTTTGAAAGACCCGGCAGCGCGTAGACCCACATCTGCGGGACCAGAACGCGCCAGAAGGTCTGGCGCGGCGTCATGCCATAGGCTGCGGCGGTCTCGAGCTGGGCATGCGGTACGGCCCGCATGCCGCCGAACAGGACGTTGGCGGCGAAGGCACCGAAAACGATGGCAAAGGTGATGACGGCCAGCGCGAAACCATAGGTTTCGTGGATCCATTCCGGCGCGCTGCCAGCGGGCAGCTTGGCGGCCTGACAGACGATGAAGTCATTGCCCTGTCGGATCGGCATGTCCCAATCGGGGCACAGCGCCTTGTGGCGCAGCCACTCGAGCGCCTGATCAAGGGCGATGACGAAGAACAGGAAAAACGCGATGTCGGGCACGCCCCGCACGATGGCGATATAGGTCTTGCCGAACCAGCGCAGCGGGCCGAACCCCGACCGGGCCGCCATTGCGCCAAGAAAACCGAAGCCAAGCGCGACCGGTGCTGTTACGGCCAAAAGCCCCAGCACTTTCAGAAACGCCATGTAGAATGACATATGGACGCCGGTGGTCAGGTAACAAGACATCCATGCCAGCGTTTCAAGCGAGTCGGGATCGACGCAATAGGAAAACATGCGGGTCCGTTCAGTGGCGCGGGAGGCATATTAAAACCTGCGCCCCGCGTTGAAAGAAACGGCCCGCCGAAAGGGCGGGCCGCATTTAGGACGGGATCAGTAGGTGCCGACGCCTTCGCCGAACCATTTGTCCAGCAATGCGTTCAGGCTGCCGTCTTCCTTCATCGACGTGATGGCCGCGTCGAACTTGTCACGCAGTTCGGTGTCGCTTTCGCGCAGGCCCATGCCGACGCCACCGCCAAGCGGTACGCCTTCACCCACGAACATCAGCTCGCCGCCCGATTCCTCGACCAGCGGCAGGAGGTAGTCATAATCGGCAAAAACCGCGTCCGCTTCGCCATTACGCACGGCGGCGATGGTTTCTTCGGGGGTTGCGAATTCCACCAGCGTTGCGCCGCTTTCCGCGACATAGCCCGCCTGAATGGTCGCGGTCTGTGCCGACACGATGCCGCCTTCGAGATCAACGCCTTCGGAGAGAGCGACATAGGCGGATTCGGTGGGCGGATAGTAATCCTGGGTAAAGTCGATCACCTCGTCACGCTCGTCCGTGATGCTCATGCCGGCCATGATGGTGTCGTAGTTGCTCGACACGAGGTTTGGAATGATCGAATCCCAGTCGTTCTTCACCCATTCGCAAGTCAGCTCGGCACGGGCGCAGAGTTCGTCGCCCAGTTCGCGCTCGAACCCGTCGACTTCGCCCGAGTCATTGATGAAGTTATACGGAGGGTAGGCGCCTTCGGTTCCCATGCGAACGGTCTGGGCAAAGGCCGATCCCGCAACAATGGCGAGCGCCGCTGTGGTGAAAATCAGAGATTTCATGATAGTTACTCCCTTGGTTTTATTTTGATTAGGCCGCTTGCGTCGCCGAGAGGAAACCCCGGAGACGTTCGGATTTCGGAGCGCCGAAGAGTGCGCTTGGTGCGCCTTCCTCTTCGATCAGGCCCTTGTGCAGAAAGACCACGTGATCACTTACATCCGCCGCGAGCTTCATGTCATGTGTCACGATCAGCATGGTGCGCCCTTCGGCGGCGAGTTGCTTGATGACCTTGACGACTTCCTGCTCCAGTTCCGGGTCCAGCGCGCTGGTCGGTTCGTCAAAGAGCAACGCCTCGGGTTCCATGCAAAGCGCGCGCGCGATTGCGGCTCTCTGCTGCTGACCGCCGGAAAGCTGTGCCGGGTAGGCATCGCATTTGTCGCCGATCCCGACCTTTTCCAGATAGGATCGGGCGGATTTCTCAACCTCACCACGGTTGCGGCCCAGCACGGTCAAGGGCGCTTCCATGACATTCTGAAGAATGCTCATGTGGGACCAGAGATTGAACTGCTGGAACACCATCGACAGGTTAGTGCGGATGCGCAGCACCTGCTTGGCGTCCGACGGTCGCCTTGCCGCGCCCGAACCTTTCCAGAGAACCGGTTCGCCCTTGAACAGGATCTCGCCCTGCTGGCTGTCTTCCAGCAGGTTGGCGCAGCGCAGGAGCGTGGATTTGCCTGACCCCGAAGAGCCGATCAGGGAAACGACATCGCCGCGCTTTGCGGAGATGCTGACGCCTTTCAACACTTCGAGTTGGCCATAGGCTTTGTGGAGGTTGTTGATCTGGATGACGGGCGGTGTGTCTGTCACGGGGCGTCCGGTTTTGCTGAATTTCGCCGTAGTAGGAGTTAATTCCGTTCGTATTGCAATCGTGAATTCAGATAGGCAAGGGGCAAGAGGGGGCAATTGACGGCAGGGAATGCCCGAAAATTAATCTCAATCCAGTGTTTTGGTCGGCTTGTTCTGCCGGACCGCGCCTTTGCTGGCTGTCACACGCCGACAGGTTGCGGCGTTGGGACGGAAAGATAGTCGGCGGTTTCTATCCGGACGAGGCCTCGAATATGCAGAGCCCTGCGGTCCTGTTCATCCAGATCGGCGATGGCGGCGGCGATGGCATCGGCAATCGGGGCAGGGTCTCTGCCCTGCGCGGTGATATAGGGCAGCCCGGGCGTTGGCGTGGTCTTCGCGATGACCTTAAGCTGCGCTGCCAGCCGGTCATGTTCGCAGAGCAAAAGCCATGTGACGGCGTCTATCCCGGCAATATCGGCGCGCCCCTCGGCCACCGCGTGCAGCGAAAGGCGATGCCCGCCGGTTGGGACGATTCCTGAAAACCGCAGGCCTTTCAGGAAATGGAGCGGCCCGGCCCAGCCGGATTGAGACATGTCTTCGTTATAGGCGAACCGGGTGCCGTCGAAGTCCTGTGGCGTGTCACGGGTGTCTTCCGACCGCGCAACGATAACCGATTGATAATATCCCGGCGGACAATCGGGCAATCCGAAGTCAGGCGTCCCAATCAGTGTTACCTTGTCGTATAGTCGTGTGCGGTAAGGCATCCCGCAGGTCTGCCCCAGCAACAGGTCGGGCGATTGCCACGTCTTCCAATAGTCCAAATCACGGGACAGGCTCGCCGGACCATAGCCAAGCCTGTCGCGGATGGCCTGCCAATAGCGGTCATTGGCGGGCTGGATCTCCGGCATGTCATACATGCCGAGCATCGCTATCATCTGGTTTCGGCCTTTTGGCGGGCAAGCGCGCTGTCGCGGTCGGTGACACCCAGCAGGTTAGCCGTCAGCCGCATCAGCGCGTTTTCCGCATCAGCCCTGTCGCCATCGGCGAGAACCACCTGCCACATGGCCTCGACCACGCCACGCCGACTGTCATAGGGCACCGCATCCTTGATGGCGCGGGTGAAACGCACCGTGTCCGGTGCGCCTGCTTCCAGTTCTTCCGCTTCCTTGCGGAGACTTTCCGCTTCGGTGGTGCTCAGCCCATAACGGGCCTCGGTGATGCGGTCGATCTGGGCGATTTCCGCCGGGGCGTATTCATTGTCCGACCGGGCGATACGAACCAGAAGCGCGGTCAATGCCAGCCGGGCATCGCCATCGTTCATCGGTTCGGGGTCATTCGCCGTAAGGCGATTTATCAAATCTGCAAACATATCCAGCATATAGGCCGCGAACCGGGGCTGGCCAAGGCCAATTGCGAGCCCGTGATCGAGGGGGCTTAGTCCTCTTCTGAATCTGCTGCCTTGGCGACCACCTTGTCGCGCGCGGTGTCGCTGTCGGCGCGGGACAATCCCATGGCCTTGCGCGCATCTTCGACGATTTTCAGCTCGCCCGGGTTCTGCGCGCCATCGGCCATCACAACCTCCCAGAGCGCGTCCAGCGCGGCGAGCCGTTCGGAAAGTTCCGTCGTCTCGCGAATTAACTTTCCAAAGGTATCAGTCTCAGGCGCGGCTGCGTGCAGCTTTTCGCAGGTTGCCCTGACCTTGGCGGCCTCGATCGCGTCGTGCTTGTAAAGCCGTTGAAGAATACGGTCGATTAGCTGGATTTCTTCCATCTTGTAGTCGCGATCCGATTGCGCGACCCGGACCAGCAGCGCCCCAAGGGCAAGCTCGGCATCGGGGTCGGGCAGTTTCGGTGGCGATTTGGGGCGAAAGGCCTGAAACAGGTTGCTAAGCATGTTACATCCGAGCTCCGCAAAGATGGTTCAACGTCGGGTCCTATCCGTCATAACCGGGCAAAATGCTGAGATCGCCGGTGGAAACCGGATCTCGCAGGGCCTTGGCCGCCTGATAGCCGGGGCTGTTATAGCAGGCCAGCGCCGTTTCGTAGCTGTCAAATTCGATGACCACGGTCCGTGCGCGAGATTTGCCCTCGGGCTGTTCGCCTTCGCCGCCCCGTACCAGGAAGCGTGCACCGTATTCGGCAAAGGGGGCCGCATTCGCTTCGATGTATTTCTTGTAGGTTTCCATGTCATCGACATCGACATGGGCGATCCAGTACCCCTTGGGCATGTGCATTCTCCTGATTTTGAGGCAGGGTCGCAAAGCGCCTCGCAAAACTCAACGGTTGCCATTGCGGCTGCTGAAAAATCTGTGCAACGTCCCGCTATGACAACACATATTTTTGACGGCCACAACGATACGCTGACATTGCTGGCCGGGCTGAAAGTGTCCGATCCGGTGGGGCAATTCGTCAAGGGAACGCAAGGACATATCGATGTTCCCAAGGCGCAGGAGGGCGGGTTCGCCGGTGGGTTCTTTGCCATCTGGGTGCGCTCTCCCGGACCGGGCGGTTTCTCGCTCAACGATCTGACCCCGCCCTACGATGTGCCGCTGCCAAAGATGGTCGAACAGGCCGAGGCGTGGGAAATCGTCGAACGTTCGGCGAATATTCTTCATGCGCTCGACAGGGCAGGCGCGGTTCGGATCTGTCGCACAGTGGACGAGATCGAAGCGGCAAGGGCCGAGGGCGTGATCGCCGCGATCATGCATATCGAAGGGGCCGAAGCGATTGGGCCGGAGCTTGTCGAACTGGACCGGCTACATGAGATGGGTTTGCGGTCGCTGGGTCCGGTCTGGTCGCGAGAGACGATTTTCGGTCATGGGGTTCCGTTCCGCTACCCCTCGGACGGGGATATCGGCGTCGGTCTGACCGAGGCGGGCAAGGCGCTTGTCGCGCGCTGCAACGAGCTGAAAATCCTGATCGACCTTAGCCATCTGAACGCGGCGGGCATTGCCGATGTTGCGGCAATTTCGGATGCGCCGCTGGTCGCGACCCATTCCAACGCATGGGCGGTCAGCCCCCATGCCCGCAACCTGACCGACCCGCAACTGCAACTGATCGCGGATAGCGGTGGCGTGGTCGGGCTGAATTTCGAATGTAGCTTTATGCGTCCTGACGGCGTGCCTAACGTGGATACCCCCCGCGCGGATGCCATGGCGCAGCTCGACTATCTGCTCGACAAACTGGGCGAGGACGGGGTCACGCTTGGGTCTGATTACGATGGCTGCAAGCCGCCCCAATGGCTGAACAGGGCAGACAAGCTGCCGAATCTCGTCCGGGCGATGGAGCAGCATGGCTATGCACCGGAGCGGATCGAAAAAATCTGCTGGGGCAACTGGATGCGGGTGCTGCGCGACACGTGGGGTTAGGCCAGCGCGGTCAGCAACAGCCCGCCCGCCAGCACCGTAATCGTCAGGCCCGCCGCGATTTCCAGAACCGGAACGACCCTTGTCATAAGGGGTGAGCCTGAAAGCGCCGAGACAAAGCTGCCGCGCAGCCCGGTGGCGGCGCAGGCGACGGCGATGGTTACACTGGCTGTTCCCAGCCCCATCGCAAGTGTCGCGGCAATGCCCGCAAGTGCAATGCCCATCTGCCAAGTGATCAGCAGCACAAAGATCGCGCCCGAACAGGGGCGAATGGCAATGCTGGCGATCAGGGCAAAGGTTTCCCGTAGCGACCCGGTGTTTTCGATTTCTTCAAGCGTCGGCCCGTGCCGATGCGCGCAGCTTTCGTCGTGCTCGTGATGATGGTGGTGATGCGCATGGTCATGCGTTACCCGGGGCGGCATGATCCGGCGGCAACCGCGTATGACGAGCCAGGTGCCGACCAGCGCGATGGCGCCGTAGCTCAAGGGTGCCATCAGACCCTCCGCGACGCCGACAAGATGCTCTCGCGTCAGATGAAAGGCCCAGACACCGGCATAGACGATGGCGATTGCGGTGGCCGATTGCCCAAGGCTCGCGACAAGGCTGATCGCGACGAGCCGGAACATCGGCACCTTTCGCCCCAGCCCATAGCCGCCGATCAGCACCTTGCCATGGCCCGGCCCGACCGCATGGACGAACCCGTAGGCAAAGCAGAGCGCCAGCAATGCGGACAGCGCGCCAACTTCGCGGGCGCGAAGGCTGCGCAGCGACTGGGCGATGCCGTTCTGGAAATGGCGCTGCTCTGTGGCGGCCCAAGTGGCCAGATCGGCAAACCCGCCGCTCAGCCAGAACCATGCGAGGGCGGCGACGATCAGAACCGGAAGGATCAGGAGCTTGGACATTGCACCTGCACGTCGGTTGCAAAGGCCGCGCCGGGATCAGATAGCCCGACATCCTCCGGGTTTGCGTTTGGATCGAGCGTGGAAAGCTGTTGCTGGAGATCGGCCAGATCGTCGCCAATCTGCGGCATGATATTTTCAATCATGCAGGCATTCCAACCGGTCACGGTCACCGGAAGCTTGACATCGTAGGCGGTGTAATAGGTCGCGTCATAAGGCTTCAGCGATAGCTTGCCGCCGACGGCCTGCGGATGTCCTTCGACTTCGCGCAGGTGAGTCGTGATGATCCGCCCCGCCTTGAACTCGGCCGTGGCCTCGCTCGGGCCGGAAAGAGCGAGCGTCTCGCCGTTCAAGGCGGCGACGAGATCGCCGTTGAACCCTTCGATCCAGTTCATGTCAAAGCCGGTCAGTTGCTCCAGTTCCTCGTCGGTGAGAACGCCGTCGTAGTCCTGATCCAGCCCCATGTCCGAAGTGATCAGCAGCGAATAGTAATCGTCATAGGCCCAAGTGGTCCGGATATGGGTCAGCCTGCCGGTTTCATCGAGGATCACCTCGAAGCCGGTATCCACGAAAATATGCGGATGCGCGGCAAGATGCGCAGGGACCGTCAGGAAAAGAGCAAGCAGGGAGCGAAACATGTTTGTTTGCTAGGATATACCGGCGCGTCAGGCAATCGCCCAGCGAGGCTCGATCGGCAATTTGCAGCCTGTCAGCCGGGGAGGCGCCTTGGGGATTCGCTTGTGTCGGTTTGCCGGTCCACCCCATTTAGGGGGGAGCGAAGGCGTGTCCCGTCGATAAACGACTTACGTCTTTTGTCTCGGCGGGACGAAAAATCCTTCCGCTCAGACCAGACGCGATGTTTCCTTGGCGGCCCTTATGAAATCGTCGAAAAGCGGATGGGGCGCAAAGGGTTTCGATTTGAGTTCTGGGTGGAACTGGACGCCGATGAACCACGGGTGGTCGGTCCATTCCACGATCTCGGGCAGGCGACCGTCGGGGGACATGCCCGAGAACTTGAGACCGACTTCTTCAAGCTGTTCGCGGTACTTCATATCCACTTCGTACCGGTGACGGTGGCGTTCTTCGATATGGCAGGTGCCGTAGACCTGCGCGACTTTCGAGCCTTCGGCCAGCGTCGCGTCATAGGATCCAAGGCGCATGGTGCCGCCCTTGTCGTCATCGACCTTGCGGGCGACGGTGTGATTGCCCTGAATCCATTCTTTCAGGTGGTAAACCACTGGTTCGAAGCGTTTCTTGCCGGCTTCGTGGTCGAATTCCTCGCTGCCGGCGGTCTTGAGGCCCGCCACGTTGCGCGCCGCTTCGATCACTGCCATCTGCATGCCCAGACAGATGCCAAGATAGGGCACCTTGTGCGTCCGTGCGAATTCGGCCGCTTTGATCTTACCCTCGGTGCCGCGTTCACCGAACCCGCCGGGAACGAGGATGGCGTGGAATCCTTCGAGATGCGGTGCCGGGTCCTCGGTATCGAAGATTTCGGAATCAACCCATTCGACCTTGACCTTGACCCGGTTCGACATGCCGCCGTGGGTCAGCGCCTCGGCGATCGACTTATAGGCATCTTCCAATTGGATGTACTTGCCGACGATCGCGACCTTTACCTCGCCTTCGGGGTTGTAGATCCGGTCTGCCACGTCTTCCCACGTGTCGAGGTTCGGCTTGGGCGCCGGGGTGATCTGGAACGCATCCAGTACCGCCTGATCCAGACCTTCCTTGTGATAGGCGAGCGGCGCTTCGTAGATCGATTTCAGATCCTGCGCGGCGATCACCGAATCGGGACGCACGTTGCAGAACAGAGCCAGTTTTTCACGTTCCTTGACGGGGATCGGACCCTCCGAGCGGCAGACGAGGATGTCGGGCGCGAGACCGATGGAGCGCAACTCCTTGACCGAGTGCTGGGTTGGTTTGGTTTTCAGCTCGCCGCTGGCCTTGATATAGGGCAGCAGGGTCAGGTGCATGAAAATGCACTGCCCGCGCGGTTTGTCCTGTGCGAACTGACGGATCGCTTCGAAGAATGGCAGGCCTTCGATATCGCCGACCGTGCCGCCGATTTCGCAGAGCATGAAATCGACCTCATCCTCTCCGATCGAGATGAAGTCCTTAATTTCATTGGTAACGTGGGGAATCACCTGGATCGTCTTGCCGAGGTAATCGCCGCGCCGTTCCTTTTCGAGCACGGTGGAATAGATGCGGCCGGAACTGACCGAGTCGGTAGAGCGCGCCGCGACACCGGTAAAGCGTTCATAATGGCCAAGGTCGAGATCGGTTTCGGCGCCGTCATCGGTGACGAAGACCTCGCCATGTTCAAACGGGCTCATCGTGCCGGGATCGACGTTCAGGTAGGGATCGAGTTTGCGCAGCCGGACCGAGAAACCGCGTGCCTGCAAGAGCGCGCCCAATGCCGCCGATGCAAGCCCTTTGCCAAGGGAAGAGACCACGCCGCCAGTTATAAAAATGAATCGCGCCATAGGTTTCGCAGGCCCCCGTGAGTACCGAATTTTCGAGTGTATGCGGTTCGCAAAAACCACGTCATCACGGGAGTCCACCTATAGAGGATTCGCGCGACAAGGGCAATAGAACCGCAATATGATGTTGCGTTAGTTAAACGTCAGCCAAGGTATTGTGGCAGTTATGCCAGATCAGTCCGCACGCGGCACAAGCGGTGCGTCATCCCCTTCGGCGGGCGGCAAAAGATCTTCTGCATTAGGTATTTGCACCGGTGCGCTTTCACCCTCTGCCGGAGCTTCGGTGCCGAGACGGTCGAGAACCGAAACGCCCGATGCCTTTTCAGCGGCAAGGATCGTCAGCGTCAGCGAGGTGCAGATAAATGCCGCTGCCAAAAGCCATGTAAGCTTGCCAAGGGCGGTTGCTGCAGCCCGGCCGCTCATCGCGCCACCACCGCCGCCACCCATGCCGAGGCCACCGCCTTCGGAACGTTGCAGCAGGACGATACCGATCAGCCCGAAGGCGAGGATCAGGTGGATGATGAGAACGACGTTTTCCATAAGGGCTGTTTGGTCTCCGGCCTTTGACGGGGGGTATCTATGCAAGATCGCGCGCCGGGGCAAGGGATGAGTTTGCGGCTGGACAAAAGCAATGGCTCCCCGGCAAGATCGACACATGCCACATGATCATTCCGACCACGAACATGCCCACGCCCTGCTGCCCTCGGACCCGGCGCTGAGGGTTAAGGCGCTCGAGACGATTCTGACCCGCAAGGGGCTGGTCGATCCGGCCGCGCTAGACGAAATTATCGACACCTATGAGAACCGGGTCGGCCCCAAGAACGGGGCCGATGTCGTCGCCCGTGCCTGGAGCGATGAAGGCTTCCGCGCGGCGCTTGCGGTGGATGCGACCGAGGTGATGCGCGAGCTTGGCTATTATGGCCGACAGGGCGAGCACATTGTGTGCACAGAGTGTACACCATCCGTACATCACATGGTCGTCTGTACGCTTTGCAGCTGTTACCCGTGGTCGCTCCTTGGGATTCCGCCTGGTTGGTACAAATCCGATGCCTACCGGTCCCGTGCGGTGCGTGAGCCGCGCAAGGTGCTGGCCGAGTTCGGTGTGGCGCTGCCGCCGGAAACCGCTGTGCGGGTCTGGGATTCGACCGCCGAGATCCGATATCTCGTCATTCCGCTGCGACCGGCCGGGACCGAGGGCATGTCTGTTGAGGAACTCGCCAAATTGGTCACGCGAGACAGCATGATCGGCACCGGGCTGGCGCGGGTGCCGGGATGAGCCGCGTTCACGACATGGGCGGGCGGTTCGGTGATGGGCCTGTGATCCCCGAGCCGGAGGACGCCCCGGTCTTTCACAAGGACTGGCACGCCCGCGCCCTGGCGGTTACGCTGGCCGCAGGCGCGCTGGGCAAGTGGAACATCGACACGTCGCGTCATGCGCGGGAATGTGTCGGCAACACAGATTATGCCCGTTTCAGCTATTACGAAAAATGGATTGCGGCGCTGGCCGACCTGCTGGTTGCGACGGATCTTGTCAGCCGGGACGACTTGAGCGCGTCCGATCCTGAACAGCAGGCCCTGTCCGACAAGGCGATGACCGCCGACAAGGTGGCCGCCGTGCTTGGCAAAGGTGGTCCGGCGGATCGTGACAGCGATATCCCCATTCGGTTCGCGGCTGGAGATACGGTCGTGACCCGTCGCCCGGCTGATAACCGGCTCGTTGATGGCGGGCACACCCGGCTGCCCGCTTATGCGGCCGGGGCGCGCGGCAGGATCCTGATGCTTCACGGCAGCCATGTGCTGCCCGACAGCAATGCCCACGGGCTTGGCGAAGCGCCCGAGCCGCTTTACGCGGTGGTCTTCCCCGCCGCCGAGCTTTGGGCAGCGCCGGAACATCCCGATGATGAGGTAGTGCTGGACCTCTGGCAGTCCTATCTGGAACCGGCGTGAAGATGCCGGACATCCCCGAACCAGCCTTTGCCGAACCGTGGCACGCGCAGCTTTTCGCGCTCACCGTGCATCTCAACGAATCCGCCCGGTTCGCTTGGCCCGACTGGGCCGAAAGGTTCGGTGCCACCCTTGCCGCCCATGGGCTGGCGCGGGATCTCGACGGGGGCGACGATTATTTCATGGCATGGCTGGAAACGCTCGAAAAGCTTCTGGCAGAGCAGGGATCGGCACTGCCGGAGGAGGCGGGGTCGGTCCGCGCGGCCTGGGAGCGAGCCTATCTTTCGACGCCGCATGGTGAACCCGTTCGCCTGTCCGAGTCCGACGAACAGGCACTCTGAAAGCGCTGTTTCCTGCCGGAGAGCGCAATTTCCGGTTTCGCCGGGGCTGTGGCATCGCTATACGGGCGCGGGTTTGATCCAATTATCAAAGGACTGGTTATGGCCAATGTTGTCGTTGTCGGCGCCCAGTGGGGTGACGAGGGAAAAGGCAAGATCGTTGACTGGCTGAGCGAGCGTGCCGATGTGATCGCGCGTTTTCAGGGTGGGCATAACGCCGGCCATACGCTGGTCATCGATGGCAAGGTCTACAAGCTGAATGCGCTGCCTTCGGGTGTGGTGCGCGGCGGGAAGCTGTCGGTCATCGGCAATGGCGTGGTGCTTGACCCGTGGCATCTGGTCAAGGAAATCGCCTCGATCCGCGAGCAGGGTGTGGAGATCACCCCTGAAACGCTGATGATCGCCGAGAATACGCCGCTGATCCTGCCGATCCACGGGGAACTCGACCGGGCGCGTGAAGAAGCGGCATCTAAAGGCACCAAGATCGGCACCACCGGGCGTGGTATCGGGCCGGCTTACGAGGACAAGGTCGGACGCCGGTCGATACGGGTTGCGGACCTCGCCGACGAGGCGACGCTGATCGCGCGGGTCGACCGTGCCCTGCAACATCACGATCCGCTGCGTCGCGGTCTGGGCATTGATCCGATCGACCGCGAGGGGCTGATCGCCCAGCTGAAGGAAATCGCGGGCGAGTTGCTGCCCTATGCCGCGCCAGTCTGGAAAGTGCTGAGTGAAAAGCGCAAGGCAGGCAAGCGCATCCTGTTCGAAGGGGCGCAGGGCGCGCTGCTGGATATCGATTTCGGCACCTATCCTTTCGTGACGTCTTCGAATGTGATCGCCGGGCAGGCGGCAACGGGTACCGGGATCGGGCCGGGCGGCATCGATTACGTGCTGGGTATCGTGAAAGCCTATACGACCCGCGTTGGCGAAGGCCCGTTCCCGAGCGAGCTGCATGACGATGATGGCCAGCGTCTTGGCGAGCGGGGCCGCGAATTCGGCACCGTGACCGGGCGCAAGCGGCGCTGCGGATGGTTCGATGCGGCTCTTCTGCGTCAGACCTGTGCGACCTCTGGCGTGAACGGGATCGCTTTGACCAAGCTGGACGTGCTTGATGGGTTCGAGACGCTGAAGATCTGCGTCGGGTACGAGCTGGACGGGCAACAGCTTGACTATCTTCCGATGGCTGCCGAACAGCAGGCACGCTGCACGCCGGTTTACGAAGAAATGCCGGGCTGGTCGGAATCCACCGAAGGGGCGCGCAGTTGGGCCGATCTGCCCGCTGAAGCGATCAAATACGTGCGCCGTGTCGAGGAATTGATCGAGTGCCCTGTCGCGCTCCTGTCGACCTCGCCGGAGCGGGAAGACACCATCCTTGTGACCGATCCCTTCGCGGATTGATCTGATCGTGCAGGGAAAACCGCGTTTTCCGGTGGAAAACGCGGTGCCTCCGGCGGGAGTATTTTCCGCAAGAGGAAAACAGATGCATTGCAAAGGGAGGGTCTGATGGCCTTGTCATACAAAGCGCGGCGGCGTTGGGCCCTTGTCATCCTGCTGATCGGCCTGCCGCTTTACATTATTCTGGCCGTTACCATCATGAACCTGATCGACCGGCCTTCGATCTTTGTCGAACTGCTTGTCTATGTCGCGCTGGGCGTGGTCTGGGCGCTGCCGTTTAAGTTTGTGTTCAAGGGCGTCGGGCAGGCAGACCCGGATCAGCGCGACTGATCCAGGGATCAGCCGGCGGCGCGCTTGGCCGGGCGGAAGCCGATATCGACGGAGGCGGTGAAACGTCCGCCGCCGTTCTTGCATATCTTGCCTTCGCGCAGCAGCAGACCGAAAGAGCGCAGCCCGTCTTCGCGGTTGAACTCGATGGAGGGCAGTTGGCGGACCTTGTTCATCAGCTGGGGCCGGGAGAACTCCTCGCGCCCTTCGACGAATGACAGGTAGGCTGCCGCGGCTTCGAGAAGCTGGGGCAGATCCTTGGCGCCCATCTGCTTGGCATAGCTCGCAAAGGCCTCGGACTGACCGTCGGCGGGCGTGTCGAGCAATTCCGTCTTGATGCGGCGGGGCCGGACCGGCAGGCGCGATTTCTCGGACTGCTCGATATCGATACGCTGTTCTGCGACCAATTTGAGCGGGGCGGCGCGGTTTTCGCTTGCGGGCCGTTCCGGACGCTGCGGGCGGTTGTTGTCCGGGCGGCGGGGGCGCACCACGCTGGCAAGGTCCTGGCGGTAGGCATCATCGCCCTTGTCGTCGTTAAGATCATGCCCGGCAGATCGTTCTGCCTGGGCCGCTGCCACGGCGGCACGCAGGCGGCTGTAGGTGTTGCGGCTGGTGGAATATTCCGGCGCGTCCATCTTCTCTTCGGCGGCAGCCATCAGGCGGGAAACGTCGTTGTCCAGCCCTTGGGTGGCTGTTTCAATTTCTTCCGCTTCGACGTGGTCGGTTTCGTCCGTCGCGCTGGGCTCTTCGGGTGCTTCCGGCTCTTCGGTCTCACCGATCAGGTCGTCCTGAAGGGCGGCGAGTTCGCGCATCAGGTCGGCTTCGTCCTCGGCGGAGAGATCGCTTTCCGCAGCGTCTGTACGCGCCGCCGCCCGAGTGGAGAGGTCCATATCCGGTTCATCGTCGCTGTCATCGTCCTGCGACATGGTTTCGGCAGCGGCATCGCGACCGGCAAGGGCCGCTTCGATTTCGGCGCGCTTGAGCTGTACGAGACGGGCATTCTCACGCGAGATCGCGGCGTTTTCTTCGTCGTCAGCGGGGGCGAGCGGGGTTTCGTCGGTTGCCGTTTCTTCGGCTATCTCAACGGTTTCTGGTTCTGCGTCGTCAGTTTCCGGTTCTTCGGCGATTGCGACTTCTTCTTCGGGCTCGGGTTCCGCGAAATAGGAGCTCAGGTCGAGATCGGGTTCCTCGTTCTCGTCTTCCTCGACTTCGGCTACAATTTCAGGTTCAGGGTCTTCTTCGGTTTCGGCTTGGGCCTCGACACGGGGTTCCCGCGCTTTCTGTTCGGCGAGGGCGGCGAGAATACGGCCATCGTCTGCGGCGCTGTCTTCTTCGTAATCCTCGTCGTATTCGGTCAGACGACGCTCGGCATCGCCATCGGAGGTCACGGGTTCATCGGTCTCGCTCTTGGCGTCGATCCGGTCAAAGATCGCGGCGAGTTCCGTATCCGGCGCGTCGCTTGCGGTGGCAACTTCCTCGTAGATCGCATCTTCGCCGGACGCGGTCTCGACCGTGTCGGTAGCAGCCTCGGTATCGGCCTTGTCAGCCTGCTGTTCTGCCTCGTTGCGGGAAACCACGGCCCGAATGCGTTTCAGCTTGGCTGCGATGCTGTCGGGGCCGGTTCCGGCGCTGGCGACACTGGTCGACTCGGGGAAGGCGGCGAAACCACCCTGTTGCGCCGAAACTGGTGACTGGTGCGTCGGCTGAACCACGTCCTCGGCGGCCTCTGGAACGGTTGCCTCTTCCGCCTTGGCGACCGGCGCTGCAGGCGTCGCCGGGGTAGAGGCGTTCTGATTGGAACTGGCGCGGAGTACGACACCGGTGCCCGACTCGTCGGCGCGTGCTTCGATCTGACGGCTTCGGTCGCGTTGGGCGATCTGGGTCAGCATTTCTGCGTCGAGCTTGGGAGGTTCGGCACCGAAGTAACGGTCATCCGCTGCCAGCGTACGGAAATATTCTGCGATTTCCTTCATCATGTCGAAGGAATCGTCGAATCCTTCGAGGGTGCAGGAAAAAGTCCCGTAAGAAACAGTCAGAATCTTGTTGTTATTAACCATCAGATGCTCGTCCTCTGCATTTGAATGCAATGTCTTATACAATGTCGACAGCGTCAAAACCGGCCCGAATCTGTGCAAATGAAAGTATCATTTCGTGGCGAGATTGTGATCAGTTAACGAAAATGCCATTTAATTTTCCATGAACGATAAACTTTTTTGCACCGGTACGCCGGTAACGCTTGTTGGTGGCGGAGCCATCGACCCCGGTGATCTGGACCTTGCCCTGTCGCGTGCCTCGGCCCTTGTGGCGGCGGATTCGGGGGCGGCCCCGGTGCTTGCCGCTGGTCATGTGCCAGACGCGGTGTTCGGCGATTTCGATTCCATTTCGGCGGATGCGCTGTCGCGCATTCCAGAAGATAGGCTGTTTCGGATCGCAGAACAGGACACGACGGATTTTCACAAGGCGCTAAGCCGGATTTCAGCGCCGCTGGTGCTGGCGGTCGGGTTTCTGGGCGACCGGGTGGACCATCAGCTTGCGGTGCTTAACGTGCTGGTTCAACTGGCAGAAAAGACCTGCGTGTTGATCGGACGGCACGAGGTAATCCTTCATCTGCCCGCGCGTTTCGAGGTGCAGCTTGAACCGGGTGACGTGGTGTCACTGTTCCCGATGGGGGCGGTGACCGGGCGTTCGACGGGGCTCGAATGGCCGATTGACGGGCTCGCTTTTACACCTGCCGGGCAGATCGGGACATCCAATCGCGCGCTGGGGCCGGTTAGCCTTGAAATGGACGGACCCGGAATGGTGGGGATTTTGCCGCTTGCCCGTCTGGATCAGGTGCTTGCAGCCCTCAGATCTCGGGCGGATGTGGTTTGACAGCCACCTCGACGGCCGAGACCTTGCCGCGTTTTGCCGCTGCGCCGGTGCGCGCCATGCGGCCTTCGCGCAGGATGATATAGAGCCCGGCGGCGATGGTGACGCAGATACCGGCGGCGGCCAGACTGTCGGGTAGGTCCTTGAACATCAGCCAGCCAAAGAGCGTCGCGATGGGAATTTCGAGATACTGCATGGGCGCGAGCGTGGCCGAAGGGGCAAAACGGAGAGACCATGTCATCAGCAAGTGCGCACAGGTGCCGATGACGCCGATGCTGAGCAAAAGCGACCATTCATAAGAGCTTAGCGGGTTCAGCGTGACGACCTCATGCCAGCCAAGCCGGGTACCGTAGAGTTCGATGGGCAGCAGGATCGCGCAGGCCATCACGCCGCTGACCGCTTGCAGGCCAATCGGGTCGGTTTCCTTGGCGATCTGTCGTGTCACCAGCATGAACAGAGCGAAATTCACCGCGACGAGCAGCGGCCAGAGTGCGGGCCAGCCGACTTCGGCAAAGCTGGGCTGGATCACCATCAGCGTGCCACAGAATCCGACAACGCAGGCCAGCAGCCGGCGAACGCCAACCTCTTCGCCAAGAACGTATTTGCCCAGCAGTAACATGATGAAGGGCATCACGAAGGCGATGGCGACCGCGTCGGCGAGTTCGAGGTATTGCAGTGCGGTGAACATAGCACCGATCCCGATGATGTGCATGACAGTGCGCAAAAGCGTGAGGCGCAGCACCCGCCCGGACATCCGCCAGATCCGCCCTGTGGCCAGCACAAGCGGGATCAGGACAACCGCCTGAACGGCAAAGCGGATCAGGATCATCTGCCCGAGCGGGACAGACTGGCCGATCAGCTTTGCCAGCGCATCGCCCATAGGGGCGAAGACGCAGAAACCGAGCATGAGAAGAATGCCCAATACGGGACGGTCTTGTGACATTTCTCAACCGTATGAGCGTGCCGTGGTTCTGGCAACACAACTCGTGCGTGTTCCGTTACGGCAAGTGTCAACAGTTCGGCACGTTGACCGCCAGCCCGCCCAGCGAGGTTTCCTTGTATTTCTCGCTCATGTCCGCGCCGGTCTGGCGCATGGTTTCGATGCAGGCATCCAGCGGCACCAGATGTGTCCCGTCTCCGCGCAGCGCAAGGCTCGCGGCGCTGACCGCCTTGATCGCGCCAAGGCCGTTGCGTTCAATGCAAGGAACCTGAACAAGACCGCGCACCGGATCGCATGTCATGCCAAGGTGATGTTCCAGCGCGATTTCGGCCGCGTTTTCAATCTGCTCGGGGGTGCCGCCCATCACGGCGCAAAGACCGGCAGCAGCCATTGCGGAGGCCGAGCCGACCTCGGCCTGGCAACCGGCTTCGGCCCCCGAGATCGAGGCGTTGTACTTGACCAGCCCGCCAATCGCGGCGGCGGTCAGCAGGAAATCCTCTACATGGGCCGAAGAGGCGCCGGGTACATGGTCGAGGTAATAACGCAGGGTGGCAGGCATCACGCCGGCGGCGCCGTTGGTCGGCGCGGTTACGACCTGCCCCCCGGCGGCGTTTTCCTCGTTCACCGCCATCGCATAGGCGCTCATCCAGTCGTTGATCGTATGTGGCGGCGTCAGGTTCAGCCCGCGTTCCGACTGCAGCGCATCGTGGATCGCCTTGGCCCGGCGTTTGACCTGAAGCCCGCCGGGCAGCGTGCCTTCGCTGGTGAGGCCCCGTTCGATGCAGTCGTTCATGACCTGCCAGATACGCGCGGTCCCGCGCGTCAGATCGCCGGGCGCGCGGCGCGACAGTTCATTGGCGCGCTTCATCGCGGCGATGGATTTGCCCGACTCGCGCGCCATGTCGAGCATCTCGGCCGCGGATTTGAACGGGAACGGTACCGGCGGGCCGTCATCCTTGGCTTTGCCTTCGGCCAGTTCCGCCTCGGTCAGGACGAAACCGCCACCGACGGAATAATAGATCTCGCTGAGGATCACGTCGCCCTGCGCATCCGTGGCCATCAGGCTCATGCCATTGGCGTGGCCGGGCAGGGCGCGGTCATAGTCAAAGATCAGGTCGGTCTTTGGGTCGAACCTGAGCGTGCCAAGCCCTTCGGGTGCAATCGTTTTGGTTTCATTGATATCGGCGAGCGCTTTTTCGGCGGCGTCGGCATCGTAGGTTTCCGGCTGGAACCCGGCGAGACCAAGTATGGTCGCCCGGTCGGTGGCGTGACCGATACCGGTGAAGGCAAGCGAGCCATGCAGCGAACCGCGCACACCGGCAAAATCGAAGGGCGCGGCGCGCATCTTGTCGAGAAAGCGGGCGGCGGCGACCATCGGTCCCATCGTGTGCGAGGAGGAGGGGCCGATACCGACCTTGAACATGTCGAAGACTGAGAGAAACATCTAGGTGGCCGATCCTTCGGGCGGAGAGCAATAGGTGGGGGCGGTGAACGGTGTCGGGCCGAGACCTTCGGCATGTTGCGCGGTTTTCACGGCCTCTCGGTTTTCAAGTGCGACGAGCAGGGCCGCCAGATGCGGCGTATCCGACAGGGCAAACCAGCTGCGATCATCGTCTTGCGGATAGAGTGCCATCCAGCGCAGCAGGCAGGCGATGTAATAGCACAGCACCGAAGGTTGGCTGCCATCCAACCAGACAGGGGTGCTGGCGGCAAGTTCTTCGAGTGTCGCAAGGTGGTTGCAAATCCGGCTGCGCTGGGTCTGTCGCAGGGCGGACTGCATTTCAGGCACGCCTCCGACGTAGTGCATCGGATAGAAGGTGGTACGCAGGTCGGTGTGCAGGGTGTTCGAGACAAAGAACAGCCACGCGAGAAATTGCGTGCGGTCGGATGTGCCAATGGCGGGCGCGCCGCGACCGGCATTATCGGCAAGCCAGAGCAGGATCGCACCGGTTTCAAAGATCACCCCGTCGGGCGTTTCCAGTGCTGGGATCAGGCCGTGCGGGTTTAGCAGGCGGTAAATGGGGGAGGATTGCGCCTTTGCGGCCCGGTCCACAAGGACGGTCCGGTGGTCGATCCCCAGTTCAAGCATGGCCAGCCGCACGATCAGCGAGGCATTGTCCGGGGCATAGTGAAGGCGAATTTCTCGATCCATATCCGCGCAATATCCTATCGGCAGAGCGGGACAAGCAACAGATGCGACATCCTTTGGATAAAACCGGTCACAGCCAAACGAGGCGCGAGGCGCTGGTTCTGCAAGCAGCAGGTTGCGCGGAATACAGGCTGTTTCACAAGGATGTCAGAATAAGCAATGATTTGACGCCGGTGCAGGTGAATTCGGCCCTCGCCCCTTGCGTGTAAACCCCCTATAACGCCGCGAAACCATACGGGAGTCGAAGCCATGAGCGGACAGTTGTCCCCGATAGACAAGGCCAAGTTCGTTGCGGCAAAGCGTGCCGCTGATTTTGTCGAAGACGGGATGCGCGTCGGGCTTGGCACCGGCAGCACCGCCGCATGGCTGGTGCGCTGCCTTGGCGAAATGGTCCGTGACGAGGGGCTCAAGATCAAGGCAGTGCCGACATCCACGCGCACCGCGGCGCTGGCGCGTGAAGTCGGGATCGACGTGATCAGCCTTGATGAGGCGAAGTGGCTTGATCTGACGATCGACGGCGCGGACGAATTCGACGGAGAGCTGAACCTGATCAAGGGCGGCGGCGGCGCGCTCTTGCAGGAAAAGATCGTGGCCACGGCCAGCGACCAGATGATCGTGATCGCCGACATCGGCAAAGAAGTCGAAACGCTGGGCGCGTTCCCCCTCCCGATCGAGGTTATCCCCTTTGGCTGGCGCACCACGCAGTCACTGGTCGAGGAACTGCTGATCTCGATGGACGTGCTGGGCCAGAACTCGACCCTGCGGATGAATGGCGACACACCTTTCGTCACCGATGAAGGCAATCACATCGTCGATCTGCACCTCAAACGGATTGGTGATGCACGTCAGCTTGCATTGGTGCTTAACCAGGTGCCGGGTGTGGTTGAAAACGGGCTTTTCATAGATATCTGTGACATAGCCGTCGTTGGCTTTGGCGACGGGCGGGTCGAGTTGCGCGATATCCACAAGGGGACGATAGAGCACGACCGGATGGATTTTGTTGAAACCGACAATCTGTTCACCGATCTGACGGACTGACTGGACTACTAAGGGACTGACACGCTGATGAGCTTTGACTATGACCTGTTTGTAATTGGCGGCGGTTCGGGGGGCGTGCGCGCAGCCCGCGTTGCAGCCGGAGAAGCGAACGCAAAGGTCGCGCTGGCCGAGGAAGACCGCTATGGCGGCACCTGTGTGATCCGGGGCTGCGTGCCCAAAAAGCTGATGGTCTATGCATCAAGCTATGCCGACATGCCGGAAACCGCCGCGCATTATGGCTGGGACATCACGAAGGGCTCGTTCAACTGGGAAAGCTTTCGTGGCCACCTGAACACCGAACTCGACCGGCTTGAAGGCGTCTATCGCAAGCTACTGAAAAATTCGGGTGTGGATTCCTTCGACCAACGCGCGCGGATCAAGGATGCGCATACGGTCGAGCTCGCCAATGGCGACACCTACACGGCCAAGCATATTCTCGTCGCGACAGGCGGGCGCCCGGTGCGCCCGGAGCTGGAAAACGCCGAGTTGGGTATTGTCTCGGACGATATCTTTCACCTCGAAACCCTGCCGAAATCTATGCTGATCGTCGGCGGCGGCTATATCGCCTGCGAATTTGCCTGCATCCTGCATGGTCTGGGTGTCGAGGTGACACAGTACTATCGCGGCGAACAGATCCTGCGCGGTTTCGACGACGAAGCCCGCGAGTTGATCGCCAATTCCATGAAGGAACGCGGCATCGATCTGCAGGTCGAAACCGATATTTCGGCATTGGCCCCTGCGGGCGATGACCGCAATGGTCCGGTCCGCGTGACCCGCAAGGACGGTGAGGAGGTCGAGTTCGACATGGTCTTTTTTGCCACCGGTCGGCGTCCGAATACGGATTCGATGGGGTTGGAAGAGGTCGGCGTCAAGCTGGGCCGCTCGAGCGAGATTGAGGTGGACGAATACAGTCAGACCGCGGTGCCGTCGATCTATGCCATCGGCGATGCAACCGACCGCGTCAACCTGACCCCGGTCGCGATCCGCGAAGGCATGGCCTTTGTCGAAACGGTCTTCAAAGGCAACCCGACGCCCGTGGATCACGCGCTGATCCCCTCGGCCGTGTTTACCCAGCCGGAACTGGGTACGGTCGGGCTGACCGAAAGCGAAGCCACGAAACTTGGCGCGATCGACGTCTATGCGACGTCGTTCAGGCCCATGCAGACGGCTTTCGCGGACAAGCCCGAAAAGGTACTGATGAAGCTGATCGTTTCGCAGGAATCGCGCAAGATCCTTGGTTGTCATATCGTCGCGCCGGACGCCGGTGAGTTGATTCAGATGGCAGGTATTGCCATCAAGATGGGTGCAACCAAGGAAGATTTCGACCGGACCGTGGCGGTGCACCCGACCATGTCCGAAGAAATCGTAACCATGCGGAGCCCGACGCGCTCGGGTTGAACGGCGCCGAGGCGCTTGGACATTCAAGGAATTATGCCGCAAGATGGCGGCCTGGAGGGAAAAACAACATATGGCGGGCAATAGCGGCGGGCCCTGGGGGGGCGGAGGCTCTTCCGGTGGCGGAGGAAACCGGGGCAATAACGAAGGCGGAGATCGCAACAACGGTGGCGGTCGCCGTCCCGAAGGTGGCCAGATCCCCGAGATCGAAGACCTCGTCAAAAAGGGTCAGGAACAGCTGCGTGTCCTGATGGGCGGTCGCGGTGGCGGCAACGGCCAGAACGGCGGCGGTTCGCGTCGCGGCGGTGGCGGTCCGATGCTGACGCGCGGAACCATCGGTCTGGGTATTCTGGGCGCTGTGGTGCTCTGGGGCATGGCCAGCCTGTACACGGTCCGGCCCGAAGAACAGTCTGTCGAGCTGTTCCTTGGCGACTTCTCTGAAGTCGGGCAGCCGGGTCTGAACTTTGCGCCCTGGCCGCTGGTCACTTATGAGGTCATTCCGGTCACGCGGGAACAGACCGAGGATATCGGGACAGGCCAGCGCGGCAGCGAAGCCGGGCTGATGCTGACCGGCGACGAAAACGTTGTGGACATCGATTTCCAGGTGGTCTGGAATATCTCCGATCCGGCCAAGTACCTGTTCAATCTGCGTGATCCGCGCCCGACGATCCGGGCCGTGTCGGAATCCGCGATGCGTGAAATCATCGCCCAGTCGCAGCTTGCGCCGATCCTCAACCGTGACCGTGGTATCATCGCCGACCAGCTGCTGGACCTGATCCAGTCGACGCTGGACGCCTATGACAGCGGCGTGAACATCATCCGTGTGAACTTTGACCGCGCCGATCCGCCTGAAAGCGTGATCGATGCCTTCCGCGACGTGCAGGCGGCTGAACAGGAACGCAGCCGGTCGCGCAACATTGCTGACGCCTATGCTAACCAGGTACTCGCCGAAGCGCGTGGTCAGGCCGCACAGCTGATCGAAGAGGCCGAAGGTTATCGCGCCCGCGTGGTGAACGAAGCCACCGGTGAAGCGAGCCGTTTCAGCGCGGTTCTAGAAGAATACGAAAAGGCTCCCGAAGTGACGCGTAAACGTCTGTACCTTGAAACGATGGAGCAGGTTCTTGGCGATATCGACAAGATCATCCTCGACGAAAACGGCAACGGCTCATCGCAGGGCATCGTGCCCTATCTGCCCCTGAACGAGCTGAACCGTAACCGCTCTACGTCGGGAGGGTCGAACTGATGCGTAAGTCAACCATTCTCCTGCCGGTCATTTTCGTACTGGTTGTCGGGCTGCTGTCCTCGGTCTTTATCGTGGACGAGCGTGAAAAGGCGCTTGTGCTGCAATTCGGTCGGGTTGTTTCGGTCAAGGAAGAGCCGGGTCTGGCCTTCAAGATCCCGCTTATTCAGGAAGTCGTGCGATATGATGACCGTATCCTGTCGCGCGATATCGAGCCGCTTGAGATCACGCCGCTGGATGACCGTCGTCTCGTCGTCGATGCCTTTGCACGGTACCGGATTTCCGACGTGAACCGGTTCCGTCAGGCGGTTGGTGCAGGCGGTATCACCGCAGCCGAAAGCCGGCTCGATTCGATCCTGCGCGCCGAGACCCGTGAAGTCTTGGGTTCGGTCAGTTCGAGCGATATCCTGAGTTCGGACCGGGCGGCGCTTATGCTGCGTATCCGTAACAACGCGATTGCTGCGGCGCGGGCGCTGGGCGTCGAAATCATCGACGTGCGCCTGAAATCGACCGATCTGCCGTCGCAGAACCTTGCCGCGACCTTCGACCGGATGCGGGCGGAGCGTGAACGCGAAGCAACCGACGAACGCGCCCGTGGTAACGAAGCCGCGCAGCGGATCCGGGCGCAGGCCGACCGAACCGTGGTCGAACTGGTTTCGGAAGCGCAGCGTGAAGCCGAGATCGTACGCGGTGAAGCCGATGCGCTTCGCAACGGCATCTTTGCCGAAGCCTTTGGCCGGGACCCGGAGTTCTTTGAATTCTACCGCTCGCTGACCGCCTATAGCCGCGCGCTGAGAGGGGAGAATTCAAGCATGGTGCTGTCGCCGGATTCCGAGTTCTTCAACTACCTCGGTTCTGCCGAGGGAGCAGGACGCGGCACGCTGTCTTCGCTGCCGGCATCGTCGGCAACGCCGGATGAGGCTGCCGCCGGGACCGAGTCGGAGGAACCTCAGGCGCAGGAGGCGGAAACGCAGACGGATGAAGCGTCCGGGCGACCGGCTGACGCGGCCGGTGTCTCTCCGCAGGACGAAACAAGCACCGCTTCGGAATAAGAATTGGACGCGCCGCTTTTGCGGCGCGTTTGCTTTTGGGGGCATCGCAACGGACACCGGACCTTTGGCAATTGCCAGATAACTGCGGAAAAAGAACAACGAAGTGTTCGTACTTTTCACATAGCGTTGATCCGGCCGAACACCCTTTGCCAGCCTCTCCAAAGGGACTACAATAATAGCGAAGTTACCTGGGCCGTCGCGAGGCGCGCTGTGCAGGAATAGTCGACAAGGAGAATCCCATTGCAATCACAGGCAATTACCCGCGCCGGGATACAGGATGAGAGGGTTGAGACGAGATCACGCCTCTTGTGGTTGAGCGCGCTGGCCTTTGTTTTCCTCTTTGCGCAGGCCGTCATGGTCCTCGCGAAACCGGAAAGCCTGGCGCCGCTTGCCGAAAAAATCAGCCCTTCGGTCGTGAATATCACCACGTCGACAGTTGTCGAAGGCCGCACCGGACCACAGGGCATCGTTCCCGAGGGATCGCCCTTTGAGGATTTCTTCCGCGATTTCCGTGAGCGCAACAACGAAGGCGATCGCCCGCGTCCGCGCCGTTCCTCGGCGCTTGGCTCCGGGTTTGTCATCTCTGCGGATGGTTTCGTGGTGACGAACAACCACGTGATCGACGGGGCCGATGAAATCCTGATCGAATTCTTCTCGGGCGATGAACTGCCCGCCGAGGTGATCGGGACCGATCCGAACACGGATATCGCGCTGCTCAAGGTCACATCGGATACGCCGCTGCCCTTCGTCAGCTTTGGCGACAGTGACAGTGCCCGTGTCGGGGACTGGGTCATGGCGATGGGCAACCCGCTTGGACAGGGTTTCTCGGTTTCCGCCGGGATCGTTTCGGCAAGAAACCGGGCGCTCAGCGGAACTTATGACGATTACATCCAGACCGATGCCGCCATCAACCGGGGCAACTCGGGCGGGCCGCTGTTCAACATGGATGGCGACGTGATCGGCGTGAACACTGCGATTCTGTCGCCCAATGGCGGTTCGATCGGGATCGGTTTCTCGATGGCGTCGAACGTTGTGACGCGGGTTGTCGACCAGCTTCAGGAATACGGCGAAACCCGTCGCGGCTGGCTTGGCGTACGTATTCAGGACGTCACCGAGGATGTTGCCGAGGCGATGGGTCTTGAGGCCGCAGCCGGCGCGCTCATCACCGATGTTCCCGAAGGCCCCGCCAAGAGCGCTGGCCTGCTGTCGGGTGACGTGATCACCGGTTTCGACGGCGTCGATGTTGCCGATACGCGTGCGCTTGTGCGTCAGGTGGGCAATACCACGGTCGGTAAGACCGTTGACGTGGTCGTCAACCGGGAAGGCGAGACAAAGACATTGGCGGTAACCCTTGGCCGTCGCGAAGATGCGGAACGGGCCGAAGCGCCGAGCGAAGAGGGCGAGGCGGCACCGGACGTGGTTGAGAAAGACCTGCTGGGTCTGACGCTTGGTGTGCTCACGCCGGAGAAACGCTCGGAACTGAGCATCCCGGATGATGTCGAAGGTCTGGTCGTGTCCGCCGTGGACGAAACCTCGGAAGCCTTCGAGAAGGGTCTGCGTCTGGGTGATGTGATCACCGAAGCCGGGCAGCAGAAGGTCACCAGCCTGGCCCAGCTTGAAGAGCGAATCGAAGAGGCGCGGGATGCCGGGCGCAAGTCGTTGCTCTTGCTGGTGCGCCGTGCCGGTGAGCCACGCTTTGTGGCGCTGTCGCTCGAAGAGGAATGATCTGACCCGATCCCTCGGGATGAAAAAACAGGCCATGTGCGTAAAGCACATGGCCTTTTTCTTTTTAAAAATGAGGTACTCACACTAAGAAAATGACTTGTTAACCTGTCCGGATGCTCCGGCGCGACCTGCGTAATAGCGGGTCTACTGGTTAAAAACTATTAAACTTGAACTGGTTACGAGCTTGCAAAGGTGGCTCTGCCCGTCTTGGCGGAACTTGGGGACGGGACGTCGCCAAGACGAACAGAAGCTGTTGAACCGGAACCATGCTGTGTCGAGCATTGGTTTGGGGAGAGCAGATGCTGCATGGCCGGTTCCTTTCTCCGAGGTCTGTTACTGGGGTTGGGACTGTGCGACCTCGTGGCAACAATATGCCCAGAGTTGCGCAACACGTATGTGACGCAGTTCACGTTGGAGAATTAATTTCGGTGAAATTCTTGCGCGGGGGCGAGAGCGCCCGTCAGAACTGGTCCGGGTCGGCGAGGGCCTGCAACGCGTTCCGGTCCACAACCGACAGCTTTCCGCGGGCAGATGTCACCACGCCCATGCGTTTCCATGAGGAAAGGGTCTTGGACACGGCCTCGCGGGTGGCGCCGACGAATTCCGCCAGTTCCGCCTGGCTAAGCGCAAGCGTCGCCGATCCGGTGTCGGGCCGGTCGGTGAGGTAAAGGATCTTGCGGGCGAGCCGGGAGGGCATCGGTAGAAAGACCTGCTCGTTCAACTGGCGGTCCATCCAGCGCATCCGTTGACCGGCAAGCTGGATGAGGTCGATGGCCAGCTCGGGTTCCTTCCGGATGCGTTCGAGCACATCATCATAGCGGATGCGGCGCAGGGTCGATGGTTCCGAGGCTGTCACCGTTGCCGTCCGTTCACCGGGATCGAACAGCGCGATTTCTCCGAACAGGGCGCCATTGCGCAGCACGTTAAGCGCCAGTTTGCGCCCGTCCATCGACAATACGCTGATTTCAAGCGCGCCGCTGACCAGCGCATACAATTCGCGGGCCTCATCCCCCTGTTCGAACAGAACTTCGCCCGGGGCAAGCCGGATTTCGGTGGCAAGGTCATCGAGCATTTCGATGAGGGCATCGGAGGCTTCGGAAAGAAACCCTGTCTTGGTCAACGTGCTGATGCTCATGCCTGCGCCCTTTGTTTGCGCTCGCAGATTAGCAAAGCGATGCCAAGTCACAAGGATTTTGCCGGGATGAAAGGACGAAGTTCAGCCGGTGTTGTCATTTTCCTCGGCGATCAGGCCAAGATGCCGCGCGGTGGCAAGGGAAAGCGTCCCGGAATCAAGTCCCTGCGGCGCCTGATAGCGGCGGATCGCATCTCGGGTGCGCTGGTCCATCTGGCCGTTGACGGGGCCGTGGAACAGGTTGCGCGCGTTCAGGGCGCGCTGAACCGAAGAGATGAACTCAGTGCTCATCTGATCGGGGCAGGGGGTTTCGAACCAGTCTTCGCGGCGCTGTTTCACGATTTCCTGCAGGGTTTCCGTCCGGTAGGTGGCCGGCCGGAGTACGGTGCCATCGGCGGCCAACTTGGCGGGCTCGTCCAGGACCTGATGGGTGACGGTTTCGATGACCGCCGGTGAGACCAGCTTGCCCCAGCAACTGCCCGGTGGGGCACCGGGCGGCGCGGTCTGGCTTTGCCGCGCGACAAAGCCCGGTTCAGCGCCCTGACCGGCCCCGTCGCAGGCCGCCAGCGCCAGCAGGACCAGCGGTGCAAGAAGGGTTAGGTAAGAGGTCATGCTCTGGCTTCTCTGGGGCCTCTGTCGGGCGTTCGCGACAGGTTAGCGCAAATCGGAGCCTGCGCAAAGTGGCGCTCAGCGTTCGAGCAGCATGTCGAGCATCGAGGATATATCCTCGATCTCTTCGGCGATGACATGCACCACCTCATGGGCGCGCTGAATCCGTCCGGTGACGCGCAGCATCCGGCCCGCGATGACCGCGCGGCGGAATTTCTCGTACATCTTGCGCCAGACGATCACGTTCACCACGCCGGTCTCATCCTCGAGCGTCAGGAAGATCACGCCCTTGGCGGTGCCGGGGCGCTGGCGCAGGATCACCAGCCCGGCCACGGCGATCCGCGCATTCTGGGGCGGTTCGTGCAGGCGGTCTGCCGTAAGGCACGAGGGCGGGCGCGGCCATTGGTATGGCGACGTGACGGGGGTGAGAAAGCCGGGAGCAGGGGAATAGACACGCATGAGAACAAAAATAGAACATACGTTGATTTTGTCCAGATATAGCGCGAGTTTTCCATGAAATTTGGGGTGGCGCGGCCCATATCGCTTGGCTAGACAGTCATGAAAGAGCATATCAAGGAGCCAAGCGCATGGCGAAGATTACCTATATCGAGCACAACGGCAAAGAGCATGTGGTTGACGTGGCTAACGGCCTCACCGTCATGGAAGGCGCTCGCGACAACAACATCCCCGGTATCGAGGCCGATTGCGGCGGTGCCTGCGCCTGTTCGACCTGCCACGTCTATGTCGATCCGGCATGGGTGGAAAAGCTGCCAGCCAAGGAAGACATGGAAGAAGACATGCTCGACTTTGCCTATGAGCCCGATCCCGAGCGCTCGCGCCTGACCTGCCAGCTTCGCGTCAGCGATGCGCTGGACGGTCTTGTCGTGCAAATGCCCGAAAAGCAGATCTGACTGTCCGTAACCTGCGGTCAGCAAAGAAAAAGCCCCGGCGCAGGATCACTGAACCGGGGCTTTCTGTATCTATGGCTTTGCGATTACCGTTTGCGGTCGCGACGCGAGCTCATCGGCTGGAACGCCACGCCCACATGCGCTTCGCAATAGGGTTTGCCGGACTGCACGGGCAGGCCGCAGAACCAGAAATCGGGCGTGGCCGGGTCGCCGACGGGCCATTTGCAGGTCCGCTCGGTCAGTTCCATCAGGCTGATTTTCTTCGATTTCTTTTCGATCTCGTTCACCTTGGCAAGCGCTTCGGGGCTGATCTCATTGGCCGAGGGCTGCGGCGGCAGCGGCTGACCCGCCGGGATGATCTGGCGGCGTGCCGGCATCGACGATTTCGTTTCGGGCGCGGCAGTCACCGGGCGCGCGGCCTCGGTCTTGGGCGCGGGTTTCGCGGCTTTTGTCTCGGCGGGTTTGGGGGCCGCGGGTTTTGCGGCCTTGGGCGGCTCGGGCTTGACCGGCGCGGCACCTGCGGTGCGGTTCGACAGGCCAAGCCGATGGACTTTGCCGATCACGGCATTACGGGTCACGCCGCCCAGTTCCTTGGCGATCTGGCTTGCCGACTGGCCGTCGCTCCACATCTTCTTGAGCATTTCCACGCGTTCGTCAGTCCAGGACATGCGTTGCCTTTCCAGCTAAAAAGCGGCCTCAAAGGCCGCCTTCGAATTCTTGACAGGGCTCTATTTTAGTCACTGTTGCGCGAGTTACAAGGCATCTTGCCCCATGTGTCGCACCCGGGGCACAGGCCCGCTAGAGAATTTACTTTCCTTTGCGTCGCCCAATGAGTATGCAGCGCGTCATGAGCATGAACGCCCCCTTTTCGATCCTTCGACGCCGACGTTGATTACGGCGGCTTTTGGCCGTTTGCTCACCTGCGCCCAAAGAGGTGCGACTTCACTCAACACATTGACGTTCCTGCCTGTCATGGGGCAACCATGAAGGCTCAACTCTCAAGAGGATGATCCAGATGATCCCGTCCGTTCTGCCGACCTATTCCCGTGCGCCGCTTTCCTTTGTCAAAGGCGAAGGCTCCTGGCTGATCGAGGCAGATGGCCGACGCTTTCTTGACCTTGGTGCGGGCATCGCGGTGAACGCGCTGGGTCATGCGCATCCGGCGCTGGTCAAGGCGCTGAGCGATCAGGCGCAGAACCTCTGGCATACCTCGAACCTCTACCAGATCCCGAATCAACAGGCGCTGGCTGACAAGCTGGTGGAACATACCTTTGCCGATACGGTTTTCTTTACCAATTCGGGCACTGAATCCTGTGAACTCGCCGTCAAGATGGCGCGCAAGTACTGGTATGAAAAAGGCGCGCCGGAAAAGACCGATATCATCACCTTTGACGGGTCTTTCCATGGAAGGTCCTCGGCCGGTATCGCGGCGGCCGGGTCCGAAAAGATGACCAAGGGGTTTGGCCCGCTGCTGTCGGGGTTCGTCCACCTGCCCTGGGGCGATATGGACGCGCTCAAAGCGGCGATCACCGATACGGTCGGCGCGATCCTTGTCGAGCCGGTGCAGGGCGAGGGCGGTATCCGCCCGATGGCCGACAGCGACCTAAAGTCGCTGCGCGCGCTTTGCGATGAACATGACCTGCTGCTGATCCTCGACGAGGTACAGTGTGGCATGGGCCGGACCGGTCGTCTCTTTGCCTATGAATGGGCGGGCATCACCCCTGACATCATGATGGTGGCCAAAGGCATCGGCGGCGGCTTTCCACTTGGCGCAGTGCTGGCCACGGAAAAGGCGGCAAGCGGCATGGGCGCCGGCACACACGGGTCGACCTATGGCGGCAACCCGCTTGGCTGCGCGGTCGGATCGGCGGTCATGGATGAAATGACGGCCGAAGGTTTCCTCGACGAGGTGAACCGCAAGGCAGGCCTGATGCGTCAAAAGCTCGAAGGGCTGGTCGATGCGCATCCCGAGGTTTTTGAGGAGGTGCGCGGCGCCGGGCTTATGCTCGGGCTGAAATGCAGGGCGGTGAACGCCGACTTGGTCAAGGCGGGTTATGACAACATGCTGCTGACGGTACCCGCAGCGGATAACGTTATCCGCCTGTTGCCGCCGCTGACGATCTCGGACGAAGAGATCGGCGAGGCCATCGCCCGTCTGGATGCGGCTGCGAAAGCCGTTGAGAACGCCTGAATTTTACCGATGATCCCCTGACCGCGCTAAAGTGGGCAGGGGATCGCGATGCAAGAAAAAGAAGAAAACCGATATGAACCATTTTCTCGATATCCATAAGACCGACCCCGACGCGCTGAGGCTGATCATCGATCAGGGCGTTGCGATGAAACAGGCGCGGGCGGACCGCCCCAAGGGCACGCCGGACGACGAACAGCCGCTGGCGGGCCGCATGGTCGCGCTGATTTTCGAAAAACCCTCGACCCGGACGCGCGTGTCCTTTGACGTGGGCGTGCGCCAGATGGGCGGCGAGACCATGGTGCTGTCGGGCAGCGACATGCAACTGGGTCATGGTGAGACCATAGCCGATACCGCGCGGGTCTTGTCGCGCTATGTCGATATGATCATGATCCGGACCTTCGATGAATCCGTTCTGACCGAGATGGCGGAATATGCCGATGTGCCGGTCATCAACGGTCTGACGGACCGAACGCACCCCTGCCAGATCATGGCCGATGTCATGACCTTTGAAGAGCATCGCGGCCCGATCAAGGGCAAGAAAGTCGTCTGGACCGGCGATGGTAACAACGTTTGTGCATCCTTCCTGCATGCGGCAGGTCAGTTCGGTTTCGACATGACCTTTGCCGGGCCGCCGCAGCTTGACCCCGAGGCGGAATTCGTCGGCTTCGCCCGTGATCGCGGCAGCAAAATCGTGATCGAGCGCGACGCGGCCAAGGCCGTCGATGGTGCCGATCTGATCGTGGCCGACACCTGGGTGTCGATGCACGATGCGCAGTCGGCCCGGGAAAGACGCCACAACCTGCTGCGTCCTTACCAGGTGAACGACGCGCTGATGGCCAAGGCGAAACCGGATGCGCTGTTCATGCACTGCCTGCCCGCGCACCGGGAAGAGGAAGTGACCAGTTCCGTCATGGACGGCCCCCATTCGGTGATCTTCGATGAAGCGGAAAACCGGCTGCACGCGCAGAAGGCGATCATGCGCTGGTGTCTGGGCGTTTGACGGGCGCTGCCAAAAGGCGCGCTGCCGCGCATTCTTATTCCGATAGTCGCGGCGCGATGTTTCCTCGCGCCGTCATGTCTGGCGTGAGACGGGGTTGATCATGGGGCAACCGATCGTCATCGCGGGTGCGGGATCGATCGGTTGCTTTGTCGGTGGTCTGCTCGCGGCAGCGGGGCGGGACGTCCGTTTGCTGGCGCGCGCCCGAGTAGCCGGGGAAATTCAGGCGCATGGTCTGCATCTGACGGGCTTTGATGGGATGTCCGTCACGCTGGAGACCATCGAAATGAGCGATGATCCGGCCATACTTGGCGATGCCGGTGTGATCCTTGTGACGGTCAAGACGGGTGCCACCCGGACGATGGCGGAACTGATCGCGACCCATGCATCGCGCGACGCGGTCATCGTCAGCCTGCAGAACGGTCTGGATGCAATCGAGATCCTTCGCTCGGCCCTGCAGGGATATGATGTCCGGGCCGGAATGGTGCCTTTCAACGTGGTGCCGATGGGCGAGGGCCGCTTTCACAGGGCCAGCAGCGGGGATATCCTGACGGAAGCGGGACAGCCTGCGCTGGCACTTGGCGTGCCCGGGTTGCCGGTGCGCGAAACCCCGCATGTGACGGGGTATCAATGGGGTAAGTTGCTGATCAACCTTGGGAATGCGCCCAATGCCCTGTCGGGGCTGACATTGGTTAATCAACTGTCGGATCGTGACTGGCGTCGCCTGCTCGCCGATCAGATGCGTGAGGCGTTTGCTGTTCTGAAGGCGGCGGGGATACAGCCGCGTTCGATGACACCGCTGCCCGCCGGTTGGGTGCCAAGCGTGCTTGATCTGCCGACCGCGCTCTTCCGGCGGATCGCGTCTAGGATGCTGACCATCGATCCAGAGGCGCGCACCTCGATGTCCTATGACCTGCTGGCAGGCCGTCGAAGCGAAATCGGTGCCTTTCAGGGGCGGATCGTCACGATGGGGGAGCGGCTGGGGGTTCCGACGCCGTTGAATCGGGCGATGCAGAGGCTTGTCTTGCAGGCGGAAGACAAGGGGGCCGGGTTGCCCGGCCTGAGTGTGGAAGAGATACGCCGCTCAGCCGAGGAGCAGGTTGATGACCGTGTAGACGAGGCTCGATAGCAGCGCCGAGGCGGGCACGGTAATGACCCATGCCGCGATGACAGTCAGGAAATGCGACCGCCGGACCAGCTTGCGGCGGCGGCGTTCGACCGAAGCGATGGTCAGATCTTGGGACAGATTTCCTTGCGTTTTTCTGTAACGCCGCGCCATGTACCATTCGCGGAAAAAGCCGACGCCGAAAATGCCGCCGACGGCAACATGGGTCGAGCTAACGGGCAGGCCGAAGGAGCTGGCGAGGATGACCGTCATTGCCGAACTCAGGACGACGCAGAAGGCGCGCATCGGGTTCAGCTTGGTGATCTGGTCGCCGACGACGCTGATCAGCCTTGGACCAAACAGCAGAAGACCAAAGGAAATCCCCAGCGCGCCGATCAGGATGACCCATTGCGGGATCTCGATTGCGCCGGCGATATGCCCGTTCTGAACCGTATGCGCGATGGCAGCTACCGGGCCGACCGCATTCGCCACGTCATTCGCCCCGTGCGCAAAGCTGAGCATCGCGGCCGCGATCATCAGCGGTAGGCGGAACAGGATCTTGAGCGACTTGTTGCGGTTCTCAAGCTCTTCGGACTGGTGCCGGATAAAGGGGCGCGACAGGGCCCAGAGCAATCCGCCAAGCGCCACACCGATCAGCAGGCCGTTGCGCAGCGAGATACTGACAACCTTGCTCAGCCCGAAAGAGGCAAGGTAGGTAGCAAAGGCGCCGGTGATCAGCCCGACAAGGATCGGAACCCAGAACCGGGCGGCGGCGATCTTGTCGTCCCGGTAGATGACCCGGGATTTGATCAGGGCAAGAAAGCAGGCCGCGACGATACCGCCAAGGATCGGTGCCACGAGCCATCCGGCGGCGATGCTGAGCACGGTGGCCCAGTTGACCGCAGAAAAACCCAGCGCCGCGATACCCGCGCCAAGGACGGCGCCGATGATCGAATGCGTCGTGGAAACCGGCGCGCCGACCCATGTCGAGATATTGATCCACAAGGCGGCGCCGATCAGCGATGCCAGCATTGCCCAGACGACATGCTCGGGATCGGCCACATTGGGCGCGTAGATGATATCCTGCGAAATCGTCGTGATGACATGCCCGCCGGCCAGCAGCGCACCGGCGCTTTCACAGATGGCGGCAATGATCAGCGCGCCGCCAAGGGTGATGACGCGGGCGCCCACGGCAGGGCCCATGTTGTTGGCGACGTCGTTGGCCCCGATATTGATCGCAAGATAGGCACCGAAGACCGCCGCGATGATCACTGCGAGGCTGTTGGCCGACTGGTCAAAGAAAATTGCTGCCGCGACGCCCGCAAGGATCAGGAAAACAAGCGCGATGCCCGTCCCGACAAGCGGCCGTGCCACATAGGCCGTCGCAAGTTCGAGCTGACCGATCCTCTTGAGATCCTTATCGAGCGTTGTCCAATTGTTACCCAAGGGGCTCTGCGTCAAAACTATCCCCCGCTGGCCATGTCGTCCGGACACAGCATGCGTGATCAATGTGCAGGTTTCGTGATAGCTGTCTTACAGGGTTTTTAGAAGAGCGCTTAGCTCGGGTTCATTAACCATTTCCGCTGCTTCACGTGGCCGCACCCAGACCCGTTCGCGTTCTTCGCACTCGGGGTATTCGTCTTCGAGATGCGAGACCTTGGCGAGGTACACATAGGTCGTGACGGGGAGCATCAGCCCCTCGTCCGTCTCCTTGCTGTATTCATAGGTGCCAACAGGGCGCTTGTTGATCTGGGCGCTGACCACACCCGCCTCTTCCCACGCTTCCTGAAGCGCGGCGCCTGATCCGGTTAACCCGTTGATTGGCCAGCCTTTTGGGATGATCCAGCGTCCGGTTCCGCGGCTTGTCACCAGCAGAACCTCGATGCCATTGCCGCTTTCGCGATAACAAAGCGCCGCGACCTGTACCATTTTCGGCCGAATGAACATCGGTCGAAGCACGTCTTTCCATGCTTTCACAAAGGTACTTGTCATGACACTGACTGTCGCTACTCGAATTTTATGTTTTTTTTATGAACTAATGACCCGAAAAACGTAAATCAAATCTGGTTGTCAGTAACATAGGGTTCCGGGGCAGAAGTTCAATACTCTGGCCTTGAACCTCCGGCTCAAGGTCGTAAACCATGCCTCAACCAAGGAGTAAGCGAATGAGCAAGGCGCAGATCGGGGTGTATGGGCTTGGCACGATGGGCAGCGCGCTTGCGCTGAACCTTGCGGATAACGGGGTGCGGGTCGCTGTCGCCAACCGGGAAACGGAATGGCTCGCGCCTTTCATGGAAGAGGCGGGCCCGTTGGCACCGCAGATCACCCCGACCGAAACGCTGGCTGAATTCGTGGCTGCAGTAGACACGCCAAGGACGCTGCTGTTCATGATCCCGTCCGGCGCGCCTGTCGATGGGATGATCGCCGAGATCCGGCCCCTGCTCGAAGAGGGCGATACGATCATCGACGGCGGTAACTCCGATTTCAACGACACCCGGCGGCGCTTTGACGATCTCGAGTCAAGCGGGCTGCATTTTGTCGGCATGGGCGTCTCGGGCGGCGAAGAAGGCGCGCGGCATGGGCCGTCCATGATGGTTGGCGGTTCCGATCACAGCTGGCAGCAGCTGCGCCCGATGGTTGAAGCCATCGCTGCGAAATTCAACGGCGATCCCTGTGTGGCTCATGTCGGACCGGATGGCGCGGGGCATTTCGTAAAGACCGTGCATAACGGAATCGAATATGCCGACATGCAGATCATAGCCGAAATCTACGGTCTGCTTCGTGACGGCGAAGGCTGGGATGCGGCGCGGATCGGGAGCCTGTTCGGCGAATGGAACGACGGGCCGCTTGCATCCTACCTTGTTGAGATTACGTCAAAAGTCCTTGCCGCAGGTGACCCGGACACGGGCGTTCCGATGGTGGATATGATCCGCGACAGTGCCGGGCAAAAGGGCACCGGGCGCTGGACGGTGATCGAGGCCCTGAAGCTAGGGCAATCGGCCACGGTGATCGAAGCGGCAGTGGCTGCGCGAAGCTGGTCGGCCGATCCGGAGGCGCGGTCGCGGGCAGGCGAAATACTGGCCGGTCCGACCGAAGCTGCCGCGTTGCCGTCAACCAAAACACTGCGGGCGGCCTTCCTTGCGGCGCGGGTTCTGGCCCATGCGCAGGGGTTCGCCCTGCTGACAACGGCCTCGGAGGAGTTCGACTGGTCGCTCGACCTCGGGCGGATTGCCGAGATCTGGCGTGCGGGCTGCATCATCAGATCGGCGCTGCTGGACGATCTTGCAGCCGCCCTGCGGGCGTATCCCGGCGAAAACCTCGTGCTTGCTCCGGCAATGGCCGAACTGCTTGCCAAGTCGATTGGTCCGCTGCGCGAAACCGTTGCGGCTGCCGCCCTGTCGGGCCTGCCGGTTCCGGCGCTTGCCTCGGCGCTGAATTGGTACGATTCACTTCGCCGCGCGCCCGGCACGGCCAACCTGATCCAGGCACAGCGAGATTTCTTTGGGGCGCACGGGTTCGAACGCACGGATCGGCCAGGCGCGACCCACGGGCCGTGGCACCAAAAGGGCTAAGGCTTATTTGACGATCTTCTCGTCCTTGACGAACATGTTGCCCCATGCGCGGTCGATCAGCTCGGGGCTCATCTGGTAGGGGATGCCCTCAAATTCGCAGATAGAGATCATCTGGTCGATCAGGAACACCGGCTGGTAGTTCGCATAGATGTTGTCGATGGTCGGGTATTTCTTCTTGAGAAGATGGACCAGCGCCGCCTCGTCCAGCGGCATACCCTTTTTGCGGGCCACCATCGCAAAGATCTTGAGAAAATCTTCCTGGCTGGGGCCGTCGATCTTGATCTTGAAAAAGATCCGGCGCAGCGCGGCCTGGTCAAAGATTTCGTTCGGGTGGAAGTTGGTCGAAAAGATCACCAGAGTGTCAAACGGCACCTCGAATTTCTCACCGGACTGCAGGCCAAGGATGTCCTTGCTTTCTTCCAGCGGAACGATCCAGCGGTTGATCAGCGCCTGCGGCGGTTCTTCCTGACGGCCAAGGTCGTCGACGATAAAGATGCCGCCGGTCGATTTGAGCTGTAGCGGCGCCTGATAGGTGCGGGCGGTGGGATTATAGACCAGATCCAGCATCTTGAGCGAAAGTTCACCCCCCGTGACCACGGTGGGGCGTTCGCAGCAGACATAACGCTGGTCGAACCGTTTGGCGCGACGCAGGCTCGACATGTCTTCTTCAACCTCGTCCACTGCGGTGTGAACGATCGGGTCATAGACGGTGATCACCTGACCGGCATATTCGATCGCGCGCGGGACATAGACCCGATCCCCCAGCGCGTCGCGAATACCGTTTGAAATCGAGGATTTACCGTTGCCTGGCGGGCCATACATCAGGATCGAACGACCGGCACTGACGGCGGGGCCAAGCTGGTCCAGCAGGGTGGGCGGCAGCACGAGGTGGCCCATCGCGTTGGTCAGCTGACCCCGTGTGATCTGGATGTTCCGGATAGACTGGCGTTCGACCTGCTCGCTATAGACATCCAGCGGCACCGGCATCGCGCCGAAATATTCCGACTGCCCCAGCGCATCGAGCGCGCGGGCCTTGCCGGCGTCGGTCAACTGATAGCCCATTTCGTTGCCGCTGTTGGCGTTCAGGGTGCCCATCGCCTCGAGCAGTTTCTGCTCGCGCGCCATGTCGACCAGCTCCTGCGTGATCTGCACCGGCAGGCATATCGCTGCGGCAATTTCGCTGCTCGTATTGGTGTTCTTGCGGAAAATCGTCTTGAGCAGGATATCCCGCATCATCACCATTGGCAGGCGCATGCTCCTCAGGTCGCGCGGAGGAGGAGGGGCCAGGCTTTCCGTGTTCTGCATATTCATGGCTTGGGGAATCCGCTCTCTTGCTTTGCCCCGTGATCTCGTTTCTTGATGGTTTTTTTGTGTCGCGTTCGGGTCATTTCGGCAGAATCCGGACAAGAAAATTTTATCGGCAGGACCGGTCCGACCATAGGCGCGAAATCTTCACTGCCCGTAAATGGCGCCGAGAATAAGATAGATCGCCATCGTGCCGCCAAGCGACAGGCCCATCGGGAATTTCCAGCCGACATTCCAGCTTTTCCAGCCGGGGGCGATGCGCTTCAGGGGCGTGTATTTGACCAGACGGTGCGTCGCAAAGGCGGCCAGCAGGTTGGCCGCAAAGATCGCCAGAAGAAACCGCAGGTCGGCCCCGGCGACGAAAGGGGCGGCGGCGGCGGCGAACTTGGCGTCTCCGGCGCCGACGGCACCGCCCGCGTTAAGCATCACGCCCAGCACGAGTACCGCAACCAGTTGCACCAGCCGCCAGCCATAGACCGGCAGCGGCAGCGCGATCAGCCCCACCACGAGGAAGATCGCGCCCAGCACCAGCACCGCCTGATTGGTGATCCGCATCTCGCGCAGATCGGTAAAGCAGACGTAAAGGCAGACGGGCAGGACAAAGGGCAGGAACCATCGGGCAGAATAGGCGGTGATCGCCATCTGCTCGGGCAGGTACCAGCTCCCCTGCATCAAATCAGGCGTTCTCCAGAGCTTTCAGCGAGCGCACGGCTTCGTCGAAATGCTGCGGATGGGTGTTGATCGCCTCGCGGAGCAGCGCCTTGCCGGTCTGTACATCGCCCTGCTTGACCGCCGACAGGGCCAGCGTGTGCAAAAGCTGCGCCCGCTCTGTCTGGTCCATCGGGATCACCGGCAGCGTGTATTTGCGCTGCGCGCCCCGCGCCAGAATGAGGTTGTTCTTGGCGGTGAACAACGCCTGATCCTGCCGGATCGCATCGCCAAAAAGACGTTCGGCCTCGGCATAGTCGCCCCGTGTCAGCTTGGAATAGCCCCAGTTGTTCAAAACGCCCGAAGGGGTGGTGGTCAGGCCCATCGCGGTTTCATAGAAACTGTCGGACTTGCTCCATTCCTTGTTCGCATCCGCAACCATTGCTTCGAGGCGATAGCGCTGAAACGTTTCATGGGTCGGCGGGACGCTGTCGAGCGTTGCTTCGGCCTTGGCCCAGTCACCGTTACGGATCAGCGCATCGGCCAGATTGACTTTGTCCTCGGATGTGGCACCGGGCATGCTGGCCACCTTGGTCCATGCGGAAACGCCTTCGGTATTGCGTTTTGCGCGGATCAGCGATTTGGCCAGACCGCGCTGCAGATCGATCCGGTCGGGGGCGCTCTTGGTGGCACGGGTGAAATACTGAACGGCTTCGTTCGGGTCGGCCACGGTCAGCATGACATCGTTGAGGTTGCTCTCATCGACGACGTTTACATCCTGAAAGGCCCGTTCGACGGTTTCTTCGGCCTTTTCAGCGCAGGCGGATAGGGTCAGCGCGCCTGCAATCGCTGCTGGAATCAGAAAAACATGGCGCATTTTTGCGTCCTTTACTGCTGTGCCTCAGTGCTAGTTCTTACGCAGCAGAAAGTCGCCTTCGCCCCGTTGAACCAGTTTAAAGTCTTCGTTTTGTGTCTCAGTATGAACGGAAACTTCTGTTTTTGCGAGTGCTAAGCGCAAATTATCCCGGATTGAGTCACTTTGGCCATTGTCCAGCGCGTAGGCCTTGCGAAACACCTGTTCGGCTTCGGCGGTTTCGCCTTTTTCCATGAGCACGACGCCAAGGTTATTCCATGCTTCGGGCCAGTCGGGCGCCTCTTTGACCGAACGGCGCATCAGCTCCTCGGCCTGCCCAAGACGGCCGAGACCAAGGTTCGCGGAACCGAAACCGCTAAGGATTTCCGGTGTCATGCCCTGTTCAAGCGCAGCGCGTGTAAACGCATCAAGCGCAAGCTCATACTGGCCTGCGCTGATCAGCCGATTGCCGACCTCGACCCCGTCCACGGCTTCGCCTTTCGGGTCAGTGCCGGGGGCATAGGGGGTATCTTCGGTGATTTCGATCCTTTCGGGTCCACAGGCCGCCACCATTGCCACAAGGATGGTGCCTGCAAGAAACGCCCGGATCGGTGTGCTGCTCATCACACCTGTGACTTTCATTTTAGTTGCCGCTCATTGCGCCCAGATTTGCAATGCCGTTCGCCGAAGGACCAACAAGGATGATCAACAGCGGCGGCACTGTGAGTCCCATTGTGGCAAGGGTCATTTTGGTTGGCAACTTGTTTGCGGCTTCTTCGGCGCGCATCACGCGCTTGTCCCGCATTTCACCGGCGAAGACGCGCAGCGCGTCCGAGATCGAGGTACCAAAGCTGGCAGATTGGATCAGCACGGTGACAAAGGAGGACACATCCTGCACGCCGCAGCGTTCCCCCATGTCGCGCAGCACGCTGGCCTTGTCCTTGCCCGCTTTCATCTCTTGCGAAACGACCTCGAATTCCTGCGCCAGCGCCGGGTAAGACGCCGTCAGCTCACGCGAGACGCGCACGATGGCCTGATCGAGCGACTGACCCGCCTCGACGCAGACCAGCAGCATATCGAGCGCATCGGGAAAACCGCGTGTGATCGCTTCCTTGCGCTCTTCGACGCGTCGCGTGACCCAGTATTTCGGCAGGTAATAACCGACACCGCCGGGCCCGATGATATACATGACCATCTGCTGCGAACTGAACTCCTGATCGGCGTTCAGGATCGTCACGTAGACGACGCCAAGGATCAGACCGATGACGCCCAGCAGGAACTGGGCAAAGTGAAAGACGCGCACCGCGTCGCGTGACTGGTATCCGGCCTGACGCAGCTTGAGCTGCATGGCCGAAAGCTCGGCCACATCCTGCGGTTCGAGGAAGGTGGCGAATTTCTGAAGCTGTTCGTTGCGCGCGCCCTGACGCAGCCGTTCCTTCTGCGGTTTGGTCGTGTCGGTTTCGTTCATGCTCCGCTTGAGTTTCTTAAGCGGATCTTCGGGCTGGTTCAGCATCATCGCCACAACCAGCAGGATCATGACGATGCCGACACCACCCATCGCGATGATCGGGCCAAACGGCCCCAGCGTACCGGTCAGCATTTTGTTTATGCCAAGTAGGAAATCCATGGGCGGGGCTCCTTACACCTTGATGTTGGTCAGAACGCGCATGACGACGAGGTTCAGGCTAAGCAGGATACCGACGACGAAACAGGCGGGAATGAAATAGGGGTGGTCCATGACCTCGTCGTAATAGCCGGGGTCGTTGACCATGATAAGCGCGAGACAGACAAGCGGGAAACCGGACAGGAACTTGCCTGACCATTTTGCCTCGGCGGTGATCGCCTTGACGCGCCGGAACAGGCGGAAACGGGCGCGGATCACCTTGGCCAGGCCGGCAAGGATCTCGGCGAGGTTACCGCCAGATTGCTGCTGGATCGTTACAGCGACGGCGAGAAAGCGCAAATCCTGCATGTCGAGCCGCTCGGCCATTTCCTTGAGCGCATCGCCCACGTCGCGCCCATAGGCGGTCTCATCCGCGATGATGCCGAACTCGGTCGCGAGAGGGTCCTGGATTTCCTTGGAAACGATTGTAATCGCCGAGGAAAACGGGTGCCCCACGCGAAGGCTTCGCACCATCAGTTCCACCGCATCGGGAAGCTGTTCCTCGATCATCATCATGCGCTTCTTGGCCTTGTTGTTGACCCAGAAGAACACGCCGCCGACGCCGATGCCGACCGAGGCAAGTATCCGCACGGGAACCTCGGTCTGCGTGCCGATCGTCAGGCCCATAAAGGCAAACAGCGCGACGCCCACCATGATCATCACAAGCTGGCGCGGTGTGAAGGCAATCGCCGCTTTCTGCGCCCGGTCCGCCAGCAGCGAATAAAGCGGGATGGACCGCGATTTCATGTGCTGCTGCATTTCCTTGCGCAGCTGTTCCAGCACCTTTTCGCGCCCAGTGCCCTTGTCGAGCATTTCCAGGCGTCGGTTCACACGGCTGTTGAGACTGATCGATTTGCCAAAGGCGACAAGATATAGGCCTTCGACCAGCGCAAGGACGCCGACGAAAATCAGCCCGTAAATAATCGGTTCTGCGGTGATCTGCATTATCGGGGATCCATCACGGTGGGTTCATAGATCGAGGCGGGCAGGTCATAGCCCCACATACGGAAGCGTTCCGAAAAGTTGGAGCGCACGCCGGTTGCGGTGAAATGACCGATGATTTTATTGTCAGGGGTCAGGCCAACGCGCTGATATTTAAAGATTTCTTGCATGGAGATAACGTCGCCTTCCATGCCGGTGATCTCGGTGATCGAGGTCATGCGGCGCGAGCCGTCCTGCAAGCGGCTGGCCTGCACGATCAGGTTCACAGCCGAGGAAATCTGCGAGCGCATCGCCTTCATGGGCATTTCGATCCCGGCCATCGCGATCATGTTTTCAAGACGGGAAACGCCGTCACGGGCCGAGTTGGCGTGGATCGTGGTCATCGAACCGTCGTGGCCGGTGTTCATGGCCTGCAACATGTCGATGACTTCTTCGCCACGGGTTTCGCCGACGATGATGCGGTCAGGACGCATCCGCAGCGCGTTCTTGAGACAGTCGCGGGGGGAAACCTCGCCCTTGCCTTCGACGTTGGGCGGACGGCTTTCCATCCGGCCCACGTGGATCTGCTGTAGCTGAAGTTCCGCCGTATCTTCGATGGTCAGGATACGTTCCGAGTTGTCGATAAAACTTGATAGCGCGTTCAGGGTTGTCGTTTTACCGGACCCCGTACCGCCCGACACGATGATGTTCAGCCGGGTTGCCACGGCGGCCTGTAGGTAGGCGGCCATTTCCTCGGTAAAGGCACCGAAGTTGACAAGATCGTCGATGCCAAGCTTGTCTTTCTTGAATTTCCGGATCGAAACCAGCGATCCGTCCACGGCCACGGGCGGGACCATCGCGTTGAAACGCGACCCGTCGGCAAGACGGGCGTCCACGTAGGGGTTGGATTCATCAACCCGGCGACCCACGGCGGAAACGATCTTGTCGATGATCCGCAGCAGGTGCTTTTCATCCTTGAAGGTCACGTCCGACAGTTCGAGCTTGCCCGCGCGTTCCACGAAAACCTGCTGCGGACCGTTCACGAGAATATCGTTGACCGTATCGTCCTGTAGTAGCGTCTCGAGCGGGCCAAGACCCGTGACCTCGTCATATAGTTCCTTGTTCAGGGTCTGGCGGTCTTCGCGGTTGAGAACGATGCCCTTTTCATCAAGCAACTCGCCCGCGATGGCCCCGATCTCGGCGCGGAGTTCCTTTTCCGAGGCATGTTCAAGCGCGGCAAGGTTCAGGTTGTCGAGAAGCGACCGATGCATCTCGATCTTGATCTCGCCCATGCGCTCCTTGCGCTTGCGCTCTTTGTCCGCATTGCCGGCAGCTGCTGGAACCGCAGTAACCTTGCGCCGCATCGCGACGGGCGCGGCCTTTGCGGGCGCCTCCGGTTCGGCGGGGGCGGCAGTGGGGCTTGGCTGGGCAACCTTTGCCGCCGTTGGGATCTGCTTCGGAGCCGCAGCTCCATTGGTCTTCTTGTACTTTGAAAACATGTCCTAGACGCCCTGAAAGGTTACGCGGCCTGTGCTTCGCTTCGGCCCAGATCGTGGATCGACTGGGCCAGCTTCTGGATCTCTTTGCGCAGCGGGTTCTTTCCTGCGGACGCAGCCAGAGGCATCCCGTGATCGGCCCCCTGAAGCACCTGTTTGCCACCATCGGGCAGTTGCAGGTCGATCGAGATTCCAAGGCTTTCTGCCATGCGTTTCACGCGGCTCTTGGCCGACAGATCGGTGAATTTCGGTGCCCGGTTCAGTGCGAACCGCAGCTTGTTGAACGGCAGGTCCTCGGACTGAAGCGCGCGCTTGAAGCGCAGGGCGTTCTGGGCCGACCGCATGTCCAGTTCGATTACCGCGAAATAGACATGCGCGGCCTGAAGCACGGTTTCCGTCCAGTGAACCAGCGTCGAGGGCAGGTCGATCACCACGTAATCGAAATGGGCGCGCGCCATGTCGATGACGCGCTGGATGTCCTCGGTGCCAAGCACGTCAAGCGGCACCATGTCCGATGGTGCCGTCAGGACCTGCATCTTGTCCTCAAAGCTCAAAAGCGCCTGTCCGAACATGTCGTGATCAAGGCTTTCGGTATCTGAAAGCATTTCGAAAACGACCTCGCGGCGGGGCAGGTCGAGATAGGTCGAAACCGCGCCATATTGCAGGTCGAGGTCAAGCAGGCAGACGCTGGGCGACTTCTTCTTGTCGATATTGGCGAGTTCCCAGGCAAGGTTGACCGCAAGCGTCGTCGCGCCGCAGCCGCCGGCAAGCCCATGCGCCACGAGAACCGCGCCTTCCTTTGCGCCGGTCGCGGACAGGTTGGCCGTGGCGTGATCTGTGGGCGTGGGCGCGGCGGGTTGCTGAACCCGTTCGATTGCAGCGGCCAGTTCGCTTTCCGGAAGCGGGTAGGGGACGAATTCATCGGCGCCCTTGCGCAGCAACTGGTGCAGGGCGGCGGGCGTGACATCCTCGGCAATAAGGATTACGTTGATCTTGCGGGATTTGGCCTGGGTGATGATTTCACCCATCAGGACAAGGTCTTCCTCGTCATCCGCGTCGATGGCAAGCGCGATGAATTCAAGCGCGGCCGCTTCGGGCTGGCTGAAAAAGGCAAGTGCTTCGGAGAACCCGAGATCACCCCATCTTTCGCCGAGCACGGCTTCCATGTCTTCGATCAGCAGGTCGAAATTCTGAACGTCCCGACTGACCGTACAGGCGACGATCGGATTTACGTCTGGTTGCGACGATTCGCTGCTCATTACCCTTCATCCTCTTCCAAAGGGCTATGGCGTACAGGAACGGCGGGCGTGAAACGCGAATCGCGGCCCAGTCGTTCTATGTTGCCAACGCGCGGATTCGGAACACGCACGTCGCCCAGTGTTTTGAAGGTGCCCGGTAATCTAGGCGAGAATTAGGCCAAAAAAACCCAATTGTTGGAAGGCGGGCGACGATGTCGCCCTGACCAAAGCGATTGTTACTCGTTGATGCCTTCCGACACGGTAGTGTTGGTTCGTGGCACGGCGCTCTGGACGTATTCGCGATAGACAATCTGCGCGTATTTGCCATCCAGCACGGTGGGGTGCCGCTTTACAAAGCCGGAAACCTCGGTGACGGTCCGGCGATTCTGTCTCTCACGCGCGGGCGTGTCGATCAGCGGGCGCGTTTCACCAAAGGAAACCAGTGCTTCAAGCCGTCCGCGGCTGATGCCGCGCTGGGCAAAGTAGTTCACCACCGCATTGGCGCGTCGTTGCCCAAGCTGCCGGTTATACGCGGACGAACCGACCTTGTCGGTATGGCCAAAAACCTTGAACCGCACTTCGGGGAACTGGCGGATCCAGTTGGCCTGCCGGTCCAGCGTCGCGCGGGCCTCGGCATCAAGAACCGTGCTGTCAAAGGCAAAGTTGATCGTTGTCGGCACTTCGCTGGCAAAGCGATTGCCAAGGCTAATCGCATAGTCGAGTTCGCCGCGCATCACCAACTGGTTGGTGTTGGTGGCATTGCCGAAACTTCTCATGTCCAGGTCATGCCCCGCCTCTTTCTCGCAGGCGGCGAGGGCAAGGGCGATTCCGGCAACCGATATGATCTTGCGCATGTGACGATCCCTCCGATCAGTCAAGAACGTAGCCGTAAGAGCCGCTGAAATCCTGCTTGGCCACTTCGCCAACGGCACCGGTGGTGCGTGTCTCCTGAGCGATCTTGCCGCCAAGGAACAGGTCGGTTTCGCTCGGCGGGCGGACACGGTCGGTGGGCAGGGCAAAGGCCTCGCCCCGCGTCGGCGTAACAAGATGGGCAGTGATGATGATGACCAGTTCCGTCTGGTTGCGCTGGTAGGATGAGCTGCGGAACAGGGTGCCGAGCACCGGTACATCGCCAAGCCAAGGCAGCTGACCGACGTTATCAACAAAATCGTCCTGGATCAGACCGGCAATTGCAAAGCTTTCGCCATCACGCATTTCGACAGTGGTGGATGTCTCGCGGCGGCTGAAGGCGTCGACCTGAAAACCGTTGAAGGTCACGCTGTTGCTCGGGTCGATTGCCGACACGGCGGCCATCATTTCAAGATTGATGACATCCTTGGCAACAACACGCGGTGTAAAGTTCAGCTCGATACCGAAGGGTTTGAATTCAACCGAAATCTGGCCTTCTTCCTGCGCCACCGGCACCGGGTATTCGCCACCGGCAAGGAACTTCGCCTCTTGTCCGGACAGCGCGGTAAGGTTCGGCTCGGCCAGCGTGCGAACGACCCCTTTCTGCTCCAGCGCCTCGATCAACAGGCCAACCTGCACCGATCCGGCGTTAAAGCCGAACAGGACCGCGCCGGTGTTGTCGTTCACGGCAGGGATGTTGCCGGTCAGGGCATTCGTCAGGCCCGGCTGGTTGTTCACCGTGCCAGTACCGCCGTTCAACCCGGTGTCGCCACCAAAGATGCTGCCGTTCAGGCCAAGTGAACTGCTGAGCGACTTGGAAACGTTGCGCTGCATTTCCGCGAAACGGACCTTGAGCATGACCTGCTGTACGCCACCGACGCTCATCAGGTTTGAAACGCGCTCGGGCGCGTAACGCTGGGCAAGGTCCAGCGCGCGTTGCAGACTTTGCGAGCTCGACACAACACCCGACAGAACGATGCCGTCATTCGCGGTGCGTACTTCGATGCGTTCGCCGGGAAGGATCTGGCGCAACCTTTCCTTGAATTCGGCCACGTCCGCCGCCACCCGCACATCCACGTTGGTGATCAGCCGGCCCGCCGCATCCAACAGGGTAAGCGTGGTCATCCCGGGCGTCTTGCCCAGCAGATAGATGGTTCGGTCCGAGAGCGAAGAGATATCCGCAATGCCCGGGTTCGCAATGCTGAGTTCGGCAAAGGGAACGTCGCTTTCAACCACGATGGCCCGGTTCATCGGGACTTCGAGGGAACGTGCAGTTCCTGTTTTCACGACGGTCAGCGTCTCGGCCCAAGCTGCCTGTCCAGCGGGCCCAAACGCAAGAGCCAGCCCCAGCAGGGCTGTCGTCAATGTGCTTCTCAATGTCATGTGACCTGCCTCTCCGATCACGCCTCAGTATCCGGGTCTTTTTGCCCGATATTTCCCTTAGTCTGCGTCGAATGGGTTTTTATTGCAAGAATCAAAGGTTTCCAGATCGTTCTGTATGTGGAGAAAGAGCAACAATATAAAAAGGGCGGCGCCACCGGCACCGCCCTAATCAGAAAATCTGCCCTGTAATCATCAGTTTGTGCAGGGGATCGGAATGTTAACGACTTCGGCGCCGCGGCGCTGCCGGATCGTGCAGACCCGCTCTTTCGGTGCTTCGGGGGCGGCTTCGATTTCGCCAAGCCCCAGAAGTGAGCGCTGGTCCACTTCGATGACCGAGGCAATGGTGTCGTCATCGGCACCGACAAGCGACAGGGACAGACGGCCGGTTGTCTGCGCCTGGGCAAGGGCTGCGACCTGTTCGGGGCTAACGGACACGGTGACGGTACGCGCAATGGTTGCAGAGTTGATATCTTCGCTTGCTGTCTGGTCCACCGCGATCAGTTTGACGGCGGTCTGGATCAGGCGGGTGATCTCGCCACGGCCGCCAGCCGAGCGCAGGCTGCCGGTCCAGTAGACATCGACGCGGTCGCCGGGACGCAGAAAGCCTGAAACTCCGGTGGCCACGTCGACCTTGATTGCAAAGGCACGCATGCCGCGTTCAAGCTGCGAGGTCAGACCCGCGTCCTGTCCCGGCTCGGTCACCTTGACCTTCATAATGGCCTCGTCTTTTTCCATGGCGCGCAGGACAACGCGTACGTCCGATTCCTCTGGTGGGAAGAGGGCGTCGATGCTGGTAAAGGTACCGCCCGGAACCGCGTTCTGCGGCCAGCTGACCGCCCGAACCGATTCCCGGGTCAGGGATTCGCCGTAGCGCAGCGCGCGATCAGCGACAAAAACCTCGACCGTCGGCACGACGGCCTGCCGTTGCGACCGCTCGCGGGCCAGTTCGTTCTGATATGCCGTAATGTAATTCTTTGCCATCATGACCGCACCGCCCGCTAGGGCGACGCCGACAATCAGGACCAGTCCAAACACCGCACGCATTTCCGTACCTCTCTAGAATTCCCGCCCCACGCGGGGGAGCCGGAGATTTGCTGTTCCAAGTTGCTGATCAGGTTAAAACTTCAATGTGGCCAAATCAGGGAAACGAAATGACCCGCCGGTGAAGATCCGGCGGGTCATCCGTGAAAGAAAATTCAAAAAGTTAGGAGAATTACTCTCCGACTTCTGTCCCGGTCAGGCTGGCGCCGGTGCTGCTGCCCAGGCCTCCTGTCGCGGTTTGGATCGATGTGAAGGCAAGTCCGGCCAGGCCGACGACTGCTGCTGTTAGGACCACCCAATCCACTGTGACAGCGCCGCTCTCGCCCCCGAGAAATTTTACTATGCGATTTTTCATTATGTCCTCGCAGGTTGCGCAAGCGTTGGCGGACAGGGGCCAAGGTCGAAATGCATAGCGACGTCGACCGCCTGTCCGGGCAAGAGATTATTCGGCTTCGCTTTCGCCGCTGCCGCCGGGGGTCTTGCCGGAGATGAAGGAGCCCGTGCTTTCGGTCAGGCTGGTGGTGCCCGAGGAGATCGAGGTATAGGCCGCGCCTGCAAGGGCAACGACTGCTGCGGTCAGAACGACCCAGTCAACCGTAACGGCGCCGTCTTCGTCTTTGCGGAATTTGTTTAGAAACTTGTTCATACTTGGTCCCTCCATAGGATCATATACTGGCGATACAGACCGCGCTTGCCGGTTGGCGGCGAAATTGCCGAACCCGGATCCCGTGGCCTGAAACGAGTATAGTCGTTGGATTGGGGCAGTAATTTGGCATCAATTTTCGTTTTTTGCGCCGCTTTCGACAGAGTCGTTAAATTTTGAGGGATATTCTGTAAGCCCTTGAATATATAGGTGCGACCACTGCCCGGGGTGGGGGGATCGCGGCGAATGTGTTCATACTGTGTCTGGGTTTTCGCAAGGACCGGCACTTGCTGCGCTGGCAGAATCCGAACCGAAGGGGCGAGCGACTCTCCCTGTATGCAGAGTTGGCGCGAAGTGGTTTCGATCATAGGATAAACCCTGCCGGGCAAAGAAAAACCGCGCCCTCGGAAAGAGGACGCGGTTCGAACGATCGGACAGATCGTTTGGAAAGATTATTCGGCTTCGCTTTCGCCGCTGCCGCTCGGGCTTTTGCCGGAGATGAAGGAGCCGGTGCTCTCGGTCAGGCTGGTGGTGCCCGAGGAGATCGAGGTGTATGCGGCACCCGCCAGGGCAACGACTGCTGCGGTCAGAACGACCCAGTCAACCGTAACAGCGCCGTCTTCGTCTTTGCGGAATTTGTTTAGAAACTTGTTCATTTTGGTCCCTCCATAGGATCGCTAGAAAAGTTGGTACATATTCAGTCGAACAGGAAATTCTCGACCGGGATGAAGAGCTTATCGCGTTCAGCCATGGCAATAGTTGGGCATAATCCGGGAATTTTGGCCTCAAAGCCGAGTTGTTGCCTGCGAGGCGGGGCAATTGTCTGAAATATAATGGAAATTATAGATGCGTTCCGCGTTCTCTAACCGAAAGAGCGATGCATTTGGGTGTCAAATCAAAGCGAATATTCTGAATCGTTTCCGAAAAGCTGGCAATCCGGCCGCTGCGTGGCAAGACTTGTGGAAAACATGAAAATTATGAGGCAAGTCATGACCTTTCGCGCGCTCGCTTTCGGCCTGATTGGCCTGGCGCTGGCAAGCCCGATTCCCGGTCGGGGTGATACGCCCGCGCCATTTCCCGAATTTTCCGCCAAGCGCGTGACCGCTCCTGGTGCGCGCACGGCGACCGCGCCGAAAGTGGCGCGCAAACGGATCACGGTGCAGATCGATCCGGCGGAGCAGGCCGCCGTGCTGGCGGCGCGGCCCGCATTTCCCGTCGAACCGCTTCCGACTGCCGAGCCCAGCCCGGATGGGCCAAGCAGGCAGTCGTCCTCCGGTCGCTACGACTGGTTCTGGGAGGCGGTTTCGCCCGATATGTCCGGCAGCGGTCCGGGTCGGCTTGCCCCCGCGCTCAACGTGCTGAGCAGTTCCGGCAAGGTCGCGGCCCCAAGGCTTCAGGCGATGCAGGATATCGCCAGAACGCAGGGCATTCCGATCCTGAAGAGCACGGTCGGCACCAAGGTTTCACCTGCGCTGGTGCTTGCCGTGATCGCCGTCGAATCCTCTGGCCGGACGGATGCGCTCAGCACGGCCGGGGCAGCGGGGCTGATGCAGCTTATGCCGGATACCGCCACGCGCTTTGGCGTCAAAGACCGGCTGGCACCGGATCAGAGCATCTCCGGCGGGGTGAAATATCTCGACTGGCTGATGGGGGAATTCGGCAGTGACCCGATCCTCGTTCTGGCCGGGTATAACGCGGGCGAGGGGGCGGTGAAATCACACAAAGGTGTTCCACCCTATGCCGAGACCCGTGATTACGTGCCCAAGGTGCTTGCTGCGTTTCAGGTTGCAAGCGCGCTGTGTCAGACACCGCCTGAACTCATTTCGGACGGCTGCGTCTTCGTGACGATGAACTGAGCGGCGCATAACGCGCCAAATTTCTGATCAGAAATTTGCCAAGAATTTCTTAAATTCTTGAGACCTGCGACGGAAATGAAAAAGGCCGGGCGCAACCGCCCGGCCTTACTGTCAATAATGAATCCGATCAGACGATGGTCGCCTCGGTGGCGTTCCGCAGTTCTTCTTCGGTGACGCCCTCGGCACATTCGACGATCTTCAACCCGCCCTCAACCACGTCCAGCACGCCGAGATTGGTGATGATGCGATCAACCACGCCCTTGCCGGTCAGCGGCAGGGTGCAGGACTTGAGCACCTTGGATTCACCGGCCTTGTTCTGGTGATCCATCACCACGACGACGCGGCCAACGCCCGCGACAAGGTCCATCGCGCCCCCCATGCCCTTGACCAGCTTGCCCGGGATCATCCAGTTGGCCAGATCGCCATTCTCGGCCACTTCCATCGCGCCAAGGATCGCCGCCGCGATCTTGCCGCCGCGAATCATGCCAAAGGACATGGCGCTGTCAAAATACGAGGTGCGCGACAATTCGGTGATCGTCTGCTTGCCCGCGTTGATCAGGTCGGGGTCTTCCTCACCCTCGAAAGGGAAGGGGCCCATGCCCAGCATGCCGTTCTCGGACTGCAGGGTGATATCCTTGTCGCCCACGTAGTTGGCCACCAGCGTCGGAATGCCGATGCCAAGGTTCACATACATGCCGTCTTCAAGTTCTTCCGCCGCGCGCGCGGCCATCTGATTGCGATCCCAGGGCATTATGCGTTCTCCTTCGCGCGGGTTGTCACTTTTTCGATCCGCTTCTCGTGCTCGCCCTGGATCAGGCGGTGCACGTAGATGCCCGGCAAATGGATGTGATCCGGGTCGAGCGAGCCGCGCGGCACAATCTCTTCAACCTCGGCCACGCAGATCTTGCCGCACATGGCGGCGGGCGGGTTAAAGTTGCGCGCGGTCTTGCGGAAGATCAGGTTGCCGGTGTCATCGGCCTTCCAGGCTTTCACGATCGAGAGATCGGCAAAGATACCTTCCTCAAGGATGTAATCCTCGCCGTGGAACTGCTTGACCTCTTTGCCCTCGGCAATCTGCGTGCCGACGCCGGTCTTAGTGTAGAACCCGGGGATGCCGCTGCCACCGGCGCGCATGCGCTCGGCCAGAGTGCCCTGCGGGTTGAATTCCAGCTCCAGCTCGCCGCTCAGGTATTGGCGCATGAATTCGGCGTTTTCGCCCACGTAGGACGACATCATCTTCTTGACCTGCTTGGTCTGAAGCAGCACGCCAAGGCCGAAATCGTCAACGCCCGCGTTGTTCGAGGCAACGGTCAGATCCTTGGTGCCCGCCTCCTTGATCGCATCGATCAGCAGCTCCGGAATGCCGCAAAGGCCAAAGCCGCCGGCCGCGATCAGCATGCCGTCGAACAATATGCCATCCAGCGCTTCGGCGGCGGAATCGTATATCTTTTTCATGGAAATCCCCGAGTTTCTGCGTCTGTCTTTATGTGACCCTGGGGAAGAAGAGAGTCAACGCGATTGGCGTGCAGCCGGGCGCGCGCCGGTTAAGACGGCGCGCAAAGGCACGGCCCCACAAGGCCGCGCACAATGAAGCGTCAGTCGTCGCCTTCGGCTTTCTTCGCAGGCGCTTTCTTTTTCGCGGTGGTCTTTTTCGCCGCCGTCTTTTTGGCAGGGGCTTTCTTGGCGGCGGCTTTTTTCTTGGCCGGGGCTTTCTTGCCCGACTTTGCCGCTTTCTCCGCGATCAGTTCGATAGCCATGTCCATCGTGACCGAATCCGGTTCCACTTCTTTGGGCAGGGTGGCGTTGATCTTTTCCCATTTCACGTAAGGCCCATACTTGCCTTCCATGATGCTGATCTGGCCGCCCGCATCCGGGTGTTCGCCGATCTCGCGCAGGGTCTTGGCGGCGGCCCCGCGTCCGCCCCGGCTTGCGACCTTTTCGGCCAAAAGCTGCACGGCGCGGTTCATGCCCACGGTGAACACTTCCTCGAGACTCTCGAGGTTGGCATTGGTGCCACCCCGGTCAGATGTGCTGGGCGCGTGTTTTAGATAGGGCCCGTAGCGTCCGATGTTCGACCAGACCATGATCCCGTCCTCGGGATGGGGGCCGATCTCGCGCGGCAGGCTCAGCAGTTTCACGGCGCGTTCAAGGTCAAGCTCTTCGGCGGGCCATTCCTTGGGCACGGACTGGCGCGGCGGTTTCTTGTTTTCCTCGGTGACCGGGCCACGCTGCACATAGGGGCCGAAGCGTCCCTTGAAAACGCGGATCTCGTCGCCCTGATCGGTGCCCAGCAGCTTGCCATCGGGCGGAATCGCCCCGTCATCCTCGGCACCCGGAGGGCCAAAGGCGCGGGTATAGCGGCATTCGGGGTAGTTGGAACAACCGATAAACGCGCCGCCCGACCGGGCGGTACGCATCGACAGCCGACCTGCACCGCAATTCGGGCAAAGCCGCGGATCGCTGCCATCCTCGGTGGGCGGGAACAGGTGCGGCTCGAGCACCTCGTTGATTTTTTCCAGCACATCCGTGATGCGCAATTCGCTGGTTTCGGCAATAGCCGCCGAGAAATCGCGCCAGAACCGGGCCAGCACCGCTTTGTAATCGGCGTCACCGGCACTCACATGGTCAAGCTCGTCCTCGAGCCCGGCGGTGAAATCATACCCGACGTAGCGGCGGAAATAGTTCTGCAGGAAGGCGATCACCAGCCGCCCCTTGTCCTCTGGGATCAGGCGGTTCTTGTCCTTACGAACATATTCGCGGTCCTGAATCGTGGTGACGATGCTGGCATAGGTCGACGGACGCCCGATGCCGAGCTCCTCCATCTTCTTGACCAGCGTCGCCTCGGTATAGCGGGGCGGGGGCTGGGTGAAATGCTGCTCGGGCGTGACCGAGCGCTTGTCGGCCTTTTCGTCCTGGCTGATCTGCGGCAGGCGCTTGTCATCGTCATCGACAACCGAATCGTCGCGGCCTTCCTCGTAGACCTTGAGGAAACCGTCAAACAGCAGAACCTGACCTGTGGCGCGCAGCTGGACCTGTTCATCCTTGCTGCCGATATCGACCGTGGTGCGTTCAAGCCGCGCCGATTCCATCTGGCAGGCCAGTGTCCGTTTCCAGATCAGGTCGTACAGCTTGCGCTGGTCCGGTTCGCGCAGGTTGAGCGATTCCGCATCCGCCGCCATGTCGGTCGGGCGGATACATTCGTGGGCTTCCTGTGCGTTCTTTGCCTTGTTCTTGTATATGCGCGGACTGCCGGGCACGTATTCCTTGCCATAGCGGCTCTGGATCGCATCGCGCGCGGCGCTGACCGCTTCGGGCGCCATGTCGATGCCGTCCGTCCGCATATAAGTAATGTGTCCGGCCTCATACAGACGCTGCGCCGTGCTCATGGTCTGGCGCGCGCCCATGCCGAACTTGCGGCTGGCTTCCTGCTGCAGGGTCGAGGTCATGAACGGCGCGGAAGGGTTGCGCGTGGCAGGTTTCGCCTCGACCGATTGCACGGTGAGGTCGCGACTGTTGATCGCCTGAACCGCCAGTTCGGCCTGCGTTTCATTCTCGATATCGTAACGTTCGAGCTTTTTACCGGCGAGCACCGTTAGCCGGGCTTCGTATTCCTGACCGCGCGGCGTGGCGAGCATGGCCTTGACCGACCAGTATTCGCGGGCATTGAACGCCTCGATCTCCATCTCGCGTTCGACGATCAGGCGCAGGCAGACCGATTGCACACGTCCCGCCGATTTCGCGCCGGGCAGTTTGCGCCAGAGCACGGGCGAAAGGTTGAAACCCACAAGGTAGTCGAGCGCGCGGCGGGCGAGATAGGCCTCGACCAGCGGCATGTCGACCTGGCGCGGGTTGGCCATTGCCTGAGCAACCGCGTCCTTGGTGATCGCGTTGAAAGTCACGCGGCTGACCGGCGTGTCCTTCTTGATCGACCGGCGCTTGGTCAACGCCTCCTGCAGGTGCCAGCTGATCGCCTCGCCCTCGCGGTCGGGGTCGGTCGCGAGGATCAACTCGCCGTCTTCGGCCAATGCGTCGGCAATGGCTTTCATGTGTTTCTTGCTGTCCGAGGCGACTTCCCATTTCATCTCGAAATCGTGCTCGGGATCGACCGATCCGTCCTTTGGCGGCAGGTCCCGCACATGCCCGTAAGAGGCCAGAACCGTGTATCCGGGGCCAAGGTATTTATTGATTGTCTTCGCTTTGGCCGGAGATTCTACAACGACTACAGGCATTTAACGCTTTACCTCATATGCGGATGCGGGGCTGCTCTATGACGGCGCAACATGTGGGGTGCAAGGGTGTAATGTCAATGCGTCTGCAAACGGCGCGTCAATCTGACGTTGCTGGGGCTTGCCGGATGCACGTGTCGCAGGCACTTGTACGAAGCTACGATGAGGTCGAACGAGCGAATTCAGCGTGCCCGGGCGAGCAGACCGCCAGAGTGACGTTCGATCTTGCCGTCTATCTCCAGATCGACCAGCGCCGGGGCCACGATATTCGGCCCGAGGGCGAGATCGCGGATAAGCTGGTCCTCGGCCAGCGGCGCGGGGCCGAGCCGGTCGAGGATCTGGCTGTGCAGCGCGGCGGTTTCGCGCAGACTGCGGCGTTCCGGCGGGGGCGGAGGAATGTCGTCGAGCAGATCGGCCTGGATCGGGGCGCGGCGCGGAGACAGCGCATTCAGCACGTCCTCGGCATTGCGCACCAGCGTGGCCCCGTCGCGGATCAGCATATTGCAGCCCGCGGCGCGCGCATCAAAGGGGTGACCCGGCACCGCCAGTACATCGCGGCCCTGATCCAGCGCATCACGCGCGGTGATCAGGCTGCCGGATTTCATCGCCGCCTCGATCACGACGACGGCGCGGGACAGGCCCGAGATGATGCGGTTCCGTGGCGGGAAATGGCGCGACATGGGCGTCTGCCCCATCGGCTGTTCCGAGATACGCAGACCCTTGGCGGCGATGTCATGGGCCAGCGCGGCGTTTTCCGGCGGGTAGATCGCATCGACCCCGCCCGCCATGACGGCAATCGTGCCCGTGGGCAGCGCCGCCAGATGCGCGGCCGCGTCAATGCCGCGCGCCAGGCCCGAGGCGACGACAAAGCCCTGCTCCCCCAGATCGCGGGCAAGGGCACGGGCCATGCGGGTCCCAAGCGAGGACGCATTGCGCGCGCCAACCATGCCGATGGCAGGTTGATGCAACAGCGATATGTCCCCGATGGCCCATAGCAGGGGCGGGGCATCTTCTATGGTGGCGAGTTCGGGAGGGTAATCAGGTGACCCAAGGCACAAAAGCTGCGCTTTGACAGCCCTTGCCGCCCTGAGTTCACCATCTATTACGCCGGCTGGGCATATTTCATATCCGTCCACACCGGCAGCGCGCGCCACTTCGGGCAACGCGGCAAGGGCATTCTGCGCCGTGCCATGCTCTGACAAAAGTCGGTAGAAAGTCGTCACACCGACCCTGCGTGAGCGCAACAGACGAAGCCACGAGTACCGATCTTCTTCCGTGGTGGGTGGGAGTGGGGGGTGAGTGGAAGAAAAACTTTCCTCGGTCATCCGTAACTCCGCCTGATTGCCTCATCAAGCTAGCGCCGAATTGGTTAACAGCACGTAAAGTGACACCGATTTTTCGCTCTTCTTCCGAAAATTATTCCGACCGACAGGGCCAATTTGTAAGGCCTTTGTTAAGCAAGAAATGCCAGCGCAAAACCTATCGACGACTCGCCCTGTCAGGCCCCGGTCAGCCGGCCGCAGATCCGCCAACGGTCAGCCCGTCCATGAGCACGGTCGGCTGGCCAACGCCCACCGGCACCCATTGCCCATCTTTGCCGCAATTGCCCATGCCGGGATCAAGCGCCATGTCGTTGCCAAGCGCGCGTATGTGTTTCAGCGAGGTCGCACCGTCGCCGATCAGCGTGGCGCCCTTGACCGGTGCGCCAACCTTGCCGTCGATCACGCGGTAGGCCTCGGTACAGGAGAATACGAACTTGCCGTTGGTGATATCGACCTGACCGCCGCCAAACCCGACCGCGTAGATGCCATCTTTCATCTCGGCGACAAGATCGGCAGGGTCGGCATCGCCGCCCATCATGTAGGTATTCGTCATGCGCGGCATGGGTTTATGCGCATAGCTCTCGCGCCGCCCGTTGCCGGTTGGCTCGACGCCCATGAGCCGGGCGTTCTGCCGGTCCTGCATGAAACCGACAAGGATGCCGTCCTCGATCAGCACATTTTTACGCGAGGGCGTACCTTCGTCATCGACAGTGATCGAGCCACGCCGGTCGGGAATCGTCCCGTCGTCAAGCACGGTCACGCCCTTGGCCGCGACCTGCTGGCCCATCAGCCCGGCAAAGGCGCTGGTGCCCTTGCGGTTGAAATCGCCTTCCAGCCCGTGGCCGATCGCCTCGTGCAGCAGGATGCCGGGCCAGCCGGGGCCAAGCACTACTTCCATCACGCCCGCCGGGGCAGGGACCGCTTCGAGATTGACCAGCGCGATACGCAGTGCCTCGCGAGCCTTGGCCTGCCAGTCCTGCGGGTCGATCAGCCCGTCCAGCCCGATACGCCCTCCGCCGCCTGCCGATCCGGTTTCCCGGCGGCCGTTCGATTCGACGATGACCGAAACGTTAAGCCGGGTCATCGGGCGCACATCGCGCACCTGCACGCCATCGGGGCGCAGGATTTCAACCTCCTGCAGGGACGCGCCGAGCATGGCCGACACCTGCACCACGCGCGGATCCAGATCGCGGGCAAAGGCATCGATCTCGCGCAGTGTGTCGACCTTTACCGGGAAGGAAACGCCAGAGATCGGGTCGTCATCCGTATAAAGACGGCGATTCGTCGGCAGGGGCGCATCGGCAAGCGTGCCGCCGCCATCGCCAACCGCGAGCCGCGCGGTTTCCGAGGCCCGGCGCAGCGCCGACATCGAAAGCTCGGTGGAATGGGCATAGCCCGCAACTTCGCCCCGAACCGCGCGCAGACCGAATCCCTCGGCGGCGTCATAGCTGGCATTCACCAGCCGTCCGTCGTCGAAAGCCAGCGATTCCGAGCGGCGACGCTCGACAAACAGCTCTCCGTCATCCGCGCCATCCGTCGCCTCTTGGAGCTGCTTTAGCGCGGCATCCCGCGGAAATGCGCTTTCAAAAGGGCGAAATGGGGCATCTGACATAGGGTTTTGCCTTTCAGGAGGGGGTCGTTTGTAAAAAAGCGTCCGTTTGACGCAAGCAGGTCTCTTTATCTGTCTGACAGAATATGGTTTTAACATGCAGCAAATACAACGGGCGGATGCGCGGGACCAGTTCGCGCCCGGCTGCCAGCAATAAGAACGCGATCAAACGATCAGGAACTGACATGAAAAATGTATTCACACTCTCGGGGCTGATGACGGTCCTTTCCGCCCTGCCGGCTCTTGCACAGGACGGGCTTGAGATCGTCGGGGTGCCGAAGCAAGGCGGCGTGAACTTCCAGACCCCGGTGACTGATCTGGCGCGCGACCAGCAGGGGCTCGATCACCTGCTGCTCGTCATCATCACGCTGATCGTGGTGTTCGTGACCGCGCTGCTGATCTTTGCGATTGTGCGCTTCAACCGTCGCGCCAACCCGAACCCGGCGTCCTTTACCCACAACACGCCGCTGGAAATCGCATGGACGATCATTCCGGTCTTTATCCTCGTGCTGATTGGCGCGTTCTCCCTTCCGGTGCTGTTCGAACAGCAGGAAATCCCCGAGGGCGACATCACCATCAAGGCGACCGGCAACCAGTGGTACTGGAGCTATGAATATGTCGATAACGAATTCGGCTTCGACAGCTTCATGCTGCAGCGCGACGGCCTCGAAGAGGCGGGCTATAGCCAGGACGAATACCTGCTGGCCACCGATACCGCCGTTGTCGTTCCCGTCGGCAAGACCATCGTTGTTCAGGTCACCGCATCCGACGTGATCCATTCCTGGACCATTCCGGCCTTTGGCGTAAAGCAGGACGGCGTTCCGGGCCGCCTTGCCGAACTGTGGTTCGAAGCGGATCGCGAAGGCGTCTATTTCGGCCAGTGCTCCGAGCTTTGCGGCAAGGACCACGCCTATATGCCGATCACCGTCAAGGTGGTGAGCCAAGAAGAATATGACGCATGGCTCGAAGGCGCGATTGAAATGTACGCAGGCAAGCCCGCCGGTTACGACGTGGCGCTGGCCGACTGATTGCGGGGCGGGGCAGATCGCCTCGTCATCTTGTACCAAATGTCAGGGCAGGGCGGGTCTCCTGCCCTGAACTTACGAAACAACAGTGACTCAGCAGGGGGTGCGCCCCCGTTTCAAGGCCAGGCATGACTGACGCAAGCATCAATACACAGGCAGATCTGGGCGAGGCCCAATTCGGCGACTATTTCGCCCTGCTCAAGCCCCGTGTCATGACGCTTGTCGTCTTTACAGCGCTGGTCGGTCTTCTGGCCGCGCCGATGCCGGTGCATCCGATGATCGGTTTCTGTGCCGTGCTGTTCATCGCCGTCGGCGGCGGGGCCGCAGGCGCGCTGAACATGTGGTGGGACGCTGATATCGACGCGATCATGCGCCGGACCCGCAAGCGCCCGATTCCCGGTGGCCGTGTCGAACGCGGTGAGGCGCTGGCGCTGGGCCTGACCCTGTCGGGCTTTTCGGTGGTGATGCTGGCGCTGGCGACGAATATCCTGGCAGGCGCATTGCTGGCCTTTACGATCTTTTTCTACGTGGTCGTCTATTCCATGTGGCTCAAGCGGGCGACGCCGCAGAACATAGTGATCGGCGGTCTTGCCGGTGCCTTCCCGCCGCTGGTGGGCTGGGTTGCTGTTACCGGTTCCATGGCGGTCGAGCCCTGGCTGATGGTGGCGCTCATCTTCATGTGGACGCCGCCGCATTTCTGGGCGCTGGCCCTGTTCATGCGCTCGGATTATGACGATGCTGGCGTGCCGATGCTGACCGTGACCCACGGTCGCCGCGCGACCCGTGTTCACATCCTTGTCTATACCGTGCTGCTGGCGGTGCTGGCCATTGGCGCCGGGTTCACCAGCATTGGCGGGCCGATCTACCTTGTCGTGGCCGTCGTGCTTAACGCGCTGTTCCTGCTGGGTGCCCTGCGCATCTGGCGCCGCGACGAAAACGACAGCGAGGCCGACAATTTCGCGGTGGAGCGCAAGTTCTTCCGCCTGTCGCTCCTGTATCTCTTCCTGCATTTCGGTGCGATTCTGGCCGAGGCGCTGCTGCGTCCCTGGGGCCTGGGAGGCTGGGCATGAGCATTCGCGTCACGCATGAAATTCACAAGCGCCGCATGGGCCGCAACCTTGGGGTCGCGCTGCTGCTTGTCGCCTTTATCGGCATCGTCTTTGGTCTGACCGTGGTCAAGGTGACCAGTGGCGATTTCCAGGTTCCCAAGGTCGAGGAGATGAACTGATGGCTCTTTCCGGTCCCGGCAAAACGGTTGCAACTACGGTTGGCACAGTCGTCCTGATGGGCGGTCTCGCTTGGGCGTCGGTCCCGTTTTACAGCTGGTTCTGCAAGGTCACCGGCTTTGGCGGCGTGCCCAACGTGACGCAGGCAGGGGCAGATCACGTTCTGGACCAGACCATCAAGATCCGCTTTGACGCTTCGATCGACCCGGACATGGACTGGACCTTCAAGCCGGTCGAACGCACCATGGAAATCAAGATCGGCGAGACCGGGCTGGCCTTTTACGAGGCCCACAACCCGACCGACCGGCCCATCGCGGGCTCTGCCGTCTATAACGTCTTCCCGTACGAGGCTGGCGGCTATTTTACCAAGATCGAATGTTTCTGCTTTACCGAGCAGGTGCTTCAGCCGGGCGAAACCGTGCAGATGCCGGTGACCTTCTACGTCGACCCCGAAATGGTCGATGATATCGATGCCAAGCATGTCAATTCGATCACGCTGAGCTATACATTCTACGAAACCGACCTGCCCGAGGGCTATGCCGCCCTTGACCAGGCCCAAGAAACTAACCTGAATTAATGCCGCAAGGTGAGGGACAACTCTAATGGCGCATGTAAAAAACCACGACTTTCATATCCTTAGCCCTTCGGTTTACCCGTTCCTCGGCTCAGTCGGCGCCTTTGCCATGCTGTTCGGTTCGGTGCTCTGGATGCATGGCGGTACCCCCTTCCTGTTCTGGGGCGGGCTGGTTGCCGTTCTCTACACAATGTTCGGCTGGTGGTCCGAGGTCGTAAAGGAAAGCCACGTTGGCGATCACACCCCGGTTGTCCGGATCGGCCTGCGCTATGGCTTTATCCTGTTCATCATGTCCGAGGTCATGTTCTTTGCGGCATGGTTCTGGTCCTTCTTCAAGCACGCCATCTACCCGATGTCGGAATATGTTGGCACGCAGTACGTGCCGCCAGAAATCCACGCGGTTGACCCGTTCCACCTGCCGCTGATCAACACGCTGCTGCTGCTTCTGTCCGGCTGTGCCGTGACCTGGGCGCACCACGCGCTGGTTCACAACAACGACCGCAAGGCGCTGGTCAACGGTCTGGCCATCGGCATCGTGTTCGGCGTGCTCTTCACCGCGCTGCAGGCCTATGAATATTACGAGCTTCTCGCCCACGAAGGCTGGCAGTTCGGCGGCGACCAGTTCTATTCGAACTTCTTCATGGCAACCGGCTTTCACGGCTTCCACGTGATCATCGGTACGATCTTCCTCTTCGTCTGCCTTCTGCGCGCGATGAAGGGTGATTTCACGCCCGAGCAGCACGTCGGTTTCGAAGCCGCCGCATGGTACTGGCACTTTGTCGACGTTGTCTGGCTCTTCCTGTTCTTCGCAGTCTACATCTGGGGCACCTCCGGCATGTAAGCTGTCGATTGCGGGTTCAAAATCCCGCGCACAGCCCGTATCACCCAAGGCGCGCAACATGGTTTGCGCGCCTTTTGCTTGTCCAGGTGGTTATGTCCCGATGCCGCGTCTGCTGTTCCTGTTAACTTTCGGCCTTGTCGGCACGGCCATCCTTGTCTGGCTGGGTGTCTGGCAGCTTCAGCGGCTGGAATGGAAACAGGGCATCCTTGCCGAGATCGACGCACGCATCGACGATGAACCGGTGGCCTTGCCCGCCGACCCCGATCCGGAAACCGATACCTATCTTGCCGTCACCGCCGCTGGCACGATCCTCCCGGGTGAGCTGCATGTGCTGGTGTCGCAAAAGAATATCGGTGCCGGATACCGGGTGATCGCGCCCTTCGTCACCGACACTGGCCGACGGATCATGATCGACCGCGGTTTTGCGCGGCAGACGGCCAAGGACGCGCCGCGCGCGCTTGGCCCGTTCGAGATCACCGGCAACCTGCACTGGCCGCAGGAACGCGACCGTTTCACGCCCGATCCAGAGACCGAAGACAACATCTGGTTTGCCCGCGACGTGCCCGCGATGGCGCGCGCGCTGGACACAGAGCCGGTGCTGCTGGTGGCCCGCACGCAGACTGATCCGGGGCTTGATCCGATGCCCATCGGGACGGCCAATATCCCGAATGACCACTTGCAATACGCTATCACCTGGTTTTCGCTGGCCCTGATCTGGGTGGCGATGACCGTCTTCTTCATAAGGCGCCCGCGCGCCCGAAAAACCGAATGAGAGACATGCAGTATATCTCGACCCGCGGCACCGCGCCCGCGCTGAGCTTTGAAGACACCATGCTGACCGGGCTTGCCCGGGACGGCGGGCTTTACGTGCCCGAGACCATTCCGCAGATGAGCCGCGACGACATCGCCGCGCTGAACGGGCTTGGCTATGATGAAATCGCTTTTCGTGTGATGCGCCCCTTTATCGGCGACACGTTCACCGATGACGAATTCCGCGCGATCATCGACCGCGCCTATGCCGGATTCGGTCACGTGGCGCGTGCGCCGCTGGTGCAGCTTGACCAGAACCATTTCCTGCTCGAACTGTTCCACGGGCCGACGCTGGCATTCAAGGATTTCGCGATGCAGCTGATCGGTCAGCTGTTTCAGGCCGCGCTGGCGCGGCGGGGCGACCGGGTAACCATCGTCGGTGCGACCTCGGGCGACACTGGCTCTGCCGCGATCGAGGCGTTCCGGGGGCTTGATAACGTCGATGTCTTCATCCTCTACCCGCATGGCCGCGTGTCCGAAGTGCAGCGTCGCCAGATGACCACGCCTTCGGAAGATAACGTGCACGCGCTGGCGGTGGACGGCGATTTCGACGACTGTCAGGCCGCGCTCAAGGACATGTTCGCTGATGACGATTTCCGTGACGGGGTAAAGCTCGCCGCCGTGAACTCGATCAACTGGGCGCGGGTGCTGGCGCAGGTGGTCTATTACTTTTCCTCCGCCGTCAGCCTGGGAGCGCCCGAGCGTAAGGTGAGCTTTACCGTGCCGACCGGCAATTTCGGCGATATCTTTGCCGGCTACATCGCCAAGCAGATGGGGCTGCCCATCGACAAGCTGGTCGTCGCGACCAACCAGAACGACATCCTGCACCGCTGCCTGTCGGGGCAGGGCTATCACAAGGGGCCGACCCATCCGTCGATCAGCCCCTCGATGGATATCCAGGTGTCCTCCAATTTCGAACGCGCGCTGTTCGATGCCTATGGGCGTGACGGCAAGGCCGTGGCGCAGCTTATGGACGAGCTGAAACAGGGCGGGTTCGACGTAAGCCAGGGCGCGATGGAAGCCTTGAGCGAGATCTTTGCCTCGGGCCGCGCGAGCGAGGAAGAAACCAGCGCCACCATCGCCGAGACGCTGAAGAAAAGCGCCGAGCTGATCTGCCCGCATACCGCCGTTGGCGTGAAAGTGGCCGAAGAGCAGCGCGAGGCCGATGTGCCGATGATCACGCTGGCTACCGCCCATCCGGCCAAGTTCCCGGCGGCGGTCGAGGAGGCAACCGGCGTGCATCCGCCTCTTCCCCCCGCGATGGCTGATCTGTATGAGAGGTCGGAACGGGTGACCCGGATCGCCAATGATCTCGCGGCGCTCAAGGACCATATCAAGGGGAACATCCGCGCGTGACTGTTCAACAAGACCAACTGGCCAATGGCTTTCGGATCGTCTCCGAGCATATGCCGGGCCTGCAATCCGCTGCCATCGGAATCTGGGTGAATGCCGGCGGGCGGCACGAACGGATCGAACAGAACGGGATTGCGCATTTTCTTGAACACATGGCGTTCAAGGGCACAAAAAAGCGCAGCTCGCTACAGATCGCCGAGGCGATCGAGGATGTGGGTGGCTATATCAACGCCTATACTTCGCGCGAGGTGACCGCCTATTACGCACGGGTGCTCAAGAATGACGTGCCGCTGGCGCTGGACGTGATCTCCGACATCCTGCTGAACCCGGTATTCGACCCGAATGAGATCGAAGTCGAACGCGGCGTGATCCTGCAGGAGATCGGGCAGGCGGCGGATACGCCGGATGACGTGATTTTCGACTGGCTGCAGGAAGAAAGCTATCGCGATCAGCCGCTGGGCCGCACCATCCTTGGCCCTTCAGAGCGCGTGAGCTCTTTTTCCCGCGATGACCTGTCCCGTTTCGTGGGCGAGCACTACGGCCCCGGCCAGATGATCCTGTCGGCGGCAGGAGCGGTCGATCACGATGCGCTGGTCAAGGCGGCCGAGGAACTCTTTGGCCATCTCGAACCAAGCCCGATCCTGCCGGTGTCGCAGGCGACATTCACCGGTGGCGAAGTGCGCCGGGAAAAGACGCTTGAGCAGGCGCATTTCGCACTGGCGCTGGAAAGCCCGGGCTACCGGGACGATGCGATTTATATCTCGCAGATATATTCCAGCGCGCTGGGGGGCGGCATGTCCTCGCGCCTGTTCCAGGAAGTCCGCGAGCGGCGAGGGCTGTGCTATACGATTTTCGCGCAGACCGGTGCCTATGCGGATACCGGCACGGTGACGATCTATGCCGGGACGAGTGCCGCCCAGGTCGGTGAGCTGGCCGGTATCACCATCGACGAGATGAAACGCGCCGCCAGCGACATCAGCGCCGAGGAAGTGGCGCGCGCGAGGGCGCAGATGAAGGCCGGGATGCTGATGGGGCTGGAAAGCCCGTCGAACCGCGCCGAGCGTCTGGCCCGGCTGGTACAGATCTGGGACAAGGTGCCTTCGCTTGAAGACACCATCCAGCGGATCGATTCCGTCACGACGGGTGATGTGCGGGCCTTTGCCGAGATGATCGCGGGCCGCGCGCCGGCGGCGCTGGCGCTTTACGGCCCGATCGCGGACGCGCCGTCGCTCGCGCAGCTTCAGGAGCGGCGCGCCGCCTGATGCCGCTGGGATAACCGCTTGATGCTGCTCTCAAAACGTAAACTGAAGATCGAGACAGAGCGGTTGACCCTGCGCCCGCCGGTGCATTCGGATTTTCGCCCGTGGTCGGCGCTTCGCCGCGAAAGCGCGGATTTCCTGACGCCGTGGGAGCCGAGCTGGGCGCCCGACCATCTGAGCCGCAAGGCCTTTACCAACCGCGTCTACTGGGCGCAGCGGTCGGTGTCGGGCGGGTCGGCGATTCCGCTGTTCCTGTTCCGGCGCGACAGCGGGGTTCTTGTCGGGGCGATCACGCTGGACAATATCCGGCGCGGACCGGCGCAGGCAGGGACGCTGGGTTATTGGACAGGGCAGAGCTTTGCGCGGCAGGGATACATGCGCGAGGCGATCGGCGCGGTGGTACATTACGCTTTCACCCGACTTGACCTGTCGCGCATCGAGGCCGCCTGTCTGCCTGAAAATGCGGCATCACGGGGGCTGCTGGAAAACTCCGGTTTCAAGTACGAAGGCGTCGCGCAGTCCTATCTGCAGATCGGCGGGCGATGGCGGACCCATGTGCTTTATGCCGCGCTGCGCAGTGACAGGCGGGGCCGCACCGAGGCCGGCTGAGCGGGCAGGGGACGCTGTCCCCTCTTGGCCCTTGGCCAATTCACCCCTGGAGTATTTCCCGCAAGAGGAAATGCTCACAAAAAAGTTTGAAGGTCGAATCGCGTGGCACCGCTAGGGTGGGGCCCATGCGTTTTCTGATCTTTTCCATCGGGCTTCTGTTGCTGTCGCTGACGTCGGTTTCGGCGCAGGAAGCGCGTCGGCCCAGTCATTGCATTGCGATTGCCGATGCGGCGCCGGGGATGCAATTTGTTCACAAGGCCTCCTGGCAGGAACCGTTATCTGAGGACGAGGTGCGGATCAGTTATGTGTCCCATGCCAGTTTCCTGATCCAGACGCCGGGTGGGCTGAACGCGGTGACGGATTTTACCGGGTTTATAGGGATGGTGGAGATGGTGCCGGACGTGGTGACGATGAACCATGCCCATGGCACCCATTGGACGGCAGAGCCGGATCCGAGGATACCGCATGTGCTGCCGGGCTGGGGGGATTTCGGCGAGGGCATTTCGCATCATCTCGACCTTGGTGAGATGCTGGTGCGCAATGTGTCGACGGATATCCGGTCGCAATGGGGCGGCGAGGAACCGCAGGGCAATTCGATCTTTGTCTTCGAGGTAGCGGGGCTTTGCATCGGGCATCTCGGGCATCTGCATCATGTGCCGAATGACGAGCAATTCGCGGCGCTTGGGCGGCTGGACGTGGTGATGGCACCGGTGGACGGGGGCATGACCCTGCCGCTGGCGGATATGGTCACGGTACTGAAGCGGCTGAAGTCTTCGGTCGTGATCCCGATGCACTGGTTCAGCGGCATGGCGCTGGAGCGTTTTCTTGTTGATATCTCGGATGAATTCGCCGTGGAACGGGCGGGCGTGAATTTCCTCGAGGTGGGCCTGCGGAGCCTGCCGGGGCGGCCGACGGTGATCGTGCTGGAGCCTGCCTATCTCGTCGAATAGGGGCGATTGATGCTCTTGCATCCTCTCGGGGCTTTGGGCAATGAGAGGCATGGAATTGAACTCAGCAGATGCGCAATTCGTGGAGCGGCTTTCGGGCCGGGTATCCCCGGATGTCTTTCGCCCCGTCGAACCCCGTTACCTCGAAGAACCGCGTGACCGCTATCATGGCAAGGCGGGCGTTCTGGCCTTGCCACGTACCGTCGAAGAAGTATCGGCGCTGGTTGGGGCGGCCTCTGAGGCGCGGGTGCCGGTGGTGCCTTATGGCGGCGGCACGGGCCTTGTCGCGGGGCAGGTGCTGGGCGAGGGGGCGGCGCCGCTGGTGCTGTCGCTGGAGCGGATGAACGCGATCCGCGAGGTACATGTTTCCGAAAACGTATTGGTGGCCGAGGCGGGCGCGATCCTGTCGGATGTTCAGGCGGCGGCGCGCGAGGCGGGGCGGCTTTTTCCGCTGTCGCTGGCGGCGGAGGGGTCCTGCCGGATCGGGGGCAATCTTTCGACCAATGCGGGTGGGGTCAACGTGCTGCGCTATGGCAATACGCGGGCGCTTTGCCTTGGGCTGGAGGCGGTGATGCCGGACGGGCGGATCTGGCACGGGCTGACGCGGCTGCGCAAGGACAACACCGGCTATGACCTCCGCGATTTGCTGATCGGGGCCGAGGGGACGCTTGGGGTGATCACGGCGGCCGCGCTGAAACTGTCACCACAGCCCGCGGCCAAGGGGACGGCGCTGATGATGGTGCAGTCGCCCGAGGCGGCGCTGGAGCTGCTGGCACTCGCGCAGGAGCAGGTGGGCGACGGGGTGAGCGCCTTTGAGCTGATGCATCGCAACGGGTTCGAATTCCTCTCCGAACATCTGCCGCAGCTGCGCCAGCCCTGGTCCGAAGCACCGGAGTGGTGCGTGTTGGTCGAGCTTGGGCTTTCAAAGGGGAGCGATCCGGTCGAGGCGCTGAGCGATCTTTTTGGCGAGGCGATGGAGCGCGATCTGGCCTATGACGGGCTGATCGCGCAATCCGAAGCGCAGGCCGTGGATTTCTGGATGATGCGCGAGCATATCCCGGAGGCCAATCGCAAGGTCGGCTCGATCGTCAGCAATGACATTGCCCTGCCGCTTGGATCGGTTGCGGCGTTCATTGCCAAGGCGCCGGAGAAGCTGGCCGCGCTTGGCGATTTCCGGCTGAATTGTTTCGGGCATCTCGGGGACGGCAACCTGCATTACAATATCTTCCCGGCGAGTGGGCGTGACCGCGTCGAGTACGAGAGTATTGCGGTGCAGGCCAAGGATATCGTCCACGGGCTGGTGCACGAGATGAACGGGTCGATCAGCGCCGAGCACGGGATCGGGCGCGCCAAGGTCGATGATCTTGAGCGCTATGGCGATCCGGTGAAACTGGCGGCGATGCGCGCGATCAAGGCGGCGCTTGACCCGCAGGGCATCATGAACCCGGGGGCCGTGCTGCGGGCGTAAGGGCTGCGGTGGCGCCAAGAAAATTCAATTTTCTTGGGAAAATTCCGTGCGGAATTTTGCGCCGCGATCAGTCGCCGTCGAATGCGCAGAGTACGTGTACGTCCATGCCCATGTCTTCGAGCAGCTTTCTACCGCCAAGGTCGGGAAGGTCGATGATAAAGGCGCAGGACATGATCTTGCCGCCCAGCTTCTCGATCAGTTTGATGCCAGCGGCGGCGGTGCCACCGGTGGCGAGCAGGTCGTCGACGACGAGGATCGTTTCGCCGGCCTCGATGGCGTCATCGTGGATCTCGACCGTCGCCTGACCGTATTCCAGCGTGTAATCCTGGCTGATCGTCTTGCCCGGCAGCTTGCCCTTTTTGCGGATCGGCACGAAGCCGACCGAGAGCTGGTGGGCAATGGCGCCGCCGAGGATGAAACCGCGCGCCTCAAGCCCGACGACCTTGTCGATACGGCGACCGGCATAGGGGTGCAGCATCTGGTCGATGGCCATGCGAAAGCCGCGCGGGTCGGCGAAAAGCGTAGTCACGTCCCGGAACATGATCCCTTCATGAGGGAAATTCTCGATGGTGCGAATATAGTCCTGAACGGTTTTTGACGGTGGCATCTGGGTCTCGATTTTTGTCGGGTCGCGCTTGGTTTGGTGCATTCCGGCCCGGCTTGCAAGCTTGGGCGGTGGCATTTGCACAATGCTGCTGCAGGGCGTGGTTTCGGGGCGGCGCTTTGCCTTGTTTCGGGCAGGGCGGGGGATTGGCCGCCATCGCATTTGCATTGCCCTGCAAATTGTTTATGACTCAGCTATATTTACAACCTCTATACAATGTATATACATCCGGTTGTCACCTGGTCCGGGCGGGAGAAGTCAGTGTCGAAGAAAGACGTCAAGGCATCGAAGAAGAACAGCCAGCTTATCCTGCGGCTTGGCAAGGAAGAGCGCGATGCCTTCGTGGAACTCTGCAAGGAGCTCGACACCAGTGCCGCCCGCGAGATCCGTCGCTTCATTCGCGAATTCATGAAGGAAAACAAGGCAAAATAGGTTCTGCCTTTCCTAGACCGGGCGCCGCATGAATGCCGTCAGGCATCCCATGGCCACCAGCGATGCGCCCCCGAAACGGGTGATGTTCGCGATGATGCGCGGTTGCGTGATCAGGCGGCGCAGGCGGTCGGCCATCAGCGCATAGGCAATGGCGTTGAGCCCGGCGAGGGTCACGAAGGTTGCGATCAACAGCGAGAACTGCGGCAGCAGCGCTTCTCCGGGCCGCACGAATTGCGGCACGAAAGCGATGAAGAAGGCGATGGATTTCGGGTTCAGTGCGGTGACCGTGGCTGCGTGGCGAAACACCGAACCCGGCGTGATGTCCCGGCTGGGACGGTCCAGTTGCAGCGCATCCTCGGGCGCGGAGCGGATCAGCTTGAACCCGAGCCAGATAAGATAGACGGCCCCGCCCCATTTCAGGACCGAGAACAGCGTCGCCGAGGTCATCACCAGCGCGCCGAGTCCAAGCAACGATGCGGTCAGGGCGATGAAATCGCCAAGGCAGACGCCAAGCGCGGTGGCGATGGCCACGCTGCGGCCTTTGGAGAGAGCATAGCTCAGCACCAGTAAAACCGTCGGCCCGGGCAGCAGCAGCAAAGCGGTAGAGGCGGCCAGGAAGGCGAACCAGAGATCGAGGGGCATTTTCGAATTCCTTGCGATAGGGCTGATAGGCGACCGGCCGTTGCGATTTGACTAACGCGCCGCGCGTCCGGACCGCAAGAGGCTGCGTTACGCGGTGGGGATGCGGGCGCGAGAGGCCGGTCTGGTTACAGCACCCGGCCCGCCACCGCGTCGAGCTTGGCGACAAGCTCGGGGTCGCGTTTTTCCGGGGCGGTCATGATCGCGAATTCAAGCGCGCGGTCGCAGCCATCGGGGCAGGGTTCGCGGTCGGGGCCAAGCAGCGCTGGCAGGCGCGAAACGAGGGCGCGGCCCTTGTCGGCATTGCCGGTAAGTGTCGCTATGATATCGGAAATCTCGACCGCACCGTGGTCGGGGTGCCAGCTGTCGAAATCGGTGATCATGGCGACAGAGGCATAGCAGAGCTCGGCTTCGCGGGCGAGTTTCGCCTCGGGCATATTGGTCATGCCGATCACATCCGCGCCCCAGCTTTCGCGGTACATCTTGGATTCCGCGATGGAGGAAAACTGCGGCCCTTCCATCGCAAGGTAAGTGCCGCCGTCATGCACGGTGATGCCGGCGTCGATGGCCGCTGCAAGGCAGGCCGCAGAGAGACGCGGGCAGGTCGGGTGGGCGACGCTTACATGGGCCACGCAGCCGGTGCCGAAAAACGACTTTTCACGTGCGAAAGTGCGGTCAATGAATTGATCTACAATGACAAAATCGCCCGGCTCCATGTTTTCGCGGAACGACCCGCAGGCCGAAACCGAGATCACGTCGGTGGCGCCGATCCGTTTGAGCGCGTCGATATTGGCGCGGTAGGGCACGGTGGAGGGCGAATGCACATGGCCGCGACCGTGGCGGGGCAGAAAGGCCATCTCGACCCCGTTCAGCGTGCCGGTCAGGATCTGGTCCGACGGCGCGCCCCAAGGCGTTTCGACCGTGATCCATTCCGCCCCTTCCAGCCCATCGATGTCATAGATTCCCGATCCGCCGATCACGGCGATTTTGGTCTTGGTCATAGCTGCCCCATTCCTCTGGTTTGGCCGGATCGTGGCGGTCCGCTGCAGGGAAATCAACCGCTGAAACGCGGCCCGCGGACCCGTGCAGCGGCGATGCATAAGCTGTGCACAATCCGTACACCCCCTGTACACCGCCGCAGTGCAGCACCGGTGGCAGATCGGGGTTTTCACCGGCGGTATTGTCCCTGTCCGGCGTTATCGGCCTGTCAGGAATGGCAATGCGGTTGATCCCTGTTCGGGCGTTGATGGCACGCGATGAATAGCTTTCATGATTTCTTTGATCCTGAGGCAATCGATAAAATTGATGATCACATCTGGTCCCGGTCCGAACCCCGACACCGTTTATCACTCCGGTACATTGATTCTTTGCCAAGTCGGATTAGCGAATGGTGAGCGGCGCGTCCGATGGTTGGCAGGCACCGCGCGTGGCTACAGGGCAGGCTTTGACGCGCGGAAAGTTGTTGCCAAGGCCGCAGATAGGGCATTCGAACCAACAATCGGCGCGCCAAAGGTGGCTTTCTTGGTCGCGATGGCTTATGCGCCTGCGCAAAACCGGTCAAATCTCAGGACATTTCATGCCCAAGGCACTTCTGGCGTCATTTGCCAAACGTATCTCCATTTCCGATCTGCAACTGCTGCCGGATGAAAAACTCAGCCCGTCGCGGATCCGGATCGAGCTGTTGTCGGGGCTGACCGTGGCGCTGGCGCTGGTGCCCGAAGCCGTGGCCTTTGCCTTTGTCGCCGGGGTGCACCCTTTGGTGGGTTTGTATGCAGCCTTTATCGTGGGTCTGATCACCGCCTGTATCGGCGGGCGTCCGGGCATGATTTCCGGCGCGACCGGCGCGCTGGCCGTGGTGATGGTGGCGCTGGTGGCGCAGCACGGGGTGGAATACCTGTTCGCGACCGTGGTGCTGATGGGGCTTTTGCAGATATTCGCGGGCATCATGCAATGGGGTAAGTTCATCCGGCTGGTGCCGCATCCGGTGATGCTGGGCTTTGTGAACGGGCTGGCCATCGTGATTTTCCTTGCGCAGATGAGCCAGTTCAAGGTGCCGGGATCGGTTGAAAACACCGGGCATGGCATGGGCGGCGGCGAATGGCTGTCGGGCGGGCCCTTGCTGTTGATGCTGGGGCTGGTTGCGGTGACCATGGCGATCATCTGGGTTACGCCGCGTATTACCAAGGTTGTCCCTGCGCCGCTGGCCGGGATCGGGATTGTTGCCGCTGTGGTGATCGCCTTTGGGCTCGATGTACCGCGGGTTGGCGATATGGCCTCGATCCAAGGGGGGCTGCCCAGCTTTCACATCCCGATGGTGCCGCTGAACTGGGAGACCTTCCAGATCATCCTGCCCTATTCGGTGATACTTGCGGCCATCGGTCTGATCGAGAGCCTGCTGACGCTTAACCTTGTGGGTGAGATCACCGGCAAGCGCGGCGGGGCAAGCCAGGAATGCGTGGCACAGGGGATTTCCAACACGGTCACCGGTTTCTTTGGGGGCATGGGCGGCTGCGCGATGATCGGCCAGTCGATGATCAACGTGAAATCGGGCGGGCGCACGCGGATTGCGGGCATCGCGGCGGCGCTCTTCCTGCTGGTCTTTATCCTCTTTGCCGCGCCGCTGATCGAGCTGATCCCGCTGGCCGCGCTGGTGGGCGTGATGTTCATGGTGGTGATCGGGACATTCGCCTGGAACTCGTTCAAGATCCTGCGCAAGGTGCCGGCCATCGATGCTTTCGTGATCCTGCTGGTGACGGTCGTGACGGTCTGGCAGGACCTTGCGGTGGCCGTGGTCGTGGGGGTGATCGTTTCGGCGCTGGCCTATGCGTGGAACAACGCGCGCCGCATCCATGCCAAGACGCATCTGACGCCCGAGGGCGCGCGGGTTTACGCGGTGCAGGGGCCGCTGTTCTTTGGCTCTTCAGACGGGTTTGTCGAGATGTTCGACGTGGCGGGCGACCCAGGCGTCGTGGTCGTCGATTTCGCCGACAGCCGGGTTGTCGATCAATCCGCCCTGCAGGCGATTGAGACCGTGGCCTCGAAATACGAGGCGGTCGGCAAGGAGATCGTCCTGCGTCACCTGAGCCATGATTGCCACCGTCTGCTCAAGAAAGCCGGGCATCTCGTCGTCGATAGCGACGACGATCCGGATTACGGGCTGGCGGTGAATTACTCGGTGCGCACCGGCATTCTGGGCGGTCACTAAGACGGTTTCTGGCAAGGGCCGGGGGGAACCTCCGGCCCTTTTTGTCACTCGATTTCGAAAGAAATATCGTAGGTCAGTTCTTCGGCCGTCTCGTTGACCACTTCGACGACATGATCGCCGGATTGCTGGAGTTTGCCTGAGTAGTCGGTGCTGGCATCCGTACCCTCCTGCAGGATCGAGCCGTCGGGGTTGCGGATGGTGTAATACATCTCACCCGATTGGGGCGTTATGCTGACCTCCAGTTGCTGGCCTTCCCCTGCGCCAAGAATGAACTGGAAGGCGCCGCCGGGTTCAAGCCTGCGGGTCAGGGTGGTGCCTGAACGGCCCGCGTCGAATTTCACGACCTCCTGAAAGTCGGAGAGCTGCGGTGCCGTACGGGCGGCACTGGCCTGTTCTTCGGTTGCTTTTTCGAGCACGCCGATGGTGCCGTCGGCATAGGCGATGCAGCGCCAGACCGTGCCGCCGCCATCTTCGAGCATGACCTCGGTGCCTGCCTGCGAAAAGCTGGAGTTCAGCACGGTGCCGCCGGGGCCGCTGGCAAGGCCCGAGGCGGCGAGATGATCGATACAGGCGTCAATCGCGGACTGGTCGGGGTTGTCCGATGCAAGGGCCGCGTTCGCCAGCAGGGCGAGGCAGGCAAGCGAAAACATGTGACGGGATTTCATGTGCGATACTCCTCTGTCGCGGCCATGTCTGCGAAGCGTATCGCGGTGTTGTGCTGCGGCAAAGCGAATGTTCGGCGGCGGGGTGGATGAGGGGGATTTGATTGCCGATCTTTCGCGCGGATAATGCGCTAATAGCGGCATATCATGAAATGTTCGCGTTATTATTTCAATTATTGAATAGGCTCGATAGGGGTCGAATAATTGCTTACATATAAGGGTCATTTCGCATCCGCAGAAATTAGATTATTAAGCTGCGGCGAATTTTTATTTAATATGGAAACAATCGATTTCTAAACAACTCCGAATTGAAATATTTATTTTTCACTTAGGCTTGATCGGTTCTTTTCGGACTGAAAGGGTGCCCCGGTGAATGTTAAAAATGGGGCTATACCAGTGAAAAGAACTACAGTTACTTTTGTCGGAGGTGCCGTACTTGCAGTTGCAACGGCGACTTCGGCAATGTCCGCGGAAATTATTACCACCTTAGACGGTTCGCAGGGATGGCGAAGCACCGATACCCGTCCGGGCGGCGATTTTGAAATTGTCGATCTTACGGGGATGGGTGGCAATCTTGAGAATAATCAACCGGCTGGCACCGGCGCGGTCAAACTGACGACCGACAGCACCAATGCCGCCAAGGCCGAGGTTGGCGTGGTCAAGGATTTCGGAAAGGTCTCCGATATTCTGAATGGCAATTTCAGCCTTTCCTATAGCTGGTTCGATACCGGCGGCGCTGTGGCCGCGCCTTCGCTGAAGCTTGCCTTTTACAGTGCGAGTTTCGCCGGTGACGGTTATGGTCAGCTGATTTACGAACCTTATGCGCAAGGCGTGGACGAAAAGTCTTATATTACGCCAACGCAGGGCGATTGGGTCACTGCAAGTGTCGATCTGAATAATGGTCGGTTCTGGAATACCGGCATGTTCGGCGTCGGGTCTTCTTATGCAGGGCCGCCGAATTACACGCTGGGTGAATGGCTGAGCGAATTCGACGCGGAATTCAGCGATGCGAGCCTTGTCGGGCTTTCCCTTGGTATCGGTTCTTATAACCCGGATGAGACGGGATATGTCGATTGGGTTTCCATTTCGGGGACCGAGGCCGACGGCACCTATGATTTCGAGGCGCCTGCCGCTGTGCCGCTGCCTGCAAGCCTTCCGCTGATCCTCCTTGGAATGGGGGCGTTTGGCCTGGCTCGGGGGCGTCGCCGGGCCTGAACGTAATAAGGGCGGCAGGTTAATGCCGCCGGGATGGCAACTGTGCCTGCCGAAACCATGGTTTTGGCAGGTTTTTTTATGGGAGTTGCGCTAGCTGGCGTGTTCCGGAGCGGGTGTGCGCGGTATTGGGAACACCACGTCATAGAGCCAGTTGAAGCTGAAGGCGTAGAGTACGTAGAAAGCGGCAAGGGTCGCGTCCATCAGCAGCGCGTGCAGAAAGCTGATGTCGAGATACCACGCGATAAAGGGCGCGAGGATCAGCAGCAGGCCGCCTTCGAACAGCAGCGCATGGGCGACACGGACGCGGAAGGATTTCCCGGTGCTGCCGGTCAGGTGGCGCATCAGGTGGTCAAAGCCGAGGTTGAAGACATAGTTCCAGAGCATCGCGAGGGTCGCGCTGACGATGGCGACGACGCCGATATGGTCGAGCGGCATGGCATAGATCCATGCGATCAGGGGCACGACCAGAAATAGAGCTATGACTTCGAAGAGGATGGCGTGGCGGATACGGTCCTTTGTGCTGCGCATGGCGGGGCCCTTATTGTCTTTCGGGCCGTCCCGATCCGGTTTCCCTTGCTGGGGGAGGTCGTCCTCACGCCGTGACTATGTATCCATCGCGGCGGGCGGTTCAAGGCCCCGGGCGAAATCAGCGCCGGTGCAGAAGCGGGTCGGGTTCGCGCAGTTTCAGCGGCGCGCGGCTGTGTTCATTGGCCGCGAGGGTGGCCTTTTCGAGAAGCCGCAGGAAAATCGTGCGTTCCTCTTCGTTCAGACCTTCGAGCATGTCGGGCTGCATCGCCAGCACATGGGGCTGGGCGGTAACATAGAGCTTGTGCCCTGCCTCGGTCAGGTTCAACTCCTTGGCGCGGCGGTCGTGGCGGGCGGTGGAGCGGGCGAGCAGTCCGCGGTTTTCCAGCTTGTCGATGACCTTGCCGATGGTGGCGCGATCATAAGCGACAAGGCCCGCGACGGTGGCCTGATCGATTCCGGGATGAAGGCGCAGGGCGGAGAGCACGGCGAATTGTACCGGGGTCAGCGTCAGGCCAAGCGAATTCATCCGTTCAAGGAACAGCCCGGTCGATATCTGGTTGAGCCGCCGGATCAGGTGGCCTGGCATCGCATAGATTTCCATGCGCCTATCCTTATCTCATTCCGATTTACTGGCAAGTATGCTTATGATCAGCCGTTTGAACCGGCTTTCCCTTGCCGGGGCAGAAGGGTAGAGCGGGACATGGCTTTGACATCCGACTCTCTGATTGACCTCTTGAACCACGGCTATGACTGCGTGATCGACGTGCGCAGCCCGGCGGAGTTTGCCGAAGATCATGTGCCCGGCGCGATCAACCTGCCGGTGCTCGACAACGAGGAACGCGCGCGGGTCGGGACGATCTACAAGCAGCAGAGCCCGTTTCTGGCGCGCAAGCTTGGGGCGGCGCTGGTGTTCCGCAATGCTTCGCGGCATCTGGAAGAAAGCCTGTCGCATCATGACGGGGGCTGGCGGCCGCTGGTCTATTGCTGGCGCGGCGGGCAGCGGTCGGGATCTTTCGCGTGGATGCTGGGACAGATCGGCTGGCGATCAGAGGTGATCGAGGGCGGCTATCGCACCTATCGGCGGCTGGTGAACCGGATGCTCTACGATGATGTGCTGCCGTTTCGGCTGGTGGCGCTTGACGGGTTTACCGGTACGGCCAAGACCGACCTGTTGCACCGGGCGCGGGATCTGGGGGCGCAGGTGCTGGACCTCGAAGGCGCGGCGGGGCATCGCGGCTCTCTTCTGGGCGGAATGGCTGGCGGGCAGCCAAGCCAGAAGGCGTTTGAATCCGAACTGGCCGGCGTGTTGTGCCGGTTCGATCCGGCGCGGCCCGTGCTGGTCGAGGCGGAATCGAGCAAGATCGGCGAACGGATCATTCCTCCGGCGATCTGGGAAGCGATGAAGATCGCGCCCCGGATCGAGCTGCGGGTGCCGCTTGAGGCGCGGACACAGTACCTTGTGCGGGCCTATGACGATATCCTTTCGGACAGCGAGACGCTGGCCCATAAGCTCTCCTTTCTGCGCGCCCATCGCGGCGGCGAGGTCGTGGACGGCTGGAACGCGATGATCGATGCAGGCGACAAGGCCGGGGTGACGCGGGCGCTTATGGCGCAGCATTACGACCCGTCCTACCTGAAATCGCGCAAGGCGATAGGCGTGGAACCGGCAGAGGTGCTTGACCTGCCCGACCTGTCGGAGCCGGTGCTGGCTGATGCGGCGGCGCGGATCTGCGAGATGCTGGAACGGATGGGCTGAGCGATGGCCGGGGATTTCGCGACGGTTGACTTGGCGCTGGTCTTCGATGCATCCGCGACAAGGTTGCGGGCGAAGGGCGGACGTGCCAGCCTTGACGTTGGAACAATCAGGCAGGATGGCAGATGACCTCCCGGCAACCCCAGAAGAACCGGTCGGAAATGATCTGTGTGGCGCTGCGCTCGGCAATCCTTGAGCGGGCGCTGCTGCCGGGGATGAAACTGCCGGAGGATTCGCTGGGCGAACGGTTCGGCGCGAGCCGCACGATTGTCCGGCAGGCGCTGGAACGGCTGGCGGCGGAGGGTCTGGTCGAGCTGCGCCACAATCGCGGTGCGGCGGTGGCCTCGCCCAGTCTGGAAGAGGCGCAGGACCTGTTCGAGCTGCGCGCGCAGGTCGAGGGTCTGGTGATCCGGCGGCTGGCAACCGGGTTCACAGCGGCGCAGGAAAAGGCTCTGATGGCGCATATCGGGCGCGAGGAAGAAGCGCAGTCGGGGCCGGAGCCGATTTCGATCCGGCTGGCGACCGAGTTCCATATCCTGATGGCGGAACTGACCGGTAGCCCGGTGCTGGCGCGCTATGTCAACGAGATCGCCTATCGCTGCGGGCTGACCCTGTCGCAATTCTCGCGGCCGCATTCGACCACCTGCGGCATACAGGAACATCGTGACATCGTGGCCGCGCTGAAGACCGGCGACGTGGAGCGCGCGCAGGGGATTGCGCGCGCGCATCTGGATTCGGTATCGGCAAGGGCGCAGTTCAAGGGCGCCGAGAACAGTGGGTATTCCTATCTCGACGTGCTGGAACCCTATGCCAGCAAAATGCGCGAGAGCGGCTGAGCGGTCAGGCCTCGATCCCGCGCGCGGTCAGGATGCGTTCGGCGCTGTCATTCCAGACGTCCATCTTGACGATCTTGCCACCCTCGACGACGAACCGGTCGACATAGCGGTTGCATTCAAAGGCGGTGCCGTCATGCCATTCGCCGTAGAGGTAGCCGGTGGAATAGACCACGGTGCCCTCGGCGCCCTGGGCCACGTCGAACTGGCGCATGTCCTTTTTCACCCATTTGTAGCGCATCGCGTTGAAGCCCGCCGGGCCTGACGGGTGGTGATACACCCGACCGCCGGTAAAGGTGATGGTCACGTTCTCGGCCATGTAGGTTGCGGCGCGTTCCGGGTCGGGCACCATCGAGGCTTCGAGGTAATCGCGGACGATCCGTGCTTCCTCGGGTAGGCTGTCTGCATCGGGAATCATCGTGTCGGTCATGGGGGTCCTTTCCATCGCAGGGTGATTCGATTGTGCCATTCCGGCGGGGCTGCCGCCAGATGCATACGAAAATTACATACAAAAATTGCATGCGATTTGCCTCATCCTTGTGCAGGACGTCGGGGAAAGCGGAAAATTTGCCGCTCGCGGCGGTGGTTGCCTTTGACAGATGCAGGTGCAGCGACGGCCATAAGAGACATCTGAAAGCCTTGTTCATCGGAGAGATAGATCATGCCCGTCCGACTAAACCTGACCCGCCGTACCGTAATGGCCGGCGCTGCCGCGCTTGGCCTGCTGAGCGCCGTTCCTGCCACGGCGCAGGAAGATCCGATCAAGATCGGCCTTGTTGCCGCGCTGAGCGGACAATCCGCCAAGTCCGGCGAGGCGATCACCCGCGGCATCATGCTGGCGCTCGACAAGATCAACGGCGAGGGCGGTGTGCTGGGCCGTCAGCTGGAGCTGGTCAGCCGCGATGACGAAAGCAACCCGGGCAAGGGCCTTGTCGCCGCGCGTGAGCTGGTGCAGCGCGAAGGTGTCGCGGCGCTGATCGGCGGTCTGGATACGCCGGTATCGCTGGCCATCGTGCCTTTTGCCAACGAAGCCAAGGTGCCGTTCGTCGGACCTTGGGCCGCGGGCACACCGATCACCAAGAACGGGGCCGAGGAAAACTATGTCTTTCGCGTCTCGGCCGTGGACGAGATCGTGGACGAAGCGATCACCGAATACCTCGTGACCAAGTATGGCGCGAAAAAGCCCGGTATGATCCTGATCAACAACCCTTGGGGTGAATCCAACGAAAAGGGCCTGCTCAAGGCGCTTGAGGCGCGCGGCATGGAGCATGCGGGCATCGAGAAGTTCGAGAGCAATGACGTGGACGTGGTGCCGCAGCTGACCCGGCTGAAGGAAAACGGCGCTGACGGGCTGTTCATGGTGGCGAACGTGGCGCCGTCGGCGCAGGTGGTGAAATCGCTCGACAAGATGGGCTGGGATGTGCCGATTGCGTCGCACTGGGGGCCGGCCGGCGGTCGTTTCACTGAACTGGCCGGGGTGAGCGGTGAAAAGGTCCACTTTATCCAGACCTTCCTGTTCACCGATCCGGAACACCCGCTGTTCGTGAAACTGCAGGAGATGTTCCCAGAGATCGAAACGCTGGCCGATGTGACCCCGGCGACCGGGATCGCGAACGCCTATGACTCGGTGCTGTTGCTGGCGGCGGCAATCGAAGCGGCGGGATCGACCGAAGGCCCGGCGATCCGCGAAGCGATGTACGGCATCAGCGGTGTCGAGGGGGTCATCAAGACCTATGACACGCCGTTCACGCCCGACAATCAGGATGCGCTGGGTCCGAACGACTACCTGTTCTCGCAGTTCGTCGACGGCCAGATCATTCCGCTTGCGGACTGAGAGTGAACTTTGGCCCCCGGTTCCTGACCGGGGGCCTTTACCAATTCCCCGCGCGTGACGCGGCCCCGTCCCGGAGCAGGACATGACATTATTCGTAACGGCACTGGTGACCGGACTTGGCCTTGGGGCCATGTACGGTCTTATCGCGCTTGGGTTCCAGATCACCTATTCGGTCTGTTCGCGAGTCAATTTCGCGCAAGGGTCAATGGTGATGCTGGGCGCGGTGCTTGGCTATGTTCTGACCCAGCGGGCCGGGCTGCCGGTGATCGTGGCCTATCCGCTGGCGCTGGTGGGATGCGCGCTGATGGGGATGCTGGTCGAGCTGTTGCTGGTGCGTCCTTTCGCGGTGCGCGGGTCTGAGGCCTGGCTGATGGCGACCGTGGCGGGGGGTATCCTTCTCGACAATGCGGTGATGTTCACCTTTGGCAACGAGCCAAGGAGCCTGCCGTCGCCTCTGGTCGGACAGACCTGGCAGATATTCGGCACCGGGGTTTATCCGCAGCAATTGCTTATCCCGCTGGTGGCGGTCGGGCTTGCGGTTGGCCTGCACGTCCTGTTCCGGCGCACGCGGCAGGGGCGCGCCCTGCTGGCGGTGGTGCAGAACCCCGAGGCCGCGCGGCTGATGGGGATCAACACGACCGCGATGATCTCCGGTTCCTTCGCGTTGTCGGCGGTGCTGGCCGGGGTGGCGGGGCTACTGATTGCGCCGCTGTTCTCGGTGCATTCGGACATGGGCACGCTGTTCGGGATCAAGGCCTTTGCGGTGGCGATCCTTGGCGGTATGACCTCGGCCTCTGGCGTGATGATCGCCGGGTTCATCTATGGGCTGGTCGAGGCGCTGGTGACCACCTACCTCGGGTCGTCCTATACCTATATCGTCGTTTTCGCCCTGCTGATCGCGGTGCTTGCGGTGCGACCGAACGGGTTGTTCGGCACCGCCGCGCTGAGAAAGGTATAGCGCCGTGCGGATGAGTGAATCGCGACTTCTCGACCTGTCGATCCTTGCGCTTGGGGTGCTGGCGCTGGCGCTCTTGGGGGTGGTGAACGGCTATATGCAGTTCGTCTTTGGCCTTGTGGCGATCTGGACGATCCTGTGCACCGGGTTGAACGTGCTGTTCGGTCTGACAGGGCTGGTGTCGCTGGGGCAGGTCGGCTTTTTCGCCGTCGGGGCCTATGCCCATGCGATCCTGTTGCAGGCGGGGGTGAATTTCTGGCTGGCGCTTCCGGCGGGCGCGCTGGTCGCCGCGGCGGTGGGCTGCGTTCTGGCGATACCGGCGGTGCGCATGGCGGGACCGTTCCTTGCGATGGTGACCATCGCGTTTGCCTTTATCGTTGAACATCTCGCCATTGAGTGGCGGGCGCTGACCGGGGGGCAGAACGGGTTGTTCGGTTTCGATCAGCCCGCCATCTTCGGCTATGTCTTTACCGAGGCGGACCTGATCCGGCTGGCCATCGTGCTGGCGGCGCTGGGGCTGCTGGCCTATCGGCGCCTGTCCGTCAGCGGCTGGGGCATCGCGATGGCGGCGCTGCGCGATCAGGAGGTTTCGGCCGGTTCGCTGGGCTATGACCCGTTCCTCACCAAGCTTGCCGCCTTTGCCATCGCGGCGGGTGCGGCGGGGCTGGCGGGCGGGCTGTTCGCCTCGCTCATGCAGTTCATCGCGCCGAGCAATTTCGTGTTGTCGCAGTCGATCCTGTTCCTGTTCGCGGTGATCCTTGGCGGGGCGGGGACGGTGCTTGGCCCGCTGGTGGGGGCGGCTGTTGCGGTGCTGCTGCCTGAATTTCTTGCCGGGCTTGCCGAATACCGGCTGCTGTTTTTCGGCGCGCTGCTGGTGGCGGTGCTGCTGGTGGCGCCGCGCGGGATCGTCGGAACCATCGCGGCCTTTCTGCCCCGGCGGGCCCGACCGGCAATTGCCGTCACGCCAGAGGAGGCGCTGGCCTTTGTGAGCCCCGAGACACCCGAGGGGCTGCGCGTCAGCGGGCTTGGGATTTCCTTTGGCGGGGTCAAGGCAGTAAGCGGCGCGGCCTTTGAGGCGCGACCGGGCGAGGTGACCGCGATCATCGGGCCGAACGGGGCGGGCAAGACGACGCTGCTCAACATGATCTCGGGCTTTTACCGGCCCGGCGAGGGGCGGATCGTGACCGGCGGGACCGATATCGCGGGCTGGTCGATGCATGCGACCGCGCGGCAGGGGATTGCGCGGACTTATCAGGCGACGCGGCTGTTCGCATCGCTCAGCGCCGAGGAAAACGTGCTGGCGGCCTTTCCGCGTGGCCGGTTCGGCGGGGTCTTTACTGCGCTGGGCACGGCGGAACGGCGGGCGATGGCGCAGGGCTTGCTGCAATTGGTGGGGTACGAGGGCAAGCCGGAAACGCTGGCCTCGGACCTGCCGCATGTGGACCGGCGGCTGATCGAGATCGCGCGGGCGCTGGCGATGCGGCCCCGGATGCTGCTGCTTGATGAACCGGCGGCGGGCCTGATGCAGGGCGACAAGCGGGCGATGTCGCAGGTGCTGCGGCGGCTGGCGGATGCGGGAATTGCCGTGGTGCTGGTGGAACATGACATGGAACTGGTGATGGGCATTTCCGACCGTATCCTTGCGATGGACGCGGGCGAGCCGATTGCCTTTGACACGCCGGAAGCGGTGCGAGCCGATGCGCGTGTTATCGCGGCCTATCTTGGCGAGGGCACGCTGAGCGTTCCGGCCCGGGCGCTGGCCCATGAACCGGGGGCGATGGACACGCTGATCGCCAAGGATCTTTGTGCCGGGTATGGCGCGGCGGATGTGCTGCAATCGGTCAACCTTCGGGTTGGCAAGGGCGAGCTCGTCGCGCTGCTTGGGGCGAACGGGGCGGGGAAATCGACATTCCTGCGGACGGTTTCGGGGCTGATGGCGCCGACCTCGGGCCATGTGATCCTGAACGATGGCTACATCGGCGGGCTGGCTCCGCATAAAATCGTCGAGCGCGGCGTGGTGCTGGTGCCCGAAGGGCGGCAGGTTTTTCCCGAATTGAGCGTGGCCTATAACATCGAACTGGGTGCCTACCGGCGCAAGACACGGCCCGATGCGAGCGAATTGGAGGCGATTTTGCAGCGTTTTCCACGCCTGCGCGACCGTCTGCATGCGCGGGCCGGGTTGTTGTCGGGGGGCGAGCAGCAGATGATGGCGATTGCGCGCGGGTTGATGGCCTCGCCCAAGCTGTTGTTGCTGGATGAGCCGTCGCTGGGTCTCTCGCCCGGTATGGTCGAGGAGCTTTACGCGATCTTGGCCGAGCTGCGCGACGACGGGATCACGATCCTGCTCGTCGACCAGATGGCCTCGCTCGCGCTGGCGGCGGCGGATCGCGGCTATATACTTGAACAGGGGCGCATCGTGGCCGAGGGCAGCGCGCAGGAGCTGTTGCAGGACGACGCGCTGATCGCCGCCTACCTTGGTGGCGGGCAGGAACGGGCGGAGGCGGCGCAATGACACTTGATCTGGTGATCCGCAACGCGCGGCTGGCGGACGGGGGCGAGTTGCTGGATCTGGGCATCCGCGACGGGCGTATCGCGGATATCGTGAGGGATCTGAGCAGCCCTGCCCGGGTACTGGATGCCGAAGGCGGTCGGCTGATCAAAGGTTTTGCCGACAGTCACCTGCACCTCGACAAGGCCTGCCTGCTGGATCGGGCGGCGAACCCCTCGGGCACGCTGAAAGGCGCGATAGAAGCGGTGAGCGCGGCTAAGCGCGATTTCACCCGCGAGGATATCTATGCCCGAGGCGCGCGCGTGCTGGAAAAGGCGATCTGTCAGGGCACGACGCTGATCCGCACCCATGTGGAAATCGACCCGGCGGTGGGGCTTGCGGGGTTTGACGCAGTGGCGCAGCTCAAGGCCGATTACGCCTGGGCGCTGGAGTTGCAGATCTGCGTCTTTCCGCAGGAGGGGCTGCTGAATTACCCCGGCACCGAAGAGCTGCTGCGCGCGGCGCTGGACCGGGGCGCGGACCTGCTGGGCGGGTGTCCCTATACCGACAGCGACCCGGAGGGGCAGATTGCTCGGTTGTTCGATATGGCGCGGGAATACGATGTCGATCTGGATTTCCACCTCGACTTCGACCTCGACAATACTTGGCGGCATCTGGACGAAGTGGCGCGGCAGACCGTGGCCCACGCGATGCAGGGGCGGGTGGCGATTGGTCATGTCACCAAGCTCTCGACCCTGCCGCCGCCGCAGCTTGACGAGACCATCGCGGTGATGCGCGACGCGGGGATCGCGCTGACGGTGCTGCCCGCGACGGACCTGTTCATGATGGGGCGCGAATTTACTGAGTCCGTGCCGCGCGGGGTGGCCCCGGCGCATCGCTTCCACGCGGCGGGGCTTTGCTGCACCGTGGCGACGAATAACGTGCTGAACCCGTTCACACCCTATGGGGATTGTTCCTTGCCGAGGATGGCGAACCTGTTTGCCAATATCGCGCAGATCGGCGATCCGGCGGGGCTGGATGCCTGTTTCGACATGATCTCGGCGCAGCCCTTCCGGCTGCTGGGGCGCGAGGCCGCGATCAAAACAGGCGACGTGGCGGATCTGGTGCTTTTGCCCTGCGCGACCTCGGCGACGGCAGTGGCCGAGATCTGTCGCCCGATCTGGGGGATGCGGTCGGGCCGGATGAGTTTCGAAGCGCCGAAACCGATGCTGCTGGCGCCCGAAAGCGCGGTGGCCGGACGGGTGCGATTTGCTGAGAGTGGCGCTTGAGGGATAGGGGGGCGCGGCTTGTATTGAGGACGGGTTGGGGGGCTTTCTTGAGGCCATGCGAACTAGTGCTGCATGGTGCAGCGATGGTGACGATATGCAGAAAGTGGACATTACTCGGCTTGGCTCGGACCTCGAAAGCTGCCGTTCAGGCGTAGCGCAGCGACGCTCGGCTGGAGCCAACTGTACAAAATGATGCGTTCTGCACGAATGTCTGGTTCACATCCGCTTCCCAATTAGATCGTTGTTAGCGTGCGGTATCGGCGGCCTACTTTTGGCTTGGTTTGAACCCAGTCACTGAGGGAGATAAATATTGGCGTTATGAACAGATGCTATTTTCCACATCACATTAGTTGCCTAATGCTTGCTTTCGGCATTGCCGCTTCCGTGTTATTGAGCTTGGCCGTCTCAGCAAGAGCTGACGTCTCCATACAGGAAGTTGATGTAAGCGCTCTGCCTGATCTCCGCCAGCAAGGACAAGCATGGAAGCGGATTTCAGGCCTGGGCTTCCATATTTTTGACGGCTTGGACGTCCCTCTCATATACATCAAAGGCACAAAGAAAAGCTGGTTCCTCGAAAACGCGCAGTTACGTCAGTGGACACATGAGTTTCCCCAAGCAAGCGGTCTAAACGAGACTGTTGGTCTTCCAGATGGAACTGTGATTGGCGGCCCGAGCGCAAACCATCTCCGATTTATAAAATCTCCTGAACAGAACTACTTTGAGCCCTTACCTTCAGCAGCCGAATTATTCTGGACCGATCACATCGAAGGATCCGACTTGGTTTTCGCCAAGAAATCCAAGGATGGGGCGCTCTTGGTATTTGACGACGAGAAATTCGTTCCTTCACCGGTTCCAGAAAAAGGGCACACACAACAAGGCGAGTTCTTACCATGGTACTCATCGGCGCTTGATGGGTACTTTACTGCTTGGGCCTCTGACATTTGGTTTTACAGAATAGATGCTCCAGGCTGGCGGGCGATAAAGGAAAATGAAACTCATTCTTGGGCACCGAGCTGGGGTCTGTACCAACGTGGATCACAGGACATACTCAGCCCCGATGGCTCTCTCCTCAAAGTCATTTCCGAAAACCGAACAAGCCTCACGCAATACCGCGTTTCGGACGGCTATCCGATTGAGATGTTGCCTTCGCTGGGTGGTCAATGGCATCGGGTTGGAGATTCAGGAGAAATTGTGGGTTGGCACCGCAATCTATTCGATGTCCAGAATAGTGAAGAAACCGAAGAACGGACGCCCAAATTAGTCCGTATTCCTCCTAATTCGGATGTGCCGCAGACATTCCCGGACCTGCGACCGCTTATCTTAGTCCATGATGAAAAATCGATTAGCTATCAATTTCGTTTCGCGAAAATGAACGGGACCAACCGGCTCTACTTTTTGCATAAAAATGGCTTCGCATATTTTTCAGGTGGCGAGGTATCGCTCTTACCCTCCGAGTGGCTGGACACTGTGGGGGAACTCCCGCATTTTTTCTCAACCAAAAACGCACTGTATGTCGCAGCAAACAATGGTTTGTTTCTTCTCGGACAAGATGACACGCTAATGAAAGTGTTGATACCGCAAATAAAATCCGGGTTCGGATTAAATTCCAAGGTTTTTGATTTGGGTTGTGACGGGCACAGCGTTGGGTTTTTCGGTAGGAACACAGGCATTTATTCTCTGGGTCCGAACAGAAAAGCTACGTTAATCTTTCAATCGTCCTCCCCAATTCGGGTATACGGAGTCATGCCGGACAAAAGGTCCATTCTGTTTGCAGAGAGGGAAGGGAGCCTAAAATTACTAAGCGCCCACTGCGAATGACAAAGCTCATAAGTTTTCGGCTCTGACGACACGCCAAAAGCAGACATTAGTAAGCTCGCAGCTAAAGCACCTTTCGTCCGCTCTTTGATCGTCCGATGATGTAAGGACGAAGGTCCGCTTTACTGGATTGGGTAGCTCGAGGCGAAAAGCACGTTTACGCTGAGGTCAGTATTTTGAGGCGCCTTTGGGGAACGGCAGCTACGATCTCCTCCCTACCAACTCACTCTGTATAATTCCCAACAAATCATACACCCCAACAAATAAGGTCGGGCAGCGAAACTGCCCGACCTTGAGAGTATCTCGGCCCGTTCGTGTCTTACAAACGGGACCGCCTTTGCGGCAGGGCCTTGTTGAGCCCGCCGGATGTCTGCCGTCCTATAATTCGAGGCGCGAGGCCAGTTTTGACAACCAGACCTGGTCGAGCGGAGACACGCGATGTCGCCTGAGGTGGTCGCCCGCCGGGCCGCGCAGGGCGTTGACCCTGCGGCGGTCACGGGGAGGCAGTTTGCGGGCGGCGAGATCGCCAAGGGTAATGGTAATCTTCATATGTCTTCTCCAATTCTTCGTGGTTTGAAAGTTTTCGTCATGAAATTTGGTCGGCCCGGCAGAGGCTGCCGGGCCGGTCGGTATGCCCGCGCGCAGAATACCGCGCGGGAATGGGGGACCCGGTCAGGCCGGAACGGCCGAAAGGTTCGAGGCCGCAATGCAGGTCACATGCCGGTGGTCGGTACCGCAGCACCCGCCAAGGACCTGCGCCCGGGGCAGAAGACGACGGAGTTCGGCGTAGTCGCGGCCCAGCTCCTCGGGGTTGCCGGGATCGAGCTCTTCGGCCTCGTCCAGTTCCGCGTGGCTGAGGCGCGAGGCATTGGCACGGATGCCGCCGATGCGCTGTAGCCAGCTCTTGTCGCCGGTGAGACGGTCGCGGAAGTGATCCGGGTGGGCGCAGTTGACCATGAAATAGGCCGCGCTTGATCCGGTTTCCGCATCCGCCGACAGGATTGCCTCACGCAGGGGCGTTCCGTCGGGCAGGTTGCCGTCTGTTTCGACCGTGAAGGACGGAACGCAGGGCATGCCGACCTTTTCGGAGGCGCGGATGATGCCGACGGCCTCGGCCACGGTGCTGAGGGTGAAGGCGGCGATCATGTCGGCCTCGGTCTGGGCGAACCATCCGATCTGTTCCTCGTGATAGGCCTCGGATTCCCGGGCGGTCATCGCGAGATCGGGACGATAGCCATCGCCGCGCGGGCCAAGATTGCCCGAGATGACGATCGGCTGACCAAAGCTCGATTCCTTGCGCAGATCAGCCAGCATCGAGATCGCACGACGGTTCAGCCGTTCGAGATCCGCCGGGCAGTGACCGATCTGCTCGCCCCAGTCGCGGCTGGCCCGCCATGTGGGCGCTTCGAGGATAAAGCCGGTGTCGTGCTTTTTCGCGATGGCCAGATGCTGGCGGTAGTAGGCGCGCAGGGAGTCCCGGCCCTTGTCGGTTTCCAGAAGCGTGTAGGATGCGAACAGCGGAAGGTCGTAGCCTTCGTTGAAGATCAGGTGGGTTTCCAGACCGCTGTCGGTGAGGAAAATCTCGTCTTTCAGTTGCGGCAGATCGTGGCGGTACATGGCCATGATGGTCTCTCCTTTTCGGGGGGCGCTGCGTCCGTTTTTTTGCGGAGAGACGCCCAGGTTTCGATGGGAGAGTGATGCCGTGCTGGCGTGAAAACCGTGCTTTGCGCAGCGTCAGGCTGGCGTGAAAAGAGCCACTATTCTCGTGAAAATCCGTTGGTTTATGCGATTTTCGGGGTTTTCACGCGGAGAGGCGGCTTGTTTTCTCGGAGCCTTCGATCTCGGCCAGCAGGGCGCGGATGCGGGATTCGTCCGGGACGAGACCGTGGGTCTCGGCGAGCGTCAGCGCGACCGTCGCCTGTTTGAGCGCCTGCGGGCGATCCTTGGCGGCAAGCGCGATGCGTGACAGGACGATGCGCAGCCGCAATTCGTGCCGGTAGAGTGATTGCGCCTGGATCGGGGGAAGCAGTTTCAGCGCGCGGGCCTGTGCCTCATCGGTGTGACCCTGATGCAGGAGACCTTCGGCGAGGGCGACAGCGACCTGTGAATGCAGCACATAGTCCTGCCCGAGTTCGGCGGCGCGGGTTTCGACCCGGCGCAGCAGGTCCATTGCGCGTTCGACCTCGCCCGTGGCAAGGAAGATTTCCGCCTTGGTGCCGGTGCGCCAGATGGTTGAGGCCTGAAAGATGGCGTCGGCGCGTTCGGTATCGTGCTGGGCTTCGTCCAGTTCGCCCTGCAGCAGGTGGATTTCGGCACGGCTGAACCGGGCGTGCTGGCGGTCGGCGGGGCGGGCGCTTTCATCAGCGATGCGGATCGCTTCGTTCACGCAGTCATGGGCCTGATCGAACCGGCCGCTGAGCGCGTAGACGGCGCCGAGGTGCCCAAGATACCAGACCGCGCGCGTGCCAAGGTGGTCGCCGCGCACCATGCGGTTGTCGCGGGTCCAGTAGGTCAGATCGGGTTCCAGCGTGTCGATGGCGGAGAGGGCGGCGCATTGGACGCGGTACGCCTGACCACGGGCAAGACGGGCCTCTGCGGCAAGATAGGGATCGCCGCAGAGGTCTGCCTGCGCGGCGCAGCGGTTGGCGGTTGAGAGCGACTCGCGCACGAGGCCCAGCGTGCTTTCGGCATAGCTGCGGTGCAGGAGTACGCGGCCAAAGAGGCAGGGATCGCCGATCTGCTGCGCCATATCCTCGGCCTCGCCCAGTACCCGTTCGAGTTCCTGCCTTTCGCCCAGCAGCATCAGTGCCGGGCGCAGGCGGATGCGGGTTTCGATGCCGGTGCGCAGGGTATCCTCGCTGGCGGGCAGGTGGTTCAGCGCGACGATGGCATCGTTGTAGTGACGCCGGGCGGCCTGAAAGATCGACAGGTCATGGGCGCGGTCACCGGCGATGCGCGCATAATGCGCGGCGGTCTGCCATTGTTCACCCAAGAGCGCGTGCCGGGCGAGGGTGCCGGCCATCGTGTCGAAGGGGGTATCCTGATCGCCCGAGAGAATGGCGACGGCTTTTTCATGCAGGGCTTTGCGGGTGCCGCGCAGGATGCTTTGATAGACCACGTCGCGGATCAGCGCGTGGCGGATGTACCATTCGCCGGGGCGGCGGCCACGATAGAGCATCTCGGCCGAGGTCAGCGCCTGAAGCGCGTCACGGAACTGGGGGGCGGGCATGTCGGCCAGCGCCTCGAGATGGGTCTCGGACACTTCGGCGCCCAGCACGCTGAAGGCCTGAAGCAGGGTGCGGGGAGCGCTGTCGAGCCGGTCGATCCGGGCGGCGATGACGCCGCGCACGGTGATCGGTACGTCGAGATCTTCGAGCGGGCGGGTGACGATATGGCCGTCATAGCCTTGAACCAGATCGCCCTTGGCCTGCAATTCGCGCAGGACTTCCTCGATGAACAGGGGGATGCGCCCGGCGTGGCTGGCCAATGCGCTACGGATGTCAGCATGTTCGGGCGCATCGCCGATATGGGCGGCGATCAGCGCCTCGGCCTGCGACTGTTCAAGTTCGTCCAGCATCAGGACGTGAACATGGCTGCGGGTGGACCAGTCGGGCTGGAACTCGGGCCGGGCCGTGCCAAGCAAGAGCAGCCGGGCCGCCCCGAGCGTGCCGACAAGCTGGGCGAGCACCTCGCGGCTGGCGCTATCGATCCAGTGGAGATCTTCGAGGACCAACACCAGCATGTCTTCCTGCGCGATATCCGAGAGGATGTAGCCGATGGTTTCGACGATGCAGTGGATTTGCTGGCTGGGGCCGAGTGCCGTCCAGTCGGCGCCGGTCTGGCCGTCGCCGGAAAGCACTGAAATGCCGGTGCGCACGAGATCTGGCAGGGCCTCGGGCAGGTCGGGGAGACCGCGCTGCCCACGACCCGAGCGCCATTCGCGGACCAGCATTTCCGGCAGGCGATAGGTGAAATCCACGTCATGGGTGGTCAGCCCAAGCCGCAGCGCCCGCGTGCCCGGTGGCAACTGGCGCTGGAATTCATGGGCAAGGCGCGATTTGCCGATGCCGGGCAGGCCCGAGAGCAGCGCAACCTGCGCATGGGTCGCGGCGCGTTTGAGAAGGTCGCTCAGCACGGCGACTTCGATCGCGCGGCCCTGAAAGGGCGAGAGGTTGCGGCTGGCCAGCACGTCCCAGCCGGTGCGGGCGTCGGTTTCGTTCCTGAGCGCGCTGACGGGAAGCGGGCCGGAGAGACCGGGGACGGGCATCGGGGCAAGGTCGGTGAATTCGAACCAGCCTTCGGCACCGAGGCGGGCGGCGGCGCTGAATAGGCAGCTGCCCGGCTTGACCATCGAGGCCAGCGCGCGGGCCGTCATGGCCACGGGACCGAGGAAGGGATTATCGGGTGCGGGCGTGCCCCGCGCCGGGGTGACGACCAGACCGGAATGGGCGGCGAGCGCTGCATTCTGATTGATCTCGAGCAGGGCGAGGGCGGCTTTGCCCGTGTTCACGGCGTGGTTCTCGGCGGTGCCGCTGAGACCGAAGAGACAGGTCAGACCGCTGGCATCCGCATGGACAACCCGACCGCTGTGGCGGTCGATCAGGGCGGTCATCTCGGCATACCATGAGCTGTCGAGTTCCTGCGCGAGTTCGGGGTCAACATCCAGCGCAGGCGCGGGCAGGGAGAGGCTGAGCGCGGTGGCGACGCGCCTCTCGAACTGGGGATCTTCCTTGGGCTGCGGGGCGGGCGGAGGCGGGCTGGTGATTTCCTCCGCTGGCGGCGCGGGGGGATCGGCCGGGGTATCCTGACCGGCGCGGATCGACTGGAACAGCTCCGTGGTTTCCTGTTCCGGTGCGGTGGCGAGATCGGTGCGCAGCCGGTCGGCGAGATCGCGATAGGTGGCGATGGCGGCGTTGCGCCGCCCCTGCCGCGCGCAGGCCAGCATGACGATGCGGCTGCTAAGTTCGTCATAGGGATCGACGGTAAGGCAGCGGCGGGCGACGGCCTCGGCCTCGACAAAGCGGTGCCGGTCGATCAGCGACTGTGCCCGGGCCTGCGCCTTTTCAAGAGCGAGGCTGCGCAGGCGGGCGCGTTCTTCGGTGAGCCACGCCTCGAGCGCCTCTTCGCGCGGGTCGTGGCCGGCAAGGAAATCGCCGCGCCAGATGGTTTCAATTTCGGTCTCGCCGGGGGCGAGCAGTTGCGCCACGTCGCTGTCGAACCCTTCGGGGTCGAGCCCGACAAAACGGATATCGGTTTGCAGGATGCCCTTGTCGGCACCGAGGGACCGGCGGATCTGGTAGACGGCCTGCCGCAGCGAGGTCCGCGCCTGTTCTTCGTCCCGGCCCGGCCAGAACTGGGTCGAGAGCCTTTCGCGGCTGTGCACCAGACCGGGCGACAACGCGAGGAGCGCGACGAGCAGTTCCGCACGCCGGGTCGGCAGGCGCAGGCGGGTGTCGCCGCGCCACAGCTCGAATTCCCCGAGAAGGTTGACCTTGATCCGGCTCATGTCTTGTCTTCAATGCTTGGTCGGACCGCGTGTCGCGCCCGCCCGACGGTTTGCGAATGTTTTATGTCAGAAAATAGATGGCCCGTTATGGCCGCTTTGGTTCAGCCGATCAAGAATACCGTGATCACGCGCGGAGATCGGCGCGTCGGGGGCAGATTTTCAAGGCGTTTCAGGCCGCTTTTGCGTGAATATTGCGCTGCACAGTAAGGGCGAGCAGGTCGCCCGGCCAGCGGTCGAGATGCGCCGCGATCTGCTTTGCGTCAAGCTGCGCTGCAAGGATGGACAGGTGCGAGAGCGTGCGCCTGTCCGCAGTGAGTGGGGCGAAAAGGTGGTGCGATATCGGACCGGCCGCCCTGTCGCGCGCCGCGAGGAGATAGCTTCGCGCGGCATGAAACAGGATGCAGCCGGGGCTTAGTCGCAGCGCCTGCCGCAGCAGATCATCGGCGGTGTCCGGATCGCTGTGCAGGCTTTCGATGGCCCGTTCGAACAGGGAGACCGAGGCGTGTGTAGCGGCGTTGATCGCCCAGCCATCGCGCCCGCGCACGGGGTGCGCCGGTAAGAAATGTCCCATGACCTAGCCCTCGTCTTGCGAGGGTGGAGCCGGTCGAAACCGGGCCATCACATGGGCGTCGGCATAGGCACCGTCGAGAAAGACGAAATCCTTCATCGTGCCTTCGATCCCGAACCCACGGCTTTCGTAGAGGCGGATGGCAGAGGTATTGCTGGTCCAGACAAAAAGCTGCAGGCGCCGGATCTGAAGCCAGCGGTCGGCCATGTCGATCATCCGGTCGAGCAGTTCCTGCCCGACACCAGCGCCCCGGTGATCTGGGTGGGTGGCGATCATATCGACCTCGGCGCAGTGCCAGTGGCGGGGAACACCGGGAAAGGTCACCAATTCGCCATAGCCTGCAACGGCACCGTCGCGCAGGGCGACCATCTTGTAAGTGCCGGGTACCTCTTTGATGCGGTTTTCGACCCAGGCGCGGGGTTCGACCGGCAGCCGCATGGTGCCGCGATTGACGTGATCGGACTGGCAGATCTCGATCACCGCATCGAGATCGTCGGGGCGGACGGATCGGATTTCCATGCCTGTTGCGGCTCCATCGGGGGACAGGTTTCTCGTTACGAATACCATCTGAATTCTCCAGCGTCATTTACGGATCGGTTCGGGATGATTCCCGGCCGATTTCGGGCCAGCTACGCCCGGGTCGTGAAAACGGCAGCGCATGGCGCGTGAAAAATCACGCCTTTCCGGCCGTGAAAGGCCGGAAACTGCTGGAAAATTCGCTGGGTTGGGGGAGGCGGGCGCCTAGCGTTCGCCCCGCCGGTAGGGTTGCATCAGCGCCTGCGGCACCCGCGCACGGCGCGCCATCAGGATCAGGGCGACGATAGAGAGCACATAGGGCAGCATGAGAAAGAGCTGATAGGGAACGCCTTCGACCACGGTTTGCAGGCGTAGCTGGTAGGCGTCGAAAAACGCGAAAAGCAGCGCACCGAGAAGGGCGCGGGCGGGCCGCCACGAAGCAAAGACCACGAGCGCCACGCAGATCCAGCCGCGGCCCTGGATCATGGTCGGGAAGAATGAGTTGAAGGCGGCGAGGGTCAGGAAGGCGCCGCCCATGCCCATCAGCGCGGAACCGGCCATGATCGTGCCGATGCGCAGCCAGATCGGGTCGATGCCCTGCGCGTCGACCGCGTGGGGGTTTTCGCCCGCCATGCGGATCGCGAGGCCCAAGGGCGTGCGGTAGAGCACCCATGCGAGTAGCGCCACCATCACAAGCGCCAGATAGGTCGGCGCGGTCTGGTTAAAGAGCACCGGGCCGAGAAAGGGGATATCGGCGAAAAGCGGAATTTCCAGCGGGCGGAACGGTTCGACAGTGGGCGGCGAGGAAGCCGTGGGCACGGCGAGGCGGAAGACATAGTAGGAAAAGCTCGACGCGAAGAGGGTGATGCCGAGACCCGTCACATGCTGGCTGAGACCCAGCGGCACGGTCAGCAGCGCGTGGAGAAAGCCGAACATCGCGCCGCCGAGTGCTGCGACCAGCATGCCGGTCCAGAGGTCGCCGCCTGAATATACCGTGAGCCAGCCGATCATCGCGCCAAAGGTCATGATGCCTTCGATGCCGAGGTTGAGCACCCCGACCCGTTCGCAGAGCAATACGCCAAGGGTGCCGAGGATCAGGGGCGTGGCGATGCGCAGGACCGCCTCCCACATGCCGACCGAGGCGAGGATATCGAGAAAGACGCTCATCTGCGGATCCTGTATTGCGCGAGAAAGATCGCCACCAGCATGGTGAGCAGTGACAGGGCGACGGTGACGTCGGCGATGTAGGAGGGGATCGAAAGGGCGCGCGACATGCTGTCGGCCCCGACGAACATGACCGCCGAGAACAGCGCCGCGCCGATCACGCCGATCGGGTTCAGGTTGGCGAGCATGGCGATGACGATGCCGGAATAGCCGTAGCTGGGCGACAGGTCGGTGGTGACATATCCCTTGACGCCCATGACCTCGATGGCGCCGGCCAGACCGGCAAGGCCCCCCGAAAGACAGGCGACCGCGATCAGCGTTCGGCCAAGCGGAACGCCCGCAAAAGCGGCGGCGCGCGGGTTCAAACCGGCGGCACGGGCGCGCATGCCAAAGACGGTGCGGGCCTGAAGCCACCAGACGGCGACGGACATGGCCAGCGCGATCAGAAGGCCCGCGTGCAGGCGGGTGCGCTCCATCAGCTTGGGCAGGATGGCGCTGTCCGGAACCGGCACCGACTGCGGCCAGCCAAAGGCGAGCGGGTCTTTCATCGCGCCTTCGATCATCAGCGAGACAAAGAGCACGGCGACAAAGTTCAGCAGCAGGGTCGTAACCACCTCGTCCACGCCGAACCTGAGCCGCAGGCCCAGCGGGATCAAAAGCAGGATCATGCCTGCGATGGCGCCGACGGCAAGGCAGAGGAGGATGGTGATCGGCGCGGGCAGGCTGGCCATGATCGGAATCATTCCGAGCGCGGGCGCGGCGAGCGCGCCGAGATAGAGCTGGCCCTCGCCGCCGATGTTCCAGAGCCGCGCGCGAAAGGCGACGGCGGCGGCAAGCCCGGTGAGGATCAGCGGCGTGGCGCGGGTGAGGGTTTCAGAAAGGCCGAGGCGAGAGCCGAAAGCGCCCTTGAGGATCAGCCCGTAGGCGCGGATCGGGTTGGCCCCGGCGATGGCGATGAGCAGGCCCGCCACGACCAGCGCGGCAAGGATCGCGCCGATGGGGGCCAGCACCGTGAGCAGGCGGGAGGGGTGATCGCGGCGTTCAAATCGCATGCGTGTTCTCCGCTTCGATGGCCTCGGCGGCGGACCAGTCCCCGGCCATCATCAACCCGAGCAACTGCGCATTGGCGCGCTCGGCGGGGATCGCGGGCGAGAGCCTGCCATTCACGATGGCGCGGATGTTGTCGGAGAGGGCGATCACCTCGTCGAGATCCTCGGAGATCAGAAGGACGCCCGCGCCACGGCCCCGCGCTTCGAGCAGGCGTTCGTGGACGCCGGCGATGGCGCCTTCGTCGAGGCCCCGGCTGGGCTGCGCGGCGACGAGGATATCGGGCCCGGCTTCGAGCACCCGGCCAAGGATCAGTTTCTGCATGTTCCCCCCGGACAAGAGCCGGATGCGGCCATCGACGGTGGCACCGCGCACGTCATAGCCCTTGATGATGTCTTCGGTCGCGGAGCGAGCGGCGGCGCGGCGCACCACGCCGCGCCGGGAAAAGTCGGGCGACCAGATGCGTTCGAGCACGGCGTTTTCCCATGTGGCCATGTCGCCGATGGTGCCCTCGGCGTTGCGGTCCTCGGGGATGCGGCCGATCCCGGCGGCGATGGCATGGGGCACGTCATGGGTGGCAACTGTCTGTCCCTTGACGAGCAGGGCGCCGGAATCCGGCGCCATCAGCCCCGAGACCAGCCCGGCGAGCGTGGTCTGTCCGTTGCCGGAAACGCCAATGATGCCAAGGGTTTCGCCCGCGCGCAGCTTGAAGCTGATGCCTTGTAGCGATGCGCCACCCTTGCCGCTGACATGCAGATCGACCCCTTCGAGCAGCACCGCGCCGGGGGTGGCAGGCGGTCGGGCCGGGCGTTCGACCTTGCGGCCCACCATCAGTTCGGCGAGTTCCTCACGCGTGGTATCGGAAGTGCGCCGTTCGGCGACGACCTTGCCGCGCCGAAGGACCACAACGCGGTCCGATGCGGACATGACCTCGTGCAGCTTGTGGCTGATGAAGATGAGCGACAGACCTTCGCCGGTCATCTGCCGCAAGGTGGCAAAGAGGCTTTCGGCCTCTTGCGCGGTCAGGACGGCAGTGGGTTCGTCGAGGATGAGGATGCGGGCATCGTTATAGAGCGCTTTGAGGATTTCGACGCGCTGGCATTCGCCGACGGAAAGATCCGAGACGCGGGCGTCGGGCTCGACTTTCAGCCCGAAGCGGGCAGAGAGATCGACCAGCTTTCTGCGTCCGGCGGCCCGGTCCGACCGCAGCTTCCACAGTGGTTCCGTACCGGTCATGACGTTTTCCAGCACCGTGAGGTTCGGAGCCAGTGCGAAATGCTGGTGAACCATGCCAACGCCCGCGCGGATCGCGGCGCGGGACCGGCCGGGTGGCAGTTCCTGACCTTCGACGCGAACGGTGCCTTCGTCGGCGGTGTAATGGCCGAATAGGATCGACATGAGCGTCGTCTTGCCCGCGCCGTTTTCGCCCAGAAGCGAGACGATCTCGCCCTTGTCGAGATGTAGCGAGACATCCTCGTTCGCGGTGACATGGCCGAACCGCTTGGTGATGCCGGAAAGTTCAAGGACAGGGGTCATGCGGGATTTCCAAAGAGCGGGATCGGGTGTTGCCAGCGGTTTTCGGATTCCAGCGTGGCTCCAAGTGACAGTAATTGCAGGTCGCCGCCGAGGGGCGCGATGAGCTGGATCGGCAGGGGCAAGCCATTGGCATCGCTGCCAAACGGCAGGGTCAGCGCGGGTGCGCCAGTAATATTGGCGAGCGCTGCGTAGGGGGCGAAATCCTCCATGCGGCCCAGATGGGCGGCGGTGTCATCGTGATCCATCGGGAAGGAGCCGAGCGGGAGCGGGGCCGAGGAAAGCATCGGCGTCAGCAGGATATCGACCCGGTCGAAGAGGGACCAGAGCTGGTATGCGGCGGACGCGCCCGCCTCGGTCGCGGACCAGAGATCGGTGGCTTTCATCGACAGGCCCTGTTCGATGAAGGCCTGGGTCAGCGGTTCGGTCAAACTGGCGTCGAGACCGTTTTGGGAAAGCGTCGCGAGGTTGGCTGCGATGATCCGTCCGAAGGCGCGGGCCGAGATCTCTCGGATTTTTGCGAGGTCGCTGGCGGGGATTTCGACGATCCGGTGGCCAGCGGTTTCTAATACGCGCGCGGCCTCGGGGAGGATTTCGGCGCGGTCGGGGGTTATGTTTTCTGCTCCGGTCAAAAGGCCGATGGTCAGGGGGGCTTCGGTTGGGCGTTGTACCGGTGCGGGAGAGAGGCCGCGTGGATCGCCGGTGAGGCAGGGCCAGAGCGCCTGCGCGTCGCGGATCGTGCGGGTGATGGCGAATTCGCTGGCGATGCCGCCGAGGTGGTTGCCGAAACCGGGACCGCCGGGGATGGCCCCGCGCGAGGGTTTCAGCCCGATCAGCCCGCAGCAGGCAGCGGGGACGCGGATCGACCCGCCCGCGTCCGTGGCATGGGCCAGTGGCACGATACCGGCGGCAACGGCGGCGGCGCTGCCGCCCGAGGAGCCTCCGGCGCTAAGGTCGGCGTTCAGCGGGTTGCGGCAGATCGGGCCGGTTGCCGGTTCGCTCGAAAGCGCCAGGCCGAATTCCGGCACGGTGGTCGCGCCGAAGGGGCGGAAACCGGCGGCGCGGAACCGGGTGGCGAGATCGCTGTCGGCTGTACCTTTCATCCGGGCGAGGGCGGCCGATCCGGCACGCATGGGGATGCCTGCGAACGGTCCGCCCAGATCCTTGACCAGCAGCGGTACGCCCGCGAAGGGGCCATCGCTGGCGGGGGCCGGGTCATCGGGGGCAGTCCAGCAGGTGGCGCCGAGGTCCTGCACCGCGTCGGCGCGTCTGCGGGCCGCGCGCATGGCGTCATCGGCGCTCAGGGTGCCACTGGCGATATCACTGGCAAGGCCAAGCGCATCCTGCATCGCGTGAGACATGTCCTTCACGCCGGGCACCGGGAGAAATCCTGCCCCCGGAAGGGGCAGGATCCTTGCATATGCCGGAAGGGTCCGGCCATTGCGATCAGGCCGGTTCGTCGAAGTTGCGCAGGACTTCGAATTCGCCTGCCTTGATGGCGGCGCGGACCTCTTCCATCTTGGCAACCGCATCCGCCGGAGCGACGCCCTCGACATAGGTGATGTCATTGCCGCCATCTTCCATCAGGCTGAGCGGGGTGTAGTTCTTGCCGACCGGGTTGCCGCTGGTGGCATCGGCCAGCGCGGAATCGAGCAGCGGACGGAAGGACCAGAGGGCGTTGGCAAAGACCGTATCCGGGTAGCGCGGCGTGTAGTCGATCAGCGAGCCGATCGCCTTGATGCCACGTTCCTGCGCCGCGTCCGCCGTCCCGATGCGTTCGCCGAACAGGATGTCGGCACCGCTGTCGATCTGGGCGAGACCGGCTTCGCGTGCTTTCGGCGGGTCGAAGAAGGTGCCGATGAAGCTGACCACGTGGTTCACGTCGGGGTTCACCGCCTTGACGCCATCGGCAAAGCCGTTGATCAGCATGTTGACCTCGGGGATCGGGATCGCACCGACCGAGCCGACAGTGCCGGTTTCGGTCATCGCACCGGCGAGCATGCCGCAGAGGTAGGCCGCTTCCCAGTTCCAGGTGCCAAAGACGCCGAAATTGTCGCCTGCCGCTTCGCCGGAGGAGCCCATGAGGAAGGCGGTATCGGGATAGTCGCCCGCGACCGTGCGCGCTTCGCGCTCGACCGCGTAGGATTCGCCGACGATCAGCACGTTGCCTGCCTCGGCATATTCACGCATGGCGCGGGGGTAGTCGGTGCCCGAGACGCCTTCGGAAAAGGTATATTCGATCACGCCTTCTTCGTTGGCGGCGACCATGGCCGCGTGCAGGACCGAGTTCCAGGCGTTTTCGACCGGGGAGGCGTGGATGCCTGCCACTTTGACCACACCGGACTGCGCGCGCAGGATCGACGGGGCGAAAAGCGTGGAAGCGCCGAGGGCGGCGCCGGTGCCGAGAAGGCGGCGGCGGTTCATGAGAGTGGGTTTCATGTCTGTGTTCCTTGTCCCTGTTCGCCCCCTGCACAGCATCGGGCGTTTATGATTGCCTGTGAAATGGCATGGCAGAAGTCAGCATGCCGAAGCCGGTTCCTGTCAAGGCTGCGGGTCACCGCGGACCGGGGCCAGCCTGTGCAAGTGCCGCTTAAATGGTCATTTTCTGACCATTTGGTCAAGAAGCGTTTACCGGCGCGTAATCGGCCGGGTCAACGGTTTCGGGACGGCCGTCGAGCGAGAGGCGGCTGCGTTCCGGGGCGGTTTCGGCGATCACCTTGCCCCGTCGGATGACCTTGAGCCGGTTCGGGCGCAGGCGGATCGCCTCGGTCACGTCACGGGCCTGCAAGAGCACCATGTCGGCGTGGCAGCCGGGTTCGAGCCCGTAACCGTCGAGCCCCATGATCCGGGCGGAATTCACCGTGATGGCGTCGAAGAGCGCGCGCTTGTCTTCGATCGAGCCCATCTGCGTGGCGTGGACGGCCATGTGGGCCACGTCGAGCAGGTCGCCGGTGCCCATCGAATACCACGGGTCCATCACGCAATCCTGCCCGAGGCCGACGGGAATGCCCATCTCCATCATTTGCGGGATGCGGGTGAGGCCACGCCGTTTCGGGTAGGTGTCATGGCGGCCCTGTAGCATCATGTTGATGAGCGGATTGGGGATGGCGGCCATGCCGGATTCGGCCATCAGCGGCAGCAGCTTGGAGACGTAGTAATTGTCCATCGAATGCATCGAGGTCAGATGCGACCCGGCAACCCGTCCCTGAAGGCCGAAGCGCACAGTTTGGGCAGCGAGGGTTTCCACGTGGCGCGACAGCGGGTCGTCGGTTTCGTCGCAATGCATATCGACCATCAGCCCCCGGTCGGCGGCGAGGCGGCAGAGCGCTTCGACCGAGCGGGCGCCATCCTCCATCGTGCGTTCGAAATGGGGGATGCCGCCGACGATTTCCACGCCCATGTCGAGGGCGCGGGTCAGGGCTGCTTCGGCCTCGGGAGCGCGATAATAGCCGTCCTGCGGGAACGCGACGAGCTGTAGATCGAGATAGGGGGCGACAAGATCGCGGACTTCGAGCAGCGCCTCGGCGGTGACGAGCCGGGGGTCGGAGACATCCACGTGGCTGCGCACGGCGAGCAGCCCCTTGGAGGCGGCAAGGTCGCAATAGCGGATAGCGCGTTCGATCAGCGCCTCCTTGGTCAGGGTCGGGCGCAGCTCGCCCCAGAGGGCAATGCCTTCGAGCAGCGTGCCGGAGCGATTCATCCGGGGCAGCCCGAGAGAGAGGGTCGCGTCCATGTGGAAATGAGGATCGACGAAGGGCGGGCTGACCAGCTGGCCTGCCGCGTCGATGGTCGCGGCGGACTCGCCGTCGATGCCCGGTTCGACGGCGGCGATGCGCCCGTCGCGGACGGCGATATCGCAACCCGTACGCCCGTCGGGCAGGGTGGCGTTGCGGATCAGAAGGTCGAACATGGGAAATCCTGTCTTTGCCTGTTGGGCTTCTTTTAGGTCAGCCTGTCGGGACTGTCATCCGGTGAGGCGGAATTTCCGGGAGAAACAGGGGATTGTGTGGATGTGAGGGCGTTTTGGGGGCGCTGCCCCCGCCCGCTGGCGCGGGCTCCCCCGGAGTATTTCGGGCAAGAGGAAAAGGCGGTCAGTTGAGTGTGATGCCGGGGGGGCCGCTGGTGATCTGGCCGATGAGGGCGGCGGGGTAGCCGGCGGTCTGGAGATTCTGAAGCAGCGTGCTGGCTTTTTCAGCGGGGACGGCGGCGAGCAGGCCACCGGCGGTCTGGGGGTCAAAGAGGAGATCCGTGTCGGGTGTTTCGGGGAGATCGGGGAGGAGGGCGCGGTTTTTCGGGTAGAGGGTGGAGCGGAGGCCGGTTTTGGCGAGTGTCCGGGCGCCCTTGAGGGCCGGGATGTCCTTGAGAGACAGGGTGGCGGCGGTGTGAGACGCCTCGCAGATGTTGAGCAGGTGACCGGCGAGGCCGAAGCCGGTGACATCGGTCATGGCATGGGCGTCTTGCAGGATTTGCGAGGCTTTGGATTGGTCCTGCATCATGTGGCGGTAGGCATCTGCGACCCAGTCGCCGCGGGTTTTCATCTGCATTTCGGCGGCGAGGATCGTGCCGCTGCCGATGGGTTTGGTGAGGATCAGCGCATCTCCGGGCTTTGCGCCCTGAAGGGTGATTGGCTTGTTCTCGCAGAGACCGGTGAGGGCGAAGCCGATTGTGAGTTCGTCGCCGAGCGAGGTATGGCCGCCGACGACTTCGGCGCCCGCCTCGTGCAGCGTGTCGCGTGCGGTGGTCATGATTTCGGCCAGCAGGCGGGATTGTAGCGCTTCGCTCTGGCGCGGCAGGATCAGCGTGGCGGTGGCGGCCTGTGGTTCGGCCCCCATCGCCCAGATATCACCGAGCGCATGGATCGCGGCGATGCGGGTCATGGTGACCGGGTCATTGGTGAAGGCGCGCAGGTGATCGGAGGTCATCACCTGTTGCGCGCCGCCGGTATGGAGCAGGGCGGCATCGTCGCCGGGCAGCGCGGTGATGTCGTCGCGGATGGCATGGGCAGGGGCCGCGAGGGCGCGGGTGAGCGTGTCGCGGCCTACCTTGGCGCCGCAGCCGCCGCACATGGGCTTGTCGCCGATGGCGTCGCGCAGCGTGGCGGTGTGTTCGCGCGGAAGTGGCGGCGCGGGCATCGAGGGCAGATCAGTGAAGCGATCCATGAATTTCCGGTCGATGTGATCCTTCCAGCGCCAGATCAGCGGGCCGGCGATGGGGGGTAGACCGGGGCGGTCGGCGAGGGCGGATTTGCCGCCGAGGGAGATCAGCTTGAGGTAGCGCTTTTGCGGTCGGTAGGGGCGGAGAGGCGTGTCGGTCAGGCGGGCGCGGAGATTGTGAAACAGCACCGGCGCTTGCCGGACGGCGAAAACCCCGGCCTTGGGGCGCGGGGAGGGCGCAAAATGGGCGCAGTCTCCGGCGGCAAAGATCGCGGGATCGCTGGTTTGCAGGGTTTCGGAGGTGGTGATGAAACCGTCGGTCAGGTCGAGCCCGGAGCGGGCGAGCCATTGGTGCGGGGTGGCGCCGGCCGTGCCGATGGTGAAATCGGACGGGATTTCTGTTCCATCTTCGAGTTGAACTGCATCGGCTTCGATACGCGAAATCGCGGTGTTTTCGATGACGGTGATGTCGAATTCCTGCAGTTTGTTCAGGAGCTTGCCGCGCGCGCCGGGGGCGGTATCGGAGAGGGCTTTCGACCGGTCGATCAGCGTGATCGTGGCGGGGCGGCCGGATTGCTTTAGCCGGTGGTGAAGGGACATGGCGAGTTCGGCACCGGCCACGCCCGCGCCGATCACGGCGATGCGCGCGGGACCTGTGGTTGTCTTGACGAACCGCGACCAGGCGCTGGCGAAGGGGCCGAGCGGTTTTGCGGGGATCGCGTGGTCGGTAAAGCCAGGCAGGTCCGGCAGGTCCGAGGTGATGCCGATATCGATCGAGGCGAGATCGTAGCCGATGGGCGGGCGACCGGGGACATGGACCATGCGATTGGCGGTGTCGAGATGGGTGGCCGCGCCAAGTACCAGCCGGGCATTGGCAAAGCGGGCAAGGCGCACGAGGTCGATGTCGAGTGACTCGCGGTCATAGTGACCGGCGATATGGCCGGGGAGCATGCCGGAATAGGCGGCGCCGGGGTCGGGATTGATCAGGGTCAGCCTTGCACCGGGGAGGGGGCGCATCCCCCACATGCGCAGAACCAGCGCATGGGTATGGCCGCCGCCGATCAGCACGACATCATGGGTAAGGGGAAAGGTAGGACCGTTCATCCCTTGCTTATTGGCCGGTTTGGCGGGCCTTGCAAGCGGCTTGGAAATCGCGCTGGCCTCATGGGTGACGTTAAGGTTAACGTCGCCGGGGTGGCCGGCCAAAGGGCCGGGAGGAAGGGAGAAAGTCACGATGATTCCGACGCTTTTGATCGCGAACCGGGGAGAGATTGCCATTCGGGTGGCACGGACGGCGGCAGCGATGGGGATCAGGACGGTGGCGGTTTACACTGCCGACGATGCGGAGTCGCTGCACCTGCGCCATGCGGATCTGGCGGTTGAACTGCCGGGGCGCGGGGTGGCGGGGTATCTCGACATCGAGGCGCTGGTCGCGGTGGCGCGGGATGAGGGCTGCGATGCGGTGCATCCGGGCTATGGGCTGTTAAGCGAGAGCGCTGAGTTTGCCGGGGCCTGCCGCAGTGCGGGGCTGATCTTTGTCGGGCCGGAGCCGGAGGTGCTGGCGCGGCTGGGTGACAAGGTGGCGGCGCGGGAGCTGGCAAAGGCGGCAGGGGTCGGTGTCATCGAAGGCTCTGGCGTGCTGGAGAGCGTGGAAGACGCGCGGGACTTCCTGCTGGCACAGGGCGGAGCGCCGGTGGTGCTGAAAGCGGTGAGCGGCGGTGGCGGGCGCGGCATGCGCGTGGTGCGCGATGTCTCCCAAGTAGAAGCCGCGCTGGCGCAGGCGCGGGCCGAGGCGGAGGCGGCCTTTGGGGCGGACGGGATTTACGGCGAGCGCTACCTGCATCCGGTGCGCCATATCGAGGTGCAGATCATTGGCGACGGGCGCGACGTGACCCATCTGTGGGAGCGTGACTGTACCCTGCAGCGGCGGCATCAGAAGCTGGTCGAAATTGCCCCGGCACCGGCTTTGGACGAGGACCTGCGGGCGGCGCTGCTGGATGCGGCCGTCGCCATCGGAGAGGCCGTGCGCTATCGCGGGATCGGCACGGTGGAGTTCCTTGTCGAGACGGAGCGCGACGAGTTCCACTTCATCGAGGTCAATCCACGCATTCAGGTAGAGCACACTGTGACCGAGGAGATCACGGGGCTCGATCTGGTGGCGCTGCAATTGCAGATCGCGGATGGGTCCAGCCTTGCCGATGTCGGGCTGGCCGACGGTCCACGGCTGCCGCGTGGCATGGCCTTGCAGGCGCGGGTCAATTGCGAGGTGATCGGTCTGGATGGGTCGGTGCGCCCGGGACATGGGCGGCTTGACGTGTTTTCGCCGCCAAGCGGGCCGGGCGTGCGGGTCGATACCTATGGCTATCCCGGTTACGCGATCAGCCCGATGTTCGATTCCCTGCTGGCCAAGGTGGTGGTGCATGAACGCTCGGGCGAGCTGGGGCCGCTGCTGACCCGGGCGGGTCGGGTGCTGTCGGAGTTCCGGGTTGAGGGGGCGGGGACGACCCTGCCGTATCTTGAGGCCCTGCTGGCGCGAGAGGAACTGGCGGATTGGTCGGTGGATGTTGGGTCGGTGGATCGCGGTCTGGTGACGGAACTGGCGCAGGACGATGAACTGATTGCGAAAGAGGCTCAGACCGATGAGCCGGTCGCGGCACCGGTGCTGCCCGAGGGGGTGTCCTCGCTTAAGGCCCCGATGCAGGGGGTGGTGCATTCGGTCCGGGTTGCGCCGGATGAGGATTTCGTGGCGGGACAGGAACTTGTCATTCTCGAAGCGATGAAGATGCAGCATGTGGTCAGCGCCCATGGGCCGGGGCGCGTGCTCGACCTGTTGGTGGCACCGGGCGATCTGGTGGCGGACGGGGCCGCGCTTGTGAGCTATGAGCCACGGGCCGAGGAAGTCACTGATGCCAGCGTGGCCGAGACCCAGGACCTCGACGCGATCCGTCCCGATCTGGCGGCGCTGAACGACCGCCTTGCTTTGACGCTGGATGAGAACCGCCCAGAGGCGGTCGCGCGGCGGCGCGCGCGCGGCCAGCGGACAGCGCGGGAAAACGTCGAAGACCTGTGCCGGGGCGGGACGTTCCACGAATACGGCCAGCTTGTCGTGGCGGGGCAGTTGCGGCGACGCTCGGCCGAAGAGCTGCGGGAAAAATCCCCTGCGGACGGGATTGTCACCGGGCTGGGCGAGGTCAATGCGGGGCTGGTGCCGGTCGGGGCGGCGCAGGTCGCGATCCTTGCCTATGACGGTACGGTGATGGCGGGCACGCAGGGCATGCGGGGCCATATGAAGACCGACCGTCTGTTCGAGATAGCCGAACGGCGCAAGCTGCCGGTGATCTTTTACACCGAAGGCGGCGGCGGGCGACCGGGAGACGTCGATTTCGCCGATATCATGCGCTGTGCGCTGGACGTGACGACCTTTCATGTCTTTGCGAGGCTTAAGGGGCGCGGGCCGAAAATCGCCGTCAATTCAGGTTATTGTTTTGCCGGTAACGCGGCGATCTTTGGCGCGGGGGATATTCGCATCGCCACGCGCAACTCATGGATCGGTCTGGGTGGACCGGCGATGATCGAGGCGGGCGGTCTGGGCAGCTTTGACCCGAAAGAGATCGGGCCCGCGCCGATGCAGGCCGAGATCGGGCTGGTCGATATCTTGGTTGAGGATGAGGCCGAGGCGACCGAGGCGGCGCGGCGGGCGATGTCCTATTTTCAGGGACCGGTCGCGGATTGGGAGGCGGCGGATGCGCGTGAGCTGCGCCATGTCATTCCCGAGAACCGGCTGCGCGCATATGACGTGCGCGCGGTGATCGACGGGCTGGTCGACCGGGACAGTTTTCTGGAGCTGGGTCGCGCCCATGCGCCCGGCATGATCACGGGGCTTGTCCGTATTGAGGGGCGCGCGCTGGGACTGATCGCGAATAACCCGCATCATCTGGGCGGGGCGCTGGATGCGCCGGCCTCGGCCAAGGCGGCGCGGTTCCTGCGGCTCTGCGCCGGGTTCCGACTGCCGGTGGTTTCGCTTTGCGACACGCCGGGGTTCATGGTGGGGCCGGAGAGCGAGGCGCAGGGCGGCGTTCAGGCGGCCTGCGATTTCCTAAGCGCGGGGGCCGAACTGACCGCGCCGCTCTTCTTTGTCTGCCTGCGCAAAGGCTATGGCATTGGGGCGCAGGCGATGGCGGGCGGCAGTTTCGAGACGCCCGATTTCAACATCTCGTGGCCGACGGGGGAATTCGGGCCGATGGGGCTTGAAGGGGCGGTGACGCTTGGGTTCAAGCGCGAATTGGACGCCGAGCCGGATGAAACGGCGCGCAAGGCCCTTTTCGACCGGCTGGTCGCGGAATCCTATGAAAAAGGCCGCGCGTTGAACATCGCCGCCCTGCAGGAGATCGATGCGGTGATCGATCCGGTTGATACGCGCAGCTGGATCGTAAAGGGGTTGAACGCGGCGCTTTAGGCGGGGCAACGCCGATCACGAAGAGGTTCCTTGCCGGGGCGGGCCGGGGGCAGGCATGCTGATATCCATAGCTGCCAGAGATTTTCGATATGCGTTCCTTTCTCCTGCCGTTCTTCATGATACTTGCGCTTGCCGCCGGTCCTGCCTCTTCGGAAGTGGCCGAGCGAGAAGGCTGGGCTGTGTTTGCCACGCAAAAGCCCTTTGATGAGCTGGTTCTGGCGGTGAAGGACGCGACCAAGGCCAATGGCATGGGCGTGGTGACCGAAGCGGGGCCGACCGATATGGCGGCCAGCCGGGGTATCACGATACCCGGCAACCGGGTGATCGGTGTTTTCAACAACGATTTCGCGGTGACAATCCTGCGCCTGTCCGAGGCGGCGATGATCGAGGCGCCGATCCGGTTCTACGTGACCGAACAGGCGGACGGGACGGCGATGCTGTCCTACAAGAAGCCGAGCTTTGTCTTTGGGCCATATCTCGACGAGGGCGGCGAGGAACTGGTCAAACTGTCCGAAGGTCTGGATGAGAAATTCGCCGCAATCGCTGACGAGGCGGTGAACTAGGTTTCATGAATGCAATTGGGGGCTTGCGCGGCGCGCGTGACCGGGCTTTGCAGGAAGCAGAGCTTTTGGAGGTTCCCATGTCCGACGCCCCGATCCGCGCAGCCGACATTCTTGCCCGACGTCTTTACGAGGCCGGATGCCGTCACGCCTTTGGTATGCCGGGGGGCGAAGTGCTGACCCTTGTGGATGCGCTTGAAAAGGCGGGGATACGTTTTGTGCTGGCCAAGCATGAAAACGCCGCCGGGTTCATGGCCGAGGGCGTCTATCATCGGGACGGAGCGCCGGGCATTCTGGTCGCGACGCTGGGGCCGGGGGCGATGAACGGGGTCAACGTGGTGGCCAATGCCCATCAGGACCGGGTGCCGCTGATCGTGCTGACCGGCTGTGTCGATGAGGCCGAAGCTCAGCAATATACCCATCAGGTTCTGGATCACGGCGCGGTTTTCGCGCCGATCACCAAGGCGAGTTTCCGGCTGAGCGCTGAGGCGGCGGGGATCGTTGCGGATCGCGCCGTTTGCGTTGCGACCGATCCGCGTCCCGGCCCGGTGCATGTGGATGTGCCTATCGGAGTCGCCGACCAGATGGTGCCGGACCTGGCCCAGCCGAGGCGCGCGCCGGCAAGCGCGGTTGCTCCGGTCGGGGCGGATCTGGCGCGGGCAAGGGAGTGGCTTACCGGGGCCGAGCGTCCGATTGCGGTGGTCGGGCTCGACATGCTGGATCAGGGCGCGGCGCTAAGCGCGTTTCTCAAGGGGTATGGCATCCCCTTTGTCACCAGCTACAAGGCCAAGGGGGTGGTGCCCGAAGATCATCCGCTGTGCCTTGGCGGTGCGGGGTTGTCGCCGCTGGCAGATGGCCACCTGCTGCCCTTGGTCGAACAGGCGGATCTGGTGCTGGCCATCGGCTATGACCCGATTGAAATGCGACCCGGCTGGCGACACGCGTGGGACCCATCGCGGCAGAGGGTGATCGATATCGCGCCGGTCCAGAACGACCATTACATGCACCACGCGGGCCTGAGTTTTGTGGCCGATCCGGCGGCGACTCTGACCGCGCTGATGCCTGAGGGACCGGGGCGGGACGTATGGCCTGATGGCGAACCGGCGGCAGTGCGTACGGCGCTGGAAAAGGCTTTCCCGGTGGATGAGACATGGGGGCCGGGGGCGGTGATCGCGGAATGTCGCGAGGTTCTGCCCGAGAACACGCTTGCCACGGCGGATAGCGGGGCGCACCGGATCCTGCTGTCGCAGATGTGGCGCTGTTCCGAGGCGCGCGGGCTGGTTCAGTCCTCGGGGCTTTGCACGATGGGTTGCGCCGTACCGCTGGCGATGGGGCTGAAACTTGCGGCGCCGGAGAGGCCAGTGGTGTCCTTTTCCGGGGATGCGGGTTTCCTGATGGTGGCGGGTGAACTGGCCACGGCGGCAGAGCTTGACCTGCCGGTGATCTTTGTCGTGTTTGTCGACGCCTCACTGGCGCTGATCGAAAAAAAGCAGCGCGAACGGCAGATGACCAACCGGGGGGTCGATTTCGCCCGATCCGATTTTGCCGCCATCGGACGGGCCTTTGGCGGCGAGGGCGTAACTGTGTCATCGCGGGGCGAATTGCGCGCGGCGCTAAAGGATGCGATTGCCGCGCCCCGGTTCACGGTGATCGCCGCCGAGATCCCGCGCGGGGCCTACGACGGGCGCATCTGACGCATCCGCCTCGACATGCGCCGGTGGCGCTATCATTTTGGAATCCGCGCGGAATTATGCCTGTGAAACCGGCTCATAGGCGAAATTATTGCAACAATTAACACGTGGCTTCACACGGCGCTTCACCAATGCGAGAGCAGCGTGGATAATCTTATTTCAAATTCCCTACCTTTGTTACGCCCTTGGAGGAGCCACAAAAGTGACAGGGAAGCGTTCGATGAAAGATGATGTTTTTGGCCTGCCGGTCACCCTTGCAACTGTCGAGGGTCTTTCGGCGTGGAACGCGACCCAGCTTGGGTTTCTGGCACATGCGGCCTCGACTCCCGGCGATCTAGCCAAGGTGCTGGAGGCCGAACCGCATTTCGCGCTGGGCCATGCGGTCAAGGGCATGTTCTTTCTGCTGCTGGCACGGGCGGAACTGACGGCAACGGCGCGTGAGGCGCTGGCAGAGGCGCGAAAGGGGGCGGCGGCGGTTTCCGTTTCAGAGCGGGAAAGGCTTTACATCACGGCACTCGAACGCTGGCTCGATAGCAGCCCAAGTGGCGCGGTCGACGCGATGGAAACCGTTCTTGCGGCTACGCCCGAGGATGCGCTGGCCATGAAGCTGAGCCACGCGATCCGTTTTACACTGGGCGATGCGTCGGGGATGCGTGCCTCAGTCGAAAGGGTACTGCCCGCTTATGGCGCGGATCATGCGGCGCGGGGGTATCTGCTGGGATGCCATGCCTTCACGCTTGAGGAAACCGGCGCTTATGAGCAGGCGGAAATTGCCGGTCGGCAGGCGCTCTGGACCGCGCCGAACGACGCCTGGGGGTTGCACGCGGTGGCGCATGTCTATGACATGACTGGGCGGTCGCAATCCGGGTTGAAATGGCTGGAAGGGCGCGAGGCGGCCTGGGCGCATTGCAATAATTTCCGCTATCACGTCTGGTGGCACAAGGCGCTGATGCATCTGGATCAGGGCGACATCGACCAGGTTCTGGCGCTTTACGACGAACAGATCCGCGCCGACAAAACCGACGACTACCGCGATATTTCCAACGGCGCGTCGCTGCTGATGCGGCTGGAACTTGAGGGTGTCGATGTCGGCGACCGCTGGGAAGAGATGGCCGAGATCAGCGCAAAGCGCACGCAGGACGGCTGTTTGATTTTCGCTGATCTGCACTATCTCATGGCACTGATGCGCGGTGGTGAGGCCGGAGACAGCGCGGCGATGCTGGCCCGGATCGCCCGAGACGCCAAGCTTGGAGAAGGAGAGATAGCAGCCCGGATGTCGGCGCCGGGATTTGATGCGGCAGCGGGGCTGGCCGCGTTTTCCGAGGCCCGTTTCGAAGTTGCCTTTGCGCATATGGAACGCGCCCGCGACACGTTGCAGCTTGCCGGCGGAAGTCACGCGCAACGTGATGTTTTTGAACGAATTACTATCGACGCAGGATTACGCGCGGGATATATCGACGCGGTCGAGCGTCTGCTGTGTCAGCGGCAGATTCGGCGTGCCGGTTCCGAAGACGCCTATACTGCCAGCCGACGCGACCTGATCGCGGCGGCACGCGGTGGTTCAGGTGCCCGAACGATGCCTGCACAATGATTTTCGAGGATGAATAACCATATGGCGACAGTTTCGCCCAGTACCGATTTCTCTGCGCCCCGTAGCGCCACGAAAACACCGGCGGCGGTTTCGACGACTCGCGATATTCGGCTCGATTTCTACCGGGGCATCGCGATGTTCATCATCCTTGTCGCCCATATTCCCGGTAATGCCTGGGCCAACTGGATTCCAGCCCGTTTCGGATTTTCCGATGCGACCGAGATATTCGTCTTCTGTTCCGGTATGGCCTCGGCCATCGCCTTTGGCGGGGCCTTCGTGCGCCGGGGATGGCTGATGGGGACGGCGCGTGTGCTGTTTCGATGCTGGCAGGTCTACTGGGCGCATATCTGCCTGTTTTTCTTTACCGCCACGGCGATGGCCGCGCTCGATCTCTACTCGGGCAGCGAGTTTTCCTATATCGACGATCTCAACCTGCGGTTCTTCTTTGACGATCCCGCAGAGCAGTTGGTCGGGATTTTCACGCTGACCTACGTGCCCAATTATTTCGACGTTCTGCCGATGTACCTGGGCGTTCTGGCGATGATGCCGTTGATCATGGCGCTTGCGCGGGTGTCGCTCTGGGCGGTGGCCGCCTGTGTCATCGCGATCTGGCTCGCGGCCAACGTGGGCAGCATTCACTTTCCGGCCGAGCCGTGGTCGTCGCGCGAATGGTTCTTTAACCCGTTCGGCTGGCAGCTTTTGTTCTTTACCGGTTTTGCGTTCATGCGCGGGTGGCTGCCGAAACCGCCGGTCAACAAGGGGCTGGTCTGGGCTGCCGCCGCCTTTCTGGTGCTGAGCGCGCCGATCGGATCGTGGAAGGTTTATAGCTGGGTGAATGCTCTGGCGCCCGGGCTGGGCGCCGATCTGCTGGCCGTCTGGGACGGGATCAAGGCCCTGAACGAAAGCACCGGGTTCGACCTGCGCGACAAGACCGACTTTGCCATTCTGCGCTATGTCCACTTCCTGTCGCTTGCCTATCTCGCATGGGTCGTCGCCGGAGAGGGCGGTGACCGTCTGCGCGCGGTTGGCGAAGGCGCGGCGGCGCGGGTCTGGTCGGTTCTGCTGACCGTGACGCTCAAGGTCGGGCAGCAATCCCTTGCCGTTTTTGTCACCTCGATGGCGGTTGCCCGCCTGTTTGGGTTCGTTCTTGACCAGATCGGGCGCAATTTCGGCACCTTCGCGCTGATTAACTTAGGCGGCTTTTGCTTATTGATTGCAGTGGCCTATATCGCGGCTTGGTTTAAATCCCAGCCTTGGAGATCGAAACGGACATGAGTTTGACAAGACGCGCTTTTTTGGCCTCATCAACCGCAATTTTGGCCTTGGGCGCGTCACGCGTCAAAGCGCAGAGCGAACCGTTTTCGCATGATCAGGTCATCGCGCTGGCCCGCGAGATGGCAGGGCAGGAATACACGCCCCGGCCAACGGTTCCACAGGACTGGATCGACTTGAGTTATGAGCAGTACCGCTCGATCTGGTTCCGGTCCAAGGACGGGCTCTGGTCGCATACGGACCGCCCCTACGAGGTCGATTTCTTCCCGCCGGGGTTGTATTTCAAGCGCACTGTCGGGATCGATATCGTCGAGGACGGGATCGCGCGCGATTTCCCGTTCGACTTCAGCCGTTTCGATCACAGCGACAAGTTCCCGGAGGTCACGCTCGAGGGCAACCTTGGCTATTCCGGGCTGCGTCTGCGTACGGAACTGACGGAACCGGGCAAAAAGAACGAGTTCTGCGTATTTCAGGGCGCGAGCTATTTCCGAGCCATCGGTTACGCAATGAACTATGGCATGTCGGCGCGTGGGCTTGCTCTTAAAACCGGCGATCCCGAGGGCGAAGAATTCCCGGATTTCACCCGTTTCTGGCTTGAAGCGCCGGTGCCAGGTCAGAAAAACATGATCGTTCATGCCCTTCTGGACAGCCCGAGCGTGACCGGTGCCTACCGTTTCGACATCACGCCGGGGCCGTCCTGTATCATGGACGTGAAGGCCACACTTTTTGCGCGAGAAGAACTGAACCATATCGGCATTGGCGCGTTAACCAGCATGTTTTTACATGATGCCACAGACCGGACCCGGTTCGATGACTTCAGACCCGCCGTACACGATACGGACGGGCTGATGGTGTGGAACGGTGCGGGAGAAGTTCTGTGGCGGCCGCTGGCCAATCCGACGCGTCTTCAGATCTCTTCTTTCGTGGATCAGATGCCGAAAGGCTTTGGCCTGATGCAGCGGTCCCGTCGTTTTGCCGACTTTGCCGATCTCGAGGCGCTTTATCACAAACGCCCCGGTGTCTGGGTCGAACCGAAAGGCGACTGGGGGCCGGGGTCGGTCACGCTGGTCGAGATCCCGGCAGACCTCGAGATTTACGACAATATCGTTGCTTACTGGCGGCCTAAGGATCCGGTTCCGGCGGGTGAAAGCCTTGAGGTCGCCTATCGCCTGACGTGGTGCGCCGAGGCGCCCGTCGACACCGGCATGGCGCGGGTCATCGAGACGCGCATGGGCGAAAGCCACGCATGGTCGGAACATGAAAACGGGCGCATCGTCACCATCGATTTCGAGCCCGATGTCATTTTCGAAGACGAACTGGATACGTTCGAACTTCGTATCACTTCGGCACAGGCCGAGACCACCGAAGGGGTGCTTCAGAGGAACCCCGATACCGGTGGCTTGCGTCTGGCATTTTCATTTGATCCCGGCGACCGGGATGTGGTCGAGCTTCGCGCCCAGATCCGCAAGGACGGCGCGCCTGCCAGTGAAGTCTGGCTGTATCGGTGGACAAAAAATGTCTGATTATCGTTTCATGCCGGAGCGCAATCCCCGCGCGATGCCGGTGCAGGACTTCTTTCAGGAATACCATGACGAGACCGCGCCGGGCGCGGGCTATGCCAAGGGCGCGGCGCTAAGCCGGATTTGCGCTTTTGGTCCCGCCATCGCGGCGACGGTCGGGTTGCTTTACGCGATGATCAGCTGGTTCTCTGATGCCGGGATCACCCTGATCGAAGGCACGCTGATCGCCCTTATCTGTTTTAACTTCTTCTGGATCGCCTTTTCAGTCACGACCGTTCTCTTGGGTGTGTGGTCGCTGACCCGGCAAGGAGCGCGGCCGCAGGAACGCTCACCCGGCGCGATGCCCAAGCCGATGAACGTGGCGCTTTTGATGCCGATCTATAACGAAGTGCCGTGGTACGTGCTTGGTAACGCCCGGTCCATGCTGGAGGAATTGCGGGCACGTGGTGGCGCGCATCGGTACGCGATGTTCATCCTGTCGGACACGCGCGACGACGAGATCGCCCGCGAAGAGCAGGAAGCGGTTCGCGCGGTGCAGGCGGTTCTGTCGCCGGGGCTTGAGCTTTACTATCGCCGCCGCGCGGAAAATACCGACCGTAAGGTGGGCAATATCGCGGACTGGGTCTGCAACTGGGGTGGTGCTTACGAGGCCATGTTGGTTCTGGACGCCGACAGTCTGATGACCGGTCGCGCCATCGTGCGCCTGACAGACGCGCTAGCCCGTGATCCGGGCGCTGGCCTGATCCAGAGCTTTCCGCAGCTTATCGGCGCGCAATCGGTTTTTGCCCGGATGCAGCAGTTTGCCTCGGGCGTTTATGGCGCCGCTCTGGCAGAGGGCGTCGCTCGTCTGGCGGGGCATGAGGGCAACTACTGGGGTCATAACGCGATCATTCGCACGGCGGCCTTTGCTGCCTGTGCCGGTCTTCCCTATCTCAAGCGACGCGGCGGACGGTCCCAGCTTATCATGAGCCATGACTTCGTCGAAGCCGGCCTGCTGCGCCGGGCCGGGTGGGGCGTGCGTTTCCTGCCGCGTATCCGGGGCAGCTACGAGGAGACTCCGCAGACGCTGATCGACCATATTCAGCGCGACCGTCGCTGGTGTCAGGGCAACCTTCAGCACCTGAGCCTGCTGAATGCGCGCGGGTTCCGGTCGATGTCGCGGTTTCACATGTTCCACGGTGCCATCGGGTATCTCTTGTCGCCGATGTGGTTTGCGCTTTTGGTGATGTGGGCGCTGATCGGGACCAGCGAAGAGGCGAGCGTGTTGCGTTATTTCAGCCCGTCGAACCCGCTGATGCCTACATGGCCCGAGCTGAGCGAAGGGCGGCATGTGCTGATCATCGTGATCATGTATGCCATGCTGCTTGCGCCGAAATTGCTCGGTATTGCGGCTCTGCCGCTGACCGGCGCGCGTTTCTCTGAATTCGGTGGGTCTGCCCGGTTTGCCCTGTCATTCCTGTCCGAAGTGGTTCTATCGGTTCTTTATGCGCCGATCCTGATGGTGCAGCAGGTGGTTGCCGTGTTCCGTACCGCAACCGGCATGCAGCAGGGTTGGTCGCCGCAGGCGCGCGATGGTGGGCGCTACTCCTTCCTGACCGTGCTCAAGGTACATATCCTCGAAACCGTAAGCGGTACGGCCCTGCTGACCGGCATGGTGCTTGGCGTGGTGTCGCCGTGGCTGCTGCCGATCGCTATCAGCCTTGCGCTGGCCGTGCCCCTGTCGATGCTGAGCGGCGTCTCGTTTAGCCGGACCGGTCGCTGGATGGGCACCCGTGAGGATTTCCGCGCGCCTCCGATCACCTTTGCAGCCCGCCATTACCGGGCCGAGTTGAAGACGATGCTCGAAGGGCGCGGCGCGCAGAAGATCGCAGCCGAGTAACCCTCTTACTCCGGCAGGCTCTCGAACCAGTCCGCAATCATGTCAGACCATCCCGGCGGGACCATATGTTCGCCGGGAAAAAGCGCGAACTCAAGCGCGCTGCCCGGTGCGCAGTCTTCCCAGCGGCGGCGTTGGAATTCGCCGGTATCGCTGTAGCCTGTCGGATCATGCCCGTCGCAGGCATTGGTAAGCCGCCAGAGTTCAAGCCCGGCGAAGATGTCCCCCTGAATGAACTGCCCGGCACGGAGCGAGCGTCCCTCCAGCGGCACGACGGTATCTCGCCAGCCATGGGTCTGGAACAGCCGCACGGGACCGGCGCAGCTCTGCGGCTGGGGACGCCAGAAGCCGCCGGAAACCGGGGCATAGGCGGCGAATGTTCCGGGGGCCTCGCAGGCCGTATAGGTCACCTGGAACCCGCCCGCAGAGAATCCGGCAAGCAGGATCTTTTCAGGATCGATGCCAAAACGGGTTTCCGCGTCGCGCGCGACTTCTTTCAGAAATTCGGTCTCGTCCCGGCCATCCCACGTCGGGAAGAAATTCCAGCTTGATCCGTTTTCACCGAAGGAACGCGCGCCGGTTGGCGCTATGACCGTATATCCGCGCGCGTTGAGCGCATTCACGAGACCGGTGTTGCGAATGGTGTTGGCGCCGTTACTGCCCGCGCCATGCAGGAAGATCACCGCCGGGGCATTGTCGGCCTCGACCGGGGCGGCGTGATACTCGCCGTTTTCGGTCGAACAGGCGCCGGGCGTCGGCCCGCAATCGGCCAGCGCCTGCGTGGCAAGGCACGACAGAGCCGCGAGGAAGGGTCGGATCATGTTGGCTCCTCGTAGGGGAGGGTGGGCAGGTCGGCGGCAAGCCAGCCCGGACCGGCGGCAGAGCCGAGCATGCCCTCGGGCACGTCGATGATATTGCTGAAACCGGCCTTGGTCATCCGGTTGGCCATGCGCGCGGAGCGAACGCCACGCGCGCAGATCAGCGCGATAAGGGCGGACCGGTCCGGAACGAGCGCCGCCAGAGCATCAGTGAAATCATCGCGGCGCATGTCGAGCGGATGCGCGCCTTCGCCGATTCCGGTCAGCTCCCATTCGTCGGGGCGGCGAATGTCGACCAGGGTGATGTCACCTGCGACGGCCTGCCGGTGCGCTTCTTGCACGTAAAGCGACAGACCCGCGTAATCGGGGGCAAGCGACGACATGTAAAAGGCGGCGCCACCGCCGAGGACGGCCAGCGCCGTACCCGCCATCAGTCGACGGCGAGACAAGAGAGGTGCCGGGTTTTTCACTTGCTGCATGGACAAATCTTGCGTTGACGCTTGGCGACCGGCAAGGGCGCAGACAGCGGGCCGCCGACCCGTGCGATCAAATTCATGTCAACTCGCCCTTTGTGCATCACAGTCTTGCAGACGGTCTGACAAGGGCCGCAGGCCGTCTGAACGGGCGCAAAATGCCGCGTTTTCAAAGTTCGGCTCCGCGAAGGGTTTGACAGTCAGGAAAATTTGCTTAGGCACGTGTAAACCTTTTCGCGTCCGAAGAATGGAGTGCCGCCAGTGTCGCTATTTCTGATTGCTGCTCTTCCCTTTCTGGGCGCTGTCTTTCCGGCGCTTCTGATCCGGGCGGGGCGCAATGCCTGCGCCTCGGCGGCGGGGGCGGTGACCTTGCTGGCGCTGATCGGTGTTCTGGTGAATGCGCCCCGGGTCATGGCAGGCGGCGTTGTCACAGCGCAGATCGACTGGCTGCCGCAGCTTGGCATGAACCTGCATTTCTTCATGGACGGGCTTGGCATGTTCTTTGCCACGCTGATCCTTGGGATCGGGCTGCTGATCATCATCTACGCCCGCTATTACCTGTCGCGCGAAGACCCGATGGGCCAGTTCTATGCCTATCTGCTGCTGTTTCAGGGCGCGATGGTCGGCATCGTGCTGTCCGACAACATCCTGCTTTTGGTGGTGTTCTGGGAGCTGACCTCGCTGTCTTCTTTCCTTCTGATCGGTTATTGGAAACACCTGCCCGCAGGCCGTCAGGGCGCGCGCATGGCGCTGGCGGTGACCGGCGCGGGCGGTCTGGCGCTGATCGGGGGCATGCTTGTACTGGGCAATATCGCGGGCACTTATTCGCTGAGCGAAATCCTTGATCAGAAAGAGCTTATCCAGTCCTCGCCGCTGTACCTGACGGCGCTGATCTTGATCCTACTTGGATGTTTCACCAAGTCCGCGCAGTTCCCGTTCCACTTCTGGCTGCCCCACGCGATGGCCGCGCCGACGCCGGTTTCGGCCTATCTGCACTCGGCAACGATGGTCAAAGCCGGTCTGTTCCTGATGGCGCGGCTCTGGCCAGTGCTGGCGGGCACCGATGCCTGGTTCTATATCGTGTCGACCACCGGTCTGGTGACGATGGTGCTGGGCGCGATGATCGCGCTCTTCAAGGACGACCTCAAAGCGCTGCTCGCTTTTTCGACGGTCAGTCACCTTGGCCTGATCACACTGCTGCTTGGGCTTGGGACACAGGCGGGCGCGCTGGCCGCCGTCTTTCACATCCTGAACCACGCAACCTTCAAGGCGGCGCTCTTCATGAGCGCGGGGATCATCGACCATGAAACCCATACACGCGACATCAAGCGACTGGGCGGTTTGCGCACATTGATGCCGGTGACTTTCGTTATTGCTACAATCGCATCGCTGTCGATGGCGGGTATCCCGCCGCTGAACGGGTTCCTCTCCAAGGAGATGATGCTCGAAGAGATTTCGCACACGACATGGTTCGACTCGCACTGGTTCTTCCCGGTGCTGGCCACCATCGGTGCGTTGTTCTCGGCTGCTTATTCCTTCCGCTACATCGGCCACGTGTTCCTTGGCCCGGTGCGCGACGACTATCCGTCCAAGCCGCATGATCCGGGTGCGGGCATGTGGATTTCGCCCGCTTTCCTCGTTCTGCTGGTGATCGCGATCGGTCTGTTCCCCGAGGCGGTTGCGGGCAATCTGGTGCGCACGGTCACCGACGCGGTGATGGGGGAATACGGGGATTACTACCCGCTCAAGATCTGGCATGGCGTGACGCCTGCGCTTTACATGTCGGGCATCGCTGTCGTGGGTGGTCTGATCCTGCTGGCGATGCACCGCCCGCTGGACAAGGGTTGGATCGCCACGCCCCGGCCCGAGGCCAAGACGATTTTCGATGGCCTTGTCGGCGCGCTGACTCGGGCCTGCCGCGGGATCACGGATACGCTGCATGACGGGGCCATCGGGCGCTATGCGGCGATTTTCATCGTCTTTGTTCTGGTCCTTGGCGGTTATGCCTTTTCCTCGGGCGCAATGGGGCCTCAGACGCGCCCGATGCTCGAGATCGAGGTGCTGCCCGCGATTGGCTGGTTCGGTCTTGTGGCAGCGACGCTTTGTATCGTTGCCTTCCACCGCAACCGCCTGCTGTCGCTGGTGCTGATCGGTGTTGTCGGGCTGGTCGTGACGATGCTGTTCAACTATTTCTCGGCCCCCGATCTGGCACTAACCCAGCTTTCGGTTGAGGTGGTCACCATCGTGCTGATGCTGCTGGCGCTGAATTTCATGCCCAAGACCACCCCGCGCGAAAGCTCTGCCGGGCGCCGGACGCGCGACGTGCTGATCTCGGTTGCTGCGGGGCTTGGCGTCGGCGGTTTGATCTTTGCGATCATGACGCGCGGCTTTGCCTTTGATACGATCTCTGAATTCCACCTTGCCAATTCGTACAAGGGCGGCGGTGGCGATAACGTCGTCAACGTGATCCTCGTGGATTTCCGGGGCTTTGATACCTTTGGCGAGATCATCGTGCTGGGGATCGCGGCCATCGTGATCTACGCGATCACCGAAGCGATCATGCAGACCAGCGTGCGCGCGCGTCTGCTGAACCGCGTGCCGGATCAATCGGTTGCCGGGGACGCGCATCCGCTGATGATGGTGGTCGTGACGCGCCTGATGATGCCGGTGGCGCTTATGGTCGCGGCCTATATCTTCTTCCGCGGGCACAACCTGCCGGGGGGTGGTTTCATCGCCGGTCTGATCGCGGCCATCGCCATCATCATGCAATACATGGCTTCGGGTTTCGGCTGGGCGGCGGCACGGCAGCATTTCCCCTATCACGGGATCATTGGCTCCGGTGTTCTGGTTGCTGCCGTGACCGGGCTGGGCGCATGGTTCAATGGCATGCCCTTCCTTACCTCGGCATTTGGCTATATCCATCCGCCGGGGCTTGAGGAGTTCGAATGGGCGACGGCGGCGCTGTTCGACCTTGGCGTGTTCTTGGCCGTCGTCGGCGCGGTACTGCTCGCGCTTGAAAGCCTGTCGCGCTACGCGTGGAACCCCAATATCGACAGCCGTCATCCGATGGATATCAACCCGTCGCGCGATGACAACGGCCGCGTCATCAGAAAGGACTGAGCATGGAGCTGTTATTCGCCTCGGCCATCGGTGTTCTGACCGCCTGCGGCATCTATCTTATCCTGCGTCAGCGGACGTTCCCGGTCATTCTTGGCCTATCGCTGCTGTCCTACGCGGTGAACCTGTTCCTGTTTGCCACCGGCAGGCTGTCGGTCGGCGCACCGCCGATCCTGCAATACGGGGTCGAGACCTACACCGATCCGCTGCCGCAGGCGCTGGTGCTGACCGCCATCGTGATTTCCTTTGGCATGACGGCGGTGATCGTGATGATCGCGCTTAGCGCCTATCTTTCCGAGAATGACGACAGGATCGACATGGACAACCCCTCTGAACCGGCGAAAGACGACGCATGAGCCACTGGATCGTTCTGCCAATTGTCCTGCCGGCGCTTTTGGCCCCATTCTTTCTGATGGTGATCCGTCACCATCTTGATCTGCAGCGGATCTTCTCGGTCGCCGGGGTGCTGGTGCTGAACGGGATCACGCTTGCCCTGCTGAACCATGCGATGAGCGGCGAAGTCTCGGTTTACGAACTGGGTGACTGGCCTGCGCCCTTTGGCATCGTGCTGGTGCTCGACCGGCTGTCGGCGCTTATGATCGTGCTGACCTCGCTGCTGGCGCTGGCGGTGGTGCTTTACGCGATCTGGTCCGGCTGGGACAATCGCGGGCGGCATTTCCATCCGCTGTTGCAGTTCCAGATCATGGGGGTGTCCGGCGCATTTATGACCGGTGACGCGTTCAACCTATTCGTTTTCTTCGAAGTTCTGCTGATCGCCTCTTACGGTCTGATGATCCACGGTGGCGGTGGCACGCGCTTGCGTGCGGGCGTGCAATACGTCGCCTACAACCTGATCGGTTCGACGCTGTTCCTCTTTGCGCTCGGCACGATCTACGGCGTCACGGGGACGCTGAACATGGCCGACCTTGCCGTGAAAGCTGCAGAGATCCCGGCAGAGGATACTGCCCTGCTGCGCATTGGTGCGGTTCTCTTGCTGCTGGTGTTTTCCGTCAAAGCGGCGGTTCTGCCGCTGCATTTCTGGCTGCCCGCGTCCTATTCGAATGCGCCCGCGCCGGTGGCGGCTTTCTTTGCGATCATGACCAAGGTCGGGGCCTATTCGATCCTGCGGATGTTCACGCTGATCTTTGGCCCCGAGACGCCGGTGGCGCAGGGTCTGGCCGGAGACTGGCTGGTCTATGCGGCGCTTCTGACTGTTGCGGTGGGCATGATCGGTACGCTGGGTGCCGGACATGTGGCGCGGATGACAGCGTTCATCACGATCGGTTCGACCGGGACGCTCATGGTTGCCATCTCGCTCTTTACGCCCGAGGCGAGCGCGGCGGCGATCTACTACTTGATCCATTCGACCTTTGCGACGGCGATGATGTTCCTTGTCGCCGACATGATCATCGAACGTCGTGGCGACAGCATCAGCCAGCGTCGACCGATGCAGCATGGCGGCGTCATTGCCGCGCTATTCTTTGGCGCTGCCGTAGCGATGGCCGGCATGCCGCCCCTGTCGGGTTTCATCGGCAAGCTGCTGGTGCTGGACGCGGCGTGGGACGCGCCTGACGTGGTCCTGATCTGGTCCGTCGTGCTGATCACCTCGCTGATCGCGATCATCGGTCTGGCCCGCGCCGGGAGCCTTGTGTTCTGGAAGGCCTTTGACACAGGCAGCGGTCCGGGGGATGTGGACGAAGACACTGCCCGGCGCGAGGGCGTGGTCTTTCCAACGGATGCGCCGCGCTTGCCTTTTGTGCCGGTGTTCGGCCTCTTCGCGGTGCTGATCGCACTGACCGTGTTCGCAGGTCCGGTGATGCGCTTTGCCGAAGACACCGCCGATCAGCTTTACACGCCGCAGCTCTATATCGACGCCGTTCTGAAAGGGCCCGGATCATGAGCCTCTTCCGCCGCTTTTTCCCGCACCCGCTGCTGACCGTATTGCTGACCCTTGTATGGCTGATGCTTGTCAACAGGTTCTCGTGGAACTCGGTGATTTTCGGTTTTCTGTTGGGCGTGCTGATCCCCTTTGTGATCCGCCCTTACTGGCCGAATAATCCGCGCATCAGCAGTCCGCTGAAGGTCGCGCGCTACATCGCTGTCGTGATCTATGATATCTTTGTCGCCAATGTCACCGTGGCTTACCAGATCCTGTTCATGCGGGTCGATGCGCTGCAACCGGCGTGGATTTCCGTTCCGCTGCGGCTGCGCACGCCCGAGGCGATCACCACGCTGGCGGCCACGATCACCCTGACGCCCGGCACCGTGTCCTGCGATCTGTCGAGCGAGGGGCACAATCTGCTGGTACACTGCCTGCATGCGCCCGATCCGGATGCCGTGATCCAGGAGATCATCGACCGTTACGAAAGCCGCCTGATGGAGATTTTCGAATGATCCTTTCCTACGCGCTTTACTTTGCCTTTGGCTGTTTCGGTTTGGCCGTGCTGATGAACCTCTGGAAGATCATCACAGCCGAAGGGGTGGGCGACCGGGTTCTGGCGCTGGATACGATGGTGGTGAACTCTATCGCGATCCTCGTTCTGGCCGGTATTCAGGAAGGCACCGAGGTCTTCTTCGAGGCGACCATGATCATCGCCATGCTGGGGTTCGTTTCAACAGTGGCCTATGCGCGCTTTATGCTGCGCGGCAACATCATCGAGTGAGGGGCAGATGGGCGAGATAGGCGATATCCTGACAGCGATCTTTCTGGTGGTCGGCGGCTGCTTTGGCCTGGTCGGTTCTTTCGGGCTGATCAAGCTGCGTGATCCGATGTCTAGACTGCATGCGCCGACCAAGGCGACGACCCTTGGGGTAGGGGGCGTGCTGATCGCCTCGCTGATCCACTCTTTCGCGGTGGATGGCTATGTGTCGGTGCACGAACTGCTGATCACCCTGTTTCTTTTCCTGACCGCGCCGGTGACGGCGCTGTTCCTTGCCAAGGCGCACATCCATCGCCACAGCGAGGACGAGGTGCTGCCAAGCCCCGGCAAGGATACCTGCTGGGCCGTGCTTGATCATCGCACCTCGCGTCAGATCATCGACGAAGCGGAATACGGGCAGGACGACTGAGCGGTCAGACGAATTTGCGGAAGACCCGCGTTTCGTCGAACATTTCCTCAAGCGCGCCCATACGGTCGCGGGTGCGTTCCCATGCCGCTTCTTGTACGGCGGCGATGAGCGTTTCCGACAGCAGCATCATCGCCACGGTTGAATCCCAGGCCGAAGGCGCTTCGATCCGGCACGAGAACGAATAGGTCGCAAAACGGCTGATCGGCGACTGCCACTGGTCGGTAACCAGAACCGTGCGCGCTCCACGCGCGGCGGCCATCTCGGCCAGTTTCAGCGTCGAATTCTCATAGCGTCGGATATCGTAGATCACCACCACGTCGCCCGGTTCGATATCGAGCAGCGCATGCGGCCATGCGTTCGAGGTGGTGGGGATATGCTGGACCCGGCCCCGTATTACTTGCAGGTGCAGGTGCAGATATTCGGACAGGGCGTGGGTGATGCGGCCCCCGGCGATAAAGACTGACTGCGCCTCATCGGCCAGCAGCGCGGCAACCGCGTCGAAATCCGCCGGGTCGATATGGGCAAGGGTCTGGCGGATATTGCCGATCACCGCATCGGTGAACCGGTTCAGCAGATGCTCTTCCGGCGCGGTGTTCGACCAGCCGTCACGCTTGTCGATGGGGTTCGAAATCTGCGCTTCCAGCTCTTCGCGCAGCGCAGCCTGAAATTCGGGAAAGCCGGTATACCCCAGCTTTTGTACCATCCGCACCACGGTGGGCGTCGAAACCTCGGCCTTTTCGGCAAGCCGGGTGATCGAGCCAAGCCCCGACATCGGGTAGTTTTCAAGGATCGCACCGGCAAGCTGCCGCTCGGCGCGGGTCAGCGTATCATGTACTTTCTTCAGCCGTTGCTGGGCGGTGTCGTCCACGCGCGCGGTCCTTGCCATGCTGTCGATTTTGTAATCATAGTTTCATTGCGGCCGAGAAAGAAGAAAAAGTTTCAGAAATATCATTGACTCGGATACCGTCGCTAGCGAAACCTGACCGGCATAAGGGGGACAGATGCCACAGGATCAGACTGCCATTGCCGCCGCGACCTTTGAGGGAGCCGCCGCGCCAGCGCCGGTTCTGCTTGTCTGTGAACATGCTTCCTGTGATTTCCCCGAAGAATTCGGCGATCTTGGCCTTAGCGACGAAGTTCGTCAAAGTCACGTAGCGTGGGATCCGGGCGCGCTGGCGTTGTCCCGCCAGCTTGCCGCGGCGCTTCAGGCGCCCTTGGTTTTCGGTCAGGTCTCGCGCCTGCTATATGACTGCAACCGCCCGCCCGAGGCGCAGGACGCGATCCCGGCCAAGAGCGAGATTTACGAGATTCCCGGTAATATGGGTCTTAGCGACGAGGCCAAAGCCGAGCGGGTGTCACGCATCTACGATCCTTTCTGCGCCGCGATGGATAAGGCGCTTGAGGATGTGCAGCCCGCGATGATGGTGACGGTGCACAGCTTTACCCCGGTCTATTTCGGTGCAAAGCGCGACGTGGAAATCGGTATTCTTCACGATGAGGATACACGGCTTGCCGATGCGCTGCTCGAAGAGCTGGCAGGCGCGCCGCACAAGGTCGAGCGCAACCAGCCCTATGGCCCGCAGGATGGGGTCACCCATTCGCTCAAGCGCCATGCAATGTCGCGCGGCATTGCCAATGTCATGCTGGAAATCCGCAACGATCTGCTGAACCGGCCCGAGCTTGTCGTGCGCATGGGCGGCTTGCTCTCCGGCGCTTTGGGCCGGGTCATGTCGCGCCCCGATGTGCGTGACTGGGGGCGGAACTGATGCCCAACATCCTGCTTGGCTATATCCGCTTCGTGGACGGGTTCAATCGAGGTATCGGCCGTTTGGTGATGTACGGCATCTTTGTGATCATGGGCATCCTGCTCTGGTCGTCGGTGTCCAAGACCTTTTTCAACCCCTCGCTCTGGACGCTGGAAATGGCGCAGTTCGCGATGGTGACCTATTACGTGCTGGGCGGACCCTATTCGATCCAGCTTGGTGCGAACGTGCGGATGGACCTGTTTTATGGCGAATGGACGGCCCGGCAAAAGGCGTGGGTCGATGCCTTTACCGTCTTCTTCCTGCTGTTCTTTCTCGTGATCCTCATCATGGGCGCGGTCAGTTCGACCGCCTATAGCCTTGGCTATTTCGGGCAGGAACCGTTCAAGTTCTTCTGGGAGCTGCTGGTAGCCTTTGTCACCGGTGGTACGGACGGCGCGGCAGAAAAAATGGGCTATCTCGAACGCAGCCCGACCGCATGGCGACCCTATCTCTGGCCCATCAAGGTAATCATGATATTTGGCTTTTTCTGCATGTTGCTGCAGGCGGTTTCCGAGTTTCTCAAGGACGTTGCCACCATTCGCGGGGTGACGGTCTGATGTCCTATGAAATGATCGCCATCCTCATGTTCTCGACCATGATGCTGATGCTCTTTACCGGGCAGCGCGTGTTCGGGGCCATCGGTTTTGTCGGCGTCGCGGCAGCGGTGCTCATGTGGGGGCCGGGCGGGTCGGATATCGGCTTTTCCTCGGCAATGAAGCTGATGAAATGGTATCCGCTGCTGACCCTGCCCATGTTCATCTTCATGGGATACGTGCTGTCGGAATCCAAGATCGCCGACGACCTTTACCGCATGTTCCACGTCTGGATGGGGCCGCTACGGGGCGGGCTGGCGATCGGGACGATTCTGCTGATGGTGCTGGTGTCGGCGATGAACGGTCTGTCGGTGGCCGGCATGGCTATCGGGGCCACCATCGCGCTGCCCGAACTGCTCAAGCGCGGGTATGACAAGCGCATGGTGACCGGCGTCATTCAGGCGGGCTCGAGCCTTGGCATTCTTGTACCGCCTTCGGTGGTTCTGGTCCTTTACGCGATGATCGCGCGGGCGCCCGTGGGGCAGCTCTGGCTGGCGGGCGCGGTGCCCGGCCTGATGATGGCCGCGATGTTCATCCTCTACGTGGTGATCCGCTGCCGCATCCAGCCCGAGCTTGGCCCGGCCATGCCCGCCGATGATCGGGATGTCAGCCGCAGTGAAAAGCTGCGCCTTCTGCGCGCGGGGCTGCTGCCTCTTGGTATCTTTGCGGTCATGATGATCCCCTTCGTGAATGGCTGGACTTCGCTTGTCGAAAGTTCGGCAGTCGGGGCGCTGGCAGCGTTTCTGGCGGCGGTGTTCAAGGGGCGGATGACGCGCGAGGTATTCGAGAACTCGGTGCGCAACACGCTTGGCATTTCCTGCATGTTCATGTGGATCATCCTTGCGGCGCTGGGCTTTGGCGCGGTGTTCGATGGGCTGGGCGCGGTGCGGGCCATCGAATCCCTGTTCACTGAACAGCTTGGCCTGTCGCCTTGGATGATACTGATCCTGATGCAGCTCAGCTTTATCCTGATGGGTACCTTCCTTGACGACACGGCGATGCTGGTGATCGTTGCACCGCTTTATGTGCCACTTGTGCAGGCGCTGGGATTTGATCTGGTCTGGTATGGCGTGCTTTACACGATCACGACGCAGATCGCCTATATGACTCCGCCTTTCGGCTATAACCTGTTTCTGATGCGCGCGATGGCCCCGGCCGAGATCGGGCTGAGAGACATCTACCGCTCCATCGTGCCGTTTGTGCTGGTCATGGTGCTGGCGCTTGTGCTGGTCATGGCATTCCCGCAGATCGCGCTGTGGCTGCCCAATTACGTATACGGAAATTAACCTCAAGAACCCCGCAAACGGGGCAATCATAACCACAAGGAGAGAGTGAAGATGACAACAAGACGTAAGTTCCTGACCACCGCCGCTGCCGCTCCGGCCGCCGCGCTGGCCGCACCTGCGATTGCGCAAAGCAAGATCACCTGGCGTCTGCAGACCTATGCCGGTGCCGCGCTGGCCGAGCATGTGCTGGACCCCGCGATCAAGAAATTCAACCAGATCGCCGGCGACCGAATGGAAATCGAAGTCTATTACGCTGACCAGCTTGTCCCAACGGGCGAACTGTTCCAGGCGCTTCAGCGTGGCACCATTGACGCGGTTCAATCTGACGACGACTCCATGGCGTCGCCGACCGAAGTCACCGTTTTCGGTGGCTATTTCCCCTTCGGTTCGCGCTATTCGCTGGACGTGCCGGTGCTTTTCGAACGCTATGGTCTCGATGAGATCTGGAAGGCGGAATATGAGAAGGTCGGCGTCAAGCATGTCAGCGCCGGGTCCTGGGACCCCTGCCATTTCGCAACCAAGGATCCGATCAACTCGCTGGCCGACCTTAAGGGCAAGCGCATCTTCACCTTCCCGACCGCTGGCCGCTTCCTGAGCCAGTTCGGCGTCGTGCCTGTCACGCTGCCATGGGAAGACATCGAGGTTGCGGTTCAGACCGGCGAACTCGACGGCGTGGCATGGTCCGGCATCACCGAGGATTACACCGTCGGCTGGGCGGATGTGACCAACTACTTCCTGACCAACAACATCTCGGGCGCATGGATCGGCCACTTCTTTGCCAACATGGAGCGCTGGAACGAACTGCCCGACGATCTCAAGACCCTGTTCGAGGTCTGCTGTGCCGACAGTCATTATTACCGTCAGTACTGGTACTGGGGCGGTGAGGCTGACCTGCGCGTCAACGGCACCAAGATGGAACTGACCACCATTCCCGACGCGGAATGGGCTCAGGTTGAAGATGCCGCCTCGGCGTTCTGGGACGAAATCGCCGCAGAGTCCGAAACCAAGGCGAAGGTTGTCGAGATCTTCAAGAAGTACAACGCCGACATGAAGGCGGCTGGCCGTCCTTATCGCTACGGCTAAGCGCCCGGGTAATACCCCGTCTTAACGAACAAGAGTCCCGGCTTATGGCCGGGGCTTTATTGACAAGAGGATTTTGGAAATGCCCGGACACCTGACACTTGATGAATTGCGCGCCCTGAGCCAGACGGGCGAGATCGATACCGTTCTGGTCTGCGTCATCGACATGCAGGGCCGCCTGATGGGCAAGCGGTTCCACGCCGCGCATTTCTGTGACAGCGCTTGGGAAGAAACCCATTGCTGCAACTACCTGCTCGCCACTGATCTCGAGATGTGGACGGTTGATGGCTATGAATCGACAAGCTGGGAACGCGGCTATGGCGATTACACGATGAAGCCCGACCTCAGCACCCTGCGCCGGGTCGCGTGGCTGGAAGGCACCGCGATGGTGCTTTCGGATATCATGGATCACCACGGCCACGCGCCGGTTGCCCATTCACCGCGTGCGCTGCTCAAGGCGCAGATCGCGCGGCTTGCTGACATGGGCTACACGCCGATCACCGCGACCGAGCTCGAATTTTTCATCTTCGAGCAGAGCTTCGATGCGCTGCGCAAGGATCAGTATCGCAACCTCGAGCCGATCTCGGGCTATAATGAGGATTACTCGATCCTTCAGACCACCAAGGAAGAGAACGTGATGCGCACCCTGCGCAACGGGCTCTACAATTCCGGCATCCCGGTCGAAGGCTCCAAGGGCGAGGCCGAGGCCGGTCAGGAAGAACTCAACATCCGCTATGGCGGCGCGATGGAAACCGCCGATCACCACACGATTGCCAAGCATGCTGCCAAGGAAGTCGGCTGGCAGCAGGGGCACGCGGTCAGCTTCCTGCCGAAATGGCGACCCGACCGGGTCGGCTCGGCGGCGCATATCCACATGTCTTTGCGGGACAAGGATGGCAATTCGGTCTTTTACGACAAGGATGCCGATCTGGGCATGTCGGAACTGGCGCGGCATTTCCTTGGCGGTTTGCTCGCCTATGCGGGCGATGTGACGTGGTTCCTTGCGCCCTATGTCAACAGCTACAAACGCTTTCAAAAAGGCAGCTTTGCCCCGACCCGCCGGGTCTGGTCCGTTGACAACCGCACCGCGGCCTTCCGGCTCTGCGGCGACAGTTCGCCCGCCGTGCGCATCGAATGCCGGGTGCCGGGATCGGATATGAACCCCTATCTGGCGATGGCCGCGCTCTTTGCGGCGGGCATTCGCGGGATCGAGGAAAAGCTTGATCCGGGCGCGCCGCTGACCGGCGACGCTTATGAAGGCAAGGCCAAGGAAATCCCGACCTCGCTGATCGCGGCGACGGTGGCGATGGCGGGTTCGTCCATGCTCAAGGAAGCGTTTGGCGAAGAGGTCATCCGGCACTATACGCGGGCTGCGGAATGGGAGCAGGAGAGCTTTGATTCCGCCGTGACCGATTGGGAAATCGCGCGCGGGTTCGAACGCGCCTGAACCAACGCCGGTCCGCGCGGGACCATGCAATTCACAGAAGAACCCGGTGCCTCAGCCACACCGGTTCCACAAAGGACCAATGATGACACAGGTTTTGAAATGTATCTCGCCCATCGACGGGTCGGTCTATGCCGAACGCGCGGTGCTTTCTGGCGCTGACGCGGAAAACGCCGTCGCCCGCGCGCGGCGCGCCCAGAGGGACTGGGCGGCGCGTCCGGTTCAGGAACGTATTGACCTTGTGATGAAGGGCGTCGCCCGCATCGGCGAAATGAATGACGAGATCGTGCCCGAACTGGCCCATATGATGGGGCGCCCGGTGCGCTATGGCGGCGAATTCGGCGGTTTCAACGAACGTGCCTCCTACATGGCCGAGATCGCCGAGAAAGGCCTCGCCCCGATCGAGATCGAGGACAGCGCCACCTTCCGTCGCCTGATCAAACGCGAACCGCATGGAGTCGTGCTGATCATCGCGCCGTGGAACTATCCCTATATGACAGCGATCAACGGCGTCGCCCCGGCACTGATCGCGGGTAACACCGTGCTGCTGAAACACGCGACCCAGACGCTGCTGGTTGGCGAACGCATGGCGCGGGCGTTCCACGAGGCGGGTGTGCCCGAGGATGTGTTCCAGAACGTATTCCTTGACCATTCAACAACCTCGGACCTGATCGCCGCCAAATCCTTTGGCTTCGTGAACTTTACCGGCTCGGTTGGGGCAGGGCAGACCATCGAACGGGCGGCGGCTGGTACCTTTACCGGCGTCGGGCTTGAGCTGGGCGGCAAGGACCCCGGCTATGTCATGGAAGACGCTGATGTGCAGGCGGCGGTCGATACGCTGATCGATGGTGCAATGTTCAACTCGGGCCAGTGCTGCTGTGGCATCGAGCGGATCTACGTGCATGAAAACCTGTTCGATGATTTCCTCGGCCGCGCACTTGAGATCGTGAATGGCTATACGCTTGGCAACCCGCTTGAGAAGACAACTGACATCGGGCCGATGGCGCATGTGCGCTTTGCCGAACTGGTGCGCGCCCAGACCGCCGAGGCGATCAAGGCCGGGGCCAAGGCGCATATCGAAACCATGTCCGGTGACGATGGCGGTGCCTACCTGACACCGCAGATCCTCACCAATGTGGATCACTCCATGCGGGTAATGCGCGAAGAAAGTTTTGGCCCGGTGGTCGGTATCATGCCGGTCAAATCCGATTCCGAGGCGCTTGATCTAATGAACGACAGCGAGTTTGGCCTGACCGCCTCGCTCTGGACGCAGGACGTGGAACGGGCCGAGGCGCTGGGCGGGCAGATAGAAACCGGCACCGTGTTCATGAACCGCGCCGATTACCTTGACCCGGCGCTTTGCTGGACAGGCTGCAAGAGCACCGGCAAGGGCGGTTCGCTCTCTGAAATCGGCTATCACAACCTGACCCGACCCAAATCCTACCATCTGAAAAAGGTGACGAAATGAACCTGACCGGTAACTGGTCCTATCCGACCGCAATCAAATTTGGCGCGGGCCGCATCGCGGAACTGGCCGAAGCCTGTGTCGCCTGCGGGATGAGCAAGCCGCTGCTCGTGACCGACAAGGGGCTCGCCTCTCTGCCGATCACGACGCAGGCGCTGGACATCCTCGAAGGGGCGGGCCTTGGCCGCGCGCTCTTCTCCGAGGTCGATCCCAACCCGAACGAAATCAACCTTGCCGCCGGTCTCAAGGTCTATCGCGACGGCGATCATGACGGGGTCATTGCCTTTGGTGGCGGTTCGGGTCTCGATCTGGGCAAGATGATCGCCTTCATGTCCGGTCAGTCGCGCCCGGTCTGGGATTTCGAGGATATTGGCGACTGGTGGACCCGCGCCGACCCGGCCGGAATCGCACCGATCATCGCCGTGCCGACCACCGCAGGGACCGGTTCAGAAGTGGGGCGCGCCAGCGTCATCACCAACTCCGAAACCCATGTGAAAAAGATCATCTTCCACCCCAAAGTGCTGCCGCAGGTCGTGATTTGCGACCCGGAACTGACCGTTGGCATGCCCAAGATGATCACGGCAGGCACCGGCATGGACGCTTTCGCCCATTGTCTTGAAGCTTTCTGCTCGCCCCATTACCACCCGATGAGCCAGGGCATCGCGCTGGAAGGTCTGCGTCTGGTGAACGAATACCTGCCGCGCGCCTATGCGGATGGCTCCGACCTTGAGGCTCGCGCGCATATGATGAGCGCGGCCGCCATGGGCGCGACGGCCTTTCAAAAGGGCCTTGGCGCGATCCACGCGCTAAGCCATCCGATCGGCGCAGTCTATAACACGCACCACGGCACGACCAACGCGGTGGTGATGCCTGCGGTGCTCGATTTCAACCGCCCTGAGGTCGAATCGCGCTTGGCACAGGCGGCGGCTTATATGGGCATCTCTGGCGGCTACACCGGGTTCTATGACCGCGTGATGGCGCTGCGCGAAGAACTGGGCATTCCGAACGGCCTGCGCGATCTGGGCGTCGGCGACGACCGTCTCGACGAACTCACCGAGATGGCGCTCGAAGACCCGAGCGTCGGCGGAAATCCGGTCAAGATGACATCCGAGAATACGCTGGCGCTGTTCCAGGCAGCTCTCTGAGACGAAACTAGCTGATCACTTTAAGGGCGTCCGTCACCGGGCGCCCTTTTGCATTTCCCGGCGGTACATCCGCACTGGGCACGGCTTTCAGGTAACAACCCGGTCCCGTCTTCCCTTGCCATTCCGGTTGCGGGCGACCACTCTCTTCCCCGACTAGGGGAGAAGTACATGTTCATCGTTCACCACCTGAACAATTCAAGATCGCAGCGAATCCTTTGGCTGCTGGAGGAGCTGGAAATCGACTATCAACTGCGCCGCTACGAACGCGACCCGGTGACGAATCTTGCACCGTCCGAGCTGGCTTCGGTCCATCCGCTGGGAAAATCGCCGGTTCTGGAAGAGAACGGGCGCAAAATCGCCGAAAGCGGGGCCATCGTCGAATATGTCTGCAACCAGTTCGGCAGGCACCTGTTGCCGCGCAAGGGCAGCGACGAAGCGATAACCCATATGGAGTTGATGCATTTTGCCGAAGGTTCCGCGATGACACCGATCCTGCTGCAGCTTTACACGGGACGGCTGGGCTCAGCGGGTGAGCCGCTCAAACCACGCATCGAACAACAGCTCGACAGCCATTTCCAGTTCATGGAACATATGCTGCGCCCCTCGGGTCATTTCGTGCTCGATGACCTCTCTGCCGCCGATATCATGCTGAGCTTTCCCGCGGAAATCGCGGTGAAACAGGATGGCGGCAAACGCTATCCGAAACTCGCCGCCTTTGTTCAGGCAATGCACGAACGCACGGCCTGGCAGCGCGCGCTTGAGCGGGGTGGCACCTATCGGTTTGCTTGACGGTCGGATTGTCCGACCAAGGTGGCTTGTGTTTCCAAAGGCTTGCCCTAAGGTCACGCAAAAGTGGAATTCAAAACCGAATAGCGAAAAATGATCGACATTACCCCCCCGATGCCAGAAACGCCGCCGCAACTCACGGTGGTGGACATGGTGCGTGCCAGCGCCCGTAAGAACCCCGATCAAGAGGCGCTGATCTGCGGCGACGAACGGCTGAACTGGAGCGATTTCGACACGCGTATCAACCGGGTCGCGAATGCGCTTATCGCGCGCGGTATTGGCAAAGGCGACAACGTCGCCGTGCTCTCTCCGAATTCCATCGCCTATGCCGAGCTTTTCATGGGCATTATCCGGGCCGGGGCCTGCATCACGCCGCTCTCGACGATGGCGTCGCCGGATGCGCTGGAAAAGATGCTGGCCGATTGCGGGGCGCGGATGCTCTTTCTCGCCAACCAGTACCGCGATCTGGCCGCGCCCTTCCTTGACCGTCTGATCGCCGAGAAGGTCGCGATCGACTTCGATGCCTCGGGCTTTACCGATTACGAGGACATGCTGGACAAGGCGCCGGTCACCGATCCGATGATACCGATCGAGATGACCGATGCAGTGAACCTTATCTATTCCTCGGGCACGACAGGCACGCCAAAGGGCATCCTCCATAACCACTGGATGCGGGCGGCGCAGATGGACCGGGTGAGCGCCAATGGCTACGATCAGAACGCGCGCACACTGCTGTCGACGCCGCTTTATTCCAATACCACCATCGTTGCGTTTCTACCGACTCTGGTGGGCGGCTCGACCGTCGTGCTGATGCCGAAATTCGACGCGCGTGGCTATCTTGAGCTGGTCGAAAAGGAAAAGATCACCCACACGATGCTGGTCCCTGTCCAGTACAAACGCATCATGGATGTGCCGGATTTCGACGATTTCGACCTTTCCACGATGAAGGTGAAATTCTCGACCTCGGCACCGCTGCGGGCAGATGTGAAAGCCGACGTGCTGAAACGCTTTCCGGGCAAGCTGTGCGAATATTACGGGCTGACCGAAGGCGGCGGCGTGACGGTTCTCATCGCCGATGAAACGCCGGACAAGCTGCATACGGTTGGCAAGCCCGCGCCGAACTGCGTGATCAAGCTGATCGATGCCGAAGGGCGCGAAGTCGCGCCCGGACAGGTGGGTGAAATCTGCGGCCGGTCGCCGACTATGATGGCCGGGTATTACGGGCGCGAGGACCTGACGGAAGATTACATCTGGCGCGACGCGGCGGGCGATATCTATTTCCGCTCCGGCGACATGGGCAGCTTTGACGAGGACGGCTTTCTGGTCCTGTCCGACCGCAAGAAGGACATGATCATTTCCGGCGGGCTGAACATCTATGCCAATGATCTGGAACTGGTCTTGTTGAACGACCCGGATGTGATCGACGCGGCGGTGATCGGCATCCCGTCCGAGGCATGGGGCGAAACGCCTCTTGGGCTGGTGGTCCTGCGCAACGGCGCAGAACGCAACGCCGAAGAGATCTGCAAGGCCGCCAACGAAAAGCTCGGCAAGAGTCAGCGCCTGTCAGGCGTCGAGATCCGCGAGGAATTGCCGCGCAGCTCCATCGGGAAAATCCTCAAGAAAGACCTGCGCGTTCCCTACTGGGAATCAGCATGACCGATCTGCCCGTTTTCGGTGTTCTTGGCGGCGGTCTGATCGGGATGAGCTGGGCAAGCCTGTTCCTTGCCCATGGCGCCGAGGTGATCGTCGTCGATCCGCGTCCCGAAACGGCAACCGAACTTGCGGCGTTCCTGTCTGACGCATGGCCAAACCTGCGGGCGCTGGGCCTGACCGAGACCGAAACATGGGGGCCCGTGGACGTATCCTCTGACGTCAGCGCGCTTGCGGACGCAGAATTCATCCAGGAAAACGCGCCGGACCGGATCGCGGTGAAACAGGAACTGGTCGCCGAACTTGAAAAGCACGTCGGTCCCGACGTCATCATTGCATCGAGCACCTCGTCGCTGAAGGCCAGCGATATTCAGGCGGGGGCTCAGCATCCTGAACGCATTCTTGTCGCCCACCCGATGAACCCGCCGCACATGGTGCCCATGGTTGAACTGGTCGCCGGTCAGGCGACCGCGCCGGATGTGGTCGACCGGGCCGAAGCGATCTATCGCGCGCTGAACCGGGTGCCGATCCGCGTCAAAAAAGAGGTGGCGGGCCATCTTGCCAACCGCCTGACCTCGGCGCTTTACCGTGAAGCGGTGCATGTGGTGGCCGAAGGCATCGCGGATGTCGAAGATATCGACAAGGCAATCGCCTACGGGCCGGGGATGCGCTGGGCGTTGATGGGCCCGCATCTCCTCTATCATCTCGGTGGCGGGGCGGGCGGCTATCGCCACTACCTCGAACATCTCGGACCCACGCAAGAGGTCCGCTGGGGCGAGCTTGGCCAAAGCGCGCTGACGCCCGAATTGCAGGAAGACCTGATCGCCGGGGTCGAAAGGGAACTGGCCGGGCAGGACCGCGACACGCTGGTCCACCGGCGCGATGCAGCGCTTGTCGCGCTGGCAGGGATAAAGCGGGATCACGGGTTGTGATCTGCGCAACATATTGAACTGGAAAGGAAAAGAAATGAACGGAGCCGAAAGCCTTGTGCGAAGTCTGGTGGATAGCGGGGTTGATACCTGCTTTACTAACCCCGGCACCTCCGAGATGCACTTTGTGGCCGCGCTTGACCATGTGGCGGGAATGCGCTCGGTGCTGGCGCTCTTTGAAGGCGTCGCGACAGGGGCCGCCGATGGCTATTACCGGATGGCACGGAAACCGGCCTGCACACTGCTGCACCTCGGGCCGGGGCTCGCCAATGGCATCGCCAACCTGCACAACACGAAAAAGGCGAACTCCTCCGTTGTGAACATCGTCGGCGAACATGCCGAAACCCACCGCAAGCTCGATGCGCCGCTGATGTCTGATATTCAGGGGCTGGCGCGTCCGGTGTCGCATTGGGTCCACACCTCCGAACGGGCCGAGGACGTGGGCAAAGCGGGTGCCGATGCGGTGCAGGCGGCGCGGACCGGAGCAGGGCAGATCGCGACCCTGATCCTGCCAAGCGACACCGCGTGGAACGACGGGGGCGAGGTGCATGTCGCCGGTGAACCGCCCGCGCGCGATCCGATGGATCCGGCAATGCTCGAAAAGGCCGTAGAAGCGCTGGGCGGCGAGGATACGCTGCTCTTGCTCGGCGGCGAGGCGCTGAGCGCGGAGAACCTCGAACTGGCCAGCAAGATCTCGGTCAAAACTGGCTGCAAGCTGCTTTCGGAATGGTCGAACCAGCGGCTTGAGCGCGGCGCGGGTCGGGTTGTCATCAACCGCGTGCCTTACCCGATCGACATTGCGCTAAAGGCGCTTGAGCCGTTCAAGAAAGTCGTTCTTGTCGGGGCCCGGGCACCCATCGGCTTCTTTGCCTATCCGGGCAAGCCGGCCGTGCTGACCCGCGAAGGCTGTGAGATCGTCGAACTGGCCGGGGCCAGCGGTGATCTCGACGCGGTGCTCGACGCGCTGGTAATCGCGACCGGTGCAGACAGTTGCGAACCGGTTCTGGCCGAGCGCAAGGAAGTCGACGTGCCGACCGGCAAGAACGACCCGGTCACCATCGCGCAGGCATTGGCCGCCACGATCCCGCAAGACGCCATTATTGTCGATGAATCCCTGACCACGGGCCGCGCGTTTTTCCCGGATACGGCAGGCACGCCGCCCCATACCTGGATCAACAACTGCGGCGGTTCAATCGGCTACAGCCTTCCGGTGTCCATCGGCTGCGCGGTGGCTTGCCCGGATCGCAAGGTCATGGCACTGGTCGGGGACGGCAGCGCCATGTATACGGTTCAGTCACTCTGGACCATGGCGCGCGAAGAGCTCGATATCACCGTGCTGATCATGTCGAACGGCAGCTACCAGATCCTGCGCGGCGAACTGACCAATGTCGGCGTCCAGAACCCCGGACCTCGGGCTGTAGACATGCTCTCGCTCGACCGTCCGGCGCTTGACTGGGTGTCGATGGCCAAGGGCATGGGGGTTGACGGCGTGCGGGTCGAACAGGCCGACGATCTGACCCGCGCCATCGAACACGGGCTTGAAACCAAGGGGCCATACCTGATCGAAGTTGTAATCTGAAGAGGGGGCTCCCCTCTCCACACCCTATAGAATAACGAACGCGCCACGGTTGGCGCGTTCACTGTTTTCAATGTCTGCTTAGAAGCGCCAGTAACCACCGTCGATCTGCAATAGCTGACCGGAGTGATAGGCCGAGGCATCCGACAGAAGATAGCAGGCGATGCCGCCGAAATCTTCGGGCGCGCCCCAGCGGCGGGCGGGAATGCGCTTGCCCGCGTTCTCGGCGAATTTCTGGTTCGCCATCGCGTCCTGCGTCATGTCGGTGGCGATCCAGCCCGGCAGGATCGCGTTCGCCGTGATCCCGTAGCGGGCGAATTCCACGGCCAGCGCATAGGTCATCGCGTTCAACGCCCCCTTTGAGGCCGCGTAATGCTCGCTGCGCGCCGCGCCGGAGACCGAGGCAAGGCTCGACATGGCAACCAGACGGCCACCGGTATCACCCGCTTCGGACCGTTCGACCATGTGGCGCAGCACGGCCTGATAAGTGTGGTAAACGCCGTCGAGATTGACCGAAAGCACCCGCTTCCATTCGTCGGGCGTGATTTCCAGGAAGGACCGCGCCCCGCGCCCCGAGACGCCCGCATTGGCGAAACATCCGTCGATCCGGCCAAAACGGCCAAGCGTCGCGGCCATCTGCGCATCGACCTCGTCCCGGTCGGCCACGTTGCAGACAAAGGCTTCGGCCTCGACGCCATGCCCGCGAAGCTGCTCTATCGCCGCGGCGTTCTTGTCCGCATTGGTGCCCCAGATCGCAATGCTGGCCCCGGCGGCGGCCATCGCATCGGCCATGCCAAGGCCGATTCCGCCATTGCCACCCGTGACAAGAGCCACCTTGCCGGTCAGGTCAAACGCAGGTTTCGTCATGTAATTCCTCCCTATTCCGCCGCTTGCTGGCGGGCATTCAATGATTGCATCGCTTTGGCGGCAATTTCAAATGAACGCAACCGGGCCTGCTGGTCGTGAATTTGGCCATTGAACATGATCTCATCGGGGGCGTAGCGGTTGATCAGGTCACTAATGCCTTTTTCAACAGTTTCCGGCGCGCCGGTGACCGAGACGCTGAGCGCCTGATCGACCATTCGCACCATCGCCGGATCGACATGTTCGTTGATGTCGCGCACCGGGCGCGGCAGGGGGCCCGGCTGGCCGGTGCGCAACCGGACAAAGGCCAGCTGCATCGAGGTCTTGAGGAAGGCCCCGGTTTCGTCATCCTCGGCCCCAAAGACATTGGCGGCAAGGATGAAATAGGGCTTGTCGAGCATGGCCGACGGCTTGAAGTGATCTCGATAGATCGCCACCGCCTGATCCAGCGCGGCGGGTGCGAAATGCGAGGCGAAGGCATAGGGCAGGCCAAGCTGCGCAGCCAGTTCCGCGCCATAAAGGCTTGAGCCGAGGATATAGACCGGCACCTTGGTGCCGACACCCGGTACGGCCATGATCGGCTGCCCCGGCGCCTTGTCGCCGAGATATCCCATCAGCTCGACCACATCGCGCGGGAACTCGTCGCTTTGGTTCATGTTGCGGCGCAGCGCCCATGCGGTTTTGCCATCGGTGCCGGGCGCGCGGCCCAACCCCAGATCAACCCGGTCGGGGTGGAGCGTCGCAAGCGTGCCGAACTGCTCGGCAATGACCAGCGGTGCGTGATTGGGCAGCATCACCCCGCCTGAGCCGACGCGGATCGTCTTGGTCCCGCCCAGCACATGGCCGATCACGACAGAGGTCGCCGCCGAAGCAATGCCTGGCATGTTGTGATGCTCGGCCAGCCAGAACCGTGTGAAACCAAGCTCTTCGGCATGCTGTGCCAGCTTCAGCGTGCTGGCGAGCGAGTCGGCGGCGGTGCTGCCTTCGACGATGGGCGACAGGTCGAGTACGGAAAATCGGGTCATGGGAGGCTCTCCTTGTTGGCCTCAACCTAATGCCCCGGGTGCCGTGGTAAAAGGGGCCGCGTTCAGAGCAACCCAAGCAGTGCTTCGGGCGGGCGACCGATCACGGCGCGGTCGTCCTTGATCGCCAAGGGACGCTCGATCAGGATAGGGTGCGCGGCCATTGCCGACAGCAGCTTGGCGTCGTCGTCCCCTTTGGACAGGCCCTCTTCGCGAAAGACCTTTTCGCCCGTGCGCATCATCTCGGCGACCGGCGGCTTCCCCAGCGCTTCCCAGGCGGCATTGATCTCGGCAAGGTCGGGCGCATCCTCAAGGTATTTACGCACGGTGATCTCCGCGCCTTTTTCCTCAAGCAGCGCCAGCCCCTGACGGGACTTGGAACAGCGCGGGTTGTGCCAGTAGGTGATCATAGCCAGTCATTCCTCTTGCTGCCGACCGCATCGGCGACGCTTACAAACCCATCCCGCGCCAGCAGGCGATCCAGCCCGGTCGCGATTTCGGGCACCAGCGCCAGACCGTGATAGACCAGCGATGTATAGACCTGCACCGCCGAAGCCCCGGCGCAGATCTTGGCATAGGCCTGCTTGGCCGAGCCGATGCCACCGACGCCGATCAATGGAATTTCTCCGTCCGTCATCTGCGACAGCTGCGCCAGAACGCGGGTCGATTTCTCGAACAGGGGCGCGCCGGAAAGTCCCCCGGTCTCGCCCGCATGGGCGCTTTTCAGACCTTCGCGTGACAGGGTCGTGTTGGTCGCAATGATCGCGTCGATGCCTGTGTCGCGGGCAACCTCGGCAATGTCCTGCAATTCGCTCGTCTCAAGGTCCGGCGCGATCTTGAGGAAAACAGGGATTGGGTCTGACAGCTCGGCGCGCGCCTCCATGACGCCGTTCAGCAGGGCGGTCAGCGCCGCCTTGCCCTGAAGGTCACGCAGTTTCTCGGTGTTGGGGGAGGAGACATTGACCGTGGCGAAATCAAGATGCGCTCCGCATTGGCGCAGCACGGCTGCGAAATCGCCCGCGCGATCGGCGCTGTCCTTGTTCGCACCAAGGTTGAGACCGATCACAGCGTCCTTTGGTCGGCCCGCAAGGCGCGCACCGATTGCTTCCATCCCGTCATTGTTGAACCCGAACCGATTGATCGCGGCGCGGTCCTCGCCCAGCCGGAACAGGCGTGGCTTGGGGTTGCCGGGTTGCGGGCGTGGAGTGGCCGCGCCGACCTCGATGAACCCGAAACCTGACTGTGACAGCGGCGCAATAGCGGTGGCGTTCTTGTCAAACCCCGCCGCAAGGCCGACCGGATTGGGCAGGTCGATTCCGGCAAGAGTGCAGCGCAACCGGTCGGACGTGACCGGTCCCGGCTTTGGCGTCAGACCGCTTTGCAGGGCGCGAATGGCCAGCCCATGTGCTGTTTCTGGATCGATCCGGTGCATGAAGGCAAGGCCAAGACGCTCGATCAGGCTCAAACCATGTCCTCCGGGAACTGGTGTGCACCGTCAACCAGCGGCAGAGGTTTGTGCCAGCTCACATCGTCGATCCGCAACGGGCGGTAAAGATGCGGGAACAGCGCGCCACCGCGCGAAGTTTCCCATTTCAGCGCATCGCCAAGCGAGTCTGTCTCGACAGCCAGCAGAACCAGCCCGTCGACCCCGGCGAAATGCTTCGCGGCGGTCTCGGCAGCCTGTTCGGCGGTCGAGAAATGAACAAACCCGTCGTCGACGTCGATAGGCGCGCCCAGGGTGGACCCGTCGGCAACCAGCGCGTCCCATTCGGGGGAGCGGAATATCTTGTAGATCAGCATGGTTTGCAGATGCCGGTCTTTGGCGATCCGGTCAAGAGTGCGCGCTTGTGCCCATGTAAAAGGCGTCACGGAGGAGGGATCGGCGTGCAGCACGAATTGCCCCTGCGACAAGCCGCATGAGAGCTTTGACAGGGCCGGCGGAATTGGCGCACCATCCGCGCGTAACCAACGGGAGAGCAATAATGATGAACCGATTCCTGATGTCTGCTGCGGCGCTTGGCCTAAGTGCCGGGGCAGCTGCCGCCGACTATTCCCTGACGATCCTGCATACCAACGATTTCCATGCCCGGTTCGAACCCATCAACAAGTACGACAGCGGTTGCTCTTCCGAGGACAACGCCGAAGGCAAGTGTTTCGGCGGTTCTGCCCGCCTGATGAGCGCGATCCGCGATGCCCGTGCGCGGCTCGACAACTCTCTGCTGGTGGACGGGGGCGACCAGTTCCAGGGCACGCTGTTTTATACCTATTACAAGGGCAAGCTTGCCGCCGAGATGATGAACCTGATGGGCTATGACGCGATGACCGTGGGCAACCACGAATTCGACGACGGTCCCGAAGTGCTGCGCGGTTTCATGGACGCGCTCGAATTTCCTATCCTCATGAGCAACGCCGATGTCAGCGGTGAGCCGCTGCTGGCCGATGTGCTCAAGAAATCCACCGTGATCGAAAAGAACGGTGAAAGGATCGGCCTGATCGGCCTGACCCCGCAGGACACGGATGAACTCGCCAGCCCCGGCCCGAACATCATCTTTACTGCCCCCGCTGACGCGGTGCAGGCAGAGGTGGACAAGATGACCGAGATGGGCGTGAACAAGATCATCGTGCTGTCGCATTCCGGCTATGGCGTCGATCTTCAACTGGCCAAGAACACGACGGGCGTCGACGTGATCGTGGGCGGCCATTCCAACACGCTGCTGGGTGACATGGAGCGTGCCGAGGGCCCTTATCCGACGATGGTGGGCGATACGGCGATCGTGTCGGCCTATGCCTATGGCAAGTTTCTCGGCGAGCTGAACGTCACCTTTGACGACGATGGCAAGGTGATCGAAGCAAGCGGCGCGCCGCTTTTGATGGATGCCGCCGTGGTCGAGGATGAGGCGACCGTTTCCCGGATCGCCGAGGCCGCCAAACCGCTGGACGAGATCCGTAAAAAGGTGGTCGCCCAGACGGATGAGGCCATCGGCGGTGATCGTGAAACCTGCCGCAGTCAGGAATGCACCATGGGCAACCTGATCGCGGATGCGATGCTCGACCGGGTCAAGGATCAGGGAATCGACGTTGCGATCCAGAACGGCGGCGGTATCCGGGCAAGCATCGACGCGGGAGAGGTCACGATGGGCGAAGTGCTGACCGTGCTGCCCTTCCAGAACACGCTGTCCACCTTTCAGGTCACCGGCGCGACGCTGGTCGAAGCGCTTGAAAACGGCGTGAGCCAGATCGAGGAAGGCGCAGGACGTTTCGCACAGGTCGCCGGTATGACCTATGCCTTTGATGCGTCCAAACCTGCGGGCGAACGCGTCAGCGACGTCATGATAGGCGGCGCGCCGGTCGAGATGGATAAGCTCTATGGCGTTGTGTCGAACAACTACGTGCGCGGCGGTGGCGACGGTTACAAGATGTTCACCGATGCCCAAAACGCCTATGACTTCGGGCCGGACCTTGCGGACGTGACGGCGGAGTATCTGGCCGAGAAAGCGCCCTACAAGCCCTACACGGATGGGCGCATCGCGGTGAAATAACCGCTGACGTTCTGCTGGAAAAGACGACGGGAACGGGGGCTTCGGCCTCCGTTTTCTTTTTTGAACGCGCCGGATGCTTGCGGCCTGATCCTGCCGCTCGTCTACGATCCGTTAAAACGCAGGGGGCTTGTCCTCTCCACGGAAATCGAGCGCTTTTTGTGCTATACTGTCCTCGCATCAGCAGTGAGGGAGGAACTGTCATGGCTGAGCAAATGGAAAAGGCCGCCGCAGGTCAGATCACTGCCGAGGCCGCCGCTGTTTATGAAAACTTCTTTGTTCCGGCGCTGTTTGGCCAGTTCGCGCCATGGTTGGTGGAACTCTCCGGTGCCGGTCCGGGCGACAAGGTTCTGGACGTGGCGACAGGCACCGGCGTGGTGGCGCGCGTCGCCGCGGCCACGGGTGCCCGCGTGACAGCAGTCGACATCAACGAAGGCATGCTGACGGTCGCGCGCCGATATGCCCGCGAAGTCGATTTTAAACCCGCAGCAGCCGAAGACCTGCCCTTTGACGACGGGCAGTTCGATGCGGTTCTGTGCCAGTTCGGGCTGATGTTCTTTGCCGACCGGCTCCGGGCGCTGGCCGAGATGGCGCGCGTCTGCAAACCGGGCGGAAAGGTCGCCGTCGCCGTATTCGAGGCATGGGCGAAATCCCCGGGCTATTGCGACTTGATCCCGCTGGTGGGTGAAGTCGTGGGTAATCACGGGGCCGAGGCCCTCAAGGCGCCGTTTTGTCTTGGCGAGGGCGAGGCGTTCGAAGAAGCGCTCGACAAGGGCGGGCTGTCGCATGTGCAAATTTCCCGAAAGGTCGGGATGATCCGACACGCCTCGCTAAATGATTGGCTCGACACGGAAATCGGCGGTTGGACACTGGCAAGCATGGTGGACGCGCCGATGATGGAGAAGCTTAAGGAGAAAGCACGCGAACGGCTTGCAGGCTATGTGGGGGCCGACGGGAGCGTATCCTTTGAGGCGCCCGCGCTGTTCGCGGTCAGCACCATCGAGGCGTAGACGTCTCAGTTGCTTTCGATCTCGGGCCAGAGCGCCGGATCAAGCCCGTTGATGAAGTCGCCCAGCATGGTTTCATGCGCTTTCCATCCCCCGACCGAGCGTTGGTGCACGGGCTGGCGGATCTGCGCCGCGCTCATGGTGAGAACCTGACCGGCGGATTCGTTCGGGCGGGCCATCGCGGCATCCCATTCCAACCCGCACCAGTCGGCGAGGGTGCGGCTGGTGCTGTCGATATCGCTGACCATATCTTCGTAGGAGAGGTCAAGGATCTGGCCGGGCAGCACCTTGTGCCAGTGGGCCATCATCCGCGCATAGGTGTTGAAGCGGCGTGCCATCGCCTGCTGGTCATAGGTGTAATCGAGCGCGCGTCCGGTGAACCGGCCACGCCACATGGAAAGCGCGATATCGCGCGGATCGCGGCGCATATTGATGATGCGGCAATCCGGGTGGGCGGTCTTGAGGAAACCGATAAGCCTATAGTTTTCCGGCATTTTATCGACGAAGGCCCGCGTGTCCTCGGGCAAGGACGGCAGGGCCGCGGCCTCTATCCTGCGAAAGGCGTCGGCGTCGAATTCGGCATCTGAATCGATCAGCGGATAGATCGCGATACCGGCGGTCGCGCGTTCGCCCAAGGCGATGACATGCGGATGCGCGCCAAGAACGGCTTCGGCAAGGGTCGTGCCAGAGCGCGGCAGGCCGAGAACGTAGATCGGGCGCGGGCCGTGTTCGTTCCCGCCTTGCGTTGCAAGCGTCAGCGGTGCCGGGAACCGCGCGAGGATCTTGTCGTTAAACGCATCGTCCGCCTCGCTGTCAAAGGGGCGCAGGGCGGCCATGTTCCGGTTCGCGTCCCGCAGCCATTCGGCGGCCTGTTCGCTGTCGCCCTGCTGCTGCGCCATACGGGCCTGCGCAAAGGCCAGCGCCGCGCGGGCCTCGCTGTTCTTGGGTGCTTTCTTGTAGGCCCGGCGGATCGCAGGACCAAGCGCCTCATTTGCATCGGCATCGTTCAACGCCACAAGCTGTTCATAGGCTTCGCCGTTCAGCGGATCGATCTCAATCGCTGCGGCAAAAGCGGCCTTTGCCTCTTCGGCCTGACCCGCCTCAACCATGGTCATCCCCAGCCGCAGGCGCGCGGCGAGATGGCCGGGCGCAAGAGCCACGGCGCGGCGGACAGCCTCGGTCGCCTCTTCCACGCGCAGCTGGCGCGCCAGCGGCAGGCTGATGTTGACCAGCGTTTCCACGTCATTCGGGTTCAACGCCAGCGCTTTCTCGAAAGCCTCCAGCGCTTCTGCGGGCTGGCCGATCCTGTCATGCAGTAAGCCACGCAGGTTATGATTGCGCGCCTGTTTCGGGTCGATCGAAATGGCCTGTTCGATGTCTCCGAGTGCCTGTTCCAACTGTCCGGTCTGCAATCGCGCCTGCGCCAGCAGGTACCAGACCGCCCCGTCGCGCGGGGTTTCGCGCACCAGCCGGGCAAGCTGGGTCTCGGCCGGGGCGAACTGGCCAAGCAGGATCATCGTCTGGGCAAGGTTCTTGCGTGCATCGCTGAAATCGGCGTTAAGATTCAGGGCCTTTTTGAAATACTGGATGCCTTCGGCGTATTTCCCGTTACCGCAGAGTGCGATGCCCGCGATATTGGGAAACTCGGGCTGGGTCTTGTGACGGCCCATGGCTTTTCGGGCGGCGTCATAGGCAGCTTTCTGTCGGCCACCCTTAAGCAGCGTCATACATGTCGTCAGGTCAGACTGGACTGTCATGGAACTGTCATTTGCCTTAATTGGCGGAAGACACAATCGCGTTTTCGAAGATCTGCCGTTTCCCGCCGAATATTATCAAGTGACTGCTTTGTTAAGATGCTTTTTTGACCCCATCTATCGGCTTTACTAAGCCGCGTGTAAATCTAGACTGTCGGATATGTGCGGTAGATTTGCAGTCACCCTGCCTCCGGATGCGATGGCTCAGCTTTTCGCGGCGAAGCCTGCTAATGCCTTGCCACCAGTGCCGAATTTCAATGTCTGCCCGACCAACCAGGTGCATGTGATCCTGGGCGAAGACGATGGTCGGCGGCTTGTCTCGATGCGCTGGGGGTTCCTGCCGCACTGGTACAAGGCCGAGAATGACGGCCCGCTGCTGATCAATGCGCGGGCCGAGACGGTGGCGGACAAACCTGCCTTCAAATCCGCCTGTCGCGAGCGGCGCTGCCTGATCCTTGCGACCGGTTTCTTTGAATGGACCAAGGATGAGAACGGCAACCGTTTGCCGTGGTATTTCCAGCGTCAGGATGGCGAACCGATTGCCTTTGGCGGCATCTGGCAAAGCTGGGGAAAGGATGACCCGCAGGACGCCTGCGCCATCGTCACGACGGCGGCGAACAAGCGCGTTTCAGAGCTGCATCATCGCATGCCGCTGATCGTCGAGCCCGACAACTGGCCGCTCTGGCTGGGGGAGGAGGGCCGCGGGGCGGCCCGGCTCATGGTGCCGGGGGACGAGGACGTGCTGAGCTGGTACCGGGTCGATCCCAAGGTCAATTCGAACCGGGCCAGCGGGCCGGAGCTGATCGAGCCGATCTGAGTAAAAACAGGGGGTGATATCGATGCACAACCTGTACACCCCCTGTACATCGGCGGTGCACTGATCCAGCCGTTCGGCCCCGATCAGTCGTCGGGGCGCGTCAGTTCGAACAGCTCGGTCACGCGGGTGTAATCGCGATACCCAAGACGCGACAGCGGGTGGAAGGTGGTCACGTCGAACCGGCCATCGACCAGACAGTTGTCGCGGATATGGACACCGGTGACTTCGCCCAGCACAAGGCGATTGGCCTCGCCCGGGAGATCGATGATCCGGGTCAGCTTGCATTCCAGCGCGGCGGGCGCCCCGGCAACGCGGGCGCAGTTGATGGTTTCGCATTCCTCGAAATCAAGCCCGGCGACTTTGAATTCATCCTCCTCCTTGGGCAGGTTCATGGAGGTTTCGTTCATCGCGTTGCGCATCTCGTATTCGACGATGTTCACACAGAACACGCCGGTTTCGCGGATATTGGCGACGCTGTCCTTGGTGCCGTCCTGATCGTCCTTGGCGCTGGTCGAGGAAAACATCACCTGTGGCGGGAAATAGGCGATGGCGTTGAAAAAGGAATAGGGGGCGAGGTTGTTCTGCCCGGTGCCGTTGCGGGTCGAGATCCAGCCGATCGGGCGCGGCGTGACGATGGCGTTGAACGGGTTATGGGGCAGGCCGTGGCCATCCTCGGGGCGATAGAACATTCGATGTCTCCTGACGTTTGCCCTAGGGATAGCGGCGTGATACGCGGATTTCCACCAGATAGACGTAAAGAAAGCCTGCCGCCCTCATGTCTGCCCCTTTGATCGACATGCATCCGGAACTCGCGAGCGACTGGTGGGAGGTCGAGGCGCTTTTCGATCTGTGTTTCGCGCCGGGCCGGACAGCCCTGTCTTCGTACCGCTTGCGCGAGGATGTGCCATCGGTTGCGGGCCTCTCGACGGTCGCGCGCGATGGGCAGGGCATTCTTGCCGGGGCGATCCGGTACTGGCCGGTTCGAATCGGCGCGGCGCGGTCGCTGTTGCTGGGGCCGGTCGCGGTGCACCCGACGCATCAAGGCGAAGGTCTGGGGGCGCTGCTGATCCAGGGCACCTTGCAGAAAGCCGCCGAGACCGGGTGGGAACGTGTCATGCTGGTGGGCGATGCGCCCTATTATTCGCGGTTCGGGTTCGAGCGGCTGGATGACGTGCATATGCCACCGCCCACCAACCCCGACCGGGTGCTTGGCCGGGCGCTGATCGACGATGCATGGCTGGGGATCAGCGGAGATGTGACCCGCTGGGACGCATAACTTGATTGAAATGCCGCGCATTCGTGCCAATCTTATCGGGAAGCCGGGAGGGTTTGGCATGAATGACATCGTGATGGCACGGCCAGTGGACGCCGAGGCAGAGCTCGACAGGCTGGCAAAGCGCTACCGCGCCGCCAGCGGGATCGGAATGCGCCTGCTGAACGTGCTCGGCAGCCGTGCCGAGAACCTGCTTGACCGTCTGCCGACCCCGATCCGCAACAGCATGGAGGGCGCGACGCAGGCGGCGCTGAAAGTCGCGATGGAGGGCGCGCGCCAGTCGCGCCGGCAGGTGCCGGACCAGAAGGCGTGGATCAACACCGCGATGACCACGGCTATGGGCGCGGCCGGGGGCATGGGCGGATTGCCGACTGCGATGATCGAGCTTCCGGCGACGACCACCGTGTTGATGCGCGCGATACAGGGTGTTGCGGCCGAAAACGGGTTCAACCCCGACGAGGAAAGCGTGCAGTTCGACTGTCTTCGGGTTTTTGCCGCCGCGGGGCCGCTGGAGCAGGACGACGGGGCCGACCTTTCCTTTGTCACCCTGCGGCTGACCCTGACCGGCCCGACGATGCACCGGATGATCGCGGCGGTTGCGCCGAAGCTGGCAACCGTGCTTGGCCAGAAACTGGCGGCCCAGACCGTGCCACTTTTGGGGGCCGTGGCCGGGGCGACGACGAATTACCTCTTTACCAGCTACTATCAGGAAATCGCGCAGGTGCATTTCGGCCTGCGCCGACTGGCCATCGATGCGGACATCCCCGAGGCCGAGCTGGTGACCCGTCTCAACCAGCGGATGCGCAAGCATCTGCGCTAGGGCGGGGCACCTTTGTACCTTGGCAACCACCGTCGGATTTTTCACGCCTGATCCGAGAAATTGCGTGAAATGGAAGACGTGGCATTGTAGCTTTTTCTGACAGGGAAGACCCCGCAGGAAGTGGGAAGACCAGATGATAAGACAATTGCCGATGCGCATCCGCGCGACGCACAAAAGTGACGTACGCACCCAGTTCGGTGCGCTGTGCTACCGGGTGGAAAACGGCAAGGTCAAAATCCTTCTCATCACGTCGCGACGCAGCAAACGCTGGATCATTCCCAAGGGCTGGCCCATCGACAAACTCACCCCGGCACGATCCGCTGCCCGCGAAGCATGGGAGGAAGCGGGCGTGATCGGCGCGGCCGTCAACCAGTGCGTCGGGCTTTATGCCTATAACAAGACCAGTGCGCAGAATGGCACACTGCCTTGTGTTGTCATGGTCTACCCGGTGCGCGTCAAATCCCTTGAACCTGAGTTTCCCGAGCAAAATCAAAGGCGTGTAAAGTGGTTTTCGCCCAAGAAAGCCGCGGCGCGGGTGGTCGAGCCGGAACTTGCGCGGATTTTGCGGGACTTTCGTCCGCAGCAGTTGCGCTGACAGGTCTTGATCTTAACAGTTCAACAAATAATTAAAGCAGTACGGTTTAACTTGGCACGACCATGATTCAATACGCCTTGAAATGCTCGAACGGGCACACATTCGACAGCTGGTTCCAGTCCGCCAGCGCCTTTGACCGGCTTGCCGGTGCAGGGATGGTGGAATGCAGCGTTTGCGGCGGATCGGATGTTGAAAAGGCGATGATGACGCCGCGTGTCGGTGCCGCCCGAGAGGCGGAAAAGGCGGCGCCGTCGCTTGCCAAGGAACGCAACCCGGCCGAGCAGGCGCTGGCCGAATTGCGCAAGAACATCGAGAAAAACGCGAGCTACGTCGGTGATAAATTCGTGAGCGAAGCCCGCGCGATGCATGCAGGCGACGCGCCGGAACGCGCTATTTACGGCGAGGCACGGCTGGACGAGGCCAAGAAGCTGGTCGACGAAGGCGTGCCGGTTGCGCCCCTGCCTTTCCTGCCGACAAGAAAAGCGAACTAATGAAAGTATTGATAACCGGAGGCAATCGCGGCATCGGGCAGGCGATTGCAAATCTTTATCGCGACTCCGGCGATTCGGTCATTGCCACTGCGCGCGATACCTCGGGTGATGCCAAGCTGGACGTCACCGATCCGGAGTCCCACCGCCATCTGGCGCAGGCCCTGACAGGAGAGCCGCTTGATCTGCTTGTCTGCAACGCGGGCGTCTATCTCGACAAGGGGCAGCAGATCGAAGACGGGTTCGCGCCGGACCTCTGGGCAGACATGTTCGCGGTCAATGTGACGGGTGTCTTCCTGACGATCCAATCGCTGTTGCCAAGCCTGCGCATGGCGCAAGCTCCGAAAATCGCGATCATTTCCTCGCAGATGGCCTCACAAGAGCGGGCGCCGGGCGGCAGCTATATCTATCGTGCATCCAAGGCGGCGGCGCTGAACCTTGGGCGTAACCTTGCCACCGACCTGAGGGGTGAGGGCATTGCCGTTGGCATCTATCACCCCGGCTGGGTGCGTACCGACATGGGCGGTGGCGCGGCCGATATCGAGGTAGACGAGGCGGCCCGTGGCCTGAAATCGCGTTTCGAGGCGCTGTCGGTCGAGACCACCGGCTGTTTCGAGACATGGGATGGGCGGGCGCATCCGTTCTGATTGCGGCCTGCGCGCATGCAAAACCTGTTGCCCTTGGTGTAGACCGCAAGTAAAGCGGGCGCGTTCTTAGGCACGAAGGAAGTAACATGCCCGTTCTCGTGATGAAATTCGGGGGCACCTCGGTGGCAACGCTTGATCGTATCAAGCGGGCGGCGAAACGCGTCGGTGTCGAAGTCGCCAAGGGCTATGACGTCATCGTCATCGTTTCCGCCATGTCGGGCAAGACCAACGAGCTGGTTGGCTGGGTCAATGAAACCTCGCCTATGTACGACGCGCGCGAATACGACGCGGTCGTGTCGAGCGGTGAAAACGTGACCGCCGGGTTGATGGCTTTGACTTTGCAGGAAATGGACGTGCCTGCGCGCAGCTGGCAGGGCTGGCAGGTGCCGGTCAAGACCACGTCGAGCCATTCCGCCGCGCGGATCGAGGAAATCCCGACCGAGAACATCATGGGCCGGTTCGAGCAGGGTATGCGCGTGGCCGTTGTCGCCGGTTTTCAGGGCGTCAGCCCCGAGGGGCGGATCACCACGCTGGGACGGGGCGGGTCGGACACGACCGCGGTGGCTTTTGCGGCGGCCTTTGGCGCGGAACGCTGCGATATCTACACGGATGTCGACGGGGTCTACACGACCGATCCGCGCATCTGCGAAAAAGCCCGCAAACTTGACAGGATCGCCTTTGAAGAGATGCTCGAACTGGCATCGCTCGGGGCCAAGGTGCTTCAGACCCGCTCGGTCGAGCTCGCCATGCGCTACAAGGTGCGCCTGCGGGTGCTGTCGAGCTTTGAGGAACAGTCGGACGAGGCGGGAACGCTTGTCTGTGATGAGGATGAGATTATGGAATCCAATGTAGTCGCCGGTGTCGCCCATTCCCGTGACGAGGCCAAAATGACGCTTTTGTCGGTTGCCGACCGTCCGGGCATCGCCGCCACGATCTTTACCGCGCTATCTGAGGCGAATGTAAACGTCGACATGATCGTTCAGAACATCTCGGAAGAAGGTCGCACGGACATGACCTTTTCCTGCCCGACCGATCAGGTTGCCCGCGCCGACAAGGCGCTGGCCGCGGCCAAAGCTGATGGTGTGCTGAATTTCTCGGAACTGGTGGCCGATACTAACGTTTGCAAGGTGTCGGTTGTCGGGATCGGGATGCGTTCGCACACGGGTGTCGCGGCCAAGATGTTCCGCGTGTTGTCCAATGAGGCGATCAACATCAAGGTGATCACCACCTCCGAGATCAAGATCTCGGTCCTGATCGATCGCAAGTACATGGAGCTGGCCGTTCAGGCGCTGCATGACGCTTTCGAACTGGACAAGGCAGGCTGAGCCCCCGCATCGGCGCGCTGGAAATTTCTTGAAGAAATTTCGGAAAAAATTGCGATCAATTTTTTTGCTTCTTGGCGCCGACGTTGGGTTTTCCCTCGCAATCTTCGGGCCTGCCGCCACGGAAATCCATTTCGCTTTTCCGCGTCATGTGTTCTATAGGCTTCGGTCGGGCTGAACGCCCGGAGGTTGCATAGGACACCTGTCGCCAGAATGGCTGAACGCATGGAAACCGAAAGCCGCAAACTTTTGCGGCGGTTGCGAGACACGATGGCCAGCGACGTGGCCGGGCAGGCGCGACTGGATCAGATTACCCATCTGATCGCCGATAGCATGGGGACCGAAGTCTGCTCTGTCTACCTGTTCCGGGACGAGGAAACGTTGGAACTCTGCGCGACCGAGGGTCTGAAACCCGAGGCCGTTCACCAGACTCGCATGCGGCTGGGCGAGGGTCTTGTGGGGCGGGTGGCGCGTACCGGGCAGCTTGTGAATACGCCGGACGCCCCGGCGGCCAAGGGGTTCCGCTATATGCCGGAAACCGGGGAAGAGCGGTATTCTTCTTTCCTTGGCGTGCCGATCCAGCGGCTTGGCGAAAAGCTGGGCGTGCTGGTGGTGCAATCGCGCGATGCGCGGGAGTTTTCCGAAGACGAGCAATACGCGCTGGAAGTGGTGGCGATGGTGCTGGCCGAGATGACCGAGCTTGGCGCCTTTATCGGCGAGGGCGCGGCGTTGTCGGCGCGGCATCAGCAGGCGGTGCTTTTGCGGGGTACGACCGGGCAGGAGGGCGCTGCCGAGGGCCATGTCTGGCTGCATGAACCACGCGTCGTGGTGGCCAACCCGATCTCGGACGATCCGCAGACCGAGCTGGTGCGGCTCACCGAGGCGGTCGAGCAGCTGAGGGTTGGTGTCGACCGGATGCTGGAGATGTCGCTGACCGGGGACAAGGATCAGCTTCAGGTGCTCGAAGCCTATCGCATGTTCGCCAATTCCAAAGGCTGGATGCGGCGGATGGAGGAAGATATCAGCCGGGGGCTTTCCGCCGAAGCGGCCGTGGAAAAGGAACAGTCGCAGGCGCGGGCGCGGATGCAGCAGGTGCAGGACGCCTATCTGCGCGACCGGCTGTCGGATCTCGACGATCTCTCGAACCGGCTTTTGCGCATCCTGACCGGGCAGGGGAGCGAGACCGGGGCAGAGATGCCGCCCGATCCGATCCTGATTGCGCGCAATATCGGCCCCGGCGAACTGCTTGATTACGGGCGCAAATTGCGCGGCATCGTGCTCGAGGAAGGGTCGGTTGGCTCGCACGCGGCCATCGTGGCGCGGGCGCTGGCGATTCCTCTGGTGGTGCATGCCAGCCGGATCACCACCGAGGCGCTTAACGGCGATCACATCATGGTCGATGGCGATCAGGGCGTGGTGCATCTGCGCCCCGACGATACGGTGGTCAGCGCTTTCCGCGACAAGATCGCGATGCTGGCACAGGCGCAGGAGCGGTTCAGTTCGATCCGCGACAAGCCTGCGGAGACCCGCTGTGGTCGCATCATCGGCATGCACATGAACGCGGGTCTTATGGCCGACCTGCCGTCGCTGGAGAATTCCGGGGCCGAAGGCGTTGGCCTGTTCCGTACCGAATTGCAGTTTCTCGTGCGCAATCAGATGCCGAAACGGTCGGAACTGAGCGCGCTTTATGCGCGGGTGCTAGATTCGGCCAAGGGAAAGCGGGTGGTGTTCCGGACACTGGATATCGGGTCGGACAAGGTGCTGCCCTACATGAAGCCCAATGACGAGCCGAACCCGGCTCTGGGCTGGCGGGCGATCCGGGTCGGGCTCGACAAGCCGGGCGTGATGCGGATGCAGTTGCAGGCGCTGATCCGGGCGGCGGCGGGACGTCCGCTGACGCTGATGTTCCCGTTTATCGCGCAGTTCGAGGAATATACCGCGGCACGGGCCGAACTGGACAAGACCATCGCCCGCGAAGAGCGCCTGGGCCATGTGCTGCCGGAATCTATCGAGATCGGCGCGATGCTCGAAACGCCTTCGCTGGCCTTTGCGCCCAAGAAATTCTTTGACGAAGTCGGGTTCCTGTCAATTGGCGGCAATGATCTGAAGCAGTTCTTTTTTGCCGCTGACCGGGAAAACGAACGGGTGCGGCGGCGCTATGATACGCTGAATGTCAGCTTCCTTAGCCTGATCGACAAGGTGGTGCAGCGCTGCCGGGAATCGAACACGCCGCTGTCCTTTTGCGGTGAGGATGCGGGACGGCCAATCGAAGCGGTGTGTCTTGCGGCCATCGGGGTCGAGACGCTGTCGATGCGTCCGGCGTCGATTGGCCCGGTCAAGAGCCTGCTGCGGCGAGTGAACCTTGACGAAGCGCGCGAGATCATCTGGGACGCGCGCGAAAGAGGCGAGCAATCGGTGCGCCCGGCCATCGTGGAATGGCTGCGCAGCCAGAACGGTAACTAGATTTCCAGCCTGACCCGGTGGTTCGGCGCGAAATGCGTTGTAACCAGCGTCGCGGCGCGCTCGCCGGGGCCAAAGGTGCTGCGTTGCATGCAGAGCAGTGCGGTGCCGTTGGCGCAGCCCAGTTGCTCCGCCTCGAAATCACCGGCGGGCGCGGCGCTGTAATCCAGCGTGCCATGTGAAAACGGCGCGTGCTGGACAAGCCATTCGTTGGGGCTGATTTTTTCCAGATCGGCGGTCTCGAAACCCGGTGCGGCGGCCAGGTGCACCCAGCGGTCTTCCAGCGCGAAGGGGTGACCGTCGGCCAGGTACAATGTCTGGACCCGTTCCACCGGGGCGTCATCCGAAAGGCCAAGCGCGGCGCGCAGGGGGCTGGGCATTTTCGACCGGCTGCGCGAGAGGATACGATGGGCGAAACGCTGGCCGCGCGCCTCGATTTCCTCGCGCAAAAGCGGAATGGCAAGCTGGGCGCGGCGTTGCGGGGCGCGGGCCACGCGGGTGCCGGCCTTGCGGCGACGTTCGAGCCAGCCTGCCTCGGCCAGCGCGCGAAGGGCCCGGTTGACGGTGGCGCGCGAACAGCCGAATTCCTCGGCAAGGTCAGCCTCGTTCGGGATCAGCGTGTCGGGCGCCCATTCGCGGCTATGAATGCGGCGCAGCGCTTCCTTGTGGATGTCCTGCCAGCTTTGCGCCATCACATGACCTCGGCCAGGCGCGAAAGGCAGGCGCGGTAGTCTGCGCTGATGGTCTCGCGGGCGACGTGGCGGCCATTTTGCACGACGTGCCGCCCGGCGGACCACACATCGCGCACCAGCCGGTCGTCGCGGGCGAAGATCCATGTGTCGAGGATCTGATCGCCGCTGCGCCCGATCAGGTCGGCGTCATCCGCATCAAGCGCGATGAGATCGGCAAGATATCCCGGTGCGATCTGCCCGGAGTTGCGCCCGATGGCTTGTGCGCCGCCTGCCGTGGCCGCGTCAAACAGGCGTCGGCCGGTGCTGCCGCCGGGGGCGGCCAGAACCGCGCGGCCCTTGTCGCGCAGCCGCTGGGAATATTCGAGCTGGCGGAGTTCTTCGGCGAGGGAGATGCGGATGTTGCTGTCCGACCCGATCCCGATGGCCCCGTTGCTCTCCAGCCAGCGCACCCCGTCGAAAATGCCGTCGCCCAGCGAGGATTCCGTGAGCGGGCAAAGACCGGCAACTGCGCCGCTTAGCGCCAGCGCGGCGGTTTCATGCGGCTCCATCTGGGTGCAATGAATCAGGCACCAGTTCTTATCCGGCGGGCAATTGTCGAGCATCCATTCGACCGGGCGCGCTCCATAGGCGGCCTTGATCTCATCCACTTCGGCGACCTGTTCAGCAAGATGCATGTGTATGGGGCCGCTGGATTGAGCCAACTCTGCCAGTGCGTTATGGGTGACGGCGCGAAGAGAATGGGGGGCGACACCGATCCTTGCGTCATCAGGAAGCGCGCTTAGCGTCTTGGCGGCCTGCGCGTGCAGATCCTGGAAACGGTCAAGATCATTACCAAAGCGGATCTGGCCGGGGCCAAGCGGGCGTCCGTCGACGCCGCCCTGTTCGTAGAGCACCGGAAGAAGGGTCAGACCGATGCCCGTTTTGCTGGCGGCGGCGCAGATCGCGGCACTCGTCTCGGCTAGGTTGGCATAAGGCGCGCCGCCCGGCTGGTGGTGCAGGTAGTGGAATTCGCCGCTGGAAGCATAGCCGGATTCCAGCATCTCCATCTGGACCTGCGCGGTGATGGCGCGGATGTCTTCGGGGGTGAGCCGGTCGAGAAAGCGGAACATCAGCTGCCGCCATGTCCAGAAACTGTCACGTCCCGACGGTCCGCGCGTTTCCGTCAGACCCGCCATCGCGCGCTGAAACGCATGGGAATGCACGTTCGCCGGGGCAGGGAGCAGGATGCCGACGCGATGATCGGGGCTTTCGCCGCCGAGCCGCGCAATCGTGCCATCCGGCGCAAGGGTGAGCGTGACATCTGTTTGCCACCCGTCGGTAAGCAAGGCGGCGCCGGCATGGATAACTGTCATTTGGACTCTCTTGACGACTCAATTATGTCTATACATAAAGTTATTAAAGTAGACATAAAAGGTCAATCTGGGATGGTGGAGCGAGTTCTGAGCGGGATGCGGATCGCGACGATGACCGGCGGCGGTTACGGGTTGATCGAGCACGGCGTGATCGCGATACGGGATGGCGTTATCGCCCATGTTGGGCAGGGTATCCCCGAGGGTTTCGCAGGCGTGACGCCCGAGGATATGGGCGGGCGGCTGATCACCCCGGCGCTGATCGATTGCCACACGCATCTGGTGTTTGGCGGCAACCGGGCGCTGGAATTCGAAATGCGGCTGAACGGTGCGAGCTATGAGGAGGTGGCTCGCGCCGGGGGCGGTATCGTTTCGACCGTGCGCGACACGCGGGCGGCGGATGAGGCGGCGCTGGTCGAAGGAGCGCTGGCGCGGCTTGATGCGCTGATCGCCGAAGGAGTCGGGGTGGTCGAGGTCAAGTCCGGCTATGGGCTCGACCTTGATACCGAATTGCGGATGCTGCGCGCGGCGCGGGTACTGGGGGTGCGGCGCAACGTGGCAGTGCGGACCTCTTTCCTCGGTGCCCACGCGGTGCCTGCGGAATACAAGGATCGCCCGGATGCTTATCTGGACGAGGTCTGTATCCCCGCGCTCAAGGCTGCCCATGCCGAGGGGCTGGTCGATGCGGTGGACGGGTTCTGCGAAGGAATTGCCTTTGACTGCAAGCAGATCGCGCGCGTCTTTGACGTGGCCAAGGGGCTGGGTCTGCCGGTGAAACTCCACGCCGAGCAATTGTCGCATCTGGGCGGTACCGCCTTGGCGGCTGAGTACGGGGCGCTTTCCGCCGATCACGTGGAATACGCGAATGAGGAGGACGCGCGGGCGCTGGCGGCGGCGGGAACTGTTGCCGTGCTGCTGCCGGGTGCGTTTTACACGCTGCGCGAGACGCAGATGCCGCCGGTGCAGGCGTTTCGGGATCACGGGGTGGCGATGGCGCTGGCGACCGATTGCAATCCCGGCTCTTCGCCGCTGGCCTCGCTGTTGTTGACGCTCAACATGGGCTGCACCCTTTTCCGTCTGACGCCCGAAGAGGCGCTGGCCGGGGTGACCTGCCACGCCGCCCGCGCGCTGGGCCTGACAGATCGCGGAGAGATCGCGCCGGGATACCGCGCGGATCTGGCGGTCTGGGATGTCGAAACACCGGGCGAGCTTGCCTATCGGATCGGGTTCAACCCGCTTTTTGCCCGCATTATTGGAGGTGAAGGATGATCGTGACACCGGGGCAGGTTTCCCTGTCGGATCTTGAGCGTATCTATCGCAATGAAACGCCCGTGCGCCTAGCGGATGAGGCGCGACCCAAGGTCGAGGCGGCAGCGGAACTGGTGGCCAAGGCGGCAGCGGCAAGCGCGCCGGTCTACGGGGTGAACACCGGGTTCGGCAAGCTCGCCAGCCGCAAGATCGCCCCGCAAGATACGGCAAAGCTTCAGGAAAACCTGATCCTGTCCCATTGCTGCGGGGTTGGCGCGCCGCTGTCGGAACGGCTGACGCGGCTGATGATGGTGCTGAAGCTGATGTCGCTGGGGCGTGGGGCCTCGGGCGTGCGCTGGGACATCTGCGCACTGATCGAGGATATGCTCGAGGCAGGTGTGACTCCTGTTGTGCCGCATCAGGGATCGGTCGGGGCCTCGGGCGATCTGGCGCCGCTGGCCCATATGACGGCGGTTCTGATCGGGGCGGGCGAGGCGTTTTACAATGGGGAACGTCTGGCCGGTGGCGTGGCGCTTGAAAAGGCCGGGCTGACACCGGTTGTTTTGGGCGCGAAAGAGGGGCTCGCGCTGATCAACGGCACGCAGTTTTCCACGGCTTGCGCGCTTGCCGGGTATTTCGAGGCCGAGCGGGCGGTGCAAAATTCGATCATCATCGCCTCGCTGTCGACCGATGCGATCATGGGCTCTACCGCGCCGCTGACGCCGGAAATTCACGCCCTGCGCGGCCACAAGGGCCAGATCGACGTGGCGGCGCGGATGCGGGCGCTGATGGCGGGCTCGGAAATACGCGAAAGTCATCGTGATAATGACACGCGGGTGCAGGACCCGTATTGCATCCGGTGCCAGCCGCAGGTGGTCGGCGCGGCGTGGGACGTGATCCGACGCGCGGGGCAAACCCTTGAAATCGAAGCGAATGCTGTGACGGACAACCCGCTTGTGCTGGTTGAAACCGGGCAGATCGTATCGGGCGGGAATTTCCACGCGGAACCGGTGGGCTTTGCCGCTGACGACATCGCGCTGGCGCTGGCCGAGATCGGTGCCATCGGCCAGCGTCGCGTCGCGTTGATGGTCGATCCGACGCTGAGCCATGATCTTCCGCCATTTCTGACGCCCGATCCGGGGCTGAATTCCGGCTTTATGATCGCCGAAGTGACCACGGCGGCGCTGATGAGCGAGAACAAGCATCTGGCCAACCCATGTGTGACCGACAGCACGCCGACCTCGGCCAACCAGGAAGATCACGTGAGCATGGCGGCGCATGGGGCGTTCCGCCTGATGCGGATGATCGAGAACCTGAACGTCATTCTGGGGATCGAGGCGCTTTGCGCGGCGCAGGGGGTCGAGGCGCGGGCACCGTTGAAAACCTCGGTGTCGCTCGGCAAGGTTATCAAAAGGTTAAGACAGGATATTCAACCTTTGGTTGATGATAGATTCCTCGCGCCGGACATTGAAATCGCGTCTTCTTTGGTCCGCGAGGGCGCATTCCCGGAGGTGGTCGCATGATCGAAGTTCAACGTGGAGAGGGGCCGATCGTTCTGGGACTGCCGCATACGGGGACCGATCTGCCCGATGAGATCGCCGCGCGGCTGAACGAGCGCGGGCTGGCGATTGCGGACACGGACTGGCACATTCATCGCCTGTATGACGGGCTGCTTGACGGTGTGACGACGGTGCGCACGCCGATCCACCGCTATGCCATTGATGTTAATAGAGGACCTGACGGTTCAAGCCTGTATCCGGGGCAGAATACCACGGGTCTTTGCCCGGTGACGGATTTCGACGGCAATCCAATATATCGGAAAGGCGAAGAGCCGGATCCGGATGAGATCGAACGCCGGAGAGAGCGCTATCACGCGCCGTATCATGATGCCCTGTCCGCTGAATTACAGCGCGTGAAGGATATTCACGGCGTCGCAATCTTGTACGATTGCCACTCGATCAGGTCATGGATTCCCTATTTGTTCGACGGCAAATTGCCGGATCTCAACATTGGAACCAATACAGGCCAAAGCTGCGATCCGCTTGTGGAAAACTCCGTGGATAAGATCTGCGGAACAACTCAGGGTTACACGTCCGTCCTTAACGGAAGGTTTAAGGGAGGCTGGACAACCCGCCACTATGGAAGACCTTTCGAGGATTTTCACGCGATCCAGATGGAGCTGGCGCAATCGACCTATATGACGGAATCCGCGCCCTGGACCTATCTGCCTGAGAAAGCCGGCCCAACCCGTTCCGTGCTTTCGGAAATCCTTCAATCCTTGCAAACTCTCGCCCTATCCGGAGACCTGACATGACCAATCCGCGCCATAATATCCGCGATATTTTCCCGCCCACCGGGCCCGAGATCACGGCCAAAAGCTGGCTGACCGAGGCGCCGATGCGGATGCTGATGAACAACCTGCATCCCGATGTGGCGGAAAACCCGCATGAACTGGTGGTTTACGGCGGAATCGGTCGTGCCGCGCGGACGTGGGAAGATTTTGATCGCATCGTCGCCGCGCTGAAAGAGCTTGAGGAAGACGAGACCCTGTTGGTGCAGTCGGGCAAGCCTGTGGGCGTGTTCAAGACCCATGAGAACGCGCCCCGCGTATTGATCGCGAATTCGAACCTCGTGCCGCATTGGGCGAATTGGGATCACTTTAACGAGCTCGATAAAAAGGGGCTGGCCATGTACGGCCAGATGACCGCCGGGTCATGGATTTATATTGGCACGCAAGGGATTGTGCAGGGAACCTATGAGACTTTCGCCGAGGCCGGGCGGCAGCATTATGGCGGCGATCTCAAGGGGAAATGGATACTGACGGGCGGTCTTGGTGGCATGGGCGGCGCGCAGCCGCTGGCCGCTGTTTTTGCCGGGGCCTGCTGTCTGGCAGTGGAATGCAATCCCGACAGCATCGATTTCCGGCTGCGCACGAAATACCTCGACGAAAAGGCGGAAACGCTGGACGAGGCGCTGGAGATGATCGAGCGCTGGACCAAGGCGGGCGAGGCGAAATCCGTCGGACTTCTGGGCAATGCGGCGGATGTGTTCCCCGAACTGGTCCGGCGCATGAACGAGGGCGGCATCCGCCCGGATATGGTGACCGATCAGACCAGCGCGCATGATCCGCTGAACGGGTATCTGCCGCAGGGTTGGGGCATGGCCGAATGGCGCGAAAAGCGCGAAAGCGATCCGAAAGCGGTGGAAAAGGCCGCGCGGGCGAGCATGAAAACCCACGTGGCCGCGATGGTCGATTTCTGGAACGCAGGCGTGCCGACGCTGGATTATGGTAATAATATCAGGCAGGTGGCTTTGGATGAAGGGCTGGACAATGCCTTTGCCTTTCCGGGTTTCGTGCCTGCCTATATCCGGCCGCTGTTCTGCCGGGGTGTCGGGCCGTTCCGCTGGTGTGCGCTCTCGGGCGATCCGGAGGACATTTACAAGACGGACCAGAAGGTCAAAGAGCTGATCCCCGATGACGAGCATCTGCACCAGTGGCTCGACATGGCGCGCGAACGGATCGCGTTCCAGGGGCTGCCCGCGCGGATCTGCTGGGTCGGGCTGGGGCAGCGGCACCGGTTGGGGCTGGCCTTTAACGAAATGGTCCGCAATGGCGAGCTGAAAGCGCCGGTGGTGATCGGGCGCGATCACCTTGACAGTGGGTCGGTCGCGTCGCCCAACCGCGAAACCGAAGCGATGAAGGACGGATCCGATGCGGTGTCGGACTGGCCGCTGCTGAATGCGCTACTGAACACGGCAAGCGGGGCAACATGGGTATCGCTGCATCACGGTGGCGGTGTTGGCATGGGGTTCAGCCAGCATTCCGGCATGGTGATCTGCTGCGACGGAACGGAAGAGGCCGATAAACGCCTTGAACGCGTGCTATGGAACGACCCGGCGACGGGTGTGATGCGCCATGCGGATGCGGGATATGACATCGCGCTTGATTGCGCGCGCGAGCAGGGGCTGAACCTGCCGGGTATCCTCGGTTGATTGGTGCCTGACGCAGGTGGAAGTTGGCGCTGGTTGGCGTCACATTCCGCGGCGGCGGAGCCTTTTCTGCCGTTCTGGGCAAGATTGCACTGCTGACGTCAATTGGCGTCAATTTCGCGGCGTGAAGAGCTGAACAGGCTGGATATGATCGAATGGCGCGAGAATCACTCGCGCCATTTTTCGTGTCCTCGGGTGAAAAACCGTAAGAAACGCGCCCTTGAGGAACAATGTTCCGATTAAATTTTGTCCAATTGGAAAAATTTTTGCGATCTAACGGCAAACCGGGCTGTGTTTGCTTTGACGCGGCGCCCCGGCAGGGGACAGCGTGACTTTTGTACCGGCTATTTTCCGGGTGCAAGCCAATATTCCGATCCGCGTTTGAAACTCGGTGAAACACGTCGTGCGTGAACGAAGCCGCGCACCATAAGCAATGCAGGGAACCGATATGACTACCTTTCGCACCTTTTTCCGGCTGATGGCGGCAAGCGCCATTCTGGCTGCTCAAGGCGTTACCGCTCAGGCAGAATTTGCCGCCGTGGGAAACCCCAGCCCGGCCGTCATCCTTTTTGGCCAGTCCGATGATGGCGGCTGGTCGCAATCCATCGACGAGGCGCGTGGCACGCTTGAAGAAGAGCTGGATCTGCGCATTCCGATGGCCGAGGAGGTCCCCGAATCCGCAACGGCGATCCGTCCGGCGGCCGAACTGTTCATCGAACGCGGCGCCAATATCATCCTTGGCTCGGCCTTTGGCTATTCGGACACGTTCAAGGAACTTTCCGAGCAATATCCGGATGTTGTCTTTATCAACCCGGCGGGCACGACGAACGGCGACAACCTCAAGAGCGTCTATGGCCGCACCTATGAGAGCCAGTATCTTTGCGGGATGGTCGCCGGCGGTCTGACCGAATCCAACAAGCTGGGCTTTGTCGCGGCAAACCCCTTTGGCCTCGTGAACTGGACGGTGAACGCCTATCTGATGGGCGCGCGGCAGGTGAACCCGGATGCGGAACTGACGGTGGTCTTCACCGGCGCATGGGCGGACCCGGTCAAGGAGCGCGCAGCAGCCGAGGCGCTGATCGAGCAGGGGATCGATGTGATCGGTCAGCACGTCGACACGCCGACCGTGCAGATCGTTGCTGCTGAAAAAGGCATCTATGGGACCGGCCACCACCGCGACCTGTCGGAGTTCTCCGAAGCGACGCAGTGTTCGTCGATCTGGACATGGGACAAGTTCCTCAAGCCCGAGATCGAAAAGATCGCGGCGGGTGAGTTCGAACCGGCCCCCTATGGCGCCTTCCTGTCGATTGCCGAGGGCGGCACCGATATCGCCTGCTGTGGCCCGGCGGTTTCCGAAGAGCTGAAAGCGCAGGTCATGGCCGAGCGTGATGCGATCATCAACGGCAAGCATGTCTTTGCGGGGCCGCTGAGCGACCGCGATGGCACCGAGCGCGTGGCCGAAGGCGAAGTTCTTGGCGACGGCGATCTCTGGGGCATGGACTGGTTCGTTGACGGCGTTTCGGGCCAGTAACCGGGGATGAAGATGACTGACACTCTGACTCTTTCGTCAGTGTCCAAGAGTTTCGGGGGCTTTCGGGCCCTCGATACCGTCGATTTCGTGGCGCGGGCCGGTGAGGTGCACGCGTTGCTGGGTGAAAACGGCGCCGGGAAATCGACGCTGATGAATATTGCCTGCGGATTGTACGCGCCGGACGAAGGCCATGTGGCCATTGACGGGAAAACCGTGCGGATTTCAGGCGCGCGCGACGCGGCGGCACGGGGCATCGGCATGGTGCACCAGCATTTCAAGCTGGTGCCTGCCTTTTCCGTTCTTGAGAATATCATGCTGTTCAACCCGGGCCGCAGCCCCGCCGAAGTGGCCGGAAAGGCGCAGGATCTGGCGCGGCAGATGGGGTTCGAGATTTCGCTCTCGGACAAGGCCGGAACGCTGGGCGTGGCTGAACAGCAGCGGATCGAGATTTTGAAAGTGCTCGTGGCGGGCGCGCGGATTATCATTCTGGATGAACCCACCGCCGTGCTCAGCCCCGAAGAGGGGCGGATGCTCATGGGGCTGGTGCGAAAGCTGGCCGAGGCGGGCAGCGCGGTGATCCTTGTCACCCACAAGCTGCACGAGGCGCTGCACCATTCCGACCGGATCACGGTGATGCGGGGCGGGCGCAAGATTTCGGAAACCACGCCCGAAGGCATGGACCCGGCGAGCCTGACGACCTTGATCGTGGGCGAGCAGATTATTGAAAAACCTCAGCTTTCCAAAGCGGTCGGGCCAATCGAGGTCGAGCTTGAGAACGTGACGCTAGGCGGTGAAGCTGGGCGCAAGGGGCTGGTGGACGTAAGCTTTCGCGTGCGTCGCGGAGAAATTTACGGCGTCGCGGGCGTGTCGGGCAACGGGCAGAACGAACTCTCGGCTGCGATCATGGGCCTGTCCTTTCCGTCTTCGGGGCGGATCGGAATGAACGGTCTTGGCGATGTCTCCAAGCGCGGGCCGGGCTATCGGCGGCGGCACGGGCTGGGTTGTATTCCGGTGGATCGCTACAGCCACGGGCTGGCCGGGCGGATCAGCGTGACCGACAATTACGCGGTCAATGGCGCGATGGCCGGGGCCTACGGCGGCTGGGGCTTTTTCAAGCGCGGCCTCGCGCAGGCCGCCGCGCGTGAGGCGGTTGCCGCCTATGACGTGCAGGGCGTGCGCAGCCTTGGCCAACGGGCCGGGCTCTTGTCGGGCGGCAATGCGCAAAAGCTTGTTATCGCTCGGGAATTTGAAGGCGCGCCGCGTGTCGTGCTGGCCCATAGCCCGTCGCGTGGTCTTGATGTGCGTGCCGGTGCGGCAGTGCATGAGAGGCTGCGCGCCGCCCGGGACAGGGGCGCGGCGGTCATCCTGATCAGCGACGATCTGGACGAGATCATGCTGCTTTCCGACCGGATCGGCGTGCTGAACAGCGGCCGTCTGACACGCGAATTCAAGGCACCGGCCGAACGCGGCGACATCGGTGCGGCGATGGTTTCACATGAGTAGTACAGAGTTGACAGATACAAACCATGAAACGGTGGCGGTGACGCCCCCCGCGACGCGACTGCGCATGGTGCCGCTGCTCGAAGTGCGCCAGAGCGTGTCCGAGCGGCTGCGGATCGGCGTTTATGTCGTCAGCCTCCTGGTGGCGGCGGCGCTTTCGGTCGCATTGCTGGCATGGTCGGGCGTTGCCCCGTCCGATCTGGGGCGCGAGATTGCAACGACTGCTTTTTCGAGCCCGCGTGCGCTTGGCTCAGTTCTGGTGCGTACGGCGCCGCTGGTCATTGCAGGGCTGGCGACGGCCATCGCCTTTCGCGCCAATTTCTGGAACATCGGGCTGGAAGGGCAGATGATCCTTGGTGCGATCTTTGCCTCGGCTGTGGCGATCTATGACATCGGGCCGGAGAACGGGCGCGTGGTGACCATGGCGCTGGCGGCCTGTCTGGGCGGGATGCTCTGGATCGCGGGTCCGGGTCTGCTGAAGCAACGTCTTGGCATCAACGAGGTTATCACAACCCTGTTGCTCAACTACGTGGCGTTCAACCTGTTGCTGCATATGGTGTACGGGCCGTGGAAAGACCCGGTCAGCGCCTTTCCCCATACCGAGCAATACGAGACCTTTGAACGGCTGCCCATGCTGGGCTGGCTCAACCTGAACTGGGCGCTGCCGCTGGCGGTGGGGCTGGCGCTGATCCTGTGGTGGATCATGTCGTTCAGCCGGGTCGGATACCTGCTGGACCTGATGAGTTCGAACGCGCGGATGGCAGGGGCCGTGGGCGTGCCGGTGGCCGGTCTGACAGTGGCCGCGATCCTTGGGTCGGGGGCCGTCGGCGGTCTGACCGGGTTCGCGATTTCCGCCGGGGTCGAATTCCGTATGACGCAGGACTTCTTTAGCGGTTACCTGTTCTCCGGCGTGCTGATCGCTTTCCTGGGGCGCAATCATCCGCTGGGGGTGGTGATCGTCGCCTTCTTCATGGCGGTGCTTTTGCTGGTGGGGCAGAGCCTGCAGGTGTTCTTTGGTGTGCCTTTCGCGCTGGTGCAGCTGATCCAGGCGATCTTTATCACCTGCGTCGCGGCTTCGGAATTTTTCCTGACCTACCGAATGCACTGGAGGCAGGCGGCATGAGCGATTTTCTTCTGAACTGGCTGATCAACATCCCCGGTTTTGCCGCGCCTTTCGCGCTGGCGGCGCTGGGGCTGATCATCACCGAGCGGGCCGGGGTGCTGAACCTTGGCGCCGAAGGGTTCATGCTGGTCGGTGCGCTGGCCGGTGTGGGCGCGATGCTGAATGGATCGGCACCGCTCTTGGCGCTGGGCGGATCGGTGGTGGCAGGCATGCTGCTGGGGCTGCTTTTCGCGGTGATGGTCGCCTCACTGCGGATCAATCACGTGATCTCCGGGCTGGCGCTGGTGTTCTTCGCACAGGCGCTGGTGAGTTTCATCGCAAGCGCGGAACGCTGGAATAACAAGGCGATAGCGGGGCTTGAGCCGGTCTTTCTGGGGCAGGACGTGGTGATTTTCGCCGTGCCGCTGCTGACGCTTGCGGTGCTCTGGCTGCTGAACAAAACGCGTTTTGGGCTTTCCCTGCGAGCGGTTGGTGAAAACCCGGGCGCGGCGGATGCGGCGGGGATCGACGTCACCGCGATGCGTTTTGCCGCCATCGTCATCGGCGCGGGGCTGATCGGTCTGGCGGGCGGATACCTGACCGTGGCCGTGGCGCGCATCTGGGTCGATACGGTTGTTGGCGGGCGCGGCTGGATCGCGATTGCGCTGGTGATCTTTGCGCGCTGGCATCCGTGGCGCGCGGTACTGGGCGCGGTGCTCTTCGGCTGTATCGAAGCGCTGATCCCGAGGATCGCGGCGACCGGCGCGGATGTGCCCCGCTATTTCCTGCAGATGACCCCCTATCTGGCCACGCTGGGCGTCATGATCTGGGCCGCGCTGCGCGGGTCGGACCGCTGGGCGCAACCGGCTGCCCTTGGCCAGCATCACATAAGAGAAGAGCGTGACTGAGCGCCTGAACCCTGAAACGAACCCAAGAGGACTTTACGCATGATTATCTACGAACCCCCTCACGCGGCGACGGAAATTCCGCTGATCGACCTGACCGACAGCTTTTCCGACGACATTGAAAAGCGCAAGAAAGTGGCCTGGGAAATCCACAAGGCCTGTGTCGACACCGGGTTCTTTTACATCAAGAACCATGGCATCGCGCAGGAGGTGATGGATAACCAGCTGAAACTGGCGGCTGAATTCTTTGACCTTCCGATTGAAGAAAAGATGAAGCTTGATTCCGTCAACCAGCACTCGACCCGTGGCTATGAGCCGATGGCGGCGCAGACGCTGGACGAGGGTTCCCCGCCGGATCTGAAAGAAGGCTACATGTCGAGCGTCGAGGCCGGGCCGGAGCATCGCTATACCAAGGCGAACGTGCCGGGCACCGGGGCGAACCAGTGGCCCGAAACCTTTCCCGAATTCCGCCCGCAATACGAGGCCTACGTCGAAAAGGTTCTGGATCTTGGGCGTCACCTTGCGCAGCTGGTGGCCTTGTCGCTGGAACTGCCCGAGGATTACTTTGACCAGGCGCTGGAAGAACCGCTGCATTATTGCCGCATCCTGAAGTATCCGCCGATGCCTGCGGATGCCGCGGACAACCAGCTGGGCGCGGGTGCGCATACGGACTGGGGTCTGCTGACGCTGCTGTTGCAGGACGATATCGGCGGTCTGGAAGTGCGCAATGCCGATGGCGAATGGATCGCCGCGCCGCCGATCCCGGGCACCTATATCATCAACCTCGGAGAGATGCTGCCGGTCATCACCAATGACCGTTACAAGGCGACCTATCACCGGGTTCTTAACAACCACAGCGACAAGACCCGCTATTCCTGCCCGACTTTCTGCGATCCGGAATATTTCTACAAGGTCGAGTGTGCGCCGACCATCCTTGAGCATGATGGCTATGCCAAGTACCCGGCGATGACGGCGGGTGAGCATCTGCGCGCGCAGTTCGAAAAGACCTTTGGTATCGCTGCGGCATAAGGAAAGACCATGAATCTCTTGATGCAGGTGAGCCTCTTTTCCGAGGATTTCATCACCCTGTCCGAGTTCTATCGCGACCTGTTCGACCTGACAGAGAACGAAAGCCTGCGCTCGGACGTGTTCCGGGGCTATATGTCGGGCGACGTCATGGTCGGCTTCAGCGCGTTGGCCGCTTACGAGATGCTGGGGCTTGAGCCGCGCAAGGCGGGCGAGGGCGACCAGACCGCCTTTACCTTTCAATGCGAGAGCAAGGAGGCATTGGACGCCATCGTCGAAAAGGCCAAGGGCATGGGTGGCACGATGGTGCAGGAACAGTTCATGACCTATTACCACTGGTACATGGCGGTGATGCGCGATCCGGACGGAAACGCGATCCGGCTGGCCTGCACAACGCCGTAACGGTTCGGCCCTTGGGCCGGTATCAGGGCGGGCGCCGCGTGCGGCCGCCTTTTTCACATAGAGACAAGGGGAAATCACGTGAAAGCGTTGGTTTACGGGGCAGAAAAGGACCTGCCCGAAGAGACATTCAGTGAATGGGTGTCGCGCGCGGATACGGCGATCATTTCCATCGACATGCACGAGGGACATCTGTCCGAAGACCCGATGTGCCCCTGTCCGGCGCCGCGCGGGCGCGAAATAATCGCGCCGGTCAACGCCTTTCACCGTGAGGCACGGGCGCTGGGCGTGCCGATCATTCATGTTCGCTCGATCCTGCGCAAGGGCGGTCAGGACGATCTGGCCGGCGCGCATCCGGCGGCGTGGCGGACGCTTTTCCCGCTGACGGTCGGGGCGATACCGGGCGAGGCGGAACATGCGCTTGAGGGTACGAAATGGACCGAGTTTTCCACCGAGGTGCTGGAAGAGGACCTGATCGTCGAAACCAAGCGGCGTCTGTCGCCTTTTTATCCGACCGATCTGGATTTCCTGTTGCGCAGCATGGGGATAAAGCGCGTCGTGCTGAATGGCGGGATGACCGATTGCTGCGTGTTGAACGCCACCTTTGACGCATCGAACATCGGCTACCGTGTCTGTGTCGCCGCCGATCTGGTGCGCGGCACGAACGAGGAAATGGAGGATGCCGCGCTCAAGATGGTGTCGCTGCACACCGGGCTGGTGATGCGATCCGAAGAAATCCTGCGCGTCTGGGGCGGTGAAACCGGCTGAACCGACTATTCGGTTGCAAAGACCACTGTCCCTAAGCCTATATTGGCGCAAGAGAAAACAATAAACGGGGATATTCTGAAATGAAAACCACGCTCTCTACTTCTGTTCTGGCACTGGCGGTCAGCGCCGGTGCGGCCATGGCCGACTGCGAATCCGTCACCTTTTCGGACGTGGGCTGGACCGACATCACCGCGACGACGGCGGCGACGACGGTTGTGCTCGACGCGCTGGGCTATGAGACCGACATCAAGATCCTGTCGGTGCCGGTGACCTATACTTCGCTTGCCAAGGGCGACATCGACGTGTTCCTCGGCAACTGGATGCCGACGATGGAGGCGGATATCGCGCCCTATCGCGAAGACGGCACGGTGGACACGGTGCGCGCGAACCTTGAAGGCGCGAAATACACGCTGGCGGTCAACGCCGCAGCGGCCGATCTGGGGATCACCAGCTTTGGCGATATCGCGGCACAGGCCGAAGCGCTTGACGGCAAGATCTACGGCATCGAGCCGGGCAATGACGGCAACCGCCTGATCCAGTCGATGATCGATGAAGATGCCTTTGGCCTGTCCGGGTTCGAGGTTGTCGAAAGCTCGGAGCAGGGGATGCTGGCGCAGGTCGCGCGGGCGGATCGCCGCAGCGAGCCGGTTGTCTTCCTTGGCTGGGAACCGCACCCGATGAATGCGAATTTCGACCTGACATATCTTGAGGGCGGCGACGATTATTTCGGCCCGAACCTTGGCGGTGCGACGGTTTACACCAACACCAGCGCGGGCTTTGTCGAAGAATGCCCCAACGTGGGCAAGCTGCTGAACAATCTCGAGTTCACGCTGGCCATGGAAAACGAGATCATGGGCGCGATCCTCGACGACGGCAAAGATCCGTCCGAGGCGGCGGCGGTCTGGATCAAGGAAAATCCCGAGGTTCTGGATACATGGCTTGCTGGCGTAACCACCATCGACGGTGGCGACGCAATGGCAGCGGCCGAAGAAAAGCTGAAGTAATCAGCATGGCGACCCCGCCCGCGCCGAAAGCGGGCGGGGTCATTCCGGCAGCCGGGCGAATTCGTGTTTCCAGACAAGGCTTTCGGTTTGGAAACAACGATCTGCGAAATACGCTTTGGGCATCTTAGTGCTTGTGACGGCGTTTTTCCCCTCTCGGTCGTATCGGCAAAACACGGATAGTGGCGCATTCATGAATTGGCTCACGGATAACAAGATACCGGTCGGGGATGTCGCCGAGGTGGTATTCGACTGGTTACAGATCAACGGGGCCTGGTTCTTTGACGGGCTCGCCGACGGGATGGAATGGCTGATTGAGGCCGTTCTCTGGGTCTTGCAAAGCCCGCACCCGCTGATCGTGATCGCGGTTTTCGCAGGCCTGACATGGGTGATCCAGCGCGGCTGGAAGATGCCGCTGTTTGTGGTGATCGGGTTCCTGTTCATCCTGAATCAAGGCTATTGGGAGGAAACGACAGAAAGCCTGACGCTGGTGTTGTCGGCTTGCGTGGTCTGTATGGGCGTGGGCGTGCCGATTGGCATCGCGGCGGCGCATCGGCCCAAGCTTTATGCCTGGATGGCGCCGGTGCTTGATCTGATGCAGACGCTGCCGACCTTTGTCTATCTTATTCCCGCGATCGTGTTTTTTGGCATCGGCATGGTGCCGGGGCTGATCGCAACCGTGATTTTCGTGCTGCCCGCGCCGATCCGGCTGACGCAGCTCGGGATCAGTTCAACCCCCACCGCGCTGCTGGAAGCGGCCGAGGCTTTCGGTGCGAAACCGAGCCAGACACTCTGGAAGATCGAGTTGCCCTATGCGCTGCCGCAGATCATGACCGGGCTGAACCAGACCATCATGCTGTCGCTGTCGATGGTGGTGATCGCCGCGCTTGTCGGCGCAGACGGGCTGGGCGTGCCGGTGGTGCGCGCGCTCAACCAGGTGAACACGGGGCTTGGGTTTGAATCGGGCTTTATCATCGTGGTGGTCGCAATCATGCTCGACCGGATGCTGCGGGTGGGCAAGAAATGACGACAGCGGTAGAATTCGACAACGTTTCCATTGTCTTCGGAGACAAGCCTCAGGTGGCGCTGCCCTTGATGGACAAGGGCAAAAGCCGCGCGGAGATCCAGCAGGAAACCGGTCAGGTGCTGGGCGTGCACAATTGCTCTCTCAGCGTGGAAGAGGGCGAGATCCTTGTGCTGATGGGCCTGTCCGGGTCTGGGAAATCCACGCTCTTGCGGGCGGTGAATAGGCTGAACCCGACGGCGCGCGGGACCGTGCGGATTTTCGATGGCGACTGGTCCTGCGATGTGGCTAATGCCAATCCCGCCGATCTGCGCCGGGTGCGGCGTGAATGCGTGTCGATGGTGTTTCAGCAGTTCGGTCTGCTGCCGTGGCGAACCGTGCGCGATAACGTGGCGCTGGGGCTGGAACTGGCGGGCGTGCCCAAGGCCGAACGGCTGAAACGCACGGATCGCCAGCTTGAGCTGGTCGGGCTGATCGACTGGGCTGACCGCAAGGTAGGAGAGTTGTCGGGCGGGATGCAGCAGCGCGTCGGTCTTGCCCGCGCCTTTGCCACGGATGCGCCGATTCTGCTGATGGACGAGCCGTTTTCGGCGCTTGATCCACTGATCCGCTCTCGGCTGCAGGATGAATTGCTTGAGTTGCAGCGCGATCTGAAACGCACGATCATCTTCGTGAGCCACGATCTGGACGAGGCGTTTAAGCTGGGCGGTCGTATTGCGATCATGGAAGGCGGGCGGATCGTGCAATGCGGCACCCCGCGCGAGATTTTCTCGGCACCCGCCACCGATTACGTGACCGAGTTCGTCGCCAACATGAACCCGCTCGGCGCGCTTTGCGCGCGCGACGTGATGGTCTCGGCCGAGGGCGGCACAGAGGCGGGCACGGTTGCTGCGGATCATCCGCTGCTGGATGTGATCGACCGGCTGAACGACGCGCCCGGCGGGCTGGGCGTGACCGAAGGTGGCAAGGTTATCGGGGTGGTCAGCTCGGACAGTATCGTCGCGCGGCTGGCCCAGACGGTCGAGACCAACAAGACGTGATTGGAAAAGGCGGCGCGAGTCCCTTGACCTGAAAGCGCCAAGTTTCCTATAGACCGGCTTCCTGTTTGGCCTAGCTCATGACCCAGAAAGGGGCATTCGCGTTGCAGACACCATACTATCTGGTCGATAAATCCCGGCTTTTGCCGAACATGGAAAAAATCGCATGGCTGCGAGAAAACTCGGGGGCCAAGGCGCTTTTGGCGCTGAAATGCTTCGCCACCTGGTCCGTGTTCGACATGATGAGCGAATACATGGACGGCACCACGTCTAGTTCGCTATTCGAGGTCAAGCTGGGGCGTGAGAAATTCCCGGGCGAAACCCATGCTTATTCCGTGGCCTGGGCCGATCATGAGATCGACGAGGTTCTTGCGAATTCGGACAAGGTGATTTTCAACACCACCGGGCAGCTTTCGCGTTTCGAGAGCGAGTCCGAGGGCCATGTGCGCGGCATCCGGGTCAACCCCGGTGTATCGACGTCCGAGTTCGATCTGGCCGATCCGGCGCGGCCCTTCAGCCGTCTGGGTGAGCATGATCCGACAGTGATTGAGCCCTTTGCCGACCTGATCACCGGGTTCATGTTCCACAACAACTGCGAGAACGCCGATTTTGACCGGTTCGACGCGATGCTGGGAAGTATCGAACAACGCTTTGGTCATCTGATCCGCGCAATGGACTGGATCAGCCTTGGCGGCGGCATCCATTTCACCGGCGAGGGCTATCCGCTTGACCGTCTGGCCGAGCGGCTGAAACGCTTTGCCGGCGAAAACGAGGTGCAGGTCTATCTGGAGCCGGGCGAGGCGGCGATCACCAAGTCCACGACGCTGGAAGTTTCGGTGCTTGATACGCTTTACAACGGCAAGAACCTTGCCATCGTCGACAGCTCGATCGAGGCGCATATGCTCGATCTGCTGATCTATCGCGAATCCGCCAAGATGGAACCGGACGCTGGCCCCGAAGAGTGGATGATCTGCGGCAAATCCTGCCTTGCGGGCGATATCTTTGGCGAGTTCCGCTTTCCCGAGGCGCTGAAACCCGGCGACCGCCTGAGCGTTCAGGACGCGGCTGGTTACACGATGGTCAAGAAGAACTGGTTCAACGGCGTCAAGATGCCCGCCATTGCGGTGCGCGAGTTGGACGGTAGCGAACGGATGGTGCGCGACTTTACCTACGAGGATTTTGCTGCGGCACTTTCCTGAATCCGCTCTTTCGGCACGAAACAACAACACGAGGATATCACGTTGAAAAAGAACGTTCTTATCATCGGCGCTGGTGGCGTCGCACAGGTGGTGGCGCATAAATGTGCTCAGAACAATGACGTGCTGGGCGATATTCACATTGCCAGCCGGACGCTTTCGAAATGCGAGGCGATCATCGATAGCGTGCGCGAAAAGAGCGCGATGAAAGTGGACGGCGTGCTGAAGGCTCACCAGGTCGACGCGCTCGACAGTGCGGCTGTCGCCAAGGTCATCACTGATACCGGTGCGCAGATCGTGATCAACGTGGGGTCTGCCTTTGTAAACATGTCGGTCATGGATGCCTGCATCGAAACCGGTGCGGCCTATATCGACACAGCGATCCATGAAGAGCCCGACAAGATCTGCGAAACTCCGCCGTGGTATGCGAATTACGAATGGAAAAAGCGCGATCTCTGCGCGGAAAAAGGCGTGACCGCGATCCTTGGCGCCGGGTTCGACCCGGGCGTGGTGAATGCCTTTGCGCGCTTTGCCATCGACACGATGGACGAGGTCAAGAGCGTCGATATTGTAGACATCAACGCGGGCAGCCACGGCAAGTATTTCGCGACCAACTTCGACCCCGAGATCAATTTCCGCGAATTCACCGGCACGGTTTATTCCTGGCAGGGCGGAGAGTGGAAAGAGAATTCCATGTTCGAGGTTGGCCATGAATGGGACCTGCCCGTGGTTGGCAAGCAGATGGCCTATATGTCGGGCCATGACGAGGTGCATTCGCTGGCGACCAATTACCCGCAGGCCGACATCCGGTTCTGGATGGGTTTTGGCGAGCATTACATCAACGTCTTCAGCGTGTTGAAGAACATCGGCCTGCTATCCGAACAGCCCGTCACGCTGGCCGAGGGGCAAGAGGTTGTGCCGCTTAAGGTGGTCAAAGCATGCCTGCCCGATCCGTCCTCGCTCGCGCCCGATTACACGGGCAAGACCTGTATCGGCGATCTGGTGAAGGGCACGCGCGACGGCAAGGACGTGGAGATGTTCGTCTATAACGTGGCCGATCACAAGGAAGCCTATCTCGAGGTCGGTTCGCAGGGGATCTCTTATACGGCAGGCGTGCCGCCAGTGGCGGCCGCGATGCTGGTGGCGGATGGGACCTGGGATGCCAAGACCATGAAAAACGTCGAAGAAATGGACCCGAAACCGTTCTTTACCATCCTCGACCGGATCGGCCTGCCGACCCGCGTCAAGGACGAGAACGGCGACCGCGCCTGGAACGAATAACATTCCTCCACTGCCCTGAGCATACGGATCTAGCCTGATTGAAAACCGGCTCCTGTCAAAAGGGGCCGGTTTTTCTCGTGGTTCCGTCTGGTCAGCGTGTAAACGCAATCGGGCGGCGCGGATTGCGTGGTTGTCTTGGTCTCGCATCCGGTTAGGTTGACGCGGGGCGGCCTTGGGAGGGGCCGCGAGGAGGAGAGAATCATGAAAGATTTGCCCGCAATACGGCACGAGGTGCTGTATGGCCGTCGCGTCGTGCGCTGTTTCGCGGACCGGCCCGCCAGTCTGGGTGCAGGGTTTCGCGCCACCGTGGCGCAACATGGCGACCGGGTTGCGGTGGTCGATGAAGACCGGCGCCTGACCTATACCGCGCTTGATGCGGAGGTGCAGGAACTGGCCGCCGGGTTGCTCGCGCTTGGGTATCGCAAGGGCGAACGTGTCGCGCTGCTGATCGGTAACCGTCTGGAATTCATCACGCTTTTCCTCGCCGCGGCGCGGATCGGATTGATTTCGGTGCCGCTGAACACGCGCCAGCGTCGGCCCGAGATCGAATTCGTGCTGAACCAGAACGGCTCCTCCGCCGTGATCGCCGAGGCGGAATTTGCCGAGAATCTGCCGGAACAGGCTAAGGTGCCAAGCCTGCGCGGCGTCTATATCCTTGATGGCGACGAGGGGCTTGGCCCGATCCGCGATGCCGCCCGCGCCGATGTCGACTGGCCCGAGGTCGACGAAGAGGACACGCTTTGCCTGCTTTATACCTCGGGGACGACGGGCAAGCCCAAGGGCGCAATGCTGACCCATGTGTCGGTCATCCATTCGATGATCCATTTCGAATGGGGGATGGACCTGCGCGCGGGCGATGTGGGTTTCCTTGCGGTTCCGGCCAGCCATGTAACCGGACTTGTCGCGATTATCCTTGCGATGATGCATGTGGGCGGTACGACCGTCATGATGCGGGCGTTCAAGGCGCGGAAATTCCTTGAACTGGCCGAGGCCGAGCGGATCACAACCACGGTCATGGTGCCGGCCATGTACAACCTTTGCCTGCTGGAGCCTGCGTTCGCCGATTTCGATCTGTCGTCTTGGCGTGTCGCCGGGTTTGGCGGCGCACCGATGCCGCCCGCAACGATTGAGAAACTGGCACGCCACGTGCCCTCGCTTGTGTTGCAAAACGCCTATGGCTCGACCGAAACCAGCTCTCCGGCGACCCTGCTGCCCGCCGGGACCATATCCGAGCATCCGGATTCCGTGGGGCAGCCGCTGCCGCTGGCCGATATCGTGATCGTCGATGAAGACGGACGAGAGGTGCCCCCCGGGGAAAGCGGTGAATTGCTGATTGGCGGGCCAATGGTGGTGCCGGGCTATTGGGACAATCCTGAGGGCGATGCCAAGGGATTTACCGGCGGCTACTGGGTGTCCGGCGACGTGGGTATAAAGGACGAGGATGGCTTTGTGCGCATCATCGACCGCAAGAAGGACATGATCAACCGGGCAGGGTTCAAGATCTATTCCATCGAGGTCGAGAATGTGCTGGCGCATCATCCGCATGTGGTCGAAGCGGCTGTCGTAGGGTCGCCTGACGAGGTGCTGGGCGAGCGGGTGCATGCCTTTGTCTATGGCAACGGGCATGAGCTGAATGCGGATGAGATCAAAAGCTTCTGCGCCGAGCGCCTGTCCGACTACAAGGTGCCGGATCTGGTGACCTTTCTGAGCGAGCCGCTGGCCCGCAACGCCAATGGAAAAGTGCTGAAAACCGAGCTGCGCGGCCCTGCCTAGGGCAGCATAGGCAAGGCTGGGAAAGGGTTTTACCCGCCATCGGACATTCATGTTGACTTTGAGTGGATCGAGCGACAGTGTGTGAATGTCCGACACTAATTCATAATCGATCCTGTCGGGCGCAGGCGTCCCAAACTACCGGGCGCGGCACGGACTTCGCGTTGGGAGGCGCGGAACAGGGGGGGAGAATGGGCCTTGAACGGCGTCAGATTCACGTGGCCTATGCTTATCAGCGCATCGCTGAAGAGATCGAATCCCAGATTCTCGAAGGCACCTTGAAGCCGGGGGAACAACTGCCCGGTGAGACGGAGATGGCAGAGATGTTCGGCGTCACCCGGTCTACCGTTCGAGAGGGGTTGAGGAGGCTGGAAAGCGAAGGTCTTGTCTGCCGTCCGACCCCCCGGCGGTTGGTCGTGGCGATCCCGCGTATCGACCGGCTTTCGACCCGGTCCGGGCGCACGATGGCCCTGATGAAAGTGACCTATCGCGAGCTGTGGCAGGTGACACTGAAGACCGAGATGCTGGCCGCCCGGCTTGCGGCGGAAATGGCAAAGGATGACGAAATCGCAGCCCTCAAATCGCTCCACGAAGAACTGACGGGCGCTGAAGGCAATGCACGCCGGACCATCGAACTGGACGGGCGCTTTCATTCGCAGGTAGCGCGGATCGGCAAGAACCGCGTTCTGGGCCTCGCGCGCGAACCAGTGGCCCATCTGCTGTTTCGCGGATTTGCGCAGATCGCCCCCTTTGTCCCGCAATTCTACAAACGCCAGATCGAGGCGCATTCAAATATCGTGGGCGCAATCGAAGCCCGCGATCCCGTCCGGGCCGAAACATGGGCGCGCAAGCATATCGAAGATTTCTGGCGCGGCGTGCAGATCGCCGGGCTGGAGGATGAAGCGGCTGTCAAAAACGTAAAGGCATTGTCATGAGCGCGACGACACTGACCACGGATATTCAGGATCGGGTGATGGTGATCACGCTGAACCGGCCAGACCGGCTGAACGCCTTTACGCTTGGCATGATGCATGAGATGATCGCGGCGATAGACGAAGCGGATGCCAATGATGACGTCCGCGCGGTGATCGTCACGGGGGCAGGGCGCGGCTTTTGCGCGGGTGTCGATCTTGACGATGACGACGCGTTCACCGCGGCCAAGCCCGACCCTATGTCAAAAGACCCGGAGGTCTGGGCCGACCCGGCCAACCGCGACATGGGCGGCGTGCTGACGCTGAGATTGTTCAATTCACTCAAGCCTTTGATCGCGGCGGTCAACGGCCCCTCGGTGGGGATTGGCGCGACGATGCAATTGCCGATGGATATCCGCATCGCCTCGGAAAAGGCGCGGTTCGGGTTTGTCTTTGCGCGGCGCGGCATCGTACCCGAGGCGGCTTCGTCATGGTTTTTGCCGCGTCTCGTGGGGATGTCGCAGGCGCTGGAATGGGCGATTTCCGGTCGCGTGTTCGACGCTGACGAAGCCCTGCGCGGGGGGCTGGTCCGGTCGGTCCACGCACCCGAAGACCTGCTGGACGAGGCGCATCGCATCGCCGGTGAAATCGCCGCCAATACCGCGCCGGTGTCGGTTGCGCTGACCCGCCAGATGATGTGGCGCATGGCGGGGGCCGAACATCCGATGATGGCCCATCGCATCGACAGCCGAGCAATCGCGGCGCGCGGTTCTTCCGGCGATGCGGCGGAGGGCGTCGCCAGCTTTCTCGAAAAACGACCGGCGCAGTTTCCCGACAAGGTCAGCGCCGATATGCCAGGTTTCTTTCCGTGGTGGCAGGAGCCGCCATGGGCATGAGCAACGATAGGAGAATGTGATGAGCGATCACATACTGGTTGAAAAACACGGGGCGGTGACGGTGTTGCGCCTGAACGACCCCGGTTCGATGAATGCGATGACGGGCCAGATGGCGACGGATTTGCGCAAGCTGCTAAGGTCCGAGAGTGAAACCGCGCGGGCGATCATTCTGGCCGGAAACGAACGTGCCTTTTCGTCCGGTGCGAACCTGAACTCGGCCATGCCGACCGACCGCACGTCGCTGGATGTCGGCAAAACGCTGGAAGAGCATTACAACCCGCTGATGGAAACGATCCGCGACCTGCCGGTGCCTCTGGTCTCGGCTGTGCGGGGCGCGGCGGCCGGTGTCGGGGCTTCGATCTCGCTGGCCTGTGATATCATCGTTGCCGGGAAAAGCGCCTATTTTCTTGAAGCATTCGCCCGTATCGGCCTGATCCCCGACGGGGGCGCGACATGGCTGCTGACCCGCGCCGTGGGCCGGGTGCGCGCGATGGAAATGATGCTGTTGGCAGAAAAGATCCCGGCGTCGCAGGCGATGGACTGGGGGCTGATCACCCGGCTGGCCGAAGACGACGCGGTTGAAAGCACCGCGATGGCGATTGCCGAACGGCTCGCCGCGGGTCCGTCGCAAAGCTATGCGCTGATCCGCAAGGCCGCGTGGAGCGCCGCCGACAGCGATTTCAGCACGACGCTGGCAACGGAGCGGGAATTGCAGCGGCAGGCCGGTCTGACCGACAACTTCGCCGAAGGGGTAACGGCGTTTCTCGAAAAGCGTCCGGCAAAGTTCGGCTAGGCGAAAGAATGCAACCGTGGGCGGGCGCTGGCTGAGGAGAGCCGGTTAACGCAAGCGGGAGTGGTGGATCGCGTGAAACGTTACGCGATTCAGGGGTTTCGAATTTCAGGAGGAGGAAATCGAATGACGAAACTATTCAAGGGATTACTGACGGGCGCATCGCTGCTGGCACTTGCGCCAGCGGTTCAGGCGGCGGATCAGCTGAGCTATGCGGGCGGCTGGCCGCGGGATCGGGTCCGACCGGGGCGCTTGAGAATTACGCCGAAGCCGTGGGCGAAGCCAGCGGCGGCGAGCTGACCATGCGGGTCTTCCCGCTGTCGCTGCTCAGCTTTGCCGAAAGCAACGCGGGTCTGCGCGACGGTCTGGCTGATCTTTCGACGATCCTGACACCGTATTTCTCGGCCGAATTTCCCAATCTCAACATGATCTCCGAATTCTCGGAAATGGTTGAACTGGCCGACTTTTCCGGCGAACTTAGTTCACTTGCCTTTGCGGGGGCAGTGTCGGAATACGTGATGTTGAACTGCGACAACTGCCAGGAAGAAGTCGCGGCGCAGAACCAGGTTTACATGGGCGCGGGGATGACGACCTCTTATGCGCTGCAATGCACGGCGCCGGTGACCTCGCCCGAGGAACTGACAGGCAAACGTGTCCGGGCGGGCGGCGCCTACTGGGCGCGCTGGGCCGAAGCGATGGGCGCGGTGCCGGTCTCGATCTCGATCAACGAGACCTTCGAGGCGCTGAGCCAGGGCGTGCTGGACTGTACCGCCAGTAATCCCGCCGAGCTGGTGAACTTCAGCTTTATCGACGTGGTAAAGCATGTCTACATCGGGCTTCCCGGTGGGCAGTTCACCGTGCCGACGATGATGAACAGGGACCGCTGGCAGGGGCTGAGCGAGGAATCGCGTCAGGCGCTGATGAAGGCGAATGCCGATCTCGCGGCGGAAATGACCTGGGTCTATCTTGAAGAGGCACGCTCGGGCCTGTCGCAATCCGAAGAGCGCGGCATCGAGGTGACCGACGCCAATGACAGCCTGATCTCGATGAATCAGGAGTTCATTGAAAAAGACCTGTCCTCGGTCGTCGACATCTATGCGGAACGCTTTGATCTGGCGAATGGCGCGGATGCAAGCGCCAAGGTGCGCGAGTTGCTGACGCGCTGGACCGAGCTGACCTCGGGGGTCGAAAGCGCCGAACAGCTTGCGACGATCTACTGGGACGAGATCTATTCCAAGATCGACGTATCCAGCTACGGCATGTGAACCGGTTACGGGTCCCTCATAACAGGGGCCCGGCCACGCTTTGGGGAGGAAGCAGATGTACAAAACCGGCAGGATCTTGTCCGGCCTGACAAGGGTTGCGTCCTTTCTGGGGACGCTTTGCATCGTCCTGATGATGCTGCATGTGACCGCCGATGTGGCCGGTCGCTACCTGTTCAACCGGCCACTGCCCGGGACAATCGCGATCGTCGGGCATTTCTACATGATCGCCGTGGTCTTTATCGCGCTGGGCGTCGCCGAAGAGCAGCGGGCGCATATTTCCGTGGAATTCCTGACAGATATGCTGCCAGACAGCTTTCAGGGCTGGATCGCGGTATTCTCGAGCATCCTTTCTGCGGCGGTTTTCGGGCTGCTGGCGGTGCGCGCCTATGAAGAGGCGATGAAGAAGACAAAGGTCGGCGCCGCGATGGAGCAGGGCTCGGCCATGATCCCGGTTTGGCAGAGCTATTGGTTCATTCCACTGGGGGCCGGGCTGATCGCGCTGATCTGCGTCTACAAGGCGCTGGTCACGGCCTCGGGCAGTCGCAGCGGGCTGCGGGAAACGGATCTGGACGTAGAGATTATTCATGACTGATGTTGCAATTGGGCTGACCGGGCTGGGTTCGCTGCTGGTGCTGATTGGCTTGCGCGTGCCGATTGGCGTGTCGCTGATCGGCGTTTCCTTTGTGGGGCTCTGGTCGCTGATGGGCTGGCGCGTGGCATGGGGGGCGCTTGGTACGATTCCCTATCAGTTCACCGCCAACTGGGTGCTGAGTTCGATCCCGATGTTCCTGTTCCTCGGGTTCATTAGCTATCACACGCAACTGACTCGCGGGCTGTTTCAGGCGGCGCGGGCGTGGATGTCGGGCCTGCCGGGGGGGCTTGCCATTGCCTCGATCTTTGGCTCGGCCGGGTTTGCTGCCGTGTCCGGTTCGTCGCTGGCCTGTTCCGCCGCGATGGGGCGCATCGCGATCCCCGAGATGATCAAGCACAAGTACCACCCGGAACTGGCCACAGGCACGGTTGCCGTCGCCGGTACGATCGGCGCGCTGATCCCGCCGTCGATCATCCTGATCCTGTACGGTGTGATCGCGCAGGTTTCGATTGCCAAGCTTTTCCTTGGCGGGGTGAGCGCCGGTATCCTGACCGCCATCGGCTATGTGATCGTGGTGCTGGTGCGGGTGAAGCTGAACCCGGAACTGGCCCCGTCGCGGGATGACCGGGCCAGCCTTTCCGAAAAAATCCTCGCGCTCAAGGACACATGGCCGATCCTCTTGGTGATGATCGGCATTTTTGGCGGGTTGTTCAGCGGCATCTTTACCCCGACCGAAGCCGGGGCCGTGGGTGCTTTCCTGGCTTGTCTCGTGGCCCTGATCAGCGGCGAACTGACGCTTGAACGGTTCCTGAAAGCCGCGCGCGAGACGACGACGACAACTGCATCGCTTTTGATTATCGCGGTGGGGGCCAGCCTGCTGACACGCTTTCTCGCGCTCTCCGGTGCGGGCGATTACCTGTCGGCTGGCATCATGTCGGTCGCGGCAAACCCGGCGCTGCTCTTGCTGGGGATCGTGGTGGTCTACCTGCTGCTTGGGATGTTCCTTGAGCCAATCGGGGCGATGCTTCTGACCCTCCCGATTATCCTGCCTGTCGTCGATGCCTCGGGCTGGAGCCTGCTGTGGTTCGGCGTCGTGCTGACAAAGCTGCTAGAAATCGGGATGATCACGCCGCCCATCGGCATGAATGTCTTTGTGATCAAGGGCGTGGTCGGCGATCTGGTCAAGACCTCGGCCATCTTCCGCGGCGTGCTTTGGTTCATGGTGATGGACCTCGTGATCGTCGTGGTCCTGTCTGTCTGGCCGTCGCTGGTTCTGATCCTGCCCGATCTGATCAGCTAGGCAAGGGGCGGGCAGCATCTGCCCGCCCGCTGTTATTGCAAAACGCTCGGGTCGGTGATCGGTGTCGCGTCTTCCAGCCCGGCGAGCTGGATGCCGCGCCAGAAATCCTCGATATGGCGGCGCGACCATTCGCGGGCGCGTTCCGGATCGCGATCCCGTATCGCCACAAGCAGTTGCGAATGCGCCTCGATCTGGCGCGAGATTGCCTGCGGCACTTTCGGCGCGACCTGCGTGAAGCCTTGATAAAGCAGCAGGGCAATCGGTTCGCGCGCAAGGCTCAGCACACGGTTCTTGCCCGCCTCGGCAATGAGCGAATGAAACCGCGTGTCAAGCTGGATGGTCTCGTCTTCGTTTCCCTTGGCCGCGATCAGCGCGTCGTGCAGTTCTTCCAGCGCGGTTATTTCCGCGTCTGTCGCGAATTCGGCGGCAAGGGCGGCCGCGAGAGGTTCGGTTTCCAGCGCGACCTGCCAGAGTTCGCGAAACGTCACGTTCATCAGCACCATGGCGCGGCTGGACCGGCTGGACAGCTTGTCGCTTTGCGGGCGGGCAACCTCGAGCCGGCGCGGAGTCGGGCGGCACACCAGCCCCTCGCTTTCAAGTTGCCGCAGCCCTTCACGTACGGTCGAGCGGGTGACGCCGAACATCTCGGCCAGCGCAATTTCGCCGGGCAGGCGTTCGCCGGGTTTCAGCGTCCCCTGCATGATCTGGTCTTCGATCTCATCGGCGAACTGACGATAAGCATAGTTCACGGTCAATTGCTGTCCCCGCAGACCCATATTCCCCATCTCCCATCCTTACAGCACCAGACTACCCCGACTGGCCGCTGCCACGACATGATTTTTTTTTCCTGGGCCTTGTGGAAAACCCGTGCCGTCGCAGCGCCGCGCTTAGCAGCGGGACAGGGGGGATGACAGCCGCCGCGCCCGAAATTCCGCGGACAATGCCGAAAGAACGGCGCTTGGGTCATTTATTGGGCAAACAGCCGGAACACCCGGCGCGGTACGCGAGTGGTGGATTTGTTTTTCCGCGACAAGAGGTTACATACAGATGCAACGCTGCTGTGCAGCGGCTGCGTCCGTTATGTGCGATCACGCATGTTTCCCATTCGTCCGGGCCGCTATCTAAGAAGCACCCAAATCAAGGTTTCCGGAAATCTCCATGCTCGCGTTCTTTAAAGATCCACGGGCCGTCGCATTGTTGCTGGCGGCATCGCTTACCATTCTGTCCAATACGATCATCAGCCCGGCGCTGCCCGGGTTGCAGGCGAGCTTTCCGGACAATCCCAATGCGGAACTGATGACCCGGCTGCTGGTCACCGCACCCTCGCTGCTCGTGGCGTTCTTTGCGCCCTTCGCTGGTATGGTTGCGGACCGCTTTGGCCGTCGGCGGCAGATTCTGGTCGGCGCCTTGCTGTTTTCGCTGGCGGGCTGCGCGGGGACGCTTTTGCCGAGCCTCGAAACCATCCTTATCAGCCGCCTGTTCCTTGGGCTTTCGGTTGCACTGGTGATGACGGGGCAGGCCGCTCTCATCGGTGATTATTTCGACGGTGAAGCGCGTGGCAAGTTCATGGGGCTGCAGATTGCCGTGGTCAATTTCAGCGGGTTTGCCTTTATCGCCCTGTCGGGCTTTCTTGCGGGCATGTCGCCGCGCCTGCCTTTCCTGATCTACGCGCTTGGGGCGATCATCTTCCCCTATCTCTGGTTCACGGTGAAGGACCCGGTTGCCAAGGCATCCACCGGCCCGGAGGTCGCGGGCGAAAATTCCGGGTCTACGGGATGGGTTCTGACGCTGATGGTCATCGTCACCCTTTCGGCGCTCAGCTTTGTCGTGTTCTACGTCGTGCCGACGCAGATCCCGTTCTACCTCGCGACCATCGGTTTCGACAGCGCCTCTGCCCCGGCGCAGGTTCTTGCGATGGTGACGCTCGCGGGGGGCGCGACGGCGCTCGCCTTCGGACGCATCCACGCCCGCCTTGGGCATGGGCTGACGCCGGCGTGCGGTTTTCTTTTGATGGCCTGCGGGTTTGGCTTGCTGGACTGGGTGCATAGCATGGCCCTGATTGATCTGGGAGCGCTGTTCATCGGTGCAGGTTTTGGCCTGACGATGCCCACTTTCTTTGCCGTAGCGCTTGACGCAGCGCCTGCGCAGCACCGGGGTCTTGTTTCGGGCGCGATCACCACCAGCATCTTCCTTGGTCAGTTCATTTCGCCGATCTTCAGCATGCCGATGGTCGGGGCTTTCGGTTATGAGGGCACCTTTGGCGTGGCGGCAATCATGCTCGTGGTAACCGCGGTCGTGGTCTATTTGTTCTTCCAGCGCCAAGGGCGCTCGACCGTTCCCGCGTAGCTATTGCGGGAATAGACTTGGCGCCGTTTGGGTCTTGTGCTTTGGAAGCTGTTGTCTTGCCGGGGATGCGTTCTTTCAGACTGGATTACGTCTTTCGCAGGGGGCCGGTCTGAAAGCAAAAGTCATCGTCCTTGGTGAACTCCATGAGATAACCGGTCAGGTGCGCGTGCTTTTCCTGTCGTTTCTCGCGCGCGATTGCCTGCGCCGCTTCGGACATTGCTGCGATCATGGTGGGGCGCAGAGACTGACGAAAGCTGTCGTCACGTAGGGCTGCAATAAGTGCACGTTCAGCCTCGCGTTTCAGCATTTCGGGGTTGTACTGCTGAACACGGCTGGCCAGCGCCTGCAGGATCGCGGTGCGCAGGCTTTCGGGCGAGATATCCTGTTTCGGCAAAAAGTCACTGCAACCGGCTTTCAGTGCCGCGACTGCCAGCTCAATCTGTCCGTTTCCAGAGATCATGATGGTCGCGGCATTCCGGTTCTTGCTGCTCGCCTGAACCATGTCCAACGCCGAAAAACCGTCACCATCGGCCAGCCGATAATCCACCAGCACAAGGTCATAGGCGTTTTCCTGCATGGACCGTTCCATCGTTTCCAGCGTCGGAACAGAATGCATCGTAATGGGAAGACCCAGCCCATCGCTCATCCGGCAGATGCGCCGCCGGTCAAATTCGTCATCGTCGAGCAGGAGCGCATGTACAGCTTTACGCTCTGGCGATGGATTGATCGTGGAAGTGTCTGTCATTTGCGACCCCCGCATTGTCACCCAGACCGATCGTAACCGGCAACGATCCGGATTTCGTTAATTTCGCCGGGGTGGGGATGATGCGCGTATGGAAGGTTTTAATAAACTTTCCACCGAGCAATCTGCGGAGCCGCGAATATCTCTAGCCAGCTGTCCGACAGGACTTTGGAAATCTGATCGCTATGCGGGTGCCTCGCGTATCGTCGGTGGGGAGCCATTCAATCTGCGCCTTGTAAAGGTTCGCGATCTTGCGGACATTGGCCAGACCCATACCGCTGCCCTCGATTTCATCCCGGGGTTTCAGAGTAGTCATGACCTCGAAAACTTTTTCTCTTGATTTTTGCGGAATACCGGGGCCGTCGTCCCAGACGGACAGAACCGGACCCTGCGGCGTGTCGTGGGTGGATATCTTGATAAAACCGGTTTCACTGTCGTGATGCTTTATCGAATTGGAGAGAAGCGAAGATACCAAGGTCAGCGCATCATGTTCGCCGAGGAAAATAGTCGGCGAATGGATCTCCCTCGTAAGTTCGAAACCCTGCGGCACGGGCACCTGGTCAAGGGTCGTGTCAATGACAGTATTCCAATCCAATTGAACGGATTCCTGCATTCTCCCGATCCGCGAATAGACCAGAAGGTCGATCAGCATCCGATCCAGGCGCCGCGTATGGGTGTTCATCAGTTCGATGTTTCCGGCGAGAGATTCGGAAATTGGCAGCCCGGCATCCCTGATATCTTCTTCGATCCATTGGGGAAGTTCGAGAAGCGCGCGCACGGAATTCCGTACGTCATGACTCACTAAATAAATGAAATCCTCGAATTCCTGTGCGGCATTTTCAATTGAAACAACGCCCGACGTATTCGTATCCACTTTTCTTTCTGGCAGAGACATCGTGTATCCTTGATCATGCTAAGCTCGGGCTTCGTAGCGCTTTTGACCTAACGGATCCTTAAGTTGGCATTCCGGCGTTTATAAAACGATATCGAATCACTACTGTTTTCAAAAATCCTAAAAGTTTTCGCAATATGCGTGATCGTATTTCACCAATGGGTAACCGGTTTACAGCTAGGTTCCCACGTCATGGGGCGCATATCCTGTCGGCCATACCTTATCGAAGGGAGTAGATATGAAGCAGAATATTCAAGAAATTGAAACTGTTACCGTCAAGGCCCCGTGCCCCGAGCCGGGAATCAAAGCTCTTATTCTGGACGACAGCGTCTTTGACCGTCGTCGCATCCGTCGTCTCAGTGATGATACCGCATTGGGAATAACGCTTGATGAAACAGCTTCGATCGAGGGCTTGCATGAAGCATTGGATCAGGAGCGTTTCGATGTGATCCTCATTGATTTCAATCTTCCCCAAGGCGACGGGATCGAGGCGCTTCAAGTGATTCGGAACCATGATGTGAACGGTTCTTGCCCGACGATCATGGTTACCGGTGACGATAAATCGGATGTCGCGGTCAAATCTTTGAAGATGGGGTGCGAAGATTACCTCACCAAGGATGAAATGACTCCGGAGACTTTAAAGTCCAGCATTATGGGGGCAATTAATAGTGCTGCGAAGAACGCCGGAATCGACGCGCTGGTGCAATCGGAAATTGAACAGGTAACTTCCGTTATTATGGCTAAATATACAAACGCGCTGCAGCCAAAATTGGCCCGGGTTATTCGCGATATGAGAAGCCTGAGATCGGCGCTTCCGGATAAAGAGGCAAATGTTCCGGGTGAACTGGAGAACATTGAGCGTCAGTGTATCAAACTGTGGTCATTGCTGCTTGATCCTCACACGGTGTCGCGCCGACAGGAATTTCGGCATTAAAGACCCAACCGGGTTTCGAAGACGGCTCTTGCATGAAAGATGGAAGAGCGACCGGCGGGCTGATCTGCAATAGCTCTTATCGCTTGAAGAATGAAGAATTCTTCTTCGGGCCGAGGTCCCGATATGTCGCCGACACTGCTGTCTATCGATCACTTTCCGGCTCCAGCCTTACTCGTTTCAGAGACGGGAATTGTGACAGAATGCAATTCGATGGCCGCTGAACTGCTGGACATGCCCCGGTCGGAGATTGAGGGCAAACCGCTCGTTAGCTTGCTTGCGGACGTAACCCTTGGGCAAAGCAACCCGGCACTCGGCCATGCCGTACTTAGTACACCCCCACCAGACGCATCGCTCAAGCAATCCAGCAAAACGACCGATGGCCGGAGCGTTGTCGTTTCCATCCTCCGCGCGCCTTCGGAACAGAACGCGGCGGTTTCTTATTGCATTGCGCTCAGCCAAGGGGAGTCGCCTGGCCCTTCTTCGCAAAATTTTCGCGATATTGTGGATGCTTCGGCAAGTGCCATCATTATGTGTGATGCCAAGGGGGCGATCAGGTTTGCAAGCCGCGCGGCGGGTGGGCTGCTGGGGTATGATGTTGGCAGCCTGATCGGGATGTGTGTGGACCAGCTTGTTCCCAGCAGGCTCAAGAAACATCACGAAGATTACCGGGCCGAATTCGGCAAGGTGATGAAACCCCGCGCGATGGGTCGGAAGAGCAAGGTAACCGCTGTTCACAAGGAAGGGCATGAAATCCCGATCGAAATCGTGCTGACGCCTGTCAACGAGGTGGACGCCGAGATCATGTGCACGATCGTCGATCTGACCGAGCACGTGGCGACCCGAACGGAAATTTCTCAGAAAGCGAAAGAGCTTGAGCAGCTTAACGCGGAACTCTCGGCCTTTGCCAACAGCGCCAGTCACGATCTCAAGGCGCCGTTATGTTCAATCGAAGGCTTGCTGAGCCTTTGTCTCGAGGATCTCGAAGCTGGCGACACCGACGAGTTGAAGAAAAACCTTGAAGAAGCGCTGCTAATCAGCCGTTCCAACGCCAGCAAGGTGGAGAAAATCATCGAACTTGCACAGGCAGGCCAGGCCAAGTTGCACAAGGAAAGGTTTTCACTGCGCGCGGATATCGTAGAGATCTGGCGTAGTTTGCGGTCCGTTGGGTCTGCGGGCGCGGTACTGGAATTTGATCTTCGCCATGGCGATATCGTCAACCTCGAGCGCGCCGCGGTGAACATGATACTTGCCAACCTGTTGTCGAATGCTCTGCGCTATGGCGACCCGGAGAAACCATCTCATGTGATCAGAATCTCAAGTCGGCGGGAAAACAATCAGTTGCAGATGGTTGTGGGCGATAATGGGCGCGGTATTTCCGGCGGTAACCTGCAGCGGGTCTTTACCTATTTTTCAAGGTTCGATGAGCTAAGCAATGAGGGTGTCGGCCTCGCGTTGGTGCGCAAACAGATCGAACGGCTTGGCGGCGCGATTTCGGTTCACAGCGTCGAAGGGCAGGGCACGGAATTCAGTTTTCTAATTCCACTGGAGGAAAGGGAGGAATGATGAAGATACCGGTTATGGTTATCGATGATGAAACTGTAGACAGGTACACGGCCAAGCGCCGGCTCGACAAGCACGGCGGTTTCGACGAGGTCGTTGAAGTGGCCTCTGGCGATCAGTTTCTCGAAAAATATTGCAATGAAAAGAATGGCTTGCAGCCTGACCGGCCGCTGTTGATCCTGATCGACATCAACATGCCCGGTCGCAACGGGTTCGAAACCATCGCCGAATTCGAAAAGCGGCAAAAGCTGGGGGTCGCCCCTCAGGCCGTGGTCGTGATGATGTTTACCTCCTCGGGCAATCCCAAGGACAAGGCGGCAGCCGCCTCGTTTTCGCTGGTGAGGGGGTATATCGAAAAGCCACTGGATGCGGCGGGCGCAGAAGAACTTTATCAGATCTACCGGGCGGCCTTTCCGGATATCGTCGACGCAATCGCCTGACTAGAGACCGCCAATCTCCCGGATTGATTGGACAATCGCATCAAGGCCGTCCTGCTTGCGCAGGGAGGCAAAGAAAAACGGTCGCTCTTTGCGCATCTTGATGCTGTCCCGTTCCATCACTTCCAGCGACGCGCCGACATGGGGGGCCAGATCGGTCTTGTTGATGACCAGAATGTCGGACTTGGTGATGGCGGGGCCGCCTTTGCGGGGAATCTCTTCGCCTGCAGCCACGTCGATCACGTATATGGTCAAGTCGGCCAGTTCCGGGGAAAAGGTCGCCGACAGGTTATCGCCACCGGATTCGATTAGCACGACATCCAGATCTGGATGCCTTTCGCGCATCCGGGCAATCGCGGCAAGGTTGATCGACGCATCTTCGCGGATAGCCGTATGTGGGCAACCGCCGGTTTCCACGCCCATGATCCGGTCCAGCGGCAGAACCTGAAGCCGCATCAGGGCTTCGGCATCTTCCTGCGTGTAGATATCGTTCGTGATGACCGCGACAGAAAAATCATCGCGCATCGCGGCGCAAAGGGCGGCGGTGAGCGTCGTTTTTCCGGCACCGACCGGGCCGCCGATACCGATGCGCAGGGGGCCGTGATTTGAACTCATGAGCGGAACATCCTCGAATATTGGTCTTCATGCGTCATCGACGCGATATCGCCAATGAAACTGCTTGAGCCGATGGCTTCAAGCGATTCATCAATGTAGCCCGACCCAAGTTCATCGCAGAGGGGGGCAAGGCGGCGAACGATGCTTTGCCCTTCGGTCTGGCCAAGCGGCACGACGCGGATTGCCGCGGAAACGAGTGAGCTGGTCAGCGCGTGAAGATACATGCAGGCCGTTTCTCGCAGCGGCATGCCGCAGGCCCGGGCGGATGCCCCGATGGCCACCGGATAGCAAAGAGCTGGCAGTTCGCTGCCCCAGACTTCGTTGATCGTGCGGATAAAGGCTTCGCCTTGCACCTCGGTTTCGAGCAGACGTTCCTTGGAGGGCGACAGGGCCCGGGCGAGCGCGTCGATTTCCCTGATCTCGTCCTTGGAGGACGCGCGGAACGACACGGCCATCAGAATTACATCATTGCGCCCCGCGCCATAGTTCAGCACCGAGTTCAGCCAGGCCTCAACATCCTCTGCGGAACGGATTTCGCCTGTCTCAACAAGCGATTCCAGCCCATGGCTAAAGCTGAAAGCACCGATAGGGAAAGCTGGAGAAAACCATTGCGCCAGCGTCAGCATCACGTCCGGTGTGTCAGTGCTCATGCGAGTGTGTGCGACCGTGGCCATAAGCGCCGCCTTCGGGCGTAAAGGGCTCGACCACCTCGCGCAGCGTGGCGCCCAGAAGGGTCAGCATATCCTGCATCACGTGGTTGCGCTGGATCAGCAGGCGGTCTTTCTCGATCTGGCAAGGGGTATGGCGGTTGCCCACGTGCCAGGCGAGACGGACGAGATCATCGCCCGTTACTTCAAGCAGCTCTTCGGCGGCGGCCTGCACTTCGATCAGCGACCCGTCATTCAGCTCAAGCGCGTCGCCGTGATCGAGCGATTCCGTGTGTTCGAGATCGACCAGAAAGCGTTTGCCCGCGCTGGTTTCCAGAACTTTGCGCCGCAGGAAACGGTCGTCATAGCTAAGAGTGCAGGTGTCGCCAGCCGTGTTCCACGCGCCGTGGCGGTGCAGGATTTGGGCGGTAGGCAGATCGCTCATGATGTTATGTCCCCGATTGGCGCAGATCCGGGCAATCCCCGTGCCTTCCATTTGGTCCTGCACGCCTGGGATCGGGTGCCTGCGGCCAGAGAAGGTTCGGGAAACGCTTGCGGAATCATGCCATTAGAGAATGGCGGGCGCAAGCATCAGAGAATTGGCAAACCACGTTAATCCGCCGGTTTGCATGCTGGAAAACGCCAGAGGGTGGCGGTTTCAGTTGGTTTCGCGGCACGGCCCGTGGGGCCGCGCGGCAATTGCTGTGAAAGCCGCGATCAGAGGTGCATCAGGTCGCGGAAAACATACATCGGGATGTCTTCGCGGCGCAGGCCCAACTTGGCCAGCTCGGCATCGGATTTCATGTTCAGGCGCTTGACCTGATCGGACCGCGAGGCGCGCTCGATATAAAGGTTGAATGCATCGCGCAGGCTGGCGGTGAAAGCGCCAAAAGCGGAGCGGAGACCAGCGCCGCGGATTTCGGATTTCGTTTCAAAAGCTGTGACTGCCATCGGGAACCTCATTCAAATCTGTGTCAGCATATCGTCCTTGATAGGTAAGATATGCTGACCCAGGCCTGATGACCAATGCAAATGCAGCATTTTTGTTATGCACCTGCAGCAATGCTGCCTAGGGCGCTGTTTCAGAACATAAAATACCGCTGCGCCATGGGCAGAACCTCGGCTGGTTCGCAGGTCAGAAGCTCTCCATCGGCGCGAACCTCGTAGGTTTCGGGGTTCACTTCGATCTTGGGCGTGGCGTTGTTCAGCAGCAGATCGGCCTTGCCGATATCGCGCGTATTCTGCACCGCAATCGTTTGTTTCGCGAGCCCGAGCTTATCGCGAATACCGTCGGCCTGCGCCGCCTCGGAGACGAATGTCACCGCTGAATTTTCCAGCGACCGGCCATAGGCGCCGAACATCGGGCGCGTGTAGACCGGCTGCGGAGTCGGGATAGAGGCGTTGGGGTCGCCCATCTGGGCGCAGACAATGGTGCCGCTCATCAGAACCATTTCAGGTTTTACGCCGAAAAAGGCCGGGTTCCACAATACGAGATCGGCGCGCTTGCCTTCCTCGATCGAACCGATCTCTTTCGAGATGCCGTGGGCGATGGCCGGGTTGATCGTATACTTGGCGATATAGCGGCGAACGCGGAAGTTGTCGTTGTCGCCCTTTTCCTCGGGCAGGCGGCCGCGCTGTTTCTTCATCTTGTCGGCGGTCTGCCACGTACGGATCAGCACTTCGCCAACGCGGCCCATTGCCTGACTGTCCGAGGCGATGATCGAAAAGGCGCCCATGTCATGCAGGATGTCTTCGGCGGCAATGGTTTCGCGCCGGATGCGGGATTCGGCGAAAGCCACGTCTTCGGGGATCGACTTGTCGAGATGGTGGCAGACCATCAGCATGTCGAGATGTTCTTCCAGCGTGTTGACCGTGAAAGGCCGTGTCGGGTTCGTGGAAGAGGGCAGGACGTGGGCCTCGCCACAGATCTTTATGATGTCCGGCGCGTGACCGCCGCCTGCGCCCTCGGTGTGAAAGGCGTGGATCGTGCGGCCCTTCATGGCTTTGACCGTGTGTTCGACAAAGCCGGATTCATTCAGCGTATCGGTGTGGATCATCACCTGCACATCCATCGCATCCGCCACGCCAAGGCAGCAATCGATGGCGGCGGGGGTGGTGCCCCAGTCTTCGTGCAGTTTCAGCGCGCAGGCACCGCCCTTGATCTGTTCTTCCAGCGCGGCGGGCAGCGAGGCATTGCCCTTGCCCGCAAAGGCGAGGTTCATCGGGAAGGCATCGGCGGCCTGCAACATACGCGCCATGTGCCAGGGGCCGGGGGTGACAGTCGTGGCCAGCGTGCCATGCGCGGGGCCGGTGCCGCCGCCAAGCATCGTGGTCAGGCCGGAATGCAGCGCGTCCTCGATCTGCTGCGGGCAGATAAAGTGGATGTGGCTGTCGAAACCGCCCGCGGTGAGAATGCGGCCTTCGCCCGCGATGATCTCGGTGCCGGGGCCGATAATGATGTCGACGCCGGGCTGGGTGTCGGGGTTGCCCGCCTTGCCGATCTTGTGGATGCGCCCGTCTTTCAGGCCCACGTCGGCCTTGTAAATGCCGGTATGGTCGACGATCAGCGCGTTGGTGATGACCGTATCGACGGCCCCTTGCGCGCGGGTCATCTGGCTTTGGCCCATACCGTCGCGGATCACCTTGCCGCCGCCGAACTTAACCTCTTCGCCGTAGATCGGCGCATTGCGGCTGCCAAGGCCTTGGGCCGCGCGTTCGGCGGTCAGGTCGCTTTCGACCTCGATGATCAGGTCGGTGTCGGCAAGGCGCAGCCGGTCCCCGGTGGTGGGGCCGAACATGGCGGCATAATCAGCGCGGTCGATCTTTGCGGGCATCGGGCGGTCCTTTCAGCGGCGCGGGCCGGGGCGGCGGGTCATGCCCCGCTTGGCCAGTCTGCGGGTATTGGAGCGGGTCTTGCGGCGCAGCCGGGTCACGGCGACGTCGACGATCTGGTCGGGACGTTTCCCGGCAAGGGCCGCGCGTTGGGCGGCTGCAATGGAGCCCATGAAGGCCAGCGGTTTCTCGGCCACCATGCGCTTGTTCTCGGAGGGGGTGACCGACCACATGCCGGCCATGCCGAGCATCCGCATCGACATCACAGACATGGTTTCGATCCAGAGCATATTCATGTTCATCCACTGCCCGATCATATCGGCGGGCGTTACGAACTGATTACCCTTGCGTGCCATGTTACAGGTCTCCCATCACGGCTTGGTTGAAACCGTAAACACGCCGGTCTCCCGACAGCGGGATCAGCGTGACATCGCGGCGCTGACCGGGTTCGAAACGAACAGCCGTTCCCGCGGCAATGTCCAGCCGCATGCCGCGCGCCTTGTCGCGGTCAAAGTCGAGCGCGGGGTTGGTTTCGGCGAAATGGTAATGCGAGCCGACCTGAACCGGGCGGTCACCGGTGTTGGCCACCTGAAGCGTTATCGGCTCGCGCCCTTCGTTCAGGGTGATCTCGCCGGGGGCGGGGAACAGCTCGCCCGGGATCATTTTCTCGGACCGCCGGTATAGAAATAGGCACCGATGGCAGCGGCAACGACGAAGAGCGCCGCGACAATGGCCAGCCAACTCTCGCCGCCATGCGGGTGCAGGTGCGCGTGATCGCCCTGGTGCGCAAGGGCGGGGTGGGCGGCAAGGCTTGTCAGGGCGATTGCCAGGTAGATGTGAGCCTGCTTGATCATGTGAAAGACCTTTTCTGCGGAATTCTAGCGGATGGGATTATGGACGGTGACCAGCTTGGTACCGTCGGGAAAGGTGGCCTCGACCTGCACGTCATGGATCATCTCAGGGATGCCCTCCATGCATTGATCGCGGGTGATGACGCGGGCCCCGGCCTCCATCATCTCGGCAACCGAGCGTCCGTCGCGGGCGCCTTCGACAACCGCATCGGTAATCAGGGCAATTGCCTCGGGATGGTTCAGCTTGACGCCGCGCGCCAGTCGCTTGCGGGCAACTTCGGCGGCAAGAGCGACCAGCAGCTTGTCTTTTTCTCTGGGGGTCAATTGCATGTCAAATCGTCCATGTTCTTGGAATCAAGGCATCTTGCAGGCGTTCAATAACCGGCACAAGGCTTTGGCGCAGCAGGTAGCCGTCGGCGGCCAGCAGGCGCGCAAAGAGAACGCCGGGGCGGATCAGGCTGACGCCACCGCGCTCGGGCATAAGCTTTTTCAGCGGCGCGAGAAAGCTCTCGGCGTCGTCGGCGATATAAACAACGCTGGCGAATGCGCGGGCGCCCCCGGCGATAAAGCGTTCGTCGAGATGTCCTGCGACATCCCCGTTCAGCCGCGTGGCATCGGCAAAGACAAGTTCACCGTCGCGGCGAATTTCATAGCGGTCGCTGAAATGCGCGGTGCGAACTTCTTCGCGGCTGGCGCGACGTCCTGCTAATACGGGTTCGACCAGCAAAAGCCGCCCGCTGCCAGAAATATCGGCGCTGAGGCGACGCTCGAACGCGCAGTGGTCGAACAGGATCGTTTCCTGCGGCAGCCAGTCGATCCGGGCGCCTTCGGCTACGCAAAGGCGCGTCGACATGCGGCCGACCTCGCCGGGCTGGGCGCGGTAAATCCGCTCGGCCGCCTGTGTTGTCATGGTCAGGCGGCTGTTTTCGCCCGCACTGATGGTGGCGTCAAAGCGGTCGCCGCCGGTAATTCCGCCCGCCGTATTCAGGGAAACCGCCGTGAGGGCAGGGCCGCTGACGCGCGGCAAAAGAGCCTTGGATGCACCGGATTGATACAGATCGTCCAGCACGGAACGTCCGCCACGCGCCTTTGAGGATACCCGCAGCCTGCCAAGCGCACGGGGCTGGCGCGGCATGGTTTCCTGCGGAAAAAGAGCGCTGGGAATATTGATGGCGACCTCCGAAACCAGCCCTGATCGGCCACCAAATGGATGCCGTTCTATAGCAGTGAATACACGTCAGAATCGCGGCTTGGGTCAAGATTGCGACGCCGCGCGCTTAATCGTTGGGCGTTTAGTAAGGCGCTGCCTAAAAAGTAATCGACCGAGCCCGATGGCTCTTGGACTGGGCCGCAAATCTGTTGATGGGAGGGTCGTTCACATTCTTGCTGTACCAGCCTGACGTCGCGAAAACGCGAAACAAAAAAGAACGGGTGTGTGACGATCCGCTGAATGGGACTTCGACAGGATCGCCACACGGATGCAACGATAGTGTTGCGGGGGATTAGCTAGCATTGTGCGCCGTCAAGGCAAGCGCAGGGCTGCCGGTTGTCCGCACGGAGGACTTCTATGAAATTTGTAAAAACCGCACTGGCGAGCTCTGTCGCCTTTGGACTGTGCGCGCTGCCTGCTTTTGCACAGGACTGCCCGATCAAGGTTGGCGTTCTGCACTCGCTGTCCGGGACCATGGCGATCTCGGAAACCACGCTGAAAGACACCATGCTGATGCTGGTCGACAAGCAGAACGAAAAAGGCGGTCTGCTCGGTTGCGAACTCGAAGCTGTGGTCGTTGACCCGGCCTCTGACTGGCCGCTCTTTGCCGAAAAAGCGCGCGAGCTGCTGAGCGTCGAAGAAGTTGACGTGATCTTTGGTGCATGGACCTCGGTCAGCCGTAAATCGGTTCTGCCGGTCATCGAGGAACTGAACGGCCTGATGTTCTACCCCGTCCAGTACGAGGGCGAGGAATCCTCCAAGAACGTCTTCTACACCGGCGCCGCCCCCAACCAGCAGGCCATTCCGGCCACCGATTACTTCCTCGAAGAACTGGGCGTCGAGAAATTCGCCCTGCTCGGCACTGACTATGTTTACCCGCGTACCACGAACAACATCCTTGAAAGCTATCTCAAGGAAAAGGGCATCGCCGAGGAAGATATCTTTGTCAACTACACGCCCTTCGGTCACTCCGACTGGTCCAAGATCGTCTCTGACGTTGTCGCGCTGGGCGCCGATGGCAAGAAAGTCGGCGTGATTTCGACCATCAACGGCGACGCCAACATCGGTTTCTACAAGGAACTGGCGGCGGCTGGCGTTTCGGCGGATGACATCCCGGTCGTTGCCTTCTCGGTCGGCGAAGAAGAACTGTCCGGTCTCGACACCACCAACCTCGTCGGTCACCTCGCGGCATGGAACTACTTCCAGTCCGCCGATACCGACGTCAACGCGGAATTCATCGAGGAATGGAAAGCCTTCGCCGGTGAAGAGCGCGTGACCAACGACCCGATGGAAGCGCATGTGATTGGCTTCAACATGTATGTGAAAGCCGTCGAAGCGGCAGGCACGACCGATGTCGACGCCGTCCGTGACGCGATGTACGGCATCGAAGTGCCCAACCTGACCGGCGGCACCGCCACCATGCTGCCGAACCACCACCTGACCAAGCCGGTTCTCATCGGCGAAATTCAGGAAGATGGGCAGTTCGACATCATCAGCCAGACCGAAGAGGTCCCCGGCGATGCATGGACGGATTACCTGCCCGAATCCGCGGTTCTGACCTCGGATTGGAAAGAACTCGGCTGCGGCATGTACAACACCGAAACCGACAGCTGCGTTCAGATCCAGTCCAACTACTGAACCTGACTTCCCTGCACATACCGGCGAGAGGGGGCTTTCCCCTCTCGTCCACCCAAGGGGTACAGAATACTGATGTGGCGCATTCTCGCGGCTCTGACCGCATTCCTTCTGCTTGCGACCTCGCCCGAGGCGCAGGAAACGCCCGTACAGGACCTGCTGGCGCAAAACCGTGACCTGATTTCGGAAAGCTCGCGCCGTACCATCGGTCCCGCCATCGACGCGATTGCCGAAAGCGGTTTGCCCGAAGCGCAGGTGGTGCTTCAGAAATGGCAGAACCGGGAAATGTGGCTGCGCGAAAGCGACGGCATGTTCTTCTGGGCCGAAGAGATCGACCGCGACACCCTGCGGATCTTCGACTTCGACACGGGCGATGACCTTGGCGAAGTGCCCGACGATGATTTTGACCAGATCAAACCCAATAGCGGGATTCGCGCGCTGATCGGTGCCGCTCTGGTCCGCTTTCAACTGACCGATCCCAACCCCGCGCGACGCCGCGATGCGCTTCAGGCCATCGAGCGCGATGCCGAAGCCGCGCATCTCGAACCGCTGCGCGCCTCGATCCCCGACGAACCCGACCCGGCGATCCGCGCCAAGAAGGAACGGCTCGAACGGCTGCTGACGATCAGCTTCGACGCGTATGAAGCCGCCCGGCTCGAAGCCATCGGCGACGTGTCCGGCGATATCTCTCTCGATGTGCGCGGTACGCTGAACCCGTTGCTGCAGACCCGCCGCAAGGTGGTCGAAGGCGAAATCCCCGGCACCGATAATGTCGCCCGGCAACTGACACCGGGAAGCGACGCCCTGCCGCGCGCCGAAGCCTACGCCATGCTGGTCGACGCAGACATGGCCCCGGCGCGGGTCTCCGATGCGGACCTCATGAACGCCTTGACGGCGAATATCGACGGGGCGCTCGTCGGTGGCGTGCCCGTGGCACAACTCAATACGATTGAGGCCCGCGAACGCGCCTATCGCGCCCTGATGGCCGAAGACATCGTACCCCCCTTCGTCAGCGAAGAGGAAATCGATACGGCCCTTTCCACCCACACATTCTACGATTCCTACCTTGAACGGTCGACGGCGGTCACCGATGCCGCCGAAGACGCCATGACCGCCATCACCCGCAATGTCGGCGCATCCCAGGCCATCGACCTGACGCTAGACGCGCTGTCACTGGCCTCGATCTTCTTCCTCGCGGCCATCGGTTTGGCGATCACTTTCGGCGTCATGGGGGTGATCAACATGGCCCATGGCGAATTCATCATGATGGGTGCCTATACGGGCTACGTGGTCCAGCAGGTGATCCCCAATTACACGGTCTCCATCCTCGTGGCCCTGCCGCTGGCTTTTGCGGTGACCTTCGCCGCCGGTGTCGCGATGGAACGCCTCGTGATCCGCTGGCTTTACGACCGCCCGCTGGAAACGCTGCTCGCCACTTTCGGTATCTCCATCGCCCTGCAGCAGATCGCCAAGAACATCTTCGGCACGCAGGCCCGGCCGCTGACCTCGCCGGAATGGCTCGACGGCGCGCTGGTGATCAACGACGTGATCGGCATCAGCTACATCCGTATCGCGATCTTCGTGCTTGCGCTGATCTTCCTCTGCATCTTCCTGTTCATCATGAAGAAAACCCGCCTCGGCCTCGAAACCCGGGCGGTCACCCAGAATCCGCGTATGGCCGCTTCGATGGGCATCAATCCCGACAAGGTCAATATGCTCACCTTCGGTCTCGGTTCGGGTATCGCCGGTATCGCGGGGGTCGCCATCGGACTCTTCGCCAAGGTCACCTCCGAACTTGGGCAGGATTACATCGTCCAGTCCTTCATGACCGTGGTCGTCGGCGGCGTCGGCAATATCTGGGGCACGCTGGCCGGGGCCACGATGATCGGCTTCTTCCAGAAAGGCGTCGAATGGCTGAACCCGTCCAACACGCTGGCGGCGCAGACCTACATGATCGTCTTCATCATCATCTTCATCCAGTTCCGCCCCCGGGGCATCATCGCCCTCAAGGGCCGCGCGGCAGGAGACTGACAGCCATGACATTGCTCATCCCCTGTTTTCCTCTTGCCTCAAATACTCCGGGGGGAGGCCATCGGCCGGGGGGCAGCGCCCCCCTCGCTCGCCCCGAACAGGAGCCCATCGCATGAGACAAAGCTTCTTCGCCCGTAACCCGTCGGTGGTGATTTTCCTGTGTTGCCTCGCGGCCTTTACCCTCGTGGTCAGCCTGCTCTCCGAGGGCGCGGGCACCGGTTTCATCTCGACCAGTTTCATCAAGACGCTTGGCAAGACACTCTGTCTCTGCCTGATTGCCGTGGCGATGGATCTGGTCTGGGGCTACACCGGCATCCTAAGCCTCGGTCATTTCGCCTTTTTCGGGCTCGGCGGTTACATGATCGGCATGTGGCTCATGTATGAGCGCACCCGCGACATCGTCGTCTCCTCCATGGCCAATGCCCAGATCCCGCCGACGGAACAAGAGGTCGTGGACGCGATCGGCACGCAGATTTTCGGTGTCGTTGGCTCGTCGGAGTTTCCACTGGTCTGGGCTTTTGCCGACAGTCTCGTGCTGCAATTGGCCATGGTGGTGCTGATCCCCGGCCTGCTCGCACTGGTCTTTGGCTGGCTCGCTTTCCGGTCGCGCGTCACCGGCGTTTACCTCTCGATCCTGACGCAGGCGATGACGCTGGCCCTGTCGCTCTACCTGTTCCAGAACGACTCCGGCCTGCGCGGCAATAACGGCCTGTCCGGGCTTCAGAACCTTCCGGGGGTCGAAGCCAGCCAGGCGGTGGTCTCCATCTGGTTCCTCTGGGCCTCGGCAGTGGCACTGGGGCTTGGCTACATGCTGGCTGCATGGGTGGTCTCGGGCAAGTTCGGCTCGGTGATCCGCGGCATCCGCGATGACGAGGCGCGGGTCCGTTTCCTTGGCTATTCGGTCGAGGGCTACAAGCTCTTCATCTTCGTGCTCAGCGCCATCATCGCGGGGATCGCAGGGGCGCTTTATTACCCGCAGGCGGGCATCATCAACCCGGCCGAGGTCGCCCCGATCGCCTCGATCTACCTTGCGGTCTGGGTCGCCATCGGCGGGCGCGGGCGGCTCTATGGGGCTGTCATCGGCGCGGCCTTCGTGAGCCTTGTCTCCACGTGGTTCACCGGCGGCCAGGTGCCCTCGCTCGATATCGGTTTCTACCGGATCGACTGGGTGGAATGGTGGCAGGTGATCCTTGGCCTTTCCTTCGTGATCGTGACCCTGTTCGCGCCGAAAGGGATCGGCGGGCTTTTCGACCTGATCACCGACCGGGTAAGGCCCGACCGGCACGGCGCGGATTACGGCCCCGACAAGGGGTCGTTCCAGGAAGCGGAGGGCCGGGAATGAGAACGCTTCTCGAAGTCTCGGGCGTATCCGTCACCTTTGACGGCTTCCGCGCGATAAATAACCTGTCCTTCCAGATCGGACCGGCCGAGATGCGCGCGATCATCGGGCCGAATGGTGCGGGCAAGACGACCTTCATGGATATCGTCACCGGCAAGACCCGCCCCGACGAGGGCCGCGTGATCTGGGGCGATAAGTCGATTTCGCTGATCCGCATGTCCGAGGCCCAGATCGCGCGGGCGGGGATTGGTCGCAAGTTCCAGCGGCCCACCGTTTTCGAAGATCAGAACGTATTCGACAACCTCTTGCTCGCGCTCAAGAAAAACCGGAATCCTTTCTCCGTGCTGACCTATCGACGCAGCGATGAAGACGCCAGGAAGGTCCGCGAACTGGCCGAGGAAATCGGTCTTGCAGATCAGCTTGCGCGCAAGTCCGGAGAGCTGAGTCACGGCCAGAAGCAATGGCTTGAAATCGGGATGCTGCTGGCGCAGGACCCACAGCTTTTGCTGGTCGACGAACCTGCCGCCGGCATGACCGTCGAGGAACGCGAACATACCACGGCGATCCTTGTCGAGGCGGCCAAGACCCGCGCGGTCGTGGTGGTCGAACATGACATGGAGTTCGTGCGGCGGCTGAATTGCAAGGTCACGGTGCTGCACGAGGGCTCGGTACTGGCCGAGGGCAGTCTTGATCACGTGACCGCCAACAAGGACGTCATCGACGTCTATCTGGGGCGCTGAGCGATGGGCGGTCTGAGACAGACAATACTGGCGCTGCCGATGCCCGTGCGGGCAGAACCGGCAGGCCGGAGCGACAGAAACACAGCAGGGAATGGCTGACATGCTGAACGTGGAAAACCTCTGTCTGCACTACGGTGGCTCGCAAATCCTTTACGATGTCTCGATGCAGGCGCAGGCGGGGCAGGTGACCTGCGTGATGGGCACGAACGGGGTCGGCAAGACCTCCCTTCTCAAGGCGCTGTCGGGGACGCATCAACGATCCTCGGGCGAGATCACCTTTGCCGGGGAACAGATCGGCAAGCTGCCCGCGCATGTGCTCGCCCACAAAGGCGTCGGCTATGTACCGCAGGGGCGGATGATCTTTCCGCTGCTGACGGTGAAAGAGAACATGGAAACCGCCTATGCCTGCCTGCCGCGGTCCGAGCATTTCATTCCCGACGAGATCTACGAACTATTCCCGATCCTCAAAGAATTCCTTAACCGGCGGGGCGGTGACCTGTCCGGCGGACAGCAGCAACAGCTTGCCATCGCGCGGGCGATGCTGACAAAGCCCAAGCTGCTCTTGCTGGATGAACCCACCGAAGGCATTCAGCCCAATATCATCCAGCAGATCGGCGAGGTGATCCGCTACCTGCGCGACAAGGGCGATATGGCAATTATCCTTGTCGAACAGTATTTTGATTTCGCCCATCGCATCGCCGACAATTTCGTCGTCCTGCGCCGGGGTGCGGTGCTCAAATCCGGCGACCACGAGAGCCTGAGCCGCGAGGAACTGATGCAGGCAATCTCGGTGTGATATCCATACACCTCCTGTACACCCCCTGTACATCAGAACGGCCGTTTTGACGTCATTCAGAGCGTCTTGAGTGGCGTTACTAGCGTGCTGATGGGCAAAGATAAACAGAGCGTGAAAGACACGAACCCCGGTTTGGGGATGCCCTGGGCGGTCTTTGCACGGGGTTGTCCTGCCCTTGGCCAGAACCGAAACTTCATGGTCGGTTGGTGAGCAAATTTCCGGCAGATACGCTCGAAAAAACATCCGCTTACGCATAGCCGCAATGCAGTTCACCAATCCTGCCCGGCAGATGTTGCACTCTAGTTAGAACCTTTCTATCTAGGCGGTGAGGGAGGAGATGACATGAATTTTAAGGATATGCGCCATGAGAGCCGGAGTCGCCCTTCCCAACGTTACTTTCCGTACCCGCGTCCGCGATGAATCCATCGAAGGTCCGAACCCCTACCGCTGGCAGGACATGACCACTGCCGATTATTTCAAGGGCAAGCGGGTCATCCTGTTTTCGCTGCCGGGCGCCTTTACCCCGACCTGTTCCACCTACCAGCTGCCCGGTTTCGAAAAGAATGCCGAAACCTTTGCTGAATACGGTATCGACGAGATCTACTGCATGTCGGTCAATGACAGCTTTGTCATGAACAAGTGGGCCCAGTCGCAGGACCTGAAAACCGTCAAGGTGATCCCGGACGGTTCGGGTGAGTTCACCCGCAAGGTCGGCATGCTGGTTTCCAAGGACAACCTTGGCTTTGGTATGCGTTCGTGGCGTTATGCGGCTGTCGTGAACGACGGCATCGTCGAAGCATGGTTCCCCGAGGAAGGCTTTAGCGATAACTGCGCGGACGACCCCTATGGCGTGTCCAGCCCCGAGGCGCTGCTGGAATACCTTGCAGAGCAGGCCAAGACAGAAGCGGCCTGAGGCTTATAATAGGGGCCGGATCACTCCGGTCTAATGAGAAACGCGCTGCCGGTTGGTGGCGCGTTTTTTGTTGGCTCCGGGGCGATTGCGGTGGCGGTGACCTATCGTGATCCGCCGCGGCCGCCGCTGAGATCATAGGGGCGCTGGCTTGTGGTTGTCGTCGGTTCACAGGCGGCGAGGGCGAGCAGGAGGAGAGGCAAGGCAAGGCGCAACATGAAAAATCTCCGTGATTGTATTGGGTTGAGGTTCGGGATGAGTTATCCGCAAGTCAAGGTGGTGCCAGCATTGCGTCACTCTCTTTTGAGGAGCGCGTGAGGCGGCGTGACCCATGTTCCTTTGCCGATTGGTAAGGAATTCCGGTTATCTGAAGTGTCACGGGTTCCGATTCAGGCGCGACGGGAAAAGCGCGAGGATACCGGGCGAGGGACAGACAGGTCTATTGGAGTTAAGGAGGGTTGCCAGGAGAAAGTATTTGGATTTCGAGGGAGCTTAGCAGCTGTAGGCTTATGAACCCTGCTGGCAACCGGGTGCGAAACGACAGGAACGCGTCGCTTTTCGCATAATGTATTGGGGTTGGCCGGGGAAACCTGATGCTGGTCCCCCGGCAAGGGGGTTAGTTGCCTTCGCTCATCTTCTTGATGAACTGCACGCCGCTGACGCCAAGCGGGACAGTGGCGAAGGGGCCGCCGTGGCACATATGGGCCTTGTCCTGCGGATCGATCTGCGGTGTCTTGGCGAGGATCTCTTCGGCGAAATCCTCGGCATTGTCCTTGGGGCGATAGCCAAGGAAGGCGGCTTTGGAATTGTCCACGGGCGAGCGGTCGTTGTTCGAGACACCGTAGATCACGGAAAAGCCGGTGATCGGTGTGGTCACGGATTTCTCGACCAGTTGGATCAGGTCGTCGTAGGACAGCCATGACCCCAGCGCGCGGGCGTTCTGAACCGGACCCGAGGCGGAATAGATCCGCAGGCAAACGGCCTCGAGCCCGTACTTGTCCCAGTACATGGAGGCCATGTCCTCGGCAAAGCACTTGGACAGGCCATAGAAGGTATCCGGGCGGTGCGGCATGTCCGTGGTGATGCGCGTGGTCTTGGGGTACATGCCCATCGCGTGGATCGAGCTGGCGTAGATGATCCGGCGCACGCCGTGTTTCTGCGAGGCGTTCCAGACCGTATAGGCGCCAAGGAAGTTGGAATGCAGGATCTCTTCAAAGGAGGCTTCGTCCGGGATCGCGCCGAAATGCACGACCATGTCGGCGCCCTCGATCAAGTCCATCATCGCGGCCTGATCGCCTACGTCGGCTTTGACATAGGTTTCATTGCTACAGAGGTTTTCCAGCCCGTCGACGAGGTCGCTTGAAACCAGCTCATCCGCGAGTTTTGCAAGCGGCGCGCGCAACTGACTTCCAAGGGCGCCGGCGGCGCCGGTCAGAACGATCTTTTTCATATCGGATATCTCCTTTTTACCGGAGTATGCCTGCCCTCAGATCACCGCTTTTTCAAGCAGGGAAGCGTTATTGGCGATCCGCTCAAAGGCAAAGGGGCTCATATCCATGCTTCGATATTCGCCATAGGCCAGATATTCGGCCATGCCGCGACCGATCGCAGGGGCCTGTTGCAGCCCGTGCCCCGAAAAGCCGTTCACGAAATGGAAATTGGTGATCTCGGGGTGCGGGCCGACAATCGCGTTCTGATCAAAGGTGTTATAGGCATAATGACCGGCCCATGAATTGATCAGCTTGATTGCCTCGAACTGCGGGATGCGGTGGGCGATGGCGGGCCAGACCTTTTCCTCCCAGATGGAATGATCCATCGCGAAGTCGTCAAAGGGCGCGGTGGGGTCCTCGAACGGGGGGCAGCCGGCCATGTAATAGCGCCCGTCGGTGCGCATGTGCACGCCCAAAGGGTCGATGGTCAGCGGCAGATCCTGCGACAGCGGTTTCTCGGCGGCAAAGATAAAGGTGAAACGCTTGCGCGGCTCGACGGGGATGCTGATCCCGGCCATTTGCGCGGTCAGCGCGGCGCGGGGGCCAGATGCGTTCACGACCTGACCGCAGGCGATTTTCTCGCCGGATTCCAGGTGGATGCTCTGCACCTTGGCATTGTCCACTGTCATGCCGGTAACTTCGTTGGCGATGTATTCGATCCCGTTTGCCCGGCCCGCGCGGCGGAACCAGTCGAACATGGTGCCGCCGTCGAAATAGCCCTCGTCCACGAGGTTGTGGTTGCCGACGAGGATGTCTTCGAGGTTGTAGAACGGGTAGGCGGCGGCGATCTGCTTGCGGCTCATGTGTTCGGTTGCCGCGCCCATGGCCGATTGCACCGCATGGGCCGCGCGCAGGGCGTCGGCAAAGGCCGGGGTGCTGGCGAGGTACATGTAGCCAAAGCTTTGCAGGGCGAGCGTGGGGGCCTCGGGGTTGCCGATTTCCTCGCGGAAATTCTTGATGAACTCGGCCCCGTATTGCGAGATCTTTACGTTGATTTCCTGGCTGTATTGCTGGCGGATGCAACTGTTGGTGTGCGAGGTCGAGGCGAATTCGTAATTCGGGTCACGCTCGACAACCAGCACGCGGCCATCGAAACCGATCTTGGTCAACCACCACGAAACGGCGGCACCATACATGGCACCGCCGACGATGATCACATCGTAACTGTTATGTTTCGGGGCCGAGGGCAGTTTTGCACTCATACAGGCTCTCCTGCTTTGACGGCGGCGGTGACCGCGTCGATGTCTGACTGGCTCAGGCCATAGGTGTCTCGGGCAGCCTCGGCAGAGATGTAGCCGCGGGCGAGGTCGCGTTTGACCAGTGCCGGATCCCGTTCGACCGGGTTGCCATAGCCTGCGCCGCCGGGGAAAGAGAGCATGACGCGGCGGCCTTCGGGGACATATTGCTTGCCCTTGCCCTTCATCGCGGTGCCGTCGTCCTGCGCGATCGTGGTGGGGGCGCCGTCCGCGCCGCCTGCCCGGCCCCGTGCGGGGTGGTTCACCCGGTCGAACATTGCCTGAAAGTCAAACTCGTGCCCGGTGGTTGCGCCGACTTCCATGTGCTGGCCAAGACCGCCGCGATACTTGCCTGCACCGCCGGAATCGGGGCGCAGCTCTTTCCGCCAGATGATGACGGGACCGACCTGTTCGGTCGCTTCGACCGGCATGGTCATCACGCCCGAGGGGAAGGCGGTGGCGTTCATGCCGTCGAGCGTGGGCCGGGCGCCGGAGCCACCGGAGTTGAAGGTCAGCACCTCGGCGCGGCGGGCACCGGCGGCGCGGGCGGCAGCGCTGGCGGGGCGCAGCGAGACCTGAAAGTTGCAGAGACACCCTGCGCCTTCGGAGGGTACGGTTTCCGGCAGGATCTTGTCGAGCGCGTCATAGACCGTATCGGGGATCATGTGGCCGATCACGTGGCGCAGCGCGACCGGTGCAGGATGCACGGCGTTGACGATGGTATCTTCGGGGGCGGTGATCTCGAACGGGGCCAGCGAAGCGGCGTTGTTCGGGATTTCCGGCGCGATGGCGCATTTCAGCGCGTAGCAGGCATAGGCCTTGGTATAGACCAGCGGGACGTTGATGCCCTTGCGGTCGATGCCGGAGGTGCCGTCGAAATCGCAGAGAATGCGGTCTTCCTCGACCTTGATGCGGACCTTGAGCGTGATCGGCTGGTCATAGCCGTCGATGATCATTTCGCCGCTGGCTTCCTGCCGGGGCAGGGCCTTGATCCTCTCGAGCGTGGCGCGGCGGGAGTTTTCGAGGATGAAGTCGGAGATGCCCGTGAGATCGGCAAGGCCGAATTCGCCCATCATGTCGACAAGCCGGCGGTGGCCGGTTTCGTTGCACGACGCGAGCGCGTAGATGTCGCCGATCAGCTGGTCGGGTTCGCGCACGTTGGAACGGATGATCCTCACAAGTGTCTGATCGACAGTGCCTTTTTCGGCGAATTTCATGATCGGGATATGGATGCCTTCCTCGTAGACGGAATTGGCATCGGCACCGAAGCCGCGCCCGCCCACGTCGACCACATGGGCCGTGCAGGCGAAGAAGCCGACGAGCTGGCCGTCGAGGAAAGAGGGGGTGACCACGGTGAAGTCATGCAGGTGGCCGGTGCCTTCCCACGGGTCGTTGGTGATATAGACGTCGCCTTCGAACATGTGGTCGCGGCCGATGCGGCGGATGAAGTGACCGACGGCATCGGCCATCGCGTTCACATGGCCCGGCGTGCCGGTGACGGCCTGGGCGAGGATGCGGCCCTCGCGGTCATAGACCCCGGCGGAGAGGTCGCCCGCTTCGCGCACCGAGGTGGAAAAGGCGGTGCGTACGAGCGCCTGCGCCTGTTCCTCGACGACCGAGATCAGACGGTTCCACATGACCTGATTGGAGACGGTAGAGTTGCGGCTTGCCATATCCGTTATCCTTTCACGGTCAGGTCGATACATCCATCCGAGCGGCGGGTGGCGGCGCGGCTGGAGGGGACGATGATGGTGGTTTCGTCTTCGGTGATCGCGGCGGGGCCCGCGACCTGATCGCCTGCCGTCATGTCCTTGCGCTGGACAATAGCGGCGCTGGCGGGCGCGCCAAGAGCGGGATCGAAGATCTCGCGTTTTAGCGTGGCCTCGACAGGGGTTATGCCGGATTCTTCCGCAACGGTCGTGACCGGCTGCGGGGGCGTTGTGGCATTGACCGACCAGACTGTGATTTCGATGTCGAGCCCTTCGACGGTGCGGCTGAAGAGTTGTGTATAATCGGCCTCGAACAGCTCCTGGAAACGCTCGGCGCGCGGGTTGGCGGCGTCTTCTTCGGACAGGACGACCGGGATTTCCCAGCCCTGACCGGCGTAGCGCATGTAGACCTTGTATTCGCAGGCGATGTCGGCAGTGGCGTCACAGGAGCGCACGAATTTGGTGGATTCCGCGCGTAACTCGTCAATCAGCGTGCTGACGGTTTCCGGGTTCATGTCGGAAAGCCGCATATAGACCGAGCGGTTGGCTTCGAAGCTGAAGGGCGCGCGCAGGAAGCCGATGGCGGAGCCGACGCCCGCCCCCGGCGGGACGAGGCAGCGGGAGACGCCGAGTTTTTCGCAGAGGCGGCCCGCGTGGAGCGGGGCTGCGCCGCCGAAGGCGATCATGGTATAATCGGCAAGGTCCTCGCCGTTTTCCACCGCGTGGACGCGGGCAGCATTGGCCATGTTTTCATCCACGACTTCGGCGAGGCCGAAAGCGGCCTCTTGCGCTTGCATGTCGAGGGTTTCGCCGATGACGCTGTTCAGGGCTGTCGCCGATTTCTCGGGGTAGAGGGGGATCGAACCGCCAGCAAAGTTCTCGGGATCGAGCTTGCCCAGCGTCAGGTCGGCATCCGTCACGGCAGGACGGTCGCCGCCACGTCCATAGCAGGCGGGGCCGGGTTCGGAGCCTGCGGATTCCGGGCCGACGCGGATCTGGCGCATCGCGTCCACATGGGCAAGCGAGCCACCGCCGGCGCCGATTTCCACCATGTCGATCACCGGGATCGAGATCGGCATGCCCGAGCCTTTTTTGAAACGGTAGGTGCGGGCGACCTCGAACACGCGGGCTGTCTTCGGGGTCTGGTCGCGGATCAGGCAGATCTTGGCCGTGGTGCCGCCCATGTCGAAGGAAAGCACCCGGTCGAGCCCGTAGCGCGCGGCGATGTTCGCGGCAAATACCGCGCCGCCTGCGGGGCCGGATTCGACCAGACGCACGGGGAATTCAGCGGCGCTGTCGATGGAGATGATGCCGCCGCCGGAGTGCATGAGGAAGACCGGGCAGGTGACGCCTTCGTCGCGCAGGCGGGCCTCGAGCCGGCCGAGATAGCTTTTGATCAGCGGCTTGATATAGGCGTTCGCGACCACGGTATTGAAACGCTCGTATTCGCGCATCTGGGGGCTGACCTCGCAGGAGAGCGAGACCATTGCCTCGGGCATCTTTTCAGTCAGGACCTCGCGCACCAGTTTTTCGTGGGCGTCGTTCTGATAGGAGTGCAGCAGGCCGACGGCGATAGAGGTGAATTCGGCCTCTTTCAGCTCGGCGACCAGTTCCTCGATCTCGGCGCGGTCGAGCGGGATCAGCACGTTGCCTTGGGCGTCCATACGCTCGGTCAGGGTGAAGCGGTCCTGCCGGGCAAGCAGCGGTTCGGGCAGGGTCAGGTTGAGATCGTATTGCTCGAACCGGCTTTCGGTGCGCATTTCGATCACGTCGCGGAAACCCTTTGTGGTGATCAGCGCGGTTTTGGCGCCGCGCCGTTCGATCAGCGCGTTGGTGGCGAGCGTCGTGCCGTGGATGATCTGGGTGATGTCGCCCGGGGTGATCCCGGCGGATTTGCAGACGCGGTGGATGCCTTCGATGATGGCGTCCTCGGGGGCGGCATAGGTGGTCAGAACCTTGGTGGAATAGGGAGTTCCGTCGACCTCGACCACCACGTCGGTGAAGGTGCCACCGATGTCGATGCCCATACGGATTGAAGACGCTGCCATGTTACCTGTCACCTTGCGCGTTGCTGTTCGTTGCGGCCACGCTAGGGGCGGCAGTGGATCAGCGCAAATTATTTGATTTTTTCTATTGGATAGAAAAAAATTATCTTGAGTCGGTTCAGTAGAGGGGGGCGTTGCGCTGGTAGGTCAGCGCGACCTGACTAGCAAGATTGGCGGCGCGCTGGACATAGAGCCCGGCGGTGTGGGCATCGTATCGCGCGACGAAATCGAGATCGTCAGGCTGCCAGCTGTAGTTGAGCTGGCGCAGGGCATTGCTGGCGAGTTCCTTGGACACCATCGCGGCGGGAAGGGCGGCGACGCCCATGCTGTCGACCGCCATCTGCTTGCCTGCCGCGAGGTTAGAGGAGGGGACCAGATGGGCGTTGCTGCGTTCGGCCCGGAAATGGGCGAGCACTTCTTCGTGCTGGCGGGTGCCGCGGGCATGGGTGAGGATCGGGTGCCGGGCCATGTCGTCGACCGTGAGGGGCCGATCCGTCGCGAGGTCGAGATTGGGGGAGGCGACCCAGATCAGCGGGTAACGCCCGAGCGCAGCGGTGCCGGTGGCGCTGCGGGAGAACGGGCCGTTCTGCAGCGCGAGGTCGATGCGGTGCGAGAAGAGGTCCTCTTCGAGCCGCGCGGACATGTCGACGGTGAGCTCGACGCTGATCTTGGGGAATTCCTCGCGGAAGGCGCGCATGAAATCGCGCAGCCATGTGTGCATGATCATCTCGGTCACGCCGAGGCGCAGGGCCCCGTCATAGAGGCCAAGTTCGCCCGAGGCGGCGATCAGCGCGTCGGTCTGGCGCAGGATCGCGCGGGCATGTTCCAGCAGGTCGCGGCCCTTTGCGGTGAGCCGGACCGAGCCCGCGTCGCGGGTCATCAGCGAGACGTTCAGCGCCGATTCCAGCGCCGCGATCCGGGCGGAAATATTGGGCTGGGTCGTGTTCAGCCGCTCGGCCGCACCGCGAAAACTGCCGATGTCCGCGATCCAGACAAAGGCTTCGAGCTGTTTGATCGTGAAGGACATCAGTTTGTCTGCAGCTCGGCCCGGGCGGTGGCGAGACCGGCGCGGATCATGGTGGGTTCGTCGGTGCGGGTGACCGGTACGCCTTGCGCCTCGAGCGCTTTGGTCTGGAGGTCAGCGAGGGGAGGCTGGCCGATCACCGCGACCTGCTGGCCAAGCCAATACGGGCGGGCGGCGGCCAGTTCCGCGCCGATCAGCAGACCGGCAAGCTGGTTGGTGGACGTGGCCGTTGCCAGCCGCGCGGCGAGGCGTTCGGGACGGGACATGGTTTCGCTGACGGCGTCGAGGAAAACGGCATCGTCCTGTGGTGTGTCGTCCAGATGCGAGAGCGCCGGGGTGGCGCGCAGGGCGGCGAGGAGATCGCCGGTGAGGAAGGACTGCACGGAGACGATTTCATCGGCGCTGATATGGGCCCAGTGGCTGCGCGGGCCGGTGACGCAGAGCACGCCATCCCATCCCGGGTTCAGCGACAGGAAACCACGGGCAGGCGCGAGGAGCGACGTGATCGGGGGCTGGTCGCTGGCGGCGAGCGCGGGGAGCGTGAAGCGGTTGCCGCCAAGGGCCTGTGCTGGCAGGTCGAGCGGTTTGCAGGGCAGCTTGACCTGCGGAGCCTCCGGATCGGTGCTTTGCAGCAGGGGGGCGGCCGGGAATTGCTGGTGGAGGTCGTCGAGGGTGTTTTCACTGGTTCCGAGCGCGCACGTGGCCTTCATCGCCCAGGCGCGGGGCGGCGTGTGTGAGGTATCTGCGGCGATCCAGTCGGGGGTATTTGGGCTGTCGGTCATGGACATCTGTGCTGTCGCAAAAGGTCTGCGGGGAAGTCACCTATCCTGTCACAGGGCGGGTGGGGGCAGCAAGGGGCGAAGGGGCTCTGCCCCGCCGCGCCGGGGCGCGGCCCCCCGGGATATTTGAAGACCCAAAGAAGCAAGGGCTGACCGGGCGCGGGATTTCCGCTTATGCTGGTGAGGCGGGGCGTGGAAAGGGATTGACAGGGAGAGATTATATTAACATGTTAAGTACATGCTGTGGCCGGGGAGACAGGGATGCCGCATTTGCGAATCGAGTATTCCGCCGGGCTTGAACGGCGGGTATCCATCGCGGCGCTTTGCGAGGCGCTGCGGGTGGCGATGATCGAGACCGGGATCTTTCCGCTGGCGGGAATCCGGGTGCGGGCCTTTCGGGCCGATCATGCGATTGTTGCGGACGGGCTGGCGGAGAACGATTTTGCCGCGCTGTTTCTGAGTGTCGGCGCTGGCCGGTCCGAGGAGGTTCTTCAGGCGGCCGGGCAGCATGTGTTCAACGCGGCGCAGTCGGTTCTGGCCGAGGCGCTTGCGACACCGCATTTTGCGCTTTCGCTGGAGATCCGCGTGTCGGACCCGGCGCTGAGCTGGAAGGATACACCCATACACGCGCGGCTATCGGGACCGGGCCGGGAGGAGAAAACATGAGTGCTCTGGACGAGAATATCGAAAAGGCGATGGGCTATGCGGCGCCGTTTCGCGAACGGGGTGTGCTGAACCATATCGATGGCGAGACGGTCGGTGCGGCATCGGGTGGGCTGTTTGAGACCCTGTCGCCCGTGGATCTTGCGCCGCTTGCCGAGGTCGCGCGTAGCGGGGCGGAGGATGTGGATCGCGCGGTGCAGGCGGCCAAGGCGGCCTTTCCGGGCTGGGCGGGAACGCCGGGAGCGGAGCGCCGCCGCATCCTGATCCGGGTGGCCGAGGCCATCGAGTCGCGGGCGGAGGAGATCGCCTTGGTCGAGAGCCTCGATACCGGGCAGGCGCTGCGCTTCATGTCCAAGGCGGCGGTGCGGGGTGCCGCGAATTTCCGCTATTTCGCGGATCAGGCGCCGGGGGCCGAGGATGGGCAGGCGCTGCGCACTCCGACGCAGATGAACGTGACCTCGCGCCGTCCGATCGGTCCGGTGGGGGTGATCACGCCGTGGAACACGCCGTTCATGCTCTCTACTTGGAAGATCGCCCCGGCGCTCGCCTCGGGTTGCACGGTGGTGCATAAGCCGGCGGAGTTTTCGCCGATGACCGCGAAGCTGCTGGTTGAGATCGCCGAAAGCGCAGGTCTGCCCAAGGGCGTGCTGAACGTGGTGAACGGGCTGGGCGAGGAAGCGGGCAAGGCGCTGACCGAACATCCCGGCATCAAGGCGATTGCCTTTGTCGGAGAGAGCCGCACGGGGTCGATGATCATGGCGCAGGGGGCGGCGACGCTGAAGCGGGTGCATTTCGAGCTTGGTGGCAAGAACCCGGTGATCGTGTTCGAAGATGCGGATCTGGAGCGCGCGGTGGATGCGGCGGCTTTCATGATCTATTCGCTGAATGGCGAGCGCTGCACGTCGTCATCGCGGCTGTTGGTGCAGGAGAGCATTTATGATGAGGTCACCCGTCGCGTCGCCGAGGTGGCGGAACGGATCAAGGTGGGGCATCCGCTGGACCCGGACACGGTGGTCGGGCCGCTGATCCATCCGGAGCACGAAAAGAAGGTGCTGTCCTATTTCGAGACCGCCAGAAAAGAGGGCGCGACCATCGCGGCCGGGGGCGAGAAGGTCGGGAGTGAAGGGTGTTACGTGCGCCCGACCCTGTTCACCGGGGCGACGAGCGATATGGCGATATCTCAGGAGGAGATTTTCGGGCCGGTGCTGACGGCGATCCCGTTCCGGGACGAGGAGGACGCGCTGCGCATTGCAAATGACGTGCCATATGGGCTGGCCGCCTATCTCTGGACCTCGGATCTGGACCGGGCCATGCGCATGACCGATGCGCTGGAGGCAGGTATGATGTGGGTCAATTCGGAGAATATCCGGCATCTGCCGACGCCTTTCGGCGGGGTCAAATCGAGCGGCATCGGGCGCGACGGGGGCGACTGGTCCTTCGATTTCTACATGGAAACGGTCAATGTCAGCTTTCCGCGACAGGGCCACAGGATACCGAAACTGGGCGGCTGAGCCGGACCAGAGTGGCGCGGGGAGGAGACCGGCGCCGCGTCTAAGATCGAGGGGGAGAGAACCATGCCAATACCGTCACCGACGCTTTATCCGCCGTTCAACATCATCCGCCTGAGCCATGTGGAGTTCGGCGTGACCAACCTTGCAGCGAGCCGGGCGTTTTACGTCGATATGCTGGGGCTACAGGTCACGGATGAGGATGACGAGGCGATCTATCTGCGGGCGCTGGAGGAGCGGGGGCATCATTGCCTGATCCTGCGCAAGGCCTCGAGCAGCCTGATCAAGGCACTGTCCTTCAAGGTGTTCGACGATGAACAGCTTGATCTGGCCGAGACATGGTTTCGCGAACGCGGGCACGCGGTTGAATGGGTCGAGCGGCCCTACCAAGGGCGCACGCTGGCGACGGTGGATTGTTTCGGCACGCCCATCGAGTTCTATTTCAAGATGGACCGGCTGGCCCCGATCCACCAGAAATACGAGCTTTACCACGGGGTGAAGCCGCTGAGGATCGACCATTTCAACTGTTTCTCGCCGGATGTGGACAAGGCGGTGGCGTTTTACGGCGAGCTTGGTTTCCGGGTGACGGAATATACCGAGGATGAAGAAAGCGGGCGGCTTTGGGCGGCGTGGACCCACCGCAAGGGCGGGGTGCATGACATGGCCTTTACCAACGGGACGGGGCCGCGCCTGCATCACACGGCGTTCTGGGTGCCGACGCCGCTGAACATCATCGACCTGCTCGATCTGATGGCGACAACCGGGTACGTGGCCAATATCGAGCGCGGGCCAGGGCGGCACGGTATTTCCAACGCATTCTTCCTTTATATCCTTGATCCCGACGGGCACCGGATCGAGATCTATTGCTCGGATTACCAGACGGTCGATCCAGATCTTGAGCCGATCCGCTGGGATCTGAAGGACCCGCAGCGCCAAACGCTTTGGGGCGCGCCGGCGCCAAGGTCATGGTTCGAAAACGGGTCGGTCTTTGAAGGGGTCGAACCCTATGCCAGCGGGCTGAAGGCCAGCCCGATCATTGCCCCCTGAGGAGAGAACCTGTGAGTAAACCGATCCCCGCCCGCATCATCGCCTTTCACGCCGAGGGGGCGGACCGTTACGGCGTCTTGACCGAGGATGGCATTGTCGATCTGACGAGCGAATTCGGCGCGCGCTATCCCGGGCTGAAAGAAGTGGTCGAGGCGGGGGCGCTTGAGGAGTTGCTGAGCACGGCAGAGGGGCGTTCCGTGGATTTTGCGCTTTCGGACATCCGCTACCTTATCCCGATTGCGAACCCGGAAAAGATCATCTGCATCGGGGTGAATTTCCCCGACCGGAATGCCGAGTACAAGGACGGGCAGGCAGCGCCGACGAAACCGTCGATGTTCATCCGTTTCCCGCGATCGTTCGTCGGGCATGGCGAGGACCTGATCCGCCCGCCGGAATCGGAGCAGCTTGATTACGAGGGCGAGGTGACGATTGTCATTGGCAAGGGCGGGCGGCGGATTTCGCGCGAGGACGCCTATGACCACATCGCGGCGTTGACGCTTTGCAACGAAGGCACAATCCGTGACTGGGTGCGTCATGCCAAGTTCAACGTCACGCAGGGCAAGAACTGGGATCGGTCGGGGGCGATGGGACCTTGGCTGGTGCCGTTCCGCTCGGCCGATCAGCTTGACGACATCGCGCTGGTTACGCGGGTGAACGGCGAGGTCCGGCAGGAGGATCGCACAGGGCGGATGATGTACGACTTCCGCTATATCATCAATTACATCTCGACCTTCACGACACTGGTGCCCGGGGATGTCATCGTCTGCGGCACGCCCACGGGGGCGGGGGCGCGGTTTGATCCGCCGATCTGGCTGAAGCCGGGCGATATCATCGAGGTCGAGGCAGAGGGAATCGGTGTGCTGCGCAACGGGGTTGCCGACGAAACCGTTTGATCTCGGGCGCGTTCGTCGCCGATTTTGCTGAAATCTTTCGCTAAAAATCAACGTATTACAAAAATACAACGCCGGATCGGCCAGAACCGGCCGTCATTACAACGCTGGTGACAACGCTGGGGTGTAACCGTGTATGGATTGGCCGTCCCGGCGGGGATTCATCCGCTGACGGGCGATCTTGGCCGTATTTCGGGCGGTCATGCCGGGTTGCGTAGCGAGGTGTCTGTATGGCCGGAGATTTGAGTGACAGAGGGCGGTGGTTCATTGATCGCTATATTCTTCACACCACGCAAAAGGCCGAAACCCGTGCGCGCAAGGGGAGGGAGGCAGAAGCCGAACTCGCCAAGGTGGCGCTCATCCTTGATGAGTATGAGGGAACCAATTCCCCTACCGCTCCGATTGTCGCAAAGATAACCGACGTTCGGAGATTGATCGGCGAGGACAATCCGCGCGACGCGATGCGCGTTGCGAAAGAAGCGCTGCAGGATGCCCTTGCCCTTGAGCAGGAGGCGTTGAGACGCAAGGAGAACCGGGAGCAGCTGGTTGAACTTCTGGATGCCCTGCCCCCCAACCCACAGTATGCCATCCAGGCCGAACTGGATATGTTGAACGCGGACCGGACCGACCTTGGCAATCTGCTGCGGCCAGTTTTCCCGTCGGCTGCCGATCTGGATCGCGCCCGTGTCCTGCTGCGAAATTTCCCCGGCAAGATCCAGCGAGTTCAGCAAAATGCCGACGCGCGGGGGGTGATTATACGCGAGCTTCAGTCGGCGCATGCGGCGCTCGCAAACGATCTGGCTCTGGTCAGCCGCCGGCTGGAAAACCTGGAAGCCAAGCAGGCCCCAGAATGGCTGGAGCTGTCCGTGGATTTTACTCTTGCTGAAACCGACATCCCAAAGATGAAGGCTGCGCTTGATAACTTTGACATGGCCGAGATTACACGGCTGAACGGCCAAGTTCCCACAATCAGAACCCTATTGGACCAGCTGAAGAGGGACATCGAAGCCGTCGAGGGGCCGCTGCATCTGCAGGACGTGCAGAACCTGAACATTTCCGATGCGCAGAAAGAGGCTGTCGCGAGCCTTGGTTCGAAGAATTTCGACGCGTTTTCCGATGCGATGGATGCGATCGCGGATCTGGACCAGAGATATGCGGGGGATTGCTCTGCGGCTGAGCTTTTGCAGACCATCGACGATCTGAGAGATGCGCGCGCGGATCGGGACGCCAAGAGGCAGGACGCGGCCGATCATCCAGACGATGCCACAAAACAGGCCGATGCGACGAGGGCGCAGCAACTGGTTGATGCCGAAAAGGTAAAACTTGAGGTCATCGAGCAGAAGCGGTCGATTTTGCAGGCTGTTCTTTCGAATACGTTCTCGGCGGATAAGAAACCGCCATTTCCGCCGGAATTGCTGGCGGACGCGTTTGCAATCATCAAGCGAAACCCAAAAGTCGGGCAGGCGATGCTCGACGCCTTGGCCAGAGGGACCAGGTACAAGGACATTGTCGACACGGCCAGACTGGCCTGTGATGGCGTCGATTCCGGATTTGCGGATCGGAACGGAAACCCGCAACTCAATGCCGATGCGGCTGCGTGGTACGCGCGCAAGCTGGTTCAGAAGGCCGGGCAATACCCGGTGCCGCAGGACATTATCGAACGGTACACCACGCACCCTTACATGGTGCAGGATATTCCCGAACTGAACGGCATCAATAACCGTGACGAACTGACGACGAAAAGGGCGCGCTACGTCGGGAAGGTTTTGCTTGGGCCGGACGGCAAGCTTAACATCGATGCAGCGCGGGTGGCCGTTTACGATACCTTGCTGAATTTTCATCAGGTAGGTCGACAGACGCCGGTTTTGGCCGAGCATATGCTTAAGACGCTGGATTTTCTGGAGAATAATCCCGAGGCGCAGCAGCTGCTTGACGATGTCGAGGCACCGGGCATCGGCGGTGGCCGCGGTCTGGTGGCCCGGGATACCGGCAAGCAACGCGGAGAGTTGACGACCGAGGATTTCCGCCAGTCGATCTTGGATGCGATGCTGACGCCGATCTATCAGGGCCCGGTGGGATCCTGTTTCGCGACCGCGCCCGCGATCAGGATGCGCGACGAAGACCCGCTTGGGACGATGAAGCATTTCCGCGATCTTGCGGTTGACGGGGTTCTTCGGCCCAAAACGGGCGATCCGGTGCCTGCGGTCAAGAACGTGCCGGGCAACCAGAACGCACTGACCCGCAGTTTCGAATATACGGTTGCGACCGCAGCGGCCCGGATCGATCACAAGGGCAAGCACCGGCAGTTGGAGAATTCGGCTGACGAAATCGCCAAGCTGCTGGGCGAAAAGGTGAAATCGGGTAAAAAGCGCGATGCCGCGACGGCGCGGCTCAAGATCGCGATCACCGACGCCTTTGAGTTCCGCTATGATCCTGAGGTCTTGGTCGGGGATGCAAATGATGGGTCTTCGAGCCGGGGCAAGTATGTTCTGTTCAACAAGGCCACTGGACAGCCGGTGGCGAACATCGACGACTACAGGGCCGTGGTGAAGGATATCGTTCACAAGACGATCAAGAGCGGCGATACCTCCTTTTTCACCAGTCGCGGGGATGTGGCAAAACTGGTCGATGATCCGCGCTTTGCCGGTGCGATCAAGATCAATGGGGCAGAGCCATGGGACCTGCCATCTGGCGGGGACGGAACCTCGGCGACGGAAGTGCTCGATGAGCCAGTTGAGATGACATATGTGCTCAGACAGGCCGAAATAAACGCGACACCTCCATTCGAGCGGCCCGCGAAGTTGATGGAGAAGTTCATCGAAAGTTTCGTGCCCTCCACCGACCCGGCCGATCCGTCTGAGAAGGTCGCGATATCGACGCGGGGACGCCATCTGTTCAACGCTTTGCCGGGGCACCCATCGACCGCACCGTTGCGTGAAGGCGGGCCGGCCAATCTGGCTGCAAATCTGCAGCGTGAGCTATTGGACCCAGCGCAGGCGCTGGCGGCGGCGCCGATGAGTGCCGCAGCCCTTGCCGCTCCGTTCGAGGAAATCGTTGCTGGTCTGTTGCGGAATTCGAAGTCGGATGCGGAGCGGCTGGCGTTGAGAAATACTCTTGAAAACGAAATGCCTGCGGCTGACATGACGCCGCGCCAGTTTGAGCAGTACGTGCAGACGAAGGTTAGCGCCGCTTTGGCGATGCGGGTTCAGGAAGAACTGGACCAATGGAAGGCGCCGCTGAATCCTCAGCCGACCCCGGCAGAAGAGCAAGAGAAGCGGGCCAAAATTCAGGCCTCGGTCGAAGAGGAAAAACGCAGGAGACTGGATAGCGCGATCTTGAATGCCGTGGAAACACCGCAGTTCGTCATCGCGGATACCAACTGGAATGGTGGCGACGTGGTGCGATATCTTGTCATCATCGGTGATCCGGTGAACGGTACGGCGAAGCTTTGTGAAAAGTGGATGCCGAGCGGCCGACTGGAGAACTTTAGCGAAGCGAATGACTGGATGACCGACGAGTGGTACAAGGTAGACAAGAGGAACCCGTAAATGACTGACCTTACAGAGATTGTTTCCAGTCGGAATGAGGAGGGCGAGCGTACGGCCTATCTTGGCGAGGCGTCTTTCGGATCAATTGATGCGCTTGTCGCCGAGGTGCCGGAATTGCTGGAGCCGGACGCGGCAACGGAACTTGCGCGTCACGTCAATAACTTTGCCCGGGGCGGTGAGTATGTGCTGATCGAGGACCCAGCCGAATTTGCCGAACGGTATCGTGCGCAGCTTGAGAGCGAGGATCCCTCGCAGCCGTGGCGCGAAGGGGTGATGCGTCTGAGCGATTTCGGCGTGCCGGATTTCGATGAGATTACCACGCCCCGGCATGACGGGGAAACGCTGGTCTATTTTGCCGAGGACCGGGCGACCGGGCTGGCCTATCGCGCTTCGGCGTCCCTCTCCGGGCTGGCCGAGCCGTCCTATGAGCCGGTGCCGCTGGACGATTACGAACCAGCCGAATAGGCCGGTTCAGATATTGGTGGCGATCAGCACCTCGATGCGGATTTTTTCCTGCGAGGTCGAGGTGGTTAGGTTGTCCGACAGCGCCCGCAGCCTCCGGATCGCGCTGCGGACCAGATGGCCGGGGTCCTGCGTGATCAGCGCGTCGATGTTGCCGTTGCGCAGGGCATTTTCCGTGAAAGGCGTTCGCTCATGGGCGATGGAGACGATCTGCTGCGGCAGGTCGGCCTTTTCGAGCACTTCGAGGGGAATGCGCGCCTCGGAGGACATCACGTAAACACCGACGATATCGGGATTGCGTTGTGTCGCGGCGGTGATGACCCGCTCTGCCCGGTCCGCCGAGCCGTAGGTTTCCAGCGAGGGCAGGGTGGTCAGGTGGGAAAAGCTGTCGTTGATGACCTGATCGAAACCAAGCCGCCGTTCGAGACTGTCGCGGGACTGCATGCTTTCGGCGATGACGAGGATCTGCCCGCGCGGCGCATGGATGAACCGGCCCATGAGCGTCGCGGCGGTTTTGCCCGCGGCGCGGTTGTCGATGCCCACGAGGTTGTCGCCTGACAAAGCCTGGTTCGAGATGAAAGGCAGGGCGCAGACGCCGCGTTCGGCAAGCCGTGTCATTGCATCACGCAGCTGCGGCGTTTCCGGGGCCATGATGGCGACCCCGTCCACGTCTCCGGGCGACAGGGTGGCGAGAAAAGCGGCGATCTGGTGCGGGTCGTTTTCGTCGATGGGCTGCACCTCGGCCCAGATCATGTCCGAGGCAAAGACCTCGCCCGCTTCGTGGATGTGGCGCAGGATTTCGTCGAGAAACTGATCGCCTGAGCGGGGCAGCACGAAGATGAACCGATAGCTTTTGCTTTTGGCGAGGTTGGCCGCAGAGAGGTTGCGCACGAAGCCGAGTTCACGGATCGCGGCGGTGACTTTTTCCACGGTTTCGGACTTGACGCCCTCGCGCCCGTTCAGGACCCGGTCGACCGTCGCGCGGCTGACGCCGGCGACGCGAGCCAGATCCTTTGTCGTCGGTCGGGCCATGTTCGGCGTCGAGGGGCGCAAGGATTTTTGCATGAATTACAAACTCTTGAGGGCCAGTTTGGTTCAGTTTTGCGGAATGCGTGAGATTTTTTATACACGATTTTGAGGCACGTGCATCAAAATTTTGTTGCTTTGAGGCACGTGCCTTACTAACAAATATTACATCGGTGAGTCGCATAGGGAGGCGGCAGCAGCGATGTTTCAGGGAGGAATCATTCAATGAATAAGAAATTCATGACCACCGTCGCGTCGGGTGCCTTGATAGCGGCAGGCCTGTCGGGGGCGGCGAACGCAGAAGACCTGACCCTTTGCTGGGCGGCGTGGGATCCGGCGAACGCGCTGGTCGAGCTGAGCAAGGATTTCGAAGAGAAGTCCGGCCATAACATGAGCTTTGAATTCGTGCCCTGGCCCAACTTTGCGGACCGGATGCTGAACGAGCTGAATTCAGGCGGGCAGCTTTGCGATCTGATGATCGGGGACAGCCAGTGGATCGGCGGAGGCGCCGAGAGCGGCCATTACGTCAAGCTGAACGACTTTTTCGAAGCCGAAGGCATCACCATGGATGACTTCATCCCGGCAACGGTGACCGGTTATTCGGAATGGCCAAAGGGGTCGCCGAATTACTGGGCGCTGCCGGCATTCGGTGACGTGGTGGGCTGGACCTATCGTAAGGACTGGTTCGAAAAGCCCGAGCTTCAGGCCGAGTTCAAGGAGAAATACGGGCGCGATCTGGGTGTACCGGCCACGCTGGAAGAGCTGAAGGACATCGCGGAGTTCTTCCAGGGGCGCGAGATCGACGGCAATACGGTTTATGGCGCGGCGATCTATACCGAACGCGGCTCGGAAGGGATCACGATGGGCGTGACCAATGTGCTGTATAACTATGGTTTCCAGTACGAAAACCCGGACCAGCCCTATGATCTCGAAGGTTACGTGAACTCGGAAGGCGCGGTTGAAGGGCTTGAGTTCTACAAGGCGCTTTATGACGTTGGCACCCCTCCGGGTTCGTCGAACTGGTACATGGGCGAGAATATCGACGCCTATAAATCCGGTCAGGTCGCGCTTCAGATGAACTTTGCCTTTATCTGGCCGGGCGTCGAGGCCGACCCGAACGTGGGCGGCGGCAAGTCGGGTTATTTCCCGAACCCGGCAGGCCCGGCCGGCCAGTATGCCCAGCTTGGCGGGCAGGGGATTTCGGTGGTGTCCTATTCGTCAAAACAGGATGCGGCGCTGGAATACATCAAGTGGTTTGCCCAGCCCGAAATCCAGGCCCGCTGGTGGGAGCTTGGCGGTTATTCGGCGCTGAAGGCCGTGGTCGAAGATCCGGGCTTTGCCTCGAGCCAGCCCTATGCGCAGACCTTCCTTGATAGCATGGCCATCGTAAAGGATTTCTGGGCGGAACCGGCCTATGCCGATCTGCTGCTGGCGATGCAGGAAAAGATCCACGACTACGTGATCGCCGGGAACGGTACCGCGCAAGAGGCGCTGGACGGTCTGGTCGAGGAATGGACCATCATCTTTGAAGATGAAGGCAAGATCTGAATGACTCCCCGTCGGACGGCATATCGTCCGACTTTACTGCCCCCCGCTGTCGCGGATGCGCTTTCGGGGGGCACCTTTCCGAACATGCAGGAACAGATGGAAACGCGGGCTGAGCCCTGCGCCCGTCGCGAAGGATTTGTCTTATGACCCATGCCCCGATGGAGAAAATCGCGCGCGCCACCCCGGCACCCGTGGCCAGACGCATCAAGGGGCTGTCGGACCGGGCCATCGCCTGGATCTTTGTGGCGCCGTCGATCTTTCTGCTGCTTGCGGTCAATATCTTTCCGCTGATCTGGACGATCCGGCTGAGTTTCACGAACTACCGGGTGAACCGGCCGAACCGGGACGTGGAATGGGTGGGGCTGCGTAATTACGAACGGATCCTGACGGATGACGGGATCTGGGCGACGATGCAGGCAACGGCGCATTTCCTGATCTGGACCATCGTGCTTCAGGTCATCATCGGGTTCGCGCTGGCCTATCTGATCAACAAGAAATTCAAGGGCAACGATCTCTGGACAACGGTGATCGTGCTGCCGATGATGCTGAGCCCGGCGGTGGTCGGTAACTTCTGGACCTTCCTCTACCAGCCGCAGATCGGGCTGTTCAATTACGTGATCGCCTTCTTTACCGGGGCCGATCCAGCGTCGTTTTCGATGATCGGCGATGTAAACCTTGCCCCTTGGGCGATTGTCATCGCGGATACATGGATGTGGACGCCTTTCGTGATGCTGATCTGTCTGGCGGGGCTGCGGTCGATCCCCGACAGCATCTACGAGGCGGCGGAATGTGACCGCGCGAGCAAGTGGCGGCAGTTCTGGACGATCACCATTCCGATGGCTTTGCCCTTTCTGATGCTGGCGGTGCTGTTCCGGGGGATCGAGAATTTCAAGATGTTCGATCTTGTGGTGCAGCTGACCGGCGGGGGGCCGGGCAATACCACGACGCTGACCTCTATCGATCTTAAACGCGAGGCGTTCGAGCGCTGGCGAACGGGCTATTCCTCGGCCTATGCAGTGATCCTGTTCGTGACCGTATTCGGCCTTGCCTCGATCTATGTGAAAGCCCTGAACAAGGTGAAAGAGAGATGAGTTTTTCCGTCACCGACCCGTCGCGCGGCACCAAGTGGTTTGCAGGTGTCATGGTGGTTGCCTACGCGATCATCACCATCCTGCCGCTGGTCTGGATCATCGCCACCGGTTTCAAATCGCCCGCCGATGCGATTGCCTATCCGCCCAAGGTGGTTTTCGAGCCGAGCCTTGAGGGTTACGTCAACCTGTTCACGACCCGAACACGTGTTACCGAAGACGATTTTGCGGCGCTGCCGCCACCGGCCACATGGTACGAAAAAGTGGTGCGGGATCAGGGCATGGTGATCGCCGGGCCGTCGCGCTATGGCGAGCGGTTTCTCAATTCGGTGATCATCGGCTTTGGCTCAACCGTGCTTTGCATGATCCTTGGCACAGCGGCGGCTTATGCGTTCAGCCGGTTCCGGGTGCCGCTGAAGGACGACCTTTTGTTCTTTATCCTGTCGACGCGGATGATGCCGCCGATTGCGGTGGCGATCCCGATCTTCCTGATGTTCCGCCAGATCGGGCTGAACGACACGCATCTGGGGATGATCCTGCTTTATACGGCGGTGAACCTGTCGCTGTCAGTCTGGTTGCTGAAAGGGTTTATCGACGAGATCCCGGTCGAATACGAAGAGGCCGCGTTGATCGACGGCTATACGCGGTTTCAGGCTTTCTACAAGGTGGTGCTGCCGCAGGCCGCGACCGGCATCGCTTCGACCGCGATCTTCTGCCTGATCTTCGCCTGGAACGAATATGCCTTTGCGGTGCTGCTGACCTCCGGCACGGCGCAGACCGCGCCGCCGTTCATTCCGACGATCATCGGGGTGGGGGGCAAGGACTGGCCAGCCGTGGCGGCCGGGGCGACGATCTTCCTTGTGCCGGTCATGGTCTTCACCATCCTGTTGCGCAAGCATCTGCTGCGCGGGATCACATTTGGAGCGGTGCGCAAATGACCAGCTTTTTCAACGGATTGGTTCGCTTTCGCCGGGGCGCTTGGGAAATGCTGGCAAGCATATTGATCGCGCTGGGCGTGGTGATGCTGATGCAGCCCTTTGTCATGGTCGCCTTCACCTATTCCTTTATCGTCACGCTGGTGGGCACGGTGATGTTCATCATCGTCAGCCATTTTCCGGAGTGACCGTGATGGCTGTGCCTGCTGCCCCCAAGGACGTCGATGCGGTGTTTGCCGCGATGACCCCGCCGGTCGAGGCCTGTGCGAGAGAGTTGCGCGCGCTGGTGTTCGATGTGGCGGAGACCGAGGGGCTGGCCGCGCCCGAGGAGACCCTGCGTTGGGGCGAGCCTGCCTATCTGCCGGGGAAATCCGGCACGGCGGTGCGCATCACGGCGGATAAATCGCGCGAAGGCTGCAAGGTTTTGGTGCATTGCCAGACCTCGCTGGTTGAAACATGGCGCGCCCGTTTCAGCGACCGGCTGGGGTTTGAAGGCAATCGTGCCGTTCTGGTTCCGGCTAGCGAAGACATCGACCGGGAAGCATTGGCGATCTGCATCGCCGATGCGCTGACCTATCGCAAAAAGAAGGAGCCCGCCCGTGGCTGAGATCGTGATCCGTAACCTGCGCAAGGATTTCGGCGCGTTCAACGCGGTGAAATCCTCGAGTTTTACCATCGCGGATGGCGAGTTCTTCATGCTGCTCGGGCCTTCGGGCTGCGGAAAGACGACGACTCTGCGGATGATGGCGGGGCTGGAACTGCCGACCTCGGGAGAGATCTATATCGATGGCGAGGAGGTCGGGATGAAACCTGCCAGCCAGCGCGATATTGCCTTTGTTTTCCAGATGTTCGCGCTTTACCCGCATATGAACGTTGGCAAGAATATCAGCTATCCGTTGATCAGCCAGGGGATGCCGCGGGCCGAGGTCAAACAGAAGGTGGCCGAGGTGGCGAGGATACTGGGAATTGAGAATATCCTGAACCGTCCGGTTGGCGGTTTGTCGGGGGGGGATCGGCAGCGCGTGGCGCTGGGCCGTGCCATCGTGCGCAATCCCAAGGCGTTCTTTATGGATGAGCCGCTGGGCGCGCTTGATGCCGAGTTCCGCGAGCATATGGCCGAGGAATTGCGCGCTCTGCATGACCGGATGGGCGCGACGACGGTTTACGTGACTCATGACCAGTTGGAAGCGATGCAGATGGGCGACAAGATCGTGGTGATGAACCACGGCGTTGTCGAACAGTTCGGCGTGCCTCAGCAGATCTACGACTGGCCCGCGACGCGGTTCGTGGCCGAGTTCATCGGCTCTCCGCCGATGAATTTCCTCGATTTTCAGGGCCGGGTCGATGCCGGTGCCGAAAAGGTCATGCTGGGAGACAGCGGCTTTGCCGTACCGCGCCAGCAGGACGGCGCGAGTGGTGATCTGACGCTGGGGGTGCGTCCCGAACATGTCCGGCTGAGTGATGCGGCGCCTTATCGTGGTGAAATCGTCGCGGCGGAATATCTTGGCACGACGCAGATCATTACGCTCGACACCGCCTTTGGCCGGGTCAAGGCGCGCACCCCGTCGCATGAGGTGGTGCGGGTCGGGGATCGGACCGGGCTGGAGTTCGACGCGCGCACGCTGAGTATCTTTGATGCGGGCACCGGTCGCGCGCTGGTGTCGGATGCGAACAGGGAGGCGCTTGCCCATGGCTGAGGTCGTTCTATCCGGAATTTCCAAGCGGTTCGGCGAAGATGTCGCGCTGGACGATGTGTCGATGACCGTGCCGGACGGATCGTTTGTCGTGCTGCTTGGCCCGACCGGTGCGGGCAAGACGACAACCCTGCGGATGGTGTCGGGGCTGGACGTGCCGGACCGGGGCACGATCTCGATTGACGGGCGCGACATGACCGGGCTGACGCCTGCACAGCGGGATGTGGCGATGGTGTTCCAGCAGTACTCGCTTTACCCGCATCTCACAGTGCGGGAGAACCTTGAATTTCCGCTGAAATCCCCGGTGCTGCGAACGCCGCAGGACCTGATTGACCGAAAGGTGGGCGAGGTGGCCGAGATTTTGCAGATCTCGCACAAGCTGGGGAACAAGGCGACGGAGCTTTCGGGCGGTGAGATGCAGCGTGTGTCCATTGGCCGGGCGCTGGTGCGCAACCCGTTGGTCTACCTTATGGATGAACCGCTGAGCTCGCTGGATGCCAAATTGCGCGCCGATCTTCGGGTCGAGTTGAAGAATATTCAGTCCCATTCCGGCGCGACGCTGCTTTATGTGACCCATGACCAGATTGAGGCGATGACGATGGCGACCCATGTGGGCGTGCTGGATCACGGGCGGCTGGTGCAGTTCGGCACGCCCCGGCAGATCTACGAAGACCCGGTCAGCATTTACGCCGCAAGCCGTCTGGGGCTGCCGCGCATCAATGTGCTGCCGGCCGACCTGTTTGGCCATGCGCCGGACCGGGCTGCCTATATCGGGTTGCGTCCGGAACACATCTCGCAAGGCGAGGGACAGGAAAGCCAAGTGACGCGGGTGGAGCATCTGGGCGATCAGACCCGGCTGCACCTGAAATTTCAAAACCACGATCTGATTACCGTGACGGATGCGCATACGCCGCTGGTTTCCGGCGATGTGGTGCGTATCCAACCGAAGAAACCGCTGTTTTTCGACGCCGATGGCGCAAGGCTCGGGTAAGGGAGCACGACATGACCCATTTCATGAACAAGAAGGAAGATATCGTCACCGAGGCGATTGATGGTGCCATTGCTGCTTCGGGCGGGGCGCTGTCCCGGCTGGACGGTTATCCGCATATCCGTGTCGTGGTGCGCAGCGATTGGGAAAAGTCCAAGGTGGCGCTGGTGTCGGGGGGCGGATCGGGTCATGAACCGGCCCACGCGGGGTTTGTCGGGCAGGGCATGCTTACAGCGGCGGTTTGTGGCGACGTGTTCGCCTCGCCCTCGGTTGATGCCGTGCTGGCGGGGATACTGGCGGTGACGGGGCCAGCGGGCTGTTTGCTGATCGTCAAGAATTACACCGGCGACAGGCTGAATTTCGGGCTGGCCGCGGAGCGGGCGCGGGCGTTCGGGCTGAACGTGCGGATGGTCGTGGTGGATGATGACATCGCGCTGCCCGATCTGCCGCAGGCGCGCGGTGTGGCCGGAACGCTTTTCGTGCATAAGGTCGCGGGGGCGGCTGCGGAGCAGGGCGCGTCGCTTGACGAGGTGGCCGAGGCGGCGGAACGGGTGATCGCGGGCATCCATTCCATCGGCATGTCGCTGGATACCTGCACCGTTCCCGGATCGCCCAAAGAGGGCCGAATCCCCGAGGGCATGGCCGAACTTGGGCTGGGTATTCACGGCGAGGCCGGAGTCGAGCATCTGGAATACGAGGGCGCGCGGCAGGCGATTGGTTCGATGGTCGACAAGCTTTCCGCTGTCATGTCCGGCAAGCCCTGTGTGGCGCTGCTGAATAATCTGGGCGCGGTATCGGTGCTCGAAATGTCGGTGCTGGCGGCGGAGTTGCGGCGGTCGGCCATCGGCGAGCGGGTCAAATGGCTGGTGGGACCGGCGGCGCTGATGACCTCGCTGGACATGCGCGGGTTTTCCCTGACGGTTTTCGAAGCAGGTGAAGAGGATCTGGCGCTGCTGCGTGCGCCTTGCGGGGTGCGGGCATGGCCGGGTACGGTGGAGCTTGTTCCGGATAATGTGCTGCCGCTGCCCGACGGGCTCGCGCCGATCAAGGCGATGCCCTCGGCTCATGAGCCGACCAAGGCTTTCCTTATCAAGTGCTGTCAGGTGCTGATCGAGGCCGAGGACGATCTTAACGCGCTGGATGCGAAATCGGGTGACGGGGATACCGGCTCGACTCTGGCGGGGGCGGCGCGGGCGTTGATCGATGCGCTGGATTCCCTGCCGCTGGCCGATCACACGCAGCTTTACCGCGCGATTGAGCAGGAGCTGAGCCAGACCATGGGCGGTTCATCGGGCGTGTTGCTGGCGATCTTCTTTGCGGCGGTGGGCGATGCATCCTCATCCGGGATGCCGATGCGCGATGCGCTGATGGCGGGGCTTGAGCGGATGCAGCAGATCGGCGGTGCCCGTCTGGGCGACCGGACAATGATCGACGCGCTGAAACCGGCGCTGGACGAGTTGGGCAGCGGTATCGGCTGCGCGGCACGGGCAGCGCGGGAAGGGGCGAACCACACCGCCACGATGACCCGGGCCAATGCCGGGCGCGCGTCTTACATCAGCGCCGAGCAGCTTGAGGGTCATGTGGACCCGGGGGCCGAAGCCGTCGCGCGTCTGTTCGAGCGGCTGGCGTCGTAACTCCGGTTAACGCCATCGGGTGCGGTAAACGGCAAGGGCGATGAGAGCGCCGTAAATCGCCATGCCCGCGCCGATGGCGGCGAAGACACCGCGCACGCCCATGTCGGTGGTGTTCACCAGCAGCACTGCGCCACCGAATGCCACGGAGATCCGGGCGAGGCTGCCGATGACGGGCCAGGCCATGCGGCCTGCGCCTTGGCTTGCGAAATATAGGGCGAGGCCGAGACCGAAAAAGCTGTAGAAAGGCGCGACATAGCCAAAATAGGCGCGTCCGGCCGCGAGCGCATCAGTTTCGGACGGGGACAGGAAGATCCCGAGCCAGAGATCCGGGAACAGCGCGACGACCAGCCCGATCACGCCAACAATGGCGGCGGCGGCAAGGGAGCCGGTCCACGCGACGGCCAGCGCGCGGGGTTTGTTGCCTGCGCCGATGTTTGCGCCGACCATTGCGGTCAGCGCCGCGCCAATGCCAAAAACCACCGGGATCATCAGGAATTCGAGCCGCGCGCCAAGGCCGTAACCGGCGAGGGCGGCTTCTCCGAAGCGGCCGACCATGCCGACCATGAGAATGATCGTGAGCACCGTCAGGAAGGAGTTGACCGAGGCGATGATGCCGACGCGGAGGATGTCGGAGAAATAGTCACCTTTCACCCGCGCTGGGCGTAGCGGCAAACCGGCGTGGCCCGTGAAGATGTATAGGAGAGCGACAACCGCGCCGATTGCGTAGGAAAGGGTCATGCCGAGGGCGAGGCCGGACATGCCGAGCGCGGGCAGGGGCCCCCAGCCAAGCGCCAGACCGCCGGAAAGGGGAATGGTCGCAAGCGAGACAAGAAGCAGGAGGAGCGATGGTGTTCCCATGTTCCCGGTGCCGCGAATGACGCTGAGCGTCGAATGGCAGAGCCAGAGCGCGATACAGCCGGGAAAGAAAACGCGGGCATAGTCGAGCGCGGCGGCGATGGCGTCTTCTCCGCCTCCAAGCAGACCAAAGATCGCTGCCCCGAAGAGCCACATGATAAGCGCCGTCATGAGAGCGATGAGCGCCGCGATGATCCACGCGGTAACCGTCAGACCGGCGGCGCGGCTGACGTCACCGGCACCGAGCGCGCGGGCAATCGACGATGAGATCGCGCCGCCCATCGAACCGGCCGAGAGCATCTGCGTCAGCATGACGAGCGGGAAGACCAGCGCAAGCCCGGCAAGGGCGGAGACGCCGAGCTGGCTGGCGAAGATGCCTTCGGCGATGCTCATCGCCGCCTGTACGACCATCGCAAGCACGTTGGGCGCGGCGAGCCGCGCGAGCGTCGGTCCGATGGGATCTTCGAGCAGCCGCCGGGTGCGCAGGGCTCGGGCGGTTTCGGCCAGCTGGGCGCGGCCCGGCGCTGTGCCTCCGGTGTGCTGCATGGTCACGGGATCAGCCCTGTGGTCGGAGCGGGAAGATGAAGCAGGTGGCGGTGCCGTGGGCATAGAGCTTGTCATCTTCGATGCCGACCAGGCGTCCTTCGGCGGTGGCCATTTGTCTGCCGCGATGTATCAGGCGGCCTTCGGCCCGCAGCCTGCCTGCGTTCGGCTTGATGGCGCGGGTGTAATTGACCTTCAACTCGGCGGTGGTGAAACCCAGACCAGCGTCCAGCGAGGTATGGACCGCCACGCCCAGTGCGGAATCAAGCAGCGTGGCGGCAAAGCCACCGTGGACCGAACCCATTGGGTTCAATAGGAAATCTCCGGGTTCAGCCTCGAATGTGACATAGCCATAGTCAAGTTCGGTCGGGATCGACATGCCCATGGTGGCACCGATGGGCGGAGGCGCGCCGATTTCGCCGGCCACCATCGCGCGCATGTATTCGAGTCCGGACAGGCGCATCGCCGAAAGCGAATCGAATCCAACTTGGGAATATTCGTAGGTACGTGTTTTGCGTAAGGCCATTTGGTTTTCCTCCGGCTTTTCAGACGCTTTTGGCAGAGCAGGGACGCGATGTGCCAATAGAAAGTTCTTTTTTGGAACTGACTAATGGGTAAGTTCTCTTTTGGAACCTGTCAACATGCGTTAGAAGGGGGTATGAAATGGGATGATTTGAAAAGTGAACCCTGCCCCGTGGCACGCGGGCTATCGGTGATTGGTGATCGCTGGACCATGCTTGTCCTGCGGGATTGCTTTCTGGGGGTGAGGCGGTTCGAGCAGATGCAGGAGCGTCTAGGCATCACGCGCCACGTGCTGGCAGATCGGTTGCGCAAGCTTGAGAGTGACGGGGTGCTGCGGCGCGAAGCTTATCAGGAACGCCCGTTACGGCATGAATACCGGCTGACGGACAAGGGCAAGGCGCTTTACCCGGTGCTGGTGACCCTGACGGCTTGGGCCGAAGAGCATGTGCCGCCTGAAAAGAAAAGCTCTATGACATTGCTTTCGCGGGACACGGGGGAGGTGCTTGAACCGATTCTGACCGATGCGAAGACCGGTCAGCGGATTACGCATCGCAATGCGGTGGCACGTCGGAACATCGACTGATTTTAATGGGTTATACAGCTGCCTTCGGACGTCTGTTGATCCCGGAGGCGCGCCGTATCTGAAGGCTGTCTTGCGTTGCTATTGCGTTAAGACTGGCCGTCAGGCGGCGGCCAGAACTTCGACTTCGACCTTGAATTCGGGACGGGTGAAACCCGAGACAATCACCAGTGTCGAACTTGGCAAACGCGCCGCACCCCCGACAAATTCGTCGCGGGCGCGCATGTAGTCCGCCATGAATTGCCTGTCAGTCACATAGGCAGAGATATGGGCGACATCCGAGGCTGTCATTCCCGCCTCTGCCAGAATGGCGCTGATCGATTGAAAGCAGAGAGTAGCCTGCTCATAGGCACCTTGGGGAATGAAGCCGTTCGGTTGGATGGCTAATTGACCAGAGGTGCGGACGATGCGTTTTCCGGCAGGGATTTCGGTGCCATGGGAATAGGCACCGAATGGTGCCGCCAGAGTGGCTGGATTGAGGGCTTTCATGACGATGATACTCTCCTGCCGATAATTGGGGGTTGAATGGTTGGCCGGGTTCTGGGATTTATTGCCTACTCTCTGGCACAGATTTTTCACTAGGGCCACGCAACCTACTTCCTGAGGAGGATGATATGGGCAAGCGTGTGCTGTCTGTACGCCATGGTAATGAACCCAAAGACGATCGTGCGACCGCGTGGCTGACGCGGTCTGGATATTTCGTAGACACGCGGCATCCCTATGCCGGCGATAGGCTTGGTGAGCCGGGAGACGATCTGGCCGCCACGATCATCTACGGCGGACCTTTCAATGTTTACGAAACCGACCGGCATCCTTTCCTGCGTGAAGAATACCGCTGGATCGATGCTTGTATGGCCAAGGGCATCAAGGTGCTTGGCATCTGTCAGGGCGCGCAGATGATTGCGCATCATCTTGGGGCATGGGCGGGAGCGCCTGCCAACGACATTTTCGAATTCGGTTATTACGAGATCAGCCCAACCGAGGCCGGGTTGGGGTTTCTCGACGCGCCGATGAGAGTGTGCCAGTCGCATTTCCATACGTTTGACCTGCCATCCGGCGCGGTTCATCTGGCGCGGGGCGAGAATTATGAAAACCAGGCCTATCGCTATGGAGAGACCACCTATGGGTTCCAGTTCCACCCGGAAGTGACAAAAACCGGGTTCCGGCGCTGGCAGGATCGGTGGCCGGAGATTTACGAAAAGCGCGGCGTACAAAGCAGAGTAGAGCAGGACCGGCTGATCGCGCTACATGATGCGCGGCAGGGCGAATGGTTTGGCGGGTTTCTTCAGGATTTCATCGGTAGAGCGGCATGAGCGTTCAGGGCTACTGGAGCGATCTGCCGTCATCGGCCTTCCGCGCCTTGCCCTCGGACACGGTTGCCGTACTGCCGCTGGGCGCGACAGAGCAGCATGGGCCGCATCTGCCGTTATCGGTCGATAGCGATATCATCGGTGCTGTCGCGGCTCGGGTGCTGGATTGCCTTGCACCCGAGCAGTCGGTTCTTGTCCTGCCGACGTTCACCGTTAGCAAGAGCGACGAACACGATGCCTTTCCCGGGACGCTGACCTATTCGGCGGAGACGATGCTGGCGATGCTGCGCGAGATCGGCCGTTCGGTGGCGCGGGCCGGGGTGGATCGGCTCTTGTTTCTCAACGGCCACGGGGGAAACGCCGCGCTTTTGCAGGTCGCTGCGCGGGATTTGCGACGCACGGAAGAGTTGATCGTGGCGAGCTGTTCATGGGGTGGCTTCGCCGAGTGGGAGACGCATTTTGATCCCGCGGAGTATAGCCTCGATATCCATGCCGGGGATTGCGAGACATCAATGATGCTGGCCATTCGCCCGGACCGGGTCGACATGACCAAGGCCGGGGATTTTCGCAGCGCTCAGTGGGATTGGGAAAGTGATTTTCCCCGTATCGGACTGGGCGGCAAACCCGTCAATCCCGGGTGGCTGGCGCAGGATCTGCACACAGAAGGCGCTTGCGGTAATGCATCGGCGGCGACGGCGGAAAAAGGTGAGGCGCTGCTTGCGAGCGCGGGCAGGAACCTTGCTGATTTCCTTGCGGAATTTGCCCGGTTCGACCATCGGAAGTCGGCGCAATGACGGGTGGGAAAGATGGTCTGGACCGGATCGCCGGGGTTCTGGTGCCCGTGTCGCTGGTGTCCGATCCGGTGGCGTTTGGCGGTGAGAGGCTGGATGACTGCCTAGTTGGCGATCTTGTCTTGCAAGAGGGACGAGCCGTCAGGCTTGAACCTGCAACCGAACAGGCCGCGCGCGTTGTCCTGCCGCGTCTGACCGAGCCGCATGTGCATCTGGATAAATGTCACAGCGTGCATCGGCTTGAGAATGTCGGCGGCAACCTCAAGGCGGCGATCAAGGCGCAAAACGCGGATATGAAGGGCTGGACGGAAATGGATGTTCGGTCCCGTGCCGGGCGCGGGATAAGCGAATTGCTGGCATCTGGCTGCGGGGCCGTACGCACGCATGTGGACTGGTCTGACGACGACGACCCAAGTGTCGAACCGCTTGCATGGGCCGTATTGCATGAGCTGGGCGAGGATTCCGATCTGCTACTTGAATGCGCGGCCCTGATCGATATCGGCGCGCTTGCCGATAGTGGTCATGCGCGGGGTTATGCGCGCGCCATTGCACATCGTAATGGTGTCTTGGGGGCCTTTGTATTTGACCAGCCGGAGCGGGACGAAGGATTGCGGAACGTGTTTCGCGAGGCAGAGCGTCTTGGTCTGAAGCTCGATTTTCATGTGGATGAAGGTCTGGAGCCGGGGCTTGACGGGTTGGAGCGGATTGCGGATGCGGCGCTTGCCGTTGGGTTCGGGGGTTCGATCCTGTGCGGTCATGCCTGCTCGCTTGCGAATTGCGCCGAAAGTGACGTTGCGCGGATCGCTGACAAGCTGGCTGAGGCCGGTATCGCGATTACCGTCCTGCCGCAAACGAACCTTTACCTGCAAGACAGGGGGCAGGGAACGCCGGACCGGCGCGGGCTGACCCGGCTGCACGAATTGCGGGGGCGGGGTGTTACCGTTGCCCTTGGCGCAGATAACGTGCGCGATGCTTTTTGTCCGGTGGGGCGGCACGATCCGCGTCACGTGTTGTCGCTGGCCGTGGTTGCGGCGCATCTCGACCCGCCTCTGGGCGATCACCTGCCGCTGATTACGACGGCTGCCCGGCGGGGAATGGGTCTGCCGCAACTGACCGTCGATGGTTCAGCCGTCGAAGATCTGCTGATCTGCGACGCGGGCGACACCAGTGACCTGATAACCGGGGCTGAACTGCGGTCCCTGTCCGAAAAGAGGAGTTTGACGCGATGACACGTGAGACCGACCAAATCGACTGGGGAAAAATTGCGCAGGCGCTTGCTCCGGTGGAAATCATCGATGAGCCGGTTCTGGTTAAAAAGCGGTCGCGGGATTTCTTTTGGTATTCTCCGCTGCTGAACGCCCAGCTTAAGAAATGTTTCGGCGATCTGGTGGCGCGGCCCAAAACCCGCGAAGAACTCGCCCATTGCCTTGCGGTGGCCTATGCCAATGACCTGCCCGTCGTCCTGCGCGGGGGCGGCACCGGCAATTACGGTCAGGCGGTGCCCTTGCAGGGCGGGCTGATCATCGAGACGACGGGTATGAACCGGATTCTGGAGATTGGCGAGGGGTTCGTCCGGGTCGAAGCCGGGGCGCTGATGGCGGATATCAATCGCGCGCTGATCCCCGAAGGGTGGGAAATGGCCATGTTCCCCTCGACAAAGGATATTGCCACGGTCGGAGGTTTCGTCGCCGGTGGCTCGGCCGGTATCGGGTCAATCGCCAATGGGGCGCTACGCGAAAAGGGCAATATCATCAGCCTCAGCGCGCTGTCCGTCGAAGAAACGCCGCAGGAGCGGGTCTTTGAAGCGGAGGACGCTTTGCAGATCCACCATGCATGGGGGCTGAATGGGGCGATCACCGAGATCACGCTCCGCACTGTGCCGACACGGAACTGGATCGGCTGCATGGCGACATTTGACAGTTACCGCGATACCTATGCCGCCGGGTATGATCTGGCGGTCGCGGCCGAGATCGGGTGCAAACTTTGCTCGACGGTCGATGCCCGGATCGTTGAGTATTTTCCGCGACTTAAAAGGCATATCCGTGAGGGCAAAAATTTGCTGGTCGCGATGGTGCCTGCGGGGGAGGTCGAAGGGTTTCGCAACCTGATCGAAGAGCGAGGGGGGCATGTCGATCTCGCGCTCAGCGAAGCGGAACGGGAGGCGAGATCCATCCCGCATGTCTTTGAATTTTCTTACAATCATACGACGCTGCAGGTGTTAAAAGCCGACCGATCGGCAACCTACCAGCAGATCGGTGTCAGCGATCCGGCGGATGCGGACGCGATTGCCGCAATTGGAAAGGCGCTGGGCAATGATGTCTGGCAGCATCACGAATTTGCCAAGGTGGACGGGAGGGTGACCGCTTTTGATCTGCCGATCATCTGGTTTAGCGATGAGGCAAGGCTCCGCGAGATCGATGCCACCTATGAGGCGGCCGGTTTTCCGGTAGCGGATGCGCATTCATACCACGTTGAAGGCGGCGGGTTGAAGAATGCGGATTACCGGCATCTTGCGTGGAAGAAGCGTATGGATCCCAAGGGGTTGCTGAACCCCGGCAAGTCGCGGGTTTGGGAAAGCGTCAAGCATCTGGCACCGGATGAGATCGAGGCGATGGCGGACTAATCGTGACCGGGAAGGCGCTTTGCTTGGGGACGGGATCAGCCTGAACGATTGCGGCATGCCGAAGGTCTGTAGCTCGGGGCCAAGGAAAATGGATTGCCCCGGAATGGGCGCGCGTAAGACGGAGGTGAAATGCTTGAAACGATACTGATTTGCGCCCTGTGTCTTCAGTTGATCTGCATGGCGGCATGGCTGACCATCGGCGTTGTGGAAAACATCGTGCATCCGTTTCTGAACGAAACTTTCACCGCGCTGGTTCTGGACATGGAGCGGATGCGGGCCGGATACCCAGAAGCCTACGAGCACGTTGCCTATCGCCGTTTGGCCAGTCGCAAGACGCAGCGCGCGTTCTTTTACGTGGCGATCTTTCTTGAGGCGGTGACGGTCATCTGTCTTTGGGCCGCAGTTGTCGCGCTGGGGGCGTCCGTTGGCGGTTGGCTTTCCGTGGAGCTTGCGCTTGGGCTGGCCTTGATCGGGGCCACGATGTTCAGTTCCGTCTGGGCAGGGTTCCTGATCGCCGGAAACTATTTCTGTTACTGGTTCGGTCACGAAGGTGGGCAAAACACGCATTTTCATATGCTGCACTGGGGCATGGCTGCGACCCTGATGGTGGTCGCGTGCATCGCCGTTGTCTCTTAATTCCGGGAGCAATACAGAGATAAATCGTTTGCGCTAACCGGTTTACGGGGCTGGCCTCAGCTTAGTCATGGCAGCCTACGTTATCGTTTGCATCTGCAGAAAGAGAATCGGTCCGCAGGTTTTTCCGTTTTAGGTTGTCGGAGGAGCCCCACGTTGGCCCGAATGCCAATGTACTTTTGGCGAATTGCAGCCGGAGGTTGTGGTAAGGGCTGGGATTTCCATTCATCAGCAATGGCTTATCGCACGGGGTTATTGTTGATTATTTGTTAACAAAAATCCGCCTAATGGCGAAGCTTTCCTTTACTCAAGGGAAAGATCAACGTATATTACAACTCATACGGGTGGTGCTCCAATTAGTGGTAATTGTCCCGGTAAAGTAGGCCCCGGCCGAATATCAAGCTCGGTTCCGTGGCTTCGTGTTAGATTTCAAAGTTGCTGGAGAATTGATATGAAGTTTGGTTTATACAGCGCATTGATCGCGGGCTCGATGGCCTTGGCCGCCGCCCCCGGATATGCCGCAACGGTCATGCTAACGATCGACGAGTTCGACTCGGTGCAGACGGTCAAAGACGTGCCATCGGCAAGTTTCGTCAATAATTCCGAGGTTGCCGACGCTGGTGTGCTTGGCGGGTATCGTGACTTCGAAGTTCTCAACACTGGCGCAACGGGCAACCCCGAGGACGCGACCGAGCTTCGCTCGGAAGCGGGGCTTCTGTCGTTCTCGAACATCGCCGGTGCATCCGGCCTGGGCTATATCACCTACGACGGTCAGGATGATCCGACCACGGTCAATACGACCGGGCTTGGCGGTATCAACCTCGAGATCGGGACCAATCCTTACTTCGCATTCGATGTTGCGTACTTTGATCGCAACGTATTCATCGAGATCACGGCTTGGGACATGCTGGGCAACGTTGTTTCCTATTCGGAAACGCTGGCCGCTGGTTTCAACCCGAACCTTCCCTTCACTGATCTTGTCGGAGATCCCGGGTTCGACTGGACCCAGGTCGGTGCTCTTCAGTTCTTCGTGGACTCGAGCAACACCGAGATCAGCGTCGATGGTCAGCTGAACTCGATCAAGGTTGTCGCAGATATGAACGTTATTCCGCTGCCGGCATCAGGACTGCTGCTGCTGGGCGGGATCTCCTCCGCCGGGTTTCTCCTGAGGCGGAAACGGAGGAAGAGCAGCTGAGCCCGGAACACTCAGCAGCTTGAAAACCCAAGACGGGGCGCCCAGCGATAGGCGCTCCGTTCTTGTTTGTGCGAGGTGTTTTCGGATCCGCCGATCAGGACAGAGCGCGCTGAGAGTCCTTTTCGGCGATCTGCTCGGCGCGGCGCGACCATCTTGTGTCGACCTCTTTTGCAAATTTGCCGATGTGCCGGGTTTTCAGATGCTGGCCGTACCATTGGGCCGGAGCGGGTTCGAACCCGTGTTCTTCGGCCAAGCGGGCGATGTGGTCGGCGTCTTCCAGCGACAGTTTCGAGCCGATGCTGAAATCCCGGGTTTCTCCGGCCAGAGTCAGCAGTACCGTTTCGCCAAGGCAGCCCCAGCAGAGATTCTTGGGCAAGGTCTGGAAGGGGCCGAGGTGGATGTCGAATGGGGGCGCGACGAGCCCTCCGTCGAACACGAGAACACTTTCGCGTCCCGCTTCCGAATTGGCGACATTTGGTGGTCGGGCCACGTCACAGACCAGCGTACCGGGTGTGATGTTGGCAGGATCCATGAGCGCCATCTCGGCGCTTGTCGCGACGAGAACGATGTCGGCTGTTTCAAGCGCGACGTCCAGCGGGGTGGTCCAGTCGAGCAAGGGTTCCATGCCGCGACCGCGCCAGTAGGTCTGCAAGCGTTCGGGCAGGGAGTTGCGCTCTTTCAGGCTTTCGCTCTTTTGTTGCGCGGCAAAGGCCCGCAGATCCCGCGCAAGATCGCCGGGCATGGGCGAACGATCCTTGCAGATCGTTTCGCATAATTCGTCAGCGACCCGTGCCAGCAGGGCAGGGGAGAAGGGGTTGGCGGCATTCCCGACGAGGGTCATGCTGCCGGCCTTGCGGGCCAGCATCAGCGAAGCCAGCCGCCCGATGGCGCCCGAGGCGCCAACGACGACAACATGGGCTTCGTCGATTGGGATGCCGGTGCAGGCGGCCATCCTCTCGATCGCCTTGACTGCCGAGACAGTCGTCAATGTGTTGCCGCTGGTGATGGGCGTTCCAAGGCCGGTGACTGTTTCACCGCCCCGGCTGGCAATGGAAGTGAAAGCGCCCAGACCGACGCGAGAGGTTCCTTCGGCTGCGGCGGTCTCGACGGCGGTCTTGATCATCTGGCCGGCCATCTTGCGGCCTTGCCCGCGCATTTCATTCGGAAGCAAGGGCACGGAGAGGATCGTCCCCCGCGCGGTTGCGCCCGTTTTCGAGCGGACCTCGGCCACATGGCGTACGAAACCGGGACCGAGTTTCTTGACCCAATCGCACCAGTTCTCGAGTTCTTCCGGAGTGAAACTGCGAAAGGTCGGGTCCGAGCGAAAGATATCTTCGATCTCGGTATAGTGGATCAGGAAGGAGAATGTCCCTTCCTGCTGGACCACCGGGTTCCCTGCAACCGGCGGCAGATCGGCCTCGGAGGTCGATGTCGCGATCTGTTCGACCGGTCTTTGCACAAGGTGGCGGACCAGGCGATAGGCATCGGCCGAAGCGAGAACTTCGCAGAGGTCCTCAAGGGCAACCAGTGCGCGGTCGATTTCAGCCCGTCCCACGATAAGAGAGGGCTGAAGCCGGATAACCGAGGTTTCGTTGAAAAGCGGCGCGGTCAGCAGTTGATGCTGGTTCAGAAGGTACGAAGAGATAAGCGCCGTGATCCCGCCGTTCAGGCTGGCAAAGCCCAGAACCGCGGAATGCGAGCTGGTATCGAATTTCTGGAATTCCAGCCCCATCATGTAACCACGCCCGCGTACCTCGCGGATCACCGAGGGGAAACGTCGCTGCAGGTCTTCCAGGCCGCTGCGGAAGTGGACCCCGTTACTTGCGACGTTGCCGATCAGGTCCAGTTCCGGATTGAGGATATGATCAAGCGTTGCAAGAGCCGCGCGGCAGGCCAGACCGTTCCCGGCGAAGGTCGAACTGTGCCGCCGTCCAAACCGGTCGTCCCATGCAGAAGGCCGGGCGATGCAGGCCCCGATGGGCATCATACCGCCGCCCAAAGCCTTGGCGAGAAGCAGCATGTCGGGCACTTCCTCGCCTTCGGAGCAGGCGAAAAGCGCACCTGTACGTCCCAGCCCTGTCTGAATTTCGTCTAGCACGCTGAGAACGCCATACTCACGGCAAAGCGCGACAGCAGCGTCAATGTAACCCTTGGGCGGGCAAACGACGCCGCCTTCGCCCTGAATCGGTTCGACGATGAAAGCGGCGATTTTGTCATGCGCGGCTTCGAGCATATCGCGCAGGGCATCGATATCGCCGTATGGGACATAGCAATAGTCGTCGGTCGCAACCGCAAACCCATCCTGATAAAGGGATTTCCCGGTCGCCGAGAGCGCGCCCATCGTCTTGCCGTGGAACCCGTTCTGCGTCGAGAGGATGATCCGGCGTCCGGTGCGGATACGGGCCAGCTTGATGGCTGCCTCGGCGGTTTCGGCACCGCTGTTGGCCAGCGTGACAATCGACAGGTCGCCGGGGGTGATTTCTGCCAGGCGATCCGCAAGTTTTTCGGCATAGGGGCTGCGCATCGGCTGGATCATCAGCGGCGTTTCCTCGACCTGCGCCCTGTTAATTTCGGCCCAAATCTCGGGGGGATTATGACCGAAAGGCAGCGCGCCGTACTGAGACAGAAAGTCGAGGATCTCGCGGCCTTCAGCATCTTTCAACATGGTGCCCAAACCGCTGGTAATTTCAACGTCGAGGGCAAATAGCGAAAGCAATTCTCGGCGCGACGGGTTCAGGGTAGGCATAGTTGATTGCATGTTTCTTGGCCGGCAGGGTTCGAAATTCCGGTGGGGCCGGAGTCGAAGCGGTTACTGATGTAGCAAGGGCGCTGGGGGATCAATCCAGGCTTGCAAGGGTTGCTGGAAGAGCGATGAGACGTGAGCGGAATCTCAACCTTTTGTTGAGCAAAAAACTCCATGTAGCAAGAGCGGTCCCTACGTAAACTTGGGCCTAAGCAGTATCCTGCTAACTTTATGGACACACTGACGCGGAAGACCGCCAATCAACCTGAGCGCGTACGCTAATTAGCCATTATTCTGCCTCGTTTCGGACACGTGTTAGCGAAAACGAAAGGAATATATGGTTGTCGCTTTGATGGTAGCCGCGAGGCGGTTCTTGAGGGGCTTTGATAAATAGGACCGCCGAGACGCGGTCCGGCGGGCAATGCGCGCATGATGACTGCGCCGCAAGCTGATGTGCCGTGGAATGGGGCGGCGTCTGTCTGCTGTAATGGATGGCAGGATGCTCCAGTGATCCCAGCGCAGTTTAGCGGGAGCAGTCCTTTAGCCGCACGCGGAGCCATCGAGCGGGGCAGGATATTTTGAGAATGGTGCCGGGGGCGGCTTCGCGTTTGATGATTAACGAATTGATTTTTATGATTTTGAATTTTCATAATTTGTCAGGGTACCCCCATTGATACCCCGGATCGCGGTCTTGCCTTAGGTTCGATGCCCAATAACTCGCTTTTGGCTCGGCTAGCGGGCACAACCAAGTCCGCTAGGGGCTCGGAGTTGACCTGCGCCGCATTGCTGTACAGCCAAGGTCTCACACGATAGCGTGCCCCACCATCAAGTCGCAGGCTCACCGCCCGGCGGAAAGGGTGACGGCCAAATACTTACCTATCCCATGGAAGAAAATGTCGATCTCCAGCGCCAGGCCAACCTCGAATTCATTGAGCTCAGGCCCACTCCAGCGGTGCTGCTCGAGGTAGTCGAGGAAGTCCCGACGTTTTTGGTCGTCGCGCGGCTCCAACGGCAGGGCTTCGGCGGCACGCAGCAAATCGATCCGCTTGTGGACCTCACGCATGGCTGAGAAGGCTTCCATCATCTCTGGCATAAGGCGCGGGTCCTTCTGCCAGGATCGACCCGCGAAGACTTCCTGAATGACACGGTTGCCGGCGCCGAGGCAATCATAGGCGACACAGCCCGAAAAACCTTTATGCGGCAACTTGTCGTGGATCGTGCAACTGTGCCCCGAGAGGTTCCGGCAAGGTTCGCCGGGGTTCTTATCAAATGCGAAATCCTTACCTTTGTCAAAGGCCAACACGACGCAGCAAAGCGCCGAGCATTTGGAACAGTCAGTCTTGAGGCGGTCGGTCGGAGACATTGTGGCTTTCGATTATCAATGGACTTCCCAGGAGAAGTTGTCGGACCGCCGTATCCCGCGAAACGCTTCTGGGATGCAAGCCCTGGCCCTTCGGCCGCGATCTCGACACATGCCGTGTGACCAGAGCTCGCGGGGCTGGCGTGGTCTATCTGGTAGTTTGGAATACCCGTCCGCTAAGCGCAGGGAGCGGGCTTTGCAAACCCGGGAGTGCCTCGCTGCGTAAACCGCTACGACCGGCCGACTCCAGACCTTCGCGAGGTCTGGCCTCACTGCGGCGCAACTTCCGCTAAACGGCCCTTCATTACATCGAGCAGCGAAATCGGATGAACCCCGGCCACCGAGCCAATACTGGCAAGGGTTTCGGCCCAGCTGCGCCGTATGTCGGCATAGATCGCCGCCTTGCGCGCACAGCGTAGGCTTTCGGCGCGGCGGAAGAACGACAGGGACACATGCTTTGATCCTGTCGTTCAAAAGCCCCGAAATGGGTCTCAGCCCGTGTCCGCTTGGCTTAGCTTTTGGGCCGCACGCGGGCGGCGGTCTTGTTGGCGAAGGCTTCGAGCCGTTCGCGGGCGGCGGGCTGGGTGTTGACAATACCACCGACGAAGGCCTCGGCGTAGGCGGCATCCATGCCGGACATGTTGTTCATGTGGCTGACCGCCGAACAGATCGCAAAATTCGTCAGCGGCAGGTTCTGCGCGACCTTGTCCGCCAGTTCCATCGCCTTGGCAAAACTGCCGCCGTCTTCGGTGATGTATTGTGCCAGCCCCAGATCGACGGCCTCTTGCCCCTGATAGACCCGGCCAGTCAGGATCATGTCAATCATGCGATACTTGCCAATCATGTCAGAAACCCGGATCGTCGCGCCGCCACCGGTAAAGATCCCACGCTGGCCTTCGGGCAGGGCGAAATAGGTGCCGGGGTCGATCACGCGCACATGGGCGGCACTGGCCAGTTCCAGACCACCGCCGACAACCGCACCCTGCAACGCGGCAATAATCGGAACGCCGCCATATTCCATCTTGTTAAAGGCTTCATGCCAGCGCAGGCAGACGTGCATGAAGTCATCTGGGGTGCGGTCTGCCTTCCAATGTTCGACCAGATCAAGACCGGCGCAGAAGTGGTCACCTTCTCCTGCCAGCAACACGGCCTTGACGCCAGCGATCCGCGCGCCACTGAAGAAGCGGATCAATTCCTCGATCGTGAGCACATCCAGAGCGTTGCGTTTTTCCGGGCGGTTCAGCGACACGACATAGAGACCGTTGTCACGCGCGGAAATCGCGAGTCTTTCGTAGGCGTCGGGGTTCACGATGTCATTCATGGGGCGGGTCCTTTCGAGAATTTAAACGGCGAAAGTCGCGTCTAACAGGCTTTGAGAGCCGTGCAGGATGCGGGTTTTCTCGGTGGCACATTCGGGCAGGATATGCTGCGCAAAGAATAGGGCTGTGGCGATTTTACGGGTCATGAAGGCAGTGTTTTGCCCGGCGTCGCGTGCGGATTGCGCCGCCAGCGCGCCTTGGGCGAGTTTCCAGCCCGCCGCCAATGTGCCGGTCAGCATCAGGAAGGGGACAGAGCCCGCGAATGCCGCGTCGATATCCTTGCGGCTGTTCTCCAGAAGCCAATCCAGCGCGGCCTCAAATGCACCGCGCGCCTGCGCGAGGCTTGTGCCGATCGCCTGCGCCGATGCATCACCGCACGCGAGCTGCGCTTCGGTTTCCGAAATGAGTGCCGCGAACCGACGGGCGGTTTCGCCCCGGTCGCGCATCACCTTGCGTCCCAAAAGATCGTTTGCCTGAATGGCCGTGGTGCCCTCGTAGATTGGCAGAATGCGGGCGTCACGGTAGTGCTGAGCGGCGCCGGTCTCTTCGATAAAGCCCATGCCGCCGTGGATTTGCACGCCTAGCGAGGCGACCTCGACCGCACGTTCGGTGCAAAAGCCCTTGACCACGGGGACCATGAATTCGGCCAGTGCGACCGTTTCCGGATCACCCTTGTGATGCGCGATGTCCAGAAGTCCCGCGGTTGACGCCGCCATCGCCCGTCCGCCTTCAGTCAGGCTGCGCATCCGCAGGAGCATACGGCGGACATCCGGGTGGTCGATGATCGGGACGGCGTCCTTGCTTTGGCCATTCACCGGGCGGCTTTGGACCCGGTCGCGCGCATAGGCCAGCGCCCGCTGATAGGCCCGCTCGGAGATCGCAATGCCCTGCACGCCTACCGAAAACCGCGCGGCGTTCATCATGATGAACATGTATTCGAGGCCGCGGTTTTCCTCCCCGATCAGGAAACCGGTGGCGTCGTCGTAGTCCAGCACGGCTGTCGGACTCGCGCGCACGCCCAGCTTGTGCTCGATGCTCACGCAGTTGACCGCGTTCGCGGCGCCGGGCATTCCGTCCGGTTCCACGAGGTTCTGCGGCACGATGAAAAGGCTCAGCCCCTTGGGTCCGACCGGCGCATCCGGTGTGCGCGCCAGCACGAGGTGGATGATGTTCTCGGTCAGGTCGTGGGCACCGTAGGTGATGAAGATCTTGGTGCCGGTGATGCCGTAAGTACCGTCCGCGCGCCGCATCGCCTTTGTCGTCACCCGGCCCAGGTCGCTGCCCGCCTGCGGTTCGGTCAGGTTCATTGTGCCGGACCAGCGCCCTTCGATCAGAGGTTCAAGGTAGGCGGCTTTCTGTTCCTCCGAGCCAGTCAGCAACAGCGCCTCAATCGCCCCGTCGGTCAGCAGCGGGCAGAGACCAAAACTCATGTCAGCGGCGTTCAACATCTCGACAGCTGCTGCGCCAAGGGCACGCGGCAGCCCCATGCCGCCATGGTCCGGAGGATGGGTCAGCGCCTGCCAGCCCATTTCTACGAACCGGCCATAGGTCCGCGCATGGCCTTCGTGCATGGTCACCCGGCCCCCGTCGAACCGGGCCCCGAGTGTGTCGCCTATCCGAGACAATGGTGCGACCTGTTCGGCACAAAACCGGGCATAGGCCTGAAGCACGGCATCGAGATCCGACAGCGCGCATTCGGAATACGCCTCCAACACCGATACGGTGTCCCAGTGGGACAGGTGTTCGATGCAAAACATCAGATCCTGCACGGGCGGCTGATAGGACATGACGGACCCTCTGACAGAAACTATGGCTTCTTGACTCCTATACCTGCTATAATTTGCCAATAAGCTCATCTTTTGCCAAATTCGTATCCGATCACGACATACTGTTCTTCATGACCAAACATGACCCAATCTCTCTGACGACCGTTTCAGCGGGTTTCATCCAGGACTGGCTCGATGCGTTGCAGTCTCGTTGCACCTCGAAAGAGATGAAGTCCCTTTTGGAACGCTCTGGCCTGCAAACCAGCCCGATGGTGCCGACGCAGCGCATCACGCTTGAGGAAATCGCCACTCTTTATCAGCTTGCCGCGCCGGCGACCGGTGATGAAATGATGGGGCTCTGGAGCCGCCCGATTCGGCCGCGCGCCTTGCAGCATCTTCTGACCGTACAGCGTGAGGCGAGCAGCATGGTCTCGGCGCTGTTTCGGTTCTCGACGTTCTGGAACCTGCTGCTGGATGATTTTCGCCTCGACTTGCGGAGCAAGCCAGACGAGGTGGAGCTGGCATTGGCCCCTTACTCCCCGGACACTAAGCCTCAGCGTTTTGGTCACATGCTGATGCTTAAATTGGCGCACGGGCTTTTGTCTTGGCTGGGTGGCTCGGAAACGCGTGTGCAAGAGGTTCGTTTTGCCTTTGCCCGTCCGGATTTCGCCGCGGATTACGCAGTGGTTTTCCCCTGTCCCGTCGCATTTGACGCACAGGATACCAGCATCCTATTCGATCCACGTCACTTCGACCGTCCGATCACCCGTAGCCCCGCCGAAGCATCCGCCTTCCTCATGCGGGCGCCTATTGACTGGATTTTCACCGGCTCGCGCGCCCACACGAACAGCCTCCGCGTCCGCGCTTTTCTTTACGGAGAAACATGGCAGAGTTGCCAACTGTCGGATGCGGCCCACGCTCTGAAAATCACGCCCCGGACGCTGAACCGCCGTTTGAAAGACGAAGGGACGTCCTTTCAGAACATTAAGGACGCTCTGCGCCGAGACATCGCTATCCGGGCGCTTCAACAAGGAACAGCCAGTATCGAACAGATCGCCTTTGACACCGGTTTTTCTGCACCGTCGAACTTCCACCGAGCCTTTCACAAGTGGACCAATCGGACGCCCGGATCATACCGTTTGTAAGGTCACGGATGATCTGATCCGGCGCCTCTGCCACCGTCTTAAGAGCGCTGTCCAGAAGCAGGTTCTGGTGTTAGTTAACAGACATTGTCAGGTTGTACTCCGCCGTCAGTGCATCTGCATTCGCTGAAAATAGTGGCCCCAATTCGCATACGCGACGAAAGCCCGCTTCTCTAATTGGGTGTCTGGGTCAAGGGTCTTTGCGACAAGCACAACCGGCATATTCTTGGCAGGCTTTATTCATCTTTATCAGAGAGTTAAATGGTGCCCGGGGGCGGAATCGAACCACCGACACGAGGATTTTCAATCCACTGCTCTACCCCTGAGCTACCCGGGCACCGGGAAAGGATGAACCTTTCGGGTTTCGGCGTTCTAGGGCTATGTGCGATGGGTGTCCAGAGGCTTTTTTGATGTTTTGGATTAATGTGGTCCGTGCTTGGCTCGTTCCGCTTCTTCCAGCGCTTTCTCGAGGTCTTCGGGCTCTTCGGACGGGATCGCGTAAGAGCCGGAAAGCCATTTGCCCAGATCGCGATCTGCGCAGCGGCGTGAGCAGAAAGGGCGGTATTTGGGGTCGGTTTCTTCGGCGCAGATTGGGCAAGTCATTAGGAAACCTCGTGAAATGGAAGGCGACCGCGTTTGCGTTGTAATTCGTAGTGACCAAGAGGGGTCCAGCCTGCAAGGACCGTATCCTCGGAGTCGGTTTTGAATGCAGCACGCAGGGCGGTCTCAAAGCTGCGTCGGTCCTTTTTGGGCATCGGTGCAAGATCGAGGGTAATCTGGCCGCCCAGCCCCCTGAGACGCAGCGCACGGGGCAGGGCACGGGCACAGGCCATGTTGGCCTTGAGGCCGGCGGCCAGCGATGTGTCTGCCCCTGTGTTCACATCGACGGAAACAAGCGCCCGTGTAGGTTCGATGTACAAATGGCCGCCACCGGAAAGCGGCTCGAATGCCTGACCAACCGCTTCCAGGTCGTCCTCGATACCCAGTTCCTCAAACCCGCCCGGCTGGCTCAGAACTTCTGCGGGATCGCTCCATTCCCGCCATGCGAGCGTATGGGCACCGTCACCTTCGACTAGGGTTTCGACCTCGTCCCCGTCATCCGAGAGCACCTGCGTCGCCAATGCGGACATGGCCGCGATGTCTTCGGCGATTTCTTCAGGCTCGCCGCCGTCGCAGGCGGAACGAAGGATAAGGCCGTGGTTGCTGTGGGCCATCACGTCATGCGCGATCTCAAGCAGCGCATTCCGCGTATCTTCACCCCGGATGGAACGGGAAACGTTAATGCCCGGCGCATCCGGCGTTACGATCGCATAGCGGCTTTTGAACAATAGCTTGCTGGTGACAGGAATGGCTTTGCCCGGTTCGGGATAACCGGTCACCTGGACGAGCAACATGCTTCCGGGAGAAAGGCCTTTTATTTGCCTGAGGAAAGCCGGGCCGTCGGGCGTTGTCACAAACATTCCGCCCTGACCTTTGACCGGGCGGTCGGCGCGCGCGCGGTAGATCGTGCCCGGGGCAGGCTGGTCGCTGTCGATCAAAAAATCCTCGAGCTTCCCATCCACGATGAGCGCGGCGGCATCGCGGCCTTTCCATTCATCAAGTATGATCGTCCGACCCTTCATGAATTTTCCCCATAGAGCGGATAGCCCGCAGCTTGCAACAGGTTCGCCGTCTCGGAAAGAGGAAGGCCGACGATGCCGGTAAAAGAACCTGAAATCCATGGAATGAAAGCACCTGCCGGTCCTTGGATACCGTAACCGCCCGCCTTACCCTGCCAGTCATTGCTATCAAGATAGCGGGTCAGTTCGGGGTCCGACAAGCGCTTCATCTTGACCTGACTGGTCACGTTCTTTTGCCAGAATCTGTCGTTCTTTCGCAGGGTGACCGACGTGATGACCTGATGCCGTCGACCCGAAAGGGTGCGCAGAAAGCTTTCGGCTTCCGAGCGGTTTTCGGGTTTGCCCAGGATGCGGCGACCGAGCGCGACGGTGGTATCAGCGCAAAGCACGATATCATCGGGTTCGGCAGAGATTGCCTGAGCTTTCTGGGATGAAATCCGTGCACAATAGGTACACGGTTTCTCAGCCTTTAGAGGTGTTTCATCGATATCCGGCGGTCGCACCGCATCGGGGGTTATCCCGAGCTGAGCCAACAGGTCCAGCCGCCGGGGGCTGCCGGATCCGAGAATAAAAGCCACGGATGCGGCGTTACTTGAAGCGGTAGTTGATCCGACCCTTGGTCAGATCGTAGGGCGTCATTTCGACTTGAACCTTGTCGCCAGCCAGAACACGGATGCGGTTCTTGCGCATCTTGCCTGCCGTATGTGCGATGATTTCATGGCCATTCTCAAGTTCGACCCGAAACGTCGCATTGGGCAGGAGTTCCTTCACGACGCCGGGGAATTCGAGAGTGTCTTCCTTGGCCATGTTGTCTCCATTGCAATGGTGTCCGCCAAGTTGCGGACCGTGCGCTTAAATGATCCTCTTCGGGCCTTTTTTCAAGGCGCAATCAACCCAATTCCACAAAAGTTACCGATTTCGTACGGTCATCCTGCTCATCCCAGTGGCTGCGATTGCGCACGATCCCGTCCTTTCGGACATGTGCGACGGCGGCAGGATCGAATTCGGCATAGGTCCAGCCGGGCTCATTCAGCTTGCCTTCGGCGAGGATGCCGGTTTCCGGAAAGCCGGTATCCGGCGGGCCGAATACGCCGCCCGCACCGTGCCCGTTGTCGACCGCCTCGGACCACTCAGCGCGGCCCACGATAGAGGACATGGCCGACACACACTGGTTTTCCAACGCCCGCGCCATTGCGCCGATACGTACGCGCCAATAGCCGGCGAGCGTTTCAGTGCAGGAGGGCACGAGGATGAGGTCGGCATCCGAGACGGCGCGGCACAAAAGCGGGTATTCGCTGTCGTAACAGATGAGGACAGCGATCTTGCCCAGCGATGTGTTAAACAGTTTCAGGGGGTTGGCAGGTGCGATGTCCCAGGGATCCCGTTCGAACATCGTCATGATCTGCTTGTCCTGAAAGTCGACCTCGCCGCTGGGCGAGTAAAAATAAGCGCGATTGACCGGACGACCGGACGCCTGTTCCACCGGGCCGGAGGCGCCCAGAATATAGACTCCGTACTGTGCCGCGAGTTTCTTGTGCAGCGCCTGCACGTCTTCCATGCGTTCGGACACGGCGAAGAGCGATTTTTCCAGATCGGCTGCGATGTCTGCGCCCGCGAGAGTGGCCAGTTCCATGGCTGCGTATTCGGGAAAAACTAACAGATCTGCGCCATTGCCCGCAGCCTCGGCCACCCAGGACGAAAGCTTGTCTTCGTATTGCGACCAGTTTTCGAAGAAGTCGAGAGGGTAGGCGGAGGTAGCGATTTTCATGGGGGCGTCCTGTAAGGTGTGGCCTATTCTGGGCAAATCAGAGATCGGATTTCAACCAGAACTGCATTTCTTTACTGGTTTCTTCGGTGTCGCCCACGTCCTTCCACGCGAAGGAGGCGATTGCTCCGGGCAAGGGCCTGTACCCGCGAGATTTCCAGAAAGGATCCAGCGGTGCATAGGCGGCTGGTCGGGTAGGATGGTCTTGCGGACGGATCACGGCGCAGAAGGCGCTTTGCTTGAAACCATGGCTGCGGGCGTGGGATTCGCGCAGGTCGAAAAACCGGTGCCCGACGCCCTGACCGCGATAGGCGGGCAGCAATACCGATTCGGCGCAATAGAAGACCTTGGATATGTCGATGCCGCTGCCTTCAAAGGCCGCGCCGAATTCGTCGGCATGGTCGGACAGGGGGGTGCCAGTAGCCGCACCAACCAACTTGTCGCCGTCAAAAGCCCCCACGACTGCGGCCCTATCGGATGCCCGGTAGGCTTCGAGATAATTCCTCTCATACGCGAGGTCGCCATCGTAAAGGTAGGGCCAGTCGCGGAAGACGCTGATCCGCAAAGCGGCAACCGCGTCGAGCGCTGCGTCGAGGTCAGAACCAGTGAGAAGCCGGGTTTCGATCACGATACCTGAGCGACCCAGTCTGCGAGGTTGTAGTAGGTTGTGACGCGGGCAATCTTGCCGTCGCGCAGATCAAAAAAGGATCCTGCGGGCAGGCGATAGGTTTGGCCTTTGGCTTCGGGCAGGCCGCTGTCGGTTTGCAGGTATGTCCCGTTCACGATGTATTCCGCCGCTGCACGCGTGCCTTCGGCACCATCGAAAACGACCATATCCGTCAGGTTTTCCTTGTAGCAGCGGCTCATGTGGTCGCAGAATTCCGAGAACTTTTCCTTGCCGGTGCGGATATTGCCTTCGTTCACGTGATGCGCCACGTCATCCGTCAGGCAGTCGAGCATCGTGGCCGTATCGCCAGCATTGAAAGCGTCGAAGTAGCGTTGAACGATATGCATGTGTCGGCCCCGGGTGATGAAGGTTTCGACGCGCAGAAAGACCCGGCAATAGGGAAAATGCAAGCCTTCTCTGGCGAGCTTATTGCACCTGCGTCGGCTCGCCCCAATGCGCTTTCAAACGTTCGATGATCTGATCGCGGGTCTTGCGGTAGCTGTTCAAACGGTCGGCGCGAAATTCACCCTGACCGGTCGGATCGTGTATCGGCCAATGTTCGACTTCGACGTGAAAGCAGCGTGTCAGTTCAATGGCCCGCGCATAGCTGGCGTCGGATAGCGCAACCACGAGATCGAAACTGCTGAGGTCATCGCCAAGTCGCTCCATCTCGTCGAAAGAGCGCGAGCGGTGGCGTGACAGTTCTACATTCAGCTCCTGACAGACCGCGATGGCGAAACCGTCGATTTCGAGATCGTTTCTGACTCCGACCGATTGGACATAGGTCGACATCCCGTAAAACTTTTTGGTGATGGCCTCGGCCATCGGTGAACGTACTGCGTTATGATCGCAGCAGAACAGGATTGATTGCGGGAGCGGTTGGATCAAATCATCCCCCGAAATGCAGAACGCAGATCAGAGTGAACAACCGGCGGGCGGTGTCTTCATCGACCGAGACCTTACCTTCCAGCCGTTCACGCAGCACCCGACTGCCTTCGTTGTGAATGCCCCGGCGCGCCATGTCGATGGTTTCGATCTGGCTTGGGGGCAGGGTTTTGACCGCATTGAAGTAACTTTCGCAAATCTGGAAATAGTCTTTCACCACCTGCCGGAAGGGGCCAAGCGACAGATGAAATTCTGCCGCTTTCTGATCCTCAGGCGTTTCGACATCAAAAACCAGACGTTTTTCGCGGATTGCCAGATTCAGCTTGTAAGGGCCGGGGGGGACATCCCGTCCCTCCCGGGAGGGCAGGACGAATTGGTTGTCTTCGAGCAGATCGAAAATGGCGACTTTACGCTCCTGCTCGATTTCCGGAGTCGGAGGCGGAAGGCCCGCGTCGTCCAAATTGATCTCTGCAATACGTGACATGACTGACATCTCGCTAACTTTACCGTCAAAAGGAGTAGCGTAGTCGCCGCATTGCGGCAATGGGCAGAGCGCCCACTGTCCGTTTCAATCAGTCGTTCAGCTTGTCCAGCCGTGCCCGTACCGATAACCCGTGTGCCTGCAGGCTTTCGGAAATCGCGAGACGTTCGGCAGAAGGACCAATCGCGCGCAGGGCGGCAGGGGTCATCTGGGCGATGGTCGTCCGTTTCAGGAAATCCATTACGGAAAGGCCCGATGAGAAACGCGCGGACCTTGCCGTGGGCAGGACATGGTTGGGACCACCGACGTAATCTCCGATCGCTTCGGGTGTCCACTGACCGAGAAACAGCGCGCCCGCATGAACGGTCTTTTCCGACAGGGCTTGGGGGTCGGCCACGCAGAGTTCGAGGTGCTCCGGAGCGATCCTGTTGGAAAGTTCAGCAGCTTCATCGAGATCACGGACCGTGATCACCGCGCCGAAATCGCGCCAGCTTGCTGCAGCGACCGAGCGCCTTTCCAGTGTTTCGAGCCGTTTTTCCACAGCTGCGGCCACGGCATTTGCAAACTCCGGGGCATCGGTGATGAGGATCGATTGCGCGCTTTCGTCGTGTTCGGCTTGGCTCAGCAGGTCCAGCGCGATCCAGTCCGGATCGTTATCCTTGTCCGCAATCACCAGAATTTCGGAAGGTCCGGCAATCATGTCTATGCCCACTTTGCCGAAGACGCGCCGTTTTGCGGCTGCGACATAAGCGTTGCCCGGACCGGTAATCTTGTCCACCGGGGCAATGGTCTCAGTTCCGTAGGCAAGCGCCGCAATCGCCTGTGCGCCTCCGATGCGGTAGATTTCATCCACGCCAGCCAGCCGCGCGGCAAGGAGGACGAGCGGGTTCAAAACGCCATCGGGACTGGGTACGACGATTGCCAGCCGTTCGACACCGGCGACCTTTGCCGGAATCGCGTTCATCAGGACGGAAGACGGGTAGGAGGCAATGCCGCCGGGGACATAGAGACCGGCTGCCGAGACGGCTGACCAACGCCAGCCGAGCGTCGCGCCTTCGGGATCGGTCCAGCTTTGATCCGAGGGCATTTGGCGGACGTGATAGGCGCGAATACGATCCGCAGCGAGTTCCAGCGCGTCCCGTTCTTCTTCCGAGACTTCGGCAATCGCCTGATCCACGGTTTCCGCGCTGATGGCTAGCGTCTCGGGTGTCAGCTGAAGGCGGTCGAATTTGGCCGTCAGCTCTATCAATGCCGCATCGCCTCGGGCGCGAACATCGGCGATGATATTTGCCACGACCTCATCCACATCCGGGCTGTCTTCTCTTTTCGCGGACAGAAGCGCATCGAATTGCGCGGCAAAATCAGCAGATTTCGTATCGAGAAAGACTGGCATGGGCGTTCCTTTTTCTCGCTCATACAAGGGTCGGCATGGTGTCTCAAGCACAAGGCGTGTTCAGGAAGGTCAGGCTGGCAATTGTCGCTTACGCTCGCTGTTGAGGCAAAGGGAGATGGTTTCGCGTCTTCCCTTGGGGTTTACCGGGTTGCTCGTCGATCCAGAGAGGTGAACCCGGCCTTTCAGCGCCTTGAAACGTGTTCAATCCCCGTGATCGGGCACCATGCCAGACGGGGCCCTGTAGGGGCGGGTGACATCCTTCAGACGCACTTCCAGCGCTTCGATCTGGATCTCGATGGCGCCATCGCCTGCCAACGTCAAATGCACGGATCCGCCTTCGTCCTCGCCGGGGTGATAGGAGATATCGAGCAGCGAGAGGATGACATCCTTGTCATTGCGATCAACGCCCTGCGCCGAGACCTTGAGCGCGTTTTCAATGGAAAGCACGGACTGAACGCGCTCGACCGGACGATTCCGAAGCGATGCGCGTTCGCGATCTTCCCAGCGGAACCGGTTCAGCAACAGGGCAAAGCGCCGCTCATTTCGCCGCCACGACATCTCGGTTACCGGAACGACTGCATCCTGTGCCAGTGCGGAGATGACCTTGAGATCTTCTGCATCCATCGCGCCGAGGTTCAGGGGCAATTCCCGGCCTTCTTCAAAGGTGGCGTCGCTGCTCATTGGCCCGACACACGTTCGATATTCGCACCCACGCCCTTCAGTTTGCCGACAACATGCTCATAACCCCGGTCTAGGTGATAAACCCGGCTGACCTTGGTGGCGCCTTCGGCGGCGAGACCCGCCAGAATCAGCGAAACGCTTGCGCGCAGATCGGTTGCCATGACTGGCGCTCCCTTGAGTTTCTTCACGCCGGTCACAGTGGCGGTGCCGCCCTGAACGTCGATCTGAGCGCCCATCCGGGTAAGCTCGGGCGCATGCATGAACCGGTTTTCAAAGATCTTTTCTTCCAGAACGCTGACGCCGTCGGCCGTGCAGAGGAGCGCCATCATCTGCGCTTGCAGGTCCGTCGGAAAGCCGGGATAGGGTTCTGTCGCGACGTCGACGGCTTTGATGTGATCGCTGCGTCGCTTGACCATCAAACCGTTATCCGTTTCCTGAACGTCCACGCCCGCTTCGTCGAGCTTGTCGCAGAATGCGCCGACGAGATCGCGACGTCCACCCAGCAGTTCGACCTCACCGCCGCAGATCGCGGGGGCGAGCATGTAGGTGCCCAGTTCGATTCGGTCGGTGACGACAGGATGGGTCGCGCCGCGCAGCTTATCGACGCCCTGTACCGTGATCGTATCGGTCCCTTCGCCATCGATCTGGGCGCCCATCTTGCGAAGGCAGTGGGCGAGATCGACAATTTCAGGTTCGCGAGCAGCGCGTTTGATGACGGTGGTCCCTTTGGCAAGTGTCGCTGCCATAAGGACGTTTTCCGTCGCGCCAACCGACACAAAAGGGAATTCGACGATACCGCCCTTGAGCCCGCCGGGCGCTTTGGCATGCACATAGCCGTCGCGCAGATCCATCTCTGCGCCGAGTGCTTCCATCGCCCTGAGATGCAGATCGACCGGACGCGCGCCAATGGCGCAGCCGCCGGGCAACGAAACGATGGCATGGCCGTCCCGGGCAAGCATTGGTCCAAGAACCAGAATCGACGCCCGCATTTTGCGAACGATGTCATAATCTGCCGTGTGATTCCCGATCGCATGGCTCGAGAGCGCAAGGACCTTGCCGTCCTGCAATGACGAAACCTCTGCGCCAAGCGAGGTCAGCAGCGCGGTCATGGTGCGGATATCGCTCAGACGCGGTGCATTTGTCAGGGTCAGCGGTTCATCGCTTAGCAGAGTCGCCGGCATCAAAGTCAGGCAGGCGTTCTTGGCACCTGCAATCGGGATCTGGCCGAAAAGGGGGCCGTTGCCCGTTACGAAAATTGTATCCATCCGCCTCAGTCCTTTTTTGTTACGCCCGGTTCGCCATTTTCCTCATCCCGTGACTGCGTTCGTGCCTTTGCCTGGCTTTTGCGTCGAGCCAAGTTTGCCTTCAGTGCAGCCTTAAGGCGATCCTCGCGGGATGATGCCGCGTTCCGGTCGGGAGAGGAGGGTGATTTTCTTGCCATGAACCTTCTCTATCCCAGCTATAAAAAAGCGTCCAGATTGCCCTTGCACCACGCGCGGTTTGCGTCTAATCAGCCGCCCACGGCGCTGCTGTAGCTCAGAGGTAGAGCACTCCCTTGGTAAGGGAGAGGTCGAGAGTTCAATTCTCTCCAGCAGCACCATAGAATCCGGTTTTACCGTTATAAATCAAGACTTTGCGTATGGCTGGGTCGCACTCATCCACCTTTTTGTCCACCTTTGCATCGCCTGGTTTTCCAGATTGGCGCGCTTCTGAGGAAAGTGAAGCGTTGGGGCTCGCCACGGACCTTGACGACAAGCAAAGTTTGCTGGTGTTTAGCAAGTCTACGATCACAACGTATCATACTTGTGCCGAAAACTCGCTACATGGGGAATAGATCATCGCAACGGTCTGATTCGACTCGGCTGCGACTTAGACGGTCTTCCGGCTATCTAAGCGGAACGGCCTACACAAACTACTGTCGAGGTCAGGAGGGCGAAAGGTCACTCTACGTGCTTTTGCAGGCGGAATTTGCTATCATCTAGTCGGGTCATCTGTGCTAACCCAGTGCAGGGGCGGCCCATGTCAGCGAGGGAGGAAACCATGGGCTATGTGACGATCACCACCTGGGAAATCGCAGACGGATCGGACTACGAGACCAACCTGCGAACGATACGTGAGAAGCGTATGCCTGCGCTGAAGGAATTGGGGGCAACACGGGTGACAGTGGTGCGGACCAGCGCCCGTACAAGTGCTGCGATCAGTGAGTGGCCGGATGAGGCTACGCGCAACGCAGCCCAGCATGCCATCGACGAGGTGCGTAGCAAGCTCCATACGGAGGATTTCTCGCGACTTACTGGCGAGATGAAGGGTGAGGTCGTGGCGGAACTGTAGATTGATACACAGCGTTTCGCAGGATGCGCGCGATACAAATCAGCCTCGTCACACACCGCAAGTCCGAATAGGCTTTTATAATTTGGGATAAAGCCATGGTCCTATCCGAGTTTCGGATTTTATTGTTCCGCGCACAGTCCAATTCTTTAAGGTCACTTTTTTATTTTTGACCTCGATGATTTTAATCTCGGTGGCGGTGACGTCGGTTGTCGAAATCTCATCCCGAATTTCCGCGACGACCTTCTCACCCTGGCTCTGTTTGGTTCCGGGTTCCTGTCTCATCTCCACTCCTTGGTGGTTAGATGTGCCGGAAACCCTCTCTTATCAAATCGCCCTAAACTGTCCCATTGGCGCTGACGTCAGGCACCTTCGGAAGTTGGCAAAACTCAACCCCGAGACGGTCCCGATAACGGTCACTGGCTGAGAAAGACAAACGTGCGCGTGTCACGGATGCAGGAGATGCCCCGACGGCCGCCGCGCGGCCCCTTAGGGCAGAAAAGCTCCGACGTGTTTTTCAACAGCATGGTAAACCTCCGGGGGCGGCCGTCTAAACTTGTGTTGGCTCCGATGCTAAG
>NZ_AQQP01000059.1 GCF_002210165.1 Phaeobacter sp. 22II1-1F12B | reverse complement strand
TCCAATGGTTAAGTCGCTCTGATGTCCCATTTTATATGACGACGGACAGTTTTCCGCCATGCCCAGCACATCTCCGGTGCCGTAGATCAACAGCGCCGGCGAGAGGACAATAGCCGCCGTCAGCATCGACCACGCGATATCGTTGCCCGTCTATGACTGACCCTCGTATCGCATGTAGGTGATCATCGCCGCATAGATCGCGCCGTCGGTAAGCGCGACGAGATTGCCGATCATGTATCCACCTAAGAGGGGTTTGGCGAGCACGATGCCGACGATGGCGATACCGAAAACGAGAACGTGGCCGAAGCCTGCCTTCTCGCCGAGGAACATCGCCGAGAATATGAAGGTAAAGAAGGGTGCCACGCTCAAGAAAATGACGGCATTGGCAATCGGTACCAGCGTCATGGCGTAGTTGAAGACACTGATCTGCGTCGCGATAAGAACACCGATGACAATGGTGTCCTTCAAATTCCCCCAGGGCAGGCGGATCGGTCGACCGGTGGCGACTGGCAACGCGAGCATCAGGAAGGCGGCAGCTGTCAGGATCGCGTAGAAATTTAACGTCTGAATCGGGATTCTGCCGTCGGTCAGCTTAACGAAGACACCGATCGTCGCCTCGGACAAGGTGATCAGAAGGAGAAGCAATATAGTTTTCATATCCGGTTTCCGATCTGGCTAAGAGCATGGCTAGGCGACGCGCAAAGCGGCCCAATTAATCCAGGAATTTCGCAGCCCGGCAGTCATAGATGCGCATCGGGTGGGGTCAGGCCTGATTGTGGTTCGCGCCCGCAGTTATGTCGATGGCTTCTGCACCGCTTTCATCAATGCAACGGTCTTCGACCTGCAAGGTGACGAAGAAAAAGCCAAAGCGCTCCCGCAACATTTGATGGGCTGCCTTCAGTATCTCCCGCGGATGGCCGCCGTCGCGAATACGCAGGTGGGCTGAAAAGACATATTTGCCACTGGTCAGCGCCCAGGCGTGGACGTGATGTGCATCAGCCACGCCATCGACGGTCTCCAGGTTCCGCGTGACCTCACCAAGGCTAACATCGTTCGGAGTACCCTCCATGAGCAAGTGGATGGAATCCCGCAGAATCCCCCAGCTTGCCCAAACCAAAACGAAGCCAAAAGCCATACCAAGAATTGGATCGATGAGCAGAAAACCGGTAAACTTTATGACCAGTGCAGTGATGATGATCAGCAGACTCCCAACGAAGGTCTGGATGATGTGCCAGAGCGCACCCTTGACGTTCAGATCGCTCTGGCTCTGCTTCCAGATCAACCCGAGCGAGATGAACTCGGTCACAAGGCCGCCAGCCGCTGCCCACAGCATTGGACCGGTCGGCAGATCAATAGGAGATCCCAGCCGCATTGCCGCAATAACGATCACCACGATCGCCATGGCAAGCAGGAACCCGCCATTGACCAGCGCGCCGATTATCTCCGCGCGATACCAGCCAAAACTGCGATCCTCATCTGCCGGACGGCGGGCAAGTCGTGCTGCAATGATGGCCACAAGGACGCCTCCCACAGCGGAGAAGGTGTGGAACGCATCCGAAATCACGGCGATGGAGCCGGTCCAGAGGCCGATTGCCAACTCGATGACAAAATAAACACCCGTCAACCAAGCTGAAATTGCCATCCCGCGTCCGCTCTGCGGCATGTGACCCGCGTGTCCATCTCCATTCATCACGGCTTCCTTTCAGGTTTGGTTCTTAATCTTTAGCGCACCCTCTGGTCGTTCATGAAAGCAGCAGGTCGCCCCGACTTGCCGCCGGGACGACCTATTTTCAGAACATCAGACGCGTACCGATCACGATCGAGAATGCATCCGTATCGTCACCATTGGCGCGGAGAATATCCTTGGTATCGCCAAACGAGGCTTCATAGTTGACGCCGATATAGGGCGAAAACGCGCGGTCGATGACATCGTAGCTGAGGCGTGCGCCGATCTCGACTACCGCACCGCCCGCACCGCGTTCGCGCTCCAGATCATCCTTCAGCGGCAGGTCAACCTCGATGCTCGGCGTGAGAACCAGGCGATTGGTCAATAGCGCCTCATACTCTGCCTCGAAACGGAAGAAGGGGTGATCGGAGACAAAGAGATCAGCATCGATCTCGAACCACTGCGGTGCAAGACCCTTGACGCCCACCACGCCAGCGTAGCGGTTGGGAGCGCCATCAGGCGTGTCCGCATAGGCTCCCACCACGGCGTCGAAGAACGTCGAAATCGGAAACTGCAGACGCAGCTGATTCTCCAGTTTCTCGAAATCATCCGATGTGAGTCCAAGCTCCGCCTCGCTTCGCCAGACGAATTTCAGCTCATCCGACCCTGCCAGGACGTCGAAATCCCAGACGAAGGCATCCTCGCCATCCATCGCGCGATATTCGAACTGCTCCGCTTGAAAACCCCAGATCAGCGGCTCGGCCTGTGCAACCTGAGCCAGGGGCAGAAGGAGACCGGTTAGTCCGGCCAGTTTGAAACATTTCATCTTGATTTTCCTTTATATTGAATGGCTCAGGCCGGGCGCCCTCTGACCACCACTTTGCGGAACATGCCACCGTCCGCGTGGTAGGAGAGGTGACAATGGAAAGCCCATTGTCCGGGGGCATCGACTTCAACTTCCATGTCGGTCGTTGTGCCGGGTTGGACGCTCACAGTATGCTTGATGGGATTGCGCGAGCCCTGACCGGTATCGACGATCGACCACATCCCGTGCAGGTGCATCGGATGTGCCATCATCGTTTCGTTGATGAACCGGATACGCACGCGTTCGCCATAATTGAGCACGATAGGATCGGCATCGTCGTATTTCACATCGTTGATCGACCAGATGTAACGCTCCATAATGCCCGTCAAACGGAGTTCAATGGTGCGTGACGGAGCACGGTTCCGATAGAGCGGCCGTGCGGCGCGCAAATCCTTGTAGGACAAGAACTTTCCACCATTATAGGCTTTGGGTGTCAGCCCGCTACCGGGTGCGTAGAACGGATCACCTCCGTCTGACATCGCCATGCCGGAATGATCCATCCCTTTCATCGCAGGTTGCGCCGACATCTCCATCTTGGAATGGTCCATGCCTTTCATGGTTGAATTGTCCATAGCCTGCGCTGCCGGGGCGGTCGCGGAACCCATGTTGGAGTGGTCCATGCCCTGCATGGCCGAATGGTCCATACCGGTCATGTCTTGCATGCCGCCCGCGTTCTGCATGACGTGGTCACCCATATCCATGCCGCCCATCATCCCGCTCATGTCGGCCATGGTGAGCAAAGGCTTGGGCCGGAGCGGTGGCACTGCCCCGGCATATCCCTCCTTTGGTGACAGCGTCCCGCGAACGAGGGCGGTGCGCCCCATTGACTCGGCAATGATGCTATAGACCTTGTTTTCCCGTGGCTGGACAATGACGTCATATGTTTCCGCCACGGCAACACGGAGCTCGTCCACCGTAACCGGTTTGACGTCGTTGCCGTCAGCCTGGACCACGGTCATCTTCAGGCCCGGGATACGCATGTCGAAGTAGGTCATGGCCGAAGAATTGACGATCCGCAGGCGGATCTTCTCACCGGGCCGGAACAGCCCTGTCCAGTTCTGCGATGTGCTCCGCCCGTTGATCAAAGCGGTAAATCCCTGCACATCCTCGATGTCCGTTGGCATCATCCGCATCCGCCCCCACATCCCACGATCCTTGAGTGCGGCTTTCAGACTGTCCTGACGCGAGTCCTCGATCAGTGTCTGCAAGGTGCGTTGTGAGCGGTTGTAGTAATCCGGCATCATCTTGAGGTTGCGCATGATCCGGCTGCCGGGATGCGGGTGCTTGTCGGCCAACTGCACGACATAATCGCGATCGGCTCGGACCCGCTCGCCGCCACGCGGCTCGATCACGATCGCCCCGTAGGCACCATCGGGTTCCTGAAAGCCAGAGTGGCTATGAAACCAGTAAGTGCCGGCCTGTTGGATCGGGAACCGGTAGGTGAAGGTTTCACCCGGAGCAATACCGCCAAAGCTGATGCCGGGGACGCCGTCCTGCCGGAAGGGCAGAATCAGTCCGTGCCAATGAATCGAGGTGCTCTCGCTGAGGTTGTTGGTCACATTGATGGTGACTTCCTCGCCCTCCTTGAACCGTAGGACTGTGGGAATCTGGCTTTTGTTGTAACCGACCCCCATTTTTCGAAAGTTCCCGGTATCGATGCGAACCCGATCGACAGTGATGTCATAGGTCCCTTTCGATGTGATCTTAGGTGATTCGTGCGCGCGCAGCGCCGCCGGCATGGCCAGTGCGGCCGCTGCGGTTAAACCGAACTGACGCCGGGACAGACCCCTTGCCAGATGCTCCGACGAGCTGAGCGCTGTATCTGAAAGCGCGCACTGTTTTGCTTTGAAGAGTCGCATACTCTTCTCCTTTGTGATGATTGAGTTGAGGATTCGCGTGACCAAGGTAGGCCTCGAGTAATTTCCGAGGAGTGATCTCGCGAGCACCAGAGGTGCTTCAGGAATTGCCCAACAGGGCAGCCCGTCACACGTTCACGTCGTTTCTTATTTGGACGAGACCGGAAACCGCAGCCGTAAGATGCTGGAATGGGAATCGAAGCGCGTTCAGACTCGGGGAGGGGGCGAAGATGCTTCCAGCTTCAGGCTCTCTGCGTCGATTGCGCGATATCCCTGATAAACATGCACGACAAGGAACTTCGGTTTGGGTAGCGCATGATCGAGGTTAGAAAAAGTGACGCAATGCACCATCATGCCAAGGCAACCGGGAATTGTATCGTCCGACACATGATGTGTGCCACATTCACGAACGTCCATCGCGGCAACGTGGCTCCAATCTTCTTGCGGCAAATCGTCTTCAGACACGACAAACGTCATGGCCGCTAGCATCAAGACGATGAGCGAGAAGATATGAGCCATCCGTGTCAGTCTGAAAAACCGCATACGTCCCGTATCCTTTCGTGACTTAAAAAAGCGCGATTGCCATCAAAGATCAAAGATACATAAAGATCAAGGATACATTTCGTTACATTAATTAGGCTCAGGACCCATTGATTTTGTTTGGTTGACATGATTCAGCTTTCGGA
>NZ_AQQP01000058.1 GCF_002210165.1 Phaeobacter sp. 22II1-1F12B | reverse complement strand
CTGCAGACCATTCCGCGCGGAGCAAAAAGACCGGCGCCTGCCCCTCTCCGCGACACTACCCAAGCTACCTTAGCGGAGCCCCCCTGTCTCTCAAACGCACACTTTGACCGGCACGTTATTGATGAGCCCTTTCTCAGTATAGACAAGTAGGCGACAGCTTTTCTTGGTGATGGAACGGTCAACCATGACCTTGTTGATGCTGACGCAATACGGGTTTGGGCTTCCATCGCATGCCACAATGTCAAAATTGCCATGGACCATGATAGATGGCTCGATCAATGCCCGTTTGATCGAGCGGAACTCAGAAACGCCCTCGGCGTTGATGCCCGGCAGTAGGAGGCGCCAATTTCCCGCGTTGCCGCTCAAATAGCACATGCCTTGCTTGCCATACGGCAGATCCCAATAATTGGTCGCCTTAATGAGAGGGCCATCGTTATTGATGGCGATTGGAGTCCGGCTTACGGTCGGGTTCAAGGAAAATCTTGTGGTTTCGAGGGGCATTCTTCACTCCGCTTTCAGGTACTATGAATATCGGACCACGGCTTTCAGGCCAGAAACCGTGGGCATTGTCGCAAACTTTTCGGTTCCCGCGGGGTGGCTGATCTGTCAGCGTTGTCAGATGGTTGGCAGGGGGCTTGCGGCGTGATCGATTTCAAGGGCGTACACTATCCGAAGTCGGTGATCCTGCATGCGGTGTTTTTCTATGTTCGCTACGCCGTCTCGTACCGAGACCTCGAAGAGATCCTGGCGGAGCGCGGTGTCTCCGTTGACCACGCCACGTTGAACCGCTGGGTGGTAAAGTTCGCGCCGCTCCTTGCCGTTCGGGCTCAGGCAAGGAAGCGGCCGACGGCCAAATCCTGGCGAATGGATGAAACCTACATCAAGGTGAAAGGGCGCTGGACCTACCTCTATCGTGCCGTGGACCGCGATGGCCAAACGCTTGATTTTCTGTTGTCTGAGCGCCGCAATCTTGCGGCTGCACGGCGGTTCTTCAAGCGGGCGATCGGTTCGAATGGCCTGCCGGATCGGGTCGTTATAGACAAGAGCGGTGCGAACCTGGCTGGCCTTCAGGCAGTCAACGTGATCCTGAAATTCACCGGTATGGGCCATACAGTCGAAATCAGGCAGGTCAAATATCTGAACAACATTCTCGAGCAGGATCACCGCTTCATTAAGCGGATCACCCGCCCGATGATGGGCTTCAAGGCCTTCCATTCGGCCGCCGCAACCATCGCCGGCATCGAGGCGGCTCACATGATCCGCAAGGGACAAATCCCAGCCGACGGCGCTTCGGCTTTCCAGACTTTCACCCGGCTCGCAGCATAATTGTGTCCCGAGGACAGCCTCGCTCAACCCACTTCAAACTTTGCGACGGAACCCTCGGTTGGCGGCGAAGGAAACTGGGTGAACCGCCGGTGGAGTTCCTGCGGGTCGACGGTAGTGCTTCGAGCTAAGCCTTTGCCGTTGTATGTCCGACATGTTGCAAAGAACTGAGCCGACCCTGTCCGCAATTGCATAGCCTTCAGCTCAGAGGACTACACGTGCATGAGGCGTCAGCAGTGGATCAGTAAGGGCAGTCCGGCCCCGGCCGCAAAACGCCCTCCGCACTGGCGCGGCCCAACGCAACATCTTGACCGCGCTCAGTCAGCTCGAACACCCGATTATCGTCGTATTGGCCCAGCCGCACCAAGCCGAAGGGCTCCAGTGAGCAGGCGGTCGAAGTGAGCTCGTCACGTGTCGCCGCAAGCGCAATTACTCGGAGCCAATCCATAAGAACGAGTTCATTCATTCGGTAGCACGGAGCCCGTTCGAGCGCCCGCAAAACAGCCAAAGCTCGATGCGTCTCTTTGATGACTTCAATCGGCGCGGCATTGTTTGACGTCATAAAGGATTCACGCCCATCACCAAATCCGTCTCCTTCATTCAGCTCGGTTATTGGCCTGATTTTGAAGATCCATCAGACGAGCCATTAGGTCATCGAAAGCGATGGAGTCTGACTGAAGCAGCCCCGCTTCCTGCATTTTCTGGTAATCTTGGGCCAGCGCCTCCAAGGCTTCACCCTCTGGGATCAGGCAAAGCGACCCTGAGACGGCATCGGCATAGTTTATCGCCGCACCCAAACGATCGGTTTCGCGAAAAAAGTGCTGTTTGTGCTTCGCAACATCTTGAGCAAGCGTCTTATCCTCCAGCGCCCGTGCAGCGATACCCACAGCCTGCAGACGATCGAGATCGTACCAGTGACGCGCATAGCGGTCGCCGCCGCGAAACATGCCCCGCAAGCAATAGGCATGGATAGCCGTCGCCTTTTCCCAAAACGTCCGTTCGGCCATCATCACACGAGGCGTGGCGACGGGCGTAAACAACTCAGGTAGCGCCCCAGAGAGGTCGCAAACCACTTCGTGACGCTGCGCCGGTTCACCTGTGGACCTGGCGCCAAATTCCAACAAGACCGAGGATCGAACATATCCACTGCCGCTGCGCACCGCGTCGTAGTTCAGATAGATCTTGTCACCTTCTACACGGATTTCTGCCGGGAGCGCCGCTGCCTTAACCTTGTCCGACAACATGGGGGCAACTGTTGACCCAACCCACTCGTCCAATCGATTCCGAACAGCTTCGGTCCATTTCTGAGCTTGCGAGCGGCTTGGCGGATATGGATCGTCGGGATCCTTGATAAGATCGGGAATGATCTGCCTGATGTCATATGTCAGGTCGACATCTTCTGAGAACCGGTCAATCGCCTTGTAGGCCTTGGACAGCGAGGTTCCTCCCTTGAACACCAGGTGTTCGCCAAGATCACTGTCGAACAAGGCGTCAAGCACCCAGACGACCCAGATATCCTTTTCCAACAGGTCCGCGGGCCGCCCCAATTTCGAGGCGGCCACTTCCAGCGCGTCGATCTTGTCTTCACGCGACAGCGAAAAATAGGTTTGGCTTTCGGTCATTGCAATGACGCAAGCGCGCTAAGTTCCTTTGCCATCCAGGTCGGCGCAGAGGCGCGAAGGCTCAGAAGCTCCCGCTGCTCCTCTTCGTTCAACGTCGCTTTGATGCGCCTCAAAGCATGAGCAGCTTCGGACTTGCCGAAATAGGCGAGCGCCCGAAAGGCGTGCCCGGCACGGCTGTTGGGCGCTCGAAGCTGCCAGCTCGGCACATGTTTAAGCTCGACGCTTTGCGCTCCGAGCTTCAGATGACGGCTCGGCCCGGAAGTCCAAAAAACTTGACGGGATGGGTTCTGCGTCGAGATGCCGAGCAAGTTCGCTGCCGACGCTCCGCTTTGCGACACGCGCTCACCGGTTGATTTCGCAATGTGCTCAACCACGGCCTCAACCGAGGGCGCCCGGCTCCCGAAGCGGGTTTTCATGGGCAAGGCGAACAATCCTCTCTTCACACGCAGAAGCTCCCCACGCCGCACCAACCGAGACAGCGCCTGATCGACCGCCGCACGCTCTCCGAGGTGCAACAACTCCCGCGCCGACAGGGTCGCACCCTCCGGCAGCGCTTCAGCATAGGCCTTGATCGCTTGAGATGTGGTTTGCATGTTCGCCTCCAAGTGTCAGATATATAGCTTGGTTTCTGACAGCTTTCAAGGTAAAAGCACCTAAAACAACGAGGGGAGCGTGCTGGAGAAGCCAGCTTAAAGAATTGATTTAAGACAGTTATGAACTTGATATGTGCATTGAACCCCTCAGAAAACGAACAGTAAGCGGAAAGCTCTATACCCGACGGGATGAGATTAGTGCGTTTATCCGCTTGAGCCTTGATTGGCCCTTTGATGAACTCCTGGACAAAGCTGCGATGCGAGACCGGCGGCACGCCGACTACGTGCCTTCCGAAGTACTGCTCTATCACCTGAGACAAACCAAGACCGACAATGCAGATGGCCGGTTTGTGGCACTTTACAACATTTTGTTGGATCGGATTGAAGCCGCCTGTCCCCGGCCCAACAGCCGACGCGGCGATAAGGATGTCGAGGATTTTCGCGTCGCCGAGATCCGCGATAAAACAATAGAACGTGTGACAGAGCTCATGTTTGAGGACCGGCGAGGCTACGTAGAACAGCTTGACGCATATGAGGTGTTTTTTGACCGGGCCGTTCGCTCCGTCCGCATAGACAAATTCCGGCAGGTAAGTGGTCGGGAAAATGCCACCGAATCCGTTGTGCACCACGATGGCAGTGAGGACATCCGCGAGGAAGTCGAAGAGGCGCTTGAGCGATACAAAAAGTCAGGCCTGACAAAAGAAGAAGATTTTGATTACCGGTTTCGCATACGTCGCGCGATTGACGCCTTACCCGAGGAAGAACGAAAGGTGATCGATTTGATGCTCGCAGAGATTCCCATTGAGACAAACAAAGACGGTGAGCCTTCAATGACCCAGCTGCTCGGCTGCGTCGAAAAAACCGTACGAAATAGGCGTGATCGTGCGTTTGAAAAGATCAGACGTGCACTCAAACTGGAGGACAATGATGACCAATAGAGAAGATGTCCTCAGCGACTTCACGATTGAGCCTGAAATGTCGCTTGCCGTGCTAAAAACCTATTTGAAAAAATACCCTGAATTTGCAGACGAACTTCTGGATCTGTTCCACGAGCTGACAATGAGCGACATGGAAGCGGTCGAGGCAAGTCTTCCGCTTGAGACCAAGGCTATGACGACCAGCGTCTTGCGGGTTCAGAAGGTCGAGCAAGCACTGTACGGCGCCGACGTTCGTGAACTCTCAAAGTCGTTGGGATTGCCGCGGAGTTTCCTCATGGGGTTGCAAGCAAGTGTAGTCCATATCGGTTCGATGCCGATTTCTCTCCTAAATAAGCTTGCGAAACTGTTGGATGTGAGACTGCAGGATGTCATTAGCGGCATGCAAATTGGCGATCAGCAGGCCGTTGCGATGAAATCTGATGTCAAACCTGAGGGGCAACCGGCCATCGAATTCGAAGATTATGCAAACCAGGCTGGATTGACCGAGGAGGAGCAACGCGCATTGCAAGTGTTGCTTGCAGATGATCGATCGGATTGAAGCCGTTCGTCGATGCGCCGCGCGTCTTCATACTGAGCGTAGGAGCAAGGGAGGCGATCCAACCCAACCCTGTCTGACGTCAGCACCTGTGGGACAGATTTGATGATTTGAACAACGGAG
>NZ_AQQP01000057.1 GCF_002210165.1 Phaeobacter sp. 22II1-1F12B | reverse complement strand
TGCTTTCCAGCAAGATAGGGGAATTGTCGCAAGCCAGTTTAGAATGTGCCCGCGTACAACAAAAAAACCTTATAATGTAAATTATGTTAATAAATCCATGAGGTACCAAAACGATGGGTCTTTCGGGCCCATAGACACCGATCTCATCATACCGTGAAACGATCCCAGAAATCGCCGTTTGACCGCCACATTGCTGCCGACCGGATAGATTGAGCTCTCTTCGAAATTCAGTCGGGGATTGGGAAAATTGAAGACGAGAAGATGCCTGAGGTGCGGTTCTCAATTCGATCTCACGCGTCGGGATCGAAAGTACTGCACGTCTAGCTGCAGGAGCCGGGACGGCCAAGATCGCACGCGCGCCAAAGTGCCCGTCAACAGCGCAAACAGCCGGACCAAGTATAGATCGAACATGGAACTATTCGATCGCGTACGATGGCTGTCCGCAGAATATTTCACGACGCCCAGGGCGCAACGTCTGGGATATCTGCAATCGCTTGTACACCGCGCACGAGAGGGTGAAACTAAGACGCGTGCCGTGCTCGCGAATCCCTACCTGATCAAGGTGACGGACAAGACGCTTGCAGACATCCTTGACAGGCAACGACTTCCCGCGACCATAGGAGAAATTGTTGACTGGTATTGTCGGCGGTTTTGGAACGCCTCGGCCAGAGATGTCGTTACCGGCAGGGCGCCAGAGCCCCCGACCGGAGAAATACTTCCGGTCGCGCGTGACGACCCGGCGGCCTGATACAGCTGCCTACAAGTTTTATTATCCCCTGGCGTAAAACTTGCCGCAACCCGAGAAGCTAAAGAGCTCCTCTGGTATCCACGGGAAGACGTTCAAAAGGCCTATCAGTATTGCGACCTCGGACCGAACTTGCGGACCGCATCCGATCGATCATTTCGCTCTCAATACGGCCTTGAAACACGCGCAACGCCGTATCAGGTGAGATCGATAGCCTCGTCGAGCCCGGGAGGGTCGTGGATTTGGGTTCCTGGCCATGAACCCGCGTGTTCATTCGTAACAACAAAAGCCTCCCGCTCCACGAATAAATCGCGGGTCCGACTACTCCCGCCCTCGCCTCCGCAAAGCAGAAACGTCTTCACCATATACTCTAACGATTGAGCAGGCCGCGCGCGAATGTGCTCTCGGCCGTTCTCGTGCGGACGGACGAGAGCACAAGCCGTGCGGGCGATTCCGGTTGAAAAAAGCCGGTCAGTTCCAGCGGTACCGCCGAACTCCTCCAGTCGAACCAACTCTACCGACAGCGTTACGGGCGTCCTTTCCTGCCTCGCATGTGCGGCAGGAAAGACGACCGCGAACGCAACAAACCTCAATTCAAAGGAAAGACACGTGAAATTTGACCGCTACACACCCGAGATGATGGCAGCCGGCGCAATCGAGCTCCGGGAGAACCTGGAGTGGCTGGCGAAAGCCGGAATTGCACCCCGTCCGGATAGCGACCCGGGGAGCGCCCATCATTCGGCCAACCTAGCAGCTTTCATCATTCGACGGAACGGACCCGGCTGGACGGCGGACGTGGTTTTCGACCGTGTGCCGCAGGGCATGCCGGATGTGGTGGGAACGCCGGAAGCCGCGCCGCTTCCTTCACGCGATGCGGCTCTGGCCGCCGGTCGTCTCATTCTGACGATGGTTCTCTCGGCGTCCCACCTGGAGCCGGAGCAGCAGCCATGTACGATGCACTGACACAGCCCTCCCCAGAGCTCCATCAGCCCCGGGGACCTTCTCCGGACCACTGGGGCCTCGGCCCAGTCCCACCGGAACAATCCAAAAATCCAACCCCGGGAGAACCCGATACCGGTCGCGCTGCACAGCTGCGCGTCCCGGCCTCCCCATGCCGGAGCGAGACACGACAAATGACCATGAAACTCTATGATGACGAATGCCTGATCGAGGGCCGGTACCGACTGCGCCGACTGCGACGCGAAGCGGCGCGTGCGGATCCCGCGCGGATCCTGGCGGGCAGAGCATGCAAAGAGGCTTCGGCGGTCCGAAAGGCACTGCCCCATTGGAACCTGGACAACCTCGCGGCTGCCCTACTCTACCCTGTCGAGGGCGGATGGAATGCTGACGTTCTGCTCCGGGAGGCCCCCGAGGGCCAACCAGTGATCCTTGACCGCGGTGAAGGTCAGCCCTTCGCGACGAGGCGCGAAGCGGAAGCGTTTCTTACCCAGTTCGCAATGGTTTTGGCGGCAACCTGGGCTCCAGAACAGGTCCTGCCGCCGAAGGTTTCGGTGAAGTCAGGCCAGCAGGTCTCTCGGCTCACGAACGTGGCGGAACGCACCAAGATCATGCCGTCAGAACCTGTGAAGGCATAGTTGGCCCGGCACGATTGTCGAATGCAGAAGTGTTTCCTAGGCCGGTTATTCCAGCCCGGGGCACACCGAAAAGACAGACCACGGTCAAGGGTCGGAAGGCCCACGGCCGGCCCGACCTGAGTCCTGTGCTCCCACGAGCGCCCGGAGACCCCTTTTATGTCAACGCAGTCCGGAGTTTTGGATCCAGTGCCTCAACTCGCGCCAGTAGTTCCAAGCACCGATGGTGGCTAAGAAGCTCCCCCAACAAGCTACGCGCTCTCTCCAGTGTCAATAGTCGGGAGTCGCGGCTGATTTCCGTTTTGAGCAGGAGTCAGCAAGGTTCCATTGCCGCCGGAGAATCGTACCGCAAGCCGCGCCAGCGCTTGTCGCGCCGGCTTTAATCCAAGAAGTCATCGCCGAGACGCCAGTAGCAGACGAGCGGCGTGCCACGGGGTAGTGCGGCGAAGGCTTTCGAAAGCTGCCGGTCAAGCCTAGCGCGCTCGCGCGGGCCCTCAAGCAGGTTGGCTTGATACGGCTCCGACGGCCTGCAAAGAAAATGTGGGCGGCCGAATGCATCCAGAATCAGGACAATCGCTCGACGCAAGAACGCGAGGATCATTGGCGTACCACCCGGGTGGAATTCGACGCACGGTGAGGCGGCCCTGGTTTACGGGCGCGAGACCGCGCCAGGGCCGCCGATCGGGCTGTTTTTGCCGAGTGCCCGGCATAATTGACCCGGGTTGAACTTTCCGCGTCGCTCTTCGATCCGTGGTTTTCTTCCGAAGCGTCATCCGATACACGCGCCACCAAAATACAACTTATGGAGGCAGAAATGGCAGATTTCGAAGCAGCGGCGAGTTGGGCGTTCGGATCAGTCTGGGAACACATGCAGACGCGCGTGGCTTCGGAACTCGACTCGTTCGCAACCCTTGCGGACTGGATGTTCGATGAGAATCTTTCGGCGCGGGGTGCCATCGGTGACCGCCTCTATATGACGTCACCGAATGACGATACTCCTTGCATCTATTTCGAGAACGGCCGGCAACTGGACATCGTTTTTGAATGGGAGGGGGAGGAGGTCTTTCGCGACAACGTGCATGCCGGTTTCTACCACGAGATCATGGAGTATTTTGAGACCTGAGACGGCATGGTCGCTTTGCCGTCCCGCCTTCCGGTGCCTTGAAACGCACAGGTTTGCGGGGATTTTTCAGATTTCGCAAAACGGTCCGCCAACATATCCCCGATGTATGTCGGGGGACCTTTGTGCGGCCTGCGGCGAAACCGACACGTTTGCGGGAATTCGCACATCGGCCTGTGCGGCGGACCGCACTGATCACGAAGGTCTGTTCTCGCGGTCGAAGCACTCGCTTATTTTCCGCGCCAGGTTTGCCGTAGGCTCGACGCCATCCGACCCTTCTGCAAAAGGGTCGGATGTTCCGACAGACGCGGATGAATTCAGGCCGCATAGGTATCGCATACGGACGCCGCGCCTGACGAAGGGTCAGTCGTCCCAGTCGTCGTCCGGCCCAAGTTGGTCACCCGCCGACGATACCACCTCCTCCCAAATCCTGGCCTTCCGCTTAATGGCTTCTACAAGGATCGGAACCTCGTCCTCGCTCATCTCCCTTTCTGCCATCTGGGCCGCGACAATTGCGATGCACACGAATTGCAGCGCTTCGCTGCTGCTGAAACGCTTTTCCCGCGCCAGGATCTTGACCGTGGTCTTGACGGACAGACCGGTCGTCACCAGCATCTCAAGCGGTGACTGGTGCGCGATGCCGATATGATGTTCCTTGATGACTTCGATATCCTCCGCGAACTTGCCTGACATGACGTGTCTACGCGCCTCGGCTGCGCAGGTTTGGAAATGTTCCGCGAAAGTTCCTCCGGTCACGTCACCGTAGCTTTTCTCCAGAAGAACGCCCGCGGCCACCATGCTGTTCACGAAGTCCTTGATCTGGCGAACCCCGGTCTTTGCCATCGATTTCCGGAGACCGCCAGTGGCCACGGTCGCCACCCAAACCACATCATCGCGCAGCTGAGCTCTATTTCGGCTCGGCGCGAACTTCGTGTCATCGGCCATGTTTCTGCTCCTCTTCCAAGTATTTTGAACCCACATTTGCCTTCGCGGCTGTGCCAAAAGTCCGGGGTTATTGAGGCCATTTCGAGGCCATACCGCCCTCGGCAGTCACAGAAACTCGCCCGCATCGTTTCCGCGCAGCCGTTGCCGATCCAATGTCCTCTGCAGGCCACGGCCAAACCGTGGTGCCTGCTTAACAACTTCAAAGGAGACCGAACCCATGACCATCAAGGAAAGCGACTTCAAGGCAGAACTGAAGGCCTGTCTGCGACCCTACTATGTTCACCAACCGGCCCCGATCGCGCCGGCCATCTGGACCGGGGACGCTGCGGTTGCAGTCAGCGTCGCGTGCCCGATTTGCGAAAAGATGGGGAAGATGGCGATGGTCCTAGAGGACGTGACCGGCGCGTCTTGGGGCCTCGTAAACGACTGCTTCTGCGACACCGGAACTGGTGGTATTGTGGATGCGGAAAGCTGCCCGGCCCAAGTCCAAGCTGGGCACGTGCGTCCGTCTTATAGACACACACAGGGAGCGCTGGATAGGCGCTTTGAGCGCTTGATGTTTGTCACGCGAATGCTTCCGCCCGGAGCGGACCTTTCTTTCGACAGAGAGCTGATCAAAGAGTTGGAAGGTCCCGACGTTCCCTCTCGTGAATGGATTGGAGGCGGCCTGAGCGGTTATTCCGACACCCTCCTTGACCTGTCGGAATTCGATTGGTGGCAGATCGGGAGAAACTGGGAGACGCTCTGCGTGCTGCAGGCAGCCGGAGTGAGCCGCTTCATCGACCCGGGCGAGACATTCGACGCGCTGCTTGCGGTTGTGGACCGCAACACGCAGACGGGCTTTTGGAGCCTTCATGGCATGTGGGAGGAGTGACATCGA
>NZ_AQQP01000056.1 GCF_002210165.1 Phaeobacter sp. 22II1-1F12B | reverse complement strand
CCTCCAATGGTTAAGTCGCTCTGATGTCCCATTTTATATGACGACGGACAGATCGGCGTGACCAACATGAGCGTCGAGAAGCGTATCGCGGGCGCGCAGCTCCAGCCGACATTCTTGATGGCCAATGTCGAGATCGTGGCGACCTATGAGCTCTACAACATCAACCGGACCAAGCTGGAAAACTTGATCCACCGCATCTTCGAGCCTGCCAGACTTGAGATCGAGATCATGGACAGGTTTGGGCGGCCGGTTGTTCCCCGCGAGTGGTTTCTCGTGCCCTTGTTCGCGATCAAGGAGGCCGTCGAGCGGATCAAGGACGGAACGATTTCGGGGTTTGTATATGATCCGCAGAAGGCAAAACTTGTCAGGCGGCCCTCATAATGGGGAAAATAAGCAACCCGATCAGGTTTTCGGAGCATTATGGGATTGATCCCAAAGGGCTTGACGACCGAGGGATTCTCGACCCTACGATGAACGCCGACACTAAGCTGTTTATTGATCCGCTACTCCTCGACGGATCGAGCCATCCAGAAATTTCTACAGGTGCACGGGCTACTTACGAGAAGCACTTTGGGACAATAATCAAGTTCCTGGCGAAGACTAAGAAACCCCATGATGTTGCCTGGAGGAGCGCGGCGCGTCTTTTGACATTCCCTGAAATTCCGTGGACGTGCCTGGGATATGGATCACAATCGGTTTCAGGAAGTGGTTCTGGAACGGAAATGACGGGTCAATACATCGAAACGGCGAGGCAAATTGTTGAGCTTGGTGTAGAGGATCCAGATCTTTTTGTTGCGATGGCTTTGTTCGAGAATGGTGTCGGCCCTGATCGTATCAGTGACATGACAACAAATGTCATCCTTTGTGATCTCATTAAGCTTAACGAACGTATTCTTCCGGACCTTGGCGTTCCGGTTCAGGCTATGACGCTCAGCTTGAAGAATGGACAGAGTTTTTCTGCCAGCTTAGCGGTCAACCCTTACGTAGGCCAATCAGAGCCGGTTATCCTCGTCCCAAGCGACATTCTTCGAGACTTGCCAATTGCAACCGACTGGTCAGATGTGGCTGACGCAGCATCAAAGAATGCCGAGCTACGTGCTCGTGTCAATGTCCAGATTGCAAAGATGTGGCGGGTGAAGAGCAGAAAAGACAAGGGGGAAATTCGTCGATGGGCACTCGCCGACAAAAATTCGTTCGAAACCTTTATGGAGATGCTCCGGGGGGCCAGTCCCACGGCTTATGATTTGCACGGCGATCCTCTTGGTGAGGTTTTCTGGCGCAAAATAGCAGCTGCCGTTGCTGAGCAAGAGCCGCTGAAAATTACAGCTCCGCCAAAAATGGACCTCGCGGGAGTTGAAACTGTTGTTCGCGCGATCATCGAGCAGTTTCGTTTCTTGATTGAAGATAGGCGTTTCTCGGAAGAGCTCTACCACCAAGGGCAGCCTCGACCTGAGATTGCAGCTCAGCGGCTGTTCTTTGCAGTCGCGCACTCATACTGCAAAGCTAACGATCTCGATCTTACTCCAGAGGCCGAAACTGGAAACGGCCCTGTCGATTTCAAGGTTTCGGCTGGATTCAGCGGTCGGGTGGTCGTCGAAATAAAGCTCTCGCGGAACCCGAAGCTTGTTGATGGGTACACCAAACAACTTGAGACCTATAAATCCGCCGAGGAGACTAGGTCGGGCTTCTATGTGATTGTCGATGTGGGGCAGATGGGGAAGAAGGATCAGCGCCTCCTTGCGATCAAGAATGCTGCCACGGCACGGGGTGAGACTACTTCCCCGATTCACTTTATTGATGGTTCGCGCAAGCCATCTGCCAGCAAGCTATAAGCGTGAATAACATCCAAATAAAATTTATTGCTACTCGCGAAACCCTCCATCGCAATACCAATCGCTTTGCGATGCTGCTTCATACAAAGCGCCTTCCCAAGAGTTCACGCTGATCGCCGCGCAACTCTCGCTTCGGTCTTCTAGGTCTTCGCGTACTGCGTCCGTGCCCGCCGCTTCATAAATGTTGTTGAGGGATCGTTTAATGTTCTGGAGCTGCCTACCTGCTTGGGACGCATAAAGCCTGCCCAGCTTTAGGGCCGTAAACTGCCGTTGAACCCTAGCAGCAATTGCAGCATTCCAGTGAGCCGGCGCTTCAACATTGAAGATCGCTCCTGGTGGCGATCCTTCAACGATCTCAGCGTAAAGCCAGCGATCCGCTGTGACGTCGTCGTAATACGCATTAAGAAACTGAGTTTCTTGTGAGTTTGGCCCTAGCGTCCCCTTGTTGTGATTGCAGTCCTTGCAACACGGTATCAAGTTGAATGGGGTGACTGCCAAAGCTGGATGACGGGATTTTGGGAGAGAATGGTCTAGAGTTGAAACAGGTAGGTGGCCGCAAAAAGGACACTGGCCATGCTCTGCGGCCATCATAATCTTGTCATAGGTTTCGCGCCCACGACTCTTCTGACGCGCCATATGGCGGTCATAGAGCTGCTCCATCTCCTTGGCCGATACATTACCATTCGCACCAGCTATTTCGTTTGCTTCGGCGATAAGGTGGAGCTCAGTGGTTGCAGCTCTCTGATCGAACGCTTGTTCCGCGTTTTCAATTAGATCGCGTATGCCTTCTAGTCGCAGCTTCTTAGCATCTTCACTGATCCCTTCGATGCAGATGTCGAACGTATCTCGTGCGGTGAGTTCTGGTTTCGGTATCGTCCACATGGCTCAGTCTTCCAATTGCCGAGCTGCAATGAGTGAGCGAACGATACCTCTCGCTTCATCGCCCAGTTGCCCGTCAAACCTTTCTAGAACGCCGTCATAAGTCAGGCCTTCTTCGACGGCGTCGCTCAGCATTTTGTGAAAGCCCGAGTTGGTCACCTCCAGGCCGAAAATCGCTTGCGTCAGTGTCCCTACATTTTCGCCAAAAGTCTCTAAGACAGGACGCTCTATGCGCTTTTCCCGACCGCTGCGCCAAATTTTCCATACGCAAGTGCTAGGCACTTCCTGCAAGATCACGGGAGAGTGCGTCGCTATGATCGCAACGCCATTTCTGTTTATTAGAAGATCGGACAGGGAGCGGATAAAAGCTGAGAGAAGCGGCGGATGCAGGTGAGCTTCAGGCTCATCAATCAAGACCAACGATCGTTCTTCCACCGTCTCAACAAGGCGCGTGATCGTGAGCACGACGATTTTATGGCCTGAACTAAGCTTCGAATAGAGCTTGCGAGCGGCAGCTCTCAGTTGATCAAAAACTTCTCTCTTTTCAAGTTCGGCATTAAGCTCATCGAATTGCTCGATTAGTTGCCAAATTTCGGCTTGCTTAAATATGGGATCGGATTCCAACAGGGAGAGAGCGCGCCGCCATCGATCACGTTTGGCCGTTTGCGTAACAATTAGCTGAACTGATTTTCCAAAGTCTGCCGCTAGGTCATCAGTGGACTTGGGTGGCTTTACTTTTCCATCTTCAGCTTTGCCGATATGTTTTAGGCCAATGTATTGATATCGAACGCTTGAGAGCTTGTTTTCGCGATTGGGAAGCGGCTCAAACGGATCAAAGGCACTGAATGTAACAGCAATGATATTTGTGAAGTTCTCAGATTCATCGAGACCAAGTTCATCAATGTCTTCCCAATTGAAGCCTCCAAAATTACCTTCATCTGGACGCACTAGGGCGTTTGTCAATTGTTCCACTGTGTAGGTTTTGCCCACGTTGTTCCGTCCGATGAGGACGTGAACATTTGTTGGCGGATACGACTCCGGATGAACTTCGAACGTAAATGTCGGCGGCTGGTTTCCACGTCCCCAGGGAGGTGGAGTGTAAGAAAAAGCATACTCTGTCAACCGCGCGCCGCCTTGTGCCATCCTCCGATATTGGATTCTGACAGAGCTGTCCGAAACAGACCTCAGAAGTGAAACACCAGTGACATCTTCTTCTAACGCACGCTCAAACAGCTCAGCATCTCTGGCGACATCGCGCATCGCGGTGAGGTAGGTATCTCTAAACTCCGCACCCAGATCATTTAGCTTCTGATAATACTCATCATCCTGACCCAAAGAAAAAAACACATCATCGAGCTCATTAAACTCATCGGGGATGGTCGGGCGGCGCTGGTCCGCCGCCATATCGAACTGTCCAATCTTTACTTCACCAATTCGATGCTTTTCGCCATCACCATCAAAATAGAATACCACGTACATGGTGCTATATTTGAACCAATCATCCCAACCGTCAGTCAGAAGAAATACTTTGTCGTATTCATCTTCTGGTAAGCGGCCGCGATAGGGAATTACTTGAAAATCCATGGAAAAATCGTAGCAGGTTGATGAAGCAAGGCCAAGAAGGAAGCTGCTTTTTTGTGCGCCCTTTCAGGTCGGGCTGTCGTGAACCGAGCCCGCCGATGCCGGTCTCGGCCATTCGGCTTCCATCCCTTGCGCGTCTTCTGCCAGCCCTAACGGGCTGAAGTTCTCTTCTTCTGTATGGGGTCTGCGACCCCGTCCTCCGTCAAGACCAAGCCCTACGCATTTGCTGCGGGCGCAGTCAGCGGTCTCCCCATCCTTCCGCGCTTTGCTTGTGCAGGACGGGTGATCCCCCTCCGCTGCCTACGGTCCTGACGGTCTCCCCCCGCTCATTGGCGCGTGCCTAGTCCGGTTGCATGCGCAACCGGCTTCAGAAGGAGAAAAAGCCAATGAAACATGACGTTTATCAGAAAGTGACAGACAAGATTATTGCCGATCTGGAGAAAGGTGAGCTTTCTTGGCTGAAGCCTTGGAACGCTGGAAACCTTGAAGGCAAGATCACCAAGCCACTGCGGCACAACGGCATGCCCTACAACGGAATCAATGTGCTGATGCTCTGGGGCGCGAGCGTTGAGGCGGGTTATCTCTCCCCGTACTGGATGACTTTCAAACAGGCCAAAGAGCTGGGCGCAAACGTCAAAAAGGGCGAGCGCGGAAATTTGGTGGTCTATGCGAACACCATCACGAAAACCGAAGAGCAGGACGACGGCAGCGAGGAAGAGCGCAAAATCCCTTTCATGAAAGGCTATAGCGTTTTCAACGTCGAGCGGATCGAAGGCTTGCCCGATCACTACTACGCGAAGCCAGAACCTATCATTGATCCCGCCGAGCGCATCGAGCATGCAGAGGAGTTTTTCGCCGCCACTGGTGCCGACATTCGTCATGGAGGGAATTCTGCCCACTACGCTGGCGGCAGCGATCATGTGCAGTTGCCAGCCTTCGAGACGTTCCGCAGCCCCGAGAGCTACTATGCCACGCTTGCCCACGAACTAACCCACTGGACGAAACACAAGAGCCGCCTTGATCGCGACTTTGGCCGCAAGAAATGGGGCGATGAAGGCTATGCCCGCGAAGAGCTGGTTGCTGAACTTGGCGCAGCGTTCTTGTGCGCCGATCTCACCTTAACCCCCGAGCCGGGAGAAGATCACGCAGCCTATATCCAGAGCTGGCTGCGGTAATGACGAGCTCGTCATTACCGTAATTATCGCGAGGAGGGCATAATGCGGAGGAGAATTTCGTAGCCCGT
>NZ_AQQP01000055.1 GCF_002210165.1 Phaeobacter sp. 22II1-1F12B | reverse complement strand
TCCGTTGTTCAAATCATCAAATCTGTCCCACAGGTGCTGACGTCAGACACCCGCAGAGCGATTACGATGGTATCTGTGGCATGGTAAGGTTCGAGTGGGCACCACGAGCCTTCATTGGCTGATGGCCGATTGCGAGCGGCTTTGGAAAGATGATCCTGAAGTGCGCGGCGCGGCGGCGCGTGTACAGGCGCGTTGCCGGGAACTCTACACCTATCTGGCAAACAATATGGATAGCCTCACCGACTATGGGCGGCGATATCGCAATGGTCTTCCAATCTCTTCGTCCCGAGCAGAAGGCTGCGTGGACGACATCGGAAACACACGTATGGGCAAACGTCGACGCATGAGATGGTCACCCAAAGGCGCCCATCACGTTGCCATCGTGCGGGCCGCCGTTCTCGACGGAAGATTGACCAGCGCATACCAAAGAGCAGCTGCCTGACCCCCAGGTTTTGCCCACTCCCCTCGCGCACGCGGAACACCATCGCCGCCCCTTGGGTCTCTTCGCTCTTCACCGACACGAAGCGCATCGTCGGACGCTGTGCAGCTTCGCAAATCGCCTCGGCGTCGGCGGCGTCATTCTTCTGCCGTTTGACGAAGGGCTTCACGTAGGCCGGAGGGATCAGCCGGACCTCATGTCCAAGCTTGCCAATCTCTCGACCCCAGTAATGTGCACCACCACAGGCTTCCATCGCCACGACGCAAGGCGGCAAAGCCTCAAAGAACCCCAGCACCTGCGTGCGCCGCAGCTTCTTCCGTAGCACCGCACCGCCTGCGGCGTCCGCCCCATGCACCTGGAACACATTCTTCGCCAGATCGAGCCCGACCGTGATAATCTCCGACATGACCGTCCTCCTTTGTGGATCATCGCAGACCCACCTTGACACAGAGATGCCGTCGGGGGGCGGTCACATCATCAAAGCCCCGTCGCGGGGCCGTTGTTCGCGGACGCACCCGAAGAGGGCGATAGCACCACCGGCACGATCTATGTCCTGCGCAGCAAGTCGGATCATCCAATGGTGTCTGAGAACAGGGACCTCGTGCACAAGATTGGCGTGACCACATTGGGTGTCGAGAAGAGGATTGCCGGCGCGCATCTTCAACCGACCTTCCTGATGGCGCCGGTCGAGGTCGTGGCGACCTATGAGCTCTACAACATCAACCAGACTCGGCTTGAAAACCTGATCCACCGGATTTTCGGGACTGCACAGCTCGACATCGAAATTCCGGATCGGTTCGGCCGTCCAGTGACGCCCCGAGAGTGGTTCCTAGTGCCGCTGTTCGTCATCGACGAGGCGGTCCAGAAGATCAAGGACGGCACGATTACCAAGTTTCGGTATGACCCGGAGAAGGCCAGCCTCGTCTCCAGCTGAAGAGGAAGTTGCCCTATTTCTGGAAGAGATTTGACGCTCGCCCCTTTGGGGCGGGCATTTGGGTTGTTGCCGTTTATGGGGTCCAGACCGGTCGTGTACGCCAGTCGGTTGGGAAACCCATTTTCGATCGGTCGGAATCAGATTGTGCTTCGATCAGATTCCTCAGCCGATCTCGCCAAGTGCTGTCCGTTGCCTGCTTGTCCATCATGTGAAGCAGAACAACCAATATGTTATAGAGCCGATTGTCGTTCTCTTCTTGCTGGCCTTCGGTCACCAGCACCAAGTCGTTTTTGAAGCGTTTGATCTTGGGTAGTCGTTTGACGGTCCTGCGGTTCCACAGCCGTCCGTGATGTGCGCAGATGTTTCTGGTCAACGCCAACACCTGTAGAGTGCCCTCTACGATCTCTTTGGTTGGGAAGCCCAGGTCACGTCCCACCTGTGATTTGATTTTATTGTCTTTTGTTGCCTGGAACCACTTCGAGAGTTCGCCAAGCGTCATCAGTTCAGTTGCCGACCACAGGGGCGGGGAATAGGGGTCCGTGTACTTGCCTTTGTGGTACAAAATGAAGGTTTCTTCGGATTTATCTACGGCCCGAGCGAGACGGACGAGCTGTTCGGCATGGTTCAAGAAGCCAGAAAACAGGCGGTGATCCAGATGAGCATGGGCACCGTGGGCATGTGCCATATGGTAGGTCCAGCGCGATCTCACATGCACTTCAACACGTTCGATTGCCTCCAGTACCAGAACGCGCAGCCTTCGGTCGAAGACATACAGATCGGTGACTGCACTGAGGGTTGCGCCGCTTTCGAAGATCTTGCTGCGCGCGTTGCCGTTTTCGGGAGGTCTTTCAAAGGGGAGCCAGTAGGCGCTCAGCCTGTAATATCCTACTGTCTCAAGCCACTTCATTGCAGTGGCGTGGTCACCGACATCCATGCCACGCTGGATGAGGAGCTGTAGTTGTTGCTCGATGCTTGAAGGCTTCTTGGTGAACTTCAAAGTACTGAGCAGACCCCTAAAAATAAGTAACCCCCCGGTATTGAGCTCGGCCTTTCGACCGGTCGCCTGGGGGGTGTTGTTGGGGGGATAGTATGTTCGGTCCGGCTGAATGTCAACGCATGTGTACCCGAGGATTCCTGCACGATCACGTGGCAGGGGGATTGTGACTGACAACAAAAGTCCCTGCATGCTTGAGCTGCGCCAAGTCGCGCACGTCTAGGGAACCGCCGGTTCCCCCACGCAAGGCCGCTCGCCGGGAGGCAGGCTTTCAGGAGAGGGCCGCTTGCAGCGGGCCTCGCCAGAAACCCCGCCCCAATTTTCGGCACCAAGACCGGAAGGGCGTCACCACAAAGGAGGGCCATAATGGCTTATTACCAATGCACCGCCTGCCGCGATGTCGAGGAAATCGACGATGTTATCCCCGACAATTGCCCCGCTTGCGGCGCGACGAGCGTCATCGACCTTGCGGTTCAAGCGCAGCAGATTGCCAAGGCGAATGACGCCTTTCGCGAGGCGATGATTTCCGGCGGCCATCCCGTCTATCAAGGTCGTGTGGTCTGCACCCAAGGGGTCGCCGCCAAGGGGCCGGAGTTTGTCACCCTTGCCCAGCTTGCCGTTGCGGGCTTTTCGGACTTCACCGAGGACACTGATCCCCACGGTGATCATTCGATGGCCTCGGTCACGATCTGCGGCGAAACCGTCTGGTTCAAGATCGACCTTTACGACGAGAGCCTTTGCTACGGCGCTGATGATCCGCTGGACGATGCCAACACCCGCCGCGTCCTGACCCTGCTTTTTCCGAGCGAATACTGAGGCCAACAGCGGAGCGCTTGGTGCGCTCCGCTCCGGCTCCTTGTCCCCCAAATCCTTCAAGGAATATCCCAATGACCAAACAGAGCATCATTGCCGCCGACGAGGCCCGTTTCCCTCTGTCGAAGCTGTCGCTTTCCTCCATGAACCCGCGCCAGAACGTGCCCGCCGCCGAGGTCGAGGAACTGGCCGAAAGCATCTGGACCGCTGGCCTGATCCAGAACCTTGCCGGGATCATGGACGGTAACGGTGGGGCCGAAATCGTCGCTGGTGGCCGCCGCCTGCGGGCGCTGCAACTTCTGGCTGAACGCCACGCCGATCTGGCCCAGGTGCGCCCTGAACTGGCAAATCCTCCGGTTCGCCTCGCGCCCGATGATAGCACCGCACAGGCGTGGGCCGTGGCCGAGAATGCTGCCCGCCGTGACCTTCACCCCGCCGATGAAATCCGGGCCTATGGCAAGATGGAGCGGAACGGCGCGACCCCGGCAACGATTGCCCGCGCCTTCGCCGTGACTGAAAAAAGCGTCTACCGCCGCCTCGCGCTGGCCGGTCTGCCGGAAGCCGTGATCGACGCGCTGGCCGCGAATGAAATCAACCTCAGCGCCGCCGCCTGTTTCACGGGCATCGTCAAGTTGCGGGGCATATCAATAGCCGGTACGCGGGGACATGACCAAACCCAAGCAATCTGGGGCCTTTTCAGGCCATCGCTTTCCTGCTGAGATCATCGCATATGCCGTCTGGGCCTATCACCGGTTCCCCATGAGATGTTGAGGACTTGCTTGCCACACGCGGTATTGTGGTTAGCTACGAGACCATCCGCGCTTGGGTTGCCAAATTTGGATCAAAATATGCCAGGGTGATCCGCCGCGACCGCCCTAAAGTGGCGAACAAATGGCACCTGGACGAAGTTGTCCTTCCAATGAACGGGCAGAAGTATTGGCTATGGCGCGCTGTTGATAGCAATGGCGACGTGCTGGACATCCTCGTTCAGTCTCGGCGCAATAAACATGCCGCAAATCGGTTCTTTCGCAAACTGTTCAAGGCGTTTGGCCAACCACGAGTTGTTGTCACGGACAAACTCCGAAGCTACGGGGCCGCCCTGAAAAGCCTCGCTTCGGGAATAGAACACCGCAGCCACAAGGGCATCAACAATCGATCCGAAGGATCACACAGGCCGACCCGAAGGCGAGAAAAGATCATGGGAAGGTTCAAATCGCCAAAACAAGCTCAGCAATTTCTCTCCGTTCATGATCAGGTCCAAACTATCTTCCGTCCCCGCCGCCATACACTTTCAGCTGCTGCCTATCGCCAAACCAGAGCCGATGCCCACTGGATCTGGGACGACATCACGCATGGCTTGCAGGCTGCTTGAGGTTTAGCGCCCCGACTTACGCTGCCAGACACGCCAATAACTTGACGATGCCCGTCAAAGGGTCAGGAAAAAAACTTGCTCAATGAGTGTTACAGTGCAAGCATTCCTTTACGTAGGGGTATGAGCATTGTGTTCTGATCAGAAACGGGAAGCATTAAATCGCTCATTAGAGTTGTCGTTTGTCGGCTACTGGATAATGAGGACTTTTGGTCGCGTGGTTGCGACTGAAACAAGCAACGGCTACACATTTACCTACGTTGACTGGCGTGGAGAACGCTACTTGTGGGTTCGTTAATGTGTTAGATTTTGTGAAGAGTACTGTTGGTGTAAAAGCAGGTTTTGATCTGATCTGGTAGCGCCGTTTGAACCACCCTGTTAGAGATTTTCCGGAAGTCCAGATTCAAGACGTGACCGCCGTGCCTTCGTGCCTGAGCGGACCACAAATGGCAATGCCACTGGGACGGTCGCAACTATAGACGGCCCTCGCCAGGCACTCTATCAGAACAGGAAATCGTCTGCGTCAAGTTCCGACATCTTTACGGATTTCAGAACGATCTTGTTAGATCAGGACGCCATCCCAGTCCCGGCCCCCGCAGAATGCAACGACGTCGCGTCCGCGTGTTCGCCCGGCGATCATCTCTGGCACCTTCTCGTCGATTTCTTCGGGTTCGATGACCCGTGCAATCACCGATATCCGGCACGGGCGTGGAGTAGCCCCCTGAAAGTGGTCCACCAACTGGGATAGATTTGTCCCGCAAATTGGAGGATCAGCGATGGCTGGGAAACGAGAAAAGCCCGAAGAGATTGTATCGAAGCTTCGGCAGGTTGAAGTTCTGCAGGGACAAGGCGCGACGATCGCCGAGGCGGTGCGTCAGATCGGCGTGACACAGCAGACATTTTATCGATGGCGTAGGCTTTATGGCGGGATGCAGCGGTCGCAGCTCGCTCGGCTGAAAGAGCTTGAGAAGGAGAACCAACGGCTCAGGCGGGCGGTCTCTGATCTCACGCTGGACAAGCTCATCCTGACCGAGGCTGCAAAGGGAAACTTCTGAGCCCTTCGCGTCGCCGCAAGTGCATTGACCGTGTTCGGCAGGAACTTGGCATGTCTGAACGTCGGGCCTGTCGCACGCTTGGACAGCATCGGTCTACGCAGCGCAAGGTGCCGCAGGGCCGGGTCGACGAGCAGCGTCTGACCGACGACATCATCGCGCTGGCCGA
>NZ_AQQP01000054.1 GCF_002210165.1 Phaeobacter sp. 22II1-1F12B | reverse complement strand
AGTCATTGAAAACAAATGGACCGCAGTCTCAAAAACTCCGGCAGACCGACAAGATGAATCCAACGGACGGAAAATCGATCTCATCAAGGCCGGCTTTATCCGAAGATGAAAGACTCGACGAGAGGAAGCGGGAAAGAAGCGAACCCATCGCCCTGCCCGCCCATGTGGCCGGATCCGGTAGGCTCGATCGGCTGGTTGACACCGCCCGCGACTATGCGCGCGCCGCGGCCTCTGAGAACACGCTGAAGGCCTATGCGAAGGACTGGGCCCACTTCGCCCGCTGGTGCCGGATGAAAGGGGCAGAGCCCCTGCCCCCTTCGCCCGAAATGATCGGACTTTATCTGGCCGACCTTGCGTCTTGGTCGAGCCTCTCCCCATCGAAGTCGGCATCCCGCCCGCTCTCGGTTTCGACCATAGACCGCCGCCTGTCAGGCCTCGCCTGGAATTACGCGCAACGGGGTTTCACCCTTGATCGCAAGAACCGCCACATCGCGACGGTGCTGGCCGGGATCAAGCGCAAGCACGCACGCCCGCCGGTACAGAAGGAAGCGATCTTGGCCGAGGACATCCTCGCGATGGTGGCCACCCTGCCCTACGATCTTCCCGGGCTCCGAGATCGGGCAATCCTACTGCTCGGCTATGCTGGCGGTCTCAGGCGTTCGGAAATTGTCAGCCTTGACGTTCACAAGGACGACACGCCGGAGTCCGGCGGCTGGATCGAGATCATGGAAGAACGCGCTCTCCTGACCCTCGATGCGAAGACCGGGTGGCGCGAGGTTGAGGTTGGCCGCGGTTCCAAGGACCGGAGCTGCCCCGTCCACGCCCTTGAGCAATGGTTGCACTTCGCGAAAATCGACTTCGGACCTGTGTTTGTCGGGATCTCGCGGGATGGCAAGCGCGCGCGGGAAAAGCGGTTGAATGACAAGCATGTCGCCAGGCTGATCAAGCGCACTGTACTAGACGCTGGTATCCGGTCCGAACTCCCCGAGAAGGAGCGGCTTGCGATGTTTTCCGGCCACTCCCTGCGTGCCGGTCTTGCCAGTTCAGCTGAAGTCGACGAGCGCTATGTCCAGAAGCAGTTGGGGCACACCTCGGCCGAAATGACGCGCCGCTACCAACGCCGGCGCGACAGGTTCCGGGTGAACCTGACCACGGCCGCCGGTCTCTAATCCCCGGCCCAAGAGCATTTCCAGTTCCAGATGCATCGGTTTTCGCTGCCTCTCGCCTACGGCTCAAACGCGAAAAACCGATCTTCACTGATAATAAAAACTGGAAATGCTGTATCACGCCGCCTGCCCGCTGAGCCTGCCATAGAAGCTGCGCTCGAGGTGCAGTTCCCCTGCCCCGGCCTTCTCCACCATGCCGCGCAGATAGCCGCCCGGCGAGGAAACTTCGCCGGCACAATGCTTCTCGAAGACCAACGCCAGCGCCGCCGTCGCCACCTGTTTGCCCAGCCGATCCTGCGCCACATTCCAAGCATGTTCGGACACGCCAATCATCGGCCTGAGTTGACCTGCAACCCGATGCAGATCGCCCCAATCCTTCAGGAACCCACCCATATTGCGCGCCCAGGACGCGAATTCCGGACAGGCTTGCATGATGGTAGGCAGATCCAGCGCAGCGCGCTTCTTGCGCACCTCGGCAACCCAGTCTTCCAGCTCCCGATCGACCTGATCTTCGGGTTGAGCATTGGGCACGACGGCCGCGACTTCCTCATTTTCTGAGGAATTACGGGTTACAGGGTTAAGTTGATTTGTAATCTGTATATGCGGGTCAGAAATGACCTCCTTGGGGTTCAATTCTTGAGTATTCGTAGAAACCTGTTCCTTGGTTTCCGGCGTGTTTTCCACAGGCAGGACAACCTCCGTCGCCTTGAGATAGGCAGCCTCGACACGCTGCTGGAGTTCCCTGAACCACGTCAGCAGCCGAGCAAGCTGCTCGGACGCTTCATGGCGCCGCGGAAGCCGGTCCAGAAGCTCCTCGAAGAGACCGGTGAACTGGGTCCAGGGCCCGCTCAGCGCGCTGCTGACGGCCGCCTCAATCCGCGCACGGATCATCCGGCGTGCCACCGTGATCTGGCGTTTCAGGCGCTGACAGAGCTCGCGCTCGGCCTGCAAATCGGCATGGAGCTCCTCGAACTCCTCGACTCGGGCCGAAAGCGGTGACAGATCGAAGCCGTAGGCCTCGACGATGCGCCCCTCGGCGTCCCTGCGGCCCCAACGCTTGCCGTTGGGGCTGTCCTGGAAGGAAATCACGCCGATCTCGGCCAGGCGCCGTGCATGGCGCTTGAGCGCGGAGAGCGAGAAGCCCGTCTGCTCCATCAGATAGGCGTTTGACGCCCAGACGATCGGGCGTTGCCCCTCCTCCCAGTCCTGGGCCTTTGTAAACGCCCCGAGCGTGTCGAGGAGCATCATATCTCCGGCCTTGAGGCCAATGTAGGCTCCCACCCGCTTCACGGCCACGAAGGCCCGCGTTTTGGGTACAGCTACCTGTTCACCGGCTTGGGCAAACTGCTCTGCGATGCCAAGACCCGGTGTCGGCTTGCGCCAACCTGTATGTTTCATGCCTGTTTCTCACCTCCTCTGCTTGATGGAGGACAAAAGAATCCCGTTCGCTCAGGAGCGTTGCTGTTGACAGTGATTCGCCGGAGAACTATCTTGATAGCGACCAAACTAATCTTGATAAGCTCTCAGGCCCTCAGCTTGGGGGCTTTTCTTTTGCCGTTATCTCAAAGCATATCCGCTCCTGTTTCTTACCTCGTTTGGATCGAAGACCACCGTCTCCGCGGCTCCTGCCTCTTACTTCGATCCGTGGTTCTCCAAATACTCAGCGATGACATCGCTCAAACCTTTGAGAATGTTCTCGTCCAATGTTAGCCCTGTGGCAGCGACCGAGAGTTTCCCTCCCTGCCCGCTAACACTCAATTTCCGCGAACCGATCTTTCGCTGTACCGTGAGTTTTCTGGGGCTCTGCGATTTCTTTTTTGCAGGCTTGGACGGCTTGCCAGACAGGTTGCCAAGAACCTTTTCGAGGTCACGGTGGCTGAGCTCGTAAACATCTTTGCACGCGTGCAAAATCTCATCTCTAGCCTCATAGGCAGCTCGGCCACGCGATACCGCGCTATTATGGACGCCCACACGCTTGGCGAACTCGGTTGCAGTAATCTTCGCGTCAGGTGTGGCTTCTTGTAGCCCCTCGAACATTTCCCCTATAGAAACCAGTCGCTCGAAAGCGCTCAGGTTTTCACGTTCCTCATTCTCCCGGAAGCGCATGAATAGCATTTCGAATTGCTCTTCACGGGAACCACGATGCGATTGCGGAACCAAAATGGCTCGAACAGGCAATCGCAAGGCTTCAAGGATCGCATGGCGTCGCCGACCCACGATCAACTGGAATGTCACACCTTCAACGTTCTCGGGCTCACGCTCATCCGGTCGCCAGTCAGGATCCGCTGGCCAAACATGAATGGGCGTATCTTGACCATTTTTTTCGATACTCTCTTTGAGCTTCTCGAAAGCCTCTTGGTCGCGCCAATCTTCGCGCCGGTCCGATCCGATCACGTCCACGATCTGAGACGGATCAATCTGCAATTCATGGCGACCTGCGAGAATGCGCTCCACGACCTGTGCACGCTCCACTTGGAGCATTTGGCTCGCGTCCGACAGCGCTCCGGCCTTCCAGGCACTGCCAGAGCCGCCCAGTCTTGGTTTAACCCCACCAACCAGTTTCGCCTCGTCCTCGGGGACCTGTTCGCTTGCAGCAGACCCAGGAGCCGCAGAGATATCCTCATCTGGGCGCGCGGACTTCTTCTTGAGGACCGAGCTGCTCAATGTTCGCTTCATACGGCTTCCTCCTCGAAATTGTAGAAGTTCTGCATCCAATCCTCTGCATAGCCACGCTCAAGACCAGGCCAGAGGCGCGAGACGATGGCGTCATTTACTGCGTCGGCATTCTCGATGAACCTGTTGATGCCTTTTCGCTTGCCTGGCGTATCTGGGTCGTACTCATAGACGGACTGATAAACGTCCGACGCGTTCGAAATGGCATCGGATCGAAGATAGAATACCGGTAGCACCTCATCGGGGCAGTTTTCGAGCAGGTTGCCGACTTGAGTGAGATCTTGCTCATTTGTTCTCTGCACGATCGTGGGCAACAGCATATGCGCCGCACCGCCCATATCGATCCGATCAGTCGCGAAAATGTGGCGCAGCATGGTGAGGAGACCAGTAACAAAGGTGGACAAGGTCGCGATGTCGAACCCCTTCATCGTCTGCGGTATAATCAGCGAAGTAGACGCCATCACATTGTTCAGCTGGAATAGTGTCAACGCAGGCTGATAGTCGATAATGATGCAGTCCAAAGTCTCGTTCAGGGCACTTTCAAGCTTTGCTTGATCGACCCGGCCATTGCTCACAAGTTCATTTGGACGAGTGACCGGTGGATGCCCTTCTCTCCACCGATCGATGGAGTCTCTCAGGAACCGGTAGAACCGCTTCTCCGGGGTGCCCGCACGCAGCAACCTCGCAATCTGAATTTCGCCTTCGGAGGTCTCGCCATGCGCAGGTACTAGCCTCACGCCCGGCCAGGAGGTTTTCTTGAAGAACCCGTTAAGCGTCTCCGCATCATAGTCAGTGTAAGGGATGGCCTCGTCCGTTTGAAACAGCCCTGCGAAGTCAACCATCGTCGGAGTTTCGTCATTGGGCAAAGTGGGCATTTCTTCGCCGCCAACAAAGTAGAGGGTGATCGTGCTCTGGGGATCAGCGTCCATGACGCCGACTCGCATACCGTAGTGAAGACTTAGATACTGAGCGAAGTGCGCGGCACTCAGCGACTTCGCAGTGCCACCTTTCTGACTTGCAAATGAGATGACGGGCAAAGGATCGTCGGGCTTGCGCCAAGCAAGAAAATGCTCCGGCCGCTTTGCTGAGGCAGCCATCAAGGCACGGATGTGCATCAGCTCCGTTAGGGTAAAAACACGCTCGCGTCCAACATGCTTGCCAGCCGGAAAATCCTCATTGTCCTTAGCAAATTTCGTCAGATGCTGATGGCTAATATTCAGAAAGCGAGCACATTGGCGCATCGACCAAGAACGCTTGATGCGCTCACGCATCGTCAACTCCTTGTTGACCGATACCATTGTCCGGCCAAGGCCCCGCTCGAGCTCTTGAAGGAACTGTTCTATACTGCCGCCCATTACACCGCTCTCTTTTCGACTCTCTCACGGAATCGCTCCGAGATGTAAATAGCACGATTTTCGAGGATATGTACAGATATTGTACGCCTACTGGATTTCCGGCGCACAATATGGGCTACACCGAGTGGGAATACGGACAGCAACCCGAACCGCCGAGGTGATTTTGCACGCGTGCAAAAAACTTGAAGCCTGGTGCGGCCAGACCGCCGAAGTGGTCTGGTCGTTGGCTCAGGCGTCTTTCGGGCCCCAGGGGATGACGGCCCGCAGGGACAGATCGTCCTGGTTCGCGGCCTTACCGAGGCTGGCGTTGAACCCGTGATCGCGGATGGTCAGCGTGTAGTAGTCGGCGCCGGTCTCCTTGTTCCGCTTCTTCCAGATGCTGCCGCACTCGACCAGTTTACCGCGCGGGGAGCGTCCGAGGACGCGGTGCGTGGGTGCGATCGGGTTGGCGCTTGCGACGGGTTCGACCGTGATGTCGAGGTCGAAGGTCAGGGCCGAGATGGAGCCTGTGCCCTTGGCTATTTCGATGTCGGCGCTGGTGAATTTGATGCAGTTCGTAGTCATTACTCTTCTCCTTGTTTGTTTTGCAATGATGGTCACCTTGCCGGTGGCCACGGACTGGCCACACCGAAGGCGCAGCGGAGAGGGGCAGGCGCCGGTCTTTTTGCTCCGCGCGGAATGGTCTGCAG
>NZ_AQQP01000053.1 GCF_002210165.1 Phaeobacter sp. 22II1-1F12B | reverse complement strand
TGGTTGCGGGAGCAGGATTTGAACCTGCGACCTTCAGGTTATGAGCCTGACGAGCTACCGGGCTGCTCCATCCCGCGACAGGGTTTGGTGCATCGTTAGAGAGATACGTTACAGGGTTTTACTAGGTCTGGCGATGACCTACTCTCCCACGTCTTGAGACGCAGTACCATTGGCGCAAAGGCACTTAACGGCCGGGTTCGGAATGGATCCGGGTGTTTTGCTCTCGCTATGATCACCAGACCAAGAAAAACCCTGTAAATTCCAAGTCAGTACGCTTGTCTGAGTTTATCAGACATATTGGTGTGTATGCTTTTGATTGTTCGGTAAAAGCTGTCTGGCTTTTACTGGATCAAATCAAGCCTATCGGGCAATTAGTACCAGTCAACTGAACGCGTTGCCGCGCTTACATCTCTGGCCTATCGACGTGGTGGTCTACCACGGCCCTCAGGGATACCTTGTTTTGAGGGGGGCTTCCCGCTTAGATGCCTTCAGCGGTTATCCTGTCCGATCATAGCTACCCTGCACTGCTGCTGGCGCAACAACAGGTCCACCAGTGGATCGTTCACCCCGGTCCTCTCGTACTAGGGGCAACTCCTCTCAAGTATCCTACACCCACGGCAGATAGGGACCGAACTGTCTCACGACGTTCTAAACCCAGCTCACGTACCTCTTTAAACGGCGAACAGCCGTACCCTTGGGACCTGCTCCAGCCCCAGGATGAGATGAGCCGACATCGAGGTGCCAAACACTGCCGTCGATATGGACTCTTGGGCAGTATCAGCCTGTTATCCCCGGCGTACCTTTTATCCGTTGAGCGATGGCCCTCCCACTTGGGACCACCGGATCACTATGGCCGTCTTTCGACTCTGCTCGACTTGTCAGTCTTGCAGTCAGGCTGGCTTCTGCCATTGCACTCAACGAGCGATTTCCGACCGCTCTGAGCCAACCTTCGCGCGCCTCCGTTACGCTTTAGGAGGCGACCGCCCCAGTCAAACTACCCGCCACGCAGGGTCCCGGATCCGGATAACGGACCGCGGTTAGACATCAAGAGTAAGAAGGGTGGTATCTCAAGGGAGGCTCCACAGAGACTGGCGTCCCTGGTTCAAAGCCTACCACCTATCCTGCACATCTCAATCCTGATGCCAGTGCGAAGCTGTAGTAAAGGTGCACGGGGTCTTTCCGTCTAACCGCGGGAAACCTGCATCTTGACAGGTAATTCAATTTCGCTGAGTCGATGTTGGAGACAGCGGGGAAGTCGTTACGCCATTCGTGCAGGTCGGAACTTACCCGACAAGGAATTTCGCTACCTTAGGACCGTTATAGTTACGGCCGCCGTTTACCTGGGCTTCAATTCAGAGCTTGCACCCCTCCTTTTAACCTTCAGGCACCGGGCAGGCGTCAGACCCTATACGTCGTCTTTAGACTTCGCAGAGCCCTGTGTTTTTAGTAAACAGTCGCCACCCCCTGGTTTGTGCCCCCAGCCAATACTTGCGTAGAAACTGGGCCTCCTTCTCGCGAACTTACGGAGGTATTTTGCCGAGTTCCTTCAACATCGTTCTCTCAAGCGCCTTGGTATTCTCTACCAGTCCACCTGTGTCGGTTTAGGGTACGATCTCATGTAGGGCTATTTCCAGGAACCAATCAGCGGCCCACCCAATCCGATAAGGGTGAACAACCTTCATGATCCGTCACGTCCTACTGGCTCAGGAATATTAACCTGATTCCCATCGACTACGCCTTTCGGCCTCGCCTTAGGGGTCGGCTTACCCTGCTCAGATTAGCTTTAAGCAGGAACCCTTGGACTTTCGGCGAGAGTGTCTCTCACACTCTTTGTCGCTACTCATGTCATCATTCTCGCTAGTGATCTCTCCACCGGATCGCTCACGCGCCGGCTTCACAGAAAGCTCCTTGCGTCCAACACCTCCGAAGAGGCTAAGGACGCATGGAACTATGTCACACTACGCTCTGCTACCATGTGCTATGCACATCCTAAGCTTCGGCTCATGGCTTGAGCCCCGTTACATCTTCGCCGCAGGATATCTTAATTAGACCAGTGAGCTGTTACGCTATCTTTAAAGGATGGCTGCTTCTAAGCCAACCTCCTGGTTGTTTTGGACGTCCCACCTGCTTTCCCACTTAGCCATGAATTGGGGGCCTTAGCTGTAGGTCAGGGTTGTTTCCCTCTCCACTACGGACGTTAGCATCCGCAGTGTGTCTGCCATCTAGTACTCCCGGGTATTCGGAGTTTGGTTAGGATCAGTAAGCCTGTGGGGCCCCATTACCCATCCAGTGCTCTACCCCCCGGGGTATTCGGATGACGCTCTACCTAAATAGATTTCGCAGAGAACCAGCTATCTCCGAGTTTGATTGGCCTTTCACCCCTAGGCACAGCTCATCCCGATCCTTTTCAACGGATGTGGGTTCGGTCCTCCAGTAAGTGTTACCTTACCTTCAACCTGGCCATGCCTAGATCACTCGGTTTCGGGTCTGATCCATCTAACTCGACGCCCTATTAAGACTCGCTTTCGCTGCGCCTACACCTAACGGCTTAAGCTTGCTAGATAGACCAAGTCGATGACCCATTATACAAAAGGTACGCTGTCAGGCCGCAAGGGCCCTCCAACTGATTGTAGGCGTTCGGTTTCAGGTACTGTTTCACTCCCCTCGTCGGGGTGCTTTTCACCTTTCCCTCACGGTACTGGTTCGCTATCGGTCAGTAAGGAGTACTTAGCCTTCGAAGGTGGTCCTCCGATCTTCAGACAGGATTTCACGTGTCCCGCCCTACTTAATACGTCCTATTGAGCTACCCATACGGGACTGTCACCCACTATGGTCTGTCTTTCCAAACAGTTCTGGTCACTCTCAAGGCTCGGCTGGTCCCCGTTCGCTCGCCGCTACTAGGGGAGTATCAATTGATTTCCTTTCCTCCGGGTACTTAGATGTTTCAGTTCCCCGGGTTTGCTTTTATAACCCTATGTATTCAGGTTATAAATACCTGGTTTACCGCATTATTGAAGCCGCCGGAGCGGTAACAATAACACAGTATCAGGTGGGTTGCCCCATTCAGAAATCCATGGATCAAAGCTTATTCTCAGCTCCCCATGGCTTATCGCAGAGTATCACGTCTTTCATCGCCTCTTACTGCCAAGGCATTCACCAAACGCCCTTCTCGCGCTTGATTTGATCCAGAAAAAGCAAGACTTGCGTCCCGCGCGGTCACAGAAGCTGGTAAGAAACTGTCACCCTTATTCCGGATCAAAAGCATACTTTCCCGCCCATGCTGTCGCATGGACTTGTGTGATGGTTAAATCACACGGGTTAGTGTACTTGACTTGGACAACTCTGTTCGTTTCAGCAGGGATACATGTAGATAAGCGAGGAAGCACTCGTCTGCATGCCTTCCATGATCTTATACCCTACCGCGCGGAGCGCTACTTGAGGGCGATCATGGAACCAAACTGAGATCATCACCCTACTCGGTGCGATCAAACAGTGTTGATATTGTATCTCTCTATACGATGTAAAAGGCGTTTCCGAAGAAACGCGACGTCCGATTGGACGGTTAAACACTAGAACCAGTGCTTAACGGTCAAATCGTGAAGGTTGGTGGAGCCTAGGAGGATCGAACTCCTGACCTCCTGAATGCAAATCAGGCGCTCTCCCAGCTGAGCTAAGGCCCCTAAACCTGCTGCGCAGGTTTAGGGGCCGTAAACCCGGCAGGGCATTCACATCGTGAATGTCCCGAGAGGGGAAAGGCCGCTGTCTGCGAAGCGGATCCAGTTTATCGGGTCGTCCGGATGGGCGCTCTCATTGATTTTGAAGTCAAAATCAATTGCCGCTCAGCTCCGGTACGCGCCGTCGTTCCTACACTTTCTGAAGGAAAGTGTAGGCTGGTGGGTCGAGGAGGACTTGAACCTCCGACCTCACGCTTATCAGGCGTGCGCTCTAACCACCTGAGCTACCGACCCATACGGGCGGTAGCCCGTGTTCTGTTCCTGAAGAGATACGAGGACGGCCTGGTCCGATGTATGATCGGCTTTGTTTGCCAATCTGCTAAGTGTTCCACGATCAAGAGCAAGCTCAAGATGCTAGGAACATCCTTAGAAAGGAGGTGATCCAGCCGCAGGTTCCCCTACGGCTACCTTGTTACGACTTCACCCCAGTCGCTGAGCTCACCGTGGTCCGCTGCCTCCTCGAAAGGTTGGCGCACGGCCTTCGGGTGAACCCAACTCCCATGGTGTGACGGGCGGTGTGTACAAGGCCCGGGAACGTATTCACCGCGTCATGCTGTTACGCGATTACTAGCGATTCCGACTTCATGGGGTCGAGTTGCAGACCCCAATCCGAACTGAGATAGTTTTTGGGGATTAACCCATTGTCACTACCATTGTAGCACGTGTGTAGCCCAACCCGTAAGGGCCATGAGGACTTGACGTCATCCACACCTTCCTCCCGCTTATCACGGGCAGTTTCTTTAGAGTGCCCAGCCGAACTGCTGGCAACTAAAGATGTGGGTTGCGCTCGTTGCCGGACTTAACCGAACATCTCACGACACGAGCTGACGACAGCCATGCAGCACCTGTCACTGCGCCACCGAAGTGGACACTCCATCTCTGGAGTTAGCACAGGATGTCAAGGGTTGGTAAGGTTCTGCGCGTTGCTTCGAATTAAACCACATGCTCCACCGCTTGTGCGGGCCCCCGTCAATTCCTTTGAGTTTTAATCTTGCGACCGTACTCCCCAGGCGGAATGCTTAATCCGTTAGGTGTGACACCGAACAGTATACTGCCCGACGTCTGGCATTCATCGTTTACGGTGTGGACTACCAGGGTATCTAATCCTGTTTGCTCCCCACACTTTCGCACCTCAGCGTCAGTATCGAGCCAGTGAGCCGCCTTCGCCACTGGTGTTCCTCCGAATATCTACGAATTTCACCTCTACACTCGGAATTCCACTCACCTCTCTCGAACTCTAGACTAGGAGTTTTGGAGGCAGTTCCAGGGTTGAGCCCTGGGATTTCACCCCCAACTTTCTAATCCGCCTACGTGCGCTTTACGCCCAGTAATTCCGAACAACGCTAACCCCCTCCGTATTACCGCGGCTGCTGGCACGGAGTTAGCCGGGGTTTCTTTACCAGGTACTGTCATTATCATCCCTGGCGAAAGAGCTTTACGACCCTAAGGCCTTCATCACTCACGCGGCATGGCTGGATCAGGCTTGCGCCCATTGTCCAAGATTCCCCACTGCTGCCTCCCGTAGGAGTCTGGGCCGTGTCTCAGTCCCAGTGTTGCTGATCATCCTCTAAAACCAGCTATAGATCGTAGACTTGGTAGGCCATTACCCCACCAACTATCTAATCTAACGCGGGCCGATCCTTCTCCGATAAATCTTTCCCCCGAAGGGCGTATAAGGTATTACTCACCGTTTCCAGTGGCTATTCCTTAGAGAAGGGCACGTTCCCACGCGTTACTAACCCGTCCGCCGCTAGATCCGAAGATCTCGCTCGACTTGCATGTGTTAGGCCTGCCGCCAGCGTTCGTTCTGAGCCAGGATCAAACTCTCAAGTTGAAACGTCTTGCGACGTATCCTTGACGTTCGAACCTCTGCACATCTCCACCAGGAGGCTAATCCTGATGGAAGTCTCTGTTTGTTGTGCTTCAGGTTTCATCAGAAACCGAAAGCCGTACAAACAGTGAAGCTGACACTAGATCATCGGCCGAAGCCTACTAGCGCGATATACAGACGTTGATCCATCGAAATAGACCAAACCGCCCACATATCTCTTCAGTTTGTCATCAATGTCAAATAGCGTAGAGACAAAACTCACAGGATGCGCCCTAAACTTATCGGCGCGCCCCGCCTGTAATACCTCAGATGTTCTTCTTTGCGTCTCGTTGCTGGCCCGTTCGTTTCCGTCCGTACCGCCCGTCTGGCGCCCCGTTAGCGCCTCAGCGCCGCCGGTGA
>NZ_AQQP01000052.1 GCF_002210165.1 Phaeobacter sp. 22II1-1F12B | reverse complement strand
GAAAGTCATCGACCCTCGGCAGTTCGAGGCGCCGGTTCCGGCTCGTACGGACTGCCGGCGGAAGCGCCGAGCGGAAGAGTTTCATGTACCGTTTGGTTTTCTCGAGGCGCTGCGCCGCCTCCGCCCGCGATCTTGCCCCTTCCAGCATTATCATGAGGGGACGGGACGTTCCGTGACCGGGCTGGCGGCCCCAGGTGCCATGCAGCCAGTCCGGATGCACGTAAAGGATGGCATCGGCGAACTGGACCAGATGGATCTGAAAGGGCTGCCCCGGCTCGACCATCCTTGCCTGACGGACGATCAGGTGATGATCGATGCCGCAGAACGGGACCGACGTGATCTCCTTGAACACTGCGGCGTCTGCGTCCGACATCTCGTCGATGAAGGCGTTCTCCGGTTCCAGCACGCCCTTCCTGTAGGCCACTTCGCAGAATATCTGCTTCGTGCAGGCTGAGTCCGGCTGGTTGGTGATACCGCCGAAGACGCCGATGATATCCCCGATGCTCGCGCGTTCGGGGGCGACGAGGTGGGGTGTCCGGGGCAGGGGACCGGTCAGCGGTGCAACGGACAGGCGGGCGGCGGCGGAGCTGGCATGCAGCGAGATGGTCATGGTGAAGTCCTCTTTGTTTAGGGTCGTGAAGAGGACTTTGGATCGTTGATTTCAGCCGGAAGCGATTTTCGCTCGATCGGTGAAATTTTTTTGAGGTGTCCGCAAACCGTGTTGGTCGACCTGAGGCCTCGGCGTTCGAGGTCTTGTGTTATGTTGGCGGCGGTATATAATGGAGGTATAAATATGGAGTATGACTGCATGGTATCTCAAATCCGGCGCAAGACGTCTCTGACCCTTGATGCTGAGGCGCTCGATTGCGCAAAGGAGCTCGGAGTCAATGTCTCCGCCGTCGCCGAGGCCGCATTGGTCAAGGCGGTCGCTGCCGCACGACGCGAGAAATGGCTTGCCGAGAATGCGGATGCGTTTGCTGCCCAGTCGGACTGGCACGCGAGAAACGGGCACCCTCTGGCTGACATCATCGCCGCTCCCGGAGGGGCTTCATGGAAGAGTTGAGCCGGTTCGATGTCGCGGAATACAACGGCGTTCTCATGGTCACGGTCGAAAGCGAACTGCTACCGCCTGATCCTGCCGTTGTCGTCATTCCTCTCCTTCCGAACTACCCGGCGGTCCGGCATCTGAATCCCGAACTCGAGCATGACGGCCAGCACTTGGTCCTTGCCACGAGGCTGATTGCGGCTGTTCGACGGGCGGGTTTGCGCCGCGTCGGTACGGTCGCAGACCAGGGTGACCTCGTCACGAAAGCTGTCGATGTCCTCATGGCGGGCGTTTAGGTTGCCAAACCAACGCGATTTGCGAACATACCCAATTTTTTTTAGAACCTGCGGACGTCGGCGCCAACCGTCGTTCCGATCTCGGCACGTTCGGGCCTTTGACTGTGCTCGATCAGGTCACGAAACGCGGCTGGCCCCACCGCGACGTCGGCGCGGCGCAAAGGCGAACCCGACTGCTCAGCGTCCTGACAAGGCATGTCGCTTCGGCGGGTTGCGGGATTGCGTATGAGGTGGTGAGCTGCTCGGGGTGCTAAATTCCGATCGCGTGCCAACTTTGGTGTCATGCCGCTCTTAAACCTTAATTACCCGTGTGACACTTATCTTGCCCGGGAAATTTCCCTGCCGGACTTGATCGACCGATCTCCTCGAAACATCACTTCGAGGACCGATCATGTCGACCATCAATCCACCCCGCGATCCTGCCGGCCGGTTCGGCGGGCAGGGGGTCTACCCAGCCGAGGCGCCTGCGCCCGCCACGATGTTCACCAAGCTGCAGGACGCCGAGCCGCACCTTCGGACAACGCTATCGACGGCCTTCGCGCATATCGTCGGACTGGACCCGGTCCCCGAGGAGGCTCGGGTGCCGGCAGCGGTCATCGCGGCGAGCCCCGGCGCAGGCAAGAGCCGGCTCGCACGAGAGTTGCTCGAAACCTTTGCCGGGGACAAGCCGGTGGTGTTTCACGCGCCTACCCTGGCGCTCTGCGAAGAGGCCGCGGATCATGCGCGTGAGATCGGCGGGGCGGCGCATGTTATCCGCGGACGTTTCGCCACGGACCCGGAAGAGCCGGACCAGCAGATGTGCCGGAAACCGGCGCTGGTCGCGCGCGGGATCAGCCTTGGGCTCAATATCCGGGAAAGCTTCTGTTTCAACGACAAAGCACGGTGCGAGTTTGCTGGCAGTTGCGCCTGGCTGCGCCAGTTCGAGCCGGACCGAACCGTGGGCCATAGATACATGGCGACAAGCTACCTCGGGTACCCCGATTCCGATGGGTACGATGGCGCACTTCGCGTGGTCGACGAAACGTTCTGGGCGCAGCAGCTGTCGTTCGTGACGATCGGCATTGATGAATTTCGCCTGCCGCGCACCTTCATGAAGCATTTCACGCGGCGCGGCCGGAAAGAGGAGTCACGCGTCAAGGCGCATGCGGAATTGATCGGGGCCGCGCATGCGCTTGTCGATGCGCTGATCGCCGGCCGACCGCCTCTGGATCTGCCTTACAGCGCCGCGGACTACCGCGGTTTTGCCCGCCTTGAATACTCGGCCCAGGCGGACATCTCGGCGCCGACGCCGAACCAGACGGAAACGGAGCAATCGCAGCTTCTCACGTGTGCGGAGGATGCGCTGCGGCATGTCTCCTGGTATGCCTCGGTCTGGACAAGTCTCGCCGCGGCGAAGGAGGCCGGGCGGACGACAATTGAGCGCCTGCGCCTCATACGTGCCAATGGCAGGATGGTCATCCGTGTCTGCCGGAAGCATCCGCCGGACCATCGGCAGCCGATGCTTCTGCTGGACGCGGATGCCGATCCGGAGATCCTCGGCGCGCTCGAGATCGACCTTCAACGCACCACCCACATGGTCCTGCGCCCCAATGCCGAGGTCGTGCAGGTCCACGACCGTCGCATGACGCACGGTAGCCTTCTGCAGGGCACGAATCTGCGCGAGGCCTGGCGTCGCGTGATCCGTCGCGAAGTGCTGAGCGACCAGGTCGAGCAGGGCGGCGGCGTGCTTGTTGGTGCCAGCCGGAAGGTCGTGCTGAAGTTCTTCGAGGATGCCGGACACGCATTCGGCGGGCTTTCGGACGATGAAGTATCTCGGTTCATGCTGGAGACACCGCTCCACGGGGCGCGGTGGCTCTGGTTTGGCGGCAGGTCGCTTGGAACCAACCGGTATCGCGATGTCTCGACGGTGATTGTCATCGGGCGCGAGGAACTGCCGGTCGATGCGCTCGAGGACCGCGGGCGTGCGCTCTGGGGTGATCGTGCGGGGGTCGATCTGGAGTTCGTCGCGCCCGGTGAAGATGGGGCGCTGCGCTTGCCTGACCGGGAGGTTCTCTACGAAATGTCGGATGGCAGCGCGAAAGCCGTGCGCCTGCCTTGTCACCCGGATCCGCTCATCCGCCGGGTGCAGCGGCAGACGCGGGAGCTGGCGACGCGGCAACTGGTCGAACGTCTGCGGCTTGCGCGTTCGGAGACCCGCAAACGGGTCATCCTCGGCTGCAACATGCCGGTCCCCGGGCTGCCCGTCGATGAGCTGGTCTCTTGGGAGGAGTTCTGTCCGACGCGGCCTGCCGCCGCCTTGAACGACGCCCTGCTCGAGAGGGGCGGGATGCGCCTGTCCGACACTGGGATCGTCGAAGATGCGCCCACGGTCTTCCCGACACTCGGCGCCGTCAAATCCTACCGAAAGCGGGAGGGGGTCGACGCCTGCGCCATCCTTGGGGCGCTGAGTCCTCGCCTGCGTGGTCAACTGCACCTTGTTCATCTCCAAGAGGACCGCTCCTACGCCCGCCTTTGCAAGGCGTTGGTCCTCGCCGAATCCGGCGGGGAGGCGCTTTGCAGCGCGGAAACGATCTGGGGTCCCCTGAAGCAGTGCTTCGGAGCCGGGGCGGACGATACGCGCAGCGCGCGTGCCGATGCGGTGCTGGGGGGCCACCGCATCGGCACGCCGCCGATGTCGTCGTCTTCATAGGAGTTTGTCATGTCTCATCCTGTCACCGACCCAGTTAGTCCGGGCGATATAGTTTCGTTCAGGTTTCCGTATTCTGAGGGGATGGCGCCTTATGCGCGCCCTTGTCTGGTTCTTGACGCCACCGAAGATGAACTGCTGCTCGCCTACGGCACCTCGTCCCGTGAGCGTGCGAATTCCGGGTTTGAAATACGGCTGAATGCCGAGTTTGCCGCCTGCGGGCTGAACCGCCCGAGCCGCTTCGTGCTTGCACGGCGTATCCGCGTCGCGCGGTCCGATCCGAGACTGGAGACCAACGCCGCCGGAACACCGATGCTCGGACGCCTGACAGAGGCTCTGCGCCTGCGGAAGGCGGATCTCTTCGCGCGGATCAAGGCAAGTTGGCCGGAGGAGGCGGCCCGGCTCGAGGCGGAACGTCGCGGTCTGCATCCGCGTAAGGGTGATCGCCGTCGCAGGGCAGGGGCGCCATACAGGATCTGAGCGTCGCGGCCGCTGAAAGGCTTTCGCTTTGGGGTTTCAGGAACCGATGGGCCCGCGGGCGTCGCGCGTGGCGCCCGCGGATCCACCCGGTCCGAAACCCGGGCGCCAGACCACTCAAAACAGAAGGTTAACCAAATGCACGATCCCCAGACACTCGAGTCTCTTCGAGACTTCGGGCAAAAACATCTCTCGGCCCTGGAGACCCTCCTCTCCGCTATCGATAGCGGTACATGGGGGGAGCGCTTTCGCGGCTGGCTGACAAGCTGCACGCATTCCCCGCATGCCGCACTCCGGCAAAACGTTCTCGAAACAGCGGTGGTCGATCTCGTCACGCTCGAACTGGCCTGCCAGGCCTACGTGCCCGAGGAGAACGTTCTTCGACTGACGGATCGAGGCGGCACGGTCTGGGCACGGCAGGTTCTCGCAGAACTGCTTCTGCTCCTTAGCGAGTGGGACCCCAAAATGGCACGCGCGCTCGCGTCCCTGGCCCGGAGCAGTCGGAACGAGCGCCTCGGCCAGATCAGGTCCCTGATTGCCGCGCGGACGTGACCATCGTGTTGGCCACTGCCCCGGCGGTGGCCGACGCCATCCCATTTGACAGGAATGACCCATGAGGAAGTTCGACTCGGAACTCGACTTCCATGCAGGCTCAGTGGCGATGGCCCTCCGGCTGGTGCGAGCCAATCTCGAACACGATCACCCGTCGCTCGCATCGGTCATTCTGGTCGCGTGCGTGTTTCGCAGGCGCTGCGGGGGGATGGCGGTGGAGGTGGGCTTCGAGAATGATTGGTCTGCGGAGACGAGGGACCGCATGAAATCAGCTGCCCGGGTCCTTCTGAGTCAACTCGGGCTCGAAACAAGGCCCGCCAACTGGGGGCCGGCGCTGCCATATGTGCTTGTCTTCGGGGCGCCACCGACGAAACACGAGCGCTTGGCGGCGATCCGACGCAGCCGGTCAAATGGCAAGAATGGCCGCTGATTCTTGGTCCACTCGCGAAGCAGGCTGCCTGCCGAACTGACGCGCAGGTAACGAGCCAATTGGTGGCTACCAGCAAGCCTTGGCGAGCTCCGAGACGTTCCGCGTTTGATCGCGTGCCGCGATCTTGAGCCGAAGGTGCTGGCTGAAGACTTCGTCGTCGAAGAGATCTTCTTCAGTCAGGGGCAGGCCGTCTTCTGTGCGTACGACGACCTCGACTTCGGTATCGCATTCCCAGCAGTCTGCGATATCATCGAAGGTCACGTAGTCAAACACCATCTCCTGGCTCTCCAGGCACCAGACAGCTTTCGCGCTGAAGTTCACTTCTTGGTCGCGGCACCGCTTGCAGTGGTAAGTCTTGTTCATCGGATGGGTCCTTTCCTCGGAAGTTGTCTACTGCCGAGGAAATGGTACGTTTCCCGCGAACCGAAAAACGCGATTTCGCTTTTCTGGGATACAGGTCAGAGCGGCACTCGCTTGCTGCCCGGAAATGTCGGCAAGCGTGGATCGCCGTGATTGCGAGTGATGCCCGAAGGGCGTATTCTGTTGAAAAACTCGCCCTTGATCGAAGGGCCGTCTGC
>NZ_AQQP01000051.1 GCF_002210165.1 Phaeobacter sp. 22II1-1F12B | reverse complement strand
AGCAAGCGAAACGTGCTCGATTCGCCGACAGCCCCATTACGGCATCTTTTACTTCGGGGGGCGCCCGTCGTTCAGCACAGCCGGAATTTCGCCCAGAGTCGCCCTTTCAGCTACCCACGGCGAACGAACGTAAAGAGCCCAGAGCACCCATCCAACAATCTCCGCCAACGCTGCGCCGCAGCTTCAAAAAGCGTTCATTCGTCCACCGCGCAGCACTTTTGAAGGGTCGAGATCCAGTTCGCGGAGAAGGCGCGCACATCTCACCTTGATGGCGGCGCAGGGGGTGATGTGGTCAATGGGCCAATGCGAGCCTGGGCGACAGCGCGGTGATTGCGCGACCGAGCGCCCCTGAAAACCGAATTATCAGCCGGACCCAATCGGATCAAAGCGCCACGCCGACTCGGGCAGTCTTGGTGCGATCTGGTGTCGCTCAGTCGGGCGATGCAGCGCGCGGACCAACGGGCTGGCCATTCGACGTCCGAACCACCGAAATGAAAAAGGTGCGGCCCGGCAGGCCGCACCCCGTCATGCTTCGCACCCTTTCAGGCGAGGTTCTGGCCGAAGAACGCTTCGAGCTTGTCGAAGGGGATGATGTCCTTCTGGTCATAGAGATCGACGTGATCGGCACCGTCGATGATCATCAGCTCCTTGGGTTCGGCGGCGTCGGTCACCGCGTCTTCGGAGAAGTAGCGCGAGTGCGCCTCGGACCCGGCGATGACCAGCATGGGGCGCGGGCTGATCTCGTCGATGTAGGTCAGAAGCGGCATGTTCATGAAGGACAGCGGGGTGGTTACCGTCCAGCCATCGTTCGAGTTCACCGACCGGGGGTGATAGCCGCGCTCAGGGTCCTTGTAGTAGGCGAAATACATCTGGGTAACCGGGTCGTCGATCCCGTCGAGGCTGTCCGGGAGACCACCGGCAAGCGCGGGGCTGTCGGACGACGCGTCTTCCCAGCGTTGGCGGCTCATGGCGGCGAGGTTCTCGGCGCGCTGTTCGTCGGTGAGGCTGTCGTAATAGCCCTTCGCCATCACGCGCGACATGTCATACATTGAGGTCGTCGCGACGGCCTTCACCCGCTTGTCGGCGGCCACCGCGTTCAGCGCCATGCCGCCGAAGCCGCATATGCCGATGATCCCGATGCGGTCTCGGTCCACCGCGTCATGCAGGCAGAGGAAGTCGATGGAGGCCATGAAGTCTTCGGTATTGATGTCCGGCGAGGCCACCGAGCGCGGCTGGCCGCCGCTCTCACCGACATAGGACGGATCGAAGGCCAGCGTGACAAAGCCGCGCTCGGCCATCTCCTGCGCATAGAGGCCGGCGGCCTGTTCCTTCACGGCACCAAACGGGCCGGCCACGGCCAGCGCGGGCAGGGGCGTGTCGGGCCGCTCGGCGGGCATGTAGAGATCGCCGACCAGCGTGATGCCGTAGCGATTGGTGAACTCGACCTTGGAATGCTCGACTGCGTCGCTTTGCGGAAAGGTCTTGTCCCAGTCGCTGGTCTGGGCGCGCAGCGGGTTGCCGAAGGACGCCGCGGCAACGGCGGCGGCGCTCACGCCTGCCATCTTGAGCAGGGTGCGGCGGCCTGCATTGGTGACCTCGGGGGTGGCGGGGTTTTGCGGTGTGTTGGTCATCTTTGATCCCTGTGTTTGCTGGTTCTGCGACAAAGATGGGGGCACCCGGGCGTGCAATTAATCCCATAGGTCTGCATGTCGTGATGAGGGAAATTCATCAATAGGCGGAGCGCTGACATGGCTTTGATCGATCCGGCGCATTACTGCATGCCGGAATCCCGCATAAACGCGCGCGCCCCGAGCGGATAGAAGAGGCCGAAGTCAGACATACGGAGCAGACCTTGACGGACATTCCCCTCGAACAACCAGACGAGACGACCCAAGGGGCCTGGGCCGCCGTCTGGTCCATGTCGCTTTGCGTGGCGATGCTGATCGCGTCGGAGTTCATGCCGGTCAGCCTGCTGACGCCGATGGCCGAGGGGCTGGGCGCCACGACCGGGCAGACCGGACAGGCGATCTCGATCAGCGGGCTGTTCGCAGTGGCCACCAGCTTGGCGATCACCACGGTGGCGGGGCGGATCAACCGCAAGACGGTGCTGGTGGTTTTGACCGGGCTGATGCTGATCTCGCTGGTCGTGGTGGCGATGGCGCCGTCTTTCGCCGTGCTGATGGCGGGGCGGGCTCTGCTGGGTGTCTGCGTTGGCGGGTTCTGGTCGCTGGCGACCTCGATCCTGATGCGGCTGGTGCCGGAGCGGGATGTGCCCCGCGCGCTGGGGCTGATGTATGGCGGGCAGGCGATCGCGGCGGCCTTTGCCGCGCCGCTGGGCAGTTACCTTGGCGACATCGTCGGTTGGCGCGGGGTGTTCTGGGCGCTGACGCCGGTGGTGGCGCTGAACCTCGTGTGGCACCTCGTGGCGCTGCCTTCGCTGCCGGTGACGACGCGGGCAAGCTTTGCCACCTTCGGCACGCTACTTGGGCGGCGCCATTTCCGGCGCGGGCTGATCGCGATCACCTTCACCTGGGGGTCGGCCTTTACCATGTTCACCTACCTGCGACCCTTCCTGGAGCAGGTGACAGGCGTGGGTGTCGACCTGCTGTCGCTGCTGCTGCTGGTGCTGGGCGCGGCCGGGTTCGTCGGCTCGTCGCTGTCGGGCCGCATGGTGGGCGGCCGGGTCGAACGGATGCTCTGCCTGCCGGCGCTGGTGATGGGCGGCTGCACCGCGGCGCTGCTGATCGCCGGGGGGTCGGTGATCGCGGCGGGGCTGCTGCTGGCGATCTGGGGCGCGATGAACACGGCCATGTCAGTGATCTGGATGAGCTGGATGTCGCGCAACGTCGATGACCTGCCCGAGGCGGCGGGCGGGCTGATGGTCGCGGTGATCCAGGCGTCGATCCTGCTGGGCGGCGTGATCGGGGGCTTCCTGCTGGACCTGTGGGCGATCGAGGCCACCTTTGCCGGGAGCGTTGTGCTGGCCCTCGTCGCGCTCGCGATCACCGGGACGGGCCGTAACCTGTTGAAACCGAAGACGGAGAGCTGAGACATGACGACCCATCCCAACCGCCGCGCCGTCATGGCCGGTGCCGCCGCCCTGATGATTCCTGCTGTGGCACGCGCGCAGTCGATGCGCATGCGCGTCAGCTTCGATGACCAAGAGGCGGTCTACCAGCTGTTCGACAACGCGACCACGCGCGACCTGATCTCGATGCTGCCGACCGAGCTGGAGATCAAGGATTTCTCGACCAACGAGAAGATCGTGCATCTGCCGCGTCGGCTGGACGAAGGTGGCTTCGAGGCGTTCAGCGACGAGACGCCGGGGGATCTGTGCTACTTCCTCGGGTGGGGCAACCTCGCGCTGTTCCACGACGATTACACCTTCCGCGATGACCTGATCCGGCTGGGCCATATCGAGGGCGGCGTGGCGCCCCTGCTGCACAAGGGCACTTATCCCGTCCGGATCGAGATGATCTGATCAGGGCGCGGGAACGCCCGTCATCTGCGCGAACCGGTCCAGCACCGCGTCCTGAAACTCATGGTCCTCGACCTTGGGATCGGGGCGCTGCCGGCGCATGTGGTGCCAGTAGCCTGCCTCTTCATCCGCACCGGTCGCCAGCCAGCATTGCGTCACATGCGCCTGCTCCAGCGGATCGCTGGCCGAGGCACCGCCCATCCGCGTCGGCACCCAGCCGGGATCGACCGTGTAACAGACGGCGTCGAGCCGGCGCGCCAACCCCGCCGACAGCGCCGTGACCAGCAGCTTGCTTTCGCCATAGGCGCTGCTCGCCGACCAGCGGCGCCGGGTCCACTCCATGTCGTCCAGCGCCCCGTCGTGGCCCCGGTGCATCGAGCTGCCGGTGAAGATCAGCCGCGCGGGGCGATCCGCCAGCAGGCTGAGCACATAGGGCGCCAGCGCGTTGACCATAAGGACCCGCAACAGACCGTCCGGCGTCTCCGCCCGCTGATCGTCGATGATCCCCGCGTTGTGGATGATCGCGTCCATCGGCCCGATGGCGTTCAGCGCGTCCGCCAGCTGCCGGACCTCGGCCAGATCGCCCAGATCCCCCGTCAGAACCTGAGCCTTATGCGCGAGCGTCCCGAGGCTTTCGGCGCGTTCGGCATTGCGGGCGTGCAGGATCACCTCGTGCCCGTCCCCAAGGAGAGCCGCTGCGGCGTTCTTGCCCACACCCGTGGTCGAACCGGTTACGAAAATGCGGGCCATATCGTGCCTTTCTGTCGGTCTTGCTGATTATCCATGAATCGGATGTAATCGCAGCCGATCAATCGACCAGACCGGATGAAGGACCAGACGGTGCCCCGCGAAAACCTCAACGACCTCCGGGCTTTCATGGCCGTGGCGCAGGAAAGCAACTTCACCCGCGCCGCCGCCCGTCTTGGCGTGTCGCAATCGGCCCTGAGCCACACGATCCGCCAGTTGGAGGAACGGCTCGGCGTGCGCCTGCTGACCCGGACCACGCGCGCCGTCTCCACGACCGAGGCCGGTCAGCGCCTCCTTGACGGGATCAGTCACCACATCGGACAGATCGACGCGCAGATCGACGAGCTGGGGGCGTTGCGCGAAACACCTGCGGGCACGGTCCGCCTCGTGTCATCGGAGCTTGGCATCAGCCAGGTGCTGTGGCCCAAGTTGCAGCCGCTGCTGCGCGCGAACCCGGACATCAAGGTCGAGATAACGCAGGACAACGGGTTCAACGACATCGTGGCCGAAGGCTTCGACGCGGGCGTGCGGCGGGGCGAACACCTTGCCAAGGACATGATCTCGGCCCGGATCGGTGAGCCGCTGCGCTACATCGTCGTGGCCGCACCGAAAGTGTTCGAGGCGCATCCGAGGCCGACCCACCCCCGCGACCTGGCTGACCTGCCCTGCATCAACTTCCTCCTGCAATCGGCCAAACGCGCGTTCCCCTGGGAATTCCACGTGGATGGTCACGATTTGCGGGTCAGGGTCGACGGGCCACTGGCGTTCAACAACATCTTCCTGGTCCTCGACGCGGCGCTCGCCGGTTTCGGCTGCGCCTACATGTCGGTCGACCTTGCCGAGCCCCATTTGAAAGCAGGACGCCTTGTGCAAGTGCTGGACGACTACTGCCCGTTCTTCGACCCGTTCCATCTTTACTACCCGAACCGACGCCAACCGTCGCCCGCGTTCCGCGCTGTTCTGGGAGCGCTACGTCACAAGGGCTGAGCTGCGCAGGGGGCGACGCCATCGTCGGGCAGTGACGGCCCTGTCATGCGAAGAGGCAAGCAACCGTCTTTGCTTCCGATGACACTGCATGGCGGGTTGCGAAATATCCACATAGTGAGTGAGCAGCTTCGGCTACGGGTCGCCTTCGCGCCTCTCATCGACGACGTTGGGCTTCAGCCGACACGCTTGGTTGAATTTCAGCTTGCACAGCCAGCCAAACAGTCGCTCGCGCGCTGCGAACGACGGCTCCCCGCCCTTCCTCCCGCTCTGCTTCGCAGTTGCAACGAAAACTCGGCAGGTGAGGCGAATGGCAGAAAGGTCCGCATAGCTGACCTCGGAAGTGGAGTCCTCCACTGACCGTTTTCGGCCCAAATCGGTCTTTCACAGTGGCAACCAAAGCCGCACCGCAGCTTCACCAAATCTGCCATTTTTCCGTGCCGCAGCATTTTGGGCAGCAAGAGGTCGATAGCACGGACTCTCCAGTCGTTCGCCGGGAGAGCAGCATACCGTTTCTTGAGTGACGGCTCAGCGCTGGGAAGCCCGGTTTTCAGGGCTGCGAGATCTCACAACCTTGCTTGCTCGACTACACCGCGATGTTCACTCGACAGTAGAACCGGCCCCGAGATGGCACCTTGAAACGCGGCGCTATGCAAATTAACCGCCGCTAAAAAGTCCCCAAAGCGTATCCGTTAGTTGTTCTACTTGCGATTCGAGGTACGGTATTTGGAACGATTTTTGATTCATTTTTTCTGGATATATAACTATGGCGACTGATTATTTTCACTTGGAAGAACTTACCGCCGAGGACCTGAGTATCGGTGAATTTCGGTTTGTCATTCCCAACAACCTTGGAGTTTACTCAGCCACTGAATTGGACGGTGCGACGATCGCGCTGTTTACCGGAACGGGCATGGAAACCGCCGTCTACGAGTACTTTCGTCAGACCAATCAGGAATATGAGCCGGTCCCGGTCGAAACTATGGCCGAAGCCGAGCAGCAATTTTTGGCAGGAGCGGCAGATGTGCTTATCATTCCAGCGTCACAGGCCGGTCTTTTCACCAATCTCGATGAATACACTGTCTTGCCGGAAAAGATTGCACTCGGCGACGCAGATGACCCGGAAGATGTCCCGGATGTTGTTGACGATGATACGGACGGCGATGACGACGATCCGGATGTCGATGCGAATGTTCCAACCAGCGGCGACGATGAAATCTACGGGACAAATCAGAACGATCGTGTCCGCCTCTTAGGTGGCGAGGATGTCTTTTATGGCCGCAAGGGCAATGACACGGTCTTTGGCGGCAAGGGTGACGACAGGCTGGAAGGCGGTGCCGGTAAAGACAAGCTTGTCGGACAGGCAGGAAACGATGTTGTTTTCGGAGATGGTGGACGGGACATTTTGTCCGGAAACGGCGGTAGCGATGAACTGAACGGGGGCGGCGGAAGAGATACTCTTATAGGTGGCGGCGGAAGTGACGTCTTGAATGGAGGGCGCGGCCATGACGTGATGACCGGGGGCCGTGGAGCCGACACTTTTGTTTTCGAAACATACGGTGGGAAAAACAAGGACGTCATCACAGATTTCAAAAAGGGTGTCGACAAGATACTGCTGGAAGATGACAGTTTCTCGCTTGGAAAATCTGATGGCGATGTGATCTTGCGCTTTGGAAACGGGCAATCGCTTACGCTCGAAGGTGTCACCAAAAAGAAAGGCATCTTAAAGAGCATTGAAGTCGAAACGAACGATCCCCCCAGTCAACCAGAACCTCCAGAGGAACCCGTTTCGCCGTCTAATGCCATGATCATCTACGATCTGGGCGGGAAATTTGACAAAAGCGCCAATGAAAAAACGTATGATGGTGTCAAAGCATGGGAATTGAAAACCGGTCTCACAGTACGTGAATTCGAGCTCCAGTCAGAAGCGCAACGGGAACAAGCAGTCGCAAGATCGGTGGATGGCGGGTATGAGCCGATCGTATTGATCGGGCAGTTTGCGGGTGATGCACTGGACGATTTTGCCTCTGAATATCCAACTGCAAATTTGGCGGTAATCGATGCAAACGTTGATCAGCCAAACGTCGCCTCCTATGCATTCGCTGAACATGAAGGCGCATACATTATGGGTCTTATCGCGGCACTTGCTTCCGAAAGTGGCAAAGTTGGATTTGTAGGTGGTGTAGATGCCAGTCTGACACAGAGATATCGCGTCGCCTATGAACAAGGGGCAAAGGCTGCTGATCCGGATGTCGAAGTCTATAGCAATATGATAGGAAGCGCACCATCTGCGTGGAATGACCCGGTTCGAGCAAGTGAGCTTTCCCAGAAGCAGATAGATCTCGGCGTTGATGTTATCTTTGCTGTGGCTGGAGGTTCCAGTTTAGGAGTGCACCAAACCGCTGCAGATGAAGGCATTCTAAGCATCGCAGCTGATATAAACATGAACTACCTCCACCCTGGCAGTGTGCTGACTTCGATGGTCAAGGGCTACGATGTAGCGGTTACCCGCATTCTGGACCACGGAGCCGAAATTGATGCTGGCCTGCATGAATTAGGTGCTTCTGATGGAGCGATAGGCTTTGCATTGGACCAACACAACGAAGACGTCCTCAGCAACAGGATACAGAAGCTCGCAATCTCAGCATTAGAGGACATAGCGAATGGCACAATTATCGTGCAGGATTACTATGATGAGATTGCTTAGAACCATTCCTGTTCCACGTGGTCTCATCATGGAGATGCTCTGCTGCCGTTCAAGCTGAACTGAACATGAACCTACTTCCTGCAGATGAAGCATTGCAGCAAATCCGAATTTACCAAATTTTCCGACCGCATGGGACAGATTACCCAAGGCGAGGCATTGTCCCCGAATGTCAGCTTCCATCTTCGTCGGGTGTCGGAATGTCACCGCGGCGAATGTCTGGATTCCGCCCTTCGTTTCGATGCCAAGCGTGATGCTGCACCGTGATCGATCGGCAGCTTGGGGCCGGCTCCGGACTTGGGCTGGGAACAACTTGAAACGACACCAGCTGCTACGTAAGCATCCGGCGTAGGCCGCGG
>NZ_AQQP01000050.1 GCF_002210165.1 Phaeobacter sp. 22II1-1F12B | reverse complement strand
TTGGGCACCGTAGAACAGCTTGAACTCGAACTTGCCTCCGGTACGTTCAGCAAGTAGTTCACTGAAGTCCTCTGCAGGTTGGGTGAATGCGCGCGGGGTACCCCAGAGCGACACGTTCCACGTCACCTCCGGACCTTCCACAATGTCCTGCGCGAGCGCGCTGCTGCCCATTGTAGCCACGACGGCCGCGAATACAGTGGCCTTGGCGAATTTCCTCATAGCTTTCTCTCCTCCGCTATTGGTTCACGATTAATGGTTTATGCGGTCGGGCGCTTCAGCCCGACATCGCTTCCGGCAACCAGAGAACGATCTCCGGCAACATGATGAGCACAGCGACCGTGGCGACATCCGCTACAAAGAAAGGGAACGCGCCCTTGAAGATCTTGGACATGGGAATGTCTGGGCGGACACCGTGGACGACAAAGCAGTTGAGGCCGATGGGCGGGGTGATTAGGCAAATCTCAGCCATTTTGACTAAGATGATGCCGAACCAGATTTCGTTGAACCCGAGACCTTGGATCGTAGGAATCACGATCGGCAGGGTCAGGAGAAGCATTCCGATCGCGTCCATGAACATGCCTAGCACAACGTAGAACAGCAGGATCATGATAAGGATTGTGTAACGGTTCATGTCGAGCGAAAGAACCCATTCGGCGAGTTCTCCGGGCACCCCGGAAAAACCGAGGAAGCGGACATAGATGAGCACAGCCCAGATGATCGCAAAGATCATCGCGGTGACCTTGACGGTCTCGATGAGCGCGTCCTTCAGCTTTCCAGCGGTGAACTCCTTGCGCGCGAGGCAGAGGAGCAACATCACGAAAGCCCCGGCCGCGCCGGTTTCGGTCGGTGTAAGCCAACCTGTGTAGAGACCCCCGAGTATGATTGCCACAACGATGGCAACGCCGCTGACACCCTTGGTGGCCTTCAGCTTCGACAACATGGGATGCGCTTCGCCGCGCGGTCCGAGATCGGGGCGCAAACGAAACATGATGATCACAGTGCCGACGTAAATAGCCGCTGACAGTATACCCGGTACGAAGCCTGCGAGCAGCAGCTTACCAATCGAGGTTTCGGCAATGATGCCGTAGATCACGAGGATTCCGCTGGGCGGGATTAACGAGGCGAGCGTGCCGCCTGCGGCCACGACGCCCGCCGAGATGGAGACGGAATATCCACGAGAAAGCATCTCAGGCAATGCGATGCGCGAGAAGACCGCCGAAGTGGCCGTCGACGCACCCGACACTGCCGCAAAGCCCGCAGTTGCAAGAACAGTGGACACCGCCAGTCCGCCGTTCAGCCGACCAACCCAGATCCGCGCCGCTTCGAAAAGACTGCGTGTGATGCCCGCATGGTAGGCTAGAAAGCCGATCAGGATGAACATTGGCAGGACGGAGAAGGAATAGTCGGCAGTCTTTGCGTAGGGCGTCAGCCCAGCCAGACCAATCGCGGCAGTCCAGCCGCGCATGATCAGCAGGCCAAGGAAACCGGTCAACGCTGCTGCAACGAAAATTCGCACGCCGAGCGCCACCATCACGAGCAGGAAAACTATGCTCGCAAAACCCAGAACTGTTGGATCAGACATCGCGAGCATCCTCACCGTCATATTCATGATTGGGGGCGGGAAGCATCAGCGAACCCGGATCGGCACCGAAGCAGGCGCGCAGGTAGGACACGGCATAAAGCGCACACCGCAGAGCAAAGAGGGCGAGGCAAAAGGCCACGATGTATTTCACCGGCCAAGTGGGCAGACGCAGATCGGGCGTACTGTCGGAGAACCGTAGCGCGCGCGCTCCGAATTCGGCGGCCCCAATGGCTAAGATGGTCCCAATGATGGCGCCCAAGGTCAGGCCTGCCGCCTCGATCGCAAAGCGCAATCGGTCGGGCAGCCGGTCGATTAGCAGAGACATACGAATATGCGATCCGTCACGAAGATTGTAGCCAAGCGCAAGCAGGGCCACCAAAGGCATCAGTGACTCGATCACGTCGATCTGGCCCCGGATCGGCGCATTGAAAATGCCGCGTCCAAGGATCTCAGCCACGCCGATGCCCATGACAAGCACCACTGCAAGCGCCCCGATGGCGAGCAGAAGTTTGTCTATAAGGTCTAGAAAACCCGTGACGGCTTTCATCTGCTTATTCCTCCTCCCAAGATCCGCCCGGCACCTAGCGCGTCAGGCGGAAAAATTTCTCCTCAAAGCATTGAGTTAAACAGGCCGGTCGCCTTTGGTGACCTTCAGCGTGCGGTTGTCGACACCCGGCAACATGCGTGACGGGTCGCGGGTGACAACCACGTCGATCACAGACGGCAAGCTTCGTTCCGCGTTGGCTTCGCGGAATGCCGCGCCCAGTTCGGCGGGGTCCTCAACTCTGATCCCATGGCAACCGAAGCCCTGTGCAATTTGTGCGTAGTCCATTTCAATTAGATCGGACGATTGGTACTCGCCGTACATGGCGTGTTGCAGAGCCTTGATATAGCCCGAGGCCGCGTTGTTCACGATGACCAGCGTGAAAGGAGTTCCGAGCCTTCGCGCGGTTTCCAGTTCGCCAATGACCATGTTGAAGCCGCCGTCCCCAGTGATGGCAACGACTGGCTGATCCGGCACCGCAAGCTGCGCCCCCATGGCGCCCGGCAGCCCGTAACCGATAGAGGCAAATCCACGATCAGCTATGAAGCGGCGCCCGGCAGCCTTGGTATCGTAGAGCAGCCCGCCCCAATGCGCAGCAAAACCACCATCTGTCACCAGTACCGATTCTTCCGGCATGACTTGGTTCAGCTCGTTTACGAGCCGGCCCATGTTGATCGGCCGTTCATCCGATTCCAGCTTTTCGTGAGCCTCCTCACGCCACTTGGCCATGCGCTTGGGCAGTTCCGCCACATAGGAAGCGCGCGCTTCTCTGGCTTTGGCGCTGGAATCCGAAAGCGCCTCTTCCAAGTCCTCAAGTCCGAGACGAGCATCGCCCAGCAGAGCCACGTCCGTCGCAGTGGTGCGGCCAATTTCCTCGGGCATCACCTCAAGATGGATGAGTGGCACCCGACGATTGAAGAGTTGGAAGCGCTTGGTAGCGATCTCACCGAGCTTACACCCGACCACGATCAGGCAGTCGGATTTCTCGATTAGGTCGTTTGCAATCCGAGAATACCGACCGAACAGCCCCGCCGACAGACCGTGGGTACAGGCGATTGCACCCTTGCCCGAAAGGGTATGAGCCACTGGAATGGACTGTGCTTCCGCCAGATCACGCAACGCTTCGTAAGCTTGTGAGATATGGACGCCCCCCCCGACCAGCAATAGCGGTCGCTCCGCCTTGGCAATCAGTGCGGCCGCGCGCTCAATATCCTCCGAAGCGGGGCGGGATCGGTACGCGGGGAACCGAGTGGTGACAGGGTCTATCCAGAAATCCTCGGTCCGGTATTCGATCATGTCATGCGCAACATCTTCCGGCACATCGACGACCACCGGACCGGGGCGGCCGGAAGTGGCCACGGCATAGGCCCTGCGCACCAGTTCCGGCACACGTTCTGCTTTCTCAATTCGGATCACCTCCTTGACAGCCGGCCGCAAAATCTCCGCCTGTCGTGACTCCTGCGTCATATTCTTCCACGAGTGGTCACGATGGGTGTCGCCAATAAAGGCGATTTGGGCGACGCCCGCGTTCAGGCTCTCAATCAGGGGGGTCACCAGATTGGTTGCGCCTGGTCCCAAGGTGGCATCGCACACACCCGGCCGTCCACTGATCCGCGCCCATGCATCGGTAGCAAAACAACCGACCCGCTCGTCGTTGATAAGTGAGTGCTGCAGACCTTTCCCACGAACGGCTTCGTAAAACGGCAGAAGCTGGAACCCGCCCATGCCGAACATCGGACCGACATCGGCACGCTCGAGGATTTCGACGATCGCCTCTGCGCCAGTCATGGTGACCTTGGAGTTGCTGGTCTGATGTGTATCGGCTGAGTTCATTTGTAGTTTGTCCTGATTTTGTTTCATGTCAGTGCGATGACGCGCCTGAGTGGGCGGCGAGCAACGCCAATATGGCCGCCTGTACGCTTTGGCCGGAGCGCACACCAAGGAGGTGCGCGCTATTGTTCACGCGAGATATGCGGCCCGTGGCATAGGTCGAGGCCGCTTCGCCGATCCGTGCGGACGCGGCTTCGACGCAAGCCGCCGGGATGTTCCGCGTATCGAGGGGTGACAGCCTTGAAATGCCAGCTTCGTCCCGGCCGATTCCGGCATCGTTGAAGACGCAGAACTTAACGTCGGCCTTTGCAGCACGCTTGGCACTACCACCGGGAAGACCGCCATGAGAGCCGGTTATAGCGATGCCGCCAGCCATTTCGGCCGTAATCATCGAAGCGCTGTCGAGAAGCCAAATGCGGCACTCGTGAACCTTCGCAAGCTCCTCCATGTGAAACGAAGGTTCGGTGGCAGAGTCTCCCCGTCCACTCCCTGAACCTGCTGAGACCATCCGCGTATGAGCTTCGGCCACTGTCATGCCGGGTACCACCCCAGCTCTGCGGGACCGCGCATTGCAGGCCGACACGATTCCTCTGGCCAGTACGTCCTCTGCATCACCAATCCGCGCGCTGTCATGGCCGGCCGCCGCAGCGGGAATACCTTTGCTCTCAAGGATTTTCAGCGCTGCAATGCCGGCGTCGTCCAGCCCAAAGCCTGCGTCATGCACCACTAATGAGGCCACTTCGACCGACAGGGCATGGCGCCCGGTTGCTACGCCACCATGAGACCCAACCACGGCATGGACGCCACTGTGCGCCTCGCGCTGCAGCTCGGTGACAGATCCAAATAGCAAGGCGACCTCCTTTGTTTTCCGATAAACGGAAGTTTTGTTTGCCTTATCCAAACACAACATGTTAAGGATGATCCCGTCAACCCCCTTGCAGAAGCTGAGAGGAGAACATGCCAGACTCGAAAGAAACGAAGGGGCGCAAAGGCGACCACCAGAACGTGGCGCGCGCAGCCCAGGTGATTGACATAATAGCCGCGTCGGGGCCGAACGGGCTGCGGATGACAGACGTGACGGAGCGCTCGGGTCTGGGCGGCTCCACGGTTCACCGGCTATTGGCCGGTCTGATCGAACATGGGCTCATTGACCAGGACCCTGAAACGAACCGTTATCTCGTCGGGCTCAAAATGGTGTCATGGACCGCAGCGGCGCTCTCGCGCTACGGGCTGGCGCCCTACGCTGATGCAAGCCTTGAACGTCTTTGCGCAGCAACTTCCGACACGGTCTACCTCAGCTACCGTTCTGGCAACGACGCGGTCTGCGTGGATCGGCGCGAAGGCAACTTTCCAATCAAAACCCTTACACTTGCGCTCGGCGATCATCGCCCTCTCGGCATCGGAGCCGGAAGCTTGTCCCTGCTCGCGTTCCAGCCTGAGGACGACCGCAGAAGGCTTCTAGCGGAAGACGCGGTCCGCCGCGCGACCTATGGTTTTGACACCGCCTACCTCGAGGAAAAGATCGCAGAGACACGTGAACGTGGGTTTTCCCTGAACGATGGCAAGCTCATCTCAGGCATGTCAGGCCTCGGGGCACCAATTCTGCGTCGCGACGGCACCGCCGTGGCCGCCCTCAGCATTGCCGCAATCTCCTCGCGTCTAGAGGGCGAGCGCCTTACAGAACTCTCTCAAATGTTGCGCGAAGAGGCGCAAACACTGGCCAGCCGCGCGTCAGATGTGCTCGACGCGGAACTGGTCAAACGCCATTCCTTCAGAAAGGTGCAGACATGACATTTCCCGAGACCACTCTTGTGAGCGGAGCGTCCTCTGGAATAGGACATGCTATCGCAACTGCGCGTTGTGCGCTGGGCGAACTCGTGATCGGCCTCGATATTGCCAAACCCAACGGCCCGGTGAACTGGACCACCGAACTCTGCGATTTGTCAAAATCCGACCGATTGCTGGCAACCATGCAGAAGATTACCGCGACCCATGATGTCACGCGCGTGGTCAATTGCGCCGGAATTGCACGGATCGCTGACCTTGAAGAACTCACACCTGAAGACTACCACACGACAATGGCTGTCAACGCGTTAGCTCCCGCGATGATTGTAAAGGCCTGCCTTCCAGCAATGAAAAGACGTGGTTTTGGCCGGGTAGTGAATATCACCAGCCGCTCTGCCTTTGGGCGAGCGCTGCGCACCGCCTATGGCGGCTCAAAGGGCGCGCTAACGACGCAGACCAAAGTCTGGGCGCTAGAGCTTGCTCCTTTCGGGATAACTGTGAACGCAATTGCCCCCGGCCCCATTGAGACAGAACTTTACCGCGCGGCCAATCCGCCTGAGAGCGAAGTGACACAGAAGGTTGTGGCGAGCGTTCCGGTCGGACGCCTTGGACTGCCGGAGGATGTGGCCGCGACGGCCGATTTCTTTCTGTCCGAAGCGTCGGGTTTCGTTACAGGGCAATCGTTGCCGGTTTGTGGCGGATTAACGATCGGCGGTGTGGCGCAGTGAACGTTCCTCCCACAACTCGCAGTCTCATCTTGGCCCAACCCACGGCACAGGCCGTAAAACTGGTGGATCGTCCCCTCGCATCCCCCGGTCCAGACGAAGCGCTCTTGCGAATAAGCTGCGCGGGGATCTGCGGTACGGACCTGCACATAATCGGCTGGAATAGCTGGGCGGCAAAACGCTATCGTACGCCCTTGCCGCTCGGCCACGAACTCTGCGCGGAAATTGTCGAAATCGCACCAGGCCTCGGCTTTGCACCAGGCGACCGGGTGAGCGCCGAAACCCACCTTGGCTGTGGATCCTGCGCCCAATGTCTGCAGGGGCGAGGCCATACATGTGAGACACTCAAGACCTTCACCAGTCTCGGGTTGGGTGCGTTCGGCGATTACGCCGTCGTTCCGGTCGCTTTACTGCGGCGAGCGCCGACAGGAATTCAAGACGAACAGGTCGCCTCCATGGAACCCGCCGGAATCGGGCTTCGGGCCGCCCGGCACGCTTTGCGTTACGGAAACAATGTGACCGTTTCTGGCTGCGGTCCGATCGGGCTGTTCACGATCCTCGCACTTCGACACCTCGGTGCCACGCGTGTGTTGGCAATCGAACCCTCAGAGATGCGCAGGTCGCTTGCTCTCGCCTGCGGTGCGCACGATGCGATTGTGCCCAATACCAAAACCGACACGAGCACCGCCCGACAGCCGGATGCCGTCGTAGAAACATCCGGCGCTCCTGCCGCGCTTGCTTCCGCGCTCGCTATGCCCCGTGCGGGAGGCGGTGTGGTAACAGTAGGGCTTCCTGCCGCTGACGTGCCGGTGGATGTCGCAGGGCAGATCGTGCTGCGCGAGATCCGACTTGAGGGAGTCTACGGTCGGTTAGTGAACGAAGGCTGGACAGACTTGCAAGAGGCGCTCGCTGATGGATTGGACCTCTCCCCGGCGATCACCCACAGCTATTCGCTCGAAAATTACCACGAAGCGCTCGATACAGCGGCGCGATCAGCCTCCGGCAAAGTAATTCTGCGAATGTAAATCGCCGACGAAGCGGATGCCCCCACCAAGGGAAACTGGCGCTGCAAGAGTCAAATTTTGACCGTAGTTCCGTATGTTTACACGACGGCCCGAAGGTTCCACGCAGACAAGTCAAACCGTCAATGTTACGATGTCGCTCCCGTGACCCAGCTTTGAAACATTTCGTCCTTTCCATTTTTACGGGGGCGTTGACAATCGGCGCACCGAGAACAGGAGGATGACATGACCAACAAGTACTATTCCAAGTACAGTGCGGCTGGGCAAACCGAAGCCTTCATCGCCGAGAGTCTGACGAACATTCCCGATCCCGAGATACCCGGCGATGGTCCGGGGACGTTCAGCGGTGCTGTCAGACAAATTCGAACTCGTCTCCGACAGGACAGCAAAGCTGCCCCTTATGTCACGCACAGATTGAGCCACTCGGCCAGTGTCTTAGAACACGATAGGCGTCTAAGAAAGCAAGCATATGAACCTGCATCGACCAAAAGCTGAAGGTGACATCCAATCCACCTAGGCGTTCGAAATTTCGGATAGATGACTGAATTTCCTTAGACAGTTACGGAGTTCCTCCAAAAGGACCGAAAGACTCGAAAAATGGGAAAGCAAGGAACAGGCTGAGAGAGGCATGCGATTAGCTTGTTCTCTTCAAGCTTCGTGGTCACCTTGGCTCGACTTAGCGACAGAAGGATCCCGCGCTATGGACGTTTTGAAACTGCTCCGGGGAAAGCCTGCACGGCTCTACGTGCTCGATTTTGGCCTGTTCCGTGTTCATTCGGGGCCCCGCGACATTGGCATATGCGGCTTCCTGA
>NZ_AQQP01000005.1 GCF_002210165.1 Phaeobacter sp. 22II1-1F12B | reverse complement strand
GTCAGGCTCATAACCTGAAGGTCGCAGGTTCAAATCCTGCTCCCGCAACCAACTTTAGCCAACAGGCCGCCGCAAGGCGGCTTTCTGCGTTTTTGGTTTGGGAAGTTTCTCAAAACTATGAGATCGCTAGAGGATGGGCCTGTCTGTTTCCCCTAATTGATCGCCGTCTACCGTGCGGCTGGACTTTTGCCAAGGTGGAAGAAAACTGTCTTGCGAAGCGCTTTGCAGATGCCTCGTATTTGAAATTGCACTTAGGACGCTCTGTTCGAAAATTTGGACCTTGCACAGTTTAAGGGACTGAACGCCGAATATGCCTGACTACAAGCGTTGCTGATCGAACGGGTTGCTAATCAATAGGACAATTGGTCAGGAATATGTCTCGCTCAAGCCAGCATTTTCCATTGGCACTCGGTGCAAGGCGACGAGCAGAGGAAATGCGAACCGATACCGTCAGGAACACATCCGCGCTTGTCCAACGCGGAAAGCAAGTCTTCCCGCTTCACTCCTGTGTACGAAAGCGAGAGTTCTGGATGATCATGACCAAGGCCAAGGGGACGATCACCGTGATTAGTCCGACCGTGATCAAGAGATGTCCAAGCTCGCTATAATCTGCGACGGAAGTGACCGCGCCTGTTTCCGGATTGGTAACTGCACGAGTGACCACGAACCATTGGTTGAGGTATTTGGTACCGAGACTGCTTGCCGAAAGGGCCATGTTCGTGAAGGAGGCCATGACGGCGAAGAAGGTGGCCTTAAGATGCGTTGGCGCGTTCCGGGCAATCCACGCCAGCATTGGCACCATTGCGATCTGGCCAAGCGGGGATTCCACGGCGGTATCCAGAATGGCGATAAAGCGGGCATCGACGATGCCGCCCGTGTGCGCTGCGGTCCATTCATGTACCCCGTAATAAAGCGCAAGATTGGGCAGGGCGAGTACGCCGGCCGCGATGGTAAGCAGCACGACAACCTGCGCGATTGATCGGTTCGCCATCAGTGGCCTGAGAATGATCAGGCCGAGCAGGGCCAGAAGCGAGGTAATGAATGCGAGGATGGCGAGGAACTGTTCGTCGAACCCCAGCTCATCGATTTCGAACCAGGTTTGACCGGGACCGGGCAGGGGGACCGCGCGAAATGCAAAGATGATCGTGGCCGTGCCGATCAGAACTCTGGCCTGTTTTGGATCGAGTTCTTTCAACAGGCGCGACATGAGATAGAGGATTACCGAGAGCGAAACCACGAAGATGCTCTCTTGGGCAAAGCCGAAATCTGCGGTTCCAAGCGCGATGCTGAGAATGACGAACGCAAGGCCGCCCAGCAGGATGGGCCATTTCACCTCGGTTGCTTCTTCCGGGGCACTTGGCGGATCGCCTGAGTTTGCGCGGCGTCGTTGGATCAAGGTGTGCAGGACCACGCCGCTGACCGAGATCACCGGGATGGCGAGCGCGATCAGGTAGACTCGCCCGTAAAGGGCCAGACGCTCGGCGGTCTGCAAATCCTCCGTCCCGGAGAATATCCAGATATTGACGGCGGCAACCCCTGCGAAACCGGAGATGATCGCGATGCGTCCAAGGGTTTGCATCGTCGTGTGGCGGGCGCGTAATTCGTCCGGCGGCAAATCGCGGCCATCCGCGTCTGTTGTCGGTACAGCTTCGACAGTCATTGCATCGGCGACGACATCCTGAATGGCATAGCCCGACGGTGCCAGCAGCAATGCAATAACGTACCATGTCTCGAGCGGCATGATGTCGGCCATCGGAGCAGGGGCGGTCACAAGCGCATACATCGTCATCAGCGACATCGTAATCAGTGAGGCGCCGAGCAGAATGAGCAGCGATTTCCAGCGCCAGAACAGATCGACCACATGCCCCATTGGCATCTTGAGGATCCATGGCAGCCCCGCCCAGAACGACAGGCCGGCAACGAAAGAGGCCGACAGATCCAGGTAATCCTTGAGGAAAAAGGCACCGACGACAGATGTCAGTCCAGATACGCCCGCCGCGAAATAGACCATCAGCGGCGGCAGATAGGACCATCTCATCTGCTCGGCCAGATCCACGAATGTCCTGTGCCACCAGTTGGATAGCCTCGTTCCGGCGGGCAGGCGTTCAGTGGTCATGGGCATCCAGCGTTCGTTGCGGGTTTCTCGACTTACATCTCAAAGAAAGCCGGCTGTCAAAAGCATCGCGCTGGTAACAACCCCGAGAACTGGCACAAGGACAGGTACACGAAAGTGCGGTTTGCTTGTTGCCTGCTTGCTCTTCAGCAGGATCAGCGCGGCATTGACCAGAACAAAAATACCCAGAACGATCTGCGAAGTTCGCTCTGCCAGGATATCGATCGGCAATGCCTGCGTGAGGGTAAGAATAATGGCAACGACCAGAAGGGTCGCGATGACCGGTGTCTGCGTCGCGCTTGGAACCAATGCCAGCGCCCGCGGCAGGTGTCCCCGGTCGGCCAGCCCGTAGATCACCCTGGAAGCCATGATCATCTGGATAAGAACGCCGTTCACTGTGGCGACAATTGCGACGGCAGAGAAGCCTTGTTTGACGGCTAGGGGCGCCTCTGAGAACACCAGCGCAAGAGGCGCGGCGGATAGCGATAGCGTCTCGATCGGGACGACGATCAGAACGGTCACCGAGGTTGCGAGGTACAAGAGCGCGGCAAGAATGAGGGTCAGCAGGATTGCCTTTGGGATCGTGCGGACCGGGTCGATGACTTCTTCGGCGACATTGGCCATGTCTTCGAAGCCGACAAAGGCGAAGAACGCCAGCAGCGACGCTGCGAATATGCCGCGCCATGTCTCAATCTCAAAAGTCGGGATCATGTCCGAAACCGCATAGCCCTGCGGGTCGGGAATGGACATGCCCCAGCCAATGACAAAGAGCAGGCCGGTGATTTCGATGATTGTGATGACGGCAGCGATGTAGACGGATTCTGTAATGCCCCAGAGCGCGATGAGCCCCATCAATAATACGATGGCGATGGTCAGCCACGAGGTTCCCAGTCCCGTCAGGTCGTGCAGGTATGAGGCCGCGCCGATTGCCACGGCCGAGGCCGAGATCACCCCCGAGGCCGCGACGGCGAGGCCGACCAGCACCGCTATCCACTTGTTTTGAAACGCTGCTTCGACATAGGCGGCCTCGCCCGCGCTGACGGGGTAGCGTGTCGCGAGTTCTGCATATGACAAGGCCGTCAGGGACACCACCAGAGCGGCGACAACAAAGGAGAGGCCGGCGAAGGGGCCGGCGATATCCGCAGTCGCACCGACAAGCACGTAGATTCCCGCGCCCACCGTCACCCCGAGCCCGTAGAGCGTAAGCAATGGGGTGTTCAGGGAACGTCGGAGTTTTGGGGGCGTCTGCTCGTTGCCTGTCATAAAGAAAGTCTTGCCTGTGATCCGTCTGGTTTGGAGCCTCGCCCTCGGGGCAGGGCGGTCAATGTTACCTGCTTTGCTTTGTTGCGCCCATCTTTGCAGCACAGGCAATACAAGCATCTATTTGTCGGGTTTTACCCTTTGGCCGATCCCGGCATGTTGATCTGCATCAAATCCCATCCAGGCCTGATGCGGGAAGGTGGCCGCAGATTTATCGGAATGTCGTTGCTTCGGCTGATTTGGATGAGCCGGGCTTGGAAACGGACGGTAGGCCCGACTGTGCAAGAGAGAAAAACCCAAGCCTTTGTGACGCGTGGCCTTACCAAAAGCTATGGTGAGGGGCGGTCGATGGTGCACGCCCTGCGCGGCGTCGATCTCGATATTCCCGAGGGTGAAATCGTGGTGATGCTCGGCGCGTCCGGAAGCGGCAAGTCTACGCTATTGAACATTCTCGGGGGGCTCGACAGGCCAACCGCCGGGACCGCGCATTTTCGTGATATCAACTTAGGCGATTTGTCCGATGCAGGTCTCACGCGGTTTCGGCGCGACCATGTTGGCTTTGTGTTTCAGTTCTACAACCTGATGCCCAGTCTTACCGCCCGCGAGAACGTGGAACTTGTCACGGAAATTGCCGCCAACCCGATGTCGCCAGAGCGGGCGCTTGGGCTGGTTGGCCTGACCAAACGGCTGGACCATTTCCCCTCGCAACTGTCGGGAGGTGAACAGCAGCGGGTCGCGATTGCCCGCGCGATTGCCAAGCAACCGGATGTTCTGTTTTGCGATGAGCCGACCGGCGCGCTTGACAGTACGACGGGGCGGGCGGTTCTCGAGGTGCTCAACGATGTGAATGCCGAACTCGGGGCGACCGTCCTTATGGTTACGCATGCCGCGAATATCGCGGACATGGCCCATCGTGTCATTCGACTGGTCGATGGCCAGATCGGGCAGATACATGTGAATGAAACCCGCCGAAAACCAGCGGAGATCGAGTGGTGACTTCGCTGGACCGCAAGCTGTTCCGCGACCTCTGGCGGATCAAGGGGCAGGCCGTCGCCATCGCGCTTGTCATCGCCACGGGCGTACTGCTGCAGGTCATGATGTCCGGTCTGGTCGCGTCGCTGACAGAAACCCGCCGGGCCTATTACGAACGCAATAACCTTGCCGAGGTCTTCGCCCCGACGGTACGGGCGCCCGACGCGGTGTTGGACCGGCTGGCCAGTATTCCGGGGGTGGCCCGCCTGTCCGGTCGCGTCGTGGGGCGCGCCCTGATCGACATTCCCGGTGATCCCGTTCCGATCCAGTCGCAGGCCATCGGAATTCCCGACACCGGGCCGGAAGTTCTGAACAATGTCTATCTTATAAGGGGGAGGCTTCCCGAAGAAAGCCATCGCGATGAGGCACTACTTCTGTCCGGTTTCGCCTCGGCTCATGGCTATGGTATCGGGGATCGGATCAATGTGACGATGAACGGGCTTCGCCGGTCCATCAGGATCGTCGGGCTGGCCCAGTCGCCCGAATTCCTGTTTGTCGCGGCACCCGGGGAAATGGTGCCTGACCCGGCAAGGTATGGCGCGATCTGGATGCGCAGTTCTGCGCTGGCTGCGGCCTATGATATGGAGGGCGCTTTCAACGAGGTGTTGCTGTCCTTGTCACGGCATGCCTCGCGTGAGGCCGTGATCGCAGCGGTGGACGAGGTGCTGGCCCCTTGGGGCGGGACGGGTGCCTATGGTCGCGACGAGCTGGTCTCGGACCGTTTTGTCAGTGAAGAGATCGAGGGGCTTGCGACCATGTCGCGGGCCGTTCCGCCGCTCTTTATCGCGATCGCGGCCTTCCTGCTTTACATCGTGGTCAACCGGATCGTGCAGGCCGAGCGCGAGGAGATCGGCCTGCTCAAGGCGTTCGGCTACACCAATCGCGAGGTCGGCACGCATTACTTCAAGCTCGTTTTGTTGATCGCGGGGGCGGGGGCTTTGATGGGGTGCCTGTTCGGCGTGCTGGCCGGACGCGCGATGATCCCGATCTACACGACCTTCTACAACTTTCCTTTTCTGGTCTTCCGCCCCGATCCGGGGGCATTTGCCATCGGTGTTCTGGCGAGCATTGCTGCCGCCTCTGCCGGCAGCGTCTTTGTCCTGAAACGTATTTTCGCCCTGACACCGTCCGAGGCGATGCGCCCGCCGACACCGGCTGATTATTCAAAGACCGTGACGTTCAGAGGCACGGTCGGTCGCTTGCTGGACCAGCCGACACGGATCGTGTTCCGGGGGTTGGCGCGGTCGCCCTGGCGGGCGCTTGCGCTATCGGCGGGAATAGCCGGAGGCATGGCGCTCGCCTCGGGGATGACAACCATTTACGGTTCGTTCGACCGGATGATGGACCTGAGCTTCACGGTGATCGATCGGTCGGATGCAACCGTCTTTTTCCATACGCCGCTTGCCGAAAAGGCGGCGTTTGAACTGGGGCGCATTCCCGGCGTCATCACCGTGGAACCGTTCCGAGAGGTCCCGGCAACGCTGAAGTTCGGGCGCAAAACCCATCGCGGCAGCGTGTCCGGCATGATCGACAAGCCCGAACTGACACGGGCCATCGACGATAAGCTCGCGACGATACCGCTTCCGACCCAAGGCCTTGTTCTGGGACAGGCCCTTGCAGAGATACTGGACGTGGAACCGGGCGACGTGCTTACGGTGGAAGTGCGAGAGGGGCGGCAACCAACGCTTGCTGTTCCGGTGACCCGCGTCGCGCGCAGCCTGATCGGGGCCCCGGCCTATATGCGGCTTGCCGCGCTCAACGATGTCATGTCTGAACCGGGCCGGATATCGGGGGCGCACATTCGGGTGGACGGCGCTCGGGCTGACGCGATTTATCGGCGGCTCAAGGACATGCCGACCGTCGCGGGGGTGAGCGTTTCTGAAAACGCGCGAGAATCCTTGCAAAAGCTGATGGATCAGGGCGCGGGATCGGCGCGTTATATCATGGGCGCGGTGGCCTTTATCATCACCTTCGGCATTGTCTACAACGCGGCCCGGATTGCCCAGAATGAACGCTCCCGCGATCTGGCCTCGTTGCGGGTAATGGGCTTTACCAAGGGGGAAACCGCCTTTGTCCTTCTTGGCGAACTTACCATCATAATCCTCGTCGCACTCCCGGTCGGTTCGCTTGTCGGCTATGCCTTGTCATTTGCGATCGCGCGCGGTTTTTCATCCGAACTCTACCAGATACCCGCCTATTACGACCCGTTCAGCCACGGGTTTTCTGCCGCTTTCATTCTGGTCGCCGCAGCCATTTCAGGCCTGCTCGTTGAACGCGACCTGAACCGTATGGACCTTGTGACGGTCCTGAAATCGAGGGATTAGATCATGGCACGCAAGACATTATCCCGCCCGATCCTGATTGGCTTTGCCGCCATCCTCTTGGCCGCTGGCATTGCGTTTGCCTTCTGGCCGAGACCGACGATGGTCGATCTTGGAGAGGTCACAAGGGGCCAGATGCGGATGACCGTGGATGAGCAGGGCAAGACCCGTGTGCGCGACGCCTTTGTCGTTTCCACCCCTATGGACGGACGTCTGCTGCGCGTCGAAGTCATGCCGGGCGATCCGATCGAAAAGGACGTGACCGTAGTTGCCCAGATGCGGCCCGCCAATCCCGCCGCGCTGGACGTACGGACACGAGGGCAAGCCCTTGCCGCCGTCGAAGCGGCCGAAGCGGCCCTTCATGTTGCCGAGGCCAACATGAAGGCCGCAAGCGCGGATGCTGATCTTGCCAGGTCCGATTTGAAACGCACTGAACAACTGGCCGACAGCGGAACGGTCAGTCTTGCCGCGCTGGACCGCGCCCAAAGCGCTGCGCGCGCGGCGCAGGCCCGGTTCGATACCGCCACAGCAGCAATCGAACAGCAGAGAGCGGAACTCAGAAGGGCGCGCGCGCAACTGATCGGCTTTGACGATCCGGATTTCTACGACGCGCCGGATGCTCTCCTTGGGGAGGAAATGCCGATCCATGCGCCGACGGATGGGGTCATCCTGCAGGTAATCCATCAGGATGAAACCACGCTCGCCGCTGGCTCACCCATCCTTGTGGTGGGCGATATCCGCGATGGTCTGGAAGTCGTTGTTGAATTGATCTCACCCGATGCGATCAACGTGCATGTCGGTGACCCGGTGGATATCGAGAACTGGGGCGGAGCGGTCTCCCTTTCAGGTGTGGTTACGCGGGTTGAGCCTTTTGGTGAAACCAAGGTGTCCGCTCTGGGCGTCGAAGAACAGCGCGTGACTGCGGTTGTCGAACTCACGAGTACACCGGAAGAGCGCGCGGGGCTGGGGCATGGGTATGCGGTCGAGGCCCGGATCGTCGTCTGGTCGAAAGACGATGCGCTGATGGTCCCGTCGAGCGCCCTCTTCAGGGAAGCGCAGGCATGGGCCGTGCTGGTCGCTAATGACGGAACCGCCCGGTTGCGGCAGATAGAGGTCGGGCATGACAATGGCAGTGAGGCCGAAGTGCTTGATGGGTTGTCCGAGGGCGATCTTGTCGTCCTGTACCCTCCCGCGAGTCTGACCGACGGGATGTCGGTTGAGCAACGGGTTGTTGAGTAACTGCAGCACGGGCCACAGGTGAGGGGGAAAGAACCTTTAGCGCCGGTATTCGCGCCACTTCGGGAAAATCCGTGCACCACTGCCTATTGTGTCGCGGCCTTCCTGATAGTCCCTCTGTCGTAATGAGCCAGACGTTTCGTTCTGACTCCTCATGATCGATGGTTGCTGTTGCGTGATTTGCATCGTTCAGCGCAAACCCGACATATCAACGTTTCTCCAAGGGTGACGCTCGCGATTGCCTGACGGCCTATTGCCGTCCCTTCCAGCAATCTGTCGCGCAGAGTTTCAGACAGGCCTGCGCAACCGCTTGATGTTCTCGTCGAAGGGGGCGGGAACCTAAGCATTGTGCCCGGTTATGCCGTGTCCATGCCAAATGGCCCCGAAAGTGTCTTTACCGCTTCGGTCTATCCCGATGACATCACTTACGAATGGGTGGTCCACGTCAATCAGTACACGGGCGAGGTGCTCTGTGACGTCGGGCTTGAAGATCTTGGAACGCTGGGCCGAATAGGGGATCAGTGTTCGCATGGGACAGTAGTGGGGGCTGGTGAACCAGACCCTCCGTTTGCTGGCCTGCCTAGCGATGCTGCTGCTTTGCGCTTTGGCTGCGACCAAGTGATGGAAACGGCGACCGAGCGGTGCTCTTGGCGTACCGCAGGTGCCGACAGACTGGCGCATACCCCGTGGCCTGCTGGTGATGACAATTACGGCTGGCCTGTTCTTCCATCTGGTTGGTCTTTCGATGCTGGCGCTTGCCGCGATCGAATTGATTATCCATTTCACCGGACGTCAGCAACGTATGGCTTGAAACAGGAAATGCCCGGTTCGCCGGATGTTTTCGCTCGGCGAGTTTTGCGCGCCGCGAATTCCGGTAGATCAGTTGCTTACCGGGTCTTCGCCCTGCAGGGTTGCGGCAAGCCTGACCAGTTCGACAAGTGACCGGACCTCGAGCTTTTCAAGGATACGGGCGCGGTGATGATCCACAGTACGCGGGCTGATCCCAAGGGTCAGCCCGATCTCCTTGCTGGAAACCTCGGCCGGGTTGGCAAGCACATGGCTGACAATCTCGGCTTCACGCTCGGTAAGCCGTTCGAAGCGTGCCCGGATCGCGTTCTGTGACGCGCTGGCCTCGTGCCGGCTCTCGGCCAGTTCAAGGGCGACGTCGATCCGCTCTACCAGATCCGACTGGCGGAACGGTTTTTCGAGGAAGTCGACTGCGCCGCCCTTCATGGCTTGTACCGATTCAGGTACGCCGCCGTGACCGGTGACGAAAATGACGGCCAGCGGCCAGTTCTTGTTGTTGAGAATGACCTGAAGCTCAAGGCCATTCATTTCTGGCATACCGTAGTCAAGAATGACGCAGCCCGCGCGTGACCCATCATAAGCGGTTAGAAAGCTGGATGCCGAGTCATAAGCTTCGACCTCATAGCCGCGCTGCCCCAACGCCCGCATCAGGGAGGTCCGGATATCCTGATCGTCATCGACGATGAACACGAGAGGCCTTCGGTCTGTCATGCAGTCTTGTTCGAACTGTGGAACTCGGGGTGCAAAACCCACCCGGTTGTTCAGGGAAATTTTGTTGCTTTGGTAACAGGTTGTAGCATCTGGCGAATATGATCAAGTATTCGCGACATCAATGGTAAAATAGAAACACGCGCCATTCGGGTCGCGATCTTCATGCCAGAGCTTGCCGCCATTGGCCTGCACGATCGATTTGCAGATCGAAAGCCCAAGGCCCATGCCGGTGGACTTGGTCGTTTCGAATTCGGTGAAAAGGTTGATCGACGGATCGACGCCGGGGCCTGTATCCGAAACCATGACAAGCACCTGAGATCCCTGAGTATGAGCCCGTACCGAGACAACCCGCTCTTCCCGCGGGCAGTCGCTGATGGCTTCGATGGCGTTGCGGATCAGGTTCACAAGCACCTGTGCAATCTGGAGCCGGTTGGCGTTGACCAGGGGCAGTTCGGCGATGTCGGCGTCTACCGTGACATTTGCCGCACGGGCTTCGGCAATTACAAGGTGGCGCGTCTGTTGCACCAGTTCCGCAAGGTCAAATGGCTTGCGGATGCCTTCGTCGCGGCGGATAAAGGCGCGCAATGCCTTGATAATCTCGCCCGCCCGCATGGACTGGGTCGCGATCTCTTCCAGCATCGTGTGCAATTCACTGTCCGACCCGGCAAGCTGATCGACGGCGAACAGCGCGCTGTCCGCGTTCTGGGTGATCGCGGTGAGAGGCTGATTCAGTTCATGCGCGAGACCGGCCGCAACCTGACCCATCGTATTGTCTCGGGACAGGTTGGACAGTTCCCGGTTCAGTTCGGCGATCTGTTCCTCGGTCTGCTTTGTCTGCGTGACGTCGTCTATAGTCAGAACATAATGCAGGGGCTTGCCGTCATGGTTGAAGATCATGATGGCATTCACGGAAATCCAGATCGTTTCGCCATCTTTGCGCTGGCAGCGAAGTTCCGAGTTGATCTCATGAGGGACGCTGCCCTGTCCCGCGTCAAAGAGGAGGAACGGCGGATCGTCCGGATGGACCAGATCGGAAAACGCCATTTTGCTCAAGGCGTCTGCCGAATAACCGGTGATCTTGCAGAACCTGTCATTGACCCGCACAAGCCGCCCGGTGCCCGCATCAATCTGCGCCATCCCACGCGAGGTCAGATCGAAAGTCTTGCCGTATTCGATTTCGGTCGCGCGCCGGGCAGCAATCTGCTGCATCATCGTGCGGTTGGCGTTTTCGAGCTCTTGATACGTTTTCGGAAGCGGTTCGGCCGGGTCAAGTTCGCCCTGCGATATCAGGGCAGATCGAACGGCAAAGGCGCGAACCGGCTTGTAGATGTAATTCGCGAGTCCAAGGCCGCACAACCCGGTGATGACGGCAACCAAAGCCGCGATCCAGATGTTCGTGCGCCGGTTATGCTTGATGACCGAGGTAAAATCGCTTTCGGGCGCATAGGCCGCCGTGATCCATGACAGGTTGTCATTGATCGGCGGCATCACGACGGACACATAGGTCTCTCCGCCATAGGTGAACTGCGACAGCGTTTCCTTTTCGACGGAAACCGTGCCGCCTTCCATCAAGTGCCCAAATGCGGCGCGGGCGATCGGGTCTTCGAAATTCTGGATATCGACAAAACGCAGGGTGCCATCGGCGTTCTGCGTCTTTAGCAGGTCCTTGTCCGGATGCGCGATCACGTCGCCATTGCTGTGAATGATCAGCGCGCGCCCCGACGTGCCGATCCTCAGCCGGGCAAGAAAGTCCGAAATGTCGCTGATCTCTATGTCGACACCGACGATGCCGCGCACGCTGCCGGTCTCTTCCAGTACCGGCGAGGCAAGCGTGATCCCGGGGCGTTGCGAGGAAAAGAATATATAAGGATCGGTCCAGATCGTTGTCAGCTGTTCCCGCGCCAGTATGTACCACGGACGACTGCGGGGATCGTAAACATCGTCCGGGTCCATTCGCCGTTCGATGACGTTGAAATCATCGTCCCGCCAGATCAGTTCGGTCGTGCGTTGATCGCCCTCGGTACGAATGATCTTGGTGCGGAACGGTCCCGGCTCTTCGCTGCGCATGACATAGACGAATTCGCCGTTTTCCGTACCGTGGTAGAGACCGGCGAATTGCGGCGCGAGCTGCAATTGCTGAAAGAGCAGGCGTTCAAGCTGTTCCGGAACGTCGCTTGCGATCACCCGATCCTGTGCCAGCCGCGCCGAAAGTTCCGCCGCCCCACGTGCCGGGCTTAAAAATCCGCGCGAATGTTCGATGGCATTGGTACCGATATCGCTAAGCAGATCGCGTGCGTGGTCCAGCAGTGCTCGTTCCGATGTAACGAAAGAGGAAAACACCACGGCAAGGACAGCAATGAACTGCAACCCGGCCAGACCAATGGCGAGCATGGCTCCAAGTGAATTCCGCATGACCGTGTTTCTCCCAAGATGCCGGCCAGCAATGCTTCACCCGCTATATTTGAGTTCCACAAAATTCTGCGCGAGGCAACTGCGGCAGGGCCAAATGCGTATAGGCAATATTACGCAGGCAATCACACGCATTTCTAATGCGATTATTTCATGCCAGTCTTTCCTTACGTCGCCGCGTCTGCCCATCCATCCCTGGCGTGTAAGCGTGGAACGTTGTTTGTAGTAAAGTTATTTTCGTGGCGTTTGTGAGTGCGCGCCCATAGCAAATTCTTTAGTTTGTAGCCGGTGTCGGGCCCCCATCCCGTCCCGGCTGCAATTTTTTTTGGGGGGCGGACGCTTTGTCGAAAGTGCGGGGAGCCGAGCGTTGCGCTTGCGCTTAACGGATACCTCCAGAGCCGCTTCTTTTCAGGGCAGGGGTCAGACGATCAGCCGACCGCCTGGAAGCGATCTCACCAATGACAGCGCTTCGGGATCAGTCAGGTTCGACCTTTTGTTCTGCGCGTTCTTGAAAGCATGCTCGCGCATTTGAGCTTCGGCCCGGTGCCCCTGTCGCAATTGCACCGCCGTAAGGATGCGCCTGTGATCTTCATGGGCCGCCTTTAGTTGTTCCTGGCTGCGCCCGATGTCCTTGCGGTCAAAGATAATGATGCTGGAAGACACAAGCGGAAGCGCCGATACCTGCGGGATCGAAATTGCAAGGGCCCAGTTGCCGCTGGCCTCGATCAGCAGCGCATGGAATTCCTCGTTTATGCCGATCCAACGGGCGCGTTTGTCATCATCGTCGACAACCGAGGCCAGCAGGCTTTCAGATTCTTCGAGCAAGGCTTCGAGCCGGTCACTCGCCGCCTGATCGAGACCCTTTTCGGCGGCGAGGCGAACGGCCATGCCTTCAAGCTCGCCCCTGACCTCGATGGCATCGGCGATCTGTTCGATTGAGAATGCACGCACTCTGGACCCGCGATTGGGTTCGCGAACCAGCAGGCCTTCGTGTTCAAGCTGGCTCATCGCGAGGCGCGCAATGGTGCGCGACACACCAAGGGCCTTGGCCACAGTAACTTCGCGCAACTTGTTTCCCGGCGGGAACCGGCCTTCCATGACCTCGTGCCGAAGGGCCTCGGTTGCGTCTTCGAGAGCGATGCTCATGCGGGGCTGGTCCATCTAAGTACATAATCCGAAGGGAGATTATTTGCGGCGAAAGCAAATGTCGAGCGGATTGGACCAAGGGCGTGCGTATTTGCATGCAATTGGGTCATATGGGCGGGTTGATCTGAATCAAATTCGTCATTATGCATGCAAAAATGAAATTTGCCTGAAGAGGATGCCATGAACTACGTCTCCAACACGGAAAAAGCCAAATCGCTTGCACCTTCTTTCGGGCAACCCCCGCTGTCCGGAACGCGCCCGCCGCGCTGCCCGCCCTATGTCGATGTGACCCATCCGGACCAGCTTTTGCCCTATCTCGAGCATGTGGCGAAGCGGCCGTATAACCACGGTCTGAATGCCTGCTGGGATCTCAAGCCGGGCGAGCGTGTGCTGCTTCGCGTCGACAACTGGCACAGCCCGATGGTGATCGAGGCCTGCAAGAAGATCCTCGAAAAATACGGCGTGAAATACACGATTGGCGAGATCGACCGCGGACCGGTCAAGGAGTGGGTCGGCGCGGACGAGGTCGATTATTACCTCTTCCGTACCAAGGAACTGGCACAGTGGATGGACGAATGGGAAGAAGCGTCCAGAAAGCAGGAATACGACAAGATTTTCATGGGTTACGGTGGCCCGGTTCTGACCGACAAGTTCGTCAAGATCCAGCGCATGCCTTTTATCACACCCGAAATCCTGGCCTCTCCGGCCCATGCGATGCCGATCGAGGTGTTGAACGCGATGGATCAGTGGACATGGGATCGCATCCGCGCCTCCAAGCGTGCGCGGATCACCGACCCCGAAGGCACGGACATCGAGTTTACCAATCATGACGGCTATTGGGACAGCCGCCGCGAGATGTATAACCCCGACCTCGTGAACAGTACGTGGGAAGGAAACCCCAAGTTCGGGGCGACCTATCTGCCGGGCCATATCACCGGCCGTCCGTGGATGTACCTGAAAGGCAAGGAAGACGGTTGCGGCGTCATTGCTGGCACGACTAATCATATCGCGCCCTGCGACTGGACCCAGCTGATCGTCGAGAATTCGAAGATCACCCAGATCAACGCGGGTGGCGACTTTGGCGACCAATTGCGTGCAATCATGGCGCAGACCGAAGACCTCCAGTATCCCGGGTTCAACGGAAAGGGCCTGATGCACTGGTGGGAGGCGTCTATCGGCACCAACCCGCATATTCACCGCCCGCGCAAGGACTTCCCGTCCGGTTTCGTGAACTGCCTTTATGAGCGGGTGCGGTCCGGCGTGATTCATATGGGCTTTGGCACGATCATCTCCTCGATGGATGAACGCAACGCAGCACGTCAGGGGCTGCCCGTGGGGCACTGGCACCTGCACCTCTATTTCCCGAACTATCATCTGGAAATGGAAGGCGATAACGAGTTGCTGATCGAAAACGGGCGTCTGCTTGCGCTGGACGATCCCAAAATCCGCAAACTGGCATCCCAATATGGCGATGCCGACCTGTGGCTGGATGAATCCTGGAACCCTGCTGTGCCGGGGCTCAACATGCCGGGCGATTACTGGAACGACTACGGTGCCGACCCGCTTGCTTGGGTCAAGCACGAGCTCGACATTTGCCGCAACGATCACCCGCGTTTCATGGAAATGGTCGAGGCCGACGGCAAATATTGCCACGGCAAGGGCGCCGAATTCTGGGCAGGCGGTTGCTGCGGGCACAGCGGTGTCCAGCCGGCCAGTTTCAAAAGCAACTGTTGCGGCTAATGGAAGGCGCAGCCGGTAAATCCGATGCGGGCGCGGTACCATCCGGTGCTGCCCAGCATCTTGCAAAGCTGGAAAGCCATCTTCCGATAGCCGGGAAAACCCTGCTGGATATTGGCTGCGGCACGGGCGATTTCATGCGCCTCGCCATGACGCATGGTGCCGATGCACATGGACTTGAGGTTGAACCGGATACGATACAGCGTGCCATCGCCGCAGGCTGCGACCCGGCTCGGCTTTCCCTTGGCGATGGCATGTCATTGCCGTTCGGTGACAGCGCGTTCGACCTCGTTTCTTTCGTCTTCAGCTTTCATCATGTGCCTGCCGAGGTGCATACGGCGATGTTTAGCGAGGCTGCCCGCGTCCTGCGACCCGGCGGGCATCTGGTCGCTTTCGAGCCGCGTCCTTTCGGCATGATGACAGAGGTGATCAAGCTGATCGAAGACGAAACCGAGGTTCGGACCACTGCGCAGGCGCGACTGGATAACCCTCCGGGACCCTTCGAAAGCATCGCTTCGGGAGAGTATGAATTACAGCGCGTTTTCGCGGATTTCGATACGTTTCTCACCGCAATCGTAAACGTGGACAAGAAAAGAGCCGAGCAGGCGGCGCGCGATGACATTCGTCAGGAAACGCGGAATCGCTTCGAAGAAATGGGGATGGAGGCCGCCGGTGGGGGCCACGTCATGATCCAGCCCTCCGTTTATTTCCTGCTGCGGCGCAATTGAGATGATGAAGACGCGGGCAGGGCTGTTGGCATATTGGCCGGTGCCAATGCACGCCGCGGCAATGGCCCTTGGCTTTGCCTACGATCTTGCGGTTCGCGGCAAGGAAATGCTTTGCGTGACTGATCCGCATTTCGACATCGGGCTTTTCCTGCGCATATTGTCGGATTGCCCGGGCATGATCTGCGGCATGCTGATCTCTTCGCTGCTTGAGTTTGGCATGGCGCCGACAGTCGTCAACGCATTGCGGGGGCTGACGGGATTCGTGGCGGGGCTTGTCGCGATGTACTGGGCCGCCGTCTTATTCCCCAAGCTTTGGCCGTTGCAGTTCGCGGTCATGCTGGCGTCGATGCATGTGTTGGCTGCACTGGCCGCCATAGGCCGGGCGCTATCAGTTTTGCGTGCAAAATTTGGCAATATACCGCATGAATCGCAAGTTATCGGCTTGTAAATGTGAGTTATGCATGCATAATATTGCAGAACGAAATGCTTGGGAGGAGCATCATGAATTCCATACTTAGTCGCACTACAGCCGTCGCAGCCCTTTTCCTTGCGGGCACCGTTTCAGCCGGAGCGGAAACGGTGCTTCGGTTTTCCGATTACGGACCGAACCGGGGAACGCGCGCTGCAGCGCTCGAATGGTTCGCCGCCGAGTTGGACAAACGCACCGACGGTGACCTCAAGATAGAATTCTTCTGGGGCGGTTCCCTGCTTGGCGGACGCGATACGCTCGCCGGGGTCGGGGACGGCGTGGCCGATATGGGTACGGTCATCGGCTTCTTCACACCGAAGGAACTGCAGCTTTACAACATCGGTGACCTGCCGGTCGAAAACAGCGATATGTGGGTCGGTCTGAATGCCATGTACGACCTTTCCAACAGCGAGATGATCGCCGAGGAGTTCAGCAAGGCAAACGTCAAGTTCGTCACCAATTACACGACAGGGCCGGTGCAGCTTATCTGCCGGTCCGAGGTCAGCTCGCTGGACGATCTGGACGGTCTCAAGATTCGGGCGTCAGGACCGTATGGCGATACGCTTGAACGGCTGGGAGCGGAAATCGTCCGCATGAGCCAGGCGGATGTGTATCAGGCGCTGGACTCCGGTCTGCTCGACTGCAACCAGAACTATTACTACGCCATGCAAGCCTATCGGCAGTATGAGGTCGCGCCTTACGTGCTGGCGATGGACTGGGGCCAGAACATGTCCTTTGGCATCGCGATCAACGAGATGACCTATTCGGATTTTTCGGATGAGAACAAAGAGGTCTTTGACCAACTTTCGCGCGATTTCATCGATCACCTCGCCGAGCAAATGGAGCAGACCGACCAAGCGGCGCTGGAGTCGATGGTGTCGGGTGGCGAAGGTGCAGGCATCACCGTTGCCCAGCTTTCGGAGGAAGATCGTGCCAGGCTCAACGAGGCCAGCGTGCAGTCCATCGACGAATGGACGGCCCGGGTCAGCGAAAATGGCGCCGACGGTGAGGCGCTCTTGGCGGAATACCAAAAGCTGATAGAAGACTATAAAGCCAAGCAGTGAGGGAGACTAATTGGTGTCCCAACCAGAGAACGAGCTTGCCCCCGTTTCGCCGACACGCGCGGAGCGGGCATTGGGCCAGATAGCCGTCGTCGGGCTTTTCCTGATGGCGGCGCTGATTACGCTCAACGTGATCAGCCGATGGATCGGTCGGGCGATCATCCCCGACGATATCCAGCTTGTTAAAGAGCTGATGGTGGTGGTGATCCTGCTGCCGCTGGGAGTGGTGACCGCGACGCGTAATCACATCAGCGTCGACCTCTTTACCGAATGGATGGCGAAACGTGGCCGGCACCGGCTTGGCGTGCTGGAACAGCTGGTCGGGATCGTTTTCGTCTCACTGGTGTCCTATGCGGCTTATCGTGATGCTCTGGGCGCCTGGGAAAGCCAGGACTACTACTCCGGTGTTCTGAACATTCCCATGTGGCTTGGCCATTTCGTGTTTCTCTTCGGTATGGCGGTGTTCCTGATCCGACTTGTCGTAATGTTCCTTATCGATCTGCGCCGCAGTTTCTGACCGGAGGCCCCAATGGAACCGACACTACTCGCCGGCTGCGTCGTGGCTGCCGTTCTGCTCCTGCTCGCCCTGCGGGTGCCTATCGCTTATGCCATCGGCGCCTGTGCTGCGTTGGGTCTGTTCCTGTTCTTTTCATGGCGTCCGGGCGGCGATCTGAACCTGTTGGGCGGCATGCGTCCGGCCCTGAGGCTGATCGGTTCGAATACATTCGCCTTCGTGCACAATTACCCACTCAGCATGATCCCGTTGTTCATCGGTCTGGGCCATGTCGCCTATCATGCCGAGATCACGACGGACCTTTACAGGTCGCTGCGCATCCTGTTGCGGAAACTTCCGGGCGGGCTTGCGATGGCCTCTGTCTCAGGCTGTGCCGGTTTCTCGGCCATTACCGGGTCAAGCGTGGCCTGTGCCGCGGCGATGGGGCGGATCGCGGTGCCCGAAATGCTGCAATACGGCTATCATCCAAGGCTCGCGGCAGGGTCGGTCGCCGCTGGCGGAACGCTCGGTTCGCTGATCCCGCCAAGCCTGCTTTTCGTGATCTATGCGATTTTTACCGAGCAATCCGTGAACGGTTTGTTCCTTGCGGGTGTCATTCCCGGTCTCTTGTCGCTGGTCGGTTTTCTGCTGACCATCCTGATCTGGTGCATGCTCAAGCCGCAGCACGCACCGCGTCAGCAGTTCGACGAAGCGGTTGATCGCGCAGCCGCAATCCGGGGGCTATGGCCCGCCTGCGTCCTGTTTCTGATTGTGGTCGGTGGCATCTACTGGGGCATTTTCACGCCCACAGAAGCCGCCGCTGTCAGCCTTGTCGTGGCGATCCTGATCGGCCTCGCACGCAAAAAGCTGAACTGGAGCGCACTGATCGACTCGGGCACCGAGACGGTCCGCCAGACGGCAATGATCTTTATGGTGGCGCTTGCGGCCAAGCTGTTCACCGCGTTCATTTCGCTGACCCGCATCACCCCGCTCGCGCTCGACTGGCTCGAGAGCCTCGATCCGCCGTTTTACCTCGTGATGATCGCCATCGTGGTCTTTTACCTTGTGATCGGCATGTTCCTCGATTCAATCGGCATCCTCGTGCTGACGCTGCCATTCACGGTGCCGATCATGTCGAACTATGGGGTCGATCTGATCTGGTTCGGCGTGATCGTCATCAAGCTGCTCGAGATCGGTTTGATCACGCCGCCAATCGGTCTGAACATCTTTGTCATCAAGAGCGTCACGCCACGATCCGTCACCCTGTCGGAAGTCTTCAAAGGCGCTGCCGCCTTTCTGACGCTTGACCTGCTGGTGCTGATCCTCTTGCTCTTGGTGCCCGCCCTGTCGCTCTGGTTACCCCAATCCGCATTCGGGTAGGGCAACGTTCGGGTGATTTGACGAAGTTTAAGGACGGGCGGGAAATACCGCCGGTTCGTAGCCATGGAAGATGTATTTCAGTCGGTGCTACTGGCAGTAAGCCGTTGCCGCGAGGTAAAGCTGATCAACCGTTCTTCCGGATCCCATTCAACCGCCGCGTCATTGATTTCCACATGGCCGGACATATCGCTTGATACGTCTACTTTGGAATAATCCCGCTCCAGCGGGTTTATCGTATAGGGCATGAAACACGAAGGATCCGTCGAAAGGTAATTTTTCTCGTAGTAGATGTTGGTGCGTTGTATCTTCAGCGGTTCTGGCCCTGCCTTTTCGATTGTCGAGCGCAGATCTTTCCAGACATCGTCGCAGGTTTTCCAGTCGTGAAGAACGAATGCGGAATTGGCGGTGAAAAGAAATGCCAATCCGATCGTGATGGAATTCCGTACAGCCAAAGACGGAACAAGCCATTTCAACGTCAGGGCGATAAGGTAGATGGCGGGAATGACCAGCAGATACGCCGAGCGCAACGGCATTTGCTGTACGATGATCATGACCATGAACATGCCAACAAAAAGAAACCCGAGATAAAGCGCCGCAAGGCGGCCGGTCGGCGTGATAAGGTTTGCCGCACTCGGGCGCCTGCGGACATAGGCATAGATGGCGGCGGCAAAGGCGCAGATGGCCATGAGGCCTGAGACATAGGAATAGGGCGTCGGCACGAACAGCACGAGGATTGTCTTGGCCAGTTTCTTTGCGGGAAATCCAAGCGTGCCGCCCATCGAGCCGTCGCCCGGCAATTCGACTCCGGCAACAAAGCGCAGGGACAGCGCAAGCATCGCCAGCGCGATCCCGGCAAAAACATAGGAAAAGCGGATCGGGCGGCGTGAAATCACGTCATCCAGGAATATAGCTGCTGCTATGGCAAGCGGCGCAACAAGGTAGAGCTCTTTGAAAAACGGCGCGCTAGCAGCAAGACCGATTGCAAGCCATAGGCGCTGTCTCGTGAAAAGGATGCAGCCAGCGGCAATAGCCAGAATGGCGCCCAGAATGTCCTGATAGCGGGCGATGGCGACCAGTATGTCGGCGGCAATCGGATGGACAAAGATCAGGCTCGCGAATACTGGCCAGGGAATATCAGGGACAAGCCGCGTCAAAAGGATCGTGCCCAGCAGCACGAACAGGCAGTGCATCAGGAAGCCGAAAACGAAAATCGGCGTGAGCCCCCAAGTCTCTCGTACGCCGCCAGCCACCCAGTAGAAAACGTTGGAAAGAGGGCGCCAGTAGGGACCCGCAAGGAATTCGGGCGTCGTCGCCAATATCTTTGCAGAAAGCAGCGATTTCAGGTCCGACAATTCCTCGCGCACGCCAAGGAGAGAAAGAGTATCAGCGCCTGTCGTCGAAAAGGCCCATATCTGGATATAAAGAAGAAACGCGGCTGCGGAAAAAGCGAATAGTACGGCAATATCGAGACGCAGGCGCATACTCTAACTCCAAAATTCAATCGTTCACATATTCGTCGAATTGGTTTCCGCTATGCAGAAACAGGTCGTAAAATTGGTCTTGATACAAGTATTCAATTGCCCTGAACGGGCTGCAAGTCGTTGTCTTGATAGGGTTATTCAATCTTACACCGAAAAACATAACAGCTTGTCGCACGCATTTCAGCATTTTTCGCCGCGCCTGCAAATGCCGGCAACGCAACTGCTCTTAAATTACGCCAAACGGCACCCTCAAGCGGCGGAAAGGCGCCGGTTGCAGGTGTCGAATTCTAGAAACCGCTGATCCTGGGCAGCCATGTCGAGAGGGCCGGAAGGAATGTCAGCATCATCAGGACGATGAAGTTGGCAAGAAAGAACGGCGGCATCTGCTTGATCAGGACCGAGGGTTTTAAACCTACGGTCGAGGATACCACAAAGATCAGGCTACCCACCGGAGGCGTAATCAGCCCAAGTGTCAGGTTCACGATCACCACGATGGCAAACTGATCCGGCGCAATGCCAAGCGCATGGCTGATGGGCGCAAGGATCGGGACAAGGATCATGACGCCGGGCAGGGGGTCCATGAACAGGCCAAAGGCCAGCAACAGCACGTTGACTGCCAGCAAGAACGCCAGCGGAGCCAGATCCCAGCTGATGATCGTCTCGGCAAGGAACTGCGGAATACCCTCGATGATCAGAACCCAGGCAAAGGCACGGGCCGCGCCAAGGATCAGCAGGACGGCGCAGCTGACCAGCGCGGCGCGCAGGATGATCGCGGGCAGATCGCGAAGCCGAAGCGACCGGTAGATCACCATGCCGCAGAACAGCGCATAGAACACCGCGATCACAGAGGCTTCGGTCGGGGTAAAGATACCGCCACGAATGCCGCCGATGATCAAAACGATCAATCCAATCGCGGGCATTGCGATAATGCTAGTTTTCACCATCTCGCGGCCCGATGGTCGCGGGGCGTCGCTTCGGTAGTCACGCTTGCGGCTGACATACCAATTCGCCAAAAGGTTGCCGATGGCAAGCAGCAGACCCGGGATAACGCCCGCCATGAACAGCGAACCGACCGAGACTTCTTCGTCCTGCAGCGCGTAGATGATCATCACGATTGACGGCGGGATGATCGGCCCGATCACCGCGCTCGAAATGGTCAGGGCGCCGGCATAGGATTTGTCATAGCCGCCCTTTTCCATCATCCTCACCATCATCGCGCCCGGCCCGGCGGCATCGGCAAGGGCAGACCCTGAAATGCCGGCAAACATGGTCGAGGAGATCACGTTGGCATAGCCAAGCCCGCCGCGCAGGTGGCCGACGAATTGCGAGGCAAAGCGCAGCAGCGTTGCAGTAATGGCGCCGCCGGTCATGATTTCGGCAGCGAGGATAAAGAACGGCACGGCAAGCAGTGGAAAACTGTCGAGCCCGGCGAACATCTCTTTGACCACGACAATGTTCGGATAGCTGCTGCCAAGGCTCAGCGCCAGAAAGACGGAAATGGCCATCGCGAAAGCGACGGGAACGCCCAGCACCATCAGGCCGAACAGGGCGATAAAGAGGATCTCAACCATTGGCGGCCCCCGGCTGCGCATCCGCGCTCCCGTCAAGGCCGCGATAGGTGCCCGCCGTGATAAAGGCCCGCGCCATCAGCAGAAGATGCACGATCATCAGGGCAAAGCCGACGGGCATCGCGGCATATATGTATTGAAATGACAGTCGCAGCGCTGGTGTCTTCTGGTACTGGCTGCGCTGCATGTATTCCCAGCCGACCTGTACCATGTAGACGAAAAAGACTAGCAGGATCAAAAGGATGATGCCGCGCAGGATCATCTGCTTGCGGGTGTTGATCAGATCCTGAAGGTTCGAGATCGCGACATGACCGCCAGTGCGCAGGGCCAGCCCGGCGCCAAGGAACGTCATCCAGATCATCAGGTAGCGGGCGGCTTCGTCGGACCATGAAAGCGAATGGTTCGTGGTGTAGCGCAGCGCGATGTTCGCACCGACGATCAGCGCCATCGCGGCAAGGCAACCAATGACCACGGCGGCATTCACTGCCACGAAAACACGTTCAGCTCTGTGCATGATCCCTCTCGCGAAAAAGACGGACCGGCGTCAGGAACGCCGGTCCGCTTCGGGACGTGTGGATTACTCGGTAGCGGCGATGCTGTCGATCAGCTCTTGGCCGTACTGGTCGTAATATCCTTCATAGGCTTCTTCGACAGATGCGCGGAACGCGGCCTTTTCGTCGGCGGAAAGCTCGTTCACTTCCATGCCACGCTCTTTCAGCGTTTCGACACCGCTCTGTTCGACATCGTCGACAAAGGCGCGCATGGCGGTAACCGCTTCGGTCGCGCCTTTTTCAAACGCCGCCTTGTCCTCGTCGCTCAGACCTTCCCAGAACGGACGGGAAACCAGCAGCATGGCGGGCGAATAGACGTGACCGGAGAGGGTCAGGTATTCCTGCACTTCGTCCAGTTTCACGGACACGATCACCGAAAGCGGGTTTTCCTGCCCATCGATGGTTCCCTGCTGAAGCGAGCTGATCACTTCGGGCCATGCCATCGGGGTTGGGGCCGCACCCAGCGCGTTGAAAGCGGCGAGGTGGACGGGGTTTTCCATGGTCCGCAGCTTCATGCCCGCGACGTCGTCGGGGGTGTGGATCGCGTTGCGGTTATTGGTGATGTGGCGGAAACCCTGTTCGCCCCATGCCAGCGCAACCAGCCCGGCATCGTCGAATTTCGACAGGATATCCTGCCCGATCGGACCGTCCAGAACGCGACGCGCATGGCCAAGGTCACGGAACAGGAAGGGAATGTCGGTTACACCCGTTTCGGGAACAAAGTTCGACAGGGTGCCCGTCGAAACGATGGTTGCCTCGACCGTACCGATCTGAAGACCTTCGACGACTTCGCGTTCGCCGCCCAGACCCGAGGAGGGGAAGTGGCGGAACGCGAATTTGCCATCGGTTTCGGCTTCGACGATTTCCTGCCATTTCTGGGCCGCGACGCCGTAATGCGATGTCGGTGCCAGGGCATAGCCGATCTTGACCTCGGTCTGCGCAAACGCAGCCGTGCCCGCGATACCAGCGAAGGCGGCTGTCAGGGCGATGGTCCGAATTTTGAAGAAACTCATGTGTACTCCTCCGGTTAACACGGTGCCCTTATGTCCTACCATGCGGGGAGAACCAAGAGGCGATCGCCGGTAATTTCAGGGGACCGATCAGTTCTGCGCGAGGCAGGAAATACAGGGCTGTCGTGCCCCCTTCGACCGCATCCGAGCGGCGCGCCACACGCTCCCCGGTGTCATGCCAATCGATAAAACAACGCTTGCGCGAGCCTACTACAACGCGGGTGACAACGCTTGCCACAACGCAAGGCAAAGATCAGTCGCCCCGCATCGGGCAGGGCACGCAAACGGCTGAAACCCGGTTCACGCCCGCCGATGCCAGAAACCGGTCGAGGACCGGTCAAGTGATCTTAGGAGTTCAATTATGTTCAAGGTTTTCACCTCGGGCGCGGTTTTCGTTTTGCTCGCCCAGACCTCTCTTGCAGCCCCGGCAATGTCCGATGCCGATGTGCTTGTCGATGACAGCGGCATGACCGTCTACACCTTCGATAAGGATACGAACGGCACCAGCAATTGCTACGACGGCTGCGCCGCCAGTTGGCCGCCGGTTGTCGCTAAGGACGGGGCAGCTGCCAATGGTGACTTTACCATCGTCAGCCGCCGCGATGGCTCGGCCCAGTGGGCCTACAAGGGCATGCCGCTTTACACATGGGCGGGCGATGCCAAGCCCGGTGACATGACCGGCGACGGCGTCGGCGGTGTCTGGCACGTGGTCAAGTGATCGACAGGGCGCGCCCATCCTGCGGCGCGCCCGCTTTTTCCAGCAGATGATTTTCAACCGGCAAAATTTTTTTGAACCAAAGCGCCGGCCCGAACGACCGAGGATCAGCGACGTCAGAAAGGCGTATTGCAGCCTCGAAATGGAGATTTAGAGATGACCGATTTTAATGTGACAAATCCCGAAGGCGCCACCGACGGTGACGATCTGATCCTCGGCAATGAACTGCCCGAAGCTATCGACGCGCTTGAAGGCAATGACCTCGTCCTTGCCGGTGGCGGCGATGACAAGGTGAATGGCGGCGATGGCGAAGACACGCTGCTTGGCGAAGAGGGCGATGACGTCCTGATCGGCGACCGGGGCAACGACACGATGGCTGGCGGCGCTGGCAACGACCGGATGATCTGGAACAACGGCGATGGCTCCGACATCATGGAAGGTGGCGAAGATTATGACACCGCCGAAGCCAACGGGTCGGATACTGCGGGCGATGAATTTGAAATCGGCGCGGGCGAAAATGGTCGCGTGCTGTTTGAACGGGTCAATTTCGGGCAATTCTCGCTTGATATCGGATCGACCGAAAAGCTCGTCGTGAATGGCGGCGGTGGCGACGACATCATCACCGGTGGCGAAGGTCTGGCCGATCTCATCAAACTCAAGGTTTACGGTGGTGAAGGTAATGACAAGATCACCGGCGGGGACGGCGACGACAAGCTGTTCGGCGACGAAGGCGATGACGTGCTCGTCGGTTTCCGGGGCGCTGACCTGATGGATGGCGGCGCGGGTAACGACCGCATGATCTGGAACAACGGTGATGGATCCGACGTCATGGAGGGCGGCGAAGGCCATGATACCGCGGTTGCCAACGGTTCTGACACGGCCGGCGACGAATTCGAAATCACCGCAGGTGAAGACGGCCGCGTCCGCTTTGAACGTGTGAATTTCGGGCCGTTCTCGCTGGATATCGGCACCACCGAAGTGATGGAAGTCAACGGTGGCGGCGGTGACGATATCATCACCGGTGCCGAAGGCCTTGCCGATCTGATCAAGCTCGAACTGAACGGTGGCGCAGGCAACGACAGGATCACCGGCGGTGATGGCGACGACGTTCTTGATGGCGGCGAAGGTAATGACGTTCTGTTCGGTTTCCGGGGCAACGACACCATGCTTGGTGGTGCCGGTCGCGACACGATGGTCTGGAACAACGGTGACGGCTCCGACATCATGGATGGTGGCAAGGGCAAGGACAAAGCCGTGGTCAATGGCTCCGACGGCGGCGGCGATGTCTTTGAGATCAAGGCCGGCGAAGATGGCACGGTCGATTTCGCCCGCACCAATTTCGGTGAGTTCACCCTCGACATCTCGAACACTGAAAAACTGGTGGTGCGCGGTCAGGGTGGCGATGACGTCATCACCGGCGGCGAAGGGCTTCAGGACCTCATCGACCTGAAACTCTTTGGCGGCGCCGGGAATGACCAGATCACCGGCGGCGACGGCAATGACGTGCTGAAAGGCAATGGCGGTAACGACGTTCTTGTCGGCTTCAAGGGCGCCGACATCATGAAAGGTGGTGGTGGCCGCGATACGATGATCTGGAACAACGGCGACGGCTCGGACATCATGAATGGTGGCAAGGGCAAGGATACCGCTGTCGTCAACGGCTCGGGCATCGACGATGTCTTTGAACTCTCCGGCGATGGCAAATCCTTTGACTTTGCCCGCACCAATTTCGGTCAGTTCACGCTCGACATCTCCAAGACCGAAAAGATCGAAATCAACGGCGGTGCCGGTAACGATATCATCACGGCGACCGAGGACCTGTGGGAAAAGGCCAAGCTGTACCTCGACGGTGGCGAAGGCGATGACGTCATCACCGGCGGTAACACCAATGACCGCCTGGTTGGCGGCTCGGGCAATGACGTCCTGAACGGCGGCAGCGGTGACGATGTGCTGATCGGTGGCGAAGGTGAAGATGTGTTTGTCTTCAGCGCTGGCACGGACCGTGTCGCGGATTTCGAACAGGGTGTCGATAGCGTCCAGATCGGCATTGATGCCGCGAACTTTGCGGAACTCAAGGACCACCTGAGCCAGGTTGGCGACGATGTCGTGCTCGAACTCGATAGTGGCACGATGATCTTCGAGAACCAGAGCCTTGATCAATTCGGCGCGGATGATTTCAGCTTCCTCGCCTGACAAAGAGCCCCCCAGTCGCCCCGAAATCTTTGGGGCGACGCAGATCCCGCCGGCATGGTATGCCGGCGGGGTCATTTTCGTTAATGGCTTGTCGCAGTCGCGATGCGAAAAGATGTGAAACCAGACCTGTGGGAGGTTCCGGTGACAGATGTAGACTTGGTGGCGCGGATCGGTCGCGGAGACAGGATCGCCATGAAGGAACTCTATGAACGGCATCAGGCCGGGCTGTACCACTTTGTCCGCATGAAGCTGGGCGATGCGTTCGAGGCGTCCGACGTGATGCAGGACGCGTTCATGGAGGTCTGGCGCCGTGCCGATCGTTTCAAGGGACAGTCATCGGTCAAGACCTGGATCTACGGCATTGCACGTAACAAGGCGGTGGACCGTATCCGCCGGTCGACCCGCATGACCCTGCGCGAAACGCCAGATGATACCGTGCCGGATGAAACCCCCTCGGCGCTGGCGGTGATCGAGGCGACCAGCGATGCGGCGCGGCTTCGTGCCTGTCTGGAAAAGCTGACGGCGGCGCAGAAATCGGTGGTTCGGCTGACCTTCTTCGAGGACCTGACCTATCCCGAGGCCGCCGAAGTCGAAGGCGTGCCGGTCGGGACCGTCAAGACCCGCATCCACCACGCAAAAAAGCTCCTGATGCATTGCCTAACGAAAGGCGAAACACCATGAGTTCGAATTCAGTCTGCCTGAGTGCTTTCGACGATCCCGCCGCTTTGCGAAAACCGCTCGGTTGCGGCATCGCGGGCGGCGTCATCCGCGAACCCAATGCGCCACAACCCCAGCGCGCTGGGCCCGCTGATGATCTGGCCACCGGTCTCGATAAGCAGGGCGCGGATCTCGGACTCGGTCGCGCTGGCGGTAAAGGCCACGGTCAGGGCGGGGCCATCCGCCGTGTTGCCGGTCGCGGTTTCGTATCGCGCTTCGCCTCCCGGCATCACCAGCGGCGCGGCTACGAACTGCCAAAGCGCAATCGCGGCCACCGCGCTTGCCGCCGCGATCTGCCAGACCGGGCGCGTCGACGCTACGGTCGCGGTTTTGCCCTCGGCGTCGATCTGACGTTCCAGCCGTGCCCATCCCAGTGCGCCGGGCGCGTTCTCCTGCGTGGTCTCGCCAAGAACGCCCCGGGCGGCCTGCATCAGGGCAATATCCGCCGCAAGTTCGTCATCCGCCTTGGCCGCCGCTTCGATCTCCTGCGTCTGCTCCGGAGAGCTGCGCCCCGCGATATAGTCGAGCAGGTCTTCGTCGCTGGGTCTCGGCTGATGCGTGGCCATTGGCTGTGTCCTTGTCTGAGCATGGGCGAAACTGCTGCCCTTGTTCCTTGGTCGCATAATATGCCCGATCGGTTCATCCGCGAGGGCAAAAAAATTCCGATTATGTGAAATGCTTCACCGATTTCAGCAAAGGATTGAGATATGATCCGTTCTTCCCTTTTCACGCTCTCGCTTTTTCTGGCCGCCCCGGTCGTTGCGCAGACCTTTGTTCTGGACCCTCCCGCGCCTGAATTCATCGCTGCGGATGCAGGCGATCTTTACAACACGACGACCCTTGTGGTTCTGGCCGGTGACGCCGAAACGGCGGACCGCCTGATCGCCGCGACTCCGGCCTACGAGCTGCTTAGCCGCGAGAACCTGACTGGCATCGGTGAGGAAATGCTGGTCTTTCGCCTGCCCGAAGGTGTCACCGGCAAAGAAGCGATTGGCGAAATGGAAACGCTCGAGCCCGGGGTCACCGCAGGTGTCAACCACGCCTACCGTACACCGCCGCCCGCCGAATTGCCGGAGGGTCGCGAGTATGCAAACGGGTTGATCGGCTGGCCGCAGCAGGGCTGCGCGGCGCAGGTGCCGATAGGGATCATAGATACCGATATCGCCGCCGATGAGGTAGGAGTCGCCCGCGCGAATATCACGCGCAAACAATTCGTGGGCGAGGGCGGTGACAATGGTCACGGTACCGCCATCGCGGAATTGATCGGCGGGCCGGGGCGGTTAACGGGTGCGAATATCTACCATGCTTCGGTCGTTGGGCCAGTGGATGGGAAATCGCCCGCTGCCGGTGTAGATACGCTGGTCCGGGCCATCGACTGGCTGCGCTCAAATGAGGTGCGCCTTGTGAACGTGAGCCTTGCAGGTCCCTATAACAAGATCCTCGACCGCGCCTTGCAGGCCGCCACCGCGCGCGGGATGGTCATTGTCGCCGCCGCCGGCAACACCGGGCGCGAGGGGCCGCCCCGCTATCCGGCGGCGTTCAAACAGACCATCGCCGTGACGGCGGTGGATGCAGCGCTCGAACCATATGAAAAGGCACCCGAAGGCGGACATATCGATATCGCTGCACCGGGTGTCGACGTCTTCGTGCCGCAGGGTGGGGGCAAGTACCTGTCGGGCACCTCGATTGCCGCGCCCTTCGTGACATCCATCATCGCCGCCGACCCGGTCGCCTCGGGGCTGGGCGATGCGGCCAAGCTGCGCGACTGGCTCAGCGCCGGCGCGCGCGATCTTGGGGTTTCAGGCCCCGATCCGGTGTTCGGCACTGGTCTCGCCCAGCCGGGAAGCGCATGCCGCAAAGGATGATCAGACCTCTTTCGCGCTGACCGCCCCGTGTTCCTCGCCCCGCCCCGGCGCAGCGGCCTTCCAGCGGTGCCACACCAGAACCAACAGCGTGAGAACAATGCCAGTCCCGCTGAACAGCAGGTCTTTCTGGATCACCAGAAGGGCCAAAGCCAAGCGAAGCACGGCCTCGCCCCGGCTGATCCTTCGCGTCTCGAACCGAGCGAGGACGGTGGCCAGCAGATAGAGCGCAATGGCGATCTTGAGCGATATCCATGCCAGGTGAACGGGATGTACCTGACCGTCCAACCCGTCGAGATAGCGCGACGCGCCCGAGATCGGGTTGAGCTGCGCCGCCTCGATCAGCAAAAGCTCGGGGTAGAAGGCAAAGATGAAGGGGATGACAAAGATCACGACCCCGGCCTTGACTGCTGCAAAACCGGTGCGGAGCGGGTCCGCCCCGGTGATGGAGGACGCAGCAAAGGCAGCGACGGCGACGGGCGGGGTGATGGCCGAGGCCACGGCAAAGTAGAAGATGAACATGTTGGCGGTGAAATCCGCGATGCCCAGCCCCACCAGCATCGGCCCCATCAACAGCGCTACGTTGATATAGGCGGGGACCGTGGGCATGCCCATGCCAAGGATGATCGCCATTACCATCGTCGCGAAAAGTGCGAGGAACAGGAACACCGGGCTGTCCCCGATGACGCCGCCGGAGCTGCGCAGCCAGCCAAGGATGTCGACCGCTATGTAGTTGGAAAGTCCGGTGAAGTTCAGGCAGAAGTCGATCACCGAGACGGCAAGGAACATCAGGTAAAGGCGGCTGACAAGGATGCCCGCGTCGGCGAGTGCCGAGAGGATCTGACCCGGCGCGCGGCGGATTTCGCGATCAAGGAAGAACAGGATCAGCAGCAGCGCGGCGGCCCACCAGCCTGCCGAGCCCGCGTCGCCTGCGGAATTCTGGATCAGCTCGAGCAGCCAGGGCAGACCTTCCGCCCGGCAACCGTTTTCGGTGATGATCTTTGTCACGCCCCAGAGAGCCGAGAAGGGGCCGCAGCCCACGGCCTCTTTTGGGGTCAGGAGAAGGGCGAGGATCAGCATGATCGGCAGGAAGATCATCAGCAGGTGAATGGTGTCTTCACGCGTCAGGCGCATGTCCTCGGTGGCCTCGCCCACGGCCTCAATCCCTTGTTTTCGCGCCTGAAATGCGACCGTGAGGAACAGGCAGCCGAAATAGGCGAGGGCAGGAAGCGAGGCCGCGATGATGACCTCGCGATAGGGCACGATGGTCATGGCCGAGAGCACGAAAGCCGCGACGCCCATCACCGGCGGCATGATCTGCCCGCCGGACGAGGCCGCTGCCTCGATCCCGCCTGCAAAGGTGCGGTTGAACCCGCGCCGCAGCATCATCGGGATGGTCAGCACGCCGGTCGAAAGCACGTTCACGACCGGGCCGCCGGATATGGTGCCGAAGAGGGCGGAGCTGACAATGGCCGCATGGGCCGGACCGCCGCGCAGCCGACGGGTCCAGAGAAAGGCGATCTTGATCAGCGACCTCCCCCCGGCGGAGACGCCGAAGAGAGAGCCCAGCACGATATAGGGAAAGACCGTGTTCATCAGGATGCCCATGAATCGGCCAAGCAGCCCTTGGGCGTTGTTTACAAGGATGTCCTGCATGTTCGGGCGCCCGTCGATCAACTGGCGCGGCTCGCCGCCCAGCTTGGTGACGAGGTACTTGTTGATGTCGTCTGCGCCGAGGAAATACCAGATCAGCACCGTGACCAGCGTGTAGCTTGCGATCAGGATGGCCACGGCCACCAGCGGAAAGCCCCAGACCTTGACGTTGTATCTGAGAAAGACACCGATGGCGCAGGCCATGAGGGGGAAGATCCAAATGCCCAGCGTGTTGATGCAGCTTGGGTCATCGACCGAGTTCGGCGGCGGCAGGCCCATCGCCTCGGCGAACTCGATTTCTTCCTGAAGCGCGCGGGCGATCAGCTCGGCGCGCTCGCCGGTGAACTGGTCGATCAGGCAGACGGAGTCGATTTCGATGAGATAGGCGAGGGCGACCAGAATGGCCGTCACCACCAGTGCAGCATCCATGCACAAGCCGTACACCACCTGTACATCGGATTTGCCATTTTCGCGGAAATCGCGGGCAAAAGAGTTCTCGATGGCGACGATGGTCATCATCACCACGAAGACAATGGGGAAGAGATATTCGTAGGGAAACCGTCGGATCGCCGCGCCGTCGCCAAAACTGGCGGTGATCCAGCCGTCTAGGCCGGGAAAGGCGGGCATCGTGTTCAGCAGCCCGGTGAGCACCAGCAGGAACCCGAGCAGGAAGGCGAATTTGCGCAGGCCGGTGCGTCGGGGGGGAAGCAGCTCGGATGACATGGGCGGGCTCCTTGCCGAGACGGGGATGTGCCGGGCGGTGTTGTGCCGCCCGGCGGGGGCTGATGCCTACTTGGCGCAGTCGGGTACGGTCACACCGGCCTCTTCCCATGCGGCGACGGCGCCGGGGTGATACTTGACCGGGTTGATGCCGCAAAAGCCGGACAACTTGGGGTCAAGGATGCCGACGCCGACGTTCTTCATATAGGCGGTCTTTTCCTTGAGCTGCGGAATGGTGCGGATGTATTCGGCGGTCAGCGCCTTGGCCATGTCGTCGGACATGTCCTTGTGGACCACGTCGGCAAAGGCAGTGCCCAGACCGCGAAAGGTGTTGTCCTCGGACTGGAGCCGGATGCCCTTGCCATCCTCATAGCCCATTTCATCCCAGCCGATCACGATCGGCACGTTGCCCGGCGCGTTGAAGATTTTCTGATAGGCTTCGCTTTCGAACACGTCCTTAGGAGTGGAGACCATCACCACGTTGCCCGCCGCCTGCATCGTCACCGCGCGGGCCGAAGGGAAGGTGAGCGGAAAGACAAATGCATCCATCGAGCCATCGACCAGCAGGGTCGGCAGTTGCCCCCAGTTCGCCTGATGGCCGGTGTAATCCTCGCCATCCTTGAAACCGGCGGCAAGGAAGATCGCCTGCCGTGCGTTGACCAGCGCGGCACCGCGCGGCGGGCCGTTCCAGACGTTCTTGCCCTTGAGCTTGTCCCAGCTGTCGATGCCTTCGCTTTCCAGCGCGATCAGCCCGTAAGCCCCGGCGTTATAAGGGTAAAGCGCGCGCAGGTTGGCGGCCTTTTCAGCCCCTGCATCGCCCAGTTTGGAATAGGGACCGCGCCCCTTGGACATCAGGAAGCCAAGGATCAAGGGCATGGCGGAAATGTCGGTGCGCCCCTCGGCGACGTTCAGCACCGAATTGGTCAGCGTCTGTCCGTCCTGCACCTGAAGATCCGCGATACCGGCGGCGCTGGCGACTTCGGCCAGATGCAGGATCGAGGCGTGCGGGCTGTTGCCCGGGCTGGATGTTTCGGCGGTCAGGTTGCTTTGGGCATGGGCGGCGGACACCGCGAGCATACCGGACAGGCCAAGCGCGGCCAGCCCTCTGGTCAGTTTCGTCATTTTTTCCTCCCTCATGACATAGGCTTCAACGACCGCTCCCCACGGTCTGATGTTGTGTCCTATGGGCTTTTCGGCCCTCTCTTCATGTCCGGCGCCTTGCGGCCCCGGTATTTCGTGGTCAGTTCCAGCGGGGTGTCATTCTCGTCATAGACGCCGATGACCACGCCGCGCCGGCGCGTCTTGGTACGCATTTCGATCAGCTGCTCTTCGCTGCGGGTGGTGCGCTGCGACTGGCGGCGCGTCCACGCGAAGAGCTTATCATACATGGTGGCAATGACCTTTGCATGATCCTCGCTGTTGCCGAGATCGGTCAACTCGTCGGGGTCGTTTTCCAGATCGAAGAGCATGGGGCGATGGCCGCCCTCGAAATGGATGAGCTTCCATTTCTTGTTGGCGACCATGAACATCACCGCATCGCGCACGCCGATATTGTTCAGATGCGCGATGGGCGTGGCAGAGAAATCGTATTCGCAGATCACGTAATCGCGCAGCGTGTCATCGCGGGTGCCGTGCAGGATCGGCAAAAGGCTTTCGCCTTCGAGGATGTGCATGGCTGGTTTTTCGCCGGTGACATCGACGAATGTCGGGGCAAGGTCGATGCATTCGACCAGCGCGTCGCAGGTGGTGCCGCGGGTGGCATCTGCCTCATCGGACGGGTCGTAGATGATAAGCGGCACGCGGGTCGAGCTGTCGTGGAAAAACGTCTTTTCCCCCATCCAGTGATCGCCAAGGAAATCGCCGTGGTCCGAGGTGAGCACGATCATCGTGTCCTCCATCCGGCCGGATTGCTTCATCCAGTCGAACAGGCGACCCATCTGGTCGTCGGCCTGCTTGATGAGGCCCATATAGGCGGGGATCACCGCCTCGCGCACGTCCTGCCGCGAGAAGGTTTCACCGACTTTCGTGTCCATGAAGGCCTTGAAGATCGGATGGGCATTCTGCCGTTCCGCATCCGAGCGCACGACGGGGCGGATATGTTCAGGGCCATACATGCTCGCGTAGGGTTCGGGGACGATATAGGGCCAGTGCGGTTTGATATAGGAGAGGTGGCAGCACCATGGGGCTTCGCGATCGGTCATGAACTCGATCCCGCGCCCGGTGAGATAGGGCGTTTCGCTGTCTTCCTCGGCGATATTGGCAGGCTCGGGGGAGTTCTTCAGGAACCAGCCGGAAAGGACGTTGCCATCCGCATCCAGCCCGGAATTTGCAAAGTCATGCCAGGGGTTGTCGCTTTCATAGCCCTTGGCGGTGAGCCACTTGTTATACTCTTTTGCGCCGTCGGGATCGTAAGACCCGTCGGGTCCCTCGGGCAACATACCATCGTCGCGTTCAAAGACGTCGAAGCCGCATTCCGCGACCCTTGCGCCGATGATGCTGTCGGGGGCGAGGCCAAGCCTTGCCATGCCTTCTTCGTCCGCGCGCATATGGGTCTTGCCGACCAGCCAGCAGTCCATGCCCGCCTTGCGAAGGTGGTCACCCATCGTCATTTCGCCGACTTTCAGCGGGATGCCGTTCCAGCTTGCGCCGTGCGAATGCACATAGCGCCCGGTATAGGTCGACATGCGGGAACTGCCGCAGATTGGCGACTGGATATAGGCGCGGGTAAAGCGCACCCCGCGTGAGGCCAGCCAGTCGATATTGGGCGTGTGAAGATGTTCATGGCCATAACAGCTCAGGTAATCCCACCGGAGCTGATCGAACATGATGAAGAGTATGTTTTTTGCTTTCGCCAAGCTGCTCTGCGCCGGCGCGGTTCATCTTGCCCGGTGGGCAATGGTTGAACGCGCCGGTCCTCCCTCCGTTGCGATTCCCTGTTCAATCTACGGAATGAAGGGGCTTTTGCGAAATAGTCATTTGGTTTCTGGTATATCGTTTTCGTTATGGTGTTGGTCGCGAACTTCCTCGCGGATCGACTCGATCAGCAGCTGGGCAGGGGCTGAAAGCTGTCGGCCTGCCGGGGTGGTGATGCCGACCGATCCTTCAAGTTCGCCGCGCGCAAAGTCGAGCCGGACCACGCTGCCGTCGCGCAGCTCGCGCCGCATCGCGCCGAGCGGCTGACAGACGATGGCGTCGCTCTGGGCGAGATAGGCGCGGGAGAATTCGAAGGAAATCGTTTCGATCAGGTTGCTGAAGCGGCTTATACCCTCGGCAATGATAAAGCGGTCGATTTCCTCGCGGATGATGGTTTCGACATTGGGCAGAATGACCTCGTGCCGGTCAATATCCTGAATTGTAAGGGATTTGCTGGCAGCAAGCGGATGGCCCGCACGTACGAAAAAGCAAAGCGGTTCAGAGAAGAGATGTTCGAAATGCATCCCCTCCATATGCTTGGCGGCCAGCAACCGGCCAAATCCGAAATCCACGTCGCCCCGGGCGAGGTATTGTTGCAGGCCCCCGCCCGTGGTGGCGAGAAAACGGAGATCGACCTCGGGGTGGAGTTCCTTGAAGCGGCGCACCGCGCCCGGCATCACCACGCGGACCACGTTGGGCAGCACATAGGCGGTGACGCGCATTTCTGACATGCGTTGCTGCAGAGCCTCGACGCCCCGGTCAAGCTGGCTCATACCGTTGGCGACATAGGCAAAGAGCGTTTTTCCGGCGGCATTGAGGGAAAGGCCAGTCGCGGTGCGGTCGAAAAGCACCATGCCCATCTCATCCTCGAACTCGCGGATCGAGCGCGAGACGCTGGGCTGAACCGTCGCCAGCGCATTGGCCGCGCCGGTCACGCTGCCGTGCTGCGCTACCGCGAGGAAGCAGCGCAGGTGGCGCATTCTAATCCGGTTCGTCGTCATGGGAGGGCCTTTCGGAGGCAGGGCGGCAGTTTTTCCGTTATAGTCTTTCGGCTGGCCTGCAAAAGTGTGGCGGGCGTGCAGGCCGGGATTTCAGCAGTTTTGAGCAAAAAATTGTTTGCATATGGATCGACTGTGATACGTTTCACAGACCCTTGCTCCTTAGCCTTCTAAACAGGCGCCATATTTCGGCATCCTGCGACGCTTTTGAGCCCGGGCCGAAATTGTTTGGGACCGCCGCATGTCGGAATATTAGGGGGCTAATATTGCCGCGGTCCACGGTGAATTTTCCCGGCATCCAAGTGTATCGAATTCGCAATTTTCTGCATTTCCAGTCGCGATTTTAGCGCATTTTATCGAGGAATTTTATCATGGGCACCCAGCTTGATCTCTACCTGAAGAACTCTGCCGCGCATCTCGAAAGGCTCGATACGCTGGGCACCGCGACCAAGTACCTCGACTACGGCATGAAGGCGGGTTCAAAAGTTGCCGGGCATTACAAGAAGACCAAGAACTCTGTCGAATATACCAAGAACAACATCTATTACATCGACAAGGTGCTGACGGTCGTCGGGTTCATCTCGCCGTTGAAAACGCCCACGAAAGCCCTGCAGCGCGTCCTCGACCGGGTCGAAAAGCCGGTCAAGGAAGTTGACAAAAAAATGGATGCGATCAGCGAAAAGGAGGATACCTCCAACCTGTCGCCGTCCGGGAACAAGAAGCTTTACGAGAACGTCGAAAAAGGGCTTGAGGACGCATCGGTCGTCGTAAAGGCCGCTCGCGACGCGATCACCCTGCAGACGCGGCAGGTGGAAATCGCGGTCGAGGCGCTGAACAATTTCAAGGTTGCGCTGGCGGTTGCGACGGTGACGGACAACGTCGCGTGGAAGGGCGAATTCACCGCGCTGAACACGGCGGTGGAAAAGCAGTTGCAGGCGCGTAACGAGCTGATCGAGGGCCTGAAAGCCGTTTTCGATGACATTATGGCGGAGATCGACGATTTCGTCGCGATTTTCGAGGACATCGATTTCGAAAAGATCCTTGGCCAGTTCATCGACATGGAGGCGATCTACAAGGCCCTGGAGGTTCTCAAGAAACCGCTGGATGCGGCGGCCGTTCTGATCGACCCGATCATGCCGCTCTTGAATGCGGTTGACGCGCTGGTGGGGCTGATCGTCGATCCGGTCATCGATTTCATCATGGAGACCCTGAAGCTCGACAACGTTCTGGACAAGGCGCAGGCGCTTTTCGATGCCTTGATCCCATCCTTTGACCTGCTGGAAAAGATGGAAGCCCTGCTTCAGCCGTTGAAGGATTTCCTGCTCGAATATGCGATAGACGCGCTGGGCGCGATCCCCTTCCTTGACGTGGCCGAGAACGCGTTTTTCGGCGATGTGGTCGGCTCGCCCGACAAGGGGCCGACCGGCTGGGGCAATGATGTCGCCAATGTGCTGGAAGGCGATGATGGTGACGATATTCTTGACGCGCTGGGTGACCGGGACGAGATTTTCGGCCATGGTGGCAATGACATCCTGATCGCCGGGGCCGGTTCGGACATGCTGAACGGCGGCGCGGGCAATGACATGTTCTATTTCGCGGCGAGCTTCACCGAATACGAGCTGTCGCGTGATCCCGACACCGGCAATATCATCGTCAGCCACGTTAAGCCGTCGGATGCGGAAAATAGCACCGGCGTTGATGAGCTGGTCGATATGGATGACGGGGATCACGTTGTTTTCACGGACATTTCCTTTACCGGTAAGCAGCTGAAGGAAGCGATCATCGGCGGGTCGACCCTGAACGGGGATGACAAGGACAACCTGATGTTCCTCAATTCCGACGGCACGCCGGTAAACGGGTTGCACGTGGCGAACGGGTTCGGCGGGGATGACCAGATCTTCGGGTCCACGGAGAACGACCAGTTGAACGGTGGCGATGGCGATGACCTATTGCTGCCCGGTCTGGGCGATGACGAGGCGAATGGCGGCGCGGGCAGCGATACCTTTCAGGTGCTGGCGGGGGCAAACCGCGAGATGGTGGTCAGCCTGCTGGCTGGCACCGCCTTTGGACAGGGGCGCGATACGCTGACCTCGATCGAGAACGTGATCGTGACCGCCGGTCAGAACCACGAGGTCGAAGGCAATGACGACGCCAACGCGATCTATACCGGCGACGGGATCGACGTGATCTCGGGCCGGGGCGGCGATGACATGATCGATGCGGGTGGCGAGGACGATTACATCGTCGGCGGCGCCGGCAGTGATGTGATCATGGCGGGCGGCGGCAATATCGACGTGATGATTTCGGGCAGCGCGGCCAAGGCCGGGGTCAGCGATCTTTACCTCGGGGGCGACGGCTATGACGTGGTGTCCTACACGAGCAGCTCCAACACCATCAAGTTCGACGTCAGCGATCAGAGTGACGACCCGCGCATCCTGCAGACGCTCAAGGATTACATGAGCGATATCGAGGACAGCGGTCCGGTCGAAATACGTGCGGGCGAGCACAAGATCATCCGGTTCGATGACGCGGGCAATGAGGTCACGACCGATCACACGGTCGAGGTCGAAGGGTTCATGGGCTCGGACAAGGATGATGTGCTCTACGGCGATCCGGGCGCGCGGATGCTCCACGGGGCCGGGGGCAATGACACGATCCATACCGGCGGGACGCAGAATATCTATGGCGGCGACGATGACGACCTTATCCTCGTGGAGAATGTCGAGGGTGGATCGACCGCGCTTCAGGTCTATGGCGGTGGCGGCTCTGACACCATGTCGCTGGACGCGGTGGGCGAGGCGCGCTGGTTCTACAAGGTGGAGAGCGCCATCGCTCTGACGCTCAAGGCGTTCAGCACTTCGGTCGAAGGCGATGACCTGCGCAACACGAGCAACGCGTTCTTCTCGATCAAGCCATACGGGGTCGAGACCATCTCGCTTGGGAATTTTGCGGATCATGCGATTTACGCGCCTGGCGGAAGCCAGACTGCCTACTTTGACCTGATGGGCGGGGATGACCGGTTCGACGGCGAAAACGGTTTTGCCGATGTGTCGGCGGGCGATGGCAATGACGTGGGCAATTTCCGCAAGGGCGGCGGGATTTTCCGTGGCATGGCCGGGGAGGATTACGCGATCTTCGGGGACAGCTCGAAAGAAAACCGTGCCTTTATGGGGGCGGATAACGATCTCCTCCAGATCCTGCGGTTCAAAGGCCATGCGGACGGGGGAGGTGGGTATGACCGGATCTCGTTCGATCCGAGTTTCCAGTCCTATATCGTTGCCGATCTTACGGCGGGCACGGTCGAGTCTTTCAAGGGTGTCGTGACGAATAACTCCGATCAGGTCGGCATGACTCTGGAGAATTTCGAAGAGCTGATTGCGACCGAATACAATGACGACATCACCGGCAGCGACCGGGACGAGCAGTTGATCGGGCGTGGCGGAGCGGATGATATCGACGGGGCCGGCGGTAACGACAAGATTTATGGCGGCACCGGCAATGACGATTTGAAGGGTGGAGACGGCGACGACCTTTTGCATGGTGGCGCGGGTAACGACAATCTCGACGGGGGCGATGGCAGCGACACGGCCTCATTCGTCTGGGCGCGGCCCGGCGGCATGGAGGGCGAGTTGTTCGCCGATGTGTTCACCGGCGTCGAAGTGAACCTGAGCGCGGGCACGGCGACGGGGGCGTTCGGGTCAGATACGCTCACATCCATCGAGAACGTGATCGGGACCGGCGCGGATGACGTCCTTCAGGGGGATGGCGGGAACAACCTCTTGTCCGGCGGCAATGGTGACGACGAGATTTACGGCAATGGTGGCGACGATGTGCTGGTCACCGGTCGGGGCAACGATCTTGCCTCGGGCGGGGCGGGCGATGACACCATCGTTGTGGGGCTTGGCAACAAGACGCTTTTGGGCGGGGCGGATTTCGACACGCTCGATTTCGGGACGGTCGACGGGGTCGTGACGATCGATTTCGGCGCGGGCACCTATGACGCGACCTTTATCGACGAGGTGCCGCGCTGGCTTGAGCGGGATCAGGACGGCGATGGCGTCGAGGAAAGCGACGGCACCGAGGCACGGATGTTCGGCGGCGTTTCGATGACCCCGCAGGACGTGCTTGAGGCGCAGGCGAGCTATGCCAATGGCGCCGAAGATCTGGCGCGGGTGCTGCCGGGTATCGACGATGACGAGTTCGACGATTTCCAGATCGATTTCGTCAAGGTCGATCAGGGTGCGGTCGGGACGTTTTCAGGCATCGAAAAGGTGATTGGCGGGTCGAGCGGATCCAACATCATCCTGACCGATGCGGTGAACCGTTTCGACGGGCGTGTTTCCAAGCAGGATGTGATCGACCTGACCAGCAGTTCGGTTGCGATGACCTATAATCTGCGCACCGGGGCCAATGACATCAAGCTGCTGGTCGGCGACGATGTGACGGGCATCGAGGGTCTTTGGGGCGGGTCGCAGAACGATACCTTTATCGGGGACCGCAGCGCCAACATGTTCACCGGCGGCGATGGCAACGACACGTTGAAAGGTGGCGGCAACAAGGACGAGCTTGACGGCGGCCGTGGCGCCGATGTGCTGCGCGGCGGCGGTGGCAAAGACACGGTTTCGGGCCAGAAGGGCAAGGATACGCTGGTCGGTAATGGCGGCAATGACGACATGAGTGGCGGCGGCGGCAACGACACCATGAAAGGTGGCGGCGGCAACGACCGGATGGATGGCGGCAAGGGGCTTGATTTCATGCGTGGCGGTGGCGGTGACGATGCTATCTCGGGCGGCAAGCAGGGCGATACGATCAAGGGCGACAAAGGCAATGACAGCATCGACGGCGACGGTGGCAAGGATGATCTGAAGGGCAACGCCGGAGATGACCGCATCAGTGGTGGCGGCGGGCGCGACCGGATCGATGGCGGATCCGGCCATGACGAAATCCACGGCGGCGGAGGACGGGATGTCATCCTCGGTGGGCGCGGGAACGATGATCTTTACGGTGACGGCGGCCCGGACAGGTTCGTCTTTGCCAAGCGTGACGGGCAGGACGTGATCCATGATTTCGAGGGCGGCGTGGACCGGATAAAGTTGCTGGGTGCATCGGCCGATGACGTGCGGATCACCACGCTGTCGGGTTCGACACTGATCGAATACGGGCGCGGCGATACCATTGAGATCGCCGATTTCACTGGCGCGATTTCCATCGACGATCTGCTTTAAGTCGCCGATTTCGCGCCTTGCGACAATTCGCGGGCACGGCAGGTTGGATTTCCGGACAGCTTCGTGTTATGGCGTCGTTAGCGCTAACTGAGCGTTTAACGCCGACACACACGCCTGGAGGTTTAAATGGCCGTGAAACTTGCCATAAACGGATTCGGTCGCATCGGCCGCTGCGTCCTGCGCGCCTGGATCGAGTCCGGGCGTGACGATGTGGAGATCGTCGCGATCAACGATCTGGCGCCGATCGAGACCAATGCACACCTGCTTCAGTTCGATTCAGTGCACGGGCATCTCAATGTCGAGATCTCGGTGCAGGGCGACCATCTGGTTGTCGATGGCCACCCGATCCGCGTCACCGCGCATCGCAACCCGGCGGATCTGCCGTGGGAAGGCGTGGACGTCGCGCTGGAATGCACGGGCGTTTTCAACAGCAAGGAAAAGGCCAGCGCGCATTTTGAGAACGGCAGCGCCAAGGTGCTGTGTTCGGCCCCGGCGAGCGACGCGGACAAGACCATCGTTTATGGTGTGAACCACGATACGCTGACGGCGGCGGATACCATCGTGTCGAATGCCTCTTGCACGACGAACTGCCTTGCCCCGGTGGCCAAGGTTCTGGACGACGTTTTCGGGATCGAAACCGGGTACATGACCACGATCCATTCCTATACCGGCGATCAGCCGACATTGGATACGGCGCATAAGGATCTGTACCGCGCACGGGCGGCGGCGCTGAGCATGATCCCGACCTCGACAGGGGCGGCGCGGGCGGTTGGCCTTGTTCTGCCGCATCTGAAGGGCAAGCTCGACGGATCCGCGATCAGGGTGCCGACGCCGAATGTCTCGGTCGTCGACCTTTGTTTCGTGCCGGGGAAGGCTGCGACGGTCGAGACAATCAATGGCGCGGTGCGCGATGCGGCGAAGAGCGGACCTCTCAAGGGGATCCTGACGACCACGGACCTGCCGCTGGTTTCGTCGGATTTCAATCACAACCCGCATTCGTCGATCCTTGCCACGGATCAGACAAGCGTGAGCGATGGCGGGCTGGTGCGCGTCCTTAGCTGGTATGACAACGAATGGGGATTTTCGAACCGCATGTTCGATACGGCGCTGGCGATGCATCGCGCGGCCTGACAGGCGATTCTACCGGAATCAGCCGGGCCAAACCCGGTTCAACGGCGTCCCCTTGGGGCGCCGTTTTTGCTTGAACGTGAACAATGCGTGCCTGGATTGGTGATTGGTTCCCTCGAAAAAGGGAAAATCCAATGAAATCAACAAAGGCGTTTTGGAAACAATCTGTTTTATTCGGTCCGCGGCAGCAGCAGGCGTAAAGTCATTCGTGACAGATCGGATACCCGGGCGTTGTGATGCCAATTGCCAATGCGGTGTTTCCTAGTTTCGCGGTCGGGGCCGGTCTGTCGCGGCAAGGGTCTGTGTTTTTGGGCCTGCGCCAAGTGTGAGAGTAACGAGTAAACCTGTCTGGGGGCAGCCAGGGTACCAGGCATTGTCTGGGCGGGCGGTCAGGAGCGTTTGGCGGTGGATATGGGTAAGGGACGGCGAGGTGTGTGTATTGGTGCCTCTTCAGGTATCGGTGTCTCGACGTCCGAATGGGTGGGGATGCGTTTTGATCCCGCCCGGTCCATCGCCGGTCCGGCATTGCCGGGCAGACGCCGCTGGCCGCCTGTTTCCCCCGGCGCTGCGATTGCCGGTCGAGTTGCAAGAAATTGAACGAAATTATTCTTGTTGAGCGGACGCCAGGCATTCGGGGCGATGGGTTCGCGGTTTTGAAGAGGGGCTGAAATGAGTGATGACGAGGGCTGCGACGGGGTCGATTCCCGTCTGGACGGATTGCATCGGGACCTGCCCGAGCCGAAATCGCACGGGTTGTTCGGCGCAAAGCGGGGCAAGGCCCAGCTGCGCCTGATCGAGGGATCGGGGCGCGGGGCGGGTGCTTCCCGTGAAGGATCAAACGATAAACCCTTGCTGCAGGCCTTTTCGCACCTGTCTTCAAGCCTTGTGCAGGCGGATGCGTGGCGCGGGCTGCCGGGGGTGCCGTCGGTGACACGGCGTATCGTGGACGAGGCGCGGAACACTGGCGAGAACGACCCTGTGCGCCTGTCATTCAATCACCTGCGCACCAGCCTGCTGAAAACGCTGCGCAGCAACGCCTGGAACCGGGTGGCCATTGCCGCGCCGACGCGGGGTTGCGGTGCGACGTTCTCGGCCCTGCAACTGGGGTTGAGCCTGTCCGGGGTGCCGGGCAGCCGCACGGTTCTGCTTGATCTTAACCTCTACCGGCCCGGGCTGGCTGCGGCGCTTGGCATGCCGGGGACGGATATGGAAGGGTTTCTGAGCGGCGCATCGGGGGCTGGGGCGCATGTGAAACGTGCCGACGATGCTTTTGCCGTCGCGGCGGCAGCGGGGCCGGCGCCGCAGGCGTCGCATCTGCTGCATGGTGAAAACTGCGCGCTGGCCATCGGAAAGCTGATGGATGACCTGACGCCGGACGTCCTGATCTGTGACATGCCGCCGGTTCTGGAAAGCGACGATCTCTCGGCCTTTCTGCCGCAGGTCGACGGGGTGCTGCTGGTCGCGGATGGTACGCGGACACTGCCGCAGCACATCGCCGATTGCGAACGCCGCCTTGAAGGGCAGGCGCGGATACTTGGTGTGATCCTCAACCGCGCGCGCCAGACCGGCCCCGCGCCAGCCTATGCGTGATCGTGGATGCTGAACGATATGGACAGGGCGCGGGATCGAGTGTTGGCGCAGCTATCGACGCTTGATGACATGATGGACATGGTCGCGCGGCGCTGGGTGCTGATGCTGGCTGTGATGATCTTTGGGCTGGCGCTTTCTATCGGCTTCGGGCTGGGGCAAAGGCCGGTCTATCACGCGCGCGAGGTCCTGCAGGTCGTGCCGCCGAAAGTGGCGCAGGAACTGGCCGCGACCACGGTGGCCGAGCCCTTGGTCCGGCATGTGCCGCAGCTTGCGCGCGAGGTGCAGAGCGAAACCTCGCTGGCGGAAATCATCAACGCCTATGGTCTTTTCGCCGGTGATGACGAAACCTCGATGTCGGCGCTGACCGAGCGACTGCGTGAGCGGATCGATATCAGGCTGACCGCCGCGTCGGGCGCGTCGGCGGTCGTGGTTGTCGAGGCGCGGATGGATCATCCGGAACTGGCGCGTCTGATGGCGCAGGAATTTTCGCACCGTCTGATCGGGCAGAGCGTCGCCATGCGCATCGGCGAGGCGCGCGCGACGCTGCATTTTCTGACGCAGGCCGAAACCGCGCTGCGCGCCGAGCTGGCCGCGATGGAGGCGCAATGGGCCGGAATCGCAACGGTCAGCCGCGCGGAGACGCGCGAAATGGAACGTGAACAGCAGCGTCTGCGGCAAGAGATTTCGCTGGCGGCGCAGCGGCGGGGGCAGGCCCAGATCGGGGTCGATCTTGAGGTGCAGCGGCAATCGGAACGCTTGGTTGTGCTGGAACCGGCGCAGAGACCGGAGCGGCCCGTAACGGACATTCGCGGGCTGAGTATCGCGATTGGCGGAGCGATCAGCACGATTCTCGCCTTTGTCGTCGCTTTGATTGCAGAAGGGCGTCATCCGGTGCTTCGCTCGGCCGGGCAGATGTATCGCCTGACCGGGATTTCCCCCATCATTACGGTGCCCTGCGTGGCGCTTGCGGCCAATGTGCATGGGGCTGCAGCGGCGGGGGGCACTCCGGGGAGCGCGGAAGCCGAAGGGTGAAAGAAGTCGGAATCCCGCCGCCTTCACTCTTTTTAATTTGACACTGGAATTAAATCGCGAAAGAGTTCCCGCCACAGGGAGAATTTCGTGATGTTCGTCGGTCTTGATCTGGGCACTTCGGGTGTTCGTGCGTTGTTGGTAGATGCTGATGGGGCCGCTGTTGCGGTGGCCGATGCGGGGTTGAGCGTGTCGCATCCGCATCCCGGCTGGAGTGAGCAGGACCCGGCAGACTGGATCGCCGCGAGCGAGCAGGCGCTGGCCTCACTGGTCGAACAGGCGCCCGATGCGATGGCGCAACTGCGCGGGATCGGGCTTTCGGGTCAGATGCATGGCGCGACGCTTCTGGATGCGGAGGGCGCGGTGTTGCGGCCCTGCATGCTGTGGAACGATACGCGCAGCCATGCGCAGGCGGCGAAACTGGATGCGAACCCGGATTTCCCGAAGATCAGCGGCAATATCGTCTTTCCCGGCTTTACCGCGCCCAAGGTGATGTGGGTGGCCGAGAACGAGCCGGAGATTTTCGCGCAGGTGGCCAAGGTGCTGCTGCCCAAGGATTACCTTTCCTACTGGCTGACCGGGCGCGCGGCGTCGGACATGTCTGACAGCGCCGGGACCTCCTGGATGGATGTGGGCGCGCGGGCGTGGTCCGAGAACTTGCTGAAAGGGTCCGGGATGCGGGCCGACCAGATGCCCGACCTGATCGAAGGCACCGATATTGTCGGCACGATCCGTCCGGAACTGGCCAAGGCGCTGGGGCTGCCTGCGGATGTGCAGGTTGTGGCGGGCGGCGGCGATAACGCGGCCTCGGCCTGTGGTGTCGGGGCGTTGGGCGAGGGCGACGGGTTTGTCTCGCTCGGCACCTCTGGCGTGTTGCTGGCGGCGCGGGACGGGTTCGCGCCCAGCCCGGAAAGCGCGGTGCATACATTCTGCCACGCGATCCCGGGAACGTGGTATCAGATGGGCGTGATCTTGGCGGCGACGGATTGCCTGAACTGGCTGGCTAGCGTGACAGGCGTGAAACCCGCCGAGCTGACCGCCGAACTGGGTGAGACGATCACCGAACCCGGCGCGGTGCGCTTTCTTCCCTATCTTTCGGGCGAGCGGACGCCGCATAATGACAGCGCGGTGCGCGGCTCTTTCATCAACCTCTCGATCGGGACCAAGCGCAGTGATTTGGCGCGGGCCGTGCTGGAGGGCGTGAGCTTTGCGCTGCGCGACAACCTCGAGGCGCTGAAATCCACCGGCGCGCGGCTGGATCGCGTTCTGGCCATCGGCGGCGGTGCGCAGTCTCGTTACTGGATCGAATTGCTGGCCACTGTGCTGAATATGCCCGTCGACCTGCCCGAACGCGGCGAGTTCGGCGCGGCGCTGGGCGCGGCGCGGCTGGCCATTTGCGGCATCACCGGTGCCGCCCCCGAGACGGTGATGACCAAGCCGCCGGTCTCGCAAACCATCGAACCCCGTGCGGATCTGCAGGGCGCCTATGAGGCCGCCTATCAAGCGTTCGCACAGTCCTATCCAACCCTGAAAGCCATGCCATGACACATCCGTTTTTTGCCGATATCGCTCCGATCAAGTTCGAGGGCGCCGACAGCGACAACCCGCTTGCATTCCGTCACTACAACCCGGACGAGATCGTCATGGGCAAGCGCATGGAAGAACATCTGCGCTTTGCCGTGGCCTATTGGCATTCCTTCGCTTGGGAAGGCGGCGACCCGTTCGGCGGGCAGACGTTTCAGCGTCCGTGGTATCCGCAAGACGTGATGGCGAATGCCAAGATCAAGGCCGATTGCGCCTTTGACATGTTCGACATTCTGGGCCAGCCCTATTTCTGCTGGCATGACGTGGATGTCCGCCCCGAAGGCGACAGCTTTGCCGAGAGCTATGATCGTTTTCAGGAGATCATCGACTATTTCGAAGAGAAGATGTCGACCCGCACGATCGGGCTGCTCTGGGGTACGGCCAACATGTTCTCGCACCGGCGCTGGATGTCGGGCGCGTCGACCAACCCGGACCCGGATGTCTTTGCCTATGCGGCGGCGACGGTCAAAACCTGCATGGATGCGACCAAGCGGCTGGGCGGTCAGAACTATGTGCTCTGGGGCGGTCGCGAAGGCTATGAGACGCTGCTCAACACCGACCTGAGCCAGGAGCTGGACCACATGGGCCGCTTCCTCAACATGGTGGTCGAGTACAAGCACAAGATCGGTTTCGAGGGGCAGATCCTTGTGGAGCCGAAGCCGCAGGAGCCGTCGAAGCACCAGTACGATTACGACGTGGCGACCTGTGCCGGGTTCCTGCGCAAGTACGGGCTGGAAAACGAGGTCAAGCTGAACATCGAGCAGGGCCACGCCATTCTGGCCGGGCATTCGTTCGAGCATGAGCTGGCGCTGGCGGTCTCGGAAGGCCTGCTGGGGTCCATTGACATGAACCGGAACGACTACCAGTCGGGCTGGGATACGGACCAGTTCCCGAATAACGTGCCCGAGGTTGCGCTGGCCTATTACCACGTGCTCAAGGGTGGCGGGTTCACCACGGGCGGCACGAACTTTGACGCCAAGCTGCGCCGTCAGTCGCTGGATGCCGAAGACCTGATTGCGGGTCACGCAGGCGCGATGGATGTCTGCGCGCGCGGTTTCAAGGCGGCGGCTGCGATGATCGAGGACGGTGGTTTGCAAGCGGCGCTGGACGAACGCTATTCGGGCTGGGGCTCGGATGAGGCCAAGGCGATGCTCGACAGCGATCTCGACACGATCTTTGACAAGGTCAAAGCGGGCGGCATCGCGCCCGAGCCGCGCTCGGGCCGTCAGGAAAAGCTGGAAAACTACGTCAACAAATTCGTCTGAGACGGTTGGGGCTGGCGGTGACGCCGGCCCTTTTGCCGGGGCAGGACCCGGCAGGAAAGCCCATCCGGAAGAGGAGGTCGGGGTGCGGGGAGAAAGGAAAGTGCAGCGCCATCTGATTTCGGATGGCAGGCAGTCTGTCACCATCCTTGATCTCGGCTGCGCAACGCAATCCTGGATGGTGCATCATCGCGGGCAGGATGTGCCGGTTGTGCTCGGCTATGCCGACCCGGACGCTTATCGCGCCAATCCGGATTTCCTTGGCGTGATCGTCGGCCGTATGGCCGGGCGGACAGCTGGCGCAGCGTTCGAGATGGACGGAGAGCGCTGGGCGCTGGATTGCAACGAGCCGCCGCATCATCTGCATGGCGGCGGGCGCGGGCTGCATACGCGGCAATGGGGGATGGAGCCGGACGGAGAGAGGGCGGTGCGCCTGTCTCTGGTCTCGCCCCACGGAGAGCAGGGTTGTCCCGGTCGGCTGGATCTGACGGTCGATATTTCGCTGCAGGACGGCTGGCTTGTCTATGACATGCAGGCCGTTGCCGACAGGCCGACGCCGGTCAGCCTTGCGCAGCATTCCTATTACAATCTTGCGGGCTCGGGACGGATCCGCGATCATCATCTGACCGTTCCAGCGGGGCAATACCTGCCGGTTGACGGTGATCTGGTGGCGCGCGGCGGGCTTGAGAGCGTGGGTGGTCAGCCGTTTGACTGCCGGTCGGCGCAGGTGATTGCGGATACGGACCCGGAGGAGCGTGGCGTGGACATGACCTTTGCCGGACTGGAGGCAACGCCGGACCATCCCGTGCGGCTGATCGCGCCAAACGGGCTGGCGCTTGAAATGATAAGCGACCAGCCTTGCCTGCAATATTACACATCCGGCAATCTGCGGCCACGGCATGGGGCCGATCACGGGCCGGGGCAGGGCGTCTGTCTTGAACCTCAGGGCTATCCCAATGCGATCAACGCCGGCTATCCGCTGTCGCTGGCGACGCCCGAGCAACCCTATCACCAGGTGCTACGGGTTCGGATCGGAGAGGCGGTATGAGGCGGGTCGCGGTCCTTGCTTTCTGGGTGGCGACTGCCGCCGGAGCCGGGTCGCTGCCAGAGGCGGATGCGACGTTTTCGACGGCCAGCCGGGATGAGATCGTGCTTGGCCAGTTGTTGTTCTACGACCCGATCCTGTCGGGTGGAAAGGGTGTGTCCTGCGCCAGTTGCCATCACCCACGTTTTGCCACCTCGGACGGGTTGCCGTTGGGGCTGGGGGATGGGGCCTTGGGCCTTGGGCCGGAACGCCGGGCGGTCCCTGAGAACATGCCCGAGGAGCGGGTGCCGCGCAATTCGCCTGCGCTGTTCAATCTTGGCGCGGCGGAGTTCACGCATTTCTTTCATGACGGGCGGCTTGAGGACGACCCCGATCAGCCTGACGGAATCCGTACGCCGCTCGGCGACGACATGGAGCAAGGGTTTGATTCCGCGCTGGCGGCGCAGGCGATGTTCCCGGTGCTCTCGCCCGATGAGATGGCCGGGCATTATTCCGAAAGCGATGTTTCGGCGGCGGTGCGGCAGGGTATCCTGACGGGTGAGGGCGGGGCGTGGTCGATCCTTGCCGACCGGGTCGAGGCGATCCCGGCGTATCGGGCGGCATTTGACAAGGTTATTGGCCCGCGCGACGTGACATTCGCCGACATCGCCAATGTGATCGCGGATTTCATCGTGTTTGAATGGCGCGCGGATGACAGTGCCTTTGACCGCCATCTGCGGGGCGAGGCCGAGCTGGCCGGCGATGCGGCGGCGGGGATGGAATTGTTTTATGGCGAAGCCGGGTGCTCAGGCTGTCATGCCGGGCAATTCCAGACGGATCATGATTTCCACGCGATCGCGATGCCGCAGATCGGCCCCGGCAAGGCGGCGCGGTTTGAACGCCATGCGCGAGATGTGGGGCGGATGCGGGTGACGGGTGATCCGGCGGATGCCTATGCTTTCCGCACCCCGTCGCTGCGCAATGTCACGGCGACCGCGCCCTATGGGCATAGCGGGGCCTATGCGACGCTTGAGGCGGTGGTACGCCATCACCTTGATCCGGTCGCGGCGCTGAAGGCTTATGATCGGGCGCAGGTGGTTTTGCCCGATCTTGAGGTCGAGGATTACGAGGTTATGACGGATGCCGCCGAGATAGAGGCGATTGCCGCCGCCAATACGCTCGCACCGCAAGAGCTGAGCGACACGGAGATACGGCAGTTACTGGCGTTTCTTGGCGCGCTGACGGATGAGGCAAGCCTTGCCGGGCGGCTGGGCGTACCAGACACGGTGCCCAGCGGGTTAGTTGTTGAGCGATAGGGTGGCGCCCTGACGGGTCAGGGTGAGGTGCTGATTGGTGGGTTGTTCGATCCAGTCCGATGCGATGCCATCGGGCCAGACCACGCGCAGACGCACGGAGTGCGCGGGGCCAAGACCGAAATGTTCTGCAATGGCGCTGCCGCCTGCATGGCCGCCGCCCACGGTGATTTCGCGCCGTTGCCTGGTGGTGCCGTCATCCAGTTCGATCCAGCCGCCGATGGCGCGGGTATTGAGCGCGGGCTGGCGGAGGTCGACGCTGAGCCAGTGGCCGGTGTCGGTCGAGACGTTTTGCCAGACCTCCATCGCCGCGCGACGGTTGACCACCGCCACATCGAGCAGCCCGTCGCCGTTCAGATCCGCGAGCGCGCCGCCGCGTCCACGGTGCATGCTGAGCAGGCCAGCGCTTTTGCCCGCCTCGGCAAAGCTGCCATCGGCGTTTTGGATCAGCAGGTTGTTGGGGTCTTTCCACGCATTGTCGGGCATCTGGTCCACATTGCCCTTGGTGATGAACACGTCATCGCGCCCGTCGTTGGTCACATCGCCAAAGGCGACATGCCAGCCGGTCGAGGGGCGTCCGTCACCTCCGGCGTAGGGCGAGGTTGCCGTCGACCCCAGCGCATAGGGCGCATCGGTGAAATCCGGGCCGGACGCGCCTTCGCGCAGGAATTGCAACCGCTGGTCACCCATGGATGTGAGGAAAACCTCTTGATCGCCGTCGCGGTCGATATCGCGTGCGGCGATGCCCATGCCCCAGAGACGGTGGGTCTGCCAGCCGTCGTCCTCGCTCAGCAAGCGCGGGCTGTCTTCCATCGCCCACATCTGTTCGGCCCCGCCAGAGACATAGTAATGCCGGTCATTGCTGACACGCAGATCCGCGCGGCCGGTATTGCCCCAGTCGGAGAACAGCATCGACAAGGTGCAAAAGCCGGGGTCGAGGGGGAGGGGCGCTGCGTAGGTGTCGCCATCAGGTCGGTACAGGTAACTAGTATCGCAGGCGCGGAACGGGCCGTTCGGGTCGTCGCGGTCAACATAATTGCCGAAGGCGAGGGTGGGGAGGCTATTGTCGCCCTCCCACGTGGCGGAGAAGGCGGTTGTCCAGGTATCGGCCGCGGCGATGCCAAGGTCGGGGAAGGGGGTAAAGCTGCAATTCGGGCCGCCCTTGAGGATCGCATTGGAGCCGGTGCGCAGAAGGATCAGATCGAGGATACCGTCGCTGTCGAGGTCGAGCGGATAGGCGCCGGTGATATTGCGCAGGGCCAGTGCGGCAGGTGTGTCCTTACGAAAGGCGATCTGCCTAGCGTCGGAAGTGTTGCGCAACAGGGCGCCGGGGTTTTCGCCGCCTGCAGCGTAGAGTTCCGGCAGTCCATCGCCGGAGCAGTCGAAGACCGCGAGGCCACCGCCGACGAAATGTTCCCACCCGCCGCTGTAGACATGGTCGGGGATGGCGACGGGCTGGAACAGAGGCTCGGCCTGTGCGGGCAGCGCCAGAAACGCGGCCAGAAGGGTCAGTTCACGCCGCATTCTCGCCCAGTCCTTCGAGCGCGAGTTCCGAGATGTTGTCGAGCGCATAGGCGGCGGCACCGCGCGCCCACATCAGGTTGCCCCATTTGTGGATGACGACCTCGGGCGGGGTCTTGTCGACCTGCACGATGGACTTGCGCATCTCTTGCAGCACGTTCTCGGCATAGAGGTGATCGAACTGCATCCGTTCGCCTGCCATGATGATCAGTTCCGGGTCGAAGATATTGACGAGGTTGGCAAGCCCGAGGGCAAAGATCCGGCCCGCCCGTTCGACGATGCGGCGTTCGGGGCCGTCTTCGGCGCGCGCGGCGTTCAGGAGGTTTTCGATCTGGGCTACGTCGTTCACGGCGGGATCGAGATCGGACAGCGTGCGGGCCTCGCGCAGGAGGGCATAATCGGCGACATAGGCTTCGAGACAGCCGCGCTGGCCGCAGCGGCATAGCGCGCCATCCAGATGCACCTTGGTATGGCCGAATTCCGCGCCGCAGCCGCGCGTGCCCCGGTAGAGATTGCCGTTGATGATCAGGCCCATGCCGACACCGGCCTCGATCGTCACGACGATGAAATCGGAATGCGCCTGTCCGAGGCCAAAGTTCTTTTCCGCCACGGCGACCAGATTGGCGTCGTTGTCGACAAAGGTGGGGCGGTCCAGCTTTTCACTGAGGACGCGGGTGAAGGTGACGTTGCGCTCGGACAGGGCAGGGGACCAGTAGACCACCCCCTGTTCGGCAGAGACGATCCCGGCGATGCCGACCCCGACGCCCGAAATATCGCTGATGTCACGGTCGGCGTTTTCCGCAAGCCGGGCGAGGGCGGCGCAGAGTTCGTCGGCCAGCCCTTCGGGCGTGTTCTTGCTGCGTGTCATCTCTGTTTCCAGCTCTGCGAGCTGTTTGCCCTCGAAATCGAGCAGGACAAGGGAGAGACGACGGTCGGACACCTTGATGCCTGCCACCAGATGCGCGGCACCGCGGATCTTGAGGTCGACACGGGGTCTGCCGCGCCGGGCATCGGGCAGGCCCTCGGCGCGGGCGACTTCCTCGATCAGGCCGTGATCCAGCAGCTCGGCGGTGATGGTTGTCACGGTCGCCCGGCTGATTCCGGTCAGGTCGGCAAGTTCGATGCGCGGGATCTGGCCGGACCGGCGGATCTGGTTCAGGAGCCTGCGGCGTCCGTATTCTCTTTGCTGTACTGCCATGCGAGGCGCCTCCCTTTGCGCGTGAGGCAGTGACGGCCCCTCTCCTCAGGGGGTGATCCGATGACCTGACGGCAATTTTTGCAAGCTTAGACGATTTAATTTGATTTTCAAATTAAAATAGACCAACATCCGCAGACACGCCCCGACGGAGGACCACAACAGGCTCGGGGGGTAACTAATCTGGAGGGAGATCATGAAAATCTTTGCAACCGCGACGGCAGTTATGGTCGGCGCATTTGTTGGAACTGCGGCGCTGGCCCAGGACCTGACCATCGGCGTGAGCTGGTCCAACTTTCAGGAAGAGCGCTGGAAGACGGACGAGGCCGCGATCAAGTCGGCGCTCGACGCGGCAGGGGCGGGCTATATCTCGTCCGATGCGCAAAGTTCGTCGTCCAAGCAGCTGTCGGACGTGGAAAGCCTGATCGCGCAGGGCGCGGATGCGCTGATCATCCTTGCACAGGATTCGCAGGCGATTGGCCCGGCTGTCGCCGCGGCGGCGCGCGAAGGTATCCCGGTTGTCGGCTATGACCGTCTGATCGAGGATGACCGCGCCTTTTACCTGACCTTCGACAATATCGAAGTCGGCCGGATGCAGGCGCGTGCCGTGCTCGAGCAGATGCCCGAGGGCAACTATGTCATGATCAAGGGCTCTCCCACTGACCCGAACGCGGATTTCCTGCGCGGCGGCCAGCAGGAAGTGCTTCAGGAAGCCATCGACGCGGGCAAGATCAACATCGTGGGCGAAGCCTATACCGATGCATGGCTTCCGGCGAACGCGCAGCGTAACATGGAGCAGATCCTGACCGCTCAGGACAACCAGGTCGACGCGGTTGTCGCCTCGAACGACGGCACTGCCGGTGGCGCGGTCGCCGCTTTGACGGCGCAGGGCATGGACGGCATCCCGGTCTCCGGTCAGGATGGCGACCACGCGGCGCTGAACCGGGTGGCCAAGGGCACCCAGACCGTCAGCGTCTGGAAAGATGCGCGCGAGCTGGGCAAGCGGGCGGCTGAAATCGCCGTTGCGATGGCCGAAGGCACCGAGATGAGCGAGATCGAAGGCGCCCAGGAATGGGAATCGCCGGGTGGCACCATGCTCTGGGCGCAGTTCCTCGAGCCGCTGCCGATCACCAAGGAAAACCTGACGGCAGTTGTCGATGCGGGCTGGATCGAGAAGGACGCGCTGTGCCAGGGCGTCAGCGCCGGCCCCGCTCCCTGTAACTGATCAATGTACTATCTGGCCTCATCCCTTTAACATGGGGTGAGGCCATTTCTTTTCTCAGGACCAGACTCATGGCTCAGACAGACACCAACAGCGGCCGGGCTCCGGCGCGCAAGAACATCTTTCACACGCTGGAAATCGACCTGCGCCTGCTGGGCATGATCGGTGCTTTCATCGCCGTCTGTCTGGTTTTCAACGTGCTGACCGACGGGCGTTTCCTGACCCCGCGCAACATTTTCAACCTGACGATCCAGACCGTGAGTGTCGCGATCATGGCGACCGGCATGGTGTTCATCATCGTCACCCGCCATATCGACCTGTCGGTGGGCGCGCTGCTGGCGACCTGTTCGGCGGTGATGGCGATGACCCAGACCGACTGGCTGCCGAATGCAATGGGGCTGGAGTTCGGCCATCCGCTGATCCCGTGGATCGCCATCGGGGTGGGGCTGCTTTCCGGCCTCGTGATCGGGGCGTTTCACGGCTATCTCGTCGGCTACCTTGCGATCCCGGCGTTTATCGTGACGCTGGGCGGGCTGCTCGTCTGGCGCAACGTCGCGTGGTACATCACCAGCGGCAAGACCATCGGGCCGCTGGACGAGACCTTTCAGAAATTCGGCGGCATCAACGGCACGCTTGGCGCGACCGGATCGTGGATCGTTGGCGGACTGGCCCTGTTGGGCGCGCTCTACGCTCTGTATGCCGCGCGGCGCAACAAGGTGAAGCACGGCTTTCCGGTGAAACCGGTCTGGGCCGAGTTCCTACTCGCCGCGATCATCGGCGCCGCGATCCTTGGCTTTGTCGCGATCCTGAACGCCTATGAAGTGCCGACCCGCGTATTGCAGCGTACCTTTGAGCAGGCCGGGCTGGAGATGCCCGAGGGCTATACGCAATCCTATGGCATCCCGATTTCCGTGCTGCTTCTGATCTTTCTGGCCATCGCGATGACCATCGTGGCGCGGCGGACCCGGTTCGGGCGCTACGTTTTTGCCACAGGCGGGAACCCGGATGCGGCCGAGCTTTCCGGTATCAACACGCGCTGGCTGACGGTCAAGATCTTTGCGCTGATGGGCGCGCTTTGTGCGCTGTCGGCAGTGGTTGCCTCGGCACGTCTGACCAACCACTCCAACGACATCGGCACACTGGATGAGCTGCGCGTGATCGCGGCGGCCGTCATTGGCGGCACCGCGCTGGCCGGTGGGATCGGGACGATCCACGGCGCGATCCTTGGGGCGCTGATTATGCAGTCGCTGCAATCGGGCATGGCCATGGTGGGCGTCGACGCGCCGCTTCAGAATATCGTGGTCGGCAGCGTGCTGGTTCTCGCGGTGCTGATCGACATCGTCTATCGCAAACGGACAGGAGGCGCATGATGGCGCAGGTGCAAAAACAAGGCGTGACCCCGCTGGTCGACATGCGCGACATCTGCATCAGCTTTGGCGGTGTGCATGCGGTCGACCACGTGAGCGTCGATCTTTATCCCGGTGAGGTCGTTGGTCTTCTGGGCCATAACGGTGCCGGGAAATCCACGCTGATCAAGATTCTCTCGGGCGCCTATCAGGCGGATTCCGGCGAGATCTACGTTCGCGGCGAAAAGGCGACGATCACGAATCCGCGTGATGCGCGCGCTTTGAAGATCGAAACGATTTATCAGACGCTGGCGCTGGCCGATAACCTCGATGCGGCGTCGAACCTGTTTCTGGGGCGTGAACTGGTTACGCCGCTGGGGCTGGTCGATGATGACGCGATGGAGGCCGAGACCCGCAAGATCATGGCCAAGCTGAACCCGAACTTTAAAAAGTTCAACGATCCGGTTTCGGCGCTTTCGGGTGGTCAGCGGCAGTCGGTGGCGATTGCGCGTGCCGTCTATTTCGACGCGCAGATCCTGATCATGGACGAACCGACCGCCGCGCTTGGTCCGCATGAGACGCAGATGGTGTCGGAACTGATCGAACAGCTCAAGGCGCAGGGTATCGGGATTTTCCTGATCAGCCATGACATCCATGACGTGATGAAGCTGTGCGATCGGGCAAGCGTGATGAAAAACGGCCAGTTGGTGGGCACGGTGGATGTGGATGACGTGACAGATGATGATCTGCTTGGCATGATCATCCTTGGTAAGAAACCCGGTGCCGCTGCCGACTGAAGTTGAAGATGCAAGAAACGCCTTTACCCGGAATACTCGTCGCCGACGTGGGCGGTACGAATGCACGGCTGGCGCTGGTGGACGACAAGGGCGGGTTTCACGCCAAGTCGCGCTATGCCAACGACGAATTCGGATCGTTCAACGATGTGCTGCGCCGGTTCTGCGCGGACCATTCGCTGGGGGCGGTCGACACCTGTTGTGTCGCGGTGGCGGGTCCTGTCACCTCTGGCACCGCTCGCCTGACCAATCGCGACTGGACATTCGTGCCAGCCGAAATGGCTGAGGTGCTGCCGGGGGAGAACGTCCGGGTGCGGCTGATCAACGATCTGGTCGCGCTGGGGCATGCCCTTTCGGGACTGGGCGAGAGCCAGCTGTCGATGATTCGGCCGGGCGAGCAGGGCGGCGAAAGCAACGGCCAGGCGCTGGTCTTCGGGTTGGGGACCGGGTTCAACGGCTGCCTTGCCAAGACGGTGGACGGCGAGGAAACCATCGTCGAGGCCGAGCTGGGCCATGCAAGCCTGCCCGCGCAGATCTACCTTGAACTGGAAAAGCAGATCGGTCGCGAGGTCGCCCGGTTCCCGACCGTTGAACATCTGTTTTCCGGGCGCGGGTTCGAACAGCTTTACGAAGCGCTTGGCGGTTCTCAGCCCGATGCACGGCTGATCGTGGACCGGGCCGGGGACGGCGACGCTTCGGCAGGCAAGACGGTAGAGCTGATGGCGCATGCGCTGGGTCTGCTGGCGCGGCAGATGGTGTTCCAGTTCCTGCCGCTTGACGGAATTTACATCGCCGGGAGTGTTTCGCGAGCCGTGCTGGAGACGCCAGCGCGCGAGACTTTCCTGAACGCGATGGCATTCGAGGGGCGCTTTGATGAGCTTGTCGCCCGCGTCCCGGTGCGTCTGATCACCGATGATGCAGCGGCCCTGACCGGCATGGCGCGGCTGGGACTGGCGATCAGTCAGCGCCCGATGGCGTAGGCCTGCATCAGGCGCGGCGTTGCCGCCGCCCGCATCATTCCATCCCTATCGCGCGCAGCGGCGGTCAGGCGACCGACGGTCCATGGCGCGGCAATGTCGAGCCAGTGACCGCGAGATGCGAGATCGTCCAGAACGTCTTTGCCAAAACCGGGCTCGATCATCAGGTGGCCGGGTTCCGCGACGCGCGGGTAGAAGGAGGCCGTGAAATGCGCGGTGTGAAAGAGCGGCGCGTCGATGGCTTCCTGAAGGTTGGCGGTCTGATGCGCCAGCCGCAAAAGGAAGATGAGCTGCCATTGATCCTGCTGATCGCCGCCGGGCGTGCCGAAAGCAATCTGGCCGCCATCCGGGTCTCGCGCCATTGACGGCGACAACGTGGTGCGCGGGCGTTTGCCCGGCACAAGCGAGGTTGGCAGACCTTCGTCCAGCCAGAACATCTGGGCGCGTGAATTGAGCGGCATGCCAAGGCCCGGCACCACCGGAGAGGATTGCAGCCAGCCGCCCGAAGGCGTGGCCGAAACCATGTTGCCCCAGCGGTCGACCACGTCGAGATGCACGGTGTCACCGCGTTTTTCCGAGAGATGCGCCATGGTCGGTTCACCCGCGCCGGTGCCAGCGGGAACCTCTGGCTTGCGGGCTGCGCGGGCGATGGCGGCCTTGGCCAGCTGTTCGTAGCCGGACAGGAGGCCGGGGCGCTGGTCGAGCGATGCCTGTTCGCCGATCAGGGCGCGTCGGATGGCGGCGTAATCTTCGCTGAGCAGCGCGTCGCGGGCGGTGCCCATGTCCATGCTGTCGCCGTAATAGGCCTCGCGATCTGAAAAGCTCAGCTTCATCGCTTCGGTGATCTGGTGCACGAACTCGGCAGGGGGAGCGGTCTGAAGGTCCACGCCGCGCAGGGTGGTCAGCGATTGCAGGAGCGACGGGCCTTGTGTCCAGTAGCCGGGTTTGAAGACCTCCCACCCGTGGTAATCGGTGCTGAGCGGCGTGTCGTAGCTGGCCTGCCAGTCGGCCATATCCTGCCCCGTGAGTACTCCCTTGCGACGTCCACCGGCGGCATCCATCACGCAGGCTTCGCGCATCCAGTTGTCGATGGTTTCGGCGATGAAACCCTGAGAGAAGACACGGCGCGCCGCGTCGATCTGGGCCTCGCGACCTGAAGTGTTTTCGGCCTCGGACACGAGCCGTTCCCATGTCGAAGCAAGGTCGGGGTTGCGGAACAGGCTGCCGGGGGCAGGAGCCTTGCCTCCGGGAAGCCACGTGGCGTGGCTGGTGGGCCATTCCTCGCGGAAGAACTGGCTGAGGCCGGAGATGGTTGCCGAGACCCTCGCTAGAACCGGATGGCCCTGACGCGCGTAGTGGATCGCAGGTTCGAGCACCTCGCGAAGCGACAGGTGGCCGTGATCACGCAGCATCAACATCCAGGCGTCGAAAGCGCCGGGAACGACCGTTGCCAGCAGGCCCGAGCCGGGGATCATATCAAGCCCTTCGGCGCGGTAATGGGCGATGGTGGCACCGGCTGGCGCAACCCCCTGTCCGCAGATCACCGTTGGCGTGGCGTCGCCCGCGGGCCAGATCAGTGCGGGCAGATCGCCCAACGGCCCGTTCAGATGCGGTTCTACCACGTTCAGAACGAAACCCATCGCAACGGCTGCGTCAAAGGCGGTGCCGCCTTTTTCCAGCATCGCCATACCGACCGCCGAGGCGATCCAGTGGGTCGACGTGGCCATGCCGAAGGTGCCGGTAATCTCGGGGCGGGTGGTGAAATCCATTACATTTTCTCGCCGTTGCCGCGTATCCCCGGATCAGTAGTCCTTTTCAAAGAACAGGCCCAGCCCGGTTTCGCCCTCGCTGTCGACCGAGCCCTTGGCCGTGAGGCTGTCGGTGATGTCGAGGTTGAGGTTCACTTCGGTTTCGCCTTTGGCATTGACGGAGACGTCCGAGTAGATGTTTTCCGAGATATAGCCGCCGACGCCGACCTGTGCATTGCCGTCGTCATCGGTGCCGACATCGAATGAATCAACGCCAAGTCCTGCTTGCACGGAACTAACCAGCCCACCGCCCGCGCCGCCAAGGGTCGCGAGCTGCGCCCCGAGCTGGGCGATCTTGAGGGGCGAGAGATCTTCGAACTTGTCCCCGAACAGCAAAAGCGCCAGCGCCTCTTCGGTGGGGCGTTCCGGCGAAGAGGTCACCTCGATCGCGGGCTGGCTGGCGGGGCCGCTGATGGTCAGCGTGGCTTCGCCTTCGGAGGTCGAGGTGGAGGCGACGAAATTCAGGAACGGCTCAAGTGATCCGGCAAGCTGGACCTGACCTTCGTCCAGTTCCAGCCGCCGTCCGAGAATGTCGAAATAACCACGGATCAGCGAGATGCCCCCCGATGGCACGACATTGGCCGTTGTGCCGCGCACCAGCACCTGACCGCCCAGTTCCGCGTTGAGGCCCCGGCCTCTTACGAAGATCCGGTTCGGGGCGTTCATGGTAAGGTCGAGGTTATAGACGGGTCCCGAGCTGCCGCTGCTGGTCTTGATCAGCCCGGCGCGGGCGCGGGTGGCCCGCTGGGCACCGCTTTCACCGACGTGGCGGATTTCGGGGATCGGTGCCGCGCTGACCGACCCGGAGGCGGCCGCGATATTGATGCGGGTTTCGCCAAAGTTGATCTGCCCGCCGATATTGGCACCGCCGAGCAGCGCGCCGTTAATATTGACGTTCCCGTTCGCCACCGTCTCAAAGCTGATGTTGTCCTTGATAATGAGGTTCAGCAGTTGAATGTCGATACCGGCATTGTAGGGCGCGGCGAGACTGACCGGCCCCGAGACACGGAACTGCCCGCCGTCGCTGAGCGCGCCGGTGGTGGATATCTGGGCCGAGCCGCCAGAGAGGTTCACGGTTGTGTTGATGCCAGTGATCGTTTTGCCGACCGAGGCGACAACCGCTGTCGCGCCCGAGGTGCTGACCGTGCCGCTGACGGACTCAACTGCGGGAGGTCCATTGACCGAGAGGTCGAAGCTAAGCAATCCGCGCACGGAATTGGGGCTGATGAACGCATTGGCGAGGCCAAGCTGAGCCTGACCGGTTGCCTCGATATCGGCTTGGTTGCTGGCCTGATCATAGGACCCGTCCACATCCGCGACGATACCGCCGGGTCCGGAGGCAGAGGTGGTGATGCTGTAGACGGTGCCGGATTTGCTGGCCTCGCCCGAGGCGGTGAGAGTGCCTGCGAATTCCGGCACAAGCCGCTGGATGCGTTCCACGGTCGCGTCGAAGGTTGCCGAGGCATCGCCGCTGGGTTCGTCGAAATCCCCTTCCAACGTGGCGGCGATGCCCGCCGAACCATCGGTGACAAAATTGACGTTCCATTGCTGCTCGGCTGACCGGCTGGCCTGCCCCCGGGCCGAAACATCCCCCGCAAGCTGGGGCACAAAGCGTTGCAGACGCTCAAACGTCGCGTCGAAATCGAGCGCGGCGACGCCGGTCGGTTCCTCGAAACTGCCGTCGAAGCTGCCACCGATCCCGGCGCTGCCGCCGGTTTCAAGGCTGGCGGTCCATGTAAGTTCGTCGGATCTTTCGACATTGCCGCGTGCCGAGATGTTGCCTTCGAGCTGCGGCACAAGCCGTTGCAGGCGTTCGAAATTGGCGTCGAGGTCAAGCGATGCCGCGCCTGTCGGTTCTTCGAAACTGCCGTTGAAATTGCCGCTGATCCCGGCGCTGCCGCCGGTGTCGAGGTTGGCTGTCCATGTGAGTTCTTCGGATCTTTCGACACGGCCACGCGCCGAAACATTGCCCTGAAGCTGCGGGACAAAGCGTTCGAGCCGTTCGAACATCGCGTCGAGGTCAAGTTCGGCCGCGCCCGAGACCTGATCGAAGCTGCCATCGAACTGACCTTGTACGCCCGCCGTGCCGCCGGTTTCGACCGAGGCCTGCCAGACAGATTCTTCCGAACGGCTGGCGGCGCCGCGCGCGGTGATGGTGCCGACGAGTTGCGGAACGAGACGTTCGAGCCGTTCAAAGGCCGCATCAAAGTTCAGGTCGGCTATGCCGGTTGCTTCCTCATAGGTGCCGTCGAAATCGCCATTGATCCCGACCGTTCCGCCGGTATTGGCCGTCACGCGCCATTCGCGCGCGGCGGTGCGTTCGGCCTGACCGCGTGCGGAGATGTCGCCGACGAGTTGCGGGACAAGCCGCTCAAGCCGTTCCAGCCCGGCATCGAAATCGATCTCGGCTGTGCCGGTGGTTTCATCGAAACTGGCTTCGAGCGTGCTGTCGAGACCGGCAGTGCCGCCCAGTGTGCTGGTCACCGTCCAGTTCGACTGTTCGTTTCGCTCGGCTTCGCCCTCGGCGCTTAGCGAGCCCTGGATCTGCGGGATAAAGGCCTGCAGCTCTCCGACGACGAGCTGATAGGTCGTGTCCACGACCCCGTCGGCAGTGTAGGAGCCATCGAGATCGAGGCTGGTGTCCTGCGGGGCGCGGAGGCTGACCTGCCCCGAAATCGTCTGGTTCCGGTGGGTGACGTCCCCGTTCAGCGTGACAGGGCCGGGGGCTTCGGGCAGCACGCGGCCAAGGTCGTCAAGCGCGGCCTCGAAGGTAAAGCTGCTGTTGGTCGAACTCACGCTGCCATTTGCGTTCGCGGTCAGAGCTTCGCCGTTCAGTTCGAATTCCCGCAGGGTGATCCCGTCGGTGCCACGGGCGGCATCCAGAAGGATGGTGGTTTCGCCGCCGATTACGGCATCGGCCTGTTCTATGCCGGTTTCCAGATCGAGGGCATTACCGCTGAGGCGGACATCGAAGGAACCGCCGAGCGGTGAACCTTGCCCTTCGACCTGCGCGGATATCGCGCCGCCGAGGGACCGACTGGCAAGGCCGGAAAAGCGCGACAGATCCTCGGCGTTGACCTCGGCAGAGCCGTCAAGCTGGAAACCGCTATTGAGTCCGTCGATCCGGGTGGTTACGAGGGCGCTGTAATCGGTGCCGGTGAGCGTGACATCGGTAAGATCGAGCGTGCCGCCGGATTGCCAGCCGAACTGGCCGCCAAGCTGGATTGCCTCGCCCACGGCCTGTTGCAGCTTGCCATCGGTAAACAGCAACTCTTGTGCGCGGGCGTCGATTTCACCGGCGAGCGAAGTGGCATCGCCCTGTTCCAGCGTACCGCTGCCGGTGAGAGTCAGGTTGCCGATCTCAATATCGGGGCGCGAGAGGCCAACGACTCGCGCAACCAGTTCCCACTGGTTGCCTTCGTCCGCGTCAAAGCCGCCCGCAATATCGAGGCGTTGGATGCTGGTTGCGGGTTCGCCGGTGGGCAGGGTCACCGTGGCCCCCTCTGCCGGGGCGATTTCACCCTGCAGCATGACGCGGGAAATGGTGCCGCCGGGGGCGAGGCCGAATTCACCGCTCAGATCGAGCGCGGTGGAGGCGACCGAGAACTGCGGGATGCTCAGGCTGCCGTCGGTGCCGGTTTCGCCCGTGACGGCGATACGGGCATTTTCGCCGAAGAATTCGTGGAATTTCGGGTCGAGCATCGGGGTCAGGTCGCCCTCGATATTCGCGCCGAAAGCGGTGCCGCCGCCGCTGGCCTCGTTCAGGGTCACCTGACCTGTCACCCGTTGGGTGCCATCGGTGGCAAGGCTGAGATCGGCGGTAAAGTCGCTGATCGGGCCGCGCCCGGCGGCGGTCAGTTCAACCGAGGGCCTGCCGGGAATGCCAAGCAGGCCGGAAATCAGGCCGTTTTCTTCTTCGGTGATGTCGAGGTCGAGCACGATCTCGTTGGTTTCATTGGCGAAACCGGCGGTGAGCGTGATCCTGTCATTGTCGCGATCAAGCCGGTTGACGGCAAGATCGGTATCGAGCGCGCCGTCGGCCAGCGTCAGGTTACCTTCGACGGATAGCTCTGCTGCCGTGCCGGCAACCGGTTCGGCCAAGCTGATGCGGTCAATGCGTAGGCTTTCGATATTAACTGCGACCGGCAGTTCCGGGATTTGAAACGGCTGCGCCTCGGCGGTGGGCAGTTCTTCGTCCACCGCGGTTGTCGGGCCGGGGCGGCGCGTGACCTCGATGCTTTCCGCGGACAGGTTCTGGATCGAGAGACGCCCGCGCAGAAGCGCGGTGCGGGTCCAGTCGAGTTCGGCCCCGGTCAGGGTCAGCCAGACTCCGTCATCGTCGGAAATGATGATCTGTTCGATGGTCGCGGTAGAGCTGAGCGCCCCGTTCAGCCCGATGACCTGCACGCTGCGGTTATCGCCAGAGAGGGCGTTTTCGATCAGCCCGTCGATGAAGCCGCCACTATCGGTATTCTCGACCTGCGCCGCAACGGGCAGCGGGGCCCAGGCCAGGCACAGGGGCAGCAGAAGTGAGCGGGCGAGGGCGGAGATACGCATCAGAATGCCTGTCCTATGCCGATGTAGAATTGCAGCCCGTCATCTGTCGGGCCGTCGACGGGCAGGGCGAGGTCAAGCCGGATGGGGCCAAACCCGCCAAGATCGTAACGCACGCCAAGGCCCGCGCCGGAGTGGGAATAGGCATCGCTGCTGATGAAGCTGGAGCTGTCAACCGCACCGTAATCGAAGAAGCCGACAACCGAGATTTTGGCCGTGACGCGGGCGCGCACCTCGGCACTGGCGTTGAGGAAGGACCGTCCGCCAGCCACGTCATTGCCGACAGGAATACCAAGCGATTCATACGGTTGGCCGCGGACCGTGCCTGACCCGCCGGAGAAGAACAGAAGGTCGGGAGAGATCGTCGCCGGTGCGCCACCCGCGACACTGCCAAGCTGCAACCGCCCGGCCAGCACGATTGAACCGGTTTCGGTCAGACTGTAATAGGCGCGCCCGTCGATCTTGGCGGCGATGCCCGACGTGCTGCCGCCAAAGCCTGCAAAGGGCGTCACGGTGCCGTTGACGTAATAACCGCGTGTGGCATCGGTCGGGTTGTCGCGCCGGTCGTATTCAGCCCAGAAGGGCAGCTTGATCATGTTGAACTGGCGATCGTCGCCATAGGCGTCGTTGGACCGGCCAACGCTCGCAAGCAGGGTGGCCTCGGCGACAAGCTCGTCGGAAAAGACGCGCCGCACCCCGACACCAAGTTCGAACTGGTCGAGCCGGTAGTGTTCGCGTTCGAACCGTTCGAGAGAGCCGAGGTAGAATAGGTTGTTGTCTGGCCCCAGCCGCGCCGGGTTGTCGAGCCGGAAACCCAGACGCCCGTCGATCTCTTCGTCGCCACCGATGTTGCGGATTTCCGCTTCGAGCCGCAGCCGCTCGGCCGCGCCGAAAAGGTTACGGTGAATCCAGGTCGCCGACAGATCGACGCCGGTTGTCGACTGGATCTCGCCACCCAGCGAAATGCGACGCAGGGGCTGTTCCGTCACCTCGGCGGTGAAATCAAGCGTGCCGTCCGGATTTGGCGTTTCGTCTTCGATGATCTGGACGGATTTGAAGGTGCCGGTACGCCGCAGGCGGTCGCCGACCTTGCGCACCGTTTCGGGGCTGTAGGTTTCGTCCCAGGGCAAGCCCGCGATACGCTGGATCGCCTCGGCGCGCATGCGCTGGTTGCCGCGAACGCTGAGCCGTCCGAACCGTAGCTTGGGGCCGGGGATGAGTTGAATATCGGCATCCAGTGTCGACCTTTGGTGGTTCGCGACGATGCTCTGATTGCCGATTTCGGTCTTGGCATAGCCAATGTCGCGCCAGCCGTCGCGGCCTTCGAAGGTCGCCTCGCGGATGATGCCGGTGCCGGCGGGTTTTCCCGGTGCGAAATCTTCGGGCAGCTCGGTTTCCGGGGCGAGAGGGGCAACCCGAGCCCTGCCAAACCGGAATTCCGGCCCGGTTCTGACCCGGATTTCGACGCGGTTGATGCTGGTGGGCACGGTGATGCGAGGGATGTCGGCAGCCTCGCGCCCGTCGACGCGGATGCTGACTTCGGGGCTGAAGTAACCCCTGTCATAAAGGATCTGAACCATCGTGCGGTAATCGGCCAGCGCAGCGGCAAGAATTTCCTGCGGGCTGGTCAGACCGGTTTCCTCGGCCGATAGCGCGGCAGAACTGTTCTCGAGCGCCTCGGCAAGTTCGTCAGGGGCGCCGGGCGCGGAGAAACCGGTTTCGAGAGCGTGCAGCGGCAGGGGCAGGCTTAGGGCGGCGATCGTGAAAAAAGAGCCAATTGATCCAGAAAAACGACGGATAAAACGCGGATTCTGAAAGTTAATTTTCTTTTGCAATGCACCACCCAACCTGTTCCACGGCCACCAGTCGCCGACCCCAAGATTACCTAGGGGCATGAAACCTTCAAGGTAGGTTAGCACGGAATGACAGGCCGTCCAGCCGGTGAAATCAACTTAAAAGAGAGTCCATGCCGCCTAAATGCGCAGCACGGAATTCAGGGTTGCAGGATCACGGCATCGTGACACGCAGCGAAAGCTGGTCAGCGCCGATATTCTTCGTTAATCCGGGGTAGTTCTGGAAACTCTCAAAAATTTCGAAAAGATGTCATACCTCGATAACATCCGGACCTTTGTGCGGGTCTATGAACTGGGCAGCATGTCAGCCGCCGGGCGCGATCTGCGGATTTCTCCCGCCGTGACCTCGGCGCGGATTTCGCAACTGGAAAACCATCTGAACGTCAGGCTGTTCCAACGCACGACGCGCAACCTGACCCCGACAGAGCAGGGTCGGGCCTTTTATGGCGGGGCCTGTGCAGTTCTGGAAAAGGTTGAACAGGCCGAGGCCGAGGTCATGAGCCTGACCGACAATCCGCGCGGATCGCTTTATGTCGCAGCGCCGCTGGGCATGGGCAGGCGGTTGATCGCGCCGCAGGTCGGGCCCTTTCTCGACAGCTATCCCGAGATTGATATCCGGTTGAGGTTGAGCGACCGCGTTGTCGACCTGACCACCGAAGGTCTTGATCTTGCGTTCTTTCTCGGGGAGCCGGCGGATAGCACGCTGCGTATCCGCAAGATTGCGGACTGCCGGCGCGTGCTTTGTGCGTCACCCGAATATATCGACCGGCGCGGGCACCCAGCGACGGGGCAGGACCTTATCAGCGACCGGCATGAATGCCTGAACCTACGCTTTCCCGGCGCTACCGAATTCCAGTGGAAGCTGGTGACGCCGGACGGTCCGCAGAAATTCGCGATCACGGGGCGTTGCGAATGCGATGACGGCGATGTGCTGACCGATTGGGCGCTGAACGGGCGCGGTGTGGTCATGAAGCCCGTCTTCGAAGTCGCCGAACATCTGCTGTCGGGCGCTTTGGTCGTTGTCGCGGGCGAAACGCCGCCGACACCGGTGCAGATGGCCTGTCTTTACACGCATCGCCGTCATCAGGACCCAAAGACGCGTCTGTTCATGGATTACACGGTGGACCGCATCGGAAAAACCGTCAAAGAGGCCGAGAAACGTGTTGCCGACCAGCCTGCACCCTCTCTGGCCTAGGGCGAAAGCGGGCTTTCAGCCCGTTGGAGAAAAAGCTAAGAAATTGCAGGACGACTGGGATGGGCACCGGAAATGGACTTTACGACTGCGGAGAATAGACGGCTTGCGGCGTTGCGCGATCTCGACGTGCTCGACACGCCGCGCGAGGCCGAATTTGACGATCTGGTGACGCTCGCCTCGCGCATCTGCGGGGCACCGGTGTCGCTGGTCAGCTTTGTCGATGAGGATCGCCAGTGGTTCAAGGCCAAGACCGGATTTGACCCGGACCAGACGGATCTGAATTCCTCGATCTGTTCGCGGGTCATGTATGACGATGGCGTTATCGAGATCGAGGATACGTGGCTCGACGAACGCACGTCGCAGAACCCGCTCTGTATCGGTGAGGGGTCCATGCGGTTTTATGCGGGAGCGCCGCTCGTTACATCTGACGGGCACCCGGTCGGCACGCTTTGCGTGCTTGACGCAAAGCCCCGCGTTCTGGACGAGATGCAGCGCGATACCCTGCGGGTGCTGGCTCGGCAGGCGATGAAGGAGCTGGAACTGCGCAAGGCGCTGCGCGACCAGAAGATCCTGCGCAAGGAAATGGATCATCGCGTCAAGAATTCATTGCAATCGGTTTCTTCGGTGATGCGGCTTTATGCGCGCCAGATCACCGATCCGGTTGCACAAGAGGCGATCGAGGCGATCCAGCGTCGGCTTCAGGCGATTTCCGCGCTTCATACCGAAATGCAGGTGGCAAGTTCGGATCAGGCCATGGCGTTGGACAGCTACCTTGACCGGATCGTCGGGCATCTGCGTCTGTCGGTTCCCGCAAATGTCACCATTGAACTGTCGTCGGAACCGGTAGAGTTTGGCGCGGAAAAGGCGGCTTCGCTCGGCGTTATCGTCAGCGAGGCGATTGCCAATTCGGTCAAGCATGGGTTTCCGGACGATCACCCAGGCGTTATCCATGTGCGCCTTTCGCGGCAGGCAGATGGTGGCCTGCAACTGGAATGCCTCGATAACGGGGTGGGCAATGCTGCGCGGATCAAAGACGACTCCGCCGTTTCCGGTCTGGGCCGCAGCCTGCTCGAGGCTGCCGCGTCGCAACTGGACGGCACCCTGGAAACCTCGCTGGATGAAAACGGCAGCAGGCTTGTGCTGACCTTCCCGGCCTAGCTGCCGCGATAGGTCGAGTAACCGAAAGCGGAAAGCAGCAGTGGCACGTGGTAATGCGCGGCTTCGGACATGCCGAAACGGATCGGGATCATATCCAGAAATCTCGGCGTGCCATCCTTGACCGGGTGCTGATCCAAGTAGTCGCCTACGTGGAAACGCAGTTCGTAGGTGCCAGTGGCGAAATCTTCTTGGGGCAGGATCGGCGCGTCGGTGCGCCCGTCGTCATTGGTTGAAACCGTTGCGATATGGGCGGCATCGCTGCCGTCGATCCGGTAAAGTTCGATACGGATTCCCTGCGCCGGGCAGCCACGGGCGGTGTCGAGAACATGGGTCGTCAGATAGCCGGTCAAATGATTGCCTCCAGAGCCATGGGTTTTGTGTGACGCAGGTCGCAGCTTTGTGCAAACGCGAAGTTTTTGACAGTGTTATTGCACATTTTTGAAACCGCAGCGGGGAAAATGGCTTAGAAACGGCCCATACCCGAGGGGACTTATGAACAGATATCCACGTGACATGATCGGCTATGGGGCAACCCCGCCGGATCCGAAATGGCCCGGCGGCGCGCGTATCGCCGTGCAGATCGTATTGAACTACGAAGAAGGCGGCGAGAACAATATCCTCCACGGGGATGCCGCATCCGAAGCATTCCTGTCCGAGATCGTCGGCGCGGCGCAATGGCCCGGCCAGCGTCACTGGAACATGGAATCCATCTATGAATACGGGGCACGCGCCGGGTTCTGGCGGTTGCACCGTCTGCTGGGCGATCTTCCGATCACCGTTTACGGCGTGGCCACGGCGCTGGCCCGCGCGCCCGAGCAGGTCGCGGCGATGCAGGCCTCGGGCTGGGAAATCGCCAGCCACGGGCTGAAATGGATCGAACACAAGGACATGCCCGAAGACGAGGAACGCGCGGCAATTGCCGAAGCGATCCGCCTGCACACAGAGGTCACCGGCGAGGCCCCGCGCGGCTGGTACGAGGGGCGGACCTCGATCAATACCGTGCGGCTTGCGTCCGAGACGGGCCAGTTCGATTACGTGGCCGATACCTATGACGATGATCTGCCCTACTGGATGAAGGTGGGGGATCGCGACCAGCTCATCGTGCCCTATACGCTCGATTGCAACGACATGCGTTTCGCGACTCCGCAGGGGTTCAATTCGGGGGACCAGTTCTTTGCCTACCTGCGCGACACCTTCGACACGCTTTACGAGGAAGGTGAGGCGGGGCAGCCAAAAATGATGTCCATCGGCTTGCATTGCCGCCTTGTCGGGCGACCGGGGCGTATCCGTGCGCTGGCACGTTTCCTTGAACATGTGCAGAGCCATTCGAAGGTCTGGTTCGCCACCCGGCTGCAGATCGCCGAGCACTGGGCGAAGACTCATCCGCCAGTTGATCGCGCCCGCCCGCATCAGATGGACAAGGACCAGTTCGTTGCGACCTACGGCGGCGTTTTCGAGCATTCGCCATGGATCGCCGAACGCGCGTGGGGGCTTGAGCTTGGTCCGGCGCATGACAGCGCGATTGGCGTGCATAACGCGCTTGCCCGCATTTTCCGAACTGCGAGAGATGACGAACGGCTTGGTGTGCTCAAGGCGCATCCCGATCTTGCAGGGAAACTGGCAGCGGCCAAACGGCTGACGGCGGAATCGACGGCGGAACAGGCCTCGGCGGGCCTTGATGCGCTGACCGATGAAGAGCGCGCCGCTTTTACCGAGATGAACGATGCCTATACGGCCAAGTTCGGCTTTCCCTTCATCATCGCGGTGAGGGACAATACCAAGGCAAGCATCATGGCCGCTTTCCGCGAACGTCTGAACAATGCGCCGGCAGAGGAGTTGGCGACCGCCTGCAAGCAGGTCGAACGCATCGCGGAAATCCGGTTGCGAGACATGCTGCGATGAACCGGAGCGTTTCGATCAAACCGATGGATGTCGAGGCGTTTGCTGCTTTCGGTGACCTGATCGAAGCAAAGGGCGACCCGGACAAGATCATCAATCAGGGGCTCTGCGGTCGCTATCATGACCGCGCGCTGTTCGATTTTTCCGACGGTCGCGCCGGGCTTAGCCTGTTCAAGGCGGAGCCGCGCAGCTTGCCGTTGAAACTCGACATGGTCGAACGCCATCCGGATGGTAGCCAGGCATTTATCCCGATGAGCGAGCACCCGTTCCTTGTCGTCGTCGCGCCGGACGCGGGCGGCGTGCCCGGGCAACCGCAGGCGTTTCGCACCGAAGTGGGGCAAGTCATCAATTTTCACAGGGGCACGTGGCATGGCGTTCTGACGCCACTGCACGCGCCGGGTCTTTTTGCCGTGGTCGACCGGATCGGCCCGGGCAGCAATCTTGAAGAACACTGGTTCGAGGAACCGTACATGATCGAATGATGCCCCGACTGCCCGGCAAGAGGCGGCGGGGGAACAAACAAAAGGGACATTGAAATGGCTGATACTTCTCTGGGGACCGCAGAACAGCTGCGCGACCCGAATTACACGCCCGCGCTCTATAAGGCCGTGCCGCTGGGTATCCAGCACGTGCTGGCGATGTTCGTTTCGAACGTCACGCCGGCCATCATCGTGGCCGGTGCTGCCGGATTTGGTTTTGGCTCGAACTCGCCGGATTTCCCCGAGCTGCTCTACCTGATTCAGATGTCGATGCTTTTTGCCGGGGTCGCGACCCTGTTGCAGACCATCACCTTCGGCCCCGTCGGTGCGGCGCTGCCGATTGTACAGGGCACCTCGTTTGCCTTTATCCCGATCATGATCCCGTTGGTTGCGGGCAAGGGTGTCGATGGCCTTGCCGCGCTTTTCGGCGGGGTGATCCTTGGCGGTCTGTTCCATGCCCTGCTTGGTACGGTGATTGGCAAGATCCGCTTTGCCCTGCCACCGCTGGTGACGGGGCTGGTCGTCACGATGATTGGTCTTGCGCTGGTCAAGGTCGGCATCGAATACGCGGCGGGAGGCGTCCCGGCCAAGGCCTCGGGGGCCGAAAGCTACGGTAGCCTACGCAGCTGGTCCGCCGCGCTTGTCGTGATCTTCGTGACGCTTGGCGTAAAGTTCTTTACCCGCGGCATCCTGTCGGTCTCGGCGGTGCTGGTCGGTATCATCGTTGGTTATCTCTACGCGCTGGGCATCGGCATGATCACATTCGACGGCATCGCGACAAGCTGGGAGCGTGCGGCGGCATTCGCACTGCCGATGCCGCTGAAATATGGGTTCGAATTCTCGCTGGCGGCGGTGATCGGCTTTTGCCTGATGGCCTTTGTGTCGGCTGTCGAAACTGTCGGCGATGTCTCGGGGATCACCAAGGGTGGGGCAGGGCGCGAGGCCACCGATGATGAAATCCGTGGTGCCACCTTTGCCGATGGTGTCGGCAGCGCGCTTGCCGGGATCTTCGGCGGGTTGCCCAATACCTCCTTTTCCCAGAACGTCGGTCTGATCGCGATGACAGGCGTCATGAGCCGCCACGTGGTCACCATCGGCGCGCTCTTCCTGATCTTCTGCGGGCTGGTGCCCAAGGTCGGTGGCCTGATCCGCACCGTCCCGATAGAGGTTCTGGGTGGCGGCGTGATCGTCATGTTCGGAATGGTGGTCGCCTCGGGCGTCTCCATGCTGTCGGATGTCAACTGGAACCGGCGCAACATGGTGGTCTTCGCGGTCGCGCTCTCGGTCGGGCTTGGCCTGCAGCTCGAGGTGATGAACCTTGCCCCCGGCGCGCCCAACGCGCTGCAGCACCTGCCGGATTCCCTGCGCATCCTTGGCGCGTCGGGCATCCTGCCAGCGGCCCTGATTGCCATCGTGCTGAACCTGCTGCTGCCCGAAGAACTCTACGAGGAATCGACCGAAGAAGTTTCGGGCGGTTTGTCCGGTCAGGCCACGGGTCGTTTCTCGAAGAACTAGGCCAATCGCGCCGGGCTTGCAGCTCGGCGCGTTGCTACCCCCGCGTGGCCATCATCGCAGCGACATCCAGCATACGGGCCGAAAAGCCCCATTCGTTGTCATACCAGCCAAAAACCCGCGCCTGACCGTCAACGAAACGGGTCTCCGGTCCGGCCACCACCAGCGACTCGGGGCGCGCCCGAAGATCCGAAGAAACCAGCGGCTGATCCGTCCAGCCAAGCACCGGCGAGGCTGCAACAGCCTCATGTAAGGCCGTATCAAGGGCATCCGCGTTCATCGCATCACGCAGCTGTACGACCAAATCGATGGCCGACACGCTCGCCACCGGCACGCGAAGTGCAGATCCGGTAAGGCGACCCGCCAGTTCAGGCAGGACCTCGTCGATCAGATGCGTCGCGCTGCTTGTCGTGGGGACCATCGACTGCGCTCCGCCGCGGCTGCGCGCGAAATCGCCGCGCGGCGCATCCACCATCGGCTGGCTGTTGGTATAGCAGTGGATGGTCGTCATATGACCGCGTTCGACGCCGCCAATCTCATCCAGCACCCGAACCAGCGGCGCCAGCGCATTGGTTGTGCAGGAGGCGTTGGAGACAACCCGTTCGTCCCCCAGCAAAGCGTCATTGGCGCCGCGCACCAGCGTCAACTCGGCTGCCGGAGAAGGTCCGGAAATCAGCACCGACCGCGCGCCCGCGGCCAGTCCGCGCCGCGCCACATCCGATGTCCGGGCAATGCCGGTGCATTCAAGCACCACGTCAACACCGGACAGGTCGATCTGTGACAGATTATCCGCCCGGCTCAGGGTCATCCCGCGCCCGTCCACAATCAGCATGCCGTCCCGTGCCTCGACGGTCCCGGGATAAGGACCAAAGGTGCTGTCAAACTGGAACAGGTAGGCGCACATCTCGGGCGTGGCGATATCATTGATCCGAGCAACCTCGATCCCGCGCGCCGGCTCGCTCAAAACCTGGCGCAGAATTGTGCGGCCGATACGGCCGAATCCATTGATCGCGATACGCATGCGTCTCTCATGTCACCAAGCGCGGCGGGCCTCAATGGGCAACCTGTCGCTTCCCTGCGCCTATCCCCTTCTTTGGGTTTCAAAATATCCCCGCCGGAGGCATCGCGCGTCAGCGCGATCCCAGACGCATATGCCGGTTCACGTCCTTGTAGAGAAGATAGCGGAACGGTCCCGGACCGCCCGCATAGCAGGCCTGTGGGCAAAAGGCGCGCAGCCACATGTAATCGCCGGCCTCGACCTCGGCCCAGTCCTGGTTGAGCCGATAAACCGCCTTGCCTTCAAGCACGTAAAGTCCGTGCTCCATCACGTGGGTTTCGGGAAAGGGGATGACCCCGCCGGGCTGAAACGTCACGATGGTCACATGCATGTCGTGCCGCATGTCCTCGGGCGACACGAACCGGGTCGTGGCCCAGCGCCCTTCGGTGCCGGGCATGGCGATGGGGTCCACCGCCGCGTCGCTGGTGACAAAGGCTTCGGGCGGCTCGATACCTTCGGCCGCCTCATAGGCCTTGCGGATCCAATGGAACCGGACCGGCGCTTGGGATGCATTGCGCAGGCTCCAGTGCGCGCCTGCTGGCAGAAAGGCATAGCCGCCTGCCTCCATCTCATGTTCCTTATCGGAAATCGTCAGCTGCATCGCGCCTTCGACGACAAACAGAACCGCCTCGGCCTGCCTGTCCGGTTCGGGGCGTGAACTGCCGCCGCCCGGCGCGACTTCCATGACGTAATGGGAAAAGGTTTCGGCAAAACCGCTCAGGGGGCGCGCGATGACCCAAAGCCGGGTGTCCTCCCAATGCGGCAGCCGACTGGTGGTGATATCGCGCAGGGTCCCCTTGGGGATCACCGCATAGGCCTCGGTGAACATGGCGCGATCGGTCAGAAGCTGCTCCTGACCGGGGTGGCCACCCTGGGGTGCATAATAGGTTCTGCCGGTCATGATGCTCTCCTTTGAATCTGCTTCCTTATCCGCCAAACGCCGGGTTTGTGGAAGCCGTGGGCCGCCGATAGCATTCGTCCGGTATTTTTGAAGATCGCGGCAACGCGCGGTTGCAACGTCGCGCGGCTTGGGCAAAAGATTGCGTGATTGCAATAGGAAAGCCCTTTCATGACAGATCTGCCTACACCGCCCTCGCAACGACTGGATGGCAGGATCGCGCTTGTCACCGGTGCTTCTTCGGGGATCGGGCAGGGCTGTGCTGTCGCGCTTGCCGATGCCGGGGCGCATGTGGTCTGCGCTGCGCGTGGGACTGAGCGGCTGAACGAAACCGTCGAGGCAATGACCGCAAAGGGTTGGTCCGCCGAGGCCCTGCCGCTCGATCTGGCGGATCTGGATGCCATGGAAGCCGCGCTTGAGAGGCGGGTCTTTGACATTGTGGTCAACGCGGCCGGGACCACCTTTCCGGGCCTTGCCTTCGATACCTCGCCTGAGGAATTCGACCGGGTCATATCGCTGAACCTGCGGGCGGCCTACTTTCTTTCCACCACCTGCGCGACCGCGCTGCGTGACGCGGGCAAGCCCGGTTCGATCATTCATATCTCGAGCCAGATGGGTCATGTGGGCGGTCGCGAACGCACGCTTTATTGCGCTTCGAAATGGGGTCTCGAAGGCATGGTTCGGGCGATGGCGCTGGAATGGGCCGAGTACGATATCCGCGTGAACACGATTGCGCCGACCTTCATCCGAACACCGCTGACCGCGCCGACATTTGCGCGCCCCGAACAGGTGGCCTGGATCAAGGACAAGATCAAACTTGGCCGGGTGGGCGAAGTTTCGGATATCATGGGCGCAGCGCTTTATCTTGCGAGCGATGCCTCGGCGATGGTGACGGGCACCTCGATGATAATCGATGGCGGATGGACGGCGGATTGAACATGAAAAAACTGCTGGTTTCAATGTTCTTGCTTTTGCCCGGCGCGCTGGCCGCACAGGGCTGGCAATTGCAGACCAGTGACGATGGGTCCTATTTCGCGGGTTTCCTGAACGCGCCTGCCGGGGCCGAGATCAGCCTCGTCTGCGGTGAAAGATCGCCGCAGGGCCTTTCGGCGCAGGAAACCGGGAACATGGAGCCAGATATTTCCGCGCCCAAAACGCTGATACTCTATATCGGTATGGGCCATATTCCTGCACCGCAAAGCGAATTCAAACGTCACGACGTGATCGTCAGCACCGGGGCGCAGGGCTACCGCATACCCGAGTTGATCTGGAATGAGCTGTTCGGGACATGGGAGGCGCGGATTGCGGCGCAGGACGCGCTTTTGCAATCCATGGCCGCAAGCCCCGGGTTTGAGATCATCACCAATGAGGGCCGTCATTCGATACCGGCGGCGGGCTTTGCCACCGGATATGATCAGTTGCTGGAGTATTGCCAGTCGATGTTCGAAAGCAGCGGTATACCCTGGGACGGTGCGGCGCTGGCCCCGCAGGAACAGTCAGGCGACGGCGTCGATATGCGCTGGGTCGCCGAGGGAACGATGGTCGAGGGGTGCAACGGCGATGCCAAGACAGGTGAAAACTACCTGCTAGGCGGCGATATCGATGGCGATGGCATCGAAGACGTGGTGCTCGACTGGCGCGAGGTTGAATGCGTCAATGCCCCGGCGCGGCCTTTCTGCGGTGCCTCCATGTGCTCGGCGGACGTGTTCATCAGTTCTGATTATCCGGTCACCGGGCAGCCCAAGAACCTGCTTGCGCTGGGCGTAAAGCTGATCCCGTTGAACAATGGCAATACCGGCATCATCACAGGTGGATCGCTGGGACAGTGCAATGCCGATGGGCGCAACCCGTGCGAATACCTGTTCTATTGGGACGGGTCGGATCTTGCTCTCGCGCCATGAATCCGGCGCAGGCGCGTGAATGTCCGGATTTCGATTGAAAAAACATCAGGCTAACGCGCTAGTGATGCAAAATGACGCAACTACGCGGGAGAGCGATTGATCGCCGGTCGCGGATTTTTATGCTGGACGAATGGCCCGTCCCTTGTGCGATCCGGGGGCAGGGCATTCAACAGATCGGACCCGCTGATTGATGATTAGCCCGCCGCATTCCTTCGACCAGAAGATCAAGGGTCTTCTCGACAGTATCTATCCCGAGTTGGACACCGTGATGTTGGCGCGGCAGGTGGTCGCCGCCTTTTGGCCCGAGGGCACGCATCAGCGCAAGCGGTCGCGAACGCCGGGAAACAACCTCTGGTCCGAGCACGATGCGCTGCTGATCACTTACGGCAATTCGCTGCTGGACGGGAAACACAAGCCGCTCGATCTGCTTTATGATTTCCTGCGCACCCGGCTGAAGGGCGTCGTGAACGGTGTTCACATCCTCCCGTTCTTTCCCTTTACCTCGGATGACGGCTTTGCCGTGACCGATTTCAGAAGCGTCAATCCGCAGCTTGGCGACTGGGCTGATATCAACCGGATCGGAAGCGAATTCCACCTGATGTCCGATCTGGTTCTGAACCACGTCTCAAGCCAGGGGCCGTGGTTCAATTCATACCGGCAGGGCATCGCGCCGTATGACAAGTTCTTTTTCGAAGCCTCGCCCGAGGACGACCTTTCAGACGTGGTGCGACCGCGGACAACGCCGCTCTTGCAAGAGGTCGAAACGGTACACGGCACCCGCCACGTCTGGTGTACCTTCAGCCATGACCAGATCGACGTGGATTTCCGCAATCCGGAGGTGCTGCTTGAATTCCTGCGCATCATCCGGTTGCATCTGGAGAATGGCGTGCGGATCATCCGGCTGGATGCGGTGGCCTTTATCTGGAAAGAGGTAGGCACACCGTCGATCCATCTGCCGCAGACCCATGCAATCATCCGCCTGCTGCGGCTGCTCTGTGATTTCACGGTCGAGCCTGTGGTTCTGCTGACTGAAACCAATGTGCCGCGCACCGAGAACCTCAGCTATTTCGGTAATCGCAACGAAGCGCATGCGGTTTACAACTTCCCGCTGCCGCCGCTGATCCTACATGCGATGATGTCGGGCACCGCGCGCTACCTGCACCGATGGGCCACCGCGATGCCCCCGGCCCAGCTTGGCTGCGCCTATCTCAACTTTACTGCCAGCCATGACGGGATCGGGATGCGCCCGGCCGAAGGCGTTCTGCCCGAGGATGAAAAACAGCGTATGATAGATACGGTTGTCGCCAATGGTGGCCTTGTTTCGATGCGCGCGCTGCCCGACGGCGGGCAGTCTCCGTATGAGCTGAACACGACCTTTTACGATGCGCTGGCTTCGACCTTTGAGGGGGCGGACGATTTGCATTTCGAAAGGTTCATCTGCTCGCAGACCATCGTGATGTCGATGGAGGGGATCCCGGCATTCTACATCCACTCGCTGCTGGCGACACCGAACGACCACGAACAGGTTGAGCGGCGCGGCATGAACCGGGCAATCAACCGTCACCGCTGGGACTACCCGTCACTGCTGGGCTTGCTGAACGCGCCGAATTCGCCACAGGCGCGGGTGCTGAATGCCATGTCAGACCGTCTGAAGCTGCGCGCGAAACAACCGGGTTTTCACCCCAACGCCACGCAATTCACGTTGAAACTGGATGATGATCGGCTGTTTGGCCTCTGGCGGCAGAGCCTTGACCGTGATCAGTCGATTTTTGCGCTCCACAATGTCAGTGGTGAGACCGTGGAAATTTCCCCTGCATCCATCAACCTGATCGACGGAGAGGACTGGGTAGATATCCTGTCTGGCGACGTGATCGATCCGCTGAGCGAGCATGTTACCATGTCCCCCTATCAGTGCCGCTGGATCACGAATCGACGCCAAGTCAGTGACTGAGCACCGACGGGGCAGCGTGATCCGGATAGGCTTGATTGCGCCGGTTTCTTGGATAGTTTTTTCTCTGAGATGGGATTGTTTCCGGTTTTTCGGAGCGAGAGGCGGACTTCTTGCATCAACCTCCGGGGTGCGTTAGCGCAACCGCGCAACACCTGTTTCCAAGTGGTCCCCATGTCTCGCGTACTCTTCCGCAGCCTCGTCTCAGCTGCTCTTCTGTCCTTCTCCATGCTTCCGGCAACTGCCAGCACCGTTTCCGAAACGGATGTGGCGGGCGGCGATTTCTCTGGAGACTGGAGAAACTTCAGCACAATCGCGGCTGGTACCGGTTCGGTTTCGGGCACATGGTCGGGCGGCAACGATTACGATTTCCTCGCCTTTTCCGGCCTCGGGTCCGGCGCGCAGGAAATCGAACTCACCTTCAGCACGCTTGGCAATCAAGGCTATAGCTTTTCGGCTGGTGGCAAGATCATGTGGTCGACGACCCCGCTCAAGTATAGCGCGTGGGAAGGGCAGACCCTCGGGACGGTCGATTTCAACTATTACAACCAGAGCAACGACCAGACATTCACGCTTGAACTGGACGATGACTTTGCTGGCGATCTTTACCTTCAGCTCTACGGCACCCACGGGGCATTGGGCTATAACATCCTGACCGCTGCGAATGACTCGGCGGTTGTGGTGCCCGATACGCCGGACATGGCGGCTGTTCCGCTTCCCGGCGCGGCGCCCCTGATGATCGCGGGGCTTGCCGGGTTGTTCGGTCTGGGTGCGCGCCGTCGTCGGCAGGCGAAATAAGAAGATTAGCGGGTTCGGCGCCTAGGTGCTGAACTCGGCGACATCTGCCGCTGCTGCCGCTTTCAGGTCATGCAGGAAACTCGGGTCCGCCGAATGGACCCGGTTCCATGTAGAGATGAACGGCGTCTCATGCGGGTTTTCCAAAAAGATCTGCCCCGCCCGCATCAGGTTTTCCGCGAAGAGTTCAATCGTCTGTTCCTCGCGGTGGCGGTCCAGCTTTAGCCCGTTCATCTGCGCGTCATTATAATAGGCGTCCAGATGGTCGAGCGCGCAGCGGTAATAGGTGGCTTTCAGGGTGCGGAAGACGTGGAAGGTAAAGACCGTTCCATCCGCCGCGAGCTTGCGAAAGATCGATTTGCAGATATCCGTGGACATGCGCGACAGCCCGGTCGAGGCATCTTCCTCGCTTAGCGTCTGGTGCTTGTGGTCATAGGCATCGGCGATTTCCACCTGACAGACGGCCTGCGGGGCAAGGTTGCGCCATGCCTCGGACAGGATACCGATTTCCAGCCCCCAATCAGAAGGAATGCGAAGGTCGGGCAGGATGCCGGTCCGCATGGCGAATTCCCCCGACAGCGGGTAGCGGAAAGAGCGCAGGTAATCGAGGTAATCGCGATCCCCGATCACGCGCTTCAGCGCCATCAGCAACGGGCTCACCAAAAGCCGCGTGACCCTGCCGTTCAGCTTGCCTTCGCCGATGCGCGGATAGAACCCTTTGGCGACCTGATAGGGAAAAGTCGGGTTTGCGACCGGATAAACCAGCCTCGCGAGCATCTCGTTCGTGTAGGTCAGGATATCGCAATCATGGATCGCCATGACGGAACTGTCGGCGCAGGAAATCAGGTAGCCAAGGCAGCTCCAGACATTCTTGCCCTTGCCGGGTTCGTTCGGCGCCAGCCCGATGTCGGCGAGTCGCTGTTCCAGCTCCAGCATGCGGGGGCTGTCATTCCAAAGCACGATATGGTTCTGCGGCAGGGCAGAGAAAAATCCGCAGGCATGGCGATACTGCGCGGCATCCGCCCGGTCCAGCCCGATGATGATCCGGTGCAGGTACGGCACCTTTTTCAGCTCTTCGAGGATATGCGGCATCGCCTCCCCTTCGAGTTCCGAAAACAGGCAGGGCAGGATGAGCGTGATCTTTCGGGACTGGGAAAAAATCTCGAGCTCATAGCTGAGTTCCGCAAGCGATTGCGTGCGCAGATTGTGGAGCGTGGCGACATTACCGTTTTGATGAAAGTCAGACATGTCACTCGATCTCCGTAAGCAACTGCAATTCTGATAGTAAGCCAAGCATGGCGGCATTCCAGCCCGCCGGTCCCGGCAATTCGGTGCGCCTGATGCGGCCCTCTTCCTCGCCCTTGAGCCGGGGCAGGGGGGCGGCATCGGGGTTTGCGACGATATAGCCGAAATCGGCCCGTCCCAGCATTTCGACGTCGTTTGGCGCATCACCAAGCGCCACGCTGTGTGCGGGCCGGAACCGGTCGATGATGGCATCCATCCGGTCGGCTTTCGTGTGGCCGAGCGACAGGGTCAGGAACCGCCCCCCCATGCGGGCAGAGATGCCTTTATCGGACAGGGCGGCGATGAAGTCGTCACGATCTGCCCCCGATCCGGACCATATGCCCGGTTCAGAATAGCGCCGCTCTCTTGCAAGGGCCGCTTGGGTTTTGGGAAGCCCGGTCGCGCCGGAGACTTCGGTTGCGCTCATGTCCCCGAAGCCTTGGAACGACGACCTCAGATTTGCAGGTAGGGAAGCGAGGGCCGCTCGTATTTTCGAATAGTCGCCATCATCCTCTCCGCCGAGGGCTCCGGCTTCTAGCAAGCCTGCGCCGTTCTCCACGATAGCGGGCCAGTCCGACAGGCCAAGTTCGTCGCGCAACGGTGCGATCTCGGCGGCGGTTTTCGAACTCGCCAGCACCACGCCACCGGACAGGGCGGCAATCGCGTCAAGCGCGGGCCGGGCGGGGGCGTAGCTGTAGCTGTGATGATCAAGCAAGGTTCCGTCCAGATCCGTAAAGACGAGAATCGGAAGAGGTTGCTTCATATTTCTGTCATTCCTGCGCGGCACCGTTGCTGTTCGCGGGCCGTTCTTGGAAAGCCTAGCGCAGGCCATGTCTCATCCCAAGAGGGCATCTGCAAAAATGTCTTTTATCAAGCAGCAAGCCGGAAACTGACCTCTTTCTGGGCGCCTTAGTGCGCCGCACCGACTTGTCCACAGGTCAAAGGGCGCTTGTCATGAAACTTTAGCAGAACCGACACAAAGCAGTGACCCAAACGCCCTAGCGGTGGCGCCGGAACGAATGGGGTGCTGAATGCTGTCTGTCGAAAAACTGACCAAACGCTTCGGGGCGAATACCGCTGTTGATGAAGCGTCCTTTACCGTGGACCGGTCCATGATGCTGGGGATCATCGGGCGTTCCGGGGCAGGCAAGTCCACCTTCCTTCGCATGATGAACCGGCTGACAGATGCAAGTTCGGGCGAGCTGAACTTCGAGGGGCGCAATGTCCTTTCGCTGAGTGGCAAGGCCAAGCGCGCATGGCAGGCGGAATGCGCGATGATCTTTCAACAGTTCAATCTGGTGCCGCGCATGGACGTGGTATCGAACGTTCTCCACGGCACGCTGAACCGGCGTTCGAACTTCACCTCCATGTTCAACCTGTTCCCGCGCGAAGACATCCACCGCGCCATCGATATTCTCGAGCGGCTCGGCATCGTCGATCATGCGGCCAAGCGGGCCGAGGCACTTTCCGGCGGTCAGCAGCAGCGGGTCGCCATCGCCCGCGCCCTGATGCAGGACCCCAAGATCATCCTTGCCGATGAACCCATCGCCTCGCTCGACCCGATGAACGCGCAGGTGGTCATGGAATCCCTGCGTCGCATCCATGACGAAGACGGCCGCATGGTCATTGCCAACCTTCACACGCTGGATACGGCGCGGCGCTATTGCGACCGCGTAATCGGGATGCGCGACGGTCGTATCGTTTTCGACGGCACGCCCGAACAACTGACCACCGGGGTCGCGCGCGACATCTATGGTGCTGGCGCCGATTTTTCCGAAGCGGCCACATCCACCGAAATCCGCGACCACACGCCCGAAATCCGCGCGGCGGAAGTGGCGGTCTGACTTTCACCCTTTCAACTGACCCGACCCCGGGACGGGGCGGTAACCAACGGAGAAGACTTATGAAAAAGATCATCGCAGCGGCGCTTGCGACCACCGCCCTGGCGGGCTCGGTTGCGGCTCAGGAAATCACCGAATTCCGCATTGGCCTGCTGGGCGGCGAAAACGCACAGGACCGTCTGGCGTCGAACGAGTGCCTCGCAACCTATGCCGAAGAAACACTTGGCGTTCCCACCAAGCTGTTCGCCCCCGCCGACTATAACGGTGTGATCCAGGGCCTGCTCGGCGGTACGCTCGACATGGCATGGCTGGGCGCGTCGGGTTACGCGGCTGTTTACCTGTCGGACCCCGAAGTGGTCGAGCCGGTTCTCGTCAAGATCAACCTCGACGGCTCCTATGGCTATCACTCCATCGGTTTTGCCCGCAAGGACAGCGGCATCACTTCGCTCGACGACATGAAGGGCAAGGTCTTTGGTTTTGGTGATCCCAACTCCACCTCGGGCTACCTGATCCCCTCAATCGAAATCCCCGCCGAAACCGGTGCTTCGATGGAAAGCGGCGACTTCTTTGGTGAGGTCAAGTTCACCGGCGGTCACGAGCAGACCATCGTTGCCGTGAACAATGGCGATGTCGACGGCGGCGTGACCTGGGCCGATGGTCAGGGCGCATGGGAAGACGGTTACAACTCGGGCGCGCTCCGCAAGGCGGTTGATGCCGGTCTCGTCGATATGAACGACATGGTCGAAATCTGGCGCTCCAAGCCGATCCCGGAAGGTCCGGTCGTCCTGCGCAGCTCGCTGCCTGCGGATGTTAAGGAAAAGATGGTCGCGCGGGTCGATGGTCTGCACGAAGCTGACCCGGAATGCGCCTATGGCGTTGCCGCCGGTGAATCGCTGGGCTTTGATCCGATCTCTCACGACGCTTACCTGTCGATCATCGAAGCACGCAAAGCCAAGAGCAACTAAGCAAACGGCTTTTTCCAGACCGGGCGCCTCCCTCGGGGCCCGGTCATTTTAATTCTGCGAGCACTTCATGGCGAACCTGACCGACGGCACGGCCTATTCTCATCCCCGCGACAGCTATGTCGCGATGATCCAGCGAAAACGACTGTATGGCGGCATCATGCTGGCGGTCTTCGTGCTGATGCTGATTTCCGGGTTCATGCTCGCCGACGAACGCAATGCGGGCGGCTTCTGGGCCGGTCTGCCGCAACTCCTCGATTTTCCCGCCGATGTGGTCGCGGACGCCTCGACCAAACTTCACCTGATGCCCGCGCATCTGGTGAAATTCTTTCCCGCCCTGTTGGAAACCATCAATATCGCGGCGGCCTCGACGCTGATCGGTGCGCTTTTCGCGATCATACTCTCGCTGCTCTCGACCCGGGGGCTTGCGCTCTGGCCGCGCGCCATTCCGCTGTTTCGCCGTGTGATGGACATCATGCGCGCCGTACCGGAAATCGTCATCGCGCTGGTTCTGATCTTTATCCTCGGCGGCGGCCCGGTGCCTGCGATGATCGCCATCGCCTTTCACACCGCCGGTGCGCTGGGCAAGCTGTTTTCCGAAGTAAACGAGAATGCCGACCTGAAACCGGTCGAAGGGCTTCATTCCGTCGGGGCCACTTGGTTCCAGCGCATGTGGTTCGGCGTGGTGCCGCAGGTGTCGCCCAACTACTTCAGCTATGCGCTGCTGCGCTTTGAAATCAATATCCGTGCCTCGGCGATCCTTGGTTTTGTCGGGGCAGGCGGCATCGGCTACGAGCTGCGCAATGCCATGTCTTGGGGCAAGGGCAAGTTCGACGAGGCCGCCGCGATCTTCATCCTTCTCTTCCTCACCATCGTCATCTTTGATCAGCTGTCGGGCTATGTCCGTCAACGCCTGATCCATCAGGAGGCACATTGATGGCCGACGCTGCTCTCTACGCCCGTGCCGACGGCCTGTTCCAGCGCAAGAAGATCATGTCGCTGGCGCTGCCCGCCGTCATTATCGGCTATCTGGCATACGTCTTCTTTGCCTTCGATGTGCCGGGGCTGGCCGAACGCGCGCGTTTGGACAATGCCCGCACCCTTGTTGCGGATATGGTCAGCTACAAGACCCATGTCTCACGCGATAACCGCAGCGGCGAGGTGACCGTCGCCATCGAAGGCGAACGCAAGGGCGAATACGCGCCCGGTCAGGAACCCGATTGGGTCGCGATGCAGGGGCTTACGCAGGTGATCGACTTGGGCGATGGCCATGTCGTAACCTTCCTGCCGGAAAACGCGCTTCGCTATGATGTGCCGGGTTTCGGATTGATCGAAGCGCGGGTCGACGGGCGCGAAATCGTGTCGAACCTTGGGGATGATTCACCCGATTGGGTCTCTGCCTCGCGCACCCGGCTCAACATCACGACAGACGCAGGGCGCGTCTCGCTCACCCGTAACCGGACCGAGGTGTTCCGCTACTTCGCCGGGTGGGAGCTGTTCTTTTTCACACTCGACAGCCCCTACTTCGGTCACGGTTTCTCCGAGATATTCTTTGGTCCGCAGATCGACCCGGCGCGGTCCAACATGGTCGGCGCTTGGCAGGATTTCTGGCACAATGCCATGTGGCGGCATTCCGATGTGGCTTGGGCGCTGTTCGAAACCGTTCTCATGGCCTTTCTGGGTACTTTTGGTGCGGCCATAGTTGCCCTGCCGGTTGCATTCATCGCTGCCAAGAACTTTGCACCGCTTAGGTCGCTGCGCTTTTTCATGCGCCGGATATTCGACTTTCTGCGCGGCGTTGACGGGTTGATCTGGACGATCCTTCTGTCCCGCGCGCTGGGCCCCGGACCGCTTACCGGCTCGCTTGCCATCCTGCTCACGGATACGGGGAGTTTTGGCAAGATGTTTTCCGAGGCGCTGGAAAACGTCGACAACAAGCAGATCGAGGGCATTTCTTCGACCGGCGCCTCGACGCTTCAGCGGTATCGCTTCGGGGTCATTCCGCAGGTCACGCCGGTGCTTCTCAGCCAGGTGCTCTACTATTTCGAATCCAACACTCGCAGCGCGACGATCATCGGCGCGATCACCGGAGGCGGTATCGGGCTTTTGCTGACGCAGGCGATGATTACCCAAAAGGACTGGGAAGAGGTTACCTATTACATCGTGCTAGTCGTGCTTATGGTCATGGCGATGGACAGCCTGTCGGGCTGGCTGCGCAAGCGGCTGATCCAGGGTGACAAGTAAGATCAGGACGGAAATGCTCAGCAAGGACACCCCCCGCATCGAGGCCGATTGCGATATCACCGGCTCGGAATTCGGCCGGTATTGCGAAGTCAAGAAAGGCGGCCGCGTCGCCTATTCGACATTCGGCGATTATTCCTATTGTGACCGCTACTGCGACATCGCCAATGCAACCATCGGCAAGTTCGCCAATATCGCGAGTTTCGTGCGGATCGGGGCCACCGATCATCCACTGGACCGGGCCAGCCTGCATCATTTCATGTACCGTTCCTCGGATCTCTGGGACGATGCCAAGGACGATGCCGCGTTTTTCGAGCATCGCCGCTCGCGTCGGACGGTCATCGGTCACGATACCTGGATCGGCCACAATGCCCAGATCAAGCCCGAGATCACCATTGGCCATGGCGCGGTTGTCAGCTCGGGAGCGATCGTCACCAAGGATGTCGCGCCCTATACCATCGTGACCGGCATTCCGGCCAAGCCACTGCGCCTGCGCCAACCGCCCGAAATCGCCGAGCGCCTGATCGCGCTGGCATGGTGGGACTGGGATCATCAGACCTTGCGCGACCGGCTTGACGATTTCCGCAGTCTCAAGGCCGAGGAATTCCTTGATCGCTATGAAGACACCTAGTCGTTGCTGAAGGTCAGGGTCACCCTGTCGCCCGCAAACCATGTCTGCCCGTATTCGACGGGGTTACCCTCCATGTCCTCGTTGATCCCGACCGTTTTTACCAGCGGATCACCCTCGCGCATTCGCAGATGCAGCGCCTGCGTCGCGCTTGGCATCTCCGCCGTGACCCGCGTCTCGCGCCGCACATAATCGGCCACGCCGTTCAGTTTCAGCGCCTCGGTGACCGATGTGACCTCTTCCAGCGTGTGCAACATGCCGGGCAGGCGATCCTGCGGAAAGACCGAGATGAAATGCGCAATGGGCGTCTCTCCCGCCAGCGACAGCCCTTCGCAGACGATCACCATGGACCCGGCGTTTAAGGCCAGCGCCTTTGTCTCGGCCGTATCGCCGGGCCTGCTTTCAAGCCGCAGAACACGGCGCTGCGGCAAACGGCCGGTGGCCCGGATGCTCTGGTGGAATCGGACCCGCTTGCCGATCGGGTAGTCGGTCGGTGGCGCTTCGACGAAAACGCCCGCGCCCCGGCGCGACCGTAGAATGCCGCGCTCGCTCATATCGCCAAGGGCGCGCCGGACTGTATGCCGGTTGACGCCAAACCGGCTGGCCAATGCCGCTTCGGTCGGCAGCTTGTCGCCCGCGCCGTAATGCCCGGCGGCGATATCCGCCTCAAGCGCGGCGGCAATGGATTTCCAGACAGGTGTTCGCGTCATCTTGTTACCAAATCTTCATTTAACCGGGCTTGCCTCGGCAGGGGGTAGAGCGTATGATTTGTCTAGTTGTATAGTTTCTTAGACAAATCTGCAAGGTGTCTAGATGGCGAAAGCTGAACAAGAAAAAACCGAGCGTCAGGCATGGATGGGCCTTCTGGCCAAATCCAGCCCCGCGCGGCTTGCGGCCCTGATGGACACGGCCAGCGACATGCCGGATTTCACCTGGCTGCGTGTGCCCGAGGCGGGTGGTGTCATGGTGCGCGGTCGCATGGGCGGCACCGGCGCGCCCTTCAATCTGGGTGAGATGACAGTCACCCGCTGTGCCCTGCGGCTGGCAAGCGGCGAAGTCGGTCATGCCTACGTGCAGGGGCGCGACAAGGCGCACGCCCAGCGCGCTGCGCTGGTCGATGCGCTGATGCAGACGGATCGCGCACTGGACCTGCGCGCCACCGTGCTCGATCCGCTGGAAAGCGAACGCGAGGCACAAATCGCGACCCGCGCGGCCAAGGCCGCCGCCACCAAGGTCGATTTCTTCACGATGGTCAGGGGAGAGGACTGATGCAGACAGAGGCGCTTACCGGCGGGTTTGCCAACCCGCCAATCGACTCCGCTGCCGGGTTCCGCGCGGCACTGAACGCGATGGCCCGCCCGGGCAAGATCGAAACCGTCAGCGGCGGATCGGCGCCCGCGCCGGTATCGACTGCTGCCGCAGTGCTGTTGCTCACGCTTTGCGATGCGGAAACGCCGCTTTACCTAGCGCCGGGCGTTGACGGTCAGGCCATGCGTGACTGGGTCGCTTTCCACATCGGCGCGCCGCTGGTCGAGGCGGAACAGGCACAATTCGCGCTGGGGGACTGGGAGGCACTTGCGCCAATTGAGCGGTTCAGGATCGGCACCACCGAATATCCCGACCGATCCGCGACCCTGATCGTTGAAATGCCGGACCTTTCGAACGATGGCGCCAGCCTCTCGGGTCCGGGCATCGAAACCATAGCCCAGCTGTCATTGCCTGAAATCGAGGCTTTCCGCGCCAACCGCGCCCTGTTCCCACTCGGGCTCGATTTCTATTTCTGCGCGGGAGAGCGGCTTGCAGCCCTTCCACGTTCGACCAAGGTGGAGGCTGCCTGATGTATGTTGCCGTCAAGGGTGGCGAGCGCGCCATCGACAACGCCCATGAATGGCTGGCCGAGGAACGGCGCGGCGACCCAGCCGTACCGGAACTTTCGGTGGCCCAGATCCGCGAGCAGATGAAACTGGCGGTAAACCGGGTGATGGCCGAAGGCTCGCTTTACGATCCCGACCTCGCCGCGCTGGCAATCAAGCAGTCGCGCGGCGATCTGATCGAGGCGATCTTTCTGATCCGCGCCTATCGCACGACGCTGCCTCGCATTGGCCATTCGGAACCCGTCGATACCGGCGCGATGATCTGCGATCGCCGGGTCTCGGCCACGTTCAAGGATGCCCCCGGCGGGCAGGTGCTTGGGCCGACTTTCGATTACACGCACCGTCTTCTGGATTTCAAACTGGCCGCCGAGGGTGAAACGCCGCGTGCGCAAGAGGTCGAAGCCGCGCGCAAGGAAACCCCGCGTATCACGGACTTTCTCAATCGCGACGGGCTGATCCAGAAAGAGACACCCAGCGACGAGACCCCGCCCGACATGACCCGCGCGCCAATGGAATATCCCGCGAACCGGGCGTTGCGGCTTCAAGCGCTGACCCGGGGCGACGAAGGCTTTGTACTTGGCATGGCCTATTCGACGCAGCGCGGGTATGGCCGCAACCACCCTTTCGTGGGCGAGTTGCGCATCGGCAAGGTGCCGGTCGAAATGGAGATCCCCGAACTGGGGTTTGCCGTCGAGATCGGCGAAATCGATCTGACTGAATGCGAAACGGTCAACCAGTTCGCCGGATCCAAGACCGAGCCGCCGCAGTTTACCCGTGGCTACGGGCTGGTCTTTGGCCAGACCGAGCGCAAGGCGATATCAATGGCACTGGTGGATCGTTCCCTGCGTTGGGAAGAACTGGGCGAGGACAATGTCGGCGCGCCCGCGCAGGACGAGGAATTTGTGCTGTCCCATTCGGACAATATCCAGGCGACCGGTTTTCTCGAGCATATCAAGCTGCCCCATTACGTCGACTTCCAATCTGAACTGGAACTGGTGCGGCGGATGCGGGCCGAGGCGCAGGCGAGTTACAAGGACGCAGCGGAATGAACTACTTTTCCTTTTGTTTGTCCCTGCTGCGCTGCCCGGCGACATATGCAACGCCAAGAAAGGCAAGGCCAACGGCCAGACCGGAACAGAAACTAACCGGATCCATAGAATTTCCTTTCATAGGGAGCGCGACCCATGACTGAGGATCGGCCGGGCATCGGAACTGATGCCTACAATTTTGCGTATCTTGACGAGCAGACCAAGCGGATGATCCGCCGGGCCATCCTCAAGGGCGTAGCCATTCCGGGCTATCAGGTGCCTTTTGCAAGCCGCGAGATGCCGATGCCCTACGGGTGGGGGACGGGTGGTGTACAGGTAACAGCCGCCTGTCTGACGCCTGCGGACCGGCTCAAGGTGATCGATCAGGGCGCGGATGACACGACCAACGCGGTTTCGATCCGCAAGTTCTTTGAGCGTACGGCTGGCGTGGAAACCACGGAACACACGACCGAGGCCACGGTGATCCAGACCCGCCACCGAATTCCGGAAACCCCGATGACCGACGACCAGATCCTCGTCTACCAGGTGCCCATCCCGGAACCCCTGCGTTTTCTGGAGCCGCGTGAGACCGAGACCCGCAAGATGCACGGGCTTGAGGAATACGGGCTGATGCATGTGAAGCTGTATGAGGACATCGCGCGACACGGCGAGATCGCAACCGCCTATGCCTATCCGGTCAAGGTCGAAGGGCGCTATGTCATGGATCCGTCCCCGATTCCGAAATTCGACAATCCGCGACTTGAAAGCCCGGCATTGCAACTCTTCGGCGCGGGACGAGAGCAGCGCATTTATGCGGTGCCGCCCTATTCCAAGGTCATGAGTCTCGATTTCGAGGATCATCCGTTCAACCCGTCCAAGGCGGATCACCCTTGCGCGCTTTGCGGGGCAGAGAACACCTATCTTGACGAGGTGATCATGGATGACGCGGGTGGGCGCATGTTCGTCTGCTCCGATACCGACTATTGCGCAACCCGCCAGGCCGAGGGCCATCGCGGGGCGCAATCCGCACCCTTTACGGAGGCCGCAGAATGAGCACCCCCGCCACACCGCTTTTGCAAGTGCGCGACATCCGCAAGACCTATGGGGCGCGGATCGGCTGTACGGATGTGAATTTTGACCTCTATCCCGGTGAGGTGATCGGGATTGTTGGCGAATCCGGTTCCGGAAAGTCGACTCTGCTGAATTGCCTTGCCGGTCATCTTGCCCCGGATGAGGGCGAGATCCTGTTCGATACCCGCGCCGACGGGCTGAAGGATACGCTGAAGATGTCGGAACCTGAACGGCGGATGCTGGGGCGAACCGACTGGGCTTTTGTTCATCAAAACGCGCGCGACGGGCTGCGCATGGGTGTCTCTGCCGGTGGCAATGTGGGTGAGCGGTTGATGGCTGTGGGCGCTCGGCATTACGGGAACATCCGTGAGCAGGCGATCGACTGGCTCGACCGGGTCGAGATTGCCGAGGACCGGGTGGACGATCGCCCCGGCGCGTTTTCCGGTGGTATGCAGCAGCGGTTGCAGATCGCGCGCAACCTTGTGACCGGGCCGAGGCTGGTTTTCATGGATGAGCCAACCGGCGGACTGGATGTGAGCGTACAGGCGCGGCTTCTGGACCTGCTACGCGGACTCGTGCGCGAGATGGGGCTATCAGCGATAATCGTCACCCATGACCTTGCCGTGGTGCGCCTGCTGGCGGACCGGCTGATGGTGATGAAATCCGGCCATGTGGTGGAAGCTGGGCTGACGGATCAGGTGCTGGATGACCCGCAGCACGGATACACGCAGCTTTTGGTCAGTTCGGTTCTGCAGGTTTGAAAATGGGGGCGCTGCCCCCGTCCGCGCGGAGGCGCGGACTCCCCCGGAGTATTTGGAGCAAGAAGAAGATGATATCGGTCAGAAATGTTGCGAAGACATTCACTTTGCACAATCAGGGCGGGGCGGTGATACCGGTGATGGAGGGGGCCGATCTGGAGGTCGCACCCGGCGAATGCGTTGCGTTGACCGGATCGTCTGGGGCGGGCAAGTCGACCCTGATGCGGATGATCTATGGCAATTACCTTGCGGCATCGGGATCTATTATCGTGGGCGATGTGGATGTTGCGACGGCTGAACCTCGTGAGATCCTGAAGCTGCGGCGCGAGACGCTGGGATACGTGAGCCAGTTTCTTCGCGTGGTGCCTAGGGTCGCGACTCTGAACGTGGTGGCCGAACCGATGCTTGCTGTTGGCATGGAGCGCTCGGCTGCAGTTTCACGGGCGCGGGAGTTGCTGACCCGGTTGCGGATACCCGAAACCCTGTGGGAACTGTCGCCGACAACCTTTTCCGGTGGCGAACAGCAGCGCGTGAACATCGCACGTGGATTTGCGCATGTATTTCCGGCCATGTTGCTTGATGAGCCGACCGCGAGCCTCGATGCCGCCAATCGCGCGACGGTGCTGGATCTGATTGACGAGGCCAAGGCGCGGGGGGCAGCGATCATCGGGATCTTTCACGACGAGGAGGCCCGCGCCCGGGTTGCCGACCGCGAGATCGACGTATCGCGTTTCACGCCAAGGGCTGCATGATGGCGGGGCGAGTCTTTGCCGTTGTTGGCCCGTCCGGCGCGGGCAAGGACAGCCTGATGGCGGCTGTTCTGGCGGCGCAGCCGGAACTGCATCTTGTGCGGCGCGTCATTACCCGGCGCGCGGATGCAGGCGGCGAAGATTTCGAGCCTGCCACGGCGAAGGAATTCGACCGGCGTCAGGCACAAGGCGAGTTTGTTTTGCACTGGCAGGCGCATGGGTTGAAATACGGCATTCCGGCAAGCGAGTTGACAGCGGCACAACGGGGGCGGGACGTGATGTTCAATGCCTCGCGGGCGGTACTTGAGGAGGCCGCGCAGAAGATCCCCGATCTCACGGTCTTGCATGTCACGGCGGATGCGGCGGTTCTTGCCAAGCGTCTCGCGGGCCGTGGCCGAGAAACACCCGAAGATATTGAACAGCGTCTGGCCCGGGCGGCCATGCCCCTGAAAACCACGCTTCCGCTTGTGGAAATTGACAATTCCGGCCCGCTAGAAAACGCCGTCGCGGCGGTTCTGGCGCTGCTGTCACCCGTAAAGGCATGAACGATGCAGATGAGATACGAAACCAGCGAGATGATCCTGACCAACGCGGATCTGGTGCTTGAAAACGAGGTCGTGCGCGGCACGGTCTGTGTCAGCGAGGGGGTGATCACCGCCGTCGATACGGGGCGCAGTGCGCGGGCAGGAGCGGTTGATTGCGACGGCGACCTGCTGATCCCTGGTCTGATCGAACTGCACACCGACAATCTCGAACGGCATATCCAGCCCCGGCCCAAGGTCGACTGGCCGCACGGGGCGGCGATCATCGCCCATGACGGGGAACTGGCCAGCACCGGCATCACGACCGTTTTTGACGCTCTGAGGGTTGGTTCGGTCGTGTCGAACAACCGGACGAACTATCGCGAATACGCCCGGCCCCTTGCCAGCGAGTTGCTGGACATGCGGGCGCGGGGCCTGCTGAGGATCAGCCATTTTCTCCACCTGCGGGCCGAGGTCTGTTCGGAAACGCTGACCGAGGAACTGGACAAGTTCGGTGCCGAGGACAGGGTCGGGATCGTGTCGATCATGGACCATACGCCGGGGCAGCGTCAGTTCCGCGATCTGGAAAAGCTGAGGGCCTATGTCTGCGGCAAGCACGGGTTGTCGGACGACCAGTTCGAAGAGCATGTGGCGCATCAGGTGGCGACCCGCGAACGCTTGGGAGCGGCGCATGAGACAGCGGCCGTTGCGGCGGCAGCGCGTTTCGGGGCCGTGCTGGCAAGCCATGACGACACCGATACCGGTCACGTCACCACCAGCGCTGCCCACGGTATCCGGCTGGCCGAGTTCCCGACCACCGTCGAGGCGGCGCAAGCCTGCAAGGACAATGGTATCGCCGTCATGATGGGGGCGCCCAACTTGATTCGCGGTGGCTCGCATTCCGGCAACGTGGCGGCGGAAGAACTGGCGCGGCTCGACCTGCTGGATATCTTTTCGTCGGACTACGTGCCCTCGGCTTTGATGAGCGCGGCACTGCGGCTTGCCGATCTCTGGGGTGATCTGCCACGTGCGATTGCCACTGTCACCTCGGCCCCGGCGCGCGCGACCGGGCTGGATGACCGGGGGCGGATCGCGGAAGGCTTGCGCGCCGATCTGGTCCGTGTCAGGCCTGTCGAAGGCGTGGCTTCGCTGCGCGGAGTCTGGTCGCACGGGCGACAGGTTGGCTGAAGCGTCCCGCACTGCGGAAATAGCCCGCCGATCGCCCCCTCCGCGCGGCCAGAGCACGAATTTTTTACGTGGGTTCTGGCGGTCTAATGCGTTACCGGTGTTTACATTTCTCGCAATGCGGAAAATAGTTCCACTCGGTTAGCCAAGGGAGGACATTATGACCGCTTCATCATCAATGCTGAATCGCCGGAGCATGTTGCGGGGGGCCGCACTGGGCGCAATCGCCACGCCGGCACTCGTCGGCAAGGGGATCGCACAAGGCAAGGTAACCTGGCGCGTTCAGTCGCACTGGCCCAAGGCGTCCAGCTCGTTCACCGACAGTCTTGGCGTTCTGGCCACCGTGCTCGAAGAGCGCACAGAAGGCGCGTTCAAGCTCGAACCGCTCGGCGCGGGCGAATTCGCCAAGGGTCCGGATATCTACAACATCCTGCGCAAGGGCGTGGTGCCGATGGCGACACTTTCGCCGTCCTATATCCAGGACCAGGCTCAGGCCGCATCCTTTGTTTACGGCATTCCGGGCACGTTCCGTGAAAGCTGGCAGCTACAACACGCGATCAAGAACCTCGGGCTCGAGGATCTGGTCAACGAGGACCTGAACGCCGAAGGCGTCATGCTGATGACGGAAAAGGTGCTGCCGGTCGAGATGGTCGTCTCCAAGCGCATCGAATCCGCCGATGATTTCCGCGGGCTCAAGATCCGGTCGTCGGGCACCATGATCGACTACCTCGCTGCCGCCGGCGCTGCGCCGCAGTATATTCCCGGTTCTGAACTTTATCAGTCGCTCAGCTCGGGTGTTGTCGATGGCGCGCACTGGGGGGCCGCGATTGGGGCCAAGTCCATGTCGCTCTGGGAAGTCTGTAAATTCCACTGCAAGCCGGGTCTCGGCATGACCACCGACGCCTTTGCCGTGAACATGGATCAGCTGAACGCGCTGGAAGACGATCTGCGCACCGCGCTGATCGACACGATGCAGAACCGTTTCTTCCTGCGCTCGCAGGAGTATCAGCACAAGGAAGCCATCGCGCTTGCCTCTGGTGTTGCCGAAAACGGCGTCGAGGTCATCAACCTACCGGACGACGTGCTGGAGATGTTGTCGAACGCGTCCAAGGACATCATGGCGAAAGAGGCCGAAAAGGGCGAACGCGCCGCCAAGGCCGCCGATATCTACCGCCAGCTGATGACGGATTTCGGCTACATCTAAACGGATCTAACAGTTCCTTCGGATGGGGCGGTGCAGCGTACCGCCCCGTTTCTTTGGCCGATCCCCCGAAATGCCGGTATGATCGCCGGGCCGGGAGAGCTGGCATGACATTCACGACCAAGGGGAGGCAGGGCGATGCAGGCGCTTGCTCGGAGTATAACGCGGTTCAACAGGCTGATCGGCAAATGGGTATCGCTGGCGGTGCTGATCATCTTTGCGCTGTTGCTGGCGGATGTGGTGATGCGCTATCTGGTGGGGCAGCCCGCCATCTGGACCGCAGAACTGGCCACGTTGATCTTTGGCGTCTATGCGATCATCGGCGGCGGCTACCTGCTGGCCGAACGCGGGCACGTCAGCGTCGACATCCTCTACGGCTCCTTCTCGACCAAGCGCAAAGCGCTCATCGATATCGTCACATGGCCGCTGTTCCTGCTCTTTGTCGGGGTGCTGCTCTGGCAGGGCTATGACATCGCTTCCGAAGCGATTGCCGATATGGAGCGGTCGAACTCTACGTGGAAAGCGCCGCTCTGGCCCACGAAATCACTGATCCCCGTGGCCGCCATCCTGTTGTTGTTGCAGGGCTTTGTCCGTCTCTGGGCGGATGTGCGCGTCTTGATGGGCCTGCCCGTCGATGAAGAAACCTTTGGCAAGCTGGCCGATAGCGAAACCGGCGGCGAGGTATAATAAATGAGCGTTGAAATCCTTACACTGCTGTTCTTCGGCTCCCTTCTTTTCTTTGTTCTGCTGGGCACACCGCTGGCCTTCGTGCTGGGTGGGATCTCGGTCGTCTTCCTCTATTTCGAAATGGGCACCATCGGGTTCTACCTGCTGGCCTCGAAAATGTGGGAGACCATGTCGAACCCCACGCTCATGGCCATTCCGCTCTTTGTCTATATGGCGATCCTGCTGGAAAAATCGGGGGTGGCCAACGATCTGTACGACATGATGCACCAGTGGTGGGGCGGGCTGCGCGGCGGTCTGGCCATCGGCACGGTGCTGATCTGCGTGATCTTCGCGGCCATGTCCGGCATCTCTGGCGCTGCCGTTGTGACCATGGGCACCATCGCGCTGCCCAAGATGCTTGAACGCGGCTATGACAAGAAACTGGCGCTTGGGGCGATCAACGCGGGCGGCGGCTGGGGTATCCTGATCCCGCCATCGATCCTGATGGTTCTCTACTCGCTGCTCAGCGAAGTCTCCGTCGGACGTCTCTTTGCGGCGGGAGTCGGTCCGGGCATCCTGCTTTTCGTGCTGGTCTCGATTTACATCGGCGTCCGCTGCTGGTTACAGCCAGAGCTTGGCCCCTCGCTGCCGCCGGAAGAGCGTGCCAGCTGGTCGCGGAAATTCGCCTCGCTGAAATCGGTGATCCTGCCGATCCTGATCGTTGTGATTGTTCTGGGTGCGATCTTTGGCGGTTTCGCAACCCCGACCGAGGCGGCCGCCATAGGTGTCTTCGGTGCAATGGTCGCCACGCTGATCAACCGTCAACTTTCGTGGAAAGTCATCCACGAGGCGTCGATCTCCACGCTGAAACTGACCGCGCTGGTGATGTGGATCCTGTTTGCGGCGCATGCGTTTTCCACCGCCTATACTGCGCTGGGCGCGCAAAGCCTGATCCAGAACCTGATGGCCTATATCCCCGGCGGAAAATGGGGCGCGCTGGCCTTCATGCTCTTCGTGCTGTTCCTGTTCGGGATGGTTCTGGACCCCGTCGGGATCATGCTGATCACGCTGCCGGTCTTCCTGCCCGTCGTGCAGGCGGCAGGGTTCGACCCGGTGTGGTTCGGTATCCTCTTCATCATCATGATGGAGGTCGGCTACATGACGCCGCCCTTTGGCTTCAACCTCTTCTACCTGAAAGGGGTGGCGCCGCCGGATGTGACGATGGGCGATATCTATCGCTCGGTCATTCCCTATGTGCTCGTCACGCTGGTCGGGTTGTTCCTGATCATCCTGATCCCGGGCATTGCCCTCTGGTTGCCGGATTACTTCTACAACTAGGGATCGGGCGGTACACGGTGGGCAAAGGTCTTGGCCACCGTGACCGACAGCACGATGCGCAGCACGTGATGCGCGGTGACAAACAGAACCGAAACCTGCAGAGAAAGCGCGACAAGCGACATCTCGGCCAGACCGCCGGGGGCAAAGGCCAGCACAACGGCGTTGATGTCCTCGTCCACGATTTCGTGGAGCACGATGGCAAAAAGCATCGCAAGGCACATGGTGAAAACCATGTTCTGAAACGCAAGTAAAAGGGCGCGGCCAAAGGTATTTGGCCGCATTCCGACGAACCGGGTGCCCAGCGCCACACCGATGATCAGCTGTGTTACCTGTATCAGCCAGCCGGGCGGCGCTGCCGTGAGCAGCCCGCTCAGATGCGCAAGCCCCGAGGCCAGAACCGGCCCGGTGATGACAAAGGCGGGCAGGCGCAGCCGTCGCCCTCCGAAATAGCCGACAAGCCCGACAACCGCCTGCCAGAACAGTTCGGGCGCATCCAGCACACCGCGCGACCCGCCAATGACGGCTCCGGCGGCAGAGCCGACCGCGTCACCGCTGAGGATGGTGAAGGCCAGCGGCACCAGCATCACGGTCAGGATCAGTCGCATGAACTGCAAGGCCGTCAGCACCTGCACATCCGCGCCGTTCTCTTCCCCCATGGCGATGGATTCCATCAGCCCACCGGGCACCGCCGCGTAATAGGCCGTGGTCCCCGACAGCTTGCCGATACGGCGAAACCCCTGATAGCCGACGAAATGCGCCAGAGGGATATAGATCACCAGCGCAAGCAGCGATGGCCACCAACTGCGCGCCTGCTCGAGTATATCCGGTGTAAAGGACGCCCCGATCGACAAGCCGATGATCGGGATAAAGAACAGCCGCAGCCAGAAAGGAACACGCGGCGGATGCCCGCCGACCTTGAAGCCGAATATGGAAATCGCACCAACGGCGACGACCGAGCCAAGCAGCATCGGCAGCGGAAATCCCATCGCCTTGGCTGCAAATCCCCCGGCGATCCCGGTCAGAAAGGAAACCAGTGTCGTCCTGAGGTGGATCTCTTCGCCTGCAATCGTTACCGTCACACTGCGGCCTCGCGTTCTTTACGCCGCTCAAGCGGCGGTCCATTAGCCAGTAGGAATTCTGCCCATAAGGGTCAATCTCCGGCAGATGTAGGCCAACCGGCGGAAATTTGTCGGAAATCCTTTGATCCGATGCTTGCCCGAACCGTTTCTAGCTTTTAGCCTCCCAGTAGGTGCGAAACATAATTCCGCACCGCGGGAGGAAATCATGAGCAATATTTCGCAGCCGGGCGAGCGCGTCTGGCACAAACACTATGAGTCCGGCGTGTCCACGAACTTCCAGCCGGAAATGACGACCTGGACCGAGATGATGAGCCGGGCTTTCGACGCCTATGCCGACACCGTCCTGATCGAATATTACGGCAAGTCCTATACTTTTGCCGAGATGCGCCGTCTGGCGGGGCAGGTGGCCTCGGCGCTCAAGGCCAAGGGCGTGGGCAAGGGGGATCGCGTCGCATTGCACCTGCCGAACTGCCCGTGGCACCCGATTTTCTTCTTCGGCACCATCGCGGCAGGGGCGGCGGTGACCCATATCAGCCCGCTCGATGCGGACCGCGAAATTGCACACAAGCTCAAGGATAGCGGCGCCAAGGTCGCGGTTACGCTGACCACGCCGGAACTGGCGAGCCATTTCAAACCACTGCTGGCGAGCGGCGAGACCCCGCTTTTGGTCCAGTGTCCCGATCCGGTATCGGCCATGGGCCGCGATTGCCCGGTGTTTGACGGTGCGGTAGGCGTACAGGAGTTCCTCGCCGGCCATGAGGATGCGCTTTATGACCCGGTCCCCGTGACCCCGCAGGACATGGCGCTGCTGCAATATACCGGCGGCACGACAGGGGTGCCAAAGGCGGCGGTTCTCACCCATGCAAACCTGACCGCCGCGGTCCAGATCTATTCCGAGAACACGAAAAACGACAGTTCCGCCGAGCCGGGGAAATCCTCGCTCGTCTACTCGCCGCTGTTCCACATCATGGGACTGACGGTTGGCCTCTTGAAACGCGTGCACGAAGGCTGGACCATCCATCTCCGCCTGCGTTATGACGCGGCACAGGCGGTAAAGGAGATCGAGGAAAAGCGGATCACGTCCTTTGGCGGTGTGCCGACCACATGGATCGCGATCCTGCAACTTCCCGATATCGAAAAGCGCGACCTCAGTTCACTGGAATACGTTGGCTCGGGCGGCGCGCCTCTGCCGGTCGAAGTCTACAACCGCATCAAAAAACTGACCGGTCTGAAATTGCTGGGTGGCTGGGGCATGACCGAAACCTCGCCTGCCGGTACCGCCGTGCCGCGCGACATGCCCGACGAAAAACTGGGCACCATCGGCGTGCCGCTGCCGGGGATCGATCTAAAAATTGTCGATGTAGAGGACCCCACCAAGGATCTCGGGCCAAACATGACCGGCGAAATGGTGGTGAAAGGGCCGAATGTCACCGCCGAATACTGGGGCAAACCCAAGGAAACCGCCGACTCCTTCTCCAACGGCTGGTTCCTGACGGGCGACATCGGCTATATGGACGAAGACGGGTATTTCTACCTCGTCGACCGCAAGAAGGACATGATCCTGTCGGGTGGTTTCAACGTCTATCCTCTGATGATCGAAAACGCCGTTCACCAGCATCCCGATGTGTCCGAAGCCATCGCCATCGGTGTGCCGGACGATTATCGCGGCGAAAGCGCCAAGGTATTCGTGCAGCTGAACAACGGTGCCAAACCCTTTGCGCTCGAAGAGTTGCAGGAATTTCTCAAAGACAAGCTCGGGCGTCACGAAATACCGCGCCACCTCGAATTCCGCGATGAGCTGCCGCATACGCCCGTCGGCAAACCCGACCGCAAGGCGCTGCGGCGCGAGCTCGAAACAGTGGCATGAAACAACAAGAGCCGCCCGCGAATGCGCGGCGGCCCTTGATTGCTTTCGGAAAGTCCCGGCAGACCGTTCCGCTTACGAGGTAATTAAAGCGGTAAGGCCTGCCGGAAAACCGATCAGAAGCGGTACGAGGTCTTGATGTGGATCGTGTTCACGTCCACGTCGCCGCCGCCGTTACCGATGCTGTCAAACGAGTGGTACATGTATTCTGCACCAACCGTCCAGTTCTCACCGACGCGCCAGTCGTAACCCAGACCAACAACATAGCTGTCGCCGCTGTCGTTGAAGAAGTTACCAACGCCGTCAAAGTCGGAATATGCGTAACCGAGCGAACCGTAGAGCAGGCCGTTGCCCATCTCGTAACCGGCGATCAGTTTCAGGCGCGCCATGCTGTCGAACGAAGCCGACTGGCCGGTGCCGGGGTCGGTGATCGAAACGTCGGCCCAGTCGTACTGGAATTCCGGCCCGAGGTACCAGTTGTTCCCAAGGCTCCACAGGTAACCTGCAGTCAAACCGCCGATGACGCTGTCGTTATCAAAGCTGCCGCCAAGGTCGAATTCACCATAGGCATAGCCAAGTTGTGCACCTACATAGCCACCTTCCCAGAACGGTTTAACAACCGGCGGCGGGGTGTAGACAACCGGTTCTGCCGGTGCCGGATCAGCGTTGCCGGCCAACGCCGCGGATGCAGCGGTGCTGCAAAGAAGTGCAATCGTAACTGTGCGGATCATTTATCTACTCCTAGTGTTTTTCATCCGGACACGCCCAACTCTCTACTCGGGGATTTGTTCCCAAGGGGCGTTAGGTTAATCATTTGTTACTTGGAGGGGACTAATCCAGCCCGGCTGTTAACGCCCGGCTAAAACTGGCCGATCAGTTGAATTGATCGGCTAAAATTCGCGTATAAATTGAAATATTTCGTCCTTGACCCTTGAAATTGATTTTTCGAGGTCTTGGAAACAGTTAACCCCTGATCGTTCTTTTTGATCAGGGGTTACAGTAAATTCACCGTGACTGGACGGAAATGTGACCGAGTCCGGGCCTTTCGCCCGGCGTTCAGGCTGCCGTTATATTGGTCAAACGGGCCTTTGCAGCCTCGTATTCACGGGTCAGCCGGGCAATCAGTTCGGCTGCGGGTACGACCTTGTCGACCGCGCCGATACCCTGTCCAGATCCCCAGATTTCTTTCCAGCTTTTCGGCTTTGCACTGCCGTCGCCAAAATTCATCGCCGAGGGGTCGGACCGTTCGAGGTTCTCCGGATCCATCCCCGCCGCCGCAATCGAGGGCTTCAGATAATTCCCCCAGACCCCGGTGAAGAGATCGGAATAGACGATGTCGTTGGCACCGCCATCGACAACCATTTGCTTGTATCCCTCAACAGCATTGGCTTCTTCGGTCGCAATAAAGGCAGACCCGACATAGCCGCCGTCCGCGCCCATCGCCTGTGCGGCCAGAATGCTGTCGCCGCGCGCAATCGACCCCGACAGGAACAGCGGACCGTCGAACCACGACCGAATCTCCTGCACCAGCGCAAAAGGCGACAGTGCCCCGGCGTGACCACCGGCACCTGCGGCAACTGCGATCAGCCCGTCAGCACCTTTTTCAATCGCCTTCTTGGCAAACTTGTTGTTGATCACATCGTGCATGGTAATGCCGCCCGAACCATGCGCCGCCTCGTTCACCCATTCCTGAGCGCCAAGGGACGTGATCCAGACCGGCACTTTGAACTTGGCGCAGATTTCCACGTCCCGCTCTAGCCGGGTATTCGACCGGTGAACGATCTGGTTAACGGCAAAGGGGGCGGCGGGCGTGTCCGGATTGGCCTGGTTATATCGGTCAAGCTCTTCGGTGATGCGCGTCAGCCAGCGTTCCAGCTCGATCGGTTCGCCTTCCTTTTCGCGGGCATTCAGCGCGGGAAAAGAGCCGACAACACCTGCCTTGCACTGGGCAATCACCAGATCCGGGTTGGAAATGATGAATAGCGGGGCGCCGATCACGGGCAGGCGCAGGTGTTTCAGGGCGTCGGGCATGGTCATATTGTATCTCTCCTCCTGGAACGGCCGGGTGAACCGCTGCCGTCGATTTGCGGGCAAGCTACTCAGTGGAACGCCGTTCCGCAATGCCCGACACTAATACTCGGGACAAACTCTGGAAAAGAGCCTCAGCGTGCCCTTGGCACCCGGTGGCTCATGGTTTCGGCAAGCGCGACGAGGCGCGGTCCGAATTCGCCGATCAGCCGGTCCTGCGGCAGAAAGCTTGCAGGCCCGCCAAGGTTGAAGGCCATCAGCGGCTCGTCGCTCTGACTGCGAAAGGGTACGGCGACGGCGTTGACGCCGGTGTGCCATTTTTCAAGGTTCGCATAGAACCCGCGATCTTGGATCTGGGCGCGGGCGTCATCGATTCCGGCACGGATCGACGGCCAGAGATCCGGGTCGGCGTGGCGTTCAAGGTCTTCCAGCGCCTCGGCCCGTTCCTCCTCGGAACAACCCGCAAGATAGGCACGCCCCATAGCCGACCGGGCCAGCGAAATGCGCGATCCCACGCCAAGCTGAAGCGACACGACGCTGCGCGATTTTGCGCAGGCGACATAGGTCATCGTAAGCGCATCGCGCCCGCCAAGCGCCACCATCACGCCTTCGCCGCAACTATCGGCCAGCGTCTGCATATACCCCTGGGCGGCTTCACGGATGGGCATGCCGCTAAGGCAGGCATAGCCAAGGCTTAGCACCGGGACTCCCATGCGATATCGCCCGGTCTCGGCGTCATAGGTGAGATAGCCCGTTTGCAGAAGGGTATAGGTCAGCCGGGATACCGTGGAATTGGGCAGGCTCGTGCGCTCGGCCAGATCGCCGTTGGAAAGGCCCGACCGGTCATCGGCACGAAAAGCACGGAGGACTTCAAGCCCCCGGTAAAGCGAGGTGATGAATTGCCGCTCGTTTCGCCCGGCCTCTGCCGACAGTGCGTCATCCTCGATATGCGTGCGTTTTCTCAACCTATGGTCCCAGCCTGTTCCGCCTTGGCGATCTGTCCCGTGCCGGACCCAGCGCAAGGCTGAACGCCCCGATTTGCTGCCCGTTTCACGGATCGTCGCCATTTTATCCCGTCAAACAGGGATAAACAGCACAAAGCGCATATGCCAGCAGAGTTTGGCAAATCGCGCTTTGGCGGAACCAGTCAAGGCCCTGCCGTGTTGTGATCGCAACGCTCTATCAAGCTGTCGGCCGAACCGGCGCAGAGCATATTCGGAGTTAGGCTTTTGTACCACGAGACAACACAAAAGGAATCGTCAATCTGCCTGATCGCGAATGATAAATCAGGCAAGGGAAAGGCCTCGGAGCAGGTCAGCCAGCTCGAGGCATGGCTAAAGCGTCAGCCCGGCAAGACCCGGTTCGAACGGGTTCGCAAAGGCTCGGATATTCAGGACATTGCGCAGCGCGTCGCGGCGGGCCCCTATGATACTGTGGTGGTGGCTGGCGGGGATGGCACCATTTCCACGGTCGCGGGCGCCCTTGCTGGCACAGACAAGGTCATGGGCGTGATCCCGTCGGGCACCTTCAACTATTTCAGCCGCAGCCTCGATATTCCCGACGAACTCGAAGACGCCTTGCGCCTGATCGAAGTAGGCCGGAGCAAGGCCGTGAATGTTGGCACGATCAATGACCGGGTGTTTCTGAACAACGCCAGCCTCGGTGCCTATCCGGCTATCCTTGACCAGCGCGAAGATGTCTACCGTCGCTGGGGCCGCAGCCGCATCGCGGCGCACTGGTCCGTCGTCAAGGCGTTGCTCACCGTGAACAAGCCGCTGTCGATGCGCGTCACCGTGGATGGCACCGTCTACCGGATGAAGACCCCGCTGGCCTTCGCGGCCAACAGTGCCTACCAGCTCGAAGAGTTCCGCCTTGAAGGTGCCGATGCGGTCCGCAACGGCCAGTTCGCACTGTATCTCGCCAAGGACTGCGGGCGTTTCGAGATGGTGAAATTTGCGTTCAAGCTGGCCCGTCGCAAGCTCGAAGCGGATCGGGATTTTACCCTGATCTGCGGTGAGGAAATCCTGATCGAAACGCTGCAGGCCCACAGGCTTGTCGCACGCGACGGTGAAAAAGAGCGGATGCTCTCGCCGTTCCGCCTGCGTGTTCTGCATGATGCGTTGAACGTGATCGTACCCTGAGCCAGACTTGTTAAGGCATGAAACGGATACTGCATCTCTCCGACCTTCATTTCGGTCGGGACCGGCCAGAACTTCTCGCTCCGCTGATCGACACGATCAACGGGTCGGGGGCGGATGTGATTGCCCTTTCCGGTGATCTGACCCAGCGCGCGCGCCACAGCCAGTTCCGCGCCGCGCGCGCTTTCATCGACCGGATCGAACTGCCGATGATCGTGGTGCCGGGAAATCACGACATACCCTTGCACCGGCCTTTCCTGCGCATGTTCAAGCCGTTCTCGCGCTACCGGCACTGGATCGACCGGGATCTTGAACCGCAGCTCGTTACCGAAAATGTCGGCGTCTTCGGGCTGAACACCGTCACGCGGTGGAGCTGGCAGCGTGGTCGCATGACCGGCCATGCCACCCGTCGCCTGTGCCGGATGTTCGGCGATGGTGACGCGGACAGGATCAACGTGATCGTCGCCCATCACCCGTTTCGGCACCCGCCCGGCTCTTCCAAGGATGGCATGATCGGCGCGGAAAGCGCGATGGAAAAACTGTCCGAATGCGGGGCGCATATCTTGCTGTCCGGCCACCTGCATTCTTGGTGGACCGAACCCTACAAGACCAATTCGGGCCAATCCAACATTCTGCAGATTCACGCCGGAACCGGGCTATCGACAAGGCTGCGCGATCAGGACAACGACTTTGCCATTCTCGACATCGACGGGCGCGACCTTCGGGTGGAACGATGGGTCGCCCTGCCTGAAACCGACCAATTCGTGCATCGACTGACCACCGATTTCACGCTGGGCGAAACAGGCTGGCAACGTACCGGCGGACAGACCTATTCCGTGGCAAACTGACGGCTCGAGGCCGTCGACACGTTGCACTCTCCCTTGCAATGCTGGCAGGATCGTCGCGACTTAGACCGGCCGGGCAAACCCGGTCAGCAAAGAACGGGACAGACATGGATCTTAAACTTACCGACAAGCACGTTCTGGTCACGGGCGGTTCCAAGGGGATCGGTTTCGCGACCGCGATGGCTTTCGCCCGCGAAGGCGCACGCGTCACGCTTGTGTCGCGACGCAGGACAGCGCTCGCCAAGGCGGCCGAACAGATCCGCGCCGAGACCGGCAGCGAGGCGGGCTTTATCGCCGCCGACCTGTCCGAAGAAGAAGGCCGGCTTGCCCTTTTCGGTGAGGCAGCCGCCGTCGATATCCTTGTCAACAATGCCGGGGCCATCAAATCCGGCCCGATCGAAGCGCTGGGAATGGACGACTGGCGCGAGGGTATGGATCTCAAGTTCTGGGGCTACGTTCACCTCTGCAAGCTGTTCTCCGAGCAGATGTCCGCCCGTAAGTCCGGCACGATCATCAATATCATCGGCATGGGGGGCAGGGCGGTGCGCCCGTCCTATATCATCGGCGCGGCGGCAAATGCCGGGCTGATCGGGTTCACCAGCGCGCTTGGCGCGGCCACCCCAGCGGATAACGTGCGTGTCTTCGGCATCAACCCTTCGGTCACCAAGACCGACCGTATGATCGATCGTCTGAAACAGACCGCAGACCAGAAATGGGGGGATCCGGACCGCTGGGCAGAGCTTGTCGATCCAGCGAATTATCCCTTTGGCCGCCCGAAGTCAGCCGAAGAAGTCGCAGCGCTCGCGGTCATGCTGGCTTCACCCCAGGTGCATTACCTTTCCGGTACGGTTGTCGATATCGACGGCGGGGGACGCTGGACCAAGTAACGCCTCACAGTCGCAACTTTTCGTAGGACACCATGACATGTTCGCGAAACGCGGGCCGTGCGCACAGCCGTTCGTAATACCGGGCGAGACCGGGCAGGGCGGCGCGGTCGATGTCGATGTCAAAGTAGCGAAATAGCACATGGCCGAATTGTATGTCGGCCATCGTAAACTCATCCCCGACCAGAAACGCCTGTTCGGCCAACCGGGCATCGGCGATCTGCAATTTTTTTTCCAGCACGGCCACTGCGTCCCTGATCGCGTCCGGGTCACGCTCCGCTTCGGGCGTTCGCACCACCCGCCAGAAAACCGGAGCCGTGAATGCAAGCGAGACATTGATTTTCGCCCATTCCGCCCAGCGATCCACATCCGTTCGCGCGATAAGCTCTTCGGGCCAGAACTCGCCCGACCCATAGCGATTGGCAAGATACCGCAGGATCGCGCCGGTTTCCCACAGCGGTGGATCCGTGCCGTCCTGCAGGACCGGCACGGTGCGGTTCGGGTTCAGCGCGCCAAAGGCGTCGGTATCCGTCCCACCGAACCGGTGACCGATGTCGTGGCGGCGATAGGGCAGGCCAAGTTCGCCGATACACCACATCACCGCCTGCACGTTGGACGATGTCTTGCGCCCCCAGACTTCCAGCATGACATTATCTCCGCTCACCCCAAGCAAAACGGGCGGCCCAAGGACCGCCCGCTCTCATAATCTACGTGTGGGATTTACTTCTGCAAGTCGGTCCAGATGCGGGTGTAAAGCGCCTGCGTGTCTGGGTCGCAGGTCGGCAGGAAGGTGCCCTTGTCCTTCAACTCGGCCGGGATATTGATCTCACGCGCGGTTTTCATGTCTTCGGGCATGAATTCTTCCGAACCGGTGATACCGTTGGCATAGCGCGCGAATTCCGAGATCAGCGCGGCGTTTTCCGGCTCCATGATAAAGTTCTGGAAGGTCTTCGCCTCTTCCATGTTCTGCGCGTCCTTCAGAACAGCGACGGAGTCCATCCAGACCACATAGCCCTCTTTCGGATAGCCATAGGCGATATCTTCATTTGCCAGACGCATGCGGAAGGTCGACCCGTTCCAGTTCACACCCGCCCAGACGTCTTCCTTGGCGAATTTCTCGATGTTGCCGTAATCCATGCCCAGCCAGCTTTTCTTGGCTTCGACAAGGCCGTCACGCACCTGTTTAAGGATTTCCTTGTCGTTGGTGCAGGGCTCGCCGCCGTAATACATGATTGCAAGGCCCATCACGTCGCCCATTTCCGGCACGACGTTGATCTTGCCCTTCAGCTCTTCCGGCGGGTCCATGAAGATGGCCGAGGTATCGATGTCGCCATCGTAATACTTGGTGTTGACCGCAACGCCGGTCGTGCCCCACTGCCATGGCACGGTGTAATGACGGCCCTCATCCCACGGCACGTCGATCCAGACCGGGTCGACGTTGGAAAAGTTTTCCATTTCGTCGGGGCGGGTTTCTTCAAGCAGACCTTCGGAAACCCAGATCGGCACGTAAGTTGCCGAGGGCACAACGATGTCGAAGCCGTGGCCACCGGCCTTGACCTTGGCCAGAGCCGTGTCGTTGCTGTCGTAATCGGTGATGGTGACCTTGATGCCGGTCTCCGCCTCGAATTTCTCGATCAGCTTGGGGTTGGTGTAGTTCCCCCAGTTATAGATGTTCAGTTCCTGCGCCATGGCGCCGGTCGCGCTCAGCGCCAGAACGGAAGCGGCTGCAAACAGTTTTTTCATCAAGTAACACTCCATGTTGAGTTGGTTGTTTTTGTTATGTCCCGGCTCTTGTCGGCCGGTATGGGGAAAGGTCAGCGGCGTTCGCGGCTGACCCAGAAAAACAGCGACACCAGAATAGCACCCGACACAAGGATGATGGTCGAGATCGCGTTGACTTCGGGGGTGACCACGCGGCGCAGCTGGCCAAGCATATAGGTCGGAATGGTTTCCTGCCCGGCGGATTTCACGAATTCGGTGATCACCACGTCATCCAGAGAAATCACGAAGGCAAGCATGAATCCCGCGATGATCCCCGGCCACATCAGCGGCAGCGTCACCCGGCGGAACACCTGCATGGGCGAGGCATAAAGATCGCGCGCAGCCACCTCCAGCGTGTCGTCCATGGTCTCAAGCCGCGCGCGGATCGGCAGGTAGGCAAAGGGGATGCAAAACGCCGTATGCGCGGCGATCAGGTAAAGCAGGCTGGTATAGCCGGTCATCACCTTGATCCACGCAAACACGATCAAAAGCGCCACGGCGGTCACGATCTCGGGCACCATCAGCGGCTGGTTGATCAGCGCGTAGATCATCGTGCGCCCCTTGAACCGCCGCGTCCGCGTCGTTGCCAGCGCGGCCATCGTGGCGCAGATGCTGGCGATGGTTGCCGACGCGCCCGCAAGGATCAGCGATCGGATCGCCGCGTCGATTACCCGTTCATTGCCTGCCGCCTGTACATACCAGCGCAGCGAAAAGCCTTCCCAGATCGCAAGCGAGGTGCCCGCGTTAAATGAGTAAAGCACAAGGATCATGATCGGCGCGTAAAGCGCGAAAAAGGTGAAGATCGCGACAACCGAGAAACCGGGCAAAGTGCTCACGCTATAGCCCTTCGGCGCCTTCTTTCCGCTTGCGGCGGGCACCACGGTTTCGGTTTCGATCTTGCTGCCGCTCAGGGTGGTCTCAGACATCTTCGCGCTCCCGCGAGGTTACCCGCACATAGTAGATCAGGGCGACCATCACGATGGCCATCAGGGTTAGCGACAGCGCCGCGCCCAGGGGCCAGTTGCGGCCCGCGCCGAATTGCAGTTCGATCAGGTTGCCGAACATCAGGTTCTTGCCGCCGCCCAGAACGCGTGGGGTCACGTAGGCACCAAGGCAGGGGATGAAGACAAGGATCGACCCGGCGATGATCCCCGGTTTGATCAGTGGCAGGATCACTCGGCGGAACGCGGTCCAGCGCCCTGCGTAAAGATCATGCGCCGCCTCGACCAGTCGGAAATCCAGCTTGTCCACGGCGGCATAGACCGGCAGCACCATCAAGGGCAGGTAGACATAGGTCATGCCAAAGCCGATGGCGAAATCGGTGAACATCATCTGGATAGGTTCGTCGATGATCCCGATTTTCAGCAGTATCAGGTTGATTACCCCTTCCGACCGGATCAGCTCCTGAATGGCAATCGTGCGCACCAGCAGGTTGGTCCAGAATGGTACGGTGACAAGGAACAGCCAGAATTGCCGCTTTTCGCGCGGACGCGTTGCGATGAACCACGCCGTTGGCACGCCAAAGATCAGCGTCAGGATCGTGGTGATCAGCGACAGCCGCAAACTGCGCCAGAAGATCGACAGATGCGCATCTGCCCACATCAGCGTGTCGTCAAAGATGTCGCGTTGAAGCAGAACGGAAACCCAGCCGTCGGTCGAGAATTTCCAGACAACGTTGCCGTAATCGCCGGGGGTCAGGAACGCATAGACCAGCATCACCAAAAGGGGCAGGGTCGCAAAACATCCGATGATGACCATGGCGGGCAGCGCCAATAGCCAGCGCGACCGGTTGTCCTGCTGCGCCTCTTCCAGTTCCAGCGCGCCGGGTTCGGGCGGTGTGTTAAGGGCCATGTCGCTCATCGCTCAGTCCTTCAGAACGGTGACGGCGCCGGGCGCGATGGTCACGGCTGCCGAGTCGCCTTCGCCAAAGGCGGTGCTCTGCTCGGGACCGTTCGGCATCTTGATCTTTAGCGGCTCTTCGGTCTTCAGCCGCAGGTGCAACGTCGTGGCGTCGCCCGAGTAAACCACCGTTTCGACCGTCGCCGCCAGTTCTTCGCCCGCGGCCTCACCGGGGCGGGCGCTCGCATGTTCGGGACGGACAAGAACGCTGACCTTGCCATCCGCCACGCCTTCGGGCGCGACGGCTTGATAGGTTCCGCCGCCCGCTTCCAGCGTAACGCGGTTGCCCGACAGATGCGCGTTGAGGAAGTTCGACTCGCCAATGAAATTCGCCACGAACCGTTCCGAGGGATGGGCGTAGATCTCGCGCGGAGAGCCGACCTGAAGGATCTTGCCCGCGTTCATCACCGCGATCCGATCCGACATGGTCAGCGCTTCTTCCTGATCGTGGGTCACGAAGATGAATGTCAGGCCGGTCTCGCTCTGAAGACGTTTCAGCTCGATCTGCATTTCCTTGCGCAGCTTGAGATCGAGCGCGCTGAGCGGTTCGTCCAGCAGCAGAACTTCGGGCTGCGGTGCCAGCGCCCGGGCCAGCGCCACGCGCTGCTGCTGACCGCCCGAAATTTCGGATGTCCGGCGCGAGCGCAGCTCTTCCATCCGCACCAGTTGCAACATTTCCGTCACCTTGTCGCGGATGTCGTTCTTGGGTTTGCCCAGCATCTCAAGGCCAAAGGCGATGTTGTTGGCCACGCTCATATGCGGGAACAATGCGTAATTCTGGAACACCGTGTTGATCGGACGCTGGTTCGGCGCAAGCCGGGAAATATCTCGTCCGCCAAGGTGCAGCGCCCCCATCGTGGGTGGCTCGAACCCGGCAATCACCCGCAGCAGCGTGGTTTTTCCGCAACCCGATGGCCCCAGCAGGGTAAAGAATTCATTCTTGCGGATCGCAACCGACACATCGTCCAAAGCGCGGATTTCCTGCGCGCTTCCGAACAGTTTTGAGATGCCGATCACGTCGACGGCGGTCTCTGATTCGGTCGCTGCTGGACGGGTCTTGAGTGCGGTTTCTGACACGATATCGATACTCCCAGTTGTTCCGGTCCGTCTGTCATTCTGAATTTGATCAAAATTTTTGCGTCCGGTTTTGATCAAATTTAAGCGCCTGTTTCGCGATTGATCAAGCAATATGCTTGGCTTTTCTTTTCCTGCCCCCAAGTCAGGCGGCAAGGCTGTGCTTTTTTGTGCGCGGCTTCGAATGCGCTTCGGCTTCTCAAATGAAAACACAGCGTGCTAGCGTTCGCGCAACAACGTTAAGGAGCCGAACATGACCGAGGCCAGCCTCATAATAGAAAACGCGAAAGTCCTGACGATGGACCCCGCGAAACCCCGTGCCGATGCCATTGCGCTTGGCGGTGCCCTTATTTTGGGCGTCGGGGAAAAGGCCGAGATGGAGGCTTTTGCCGGGCCGAACACCCGTCGCTTTGACGCGCAGGGCAAGACGGTCATGCCGGGCATGGTCGAGGCGCACCTGCATCTTTTCAGCGGTGCCTACGGCCTGCGCCTCTGCCAGCTCGATCATGTTCAGGGCGTCGAGGCGCTGCGTGAAAAGGTGCTGCCCTTTGCCAAGGCGAACCCGGACGAAGGTCTGCTGATCTGCAAAGGGGCAATGTATAACCTGTTCGGCGACAACGTTTCGATCACCCGTCAGCACTTGGACGAGGTAATCTCGGATCGCCCGCTCGTGCTGATCGCCGCCGACCACCACACCGCCTTCGCCAATACCATCGCGATGGAAAAGGCCGGGCTGATCAACGGGCGCGATGTGCCCCTCGGCAACGAGGTGGTGATGGGCAGCGATGGCAAGGCCACGGGCGAGTTGCGTGAATTCGAGGCCTACAAGCATGTCATGGTTCTGCGCACCTCGGGCGGGCGCGAAAATCTTGGCCTGACCGGCGATGAACCCGACAGCGTAACGGCAGCCGACCGGGCAGAGGACGAAGCCGTCATGCTCGAAGGTCTCAAATACTGCGCCTCATACGGGTTCACCTCGCTGCACAACATGGACGGCAACATCTATCAGCTTGAACTGCTGCACGCGCTCGAGAAGCGGGGCGAGCTGATCTGCCGGACGGAAATTCCGTTCCACCTGACCCCGTCGAAACCGATCTCCTCGCTGGAAATCGCCCGCCAGATGACCGCCGATTACAACAGCGACCGGCTGCGCTCGGGCCGGGTCAAGATGTTCATGGACGGTGTCATCGACAGCGGCACTGCCGTCATGGTCGAGGACTATGCGGATCAGCCCGGCTGGCGCGGCGACCCGCTGCACAGCACGGAACGCTTTAACGAGGCCGCGACCGAAGCCGACAAGCACGGGTTGCAAATCGCCGTCCACGCCATCGGAGACGCGGCCGTGCGACGGGTGCTTGACGGTTACGAGGCCGCGCAAAAGGCCAACGGTAAACGAGACTCGCGCCACCGCATCGAACATATCGAGGTGCTGCACCCCGACGACCTTCACCGTTTCGCTGAACTCGGCGTGATCGCCTCGATGCAGCCTCAGCACCCGCCGGGCGCGCTCGACTTCCCGCTGGAACCCTGGACCAGCAAGGTCGGCAAAGAGCGCTGGCCGTGGTCCTTCCCGGTCCAATATCTGCGGGACGAAGGCGTGCCGATCGCCTTTGCCTCGGACTGGCCCGTCGCCGACATCGACCCGATGCGCGGCGTTCAGGCAGCCGTCACCCGCAAGCCGTGGCATCCCGATCACCCAAGCCACGCTTCTACCCTGATGCAGTCGCTCCATGATTACACGATGGGCGGCGCCTATACCGGGTTCGACGAAAACCGGCTGGGCAAGCTCGCGCCGGGGATGCTGGCCGATGTGGTGGTGATGGACGCCGATCTCGAAAGCCTCGAGGCAGAGCGGATCGGTACCGCCCGCGCCGCGCTGACTCTTTGCGGCGGCGAAATCACCTGGGAGGCGTGATCGCCGTCCCCGCGCAGGCCGACTAGGCCCGCATTGCTTTAAAACATTGGGTGCCGGAAAAAATCGCACCGATTTGTCCGGCATCTCTTGACCTTCCAGTTGCTGGAACCCTTATGTGACCTGCTGTAACGGCAAATCACTGGGGGTTTCCATGTCCCGCACCATCTCTTTTCCGGTCAGTAATCTGAGCTGCGCCTCCTGCGTGGGGCGCGCGGAAAAGGCCATCAACAGCGCGCCGGGCGTCACCGGCGCTTCGGTCAACCTCGCCAATGCGCGGGCCAGTTTCGAGCTGGATGACAGCGCCAGCCTGACGCCTGTCACCGAAGCGCTTGAAAAGGCGGGCTATCCGGCGGCGACCGCTCAGACCCGGCTGGAAATCGCAAACATGTCCTGCGCCTCATGCGTCGGTCGGGTCGAAAAGGCGCTGGCTGCCGTGCCCGGTGTTACTTCGGCCAAGGTCAACCTCGTGACCGGACAGGCCGAGGTCACTCATATCGACAGCGCCGGCATTCCCGAAGAACTGGAACGCGCCGCCAGCGGTGCTGGTTATCCCGGCCACATCATCACCCCGGACCAGCCCCGCAAGACCGACACGAAACAGGACGAATACCGTGATCTGCGCCGCGACACGCTGATCGCGGCCATTCTCACCGCACCTGTATTCATTCTGGGCATGGGGCCGCACGTCATCCCCGCGCTGCATCATTGGCTGGGGCAGGGCACGGCGCGCGATATCAGCTGGATCATCCAGTTCGTTCTGACAACCGCCGTCCTGATCGGACCGGGACGGCGCTTTTTCCGCCACGGCGTGCCAGCGCTCTTGCGCGGCGCGCCGGAAATGAACGCGCTCGTCGCGCTCGGCACCTCTGCCGCCTGGGGCTATTCGACCCTCGCGCTCTTTGCGCCGCAGCTCTTTCCCATGGGCACGCGGGCCGTCTATTTCGAGGCCGCCGCCGTCATCGTCACCCTGATCCTGCTCGGTCGCACGCTGGAAGCCCGCGCCAAGGGCCGAACCGGTGAGGCGGTCGAACGCCTGATCGGGCTGCAACCGCAGCACGCCACCGTTGAACGCGACGGCGCGCAGGTCCAAGTGCCGCTGGCCGAGGTCCGCAAGGGCGACCTGATACTCGTGCGTCCCGGCGAAAGGATCGCGGTCGACGGCACGGTGAGCGAAGGCCGCTCTTTTGTCGATGAAAGCGTGATCACCGGCGAACCGGTCCCCGTGGAAAAGACCGCCGGTGCGGATGTGGTTGGCGGTACGCTCAACGGAAGCGGCGCTTTCAGCTTCCGTGCCAGCGCGGTCGGTGCCGATACGGTTCTCGCCCGGATCGTGCAGATGGTAGAAAACGCTCAAGGAGCGAAACTGCCGATCCAGAGCCTTGTCGACAAGGTCACCGGTATCTTCGTACCTATCGTGATGGCACTCGCGGCGATCACCGCCGCTGTCTGGTTCTTCTTCGGTCCTGATCCCGCGCTCAACCTCGCGCTGGTTTCCGGTGTTTCCGTGCTGATCATCGCCTGTCCCTGTGCGATGGGGCTGGCGACACCCACCTCGATCATGGTCGGCACCGGCCGCGCCGCCGAACTCGGCGTGTTGTTTCGCAAGGGCGAGGCGCTGCAAACCCTGCGTGAGGCCCGCGTCATCGCGCTTGACAAGACCGGCACGCTGACCCGGGGCCGTCCAGAGCTGACCACGCTGTACGCCGCGCAGGGATGGGACGAAAACAAGGTGCTGGCGCTTGCCGCAGCCGTCGAATCCCGCTCGGAACACCCGATCGCTGGCGCGATCATCCGCGCGGCCAAGTCTTGTGGCCTGACCATGCCCGACCCCGAAAGGTTTCAGTCCCATACCGGCATGGGCGCCGAGGCCCAAATCGACGGCCAGAGCGTCCTCGTCGGCGCGGACCGGTTCATGAGCGCGCAAAAGATCGATCTGGGCGATCTGGCGGGCGAGGGGGCCAAACTCGCCGCGACAGGGGCGACCCCGCTCTACGTGGCGGTCGATGGTTGGGCCGTTGCGGCTATCGGTGTTTCCGATCCGATCAAACCCGGCACGCCTGCCGCGCTCGACGCCCTACGCGCCCGTGGCTTTGAAATCGCGATGATCACCGGCGACAATGCCATGACCGCGCGCGCCATCGCCAACCAGCTTGGTATCGAAGAGGTCATCAGCGAAACCACCCCCGAAACCAAGGTCGCCGCCGTGAAATCCCTGCGCGAGGAACATGGGCCTGTCGCCTTTGTCGGCGACGGGATCAACGATGCCCCGGTGCTGGCCGAGGCCGATACGGGTCTGGCCATCGGCACCGGCACGGATGTCGCGATTGAGGCCGCCGACGTGGTGCTGATGTCCGGTGATCTCGCCGGTCTGGTCAACGCGGTGACAGTCAGCCAGTCGACTATGCGCAACATCAGCCAGAACCTGTTCTGGGCCTTCGCCTATAACGCCGCGCTGATCCCGGTGGCCGCAGGCGTCTTCTACCCGATCTGGGGCAGCCTGCTTTCGCCGATGCTCGCCTCGGGCGCGATGGCCCTCTCCTCGGTCTTCGTGGTGAGCAACGCCCTGCGCCTGCGCCGCATCCAGCCGGCCCTGCGCGAAGATGAAACCGGTCCGAACGGCCGCATGATCCCGGTCCCCGGTGTATAAAGGAGAAACCCCATGAATATCGGAGACGTCGCCGCCCGGTCCGGCCTTCCCGCCAAGACCATCCGCTATTACGAGGATATCGGCCTTGTCCGTCCACAGCGCGACCCGAACGGCTACCGCGCCTTTCGCGAACAGGACCTGCACAAGCTGGCCTTTCTGGGCCGGGCGCGGGGCTTGGGGTTCTCAATCGAGGACTGCCGTAACCTGCTGCACCTCTACGAGGACGAAACCCGCACCAGCGCTGAGGTCAAGGATATCGCCCAGCACCATCTGGACGAGATCGACGAGAAAATCGCCAACTTGCGCGAGATGCGCGATACCCTGTCCGATCTGGTTCGGTGCTGTGCGGGCGATGAAAGGCCCGATTGCCCGATCCTTGAATCGCTGGGGTCTGCGCCCGGAAAGGCCTAAGCCATCAGGCGGTGCAGACCACCAGAATGCGGGCATCCTCATCGCCGTTCGACGCGTATAGATGCCCGCGCGCACTGTCGAAATAGATGCTGTCCCCGGCCTCAAGCCGCACAGGCTCGCGCCCTTCCAGATGCACCGTCACCGCGCCTTCCATCACCGTCAGGAATTCCTGACCGGGATGGCGCACGAACTCCTCGAACTGATGCAGTTCGCGCGCCTTGAGCGTTCCCATCATCGGGCGCATGGATTTGTTCCAGACCTCGGGGAACAGCATCTCATAGACGTAATGCGTCGTCTCCTGCCGCTCGAACTCGCCCTTTCGCGCCACGGCGAAACTGCCCTTTGCAAAGCTTTCTCCCGAATCGGAAAAGAATGCCGACATGTCGACCCCAAGGCCCGCGGCCAGCGATGAGAGGCGGTCATAGGTCAGGGCGATAACCCCCCGTTCCGCCTTGGAAATCGTCGAAATCGCAAGGCCCGAACGCTCGGCCAGTTCGGCCAAAGTCCAGCCTTTTTCGATGCGAAGCTGCCGCGCGCGATGCCCAAAAGCTTCGCGTTCGCCAATTTCCTGAGCATTGCTCGAAGGTTGCGCGGTCATTGTCATGGGCACATGATAGGTCCGAACATGCTTTTCGCCAAGCGCGATTTTCCAATGGGAAAATTTTCCCTTTTCCGATTGGAAAACCGGTGCTAGCCTCCGAGTCGTACTAGATCCGCTGGGGGACAGATGGCGCAGGCAGAGACCCGATTTGATTGCATCGTGATCGGTGCCGGTATTGCCGGAGCGTCCCTGGCCGCCGAGCTTGCCCCCCATCAAAAGGTGCTGCTGCTCGAACGCGAAAGCCAGCCGGGATATCATACCACCGGGCGCTCTGCCGCACTCTTTACCGAAACCTACGGCCCGCCGGTGATCCGCGCCCTGTCGCGGGCGTCGGCCGGGTTCTTCCATAACCCGCAAAGCGCCTATCTCGACCATCCACTGCTGCACCCGCGCGACGTGGTCTTTATCGCGCGCGACGATCAGGGCGACAGCCTCGCCCATATGCAGGACGAACTCGGCGATGCCGTCACCCGGATCTCCGCTCAGGCGGTGGCCGATGCCCTGCCACTGGTCCGTCCCGGCTATGCAAGCGGCGGCCTGCTGGACAAGAGCGCGGCCGACATCGACGTGAACGGGCTGCACCAGCACTATCTGAAGACTTTCCGTGCAGCCGGTGGTGTCGTCGAAACCCGCGCCGAGGTTCTGGGCCTGACCAGCGGCCCCGACTGGGAGGTTTCGACCAGCAAGGGCAGCTTTCACGCGCCTGTCGTCGTGAATGCCGCCGGGGCATGGGCCGATGAGATCGCCAAGCTCGCCGGTCTTTCCCCCGCCGGGCTGGTCCCAAAGCGCCGCACTGCGCTGATCGTATCGGCGCCGTCGGGCATTAACCCTGATCCCTGGCCGATGACCGTGGATGTGGACGAAGAATTCTACGTTAAACCCGACGCGGGCAAGCTGCTGATCTCGCCCGCCGACGCAACGCCCTCTGCGCCTTGCGACGCTCAGCCTGACGAGATGGATGTTGCCATCTGCATCGACCGTATCGAAACCGCCTTTGACCTGCAGATCCGCCGCATCGAATCCAAATGGGCCGGGCTGCGCAGTTTCCTGCCCGATGGCGATCCGATGGCCTGCTACGATCCGGCGGCACCGGGCTTCTTCTGGCTCGCGGGGCAGGGCGGATACGGCATCCAGTCGGCCCCCGCGCTGGGCCGCACCGCCGCCGCGCTTGTCATGGGGCAACCGATCCCCGAGGACATCGCGGCGCAGGGCGTAACCGAGCAAAGCCTTACCCGCACCCGTGCAGGAATGGCCGCATGATCGCCCTTGTCCCCGTCGCTGCTCTCGTCTTGCTCGCTTCGGGGCTGGCCATCGCCTATGTGATCGGCGGTGCCACGGTTCTGGCCTATTTCGCGACCGATCACTCCCGTTATCTCGCCATCCTGCCGCAGCAGATCTTCTCCAAGATCGACGTCTTCGCGCTCATGTCCATGCCGCTCTTCATCCTTGCCGGAGAGCTGATGAACCGTGGCGGCATCACCAGCGCGCTGATCAATTTCTCCATGGCGCTCGTCGGACGCCTGCGGGGCGGGCTGGGGCATGTGAATATCCTCACCAGCGTCTTCTTTGCCGGTATCTCGGGTTCCGCCGTTGCCGATGCGGCGGCGCTGTCAAACACGCTGGTCCCGGAAATGACCAAGCGCGGCTATTCGCTGACATATGCCAGCGCAGTCACCGCCGCATCGTCGATCATCGGCCCCATCGTGCCGCCTTCGATCATCCTGATCTTTTACGGCGCGCTGATGGGCACTTCTGTTACCGCGCTGTTCCTTGCCGGGATCATACCGGGCCTGCTGCTTGCTGCCGTGCTGATCGTGATGAACGCGGGCTATGCCTCGGCGCAGGATCACCCCCGGGTCGCGCGCGAAGATATGCCTCCGCTCCTGCCGACGCTGGTCAAATCCTTGCCCGCCCTCGCGCTGCCGGTGATCATCCTTGGCGGCATCGTGCTTGGCTGGATGACCCCGACCGAAGCCGCCGCTGTCGCCGTTGTGGTCGCGCTTTTCGCGGGCTGGTTCTATGACGGCCTCACACGTGCCTCGATCATCGAGGGTCTGCAACGCACCGCCATGCTGTCGGGCTCGATCTTCATCATCATCAGCGCGGTCTCGGCGCTGGGCCATCTCGGCGCGCTCGAACGCATCCCCGAGGCGATCTCGGATACCGTCACCTCCCTCGGCCTCGGCCCGGTCGGGTACATCCTGCTGATGAACCTGATCTTCATCGTCGCGGGCATGGTCATGGACATCCCTGTGGCATTGGCGCTGCTCGTGCCGCTGCTTGCGCCCGTCGCGCTGGCGCAGGGCGCCGATCCGGTTCACCTCGGCATCGTGATCTGTTTTAACCTCTGCATCGGGCTAATCTCGCCACCAATGGGGGGCTGTCTGCTGGTCGTCTCCACGGTGACCGGCGTGAACTACTGGAAACTGGCCCGCGCCACCTTGCCCTTTGTCTTTGCCGAACTGCTGGTGCTCGGGCTGTTGATCGCCTTCCCGAAAATCAGCCTCTGGCTGCCGCAAGCCTTTGGACTCGCGGGAGGATAAAAATAATCAATCGAATTCACCACTCACGATAAGAAAATCAACAAAGCTAAAAAACGTACCAACAGAGGAGTTCAACCCAATGAAAAAACGCACCTTTCTGAAAACCACTGTCATGGCCGCTGCCATGGCCTTTGCCGCGCAGGCGGCGCAGGCCCAAGTCAAGATCGCGCTGGACAGCCCGCCCGATCTCGAAGGCTCCGGCAGCTACGTCTGGGCGCATACCTTCGGCGAATACCTCAAGGAAAACGGGATTGAGTCCGAGGAATACCAGCGCGGCGCGCTCGGCGGCGATGACGAACTGTTCGACCAGATCAGCCAGGGCCTGCTCGAAGTCTCCATGTCCCCGCTGAACATCGTCGGTTCTATCGACAATACCATCTACGGCCTGCGTCTGCCCTATTTCTTCGAAGACATGGCACAGGTCGACAAGGCGCTGGAAGAGGGCGGCATGCTCGCCAAGATCAACGAGGCGACAACCCCCGAAGGCGTCCGCGTTCTGGCTGTCGATACGGTCGGCCAGTCATCGGGCATCTTCAACACCAAGAAACCGGTGAAATCGGTCGCTGACATGGAAGGCCTGCGGATGCGCGCCCTCGATGAATCCCAGATCGACCTCTACAAGGCATGGGGCGCGGATGGCACCATCGTCAGCTGGGCCGAAGTGCCGAACGCGCTGCAGACCGGCGTTGCCGATGGCTACATGAACCCGGCTTTCGTGCCGCTCCTGTTCGGTCACACTGACTTCATTAAGTTCTTTACCGATGCTGCTGTCACGCCTTCGCTGCGGATCGCGATTGCGTCGGAGGACTGGTATCAGGGTCTCTCGGACGAGGACCGCGCCATCGTGGATGACGCCGTCGCCGCCGCCAACAAGGCCAACCGCGACTGGCTCGGGTCGCAGGACAAGGTGATCGACCAGCTCAAGGAAGCGGGCGTTCAGGTCGAAACGCTCGATCAGGCCGCACGCGACGAATTCCGCGCTGCCTCCAGCCCCGCCTATGAAAGCGAACTGCTAAGTGCAGAGCAGATCGCCGAATGGGAAAAGGCGATGGGTAAATAAGATCTTGCGGACGCTGGCCCTTTCCCTCGACCGGCTGTCCGCAGCCCTGAACAGGATCGCGCTTTGGGGCGCGGTCCTGGCTGTGCTGGTGATGATCTATGCCGCAGGCTGGCAGGTCATTGCCCGCTACGTTCTGGACTCCCCGCCGATCTGGACCGAGGAACTTGCCCGCCGGGCGATGGTCTGGGCCGGTATGCTCGGCGCGTCCTGCGCCTTTCGTGCCAAGGCAGACCCGACGCTATTTCCCGAAATGCAGCTCAAGACGGGTGCTTTCGGCGCGGTGCTCACCCTGATCCGAATGGTCGGCGTGCTGCTCTTTGCGATCCCGGTCATCTGGTTTTCGATCTTCGACGGGCGCATGAACCCGCTGCGCGGTTTCCTTGGCCGTTCCCTGAACCGCAGCGCCGAAATGCTCGATGTTTCGATGATCTGGTTTACCGTGGCCGTGCCGCTCGCTTTCGTTCTGATCGTGATCCACTGTCTCGCGCTCACATTGATGCGGCTGACCGATACGGCTGCCGCCCCCGCCAAACAGGCGACCTCCGCAACCAAGGTTTAAGACATGAAACTCTTCATCGCCGGTCTCAGCACCGAGACCAATTCCTTTTCTCCGATCCCGACCGGCATGGCGAGCTTCATCGAAGGCTCGATCCACCACGGCAACGCGACGCAGGACGTCCAGCACTATTGGACCGGGCCGATGTTCATCTGGCGCGAGCGGGCCGAGGAACTGGGCTGGGACGTCGTCGAAAGCCTCTCGGCACATGCGCAGCCCTCCGGCCTGACGGTGAAATCCGTCTACGAAGGGTTCCGCGATGAAATCGTCGAGGATCTGAAAAAGGCAGGCGGTGCCGACGTGATCCTGCTCGCCCTGCATGGCGCGATGATTGCCGATGGCTATGACGATTGCGAAGGCGACCTGATCGCCCATCTGCGCGAGGTCGCACCCGATGCGGTGATCGGCGGGCTGCTCGACCCGCATTGCTTCCTCACTGACCTGATGATGGAAAAGGCCACGCTGCTGGTGGCGTTCAAGGAATACCCCCACGTGGACGTGCCGGAACGCGCCGAGGACCTGTTCCGCCTTGCCCGCGACGCAGCCGAAGGCAAGACCAACCCTGTCATGCGCGACTTTGATTGCAAGATGATCCTCGCCATGCCGACGCCCTCCGGCCCGATGCGCAAATACGTCGACGAGATGAGCGAACGCGAAGGCAAGGACGGCATCCTCTCCCTGTCGCTGGCCCACAGCTTCCCCTGGGGCGATCACCCTCGCGTCGGCGCCCGCGCGCTGGCGATCTGCGACGGCGACACCAATCAGGCCGCGACCGTCGCCCAGCAACTGGGTCAAAAGCTCTTTGACATGCGCGAAAGCCTGCGGATCGACACGCCTGATATCGACCGCGCGCTCGACATAGCCGAGGCCGAACCCAAAGGCCCCATTGTGCTGGCAGATGTATCGGACAACGCGGGCGGCGGCGCGCCGTCGGATGCCACTTTCCTGCTCCGCGCGATGATCGAACGCGGCATGACCTCGATTGCCACCGGCCTGTTCTACGATCCCGGCGCGGTCCGCATCTGTCAGGAAGTAGGCGAGGGCGCGACGCTCGATCTGCGCATCGGCGGCAAGTTCGGCCCAATGTCCGGCGATCCGCTCGACCTCACGGTGACGGTCAAGAAATGCGCCTCGGACGTCACCCAGCATTTCGGCAAGCTGCCCGCGCCGGTCGGCAACGCGGTCTGGGTGGAATACAACGGCATCGACATCGTGCTGAACGACGTGCGCAGCCAGACCTTTCACCCCGAAGCCTTCGAGCAACTGGGGATCGACCTGTCGCAGCGCCGCTATGTCTGCGTGAAATCCTCGAACCATTATCAGGCCGGGTTCAACCCAATCGCGGCCAAGGTCATTCCTGTGGCCACCCCCGGCGCAATCACGCCGGATTACGCCAATATCCCCTATACCCGCCGCGCCCGTGATTACTGGCCGGCTGTCGAGGAGCCCTTCGCATGAGCAACCCCCTGATCCAGTCGCGCGACGCTTTCGCCGCCGAGCATCCCGAAAAGCGGATTACCCTGAATGGGCGCGAATGGGGCTATATCGACGTGGGGCAGGGTCCTGTCCTGCTGCTGATCCCCGGCACTCTTGGTCGCTGCGACGTGTTCTGGCAGCAGATCGAGGCCCTCAAGGGCCGGTTGCGCATCGTCGCCGCCACCTATCCCGCGACCGGCGGAATTGCCGACTGGGCGGGCGATCTCGTCTCGCTGATGGATCACTTGAACATCGACAAGGCGGCAGTGCTCGGCTCGTCCCTCGGCGGCTATGTCGCCCAGTATTTCGCCGGTGCCACGCCCGAACGGATGACGAAACTGCTTGCCGCCAACACGCTCGATACGGTGGTCGGCATCTCGACCCGTATGCCCTACGCGCTCGACCTGATGAACGCCCCTATCGAAGACATCCGCGCCGGGTTCGGCAATGGTCTCGGCCAGTGGCGCGAAGCGCATCCCGAGCAATCCGACGTGGTTGACCTTTTGCTGATGGAGGTCGGCGGCCGCATCCCCGAGGCCGAGCTTCGCGCCCGTCTCAATGCGACCAAGACCGGCCCGGAACTGCCCCCTCCCGCCATCCCGGCCAGCGACATCGTGACCATCGAGGCCGATGACGATCCGCTGATCCCGCCGGACATGCGTGCCGGGGTGCGGGCGCGACTCTCTCCCTCCGTTGCTTATCGCTATCTCTCGGGCGGCCACTTCCCCTATATCGCGCGGCCTGACACCTATACCGCCCTGCTTGAACAGGTGATGGGCCTTGACGTCACCGGCCCCGACTGGGGAAAGGAACAGGAGCGCAGCCTATGATCATTCTCTCTCATGACGACGTGGCGAAACTGCTGCCCATGCGCGAGGCGATCGAGGTCGTCGACCGCGCCATGCGCACCGTCTCCAACGGCGGCGCAGAACTGCCGCTGCGGTCCATCATGCCGGTCGGCGGCAATAACAAGATGGGCATCATGCCCGGCGCGATGAACGACCCGGCCTGTTTCGGCATCAAGCTCATCAGCCTGTTTCCCGGTAATCCGGCGCAGGGCCTGTCCTCGCATCGCGGTGCCTACCTGCTGTTCGAACCGGAAACCGGCGCGCCCGTGGCCATGATGGACGCCAGCCTGCTGACCGCGATCCGCACCGCCGCCGCAAGCGGCGTGGCGACCCGCGCCCTCGCGCGCGAAGATGCGACCCGCCTAGCGATCCTCGGCAACGGCGAACAGGCCGAGCATCACCTCGACGCGATCTGCGCCGTGCGCCCGATCACCCAAGTCACCGTCGCAGGCCGCTCCGCCGAAAAAGCCGCCGCGTTCTGCAAGGCGGCGCAGTCGAAATACCCGGGCATCACCTTTACCTCCGGCGATGACATGCAGGCCGCCGTGGCCGAGGCCGATATCGTCTGCACGGTCACCGCGTCGCCCGCACCGATCCTCAATTTCGACTGGCTGCCGAAAGGCTGCCATGTCAACGTCGTCGGCTCCTCGATCCCCTCCATGCGGGAAGTCGACGACGACTTTGTCCTCAAGGCCTCGATCTGGGTCGATTACACCCTCTCGACCCTCGCCCAAGCGGGCGAAGTCGTCGAGATGATCGCCGCCGGCAAGTTCAGCGCAGACCAGCTGAAAGGCGAAATCGGCGCGCTCCTGCAAGACAAGATCCAGGGCCGCGCCGACGCCGACCAGCTCACCGCCTACCGCTCCCTCGGAGTCGCCGCCCAGGACCTCGCCGCCGCCCAACACGTCCTGGAGCGCGCGAAAGACACCGGAGCAGGGCAGAGTGTGGATTTCTGAGGTCGAAATCTCGGTAGCTTGTGTCCGGGCTTGATGTGCGCAGGCCCGGTTATTTGTTCCCGTCGGTTGCCTACATTCAAAGCGAGCGGCGAATGCAACGGTTTACGTAGGGTAATCAATATATTGCTTGCAGTGCATGCCCAGCATTTGTCAGCTTGGCGATGAGCGACAAAAAAACTTTGGAGAAATCAATTGCGCGGCCGTTTGATTTTCATACCGTGCGCAGTTTGGTTTCTCTTGTCCGCAGCGCAGGCACATGCCAGCGCAGAGGTTCTCTCCGAGCAGGCAGGTTTCGATTGCCCGAAATCCGTTGCGATCTATCTCGAACTCATTGGGCTGGATCGCAAAAAGCTAGAGACCCTTGCTCCGTTCGTTGTTGCGACTAAACAAGGCACCGCATTGACCTGCTTGCCGCTGTCTCTGGACGCGGACATGCGTGTTTCAGCCTTAAAGGCGCTTCAGCTCACCGCGAGGGTGTCAGAAGAAGCCCGTCCCGATTTGAGTATCGAAGGTATCCCGCAGTATCAGTGCAATGTTATTCGCGTGCGGGTTCGTGGAACAAAAATCCGCGGAATGATTGTTCCAGAGGACAGCGCGAAACTGCTCGGCCACAGATGCGTGTCGACTGGAAAACGCAGTATAGAGCGTGCGATGCAGCGGCAGTGACCGTGGCCGGATGATCTGCCGACTTGCACGGGAAGTCCGCCTTTGGCAGGGACTTCGCTGCTCCTGCCAAAGGCCACTTACCAGTCAAGGCTACGCGGTGCGCCCCATCAACCCGGCCACCTTCGCCTGCACCTCTTCCGCCGCCTTCTCGCGCACCGGGCCAAAGCCCCGGATTTCCTGCGGCGCGGCGAGCAATTCGCGGCGGACTTCCTCTGGTACGTCCGCCTGCGCCGCATAGGCCATCACCCCGTCGAACCAGTCGATCAGGGCGCGGTCCAGCTTGCGGTCTGCCGTATAGCCGAACGGGTCAAAAGCGGTGCCGCGCAGGCCTTTCATCCCCGAGAGGCCACGCAAAACCGGGGTCATCCAGCCGCCAAAGCGCTTTTTTTTCGGGCGGCCCCGCGTGTCGCGGGCCGAGGGCAGGAAGGGCGGCGCCATGTGATAGCTCAACTTCACGTCGCCCTCGAACTCTGCGGCCAGACGGTCTTCAAACCCGGTCTGGGTCATCAGCCGCGCGACCTCGTATTCGTCCTTGTAGGCCATCAGCCGGAACAGCGACACGGCTGCCGCGCGCAGGGCCACTTCATCGCCCGGCATTGCCACGCGCAGCTTTTCAAGCCGCGCCCGGTAGCGTTCAGCATAGGCCGCGTTCTGATACTCGGTCAGGAAGGCCGCGCGCCGCGCGATCAGGTCATCCACCGTCTCAACGGGCTTCTCCTCGTCCCGCTCAAGCGCCTCCGGGTTCGCCGCCATCACGCGGCCCAGATCAAAGGCGCGCGCGTTCTTTTCAACCGCAACCCCGTTCAGCAGGATCGCCTGTTTCAACGCCCCTTCGCTGACCGGCACCAGACCCTTTTGCCAGGCAAAGCCCAGCATCATCACGTTCGCAAACACGCTGTCGCCCATCAGCTTTTCCGCCAGACGGTTGGCGTTCAGCGCCGAGAGGTTCTCTTCGCCGACCGTCGCCGCGATCACCTTTTCGCGCTGCCCGATCTTCAGGTCCGCATCGCGGTTCAACACCAGATCGCCGGTCGGCATCGCCGCCGTGTTCAGCACCATCCGGCTGCCCCGGCGGTAATGGGCCGAGGCTTTGGGCGCCGAGGACACCACCACGTCACAGCCGATCACCGCATCCGCGCCGGCGTTTTCGATGCGTACCTGATGGATGTCATCCGGTCCGCGACCCAGCCGGATATAGCTCAGCACCGTGCCGAATTTCTGCGCGAAACCGGTGAAATCCAGCACGCTCGAGCCCATTCCTTCCAGATGTGCGGCCATCGTCACCAAGGCACCAACCGTCACGACTCCGGTGCCGCCTACACCCGTCACCAGCAGGTCAAAAGGTTTGTCCAGAGCGGGCAGAGCAGGGGCTTTGACCTCAGCCAGCAACGCGGCCACATCCACATCCGCGCCGCTCTTCTTGCGCCGCTTCACGCCCGAGACGGTCACGAAACTGGGGCAGAAGCCCTGCACGCAGGAGAAATCCTTGTTGCAGGTGTTCTGGTTGATCTGCCGTTTGCGCCCGAATTCGGTTTCCACCGGTTCCACGCTTAGACAGTTGGACTGGACCGAGCAATCGCCGCAGCCTTCACAGACCAGATCGTTGATCATCACGAACTTGTCCGGGTCTTCCATCGTGCCGCGCTTGCGCCGGCGGCGTTTTTCCGTGGCGCAGGTCTGCTCGTAGATCAGCACCGTCACGCCCTTGATGTCGCGCAATTCGCGCTGGACCGTGTCGAGATCCGCGCGGTCATGAAAGGACGTGCCCGGCGGGAAATCGCCCTTGGTGAATTTTTCAATCGCGTCACTGACCAGCGCGATCCGGTCAACGCCTTCGGCCCGCGCGTTCCACGCGATGCCATCCACGCTTACCGGACCATCGACAGGCTGTCCGCCCGTCATCGCCACGGCGTCATTGTAAAGGATCTTGTAGGTGATGTTCGCCTTGGTCGCGACCGCCTGACGGATCGCCATGGAACCTGAATGATACCAAGTCCCTTCGCCAAGGTTCTGGAACACGTGCTTGTTGCCATTGAACTTTTGCGCGACGGCCACTGGAACACCTTCGCCGCCCATCTGCGCGAACCCACCGGTGGAACGGTTCATCCAGCTTGCCATCACGTGACAGCCGATCCCGCTCATGGCGCTGCTGCCCTCGGGCACCTTGGTCGAGGTGTTATGCGGGCAGCCTGAACAGAAATAGGGCGTCCGCGTCGCGCCGGAAACATTCAGCACCGGAGGGTTTTCCTCGGTCAGCGCGGCGGCGCGGGCGGGCAGGTTTTCATCCGGAAAGAACGCATCCAGCCGTTCGGCGACAATCGGCACCAGCGCCAGCGGGGTGAGTTCGCCCGTCCACGGGATCAGGTCGCGCGTCGCGGCGGCATCGTGCTTGCCGACCATCTTTTGCGGCTTGTCGCCCGGCCAGTCATAGAAATACTCCTTGAACTGGCTCTCAATAATGCCGCGCTTTTCCTCGACAACCAGCACTTCCTGCTTGCCCTTCACAAAGGCCAGCGCATCGCGCCGTGCCAACGGCCAGACCATGCCGACCTTGTAAATGTCGATCCCCAGACGGCGGCAGGTGTCCTCATCAAGCCCCAGCAGGCGCAGCGCCTCCATAAGATCAAGGTGCCCCTTGCCGGTGGTGACAAACCCATAATGCGCCTCGGGCAGATCATAGATCGCGTGGTCAATCGGGTTGGCCTCGACAAAGGCCTCCACCGCGCGCAGCTTGTGCCCGATCCGGGTTTCGATCTCAGCCGACGGCAGGTCAGAGCCTCGGATATGCAACCCCCCCGGCGGCAGGTCGATCTCGGGCAGGGTGAATTCCCGGTCGGCGGGGATGTCGACCGAGCGCCCGGATTCAACGGTTTCCGAGATCGCCTTGAACCCGACCCATGTGCCGGAATAGCGCGACAGGGCAATGCCGTATTCGCCGAAACTCAGGTATTCCTCGATACTCGCGGGGTTCAGCGTTGGCATGAACCACGACATGAACGCCACGTCCGACTGATGTGGCATGGACGAGGACACACATCCGTGGTCATCCCCCGCAACCACCAGCACGCCACCCTTGGGTGACGAGCCATAGGCGTTGCCGTGGCGCAGCGCGTCGCCCGAACGGTCCACGCCCGGCCCCTTACCGTACCACATGGAAAACAGCCCATCGACCTCGCAATCCGGGCTGAGGGGCGCCTGCTGCGCGCCAAGCACCGCCGTCGCGCCAAGGTCTTCGTTCACTGCAGGCAGAAAGGTGATCTTTTCCGTCTCAAGCCGCTTGCGCTCGCGCCACATCTCAAGGTCCAGCCCGCCCAGTGGCGAGCCGCGATAGCCCGAAACGAACCCGCCAGTGTTCAGCCCCGCCGCCCGGTCGCGCCGTGCCTGATCGAACATGATCCGGACCAGCGCCTGAGTACCGGTGAGGAATACGCGACCGGTTTCAAGGTCATAACGGTCGGACAGTTGATAGGATCGAAACGTGGGGCGTGGCTCGGACATGCTGGCTCCTCCTTGGGCAGGGTCCTCCCGCCCGCATATCAGGGTATGATACCCGGTCCTGGGTGGAATTTCCTGTCAGGATTTGCGTGTATTCCTGATTTTGTGAATTTTCCTGTCGATCAAAGTGGGATTTCCGGTATAGGAGTTCGCATGAACCTGGATCACAAAGACCGCCAGTTGCTGGCCCTGCTGGAACAGGACAGCCGCCTGACCAACGCCGAACTGGCCGAGAAGCTTGGCATGTCCACCTCGGCCTGCTGGCGTCGTGTCCGCGCGTTTGAAGAGGCCGGGATCATCACCCGCTATGGCGCAGTGCTTGATCGCGGTCGGATGGGCGAAAGCTTTCACGCGATCATCCACGTGCAGCTTGTGCGGCACGATCCCGAAGGTGTCCGCGCCTTCAACCGTGCGATCATCCAGCGCAGCGAGGTGCAGGAATGCTACGCGACCACCGGGCAGGCCGACTACCACATCCGCGTGCGCTGCGCCGACATCACCGCCTATAACGCCTTTCTCGAAGAGGTGCTGTTTCGCCTGCCTGCAGTCAGCAGCGCGCAGACCAACGTCATCCTGCGCGAACTCAAGGTCTGAAAAAGTTTAAGGCCGCGCCCCGAGGGGAGGCGCGGCCTGCTCTTAACAGGGCTGGCGGGACGGAGCGGTCAACTTCTCGCAGGACGGAATGGGACAAGGTCGCTGCGATTCTTGCGCCGAAATTAACAGCCCGCTTTGGCTGGCCCTTAAGAAACTCGTTACTTTTGTCGTATCGCCGATGCACAGGGGGTGCACAGACGGTGTACGGGTATCACCCCCGAATTTTGCGCCCGGCCCGATGGGGTGTACCGGGTCGGACGCTACGATGGGCTGGCTCAGGCGTTCTCTTCTCCCAGCGTGCCCACCGTCACCTCTTCGGTGACTTCCTTGCCTTTGCGCAGGACCACAACTTGGGCTTTCTGGTCCGGCGTGGTTCCCGCCACCGCGCGGGTGAGGTCGCGCAATTCGGTGATGTCCGTGCCATTGAATGAAAGGATGATGTCGCCGTTTTTCAACCCTCCCTTGTCCGCCGGACTGTCATCGCTGATTTTTTCGATCACGGCACCTTTCGGCATGTCGTAGCCAAGCACCGAAGCGATCTCTTGCGACATCGGTTTGATCTGCACGCCAAGCCAGCCGCGGGTGATGTTCCCGTCGTCTTCAAGGTCGGCCACGATGTCGCGAACAAGGTCGGACGGTACGGCAAAACCGATGCCTACCGACCCGCCATCGGGCGAGAAGATCGCGGTATTCATGCCGATAACTTCGCCGTCATTGTTGAACAGCGGCCCGCCCGAGTTGCCCCGGTTGATCGCGGCGTCGGTCTGGATGAAATCATCGTAAGGACCCGCGTTGATATTGCGCGACTTGGCCGAGATGATCCCCGAGGTGACCGTGCCGCCAAGACCGAACGGGTTGCCGACCGCGACGACTTCGTCACCGACGCGCATCTCATCCGAGTCACCAAAGGCAACCGCGGGGAGATCCGCGTCGGCGGTGATCCGCAGCAAAGCGACGTCCGTGAGTGGATCGCTGCCGATCACTTCGGCGGACAGGCTGCGTCCGTCCGAAAGCTTGACCTTGACGCTGTCAGCGCCGCTGACGACGTGGTGGTTCGTGACAACCAGACCGTCATTCGAAATGATGAACCCGGACCCGACACCGCGCATCGGTGCGCGTTCGCCGCCCTGCGGCATCATCTTCTCGAACTGCTTGCGCAGTTCTTCGGGCATGTTCTCGGGCAGTTGCGGGGTTGCGGCTTCACCGGCCTTTTCGGTGACCTCGATAAAGACGACACTGGGCGAGACCTGCTCGACCAGATCGCCGTAGCCGCCCGCCGGAACGGCCAGGGCTGGCTGGGCCGACACCGCGACAAGGCTGGACGAAGCCAGCGCGGCACTCAGGACGACCCCGGCCAGACGTGTGCTTTTCGTAGTGATCATGGGATACTCCGTTCCTCAAAAACTCTGCACCCTATCTGAGCCCCGATCCTCACAGCCATCTTCGCGGAACTATACAAATATGTTAGCTGCGGATTTTCCGGCAGGATTGACTATTTGTAATTTCCAAACAGGCAACCGATCGGCGCATGTGACTGGATAGAAACCGCGATAGCGCCTAACTGATGATCCCGGGCGCTTTTCATGCGGGACCGAACTGCGAGGTGGATGATGAAACTGCTGGTCGTGGAAGACGACGTGACAACCGGAGAATACATCGCCCGCGGCCTGCGCGAGGAAGGGGCGAGCGTGGATCTCGTCGCCGACGGGCGCGAGGGGCTGATACAGGCAACCTCCGGCACCTATGACGTGATGATCGTCGACCGGATGCTGCCCGAAATCGACGGCATGACGCTGGTGAAGACATTGCGCGGCGCGGGCAACCTGACGCCGGTCCTGTTCCTGACCTCGCTCGGCAGCGTCGATGACCGGATCGAGGGGCTGAACGCGGGGGGTGACGATTACCTCGTCAAACCCTTCGCCTTCGGGGAACTTTCCGCGCGCGTCGCGGCCCTGTCGCGCCGCCCGCAATCCATCGACCGGGAAAGCGTCCTGCGGGCCGGGGATCTGGAAATGGACCTGATCTCGCGCCGCGTCACCCGCAGCGGGACAGAGATCGATCTGCTGCCGCGCGAATTCGCCATTCTGGAGCACCTGTTGCGCCGCAAGGGGCGGGTGCAGACACGCACCATGCTGCTCGAGGCGATCTGGGACATAAGCTTTGATCCCGGCACGAACGTGGTGGAAACCCATATCAGCCGTTTGCGCGCCAAAGTGGACAAGCCGTTCGAAAGCGAGCTGATCAAGACCGTGCGCGGCGCGGGTTACCGGATCGACGCATGAGCGTGCGCAGACCTTCCCTGCTGCGCTCCATGCCGCTGCGGCTGGCCTTGGGGCTGGTCCTTGTCTTTGCGGCCGTCAGCCTGCTGAGCCTTGGGGCCAGCTATGTCTTCACCCAGCGTTCGATGGAGCAGGCGATGCGGGCCGATCTGACGCAGGACCTCGCCGGATTCCGCGCCGCGCCAAGCGCCAATGCGCTCGCCAGACTGGTGCAGGCCGAGGCCGCAGAAACCGATCCCGAACGCATGATCCTCAGCTATGTCTCACCGACCCGCCGCCGTTTTGGTAACGCCGCGATCAAGCGCGACAGCGAAGGTTATCACGTGGTCTCATTCGACGAAAACAGCCCGCAGTTGCATGGCCAGTACCTCGCGCTGACCACACAGCTTTACGGCGGACAACTGACGGTGGCGCGATCCCGCAGTGAAATCACCGCCCTGCGCGGCGTGTTCTTCAACATCCTCGTGCTCAGCTTGCTTCCGACCATCCTGATCGCGTTGAGCGGCGGCTACTACCTAGCCCGGCGCGGGGCGCGGCATGTTCAGCAGGTCGGGCACACGCTCGATCAACTGACCACCGGCAACCTTGCGGCGCGGGTGCGTCCGGGCAAGGGCTGGACCGACGACCTTGCGGAAATCGGTGCCAAGATCGACCAGATGGCACGGGCGCAGGAAAGTTCGGTCAATTCGCTGCGGCAGGTGTCTTCGGATATCGCCCATGATCTGAAAACCCCGATCCAGCGCGTCGCCGTGCATCTGGATGACCTGTCCCGCGACCCGGATCTCGATGGCGAGTCGCGCGCGCTGGTCGATGCGGCGAATGAGGAACTGGAACGCATCGTGTCGGTCTTTCACGCACTGCTCCAGATCGCGCAGATCGAATCCGGCTCGCCCAAGTCGCAATTCTCCCGGCTCGATATGGGGGCGCTGGTGGAAACCTGCGTCGAACTTTACGAACCGATGGTCAATGACAGCGGCCACCAGCTGACGGTCGATACCGCGCCCAATGTCGCTCCGGTCCTCGGAGAGCGGAACCTGCTGTTGCAACTCATGGCGAACCTGATCGAAAACGCGATCCGCCATACGCCTGCAGGCACCGAGATATCCGTGCGACTACACCAAGAGGGCAATGAGGTCGTACTTGATGTGGCCGATACCGGCCCCGGAATCCCCGAGGCAGAGGCGGAAAAGGTCGTTCAACGCCTCTATCGCCTCGACCGCAGCCGCAACACGCCGGGCAGCGGGCTTGGCCTCAGCTTTGTCTCGGTCGTGGCGCAACTGCACGAGGCCAGCATGCAACTATCGGACAATGCGCCCGGCCTCTGCGTGTCGATCCGGTTTCCCGCGCAGGTAGCGATGGAAAGCTGATCCTCACCCCCGCGCGGGCAGGATTTCCGGCGGCACATGGGCCTGCGTGTCGGGCAGGGGGCCGTCAAAGGCCTCGACCATGACAAGGCAGGAATGCGCGGTCGGTCCCTGCGCAAGGCGCGACGTGCCCTTGTCGAGCGTCACCGCATTCGGATTGCCATGTCGGCAGGTATCGCCATCGGGGTCGTACCACGCGCCGGTGCTGATCTGAATGACACCCGGCATGATCTCGTCACTGATCCGTAGCCCCGCAAGGCAGGCGCCCCGCGCGTTATAGACCCGCAGGATCTGTCCTTCGCTTAACCCCCGCGCTTTCGCGTCCTCGGGGTTCATCAAAAGCGGCTCGCGCCCCTGGATACGATCCGCGCGGCTGACCGAGCCGTGATCCAGCTGCGAATGCAGCTTGGTGCGCGGCTGGTTTGAAATCATGTGCAAGGCGCCCTCGGGCGCGGCCCCCAGCCATTCGCGCGGCTCCATCCACGCCGGGTGGCCGGGGCAATCGTCATAGGCAAACCCGGCAATCCTATCAGAAAATAGTTCGATCTTGCCGCTGGGCGTCTTCAGAGGATGCGCCTCGGGATCGGCGTAAAATTCATCCATCATCACCGTTGGCTTTTCCGGCGGCGGGACGCGGAACCAGCCGTCGCGCTGGAATGTATCCCAGCTTGGCATCTCGACCCCGCTACGCGCTGCCTGCTGGCGCGACACGTCATAGATCCAGCGCTGCCATTCCTCGGGGTTGCGGTTCTCGGTAAAGGCTTCCTCGACCCCTATTTCCGCCGCGATGCCGCGAAAGATGTCATGGTCGTCGCGCGCCTGTCCGACCGGTTCCATCACCCGGTCCATCACCATCTGGTAGGGATCGCGCGAGGTCAGAGCGATATCCGAACGCTCCATCGTCGTGGTGCAGGGCAGCACGATATCAGCATGTTTCGCCAGCGCGTTCCAGCACCATTCGTTCGCGATGATGGTTTCAGGCCGCGCCCATGCGCGCCGCATCCGGTTCAGGTCCTGATGATGGTGGAACGGGTTGCCGCCCGACCACCAGACCAGCTTGATATCGGGATAGGTGCGGCGCTGGCCGTTGTAATCGTAAGGCGCACCGGGGTTTTCCAGCATCTCGGTGACGCGCGCGACGGGGATGAAATCGCTCACCCCGTTCTGCCCCTGTGGCAGCGCGGCATAGTCGATTTCGCGCCGCGTCGCGCCCAGATAGTTCATCGCCGAATAGCCAAAGCCGATGCCGGTCCCGGGCTGGCCCATCTGGCCCAGCATTGAGGCCAGCGCGATGGATGCCCAATAGGGTTGCTCGCCGTGATCCTGTCGGGTCAGCGACCAGCTCACCGAGATCATCGTGCGTTTCGCGGCCATCGTCCGGGCAAGTTCGCGAATCTTCTCGGCGGGCAGGGCGCAGATTTCGGCCGCCCATTCGGCGTTCTTGACGATGCCGTCCTCTTTGCCGCGCAGGTAATCGGCAAGCTGCTCGAAACCAACCGTGTAGCGATCGAGGAAACCCGCGTCGTGCAGACCTTCCTCGAGCAGCACCCCCGCAAGCCCCAGCATCAGCGCGGCATCGGTCGACGGGCGGGGCGTGAGCCAATCCGCGCCCACATCCTCCATCACGTCCGAGCGCAGCGGCGAGATATTCACGAAGGCAACGCCGTTTTCATGCGCTTTCAGAACGCCCGCTTTCTGGACGTGATTGCCCAGACCGCCTTGGGAAATCTGCCCGTTTTTCAGCGGCACCCCACCAAAGGCCACGAAGAGCTCGCAGTTCTCGGCGATGGACTCCCAGCTCGTGGTGCGGGCCAGATGGTCAAAGAAGCTGCCCAGCACATGCGGCACGATCACCTCGGCAGCGGCATAGCTGTAAGTGTTCACCGAGCGGGTGAACCCACCGATGCAGTTCAGAAACCGTTTCATCTGGCTTTGCGCATGGTGGAATCGCCCGGCGCTGGCCCAGCCATAAGACCCGGCATAGATCGCCTGATTGCCATGTTCGCGTCGCACCCGGTCAAGCTCTCCGGCGACCAGACGGCTCGCCTCGGCCCAACTGACCGGCACAAAGGCCTCCTTGCCGCGCTGGTCTCCGGCGGTGCCGGGCCCGCCCTCAAGCCAGCTTTTCCGGATCATCGGCTGCGAAATACGGGTTGGCGCATCCAGCACATCGACGATGCCCTGCCCGATGGGTGAAGGGTCGCTGTCTTCCTCGAAAGCGCGCAATCCAGTCACCCGACCGCCCTCGCGGTCGATACGGTAGGCACCCCAATGGCTGGTGGTCAGCAGGTCGCGTTTCAGATCGTTCACGCTCTTCATCCTTGAATTCTGGCGGCTTTCGGCCTCACTATCATCGCGAAGCTCTGCCTTGAATGGGCCGAACCGGGGAAATGGGCTTAACGTCCGAAATACGCGGCTGGCGGTGGGAACCAGATGAAAAAGGCGGCGTTATCTTCGCATGTCAACAAGTATTGATCAGGCGGGCGCGATGCCAGAGGCGGCAGGGCCAAGTTCGGTGAGCGAGATCGTGGACTCGCTTGGCGACGCGGCAACGGGTGAAAAAACCTCTCTGCGCGAAGCGATTGAGTCCCTAGGTGAGGCTTCTTTCGTACCGGTCCTGATGGCCCCGGCGCTGGCGGTCGTGACCCCGCTGTCGGGTATTCCCTTGTTCTCGAGCATCTGCGGTGCGCTGATCGCTCTGGTGTCGATCCAGATGCTGCTGAACCGCGACCATTTGTGGCTGCCTGACTGGCTGATGAAGCGGCGTATTCCGTCGGATAAGCTGCGCGATGCAACCGAAAAAATGGAAAAACCGGCGGCCTTTCTCGACCGGTATTCCCGCAAGAGGCTTAGCCTGCTTGTGCGCCGCCCCGCGCGATGGGTCACCGAAACGGCCTGCCTGATCTGCGGCTCCCTGATGCCGCTTTTGGAACTCGTGCCGTTCAGCTCTTCGCTGCTTGGCTCCGCAGTTGTCCTCTTCGCGCTGGGCCTTCTGGTGCGCGACGGTCTCTTCTGCCTGCTGGCCTTCCTGTTCCTTGGCGCGGTCGGCACGACCGGCTATTTCGTTTTCATGTAAGGCAGGATGCTGGCCAGAGGCGCGGCTTTCCGAAGCGCGCCTGCGATCTATGTCGGCTGGTAACCGGTTCCATCCAAGGATAAACTGCCCGCATGAGAGACACCCAGTGACCGAGACGCGCCTCGATCCGTCCGAACTTGTTGCCTGCCCGAACTGCGACACGCTGCATCACATGCAGGACGTGCCCGAAGGCGCACGCGCCCGGTGCATGCGCTGCAACGAGATCCTGATGGCCCCGAAAGGCGGGGCGATGACGCGGATCGTGGTGCTGGCGGTGACCGCGCTGATCCTGATGATCGCCGTGGTCTTCTTTCCCTTTCTCGACCTGAGCGCATCGGGGCTGGAACAGCACAGCTCGGTGCTTGACGCGATCATGGCCTTTTCCGACGGCATGCTGCTGCCGCTGACCTTTGCGGTCGCCGCCTTTGTCGTCGTGTTGCCGGCGGTGCGGCTCATGGCGATTATCTATGCCATCGGCCCGCTGATCTTCGACCGCCCGGCTCGGCCCCATGCCGCGCGCGCCTTTCGACTGGCTCAGACCCTGCGACCATGGTCGATGGCCGAGATATTCATCGTCGGCGTCGCCGTGGCGCTGGTCAAGATCGCCGGGATGGCGACGGTCTCGCTTGGTCCGGCATTCTGGGCGCTCGTCGCGCTGGTGCTGGTGACCACCATCAAAGATACATTCATGTGCAAGTTGACGATTTGGAAAACGCTGGAAACCCAACGCCGCTCCTGACCGCCCGACAGGCCGGGCTTGTCGCCTGCACCGGCTGCGGTCGTGTGCATGAGCAGGGCGTTGAGCGCTGCGAACGTTGCGGTGCGCATCTCTCAAGCCGCGACACGACCAGCCTGCAACGGGTCTGGGCATGGTGGTTCGCCGGTCTGATCATCTATTTTCCGGCCAACCTTTACCCGATGCTCATCACCAATACGCTGGGCACGGAATACAAGAACACGATCCTTGGCGGAGTGATCGAACTGATCGACCATCATTCCTATTTCGTGGCGGGGGTGGTGTTCTTTGCCTCGATCATGATCCCGGTCGGCAAGTTCATCGCCATCGCCTATCTCGCCTACAGCGTGCGCCACCGCGCGACCATGTCCGATCATGGCCGACAGGTTCTTTATGAAGTGGTCGAATTCATCGGGCGCTGGTCGATGATCGACGTCTTTGTGGTGGCGATCCTGTCTTCACTGGTGCAGTTCAACTTCGTGGCGAGCATTCATCCCGGCATCGCGGCGATCTCCTTCGCCTTGTCGGTTGCCTTTACCATGCTATCTGCACAAAGCTTTGACCCCAGAATGATATGGGACGCGGAAGAGGCCGCAACTGAATGACCGATACCCCAAGCCCCGCAACGATGAAGGTCAACCACGGCAAGCCGCCGCCATGGCGGAATATTTCGATGGTCTGGCTGTTTCCGCTGCTGGCGCTTGCCGTCACGCTGTTCATCGCGTGGCGCAGCTACAGCGATCAGGGCGAGCTGATCCATATCGAATTCGAAAACGCCTCCGGCGTCGCGGCGGGGGAGACAACCCTGCGTTATCGCGACGTGGTCATCGGGACGGTCGATGCGGTCAATTTCTCATCCGACCTGTCAAAAGTCGTCGTCGCGGCGCGGGTGGACAAGACCGTTGCACCCTACATGGATTCTGAATCGCAATTCTGGGTGGTCCGCCCCGAGGTTTCAGCCGAAGGGGTCAGCGGCCTGACCACCGTGCTGTCCGGTGTCTATATCGAAGGCACATGGGATGGCACGCCCGGCGAACAGCAGACCCGGTTCACCGGATTGGAAAGCCGCCCGCTGATCGACAACAACGGCAACGGCACCCGCGTGACCCTGCGCACGGCGGACGGAAACATCATGTCCGCAGGCTCTCCGGTGTTCTATCGCGGGGTTCAGGTGGGGCGCACGGAAAGTCCGAAACTCAGCGAAAACGGTTCGGTCGTGACCGTCGATGCCTTTATCGAGGCCCCGCATGACCGCTACCTGACCACCGCGACTCGCTTCTGGGACACCTCGGGTTTCCAGGTTTCATTCGGCGCGGACGGGCTAAAGCTCGACGTGGGCAGCTTTGCGGCGCTGATCAGCGGCGGCGTCGCCTTCAACACCTTTTTCTCCGGCGGCGAGGCGATTGAGCCGGGGCAGGATTACGAACTTTATCCTGACGAGGCGACCGCCCGTGAAAATGCCTTTGCCCGCGTGTCTGCCAATACGGTGCGCATGTCGACCGTTTTCGAGGACGGCGTCGCAGGTCTCGCCCCCGGCGCGTCGGTGATCTACGAAGGTCTCAAGATCGGCGAGGTCGAAACCATCGCCGCTTTCATGAACGATGCCGGACGTGACCTTCAGGTGCAGCAGATGGTGAGCCTGCGCATCGACCCGCAGCTGATGGGGCTGGATGCCGACGCGACGGCCGAAGACGTCTATGACTTCATCGGAGCCGCGGTCGAAGATGGCGTGCGTGCCCGGTTGCAGAGGGCGAACCTCTTGTCGTCGTCGCTGATCGTGGAACTGGTCGAAATCGACGATGCGGATGACGCGACACTCGATCTCGAAGCCGATCCCTATCCCAAGATTCCCAGCGTCACGACCGATTTTCAGGACATCAACGCAACCCTCGAAGGGGTGATGAAACGCGTCAACAGCCTTAAGATCGAAGAACTGATCGCGCAGGCCACCAACACGCTTGCCAGCATTCAGGCGGTGGCGACGGATGAGGCGACCCGCGCGGTGCCGGGCCAGATTACGGCGCTCTTGGGCGATGCCCGCAACTTTATCGGAGGTGAGGATACGCAGGCGATCCCGGGCGAGCTGCGCGGCACCATCGCGGAACTGCGCAGCACGGTTGCGGAAATCAACCGGCAGGGGGCGATTGCACAGCTTGTGCAGACGCTTGAAAACGCGGATGCCACGCTGGCCAGCGTCACCGCCACGTCTGACAGCCTGCCGCCGCTGATCGAGGATCTGCGCGCGCTCAGCGCCAAGGTGCAGGGGCTTCCCGCCGACGAGGTCATGAATGCCGCCACCGGTTTCCTCGACAGTGCCGACCGGCTGATCGACACGGAACAGGCGCGCAACCTGCCCAGTTCGGTCAGCGCCGCGCTTGAAGAGGTGCGCACCATCCTTGCCGACCTGCGCGAAGGCGGCGCGGTCGAGAACGCCAATTCGGCGCTTGCCTCGGCGCAGGGGGCGGCCCAGTCGCTGGAAACCGCCACCGCCGATCTGCCGGAACTGACCCAACGGCTTGATGCGCTTCTGGCGCGGTCGGAACGCCTGATCGCCGCCTATGGCGAACGCTCGGATTTCAACCGCGAAACCCTGACCATGCTGCGCGAGATCAGCGCCGCCGCGCGCACCGTCAATTCGCTCGCCCGCGAAATCGAGCGCAGCCCCAATTCCCTTTTGTTCGGAAAGTGACCTGATGACCCGTTTCAGAAAAAGCCTCGTCTCCCTTGCTGCCATCGCTGTTCTTGCAGGCTGCGGCGCGACATCGGGGCGCTACCTGATCGACACGCCGGCCCCGACACAGCAGGTAAGGGTGCCGCTGTCGACCATCGAGGTGCGCGACGTGACGCTGCCCGACTACGTGTCTTCGGCCGAGATCATGGTGCAATCCGAAGATGGCGCACTGCGCCCCGTCGCCAATGCGATCTGGGCCGACAACCCGGTGCGCGGCTTTACCCTCATGCTGGCGCGTAACCTTGATACCGGGTCGAACGCGGCGGCGATGACCGAGCCATGGCCGCTCACCGAACCGCCCCACGCCCGCGTCGAGGTCCGCGTGGAACAGATGGTGGCACAGATCGACGGCACCTTCCGGCTGACCGGGCAATTCGCGATCGGCTCGCCCGATCTCGTTGTGCGTGAACGCATCAGCCGGTTCGACATCACTCAGCCGATCAGCGGCACCGGGGCAGGGGCCATTGCAGATGCCACCGGGCGGGCGCTGCAAACCCTGTCCATGCAAATCCTGCGCCGCATGGGGGGCTAAGCCGCGCGGGCTTTGGCACCAGTGTCGCTCTTTCGCTCAAAAATCCGGCTTGCGCCGCGATAGCGTTCCGGTTTCTGCCCCAAGCGGCGCTTTCCCTGCGTAAGCTTGCTATTCTTGCCGCGCTGCGGCATCTAAAACGATACCATGAACATGAACCTCAAGATTCTGGTCGTCGAGCCGGATGCCGCCCGCGCCGAGGAAATCTCGCAGGCATTGCGCGAAGGCGGCTGGGCCAATGTCACCGTGCTGGCCAATACCGGCGGGCTGAGCAAGGGCCTCTCGGAAACCGACCCCGATCTGGTTCTCATCGATCTCGCTAATCCCAGCCGAGACCTGCTGGAACAGGTAAGCGCCGCGTCGGACGCGAGGCGGCGGCCCGTGGCGATGTTCGTGGACCAGTCCGACGATGACATGACCAAGGCCGCGATGGCCGCCGGGCTCAGCGCCTATGTGGTGGGCAACATGCAGGCCGACCGGATCAAGCCCGTGCTCAAGACAGCCATTGCCCGCTTTCAGGTCATGAGCCAGATGCGCACGGAACTGGACGCCGCCAAACAGGCGCTGGCCGACCGCAAGACCATCGACCGGGCCAAGGGCGTGCTGATGCGCGCGCGCGGGCTGAACGAGGAAGACGCCTATAACCTCTTGCGCAAGACGGCGATGGACAAGGGCCGCAAGCTGATCGACGTGGCCGAGGCGCTGGTTACCGCATCGGACATGCTGGAATGAGCAAGCGTCACCTGAATTGCGGCTACGTACCGCTGGTGGATTCCGCGCCGCTGATCATCGCGCGCGAGTTGAAATTCGCCTCGGACGAAGGGCTTGATCTGAACCTGCTGCGGCAGCCTTCTTGGGCGGCGCTGCGCGATCTGCTGGCGCTTGGGCATCTCGACGCGGCGCACATGCTCTCGCCCATGCCGATTGCCATGACGCTCGGCCTCAGCGGCGTGACATGCCGGATCGATGCGCCGATGGTGCTTTCGGTCAATGGCGATGTCTTTGGCGTTTCGTCGGAACTGGCCGGGAGGATGCGCGCCAACGGCTGGTCCGGCGCCTTTCATGACCCTCTCGGCACCGCCGCGCATCTGATGTCCGCCGCTACGGGGCCGCTCCGGGTCGGCGTGCCGTTTCCCTTCTCGATGCACCGGCTGCTGTTCGAATACTGGTTTGCGGGCATCGACACCGGTGTGCCGGAATTCGAGATCATCACCACCCCGCCACCCCTCATGGCCGACAAGGTGGGGCAGGGCGAACTCGACATGTTCGTGGTCGGCGAACCCTGGGGCTCGGTCGCCGTGGACCGAGCTGCCGGAGAGCTGATCCTGCCGGGCCGCGCGATCTGGGCTGTTTCGCCGGAAAAGGTATTGGGGCTGCGCCATGACTGGGTCGAGGAACATCCCGACGTGACCGGGCGGCTGATGCGGGCGATCTATCGCGCCGCAGACTGGCTCGACACGCCCGACAACCAGCCGCTGGCTTGTGAAATTCTGTCGCGCAGCGAACATCTCGACCTGCCGGATGAGGCCATCGACCGCGCGCTCTCCGGCAATATCGTGACACGGCCCGGCGCGCCCGCACAATCGGTGCCCGGTTTCCTCAAGTTCCAGCGCGGCGCCGCGACCTTTCCCTGGCGTAGTCAGGCGGCGTGGATATCCGCCCAGATTGCCCGTATCCACGGGATTGATCCGCAGGACACCATTGCAAAGGGCCAGTCGGTTTTCCGTCCCGATCTCTACCGTCAGCACCTTGGCGGGGCGGGGGTCGACCTGCCCGGCGCGTCGGCCAAAGTAGAGGGCGCGATGCGGAATCGCACCGCCGTCGCCTCGCGCCATGGCCACATGATTCTGGCGGCGGATGCGTTTTTCGATGGTCAGATTTTCGACTTTTAGGCGATTTTCTGTCTAAAAAACGTGCAGAAAGCTGCGCCGCAGCATCCTTGGCGCGGTTTTTTCAAAAACCTGTTGCCTTTTGAACCGGACTCTTCAATTTGGGTTTAACGAAGCACCGCTGCTTCTGACCTTCCCCCGATGATGGGGGTCTCACCAAAATAAGAGCAAAGCCGCTCGATTTGAACTGCACCGCATCTGCGCGTGGTCAAATCGTACGGCTTTTTTTGTTTTCTATCAACGGGATGAACCGCATGAAAAATGTTTTTGGAATGGCCGTCGCAGCGAGCTTCGTGATCGCGGGCAGTGTGTCAGCCGAGATGCTGGACGTCGAAAAGGACGAACTCACATTTGGCTTTATCAAATTGACCGACATGGCGCCGCTCGCCGTGGCCTATGAAAACGGCTACTTCGAGGACGAGGGTCTGTTTGTCACGCTGGTCGCTCAGGCCAACTGGAAAGTGCTGCTCGACGGGGTGATCGACGGCACGCTTGACGGGGCGCATATGCTGGCCGGTCAGCCGCTTGCCGCCACCATCGGTTACGGCACCGAGGCGCATATCGTGACGCCCTTCTCGATGGACCTGAACGGCAACGGCATCACCGTTTCCAACGAAATCTGGGAGCAGATGAAGCCGAACGTCCCGACCATGGACGATGGCCGCCCGCAGCACCCGATCTCCGCTTCCGCGCTCAAGCCGGTGGTCGAAAGCTACAAGGATCAGGGCAAGCCCTTTAACATGGGCATGGTTTTTCCGGTTTCGACCCACAACTACGAACTCCGCTACTGGCTGGCAGCGGGCGGTCTCGAGCCCGGCTATTATTCGGATGACAACATTACCGGCCAGATCGGCGCCGACGTGATGTTGTCGGTGACGCCGCCGCCGCAGATGCCCGCCACGATGGAGGCCGGCACGATCTATGGCTATTGCGTGGGTGAGCCGTGGAACCAGCAGGCCGTATTCAAGGGCATCGGCGTGCCGGTCATCACCGATTACGAACTCTGGAAGAACAACCCCGAAAAGGTGTTCGGCATGTCCGCCGACTTCGTCGAGGAAAACCCGCAGACCGCGCTCGCGGTGACCAAGGCGCTGATCCGCGCCGCGATCTGGCTCGATGAAAACGACAACGCCAACCGCGAGGAAGCGGTCGAGATCCTGTCCCGTTCGGAATATGTCGGCGCGGATGAAGAGGTGATCGCGAACTCGATGACCGGCACCTTTGAATACGAAAAGGGCGACAAGCGCGACGTCCCGGATTTCAACGTGTTCTTCCGCTACAACGCGACCTATCCCTTCTATTCGGACGCGATCTGGTACCTGACCCAGATGCGCCGCTGGGGCCAGATTTCCGAAGCGAAATCCGACCAGTGGTATTTCGACACGGCCGCCAGCGTCTACAAGCCCGCGATTTATCTCGAAGCCGCGCGCATGCTGGTCGACGAAGGTCTTGCGGACGAAGCCGACTTTCCCTGGGACAGCGATGGCTTCAAGGCACCGACCCCGGCCGAGGACGTGATCGACGGTATTCCTTACGACGGACGTCAGCCGAACGCCTATCTCGACAGCCTGCCGATCGGCCTCAAGGGCGACCAGAAAGTCGTCGGCAACCAGGTCGAAGGCTAAGCCCGAAACGCCCCCCGCGCCGCCGGTGCGGGGGGCACCGCCAGCCCGCCAATCTCGCCAGTCTCCGACCCACAAGGACTTGGATCCATGACCGCCATTGACCCGCAAGCACTGCATGACGAAGAGCGCGAGGCCCGCCGGGCCCGGCTTTTCACCCGCATCAACAAGGCCGATACCTGGTTCCAGGTGCTTGGTCTTTCCTGGATGACCCCGATCCTCAAGGCCGCCGCCGGTGACAACCCGCGTGCACAGGCCGCCGAAGTCTGGCGCCTGCTTGGTGTGCCGCTTCTGGCCATCGTCCTGTTCCTCGCCGCATGGTCGGCCCTTGCGCCCACCGTCCAGACCTCGCTTGGCGCCATTCCCGGCCCCGCGCAGGTATGGGAACAGGCGGTGAACCTGAACGAGGACGCCATCCGCGAGCGCGAGAAAGAGGCCGCCTTTTATACCCGTCAGGACGAACGCAACGCCAAGCTGATCGAGGCGGGCAAGGAAGACCGCGTCAAGATCCGCACCTATACCGGTAACCCGACCTATTATCAGCAGATCTGGACCTCGATCAAAACCGTGTTCTTCGGCTTCCTGATCGCCGCCCTCATCGCCATCCCGCTTGGCATCCTCGCGGGTCTCAGCGCCACCGCCAATGCGGCCATCAACCCGCTGATCCAGATCTTCAAACCGGTCTCGCCGCTGGCATGGCTGCCCATCGTGACGATGGTTGTCTCGGCGGTCTACGTCACCAATGACGGCTGGTTCACCAAATCCTTTCTGGTCTCGGCGATCACCGTGACGCTCTGCTCGCTCTGGCCGACGCTGATCAACACTGCGCTGGGCGTGGCCTCGATCGACAAGGATCTGGTCAACGTCTCCAAAGTGCTCAAGATGAACACCTGGACCAAGATCACCAAGCTGGTCCTGCCTTCGGCCCTGCCGCTGATCTTTACCGGGCTGCGCCTGTCCCTCGGTGTGGGCTGGATGGTGCTGATCGCCGCCGAAATGCTCGCCCAGAACCCCGGCCTTGGCAAATTCGTCTGGGATGAATTCCAGAACGGCTCGTCGCAATCGCTGGCCAAGATCATGGTCGCCGTCTTTACCATCGGCATCATCGGCTTCCTGCTCGACCGGGTCATGTACGCGATCCAGTCCGCCTTTACCTACTCGGCGCAGCGGTGAGCGGTATGAGCATCCTCAGCTTCAACAACGTCTCCAAGGGCTTCGGCGAAGGCACCAACCGTGTCGAAGTCCTGCGCGACATAAACCTCGATGTCCGTGAGGGCGAATTCCTTGCCATCCTCGGATTTTCCGGCACCGGGAAATCCACCCTGATGAACATGATCGCGGGCCTGCAGAAACCCGATAGCGGCACTGTCACGTTCAAGGGCAAGCCGATCACCGAACCGGGGCCGGAACGCGGGCTGGTGTTTCAAAGCTACTCGCTGATGCCCTGGCTCACGGTGGCGGGCAATGTCGGTCTGGCGGTCGATGCGGTGTTCCCAAAACTCTCCAAGAAAGAGCGCGCCGACAAGGTGGCCCATTACGTGCAGATGGTCGGACTCAGCCACGCGATGAACCGCCGCCCGTCCGAGCTTTCTGGCGGCATGCGCCAGCGGGTCGCCGTGGCCCGTGCGCTGGCCATGAACCCCGAGGTTCTGTTGCTGGACGAACCGCTCTCGGCGCTCGATGCGCTGACCCGCGCGAATCTCGCGGACGAGATCCTGCACATCTGGGAACAGGATAAAAAGACCTGCATCCTGATCACCAATGACGTGGACGAAGCGATCCTGCTCGCCGACCGTATCGTGCCGCTCAATCCCGATGGCACGCTGGCCGATCCAGTCGAGGTGAAAATCCCGCGCCCCCGCGACCGTCACGACATGAATGACGACGCGACCTTCAAGGCGCTGCGCGCCCGGGTCACGAAATACCTGATGGACGTCGGTATCGAGGCCAAGGTCGAAGGCACGCGGCAACTGCCGAATGTCACACCGATCCACGGGATCCCCGCCGCGGTAGCCGAGGCGCAGGAGGGTCTGATCGAAGACCGCTTCCTCGACTTCTCGCAGCTTCACAAGGTCTACCCGACGCCCAAGGGGCCGCTCACCGTGGTCGAAGATTTCGATCTCAAGGTCAATCGCGGCGAATTCATCTCGCTGATCGGCCATTCCGGCTGCGGCAAGTCCACCGTGCTGACCATGGCCGCCGGTTTGAACGCGATCTCGAAAGGCGCGATCAAGCTTGATGGCCGCCATGTCGAAGGCGCCGATCCCGAACGCGCCGTGGTGTTCCAGTCGCCGAACCTCTTCCCGTGGCTCACCGCCAAGGAGAACGTCGCGATCGGCGTGGACAAGGTTTATCCCAAGGCAAGTCAGGCGGAACGTCAGGACGTGGTCGAATACTACCTCGAACGGGTGGGCCTTGGCGATGCGATGGACGCCAACGCGGCATCGATGTCGAACGGCATGAAACAGCGCGTCGGCATCGCGCGGGCCTTTGCGCTCTCGCCGAAACTGCTGCTGCTCGATGAACCCTTTGGCATGCTCGACAGCCTCACCCGCTGGGAGCTGCAGGAGGTGCTGATGGAGGTCTGGTCCCGCACCAAGGTCACCGCGATCTGCGTGACCCATGACGTGGACGAAGCGATCCTGCTCGCCGACCGCGTGGTCATGATGACCAACGGCCCACAGGCCACCATCGGTCGGATCGTCGATGTCGATCTCCCCCGTCCCCGGACCCGCGGCGCGCTCCTCGCGCACCCGGATTACTACCGTTACCGCAAGGACGTGCTCGATTTCCTTGAGGAATATGAACATGGCGCCAAGCCAAAGCCGAAACCGGCTTCGATTGCAGCGGAGTAAGATGATGACCCTAACTCTTTCTCAACACTTTGGGTGTCTGTTCATGCCGTCACGGCTGGAGTGCGCGCATGACCCCCGACGAAATCAAGGCGTTGCAAATGAATTTTGCGCGGATCTATCCGGTCAAGCACAGCGTCGCGAAAAGCTTCTACGACAAGCTCTTCGAACTGGCGCCCGGCGTGCGCGCCCTGTTTCCGGACGATATGCGCGAACAGCGCGAGAAACTGGCGGATACGCTGGCCTTTATCGTCAAGAACCTCGACCAGCCGGACAAGATGGAACTCGCGGTATCAAGCATGGCGCGGCGGCACGCGGGCTACGGTGCGCTGCCCTCGCACCTGCCGGTGGTCGGCGAGGCGCTGATCTTCGCGCTCGAGGATCAGTCAGCGGGGCAGATGACACCGCTGGAACACGACGCTTGGCTCAAGGCCTACGGACGGATCAGCGACATGATGGTCGACCAGCTTCCCAAGGAAGGCTGACCGCCCCCCGTCGCTCTCTCGGGCTGGGAGATGCGGCATGACACAGAAACTCATCGTGATCGGTGCCGGGATGGCCTCGGGCCGGATGATAGAACATCTGGTCGAAACCACCCCCGATGCCTATGACATCACCCTGTTCAACGCCGAGCCGCGCGGCAACTACAACCGCATCATGCTTTCCCCGGTGCTCTCCGGCGAAAAGACCTATGAAGAAATCGTCACTCACGATGACGCATGGTATGCCGCAAATGGCGTGACCTGCCGCTTCGGTGAGCGTATCGATCATATCGACCGCACGGCGAAAACCGTCACCGCTGCCAACGGCGATGTGCTACCCTATGACAAGCTGGTCTTTGGCACCGGCTCCAACCCCTTCATCATCCCGCTGCCGGGTCATGATCTGGAGGGCGTCATCGCCTATCGCGATCTCGAAGACACCCAGCGCATGATGTCCATGTCCACCGGCAACAAGGTCGTCGTGATCGGCGGCGGGCTGCTCGGGCTCGAGGCGGCCGCAGGCATGGCCGCACGCGGGGCCGATGTGACCGTGGTTCATATCATGGGCCACCTCATGGAACGCCAGCTGGACGAGGCGGCGGGCTATCTGCTGCGCAAGGCGCTGGTGGACAAGGGCATTACCGTGCGGTGCAGCGCCAACTCCAAGGAAATCCTCGGCGAAAACGGCCATGTCCGCGCGCTCTTGCTCGACGATGGCACCGAATTGCCCTGCGACCTGCTGGTGATGGCCGTCGGCATTCGCCCGAACACCAAGCTGGCCGCCGATAACGGGCTGGCTGTCGGGCGCGGTATTCACGTAGACGACCAGATGGTGACCTCGGATGAGAATATCCTCGCCGTTGGTGAATGCGTCGAACATAATGGCGCGATCTTTGGTCTGGTCGCACCGCTTTACGATCAGGCAAAAGTGGCCGCAGCAACCCTGCTGAACGAAGCCGCCGCCTTCGAGCAGAAAGAGCTTTCGACAAAGCTCAAAGTAACCGGTTGCGATCTCTTCTCGGCGGGCGATTTCGCCGAAGGGGAGGGACGTGAAGACATCGTCTTCCGCGATCCGGGCCGGGGCGTCTATCGCCGTCTCGTGGTCGAGGACAACCGTATCGTCGGCGCGGTCATGTATGGCGACACTGCCGACAGCAACTGGTTCTTCGGCCTGATCCGTGACAAGACGGATATCGCCGAGATGCGCGAAACGGTGATCTTTGGCCCTGCCTATCAGGGAGGTGCCCCGCTGGACCCTTTAGCGGCCGTTGCAGCCTTACCGCCTGAGGCGGAAATCTGTGGCTGCAACGGCATTTGCAAGGGCAAGATCGTCGAAGCGATCGAGGGTGGCGCGACCGATCTTGGCGCGGTCCGGGCCGTCACCAAGGCCAGCAATTCCTGCGGCACCTGCACCGGTCTCGTTGAACAGGTGCTGGCGGTCACGCTCGGCGACGATTTCGTGCTGCCCACGGCCCAGCCGATCTGTGGCTGCACCGATCTCACCCACGAGGACGTGCGCCGCATGATCAAGAGCCAGGAGCTGAAATCCATGGCTGCGGTCTGGCAGGAATGCGCGTGGAAAACCGTCGATGGCTGCCACGTCTGCCGCCCGGCGCTGAACTTCTACCTGCTGGCCGACTGGCCGGTGGAATACAAGGACGACCCGCAAAGCCGGTTCATCAATGAACGCAAACACGCCAACATCCAGAAGGATGGCACATTTTCCGTTGTGCCGCGCATGTGGGGCGGCATCACCAACGCCCGCGAACTGCGTGCCATCGCCGATGCGGCGGACAAGTACAACGTCCCGACCGTCAAGGTCACAGGCGGCCAGCGTATCGACCTTCTGGGCGTCAGGGGAGAGGACCTCCCCGCCATGTGGGCCGATCTGAACGCAGCGGGGATGGTGTCGGGCCATGCCTATTCCAAGGGTCTGCGCACGGTGAAAACCTGTGTCGGCACCGATCACTGCCGCTTTGGCACGCAGGACAGCACCGGGCTTGGCATCAAGCTTGAAAAGGCGCTCTGGGGGTCGTGGACACCGCACAAGGTCAAGATGGGCGTTTCGGGCTGCCCCCGGAACTGCGCCGAGGCGACCTGCAAGGACGTCGGCATCGTCTGTGTCGACAGCGGCTACCAGATCGGCGTCGGCGGCGCGGCGGGCATGGACCTCAAGGAGATCGAACCGCTGGCGCAGGTCGCAACCGAGGAAGAGGCCATGGCGCTTACTATCGCTTTTGTCCAGCTCTACCGCGAAAACGCCAAGTATCTCGACCGCCCCTACAAGTTCATCGCCAAGGTCGGGCTCGACTGGATCAAGGAACGCATCGTCGATGATCTCTCCGAACGCGCCGCGTTGGTCGAACGGTTCGGCCTGTCGCAAAGCGTCTACCAGAAAGATCCGTGGGCTGAACATGCCCAGACAAAAGCGGAGACTTATCAACCGCTTGCCAATCTCACGATGGAGGCCGCAGAATGAGCGACTGGATCGATATCGCCCCGCTCGACGACGTGCCCCAGCGCGGGGCGCGGGTGGTCAAGACCCGCGCGGGCTGCGTCGCGGTTTTTCGTACGGCCGATGACAAGGTCTTTGCGCTCGACAACACCTGCCCGCATAAAAAGGGTCCGCTGGCCGAGGGCATCGTGCATGGCGCCGCCGTCACCTGTCCGCTGCACAACTGGGTCATCTCGCTTGAAACCGGGCTGGTTCAGGGGCCGGACGAAGGGCAGGTGACCACCTATCCGGCGCGCGTCGAAAACGGCCGCATCCTGCTGGACGGCGCGTTTCTGCGCGCCCGTTCGGCGGCATGAGCACGCGCACCACATGCCCCTATTGCGGCGTCGGCTGCGGGGTTCTGGCCGCGCCCGACGGCACGATCAAGGGCGACCCAAAGCATCCGGCCAATCTTGGCCGGCTCTGCTCCAAGGGTTCGGCGCTGGGCGAGACGATTGACCTCAAGGGCCGTCTTCTCGCCCCCCGCATCGCTGGTAAAGACGTAAACTGGGACGAGGCGCTCGACCTCGTCGCGGGCCAGTTCAGCGCCGCGATCCGCGCCTATGGGCCGGACTCGGTCGCCTTCTATGTCTCGGGCCAGTTGCTGACCGAGGATTACTACGTCGCCAACAAACTGATGAAGGGTTACATCGGCTCGGCGAATATCGACACGAATTCAAGGCTTTGCATGGCCTCTTCGGTGGCTGGACACAAACGCGCCTTTGGCGCTGACACGGTTCCCGGCACCTATGAAGACCTCGAACAGGCCGATCTGATCGTGCTGGTCGGCTCCAATCTGGCCTGGTGCCACCCGGTCCTGCACCAGCGCATCTCGGCGGCCAAGGCCGCGCGGCCCCACATGCGTGTCGTCAATATCGATCCGCGCCGCACGGCCAGCTCGGACCTCGCCGACCTGCATCTGCAAATCGCGCCCGATGGTGACGCCGCGCTCTTCAACGGTCTGCTTGCCCATCTCGCCGACACCGGCCATCTCGACCAGACCTATCTAACCGAGCACGTTACCGGATTCGACGCGGCCCTCGCTGCTGCCCGCGCCACCGATACCGCCGCGACCGGCCTTACCCCCGATGAGCTCGCCGAATTCTACACCCTCTGGGCCACCACCGAAAAAACGGTCACGATCTATTCGCAAGGGGTCAACCAGTCCGGCTGCGGCACCGACAAGGTCAACGCGATCATCAACTGCCACCTCGCGACGGGACGCATCGGGCGCCCCGGGATGGGGCCGTTCTCGGTCACCGGTCAGCCCAACGCGATGGGCGGGCGCGAGGTTGGCGGGCTGGCAAATATGCTGGCCAACCACCTCGAAATCGAAAACCCCGATCACCGCGCCGCCGTGCAACAGGCTTGGAACAGCCCGACGATCTGCGCGACGCCGGGTCTCAAGGCGGTCGACCTGTTCGAGGCCTGCGAAAGTGGGCAGATCAAGGCGCTCTGGATCATGTCCACCAACCCTGCCGTCAGCCTGCCCGATGCGGACAGGGTGGCGCGGGCCATCGCCAAGGTTCCCTTTACCGTTGTGACCGACATCATGGCGCGCACCGACACTTGCGATCTTGCCGATGTGCTGCTGCCCGCCGCTGGCTGGGGAGAAAAGGACGGCACGGTCACCAATTCCGAACGCCGCATCTCGCGCCAGCGGGCCTTTCTGCCGGTGCCGGGACAGGCGCGCCCCGACTGGCAGATCATCTGCGACGTGGCTGCCCGCATGGGCTGGGCGGATGCTTTTGCCTACCGGTCACCTGCCGAGATCTTCGACGAATACGCCCGGCTTTCCGCGCTGGGTCCAAGGTTTGGACGCGACCTCGACCTGACCGGCCTCGCCGGGCTGGGCGAGGCAGGCTACGAAACCCTATCCCCCGTGCAATGGCCGGTCCCGGCAAACGGGCAGGGGACTAAGCGTTTCTTTGCAAAGGGCGGTTTCTACCACGCGGACGGCAAGGCCCGAATGCTGGCGATCACCCCGCCCGAACCCGACAGCCGCGACGGGTTCCGGCTCAACACCGGGCGCATCCGCGACCAGTGGCACACGATGACCCGCACCGGGAAATCCCCGCGCCTTGCCGCGCATCTGGCGGAGCCTTTCGTCGAAATCCACCCCGAGGACGCAGCCGAAATCGGCGTGAAACCCGCCGATATTGTCCGGATCAGCGCCACCAACGGCGGCAGCGGTCTCTTCCGCGCGCTTGTCTCGCCCAAGGTGCGCAGGAACGAAATCTTCGCCCCGATGCACTGGACCCGCCAGCGCAGCTCGGCGGCATGGGTCAACTGCTCGGTCGGCGCGGTCTGCGACCCGGTCTCGGGCCAGCCCGCGCTCAAGGGCGCGCGCGTGGAGGTCGCCCGGTTCGACGCAAAATGGTACGCCTTCGTCGCCGCCGATACGGACCTGATCCCCGGTTTCGCCTACTTTGCCGCCTCGCCGACCACGACCGGCGCCCGTGCCGAACTCGCCGGAACGACGGAGATCTCAGAGGATGCGGAAACGGTGCTGCGCGCCGTGACCGGGATCGCCGGCGGCACCACCAGCCAGTTCCGCGATACCGCCACCGGCCAGACCCGCGTGGCGATCAGCGAAAACGGCATCCTGCGCGCGCTGCTCTTTGTGAGCAGCGAACCGGTGGCGCTGGCCCGCTCCCACGCCATCGAGCTAATCGGTACAGAAACACCGCCGTTTCAGGCGCTTACCGGGCGTCCCTCGGCGGATATGCCCGACCCGGGCGCAATCGTCTGCTCCTGCATGTCGGTCGGCATCAACACCCTGCGCGACGCCATCGCCGCCGGGGCGCATGACGTCGAAACCCTCGGCAAGACCACCTGCGCAGGGACCAATTGCGGCTCCTGCAAACCCGAACTCGCGGCGCTGATCCTCGCGTCGAAAACCCCGCTAGCGGCTGAATAGCCCGCCACCCGAAAGGAAGCCGACATGAAGACATTCCCGATGTTCCTGCGCATGAACGGCCGGACGGTCGTGATTGCCGGTGGCGGTGAGCAGGCCGCGCAGAAATGCCGCCTGATCCTCAAGACCGAGGCGACCATTCGCCTTCTGGCCCCGGCGCTCGATCCCGAACTCGCCGCGCTGCACCGCGCGGGCCGGGTTGAGTGGAACGCCAGCCCCATCACCGAACAAAGCTTCGGCGGCGCCGCGCTTGCCTTTATCTGCACCGAATGCGCCGAAACCGATGCCGCGCTGCACGGGCTGGCGCGCGCCGCCGGGGTGCTGGTCAACGTGGTTGACCGACCCGACCTCTGCGAGGCGATTACCCCCTCCATCGTTGACCGCGATCCGGTGGTTGTCGCCATCGGCACCGAAGGCACCGCGCCTGTTCTGGCCCGCCAGATCAAGACCCGGCTGGAGGAAACGCTCGAACCCCGTCTGGGTGATCTTGCGGCGCTTGCAGGCCGCCTGCGTGACCTCGCGGCAACGCGCCTCTCCCCTCGCGCGCGCCGCGACCTCTGGGCATGGGTGTTCGGGGGCGAGGTCCGCCGCACCCATGCCCGGGGACTGGAGGCCCATGCCGCCCGCCGCATCAAACAGGCCATCGAAACTGGCGAGATCCCGACCGACTGCACCGCGCCGGTGGCGCTGGTCGGGGCAGGGCCGGGGTCGAGTGACCTGATCACCCTGCGCGGCGTCAAACGCCTGCAGGAGGCCGACATCATCTTTTACGACCGGCTGATCGACCCGGAAATCCTTGAACTCGCCCGCCGCGATGTCGAGCGCGTCTATGTCGGTAAGGCACCGGGATGCCATTCCTGGCCGCAGGACCGGATCAACAGCGTGCTGGTTTCTGCCGCCCGTCAGGGCAAGCGCGTGGTGCGTCTTAAATGCGGCGACCCCGGCGTCTTTGCGCGCGGCGCTGAAGAGGCCGACGCCCTGCGCGAGGCTGGCATCGACTATGAAATCGTCCCCGGCGTCACCTCGGCCAGTGCAGCGGCAGCGGCGCTTGGCGGTTTCCTCACCGAACGCGGGCGCACGGATTCGCTCGTCCTGACCACGGCGCGGCGGCGCGAAGGCGATGAAGGTGCCGACTGGCTCACCCATATCCGGCAGGGCAGCAACGTTGCCGTTTACATGGGCGTGCAGGCCGCGCCCGAGATTCAGGCCACGCTGGAAGGGGCCGGACTGGCCGATGCGGTCGCGGTCCGGATCGTGAGCAACGCGCAGCGGGCCAACCAGCAGATCGTGACCTGCCGCGCCGATGCGCTGGCGGACACGATCACGCGCGAGAACGTGGCCAACCCTGCCATCATCTTCCTCACACAGGATCGTCCAACCACGGTTGCCCATCGCCCTCTGCCGATGCGCACGGCACCGGACCTCTCCGTCGTGGCCTGACAGTCCGGCTTTACCCCGCGCTTTCCAGTGGCGGATCCGCTTTTTTCGCGCTAGGCAAAAGACATGCGCAATAATGGATCCGCACTTTGTCGCTGACGGTCATCTGGTCCGCCTTTCTCGGGGTACTCGCCGTCATCATCGTCGGCCTCTGCGTCTGGCGTGCGATCAGCTCGGCCCGGACGCCACAGGGCGCGGTGGCATGGGTGATCTTCCTGCTGGCCGCCCCGTGGTTCGGCGTGCCTGCCTATATGGTCTTTGGCCATCACAAGCTGCATTCCTATACCGAATCCCGCCGCCGCTCTCGCCGGTTGATCAGCGAACGCCTCTCGGCTGAACCGGTCTCGCCCGATTCCGCCAACCCCGACTCGCGGCTATATCGTTTTGAACGGCTGGTGCGGATGCCGGTGGTCGCCGGTAACGATGTGCGCCTGCTGATCGACGGGGAAGAGACCTTCAACGCGATCTTTGCCGCCATCGACGCGGCCGAGACCTATGTGCTCGTTCAGTTCTACACCATCGCCGACGACGATCTTGGCAACGCGCTGGCCGACCGGCTGATTGCAGCGGCCGAACGCGGCATAAAAGTGCGTGTGATCTGCGACGGAGTCGGCAGCTACGGGCTTCCGCGAAGCTACCAGCAGCGGCTGGTCGAAAACGGCGTGCGCTTCCTCGACCCCGGCGAAAACCGTGGCCCCAGCTCGCGCCGCCACATCAATTTCCGCAACCACCGCAAGACCGTGGTGATCGACGGCAGCATCGGGTTCACCGGCGGCCATAACGTGTCGGATACCTATGTCGGGGCGGATTCGCATTTCGGGCACTGGCGCGATACCCATCTCGCACTGCGGGGCCCCGTCGTCAGCCAGCTCCAGCTTGGCTATGCCGAAGACTGGCACTGGGCCTCCGGCGATCACATCACCGATGATCTTATGTGGGCGCCCGAGGCCGAACCCGCAAATGTCGAGGCGCTGACCCTGCTGATGGGGCCCAGCGACGAAATCGACACCGGCGCGCTGTTCTATTTCTCGGCCATCAATGCGGCGCAAAGCCGGGTGTGGATTGCTTCTCCCTATTTCGTGCCTGATATCGATTCCCTCTCGGCGCTCAAGGCGGCGGCGCTGCGCGGCTGCGACGTGCGGATCATGGTGCCGGACGTGGCCGACCACTATCTCACTTGGCTCGCGGCCTTTTCCTTCTTCGACGAAATCCGCGCCGTCGGGGTCAAGGTCTACCGCTACACCAAGGGCTTCCTGCACCAGAAAGTCGTGCTCATCGACGACGATGTTGCTGCAATCGGCAGCGCAAATTTCGACAATCGCTCTTTCCGGCTTAATTTTGAATCCATGATTCTGGTCCATTCTCCCGAGTTCGCGCAGGATGTGGCCCGGATGTTGGAGGATGACATGCAAGACAGCTACCTGCTGGAAAAGAACCTTTCCGCGCAGAAACTCTATATCCGGATCGGCGCGCCGGTGGCGCGGCTGCTCAGCCCGATCCTCTGATCGCAAGCACAGGTCAGAGGTATGAAGATTGTCAGTTACAATATTCGCAAGGCCGTGGGGCGCGACCGCCGCCGCCGCCCGGCGCGCATCCTTCAGGTGCTGAACGACATCGCGGGCGATGTGGTGATCCTGCAAGAGGCCGATCTGCGCCTTGGCGCGCGCCCCTCGGCCCTGCCGCGCAACCTGATCGAGCGTGAGACGGATTATGTCGTGGCCGAGCTTGGCACCGATGTCAGCCTTGGCTGGCATGGCAACGCGGTGCTGGTGCGGCGTGACCTGCCGATCGAGGCGACCGAACAGTTCGAACTGCCGGGGCTGGAACCGCGCGGTGCGGTGATGGTCTCGGTCGCGGGTCTTGTGTTGGTGGGTGCCCATCTCGGCCTGCTGCGCGTCTGGCGTCAGCGGCAGATGAACGCCATCCTCCAGCATCTTGGCGACCACCGGGAACACGCGCTGGTCGCGGGCGATTTCAACGAATGGTCCGGCTCCGCCGGTTTCGAACCGTGGGAGGGGCGGCTGAACGTGGTCTCCCCCGGCTTCAGCTTTCACAGCGCGCGTCCTATCGCCCGGCTCGACCGTTTTGCCCATGGTCCATCGCTGCGCATCGCGGAAATGGGCGTGGTGCGCGATGGCGCGGCGCGGCTCGCCTCGGATCACCTGCCGGTCTGGGCGCAGGTCGAAACCCTCGCTGCCGTTAAAGAGTGAACCACCGGCCCGGCCTCTGCGTATCATTCTGAAAGCAGGAGCCATTCATGACCGTTATCATTCTTTACATCATCACCTTCGCTGTCTTTCTCGGGCTCGACATGCTGGGGCTTCGCTACATCGTAAAGCCGACCTTTGAAAATCACATCGGAGAGATGCTGCTCGACAGCCCGCGTTTCGGACCGGCCGTCGTGTTCTACGCCTTCTACGTGGCCTGCCTGCTCTGGTTCGTCAGCTGGCCGGGTATCACGCAGGACAAGCCGCTGCTCTGGGTGTTTGGCTCGGCCGCGCTGATCGGCGCGCTTGGCTACGGCACTTACGAATTCACCAATCTCGCGACCCTGCAGGGGTGGAGCTGGCGTATGGTCGCAACAGACCTTACATGGGGCACCCTGCTGACCGGGACCTCGGCCACCATCGGCGTGCTGGCGACGCGGGCCATCACCGGTGGCCAGGCGGGCTAACGCCGGGCCAGCGCGCCAAAAACGGTGGTGATCGAAAAGATCACCGCCGCCGCGCAGACGATGCTGGGGCCGGTGGGGGCGTCGAGGATAAAAGCCGCCCAAAGCCCGCCAAGCGCGGAACAAGCCCCGATCAAACCGGCCACCACGGCCATCGCCTCGGGGGTGCGCACAAGCGGTCGGGCCGCCGCCGCCGGGATCACCAGCAGCGCGGTGATCAGCAGAACACCAACAACCTTGATCGCCACCGCAACCACCAGTGCCAGCGCCAGCGTTAGGCCAAGCTCCTCGCGTCTCGGATCGATCCCGCTGGCCCTCGCAAGATCGGGGTTCAGCGTCGCCATCAACAGCGGCGACCAGCGCCAGAAAGTCAGGCCCAGAACCAGCAGAACGCCGCCCCAGATGGTCAGCAGGTCCATCCGACCCACCGCGAGTATATCCCCGAACAGGAACGACATCAGGTCAAGCCGCACATCCGCTAGCAGCGACACCGCCACCAGCCCGGCGGCCAGCGCGGTATGGGCAGTCACGCCCAACACCGTATCAACCGCATAACCGCGCCCGGTCAAAAGCGTCACGCAGCTTGCCATCGCCAGCGCCGCCAGCAGGATCATCGGCACAAGCGGCAGGGATAGGGCCAGCGCCAGCGCCACCCCAAGCACCGCCGCATGGGCCGTTGCCTCACCGAAATAGGCCATTCGCCGCCAGATCACGAAACAGCCCAGCGGTGCGGCGGCAATCGCGACGCCCAGCCCGGCCAGAGCCGCGCGCACAAGGAAATCGTCCAGCATCAGTGGCTGCTTTCGTGGTGGTGATGGTCGTGATCATGTGTGTGGTCATGACCGTGATGCCCATCGCCATGGCTGTGAACATGATCGTGGCTGTGACTGTGCTGGTGTCGATAAAGCGCGAGCGCCCCCTGCGTACCGGAGCCGAACAGGGCCCGGTATTCCGGCGCGCTGGCGACGATCTCGGGCGCGCCCTGGCAACAGATATGCCCATTCATGCAAAGCACCCGGTCGGACGCCGCCATCACCACGTGCAGATCATGGCTCACCATCACCACCGCACAGCCCAGCTCTTCGCGGACATCCGCGATCCGCTGGTAGAACGCCGCGGAACCGGGCTGGTCCAGCCCCTGCGTCGCCTCGTCCAGCAGCAAAAGCTGGGGCCGCTCAAGAAGCGCCCGTGCCAGCAGAACGCGCTGCAACTGGCCGCCCGACAGGTCGGTCATCTGCCGGTTGCCCAGATCCGCCACCTCGGCCGCTTCAAGCGCTTCCTGCAGGCGCGCGCGGCCCGGATTACGTGGCAGGGCAAGGAAGCGCAGCACGGTCAGCGGCAGGCTCGCATCAATCGCAAGCTTCTGCGGCACATAGCCGATGCGCAGCCCCGGCGCGCGCCGGATGTCGCCGCTCTCAAGCGGCACCGCCCCGATCAGGGCCTTTAGAAAGGAGGACTTTCCCGATCCGTTCGGCCCGACAATCGTCACGATCTCGCCCGGCTGGATCGCCACCGACACGTCGTGCAGCACCATCCGCCCGTCCAGCCGGATCGAGACATGCTGCGCTTCGATCACCGGCGATGCGGCGGCACTCATGCAGCGGCCCCGGCGCAGCTCGGGCAGAGGCCTTCTGCTTCGACCACCACCTTTTCGATGGTGAACCCGGCGCTGGCCGCCGCCTGTCCAAGCCGTCCCTGCGCGATGCCGGTATCGGTCTCAGCCACCGCCTTGCAGGTCCGGCAGATCAGAAAGGCCGGAACATGCTCGTGATCCAGATGCGCGCAGGCGGTATAAGCGTTCAGCCCCTCGATCCGATGCGCAAGCCCATGTTTCACAAGGAAATCCAGCGCCCGGTAGACAACCGGCGGCTGCGAACCCAACCCCTCCGAGGACAGCACTTCGAGGATGTCATAAGCGCCCATCGCCCGGTGTTCGTGCAACAGAATCTCAAGCACCCGTCGGCGCACCGGGGTGAACTGCAGCTTTTGCTGCGCGCAGATATCCGTTGCGATACCAAGCGCGTCGGAAATACAGGCGTCATGGTTGTGTGAATCGAATCCGATGGTCTTCATGGTCGGAATCTCCTCTCCGGGTGAATTTCATGTATTGATATGTTATAATGTAACGACTATCAAGCGGTCCTGTCGAAGAATAAGGAGACTCAGGATGATCCGCAAACCGCTGGCGCTTGCATGTGCCATTGCAGCCGCACCGGCAATCGCCGAAACGCCGCAGGTCGCAACCGACATCGCTCCGGTCCATTCGCTTGTCGCGATGGTCATGGGCGATCTGGGCACGCCGGATCTGATCGTGACGCCCGGCGCTTCCCCGCATACCTACGCGCTGCGCCCGTCACAGGCGCGCGCGCTGCAGGACGCCGATCTCGTCGTCTGGGTCGGGCCGGAATTGACGCCATGGCTGTCGAAACCGCTCGACTCGCTTTCCGACAGTGCGAGCGAACTGGCCCTGCTGACGGTGGACGGACTCGAATTGCTCGAGTTCCGCGATCACTTCGAAGGCGCAGAGGGCGAGGCGGATCACGAGCATGATGACCATGCAGACCACGATGACCATGAGCACGAAGAGTATGATCACGAGGGGCACGACCACGCCGAACATGACCATGACGATCACGACCACGATGGCCATGATCACGCCGAACATGATCACGAAGAGCATGACCACGAAGAACATGCCGAGCATGACCACGCTGATGGCGGGCACCACCACGAAGGCACCGATCCGCACGCGTGGCTTGATCCGGAAATCGCCCGCGCATGGCTTGCCGCGATTGCAACGGAACTGGCCGAGCTTGACCCGGATAATGCTGGAACCTACGCCGCAAACGCCGACAGTGCAGGCGAGGCTCTGGAAGAGCTTGAAAGCCGCATGTTCAGCCAGCTTGAAAGCCTTGGATCAATCGAGTTCGTGACCCTTCACGATGCTTTCCAGTATTTCGAGCACCGCTTTGACATTCACTCGACCGCCGCAGTCAGCCTTGGCGACGCTGCCGACCCAGGTCCGGCCCGGCTCAAGCAGTTCAGGGAAAAGGTGACGGCAGGCGGGCTGTCCTGCGCCTTTGCCGAACCGCAATTCGACACCCGTCTGCTCGACGCGATGCTTGACGGGCAGGGGATCGAGATCAAGACGCTCGATCCGCTTGGCAGCGCGCTGCAACCGGGACCGGCGCTTTATCCGCAGCTTTTGGAAGAGATGGCCGACACCATCGTATCCTGCGCCAAGTCCTGAGTCAGGGCGCAGACGTACAATATAAAAGGCCCCCGATCTCGGGGGCTTTTTCGCATGCCTCACATCAGGTCAGATCGCAATCTTGCCACCGCCCTGTCTGGTCACGACAACGACCGACGGGCGCGGCGGCATGTTCGGGTCGAAATCGGGCCAGCGCGTGGCCGGGTCTGCGAATGTCGATTCCCGCTCGAAGCCTTTGAAATCCTTGGTGCCGTCGGTGCCCGGATGCTGCACCGAAAGGAACAGCGTCTCGCCATCGCCGGTGAAATACGGCCCGCAGATCTCGCCTCCCACCGGGCAGCGGAAGAACAGCCTCGGCAACCCGCGCAATTCTCCTTCGGTTTCAAGCGCATAAAGCCCGTCCGACTTGCCGGTCTCGGCCCAGTCGCTGCCCTGATCGGTCGCGACCCAAAGCCGCCCGTCCGCATCGATGGCGCAATTGTCGGGGGAGCCGAACCAGCCATTGGCCGAGGTCTCGGGGTGCCATTCCGCGCCCACTTCGGCCAGCGTGGGATCGCCACATTTGACCACGATTGACCATGTGCCGGTTTCGGCCGCGTGATCGCCTCCCGCTTCTTTGATTTCAATGATATGCCCAAAGCTCGACTCCGGGCGCGGGTTGGCCGCGTTGACCTGCCCGGGTTTGCGGCGCGAATTGTTCGTCAGCATGACAAAGGCGGTGCCATCGCCGCGCGGCTGCACATCCTCGGGCCGATCCATCGGCGTCGCGCCAAGAATATCACCCGCCCGGCGTGCGTCGATCAGCACATCGCCCTGATCGTTGAACCCGTTCTCGGCGGTCAGCGGGCCTGTGCCATGCACCAGCGGCATCCAGACGATGGTGCCATCCTCATCAAACCGGGCGACGTAAAGCACCCCGTCGCTCAGCAGGGCGGAATTGGCGGCGGGGTCATCCGAGACGGTGCCGGTCGAGACATATTTGTAAAGGTAGTCGAACCGGTTGTCGTCGCCGGAATAGACCACCAGCCGACCCTCGGCCGAGACGGTGGTTTCGCAGCCCTCGTGGCGGAACCGGCCCAGAGCCGTGTGCTTGACCGGCATCGCGTCGGGGTCGCGCGGATCGACCTCGACCACCCAGCCGAACTTGTTCGGCATGTGCGGTTCCTTGTCGATGTTGAACCGGTCGTAATATTGCCCCCAATTGAACCACATGCCCGGCACGCCATAGCGGTCATAGGAAGCGGCTTCCGGCAGGGTTTCATCCAGCACCGGATAGCCGTCGGCATCGAACCTGTCGGTCCAGAAATAGCCGTGGAAATTCTCTTCGGCCATCAGGTAGGTGCCCCAGGGCGTCATGCCGCCCGCGCAGTTGTTGAGCGTTCCGATGACGCGCGTCCCGGTCGGATCATCGTTCGTCTGCAACCGCGCGTGCCCGGCAGCGGGTCCATCCAGCATCATTTCGGTGTTCAGCGGGGTGATGCGACGATTGTAGCGGCTGTCGCGCACCAGCGCCCATTTACCATCCTCGCCGCGCGCGATTTCGACTACCGTGCCGCCATGCGCGGCCATCTCGATATCGACCAGCTCCTTGGTCATGTCGGCATAGGCCGCCTCGTCCTGACGCCCGATCCCGGGGAACATGACCTCTTCATTGGTGTATTCGTGGTTAACGCAAAGCAACCCGCGCGCGCCGTCCGCGTCGAGCGGAGTAAAGCCCACGTAATCGTTGTTATATCCGAACTGCTGCAACTGCGCCTCGGCGCTCTGGTTCATCACGTCGAATTCCGGCGCGTCCGCGGTGATCGGATCGCCCCAGCGCAGCAGGACGTCGGCATCATAGCCCTTGGCGATATGGTGATTTTCGTCGTTGCCCCATGTCAGTTCTTCGAAATCATACCGTGCCCCATGCCCTTCGGCGGCCGCCCGTCGTGGCGCGACAATCGCCGAAGTGCCAAAGAGCGCGGTCGTGGCCGTTACCGCCAGCGCGCCGCGCAGCAGGTCGCGACGGCCATAACGGTGGTTGATGACATCGCCGATGGTACGACTCAGATTTGGGTTGGTGGGAATGTCGTCAAAGGCTTCGAAGGCTTCCGCCTTGTTGCCGATCTCCGGGTCGGTGACAAAGGATTTGCGATCCATGCGCTGGCTCCATCACTTGGCTGCGATCGGACTCCCAGCTCGGGCAGAGAATCCCCGGAATATTCTGTGCGTCAGTCTGTAACGCCGTGATGATGGCTTCTGTTTTCTCTCCCCGACAGGCGGAAATGTGACGCAGGCCCAGAGGGCATTCCCGCGTTGCTTGGCCTGTATTCAGCCGGAATGTCTGACGGATGTCATACAGGGGGTGTACAGGGGGTGTACGGCTTGTGCATCGCATTTTCAGGGGTTTTGGGGGTATTAGGCCACCGATGGACGCGTCAGAAAGCGATCCGATCGGCAATCGCATCAATCCCGGCTTGGGCACAGACATCGTCAAGATCGGGGCCCGGCGCGCCCGATACACCGATGCCGCCGACGATGCTGCCATTACCTTGGTAAACCACCAGCCCGCCACCCAGCGGCAGGGCCTCGCTCAACTGACGTATCCCGGCCGATGGTTTGCCCGGCTCGGTCGCCACCGCAAGCTCGGAGGTCGATGTGCGAAAGCTGACAGCGGTCCAGGCCTTGCGGCGGGAGGTTTCGTAAACATGAAGACCGGCAAAGCGGTCACGCAGGAAGACCTGCGGAATGCCCGAGCGGTCCACGACGGTCACACCCACCTGATATCCCTGATCGCGGCAGGTGGTCATGGCCGCCTCGGCCATCTCGAGGGCAAGCTCGGGCTTCAGCACTTCCTCGCTCACGAAAGGGCTGTCGTCGGCCACCGCAAACGGGACTTGGCAAAAGGCGAACAGCGTCGCCGCGATAAGCGTTTTCATGATTTTCCCCCCGTAAAATCAGTGTTCTGTGTCAGAATCTTTGTCAGCATCGGCCAGAAGAAATCGGCGCCCGGATAGCCTTCGATACGGTCAAGTTCCTTGCCGTCTTCAATCAGCAAAAAGGTCGGCGTGAACGCGACACGACGGTCGGTTTCCAGATCTTCCGGCATGTCATGAATGTCCACGCGGCGCAGCGGCGCAAAGCGGCCCTCGGCAGTTTTGGGATAGGCGGGCGCGATTTCGGCGTTCCAGCGCGCGCACCAGATACAGCCTTTTTCCTCGACCATGACAAGCTCGGCCGCGATGGCGGCAAAGGGAAAGGTCAGGAGGGCGGCAATCGCGATCCCGAAGCGGGTTATCCGTGCATGCATCAAGGCCTCCATCCCGCCGATGATGCTTGCGTCGACGGACAGGTAACCATATTTCCGGAGGCTCACGAATTCAAGCTGCCTGCGGTGCCGGGCAGGGGAGACGGGCAATGCTGGACATATCCTATTTCGGCGCGCTTTTCGCGGGTCTGCTCAGCTTTTTCACGCCCTGTGTCCTGCCGATGGTGCCGTTCTACCTGTCCTACATGGGCGGGTTGTCGATGGCCGAACTGCGCGGCGACGGAGAGATCGCGCCCGGTGCGCAGCGTCGTCTTTTGCTGTCCTCGGTGCTGTTCGCGCTGGGCGTGACAACTGTTTTCGTGCTCTTGGGCATGGGCGCGACAGCGCTGGGATCGCTTTTCGGCCAGTACCTTACGCCACTTTCCTACGTGGCTGCCGCGATCCTTTTGGTCTTTGGCCTGCACTTCCTCGGGGTGATCCGCGTGCCGCTTCTTTACCGCGAGGCCCGGCTGGAGAGCAGCGCCGAACCCAGTACGGTGATCGGCGCATACCTGATGGGGCTGGCATTCGGATTTGGCTGGACGCCCTGCGTCGGCCCTGCGCTGGCCTCGATTCTGATGATCGCCAGCGGCATGGGCGACATCTGGCGCGGCGGATTGCTGCTTTTGGTTTATGGCCTTGGAATGACAGCACCTTTCGTGGTGGCGGCCCTATTTGCGAAACCCTTTCTTGCCTGGGTGCAACGCCATCGCGCGGCCTTTGCCTGGGTCGAAAAAGGCATGGGCGTGATGCTGATCGTCTTTGCCGTGCTGATCGCGACGGGCAGCGTAAACGTGATCGCCGATGCAATGATCCGTTGGTTTCCGGGCTTTCTCAGCATAGGATAGGCCCAGCGAAGGAGGAGCCACATGAAACATCTGCTTGCAGCCACTCTTGCCCTTTTGCTGATTTCACCGGCCCATGCGGTCGAGGTGGGCGATGACGGTCTGCACAAGACCGACTGGATGCGCGACACCTTCAAGGACCTGCGCGAGGATCTGGCCGAGGCCAACGAAGAGGGCAAGCGGCTGGTGCTTTTCTTTGAACAGCGCGGCTGCATCTATTGCACCAAGATGCATACCGAGGTTTTCCCGAGGCCCGAGATCGACAGCTATATCCGCGAGAACTACTTCGTGGTGCAGCTGAACCTGCATGGCGACACGGAAGTCACGGATTTCGATGGTAAGGCGCTGAGCGAAAAAGACGCGGCCCGGCGGTGGAACGTAATGTTCACACCAACCATTATGTTCATGCCCGAAGAGGTGCCCGAAGACGAGACAGCGGCTCAGGCGGCGGTCGCGGTCATGCCCGGTGCCTTTGGGCCCGGCACCACGATCGACATGTTTACTTGGGTGAACGAAAAACGCTATGAGCTTGACGGTGAAGAAGATTTCCAGCGCTACCACGCGCGCCGCATCCAAGAGCGCGATAATGGACGCACGGATTGAGATATGGATCACAGGGCAGAACGACCAGATCCAGACGCGACTGAGGGGACAATTATGAAAACGCTGAACCTGGCCGCCGCAGCGGCATTTGGCCTGATTGCAACGATGGCCACCGCCGATGGCGTCGTGGCCCCCGCCGACGTGGTTTATGAGGACGGGGCCGTCGAACAGTCCCTGACCGGTGCGCCGGGTAATCCCGCCAACGGGCCGGATATCATGAACAAGGGTGCAGGCAATTGCATCGCTTGCCACGAGGTCTCTGCGCTTGCTGACCTGCCGTTTCAGGGCACGGTCGGCCCGTCGCTTGACGGGGCTGGCAGCCGCTGGAGCGAGGCGCAGTTGCGCGGGATCGTCGCCAACGCCAAGGAAATGTTCTACGAATCGATGATGCCGTCGTTCTACAAGACCTCAGGCTACATCCGGCCCGGGGATGAGTTTACCGGCAAGGCCGGATCGGAACCGCTTCCGCCGATGCTGAGCGCGGAAGAGATCGAGGATGTCGTCGCCTTTCTCATGACGATGAAGGATGAGTAGACCGCGCGTCAGCGCCGGTCACCTGTTTGCAAGGAGTCACACTATGGAATTCTCAAGACGCGAAACGCTCGCCCTCGGGGCAGGGGCCGCCGCTCTGAGCATGCTGCCGCTGCGGGGCTTTGCCGCGACGGCCGATGAAATGATCGCCGAATTTACCGGCGGCGCCGATCTGGCGCAGGACGGGGTCACGCTGACCGCGCCCGAGATCGCCGAAAACGGCAATACCGTGCCGATCGAGGTTTCGGCCCCGGGTGCCAGCGAAATCCGGGTATATGCCACCGGCAACCCGACACCGCCCGTCGCGGCGTTTGCGTTTGGCCCTCTGGCCGGGAGCCGTGCGGCCTCGACCCGTATCCGTCTGGCAGAAACGCAGAATGTCGTGGCCGTGGCCAAGCTGGAAGACGGCAGCTTTGCCCAGTCGACCAAGCTGATCAAAGTTACAATCGGCGGCTGCGGCGGTTGATCCGCGCACCCCAATCGAAAGGATAAAATCATGGCATCCGGTGTAAAACCCCGCGTCAAGGTTCCCTCGAGCGTTTCGGCGGGCGAGGTCATCGAGATCAAGACCCTGATCAGCCACAAGATGGAAAGCGGTCAGCGCAAGGACGATGACGGCAACACCATTCCGCGTTCAATCATCAACCGTTTCACCTGCACCTTTAACGGCGAGACGGTGATCGACGTGACGATGGAACCGGCGATTTCGACCAACCCGTATTTCCAGTTCGAGGCGACCGTACCCGAAGCGGGCGAGTTCGTGTTCACATGGTACGATGACGACGGCTCGGTCTATGAAGAGAAGAAATCCGTCACTATTGGCTGATCCGGTTCACCGGTCCGGCGGGAGGGCAAGATGAAGAATATTTATCCACTGACGGTGATTGCATCGTCTTTCCTTATCGCGTTTGGCGCACCTGCCATGGCGGATGAAGACGCCAAGCTGGTCGTCAATGGCGAGATCGAGATGGTCACCGAGACCGCGGCGCCGTCGCATTTGGAGGCCCTGGACACGATCTACTCGGGGTGGACATTCCGCACCGATGAAACCCAGGCGTTGCAGATGGATGATTTCGACAACCCAGCCTTTGTCTTTGTCGATCAGGCGATGGACGCTTGGGAAAAGGTCGAAGGCTCGGCAGAAAAATCCTGCTCTGCCTGTCATGGCGACGTGATGGAATCGATGAAGGGCGTGCGGGCGGTCTACCCCAAGTGGAACGAGGAAGCGGGCGAAGTGCGCACGCTGGTCACGCAGATCAATGCCTGCCGGACCGAGCAGATGGGCGCCGAACCCTGGGGCTATACCAGCGGCACGATGGCCGCGATGGAGGCGCTGATCAGCGTGCCGTCGCGCGGGATGCCGGTTGATGTGGCCATCGACGGTCCGGCCCAGTCCATGTGGGCCAAGGGGAAAGAACTGTACTACACGCGCTTTGGCCAGCTTGAACTGAGTTGCGCGAATTGCCACGAAAACAACTATGGCAACATGATCCGTGCCGACCATCTGAGCCAGGGGCAGGTCAACGGTTTCCCGGTGTATAGGCTCAAGAATACCAAGCTGAACACGGCCCATGCACGGTTCAAGGGTTGTGTGCGCGACACACGGGCCGAGACCTTCAATCCCGGCAGTGAAGAGTTCATCGCGCTTGAGCTTTACGTGGCAAGCCGCGGTAACGGTCTGTCGGTCGAAGCGCCTTCGGTGCGTAACTGATCACGTCCCCGTCGTGACGCGGCGGGGCGGTTTTGTGCCGCCCCCAGCGGGCGCGACGGGAGTACCCTTATGATTTCACGGCGAGATTTCCTTCAGGCGTCGATGGCGGCTTCGGCGCTGATTGGCGGCTCGGGCTTTGGCAACTGGTCGCGGCTGGCCGCGCAGCAGGCGCTGACGCAGGATCAATTGCTTGAATTCGACAGCTTCGGCAATGTCACGCTGATCCATGTGACCGATATCCATGCCCAGCTGAAACCGATCTATTTCCGCGAACCCGAGGTGAATATCGGCGTCGGCCCGAACCGGGGCGAGGTGCCGCACGTGACAGGGGCCGATTTCCGCGCGCTTTACGGGATCGAGGATGGCAGCCCGTCGAACTACGCACTGACCTATGATGACTTTGCCGCGCTGGCCAAGGGCTATGGCCGCATGGGCGGGCTTGACCGGGTGGCGAGTGTGATCAACAGCATCCGTGCCGACCGGCCAGAAGCCCTCCTGTTGGACGGGGGCGATACCTGGCATGGGTCCTATACCTGTCATCACACGGCGGGGCAGGACATGGTCAACGTGATGAACGCCCTGCGGCCTGACGCGATGACCTTTCACTGGGAGTTTACGCTGGGTAGCGACCGCATTCAGGAACTGGTCAGCGGTCTGCCTTTCGCGGCGCTGGGGCAGAATATTTTCGACGCGGAATGGGACGAACCGGCCGAGTTGTTCAAACCGTACGAATTTTTTGAGCGCGGCGGCGTCAAGATCGCGGTGATCGGGCAAGCCTTTCCCTATACGCCGATTGCCAACCCGGGCTGGATGTTCCCCGAGTATTCGTTTGGCATCCGTGACGAACATATGCAGGAAATCGTCGACGAGGTGCGGGCGCAGGGGGCGGGGCTTGTGGTTTGCCTGTCGCACAACGGCTTTGACGTGGACAAGAAAATGGCGGGGATCGTGAAGGGGATCGACGTGATCCTGACCGGCCATACCCACGATGCGCTGCCTGAACCGGTACTGGTGGGCGAAACCATCCTGATCGCTTCCGGTTCAAACGGGAAATTCGTGAGCCGCGTCGATCTCGACGTGCGGGACGGCCAGATGATGGGTTTCCAGCACAAGCTGGTCCCGGTTTTTTCCGACGTCATCACGCCCGATCCGGAGATGGCGACGCTAATCGATGAGCAGCGCGCGCCTTTTGAACCGGAGTTGCGCGAAGTGATCGGGCAGACAGATACGCTGCTTTACCGGCGGGGCAACTTCAACGGCTCGTGGGACGATCTGATCTGCGACGCGCTTTTGTCCGAGCGGGACGCCCAGATCGCGCTGAGCCCCGGGGTGCGCTGGGGGCCGAGCCTGATCCCCGGTCAGGATATCACGCGAGAGGATATCTGGAACGTCACCTCGATGAGTTACCCCGAGGCCTATCGCAGCGAGATGACTGGCGAATTCCTTAAGGTCGTGCTGGAGGATGTGGCGGATAACATTTTTAACCCCGATCCCTATTACCAGCAGGGTGGTGACATGGTGCGGACCGGAGGTCTGTCATATGCCATCGATATCTCCAAGCCACAGGGGGAGCGGATCTCCGACCTGACCCTGCTGAGCACCGGCGAGGCGATCGACCCGGAGAAATCCTATGTGGTTGCCGGATGGGCCAGCGTGAACGAAGGCACCGAAGGACCGCCGATCTGGAATGTGGTCGAAAACCATATCGCCGGGCAGGGCACGGTTCACGTCGCTGACAGGGACAATGTGAAAGTCACGGGCGGCTAGACCTGAAGCCGGGCGATTCTGCGCAATCGGCCCGGCTTGCGGCGGTCCGGACGGCACAATATCGCGTAAGTAATATAATTGTGTCCTCTGCGTGAACCTAATTAACCATGCAGTCATACAGCTATGCGTTCATCCGAACGCAGGAGAACAGAAAGCGCGCGCCCCCTTGCAGGCCCCTCGGGGCGAGCATAAGACTCGTGTGACGCTTCGTCGGGTATCCTCCCGCTTGATCCATAAATAGAGGCAGACCGAAATGTTCGATCCCGTTGACACCTACATGAACCTCGTCCCGATGGTGGTTGAGCAGACCAGCCGTGGCGAACGTGCCTATGATATTTTTTCGCGCCTGCTGAAGGAGCGGATCATCTTTATCAATGGCCCTATTCACGACGGGATGAGCCACCTGATCGTCGCGCAGCTGCTGCACCTCGAGGCAGAGAACCCGTCGAAGGAAATCAGCCTGTACATTAACTCACCGGGCGGTGTGGTGACGTCGGGCCTGTCGATTTATGATACGATGCAGTACATTAAGCCAAAGGTTTCAACCCTTTGCATCGGTCAGGCCGCCTCGATGGGGTCGGTTCTTCTTGCCGGCGGTGCGCCGGGCATGCGGTTCTCGCTGCCCAACAGCCGTATCATGGTGCACCAGCCATCGGGCGGATATCAGGGCCAGGCGTCGGATATCATGATCCACGCCGCCGAGACACAGAAACTAAAGGACCGGTTGTACGACATCTACGTCAAGCATACGGGTCAGACCAAGAAAGCAGTGGAAAAGGCGCTCGACCGCGATAATTTCATGTCCCCAGAAGAAGCCAAGGAATGGGGCCATATCGACGAGATCGTGGAGAGCCGGGAAGAGGCCGCAGAGGCCAAAAGTTAATATCGTCGCTTTTTGACGCACTCGGAAACACCGGCCCACGAGCGACATAATTTGCGATTGTGGTGCCCGGTTGGCTGTCCTAAGCTGGATGCGAAGTGGGTGGACCTGTCCCGAACTCGGGGCGCGACGATGATCTATCGAAGCCGAAAGGTATAGTATGGCAACGAATTCAGGCGGCGACAGCAAGAACACACTTTACTGTAGTTTTTGCGGCAAAAGCCAGCACGAGGTGCGCAAGCTGATTGCGGGTCCGACCGTGTTCATCTGTGATGAATGCGTCGAACTCTGCATGGACATCATCCGCGAAGAAACCAAGGCATCAGGGCTCAAGTCCACCGACGGGGTTCCGACCCCGAAGGACATCTGCGATGTGCTCGATGATTACGTGATCGGTCAGGCGACGGCCAAGCGGGTCCTCTCCGTGGCCGTTCACAACCACTACAAGCGTCTGAACCATGCCCAGAAAGCGGGCAGTGACATCGAGCTGGCAAAGTCCAACATCCTGCTGATAGGCCCGACGGGCTGCGGCAAGACGCTGCTGGCGCAGACGCTGGCGCGGATTCTGGACGTGCCGTTCACGATGGCCGATGCGACCACGCTAACCGAAGCCGGTTACGTGGGCGAGGATGTTGAGAACATCATTCTCAAGCTGCTTCAGTCGAGCGAATATAACGTCGAACGCGCGCAGCGCGGCATCGTCTATATCGACGAGGTCGACAAGATTACGCGCAAGTCCGAGAACCCCTCGATCACCCGCGACGTGTCGGGTGAGGGCGTGCAGCAGGCATTGCTCAAGCTGATGGAAGGCACCGTGGCTTCCGTTCCGCCGCAGGGCGGGCGCAAGCATCCGCAGCAGGAATTCCTGCAGGTGGACACCACGAACATTCTGTTCATCTGTGGCGGTGCGTTTGCCGGTCTGGACAAGATCATCGCGCAGCGCGGCAAGGGGAGCGCGATGGGCTTTGGTGCTGATGTGCGCGACAATGACGACCGCGGCGTGGGAGAAGTTTTCAAGGATCTCGAACCCGAAGATCTGCTGAAATTCGGCCTGATCCCGGAATTCGTTGGCCGTCTGCCGGTTCTCGCGACGCTTGAGGATCTGGATGAAGAGGCACTTGTCACCATCCTGACCCAGCCCAAGAACGCGCTGGTCAAGCAGTACCAGCGTCTGTTCGAACTGGAAGATACCGAGCTGACCTTTACCGACGATGCGCTGACCGCCATCGCCAAGCGTGCCATCGAACGCAAAACCGGCGCGCGCGGGCTTCGCTCGATCCTCGAGGACATCCTGCTCGACACCATGTTCGACCTTCCGGGGCTCGACAGCGTGACCGAGGTGGTGGTCAATGAAGAGGCTGTTACTTCTGATGCCGCACCGTTGATGATCCACGCGGATACCGAGAAAGACTCGGCCTCGGCCGGGTAACAAATGTCCATCCGGCGGATACATTCTGGCGGGGCATTCGAATCCAAAATCGGATATTGCAGGGCCGTCGTCGCTGGCGGCCTTGTTCATGTTGCGGGCACGGTGGGGCAGGGCGATGACGTCGTTGCCCAGTGCCGCGATGCGCTGAACATTATCGGGCGCGCCCTGACCGAAGCCGGGGCTTCTTTTGCTGACGTGCTTCGGGTCACCTACATGTTGCCGGATCGCGAAGAATTCGAACCTTGCTGGCCAGTGCTGCGCGATGTGTTCGGAGATAATCCACCCGTGGCGACCATGATCGAATGCGGGTTGATCGATCCGAAATATCGGATCGAAATCGAGGTGACTGCGCTTTTGCCGGGCGAAGGCTAGGCAGGTTTTGCACATCGAAAACCAAAGCGGGAAAGAAGCTTTAACGTTTGTTTGCCAAACATTGGCCAAGCCTTGCCACAAGGTGCGTCCTCTTGGCTGGATCGGGGCTATTCTCTGGACCTCGGCGGGAAATTAAGCCATATCACGGAAAGACCTACGGAGATGCCTATGGGAATCCTGAATACATTGCTGCGGGCCGTGACCTGGTGGAACGGACAGACACTCAACACCCAGATCTTTACCTGGCGCAAGGGCGTCAAGGTGGGCGAAGATTCGCAGGGGAACGTGTTCTACCGTAACGTCGACGACTCCAAGCGATGGGTCATCTTCAATGGTGAGATCGAAGCCAGCCGGGTTGATCCGGACTGGCACGGCTGGCTGCACCGGACGTGGAAGCAGCCGCCGACCGACAAGCCCCTTGTTCACAAGGTCTGGGAAAAGCCGCACCAGGAAAACCTGACCGGCACCGACCTGGCGTATGCGCCCGCTGGTTCGATCCGCCGCATGAACCCGGTCGAGCGCAAGGACTACGAGGCCTGGAGCCCCGAATAACGCCCTGACGGAGCACAACATGGCAAGTTACAACATCACCGAAGTCGTGACCGGCGGCGTCGTTCTCGCGGGTGCTGCCGCATTCGCGCTGTATGCGACCCAGACAACCGGTCTTGGTTCGTCCAATGCTGGCTATGACCTCACCGCGTCGTTCCGGTCGCTTGAAGGCGTTTCGGTCGGGACCGATGTGCGTCTTGCCGGGGTCAAGATCGGGGCCGTTTCCGGCGTCGAGCTCGACACGCAGACCTACCGTGCCGTGACGACCATCTCGGTACGGGAAGGCATTGAAATCCCAGATGACAGCGCGGCTATCGTCGCTTCCGAGGGGCTTTTGGGCGGTAACTTCGTCGAGATCAATCCGGGCGGTTCTTTCGATTATTTCGCGCCGGGCGATGAGATCGAGGACACTCAGGGCGCCGTCAGCCTGATTTCGCTGCTCGTGCAGTTCGTTGCCGGCAGCGGAGGGGACTCGGAAGAGTGATCCGACTTTTCGCCGCAGCGCTGCTGGCCTTTGTACTGCCGGGCGAGGCCCACCTTCAGGATCGGGTTCAGGTGACCTCGGGGCAGGGGGCGGTTCTGCGTGGGCTCGACAAGGTGAACGGCCAGACGGTCGATGTGGAAATCTTTTCCGGGGGCGGTCGCGCCGTTTTTGGCATGGAAGTCGAGCTTGCCGATTGCCGCTATCCCACGGATAACCCGACAGGCGATGCCTATGCCTATCTGACGATCCACGAACCCGAGAAAGCCAGCGTCGCGTTCCGGGGCTGGATGGTTGCCTCTGCCCCGGCGCTGAACGCGCTGGATCACAGCCGCTACGATATCTGGGTATTGCGCTGTATCACGTCCTGAGCGGACGGGATCTGGGGGGCGGTGAAATCCGCCTCGCGGCGCACGGCGTCTCTTAGCATTCGGTGATAGGCGGCGCGGCTGATTTCCTGCCCGCCGAGTGATGCGAGATGAGCGGTGCTGAACTGTGTGTCGAACAGCGTGAAACCGCCCTCGCGCAGCCGGTCCACGAGATAGGCAAGCGCGATCTTGGAGGCATCGGTACGACGGGAAAACATGCTTTCGCCGAAGAAGGCCGAGCCAAGCACCACCCCGTAGACGCCGCCGACAAGCTCCTGATCTTCCCAGACTTCAAGGGAATGCGCGTGGTTTTTGCGGTGAAGCGTGAGGTATTGTTCCCGGATGTCAGCGTTGATCCAAGTTTCGGCCCGATCTGCGCAGCCATCGACCACCCCGGCGAAATCCTCATCGGTCGAGATCCGAAAGGGGGTGCGGCGCATCTTGCGTGCAAGCGAGCGCGAAATCCGGAAGCCGTCGAGCGGAATGATGCCACGACGCTTGGGGTCGACCCAGAAAACATCGGTATCTTCCCGGTGCTCGGCCATGGGGAAGATACCGATGGAATAGCCTTCAAGAAGGAGTTCCGGAGTCAGTCTCATGGTTGGACAGGTACCAGATTGAGCCCGGTACGGGTGATGCCGTGATCACCCGTCGGCGAGTTTCGTCTCCAGCCAATGTTCCAGCCAGTGGATGTTGTAGCTGCCCTTGTGGATATCTGCATCCTCGAGCAGGGCATTGAACAACGGGATCGTCGTGTCGACGCCGTCCACGATAAGCTCGGACAGGGCACGGTTCAGGCGCGCCAGCGCCTCGGGACGGTCGCGGCCATGCACGATCAGCTTGCCGATCAGGCTGTCGTAATAGGGCGGGATCGAATAGCCATCGTAGAGCGCTGAATCGATCCGTACCCCGAGGCCACCGGGCGAATGATACTGGGTGATCTTGCCGGGGCAGGGCGAAAAGTTCGGAAGCCGCTCGGCGTTGATACGCACTTCGATCGCATGCCCGTTGATCGTCAGATCATCCTGCGTGAAGGACATCGGCAGTCCGGCGGCAACGCGGATCTGTTCGCGCACGAGGTCGACGCCAAAGATCGCCTCGGTCACCGGGTGTTCGACCTGTAGCCGGGTATTCATTTCGATGAAGTAGAACTCACCATTCTCATAGAGAAATTCGATCGTACCCGCACCGGCATAGTTGATCTTGGCCACGGCGTCGGCGCAGACCTTGCCGATACGCGCGCGTTCTTCGGCGGTGATGGTCGGGCCGGGGGCCTCTTCAAAGACCTTCTGGTGGCGGCGCTGTAGCGAACAGTCACGTTCGCCAAGGTGCACGGCCTTGCCCTTGCCGTCGCCGAACACCTGAATTTCGATGTGGCGCGGTGTGGTCAGGTATTTCTCGATATAGACTTCGTCGTTGCCGAAGTTCGATTTTCCTTCGGCGCGGGCGGTCTGAAAAGCGCGTTCCATGTCAGCGGCGTTCTGGGCTACTTTCATGCCCTTGCCGCCGCCACCGGCGGTCGCCTTGATGATGACCGGGTAGCCGATTTCGTCGCCGATTTTCTTGGCGGTCGCAAGATCGGGGACGCCGCCGTCACTGCCGGGTACGCAAGGCACGCCGAGCGCCTTCATCGTGTCCTTGGCCGTGATCTTGTCGCCCATGATCCGGATGTGTTCGGCAGTCGGGCCGATAAAGGCGATGTCGTGGTCTTCGACGATCTGCACAAAATTGGCGTTCTCGGAGAGAAAGCCGTAGCCGGGGTGGATCGCCTGTGCGCCGGTGATTTCGCAGGCCGACATGATCGCCGGGATCGAGAGATAGCTTTGCGGGCTGGGCGGCGGGCCGATGCAGATCGATTCATCGGCCATGCGCACATGCATCGCGTCGCTGTCGGCAGTCGAATGCACCGCGACGGTGGCAATCCCCATTTCGCGGGCGGCACGCACCACGCGCAGGGCGATTTCTCCGCGGTTGGCAATCAGGATTTTGTCAAACATCTGAAAGCCTTATTCGATAATCACAAGGGGGGTTCCATATTCGATCGCGGCACCATCCTCGACGAGGATGCGCTTGATCGTACCGGCGCGGGGCGCGGGGATATGATTCATCGTCTTCATGGCTTCGACGATCAGCAGGGTGTCGCCTTCGGAAACGCTTGCGCCGACGGTGATGAATGCGGGCGCACCGGGTTCGGGCTGCATATAGACCGTACCGACCATTGGCGAGGTCACCGCGCCGGGATGGCTTGCGGGATCTTCGCTTGCTTCGGGGGCGGCCGGAGCTGCAGCAGGTGCAGCCGCAGGTGCGCTGGCTGGAGCGGCGACGGGTGCCGGGGCGGGAGCGGCAACTGCGGCGGGGGCCGGTTGCATGCGGCTGACGCGCACGTTTAGCGTATCGTCTTCGCCGTATTCGCGTTTTACTTGTAGCTCGGTCAGATCGTTTTCACGGAGCAATTCCGCGAGGGCTTTGATAAACGCCACGTCCGAGTCGTGTTTCTGTTCTGTCATGGTTTCCTCGACCGGTTCTGCACGGCCTGTCTGGCGCGGGCCTTTCACTGATGCCCGCTTATAGGGCATGACCAAAGGGGTGAAAAGCGTCCTTGACCCGGAATAAGTTTGCGCAACCATGAATTCGCGCATGTCAGTGCAGGGGGCGACCAGCCGGAAAAAACCCGCACGCGCGTGTAACGCCGGGACAGTTCGGGCGAGAATTTCCTTGCAGGCGGGCGTGTTAACCGTCCGCCACGGACGGGATCCGAGACATGCGCGTGGCTTTATAGGGTGTCAGCCTGGGCGCTGTGGGTCGTCAACGTATTCTACCCGGGGCACCGTTCCTATGCGCGAGGTCAAGGAAACGGGTGACGCCCGGGTCGCCGTTCGGCCGCAATATGACAGAGAAATAGGAAAGATTCGCTAGGTTAGTTCTTCGGCCTGCTGTTCCAGTATCTCCATGATCTTCCGCTGCATCGCGGTTGGAGGCGTGCTTTCCTCGCTCGAGGTGTTGCGCGAGCTGGTACTGTCGCTTTCGGACTTGGCGGAAGCCTCGGGCACTTTTTTGTCGGTGTCCGGCGGTGGCGCGTCAGCCGGTAACCCTGCGGGATGGCCCGTGGTCTGTGGGGCCAAGATAGGAACGCCATACGATATTTGCATTTGATTGCTCCATCATCGGTTTGGAGCCCTCACCCGTTTGTTACTCTGACCGCAGAGAGTTAACGAAATGAAAATGGCGCCCCGCCCGGGACGCCAAAATGAGATCGATTTGATTATAAACGGGACCTGCCGGTATGGCAGGGAAGGCCGCATTCAGATTGCGAGGTATTCCTCGCGCAGTTCCTTGTTCTGGAGAACCTCGGCGGCGGAGCCGTCGAAGACGACACTGCCGGTGTCGAGGATAACGGACCGGTCGGCCAGTTCCAGCGCCCGTACGGCATTCTGCTCGACAATCACCGTGGTGATGCCCAGTTCCTTGATGGTAATCAGGGTCTTCTCGATTTCATCGACGATCACAGGGGCAAGGCCCTCGTAGGGTTCGTCGAGAAGCAGAACCTTGATGTCGCGGCAGAGCGCCCGGGCGATTGCGAGCATCTGCTGTTCGCCGCCCGAAAGCGTCACGCCTTCCTGACGGCGACGTTCGCCCAAACGTGGGAACAGGTCATAGACCCGTTCGATCGACCAGCCGATTGGCGGCGCAATCTGCGCCAGTTGCAGGTTTTCCTCGACCGTGAGTCCGGGGATGATCCGGCGATCTTCGGGGACCAGACCAAGCCCGGCGGTGGCCGCCTGATAGCTGGACATGTTGTGCAGCGGCTGGTGGTCGAGCCAGATTTCCCCCTTTTTGATTTCCGGATCGCCAAGCCGGGCAATCGCGCGCAGCGTCGATGTCTTGCCTGCGCCGTTGCGGCCCAGAAGGGCGAGGATCTCGCCTTCGTGGACGTTGAAGTTGACTCCCTGGACGATGTAGCTCTCGCCGTAATAGGCGTGCACGTCCCAGACCGACAGGAAGGCGGGGGCGGTTTCAGCCTGATTGGCGTGTTTGGAAAAGTCCGGTTTGACGTTCATGAGGTCTTCTCCTTATGCGCTCTCGCCAAGGTAGGCTTCGCGTACCTTGGGGTGGCCTTTGATTTTTTCCGGTGTGTCTTCGACCAGCGGTGTGCCCTGCGCCAGAACGGTGATGCGTTCCGCGAGGCTGAACACAACGTGCATGTCATGTTCGATGATCGCGATGGTGATGTCGCGTTCCGCCTTGATCTGCTTGAGCAGGTCGATGGTGTTGTTTGTGTCGGCACGGGCCATGCCTGCCGTCGGTTCGTCCAGCAAGAGCAGGCGAGGTTCCTGGCTGAGGCACATCCCGATTTCGAGACGACGCTTGTCGCCGCGCGACATGGAGGCCGCATGCATGTGACGCTTGTCCGCCATATTCATGTCGACCAGCATCTGTTCGGCCTTTTCCATGATGTCGCGTTGCTTTGACATGGTTGACAGCGCGTTCATCTCGAACGACCCGTCGCGCTTGGCAAAACAGGGGATGAGCATGTTCTCCATAACCGTCAGATCACCAAAGATCTCGGGCGTCTGGAACACGCGGCTAATCCCCATCTGGTTGATCTCGTAGGGCGCGCGGCCCAGCACCGACTGCCCGTCGAACATGACCGACCCGGTATCCGGGATCAGTTTGCCGACGAGGCAGTTGAGGAGCGTGGATTTGCCTGCGCCGTTCGGGCCGATGATCGCGTGAACGGTGTTTTCCGCGACCGAGAGGTTGACGTTGCCAAGTGCCTGCAAACCGCCGAAGCGCTTGTTGACGTTCTTGATTTCAAGAATACCCATGATGCGCTCCTTATTCGGCGGGAGAGGTTTTGCCGTCGGTCTTTTCGTCCGAGGTCTTGGCTTTGCGACCGAACATCCGGCTGAGGCGCTGACCGCCTTCGACAAGGCCGCCCGGCAGGAAGATCACAACCAGCATGAACAGCAGGCCAAGGGTGAGGTGCCAGCCCTTGCCAATGAACGGATGGACGAGGAAGACAAGCAGGTCCTCGATGCCTTCTGGCATGAAGGAGAACCACTGGTGCAGGATGGAGTCGTTGATCTTCGAGAAGATGTTCTCGAAATACTTGATGAAACCTGCGCCCACGACCGGACCAATCAGAGTGCCCGCGCCGCCGAGAATGGTCATCAGCACGACTTCACCACTTGCCGTCCATTGCATCCGTTCGGCCCCGGCCAGCGGGTCCATCGAGGCCATGAGTCCCCCGGCAAGACCGGCATACATGCCCGAGATGACAAAGGCAGCCAGCGTGTAGGGGCGGGTGTTGAGGCCGGTGTAGTTCATCCGCTGCTGGTTGGATTTGACCGCACGCAGCATCATGCCGAAAGGCGAGCGGAAGATGCGGATCGACAGGTAGAAGGCCAGCATCATGATGATCGCGCAGACATAGTAGCCGACCGAGAAGGTAAAGGCCCAGGGTCCAAGCGCCATGGTCACCGCGTCATTCATCTCGGTACCGAAGAGGTTCGGGTATTGAGGTGCGTTGGCGCCGTCGAGGATGCGCGGATCGTCAAGGGCGATCTGGAGGCCGGTCTCACCGTTGGTGACCGGGGTCAGCACCGAGTAGGCGAGGTTGTAAGACATCTGCGCAAAGGCGAGCGTCAGAATCGAGAAATAGATCCCCGAACGGCGCAGCGAGATGTAACCGATGACGACCGAAAACAGACCGGCGACGATGACCGAAAGGACGATCGCGGGGATCACGTTCATCGTCAGCAGTTTCATCATCCAGACGGCGGAATAGCTGCCAACCCCGAGGAAAGCGGCGTGACCGAAGCTGAGATAGCCGGTCAGGCCGAAGAGAATGTTGAAGCCGATGGCAAAGATCCCGAAGATCACGAAACGCTGCATCAGGTCGGGATAGCCCGCGTTGAACTGCGCCATCGCGCTGTCGGTGGGAAACGGGTTCAGGATGAACGGTGCGAAGAGGGTCAGGACGGCCACGATGATCAGCAGCGTCGTATCCTTGGCGGTGAGACCGAGCATGGGCTTATTCCTCCATCACGCCACGGCGACCCATCAGGCCACGCGGACGTGTCAGCAAGATAATGATGGCAACAAGATAGATGATGATCTGGTCGATGCCGGGCAGGACGTTCTTGACCTCGTTCATCGAGGCAAAGCTTTCGAGTATACCAAGCAGGAAACCGGCCAGCACGGCGCCGGGCAGGGAGCCCATGCCGCCGACCACGACCACCACGAAGCTCAGCACGAGGAAGTCCATTCCCATGTGGTAGTTGGGGGAGTTAATCGGTGCGTACATGACGCCTGCGAGCCCCGCGACAGCGGCGGCGATGCCGAACATGATGGTAAAGCGACGGTTGATGTTGATGCCCAGAAGGCCAACCGTTTCACGATCTGCCATGCCCGCGCGCACCACCATGCCGAAGGTCGTGAATTGCAGGAAGGCAAAGACCGCGCCGATGATCAGGGCGGAGAACCCGAAATAGACCAGTCGCCAGTAGGGGTAGATGATGGCATTCGGATCAAAGCCGAGCAGCACACCGAAGTCGAAGCTGCCACGAAACGCCTCGGGGGCGGTCGTCGGGATCGGGTTGGCACCGTAGAAATACTTGATGATCTCCTGAAGCACGATGGCAAGGCCAAAGGTCACGAGGATCTGGTCCGCGTGGGGCCGCTTGTAGAAATGCTTGATGAGGCCACGTTCCATGATGAAACCGAGGCCGACCATGATCGGGATCGCAAAGAGCACAGCCAGCGGTACCGACCAGTCGATCATCCAGGACCCGAAGCTCTCTCCGAACCAGTCCTTTACGTAGAGGATGTCTTCGTATTTCGGATTGCCAAGGAAGTCGGTTCCCGAGGGTTCCGACGATTTATGGCTGAGGTTGAAGAGTTTGCTCAGCGTAACGGCGCAGAAAGCGCCAATCATGAAGATCGCGCCATGAGCGAAGTTGACGACCCCCAACGTGCCGAAGATGAGAGTCAGGCCAAGCGCGATCAGCGCATAGGCGGACCCTTTGTCCAACCCGTTGAGTAGTTGAAGGATGATGGCGTCCATGACGTTGCCCCCAATGGTTACTTATCATTGATCGCGCGGTAGGCGGCTTTCGCGCACTGCCGGCCAGTCAGCGCGTCAGGGCGGGCTGAAACCCGCCCTGAACAATGCGGTCCGGTTCTTATGCGCCGGGGTTGCACTGACCCAGTTCGCCGCCGGCGAACATCGGGTGGTCGGGCGCGTAGGTGACCTGCTCGACCGGTGTGACTTCGACGATTTCCACAAGGTTGAATTCGTCCTCGGGATCGGCTGCGCCCTTCACGACGACAACGTCCTTGAAGCACTGGTGGTCTTCGGCACGGTAGGTGGTCGGGCCGTTGCCGAGGCCGTCGAATTCGTAGCCGGCCAGGGCTTCGGCAATGCCGCAGGGGTTGAAAGTGCCTGCACGCTCGGCCGCATCTGCATAGAGCAGCGTCTGCGCATAGCAAGTCTGAGCGGCCTGCGACGGCGGGAAGCCGTATTTCTCGCCGAAGGATTTAACGAAAGCGTTGGTCCCGGCGTATTTGTCGCCCATTTCGTTTTCGAGTTTCCAGTCCCAGTTCTGGGATCCGACGATGCCCGCGATGTTCTTGCCAGCGCCTTTCGCCATCAGCTCGGAGTAGAGCGGCACGACGATCTCGAAGTTCTTGCCGTTGGCTTGCTTTTCACGCAGACCGAACTGGACGGCGTTGGTCAGAGAGTTGACCATGTTGCCGCCGTAATGGTTGAGAACCAGCACGTCTGCACCAGAGTTCAGCACCGGCGCGATGTAGGACGAGAAGTCCGTCGAGGCCAGCGGCGTCAGCACGTTGTTGACGGTTTCCCAGCCCATTGCCTCGGTCGCTGCGGCGATGGATTCCTGTTGGGTCCAGCCCCAGGTGTAGTCGGCCGTCAGGTGATAGGCGCGGCGGTCGTCGCCGTAGAGGTTCTTGAGAACCGGCGCCAGCGCGGCGGCCGACATGTAGGCGTTAAAGAAGTGACGGAAACCGTTGGCCTTCTTGTCCTTGCCGGTGGTGTCGTTCGAGTGGGTCAGGCCAGCCATGAAGATGACGCCTGCCTCTTGGCAGAGACCCTGAACCGCGACGGCCACACCCGAGGACGAGCCGCCGGAAATCATGATCGCACCGTCTTTTTCGATCATCGACTTGGCGGATGCGCGGGCGGCGTCCGATTTGGTCTGCGTATCGCCGGTGACGAAATCGACTTTCTTGCCGAGGATGCCGCTGCCGCTGAGCGACTTGGAGCTGAAGGTGTTCAGCATGCCGCCGTCGCCTTCGCCGTTGAGATGCTCGACCGCCAGTTCAAAGGCGCGCAGTTCGTCAGCGCCCTCGTCGGCATAGGGGCCGGTCTGGGGTACGTTGAAACCAAGTGTAACCGTGCTGCCCGTAGGGGCGTTCAAATAACCGCTTTCCTGAGCGCGCAGGTATGTCGGCAGAGCAAAGCCAGCGCCGGCTATCGCACCGGTTCTCAGCACGCCCCGACGTGTGACATCATATTTGGACATGAATATCCTCCCTTTTCGAAAAACGCATCGCGACGCTCCTCAACGAACGCGACACAGGCACGTATGTGCAAATCAAATATGAGGCCAGTTTCGAAAACTTCGCAATAAACCCCTTGTTGCGAACGATAATTTTGTCAATAAATGAACATAAGCGGGAGGGTCGTTGTAAAATTTCTTATATTGCAGCGCAGAAACCCCTTGATTTTGCCTGACAAAGCGGGGGAGCGGAGGTGGCAAGAGATACTCTTACGGGCGGGCGCATCCGCGAGCGCAGGCTGATTGCCGGAATGCGTCAGGCCGAACTGGCGCGAGAAGCCGGGATTTCTGCCTCATATCTTAATCTCATTGAACACAACCGCCGCAGAATCGGTGGCAAACTGCTTGTCAATATAGCCCATGTACTGGGGGTCGAACCCTCTATGCTTTCGGAAGGGGCGGAGGCGGCGCTGATCTCGACCCTCCGTGAGGCGGCGGCGGATGCGGACAAGGTGCAGGCGGAAACCGAAAGGGTCGATGAATTCGCAGGTCGGTTTCCGGGCTGGGCGCAGGTTCTTGCGCAGTCGCATCGCAGGATCGCGTCGCTCGAGCGCACCGTTGATATCCTGTCGGACCGGTTGTCTCATGACCCGGACCTTGCCGCTTCGCTGCACGAGGTGCTTTCAACTGCGGCGTCGATCCGGTCGACGGCTTCGATCCTTGCCGAAACGGGCGATCTTGAGGCGAAATGGCGTGACCGTTTTCACCGCAACCTGAACGAAGACAGCCTGCGACTGGCCGAAAGCAGCAAGACACTTGTTTCCTATCTGGATGAAAGCGATCGGAGCGAGAACCCCGGCAGTATCCCTCGCGAGGAAGCCGAAGCATTCTGTGCCGCGCAGGGCTATCATTTTCCGGAACTGGAAGAGGGGCTAAAGACGCCGGAAGAAATGGTCGAGGGAAGATCCGAGCTGGCCTCGCGCGCGTCGCGACGGATCGCGGTGGATTTCCTGAGGCAATACAGCTCGGACGCCCTTGCTTTGCCGCTGGAGCCGTTTTCCGAAGCCTGCGCAAAGTTCGGGCCCGATCCGGCGTTGCTGGCTGGTGAATTCGGGGCAGGCATACCCGAAGTCTTGCGGCGCATCGCGGCGATGCCAGAAACGGTTGTGCCGCAAGGGGCGGGTCTTGTGATTTGTGACAGTTCGGGGGGGATGCTGCTGCGCAAGAACGTCGAGGGGTTTGCCATGCCGCGGTTCGGTGTGCCTTGTCCGCTCTGGCCTTTGTTCCTTGCGCTGAACCGCCCCTTGGTCGCCTTGCGGCGGGATGTGGTTCAGGCCGGCCGAAGCGGCGCCGGATTTACTTGTTACGCCCAGTCCTGGCCCGTCAATACGCCGGACCTGACGGAGAATCCCTTGTATCATTCTGTCATGCTCATTTTGCCAAAGCCCGGCGATGAAGAACCGGCAAGCGGTACGGTTCGACTGGGAAGTACGTGCCGCGTATGCCCGAGACAGCGCTGCATTGCGCGACGTGAACCTTCGGTTTTGCGTCAAGACTTTTGACAAGCCCGAGGAAGCTTGCCTAGAGTTGCAGAAAAAACGGCAATTTATTGCTTGATCGGCGCAGAACTGCGCAGCACTTGGGGAGGAGTGACGATCAATGAGCCGAAGAGTCTTGCTGATCGAGGATGAGCCAAACATCATCGAAGCGATACGTTTCCTGCTGACGCGGGACGGATGGGACGTGAACACGCATTCTGACGGGACGAATGCTGTGGAGGTGGTGCAAGAGGCCAAGCCCGATCTTGTTATCCTTGATATGATGCTTCCGGGCAGAAGCGGTATGGATATTCTGCGGGACCTGCGTGAGATCGTCGAACTGGCCGGGCTGCCTGTGCTGATGCTGACGGCGCGGGGGCAGTCGCGGGATCGGGACATGGCTGAAAAGGCCGGCGTCAGCCGTTTCATGACAAAACCCTTTTCGAATACCGAAGTGCTGACGGCGGTTCGCGATCTCGTGGCGCAGGCCTCTCGTTCATGAGTGAACGGCGGGGAGGCGAGACCCCTCGGGGGCCGACGCTGTTTCTCGAACGGCAGAGTTACCGCCGCCGCCGCCTGAGCGAAGTTGCGCGGTTGATGCCGATATTCGGGGCCGGATTGTTTATGGTGCCGTTGCTTTGGCCGGTGGGGGACGAGAGCGAACAGGTCCAGACCTCGAGCGCGATACTCTACCTGTTCGGCGTCTGGGGCGGCCTGATCCTTGCCATCGCGCTGTTTGGCCTTGTGACAAGGAGCTGGGCGCAATCGGACCAACGTGAGATCGACTGATGGCATCGCTGAACCTGCTGCTATCGGTATGTTTCTGCTATGTAATCCTGCTTTTTCTCGTAGCCTTCGTGGCCGACAGGCTGGCCGCACGCGGGCGCAGTACCTGGCTGCGTTCGCCTTTGATCTACACCCTGTCGCTGTCGATCTACTGTACCGCCTGGACGTTTTACGGGGCGGTTGGATACGCCGCCCGATCCGGGTTGGAATTCGTCACGATCTATCTTGGTCCCACGCTGGTGATGATCGGATGGTGGTGGGGGCTGCGCAAGCTGGTTCGGATCGGACGTAGCCACAGGGTGACCTCTATCGCCGACCTTCTGTCGTCACGGTACGGCAAGTCGAATACGCTTGCCATCGGGGTCACGATCCTCGCCGTGATCGGGGTGACGCCCTATATTTCCCTGCAACTGCAATCGATTACCCTGTCGTTTTCGATTTTCGCAGATGCTGACCCGGGGTCAGATGACAGGGTGGGCGCCACTGTCATCTGGGTGGCGGCAGGGCTGGCCGTTTTCGCTATCCTGTTCGGCACGCGCAATCTGGATGCGAATGAACGCCACCATGGCGTCGTCATGGCAATCGCCATCGAAGCCGTGGTCAAGCTGGTGGCACTTTTGGCGGTTGGCGTTTTTGTCGTCTGGCAGGTGTCCGGCGGGGTAGCCGCGACCATGGCGCGCATCGATGCATCCGAGATCGGCCAGTGGCAGGTGGACGGAGGGCGCTGGGCGTCGATCACCTTTCTTGCGGCGGCAGCCTTTGTCTGCCTGCCGCGCATGTTCCAAGTCATGGTCGTCGAAAACGATGACGAACGGCATCTGAGAACGGCGGCCTGGGCCTTTCCGCTTTACTTATTGCTGATGAGCCTGTTTGTCGTGCCGATTGCGGCCATTGGGCTGGAGTTGATGCCGACGGGGGCGAACCCGGACCTTTTCGTGCTGACCATTCCGCTGAGTCAGGGCAGGGAAGGCCTTGCAATGCTATCCTTCCTCGGCGGATTTTCTTCGGCGACATCGATGGTGATCGTAGCGGCGATGGCGCTTTCGACGATGGTATCGAACCAGATTGTGATGCCGATCTGGCTCTCTTCACAGACGCAGCAGGCGTCCCAGTCCGGCGACGTTCGCAAGATCGTGCTTTTGTCCCGCCGGGTTTCCATTGGCGCTATAATGCTACTGGGCGTTGCCTATTACGAGATGTCGGGCGGCGGCGCAGCGCTGGCATCGATCGGGCTGATTTCTTTTGCCGGGATCGCGCAAATATTGCCGGCTTTGGTGGGCGGGCTTTTCTGGCGCGGTGCAACCCGGCTTGGCGCTATTGCAGGGCTGAGTGTGGGTTTCGGTATTTGGATGTTCTCGCTGCTGCTGCCTGGGCTCGGATCGGGGCTACTTCCTCAGCACGTGATGGAGCAGGGGCTGTTCGGCATCGCGGCCCTGAGACCCCATGCGCTTTTTTCAATCACGGGAATGGATCCAATCGAACATTGCGTGCTGTGGAGCCTGACGCTGAACACGCTGGCGTTTTTCATCGTATCGGTGGCGAGTTTCCCGAACCCGGTGGAGCGCCTTCAGGGCGCGCAGTTCGTGAACGTCTTTGAACATTCAGCTGGTCCGCGCGGGTGGACCGGATCAGTCGCGCAGAGCGAAGATCTGATGGTCATGACACAGCGTATCCTCGGGACGCAGGATGCGCGCGACCTGTTTCAACGCGAAGCGGCGCTTCAGGGTGAGTATGGGCATTTACCCGAACCGACGCCGGAGTTTCTTGAACGTTTGGAGCGGCAGCTCGCCGGATCGGTTGGGGCGGCAACCGCCCATGCGATGATCGGTCAGATTGTTGGGGGAAGCTCGGTCTCGGTGCAGGATCTCTTGGCGGTGGCGGATGAATCCGCGCAGATGCTGGAGTATTCGTCGCAGCTTGAGGTGCAGTCCGAAGAATTAAGCCGGACGGCCCGCAAGCTGAGAGAAGCAAACGAAAAGCTGACGCAGATATCGCTTCAGAAAGACACGTTCCTTAGTCAGGTGAGCCACGAGTTGCGCACGCCGATGACGTCGATCAGGGCTTTTTCCGAAATACTTCGAGACGCCTCCGATCTCGATGAGGCGGACAAGCGGAAATACGCGACGATTATCCATGACGAGGCACTGCGCCTGACCCGGCTGCTGAACGATCTGCTTGATCTCAGCGTTCTGGAAAGCGGGCAGGTCAGCCTTAACATGCGACCGGGCAACGTGAAGGATGTTCTCGACCATTCCATCGTTTCGGCTCTCGCCGGGGCGGACGGGAGCCTTGATGTCATACGCGACGAAGACTCTGAGCGTATTCCGCTTTATTCGGATCTGGACCGTTTGGCGCAGGTTTTCATCAACCTCATCACGAATGCCCTGAAATACTGCGATGCCGAGCAGCCAGATCTGAGGATCATGGCAAGGACGGAAGAGAACACAGTGATTGTGGACATGGTCGACAACGGATCGGGCATCCCCGCCGAAGCACAGGCGATGGTCTTTGAGAAATTCGCCCGGGTGAGTGCGGAGAAAGCGGGGGGCGCGGGTTTGGGGCTCGCCATTTGCCGGGAGATCATGCAGCGCCTTGGCGGAGATGTCGTGTATTTGCCAGGAGAGGCGGGGGCAGGTTTTCGGGTGACGCTGCCGACTAAAGGAGAAAACGCAGGCTGAAGAGGGCGGTGTAAAGTTAATGGTAACGATACCTGCTTAGACCCGGTGACGGGGTAACGCCAATCGGCAGGTCGGAGGCAATGACAGCCACACCGGAGTCAATCATTCATCGCAAGGTGGCCGCAGGTCGCGACGATCCCAAGATTGAGGGGCGCACCGCGTTACGTGCCTTGCGGCTTGGGCTTGCACGGGCGGCGCGGGATGAGTTCGGGTTGCCTATCGCCATCATCGGCGCGACACAGGCCCGTGCCGGGCAGGAGCAACTTGGCGATCACGTTGATGAAGAACGTATGTTGTTGCTGCTCGACGGGCCGATGGGGGCGACCGGTGCAATCTGCGTCGACCGGAGCAGCCTTGCCGCATTGACCCAGCAACAGACAATGGGAAGGGTAACGGATGCCGACCCTGGCGATCGGCCCTTTACTGGCACCGACGCGGCCATGATGGCGCCGCTGGTGGACGCGCTGATCAAACGTTCTACCGATCTTTGCGATTTCGAACCGGATAAGAAATGTCTCGAAGGGTTTCGGTTTGGGGCGATGACAGCCAATCTTCGATCCCTCACTTTAGCTGTCGATGCAGAGAAATTCCGCATCTTTGAGCTTCAGCTCGATTTTGCCGCAGGTGTGCGCCAAGGGGCGATGACTCTGGTGCTGCCGGACGAAGTTGAAGCCGCGCAGAAAGACGTAACCTCTGAGCCTGCCGTGTCGGAAAAGATGGAGCGCGCAGTGGGAGGCGCGACTGCAGAGCTCAAGGTGGTGATCGCCCGCCTAAAGCTTTCGCTCAAGGAGCTGAACGAGCTTAAGCCGGACGACCTCGTTCCGTTAGTCGACCCACGTATGGAAGCAGTGGAACTGCTAAGTATCGAAGGCAAAAAGATTGCCACGGCTCATCTGGGGCAGGCCGGCGGGTGGAAAGCTGTCCGGGTTAACTGTCCGTCCCAGCAGCAGCTGCGCCATGTCGAAGAAGGCCCCGGTTTCGAATCCGATAACCTGATGGCGGGTGGGGACGACCTTGGGCTAACGCTGGACATGCCCGCGCTGCCGGATATGCCGGGCACATCCGAAGAGGGCGGATTGGGAGGTCTGCAGGACCTGCCGGGTACTGATGCGATGCCTACCATGCCGGACATGCCGCCGATGGGGGACCTGCCTGAGCCGGGCAGCCTGCCTTCCGTACCTGAAGAGATGGATTTTCCGCCAATGGCCGGTTTCGACGATGAAGCGGAATTGCCCGATATGAGCACCGAGGATGCCGCTGCCGAAATTTCAGCGCTCGCGGGTCTGTCTCTGGACGAGGAAGACGATCTGCCCGAGATCAAATTCCCCGAGACTTAGATTGGCCTAGGCCTTGCTCTGGGCAATCTGATCCAGCATGGGCCGCAGATGATCAAGCTGATAGCCAGCGTTGCTGGTGGCCGACAGGATTTCGTCCGTCGGGCGCGTACCGGCCTGGCTGAGTGCCCAGATCACCGAGCATCTGGTCCCGGACGCGCAATAGGCCAGAACGGGACCTTCCGATGCTTCGATCATGGCGCGTTGCCGCGCCACGTTTTCGGGGGTCATCGTCTGGTGGGTCAGTTCGAGAACCTCGAACTTGAGCCCTGCCGCTTCGGCCGCCGCTTTTACGGCAGCCGATTGATGCGACGGAGGAACTTCGCCATCGGGCCGGTTGCAGATGATCGTGCTGTATCCTGCGTCCGCGATAGCCTGAGCATCCTCGGGATCGATCTGGGGGGAAACGTGATAGCGGTCGGTAATTTTACGTGCATCCATGGCGTCGATCCTTACGCTGCGGCGGAACGGCTGTCCAGATACCGCGACGCGGTCGGAGCGAGGCGCATTCCAATCAGCATTGCGGCCAGAAACAGGAACCCGCCCGTGCCGCCATAGGTCAGCGAAGCGATGGCCGGGCCGGGGCACAGCCCCGCGAGACCCCAGCCAAGTCCGAACAGAACGGAACCGGTGATCAGGCGACGGTCAAATTCAGTCGCAGGCATTTCCGGAAAAGATCCGCCAATGACCGGAGTGCGGGACTTGGTCATCTGCCAGGCAATCGCCATGGGGATCATCGCGCCGCCCATCACGAAGGCAAGCGTGGGGTCCCAGTTGCCAAAGAGGTCGAGAAAACCCTGGACCTTGTTCGTGTCGGTCATGCCGGAAAGCAGGAGGCCGGCACCAAAAAGCCCGCCCGAGAGTATTGCGAAGAAAATGCGCATCAGATGATCTCCAGAACATGACGGAAGATGGCGACGGTCGCGATGCCGGATGCCATGAACACCAAGGTGGCAACGATCCCGCGGGGGGAAAGACGCGACATGCCGCAGACGCCATGCCCCGAGGTGCAGCCGTTTGCGATTCTCGTGCCAAGACCTACCAAAAGCCCCGCAACAGCAATGACCAGCCAGTCACTGGTGAGGTGAGTCTCGGTCCCGGGAAGCCAGACCAAAGCGATCACCGCGGGAGCCGCGATCATGGCCGCGACAAAGGCGGCGGCCTCGAGTGCCTGAGACCCCTTGGCATCGACAATTCTGCCTATGATGCCGCTAGCGCCCATGATGCGCCCGTTTCCCAGCAAGTAAACAGCGCCAGCCGCGCCTATCATCAGGCCACCCAAGAGGCCCCAGATCCAGTCTGTAATCATGATCGTACTTTCCAGTTAATCGCGCTCAAAGCTTGTTCAGCGGCAGTTTCAGCATGATGTCGCCATTCGGTTCGGGCTCTGGCATGTTGCCTGCCCGCATATTCACCTGAATCGAAGGCAGGATCAGGCGGGGCATGCCCAGCGTTGCATCCCGGTCGTCGCGCAGTTTCCTGAAGTCTTCCAGTTTTCGGCCATGCCCGATGTGGATGTTCAGCTCTTTCTGCTCACCCACCGTCGTTTCCCAAGCATAGTAATCTCGTCCCTGCGCCTTGTAGTCATGGCCTACGAAAATCCGGGTTTCATCCGGAAGAGCGAGGATCTTCTGGATGGACTTATAGAGCGTTTCCGACGAACCGCCCGGAAAGTCGCAACGCGCCGTTCCGTAGTCTGGCATGAACAGGGTATCGCCGACAAAGGCGGCGTCACCGATCACGTAAGTAAGACAGGCGGGAGTGTGGCCTGGGGTGTGGAGCACATCGCCCCGCATCTGGCCAACATGGAAACTGTCACCATCTTCGAACAACTGGTCGAATTGCGAACCATCACGCTGGAATTCCGTGCCTTCGTTGAAGACTTTGCCGAAGGTTTCCTGAACCGTGGTGATGTTGGCACCGATACCGATCTTGCCACCAAGCTTGTCCTGAAGATAGGGCGCGGCGGACAGATGGTCGGCGTGAACGTGGCTTTCGAGAATCCACTCCGTCGACAGGCCGTTGCTGCGCACGAATTCGATAATCTTGTCAGCCGAGCTGGTGTCCGTCCGGGCCGCCGCATTGTCGAAATCGAGTACGCTGTCGATTATCGCACAGGCGCTGCCACTAGGGTCGCGGACCACGTAAGATACTGTGTTCGTTGCTTCGTCAAAAAAGGCGGTAACGTCAGGTTTCATGAGCGATCTCCATCTTTCGTCAAACATATATTATTTTGTGAATATGTTTCAACCATGATTCGGCGCATGGTGAAATTTAAAGCGCTGACGCGGGGTGGCGTCACCTCGCGAATTCCGATTAAAGGTCCGTTAATACTTTGTAGTATATCGCCTTATAGCCGGGATTTCGCCGATGCGCAGCGCGTCACAAATCAAGGCGCGAAATCTCAAACCGCTATGCTAAGGTGCAGGCGACATGAGGTTTGCCAGAGGAGGGGCAAGGCAAATGTTAAAAGGGGAGGAAGACATGACCGATCAGGAACTATCTCAGACCGCACGGCAACTGGAAGCGACCATTGTCGCATCAAGAGGGGCTAAACGGCTTGAGTTGCAGCCTCAGCTTAGCCGCGTGCTGGAACGTCTCGATCGTAGCGGACAACATGTTCCGGCACGTCTTCGCAATCTCAACGCGGTTCTGCTGGACGAGGCTATTGAAAGCCGCTTTGACAATATGCCGCTCTGATCTGTGGGGGCGGCACCGGCGTGATCAGCTAAGGATCACGCCAACCACGACAAGCATCAAACCAATGACGGACAGACAAAGTGCCCCAAGGTTGAGGGGCAGAACCGCAGCCACGGCTGCGCGGAGTTCGGTTTCGCTGAGCCCCGCCCTGCGGGCGCGTGCAACCCGGAAGATGCACCAGATCAGCCCTGCCAACCCTGCCAGCGAAAGAGCCGCACCGCCCCAGATCATGATCTCAAACATGACGAACTCCTGCATTTATCCAGCGTTCGCCTAGCGGATCAGGGCGTTTGGCGCAAGCTTGTCGCAACTGCTGATCCTGACTTGCGAAACGTCATCGCTGCCGGTATCCGAATTGTTGGAATTGGCGATGCGGCGGGCCTGAATTTGTAGGCCCGGGTGAGAACAGGGGCGGCACCATGCGCGGTCCTTCGTATTCGACAGTCGCGGCGGGTGGGAACGCCCGAGATAAATTGGACCCGTAGAGGCAGAGGACCAGCATGAGCGAAGATACTACCTATTCCGTAACCGCAGGTGAATTGCGGCAGTTCGTGGAACGCGCCGAACGGCTGGAGCAGGAAAAGAAAGATATTGCCGAGCAGATCAAGGAAGTTTTCGCCGAGGCAAAAGGTCGTGGTTACGACGTCAAGGCGCTCCGCAAGATCATCGCGCTGAGAAAACGCGACAAGGATGACATTGCCGAAGAAGAGGCCGTGATCGAAATGTACAAGGAAGCGCTGGGCATGAGCTGAGGCTTGTGCCCTCAAGGCGCATTTGCCTTAGCTAGGAGTGTTGACGACGGGTCTCGGAAACGGGGCCCGTTTTTTGTTGAGGGTTCCTTAGTGGTCATCCGGCGAGTGATTGTCTGTCGCCGATCATTCGGCGTGCCGTTGCCAGTCGCGAACTACCCTGTTTCGTCTGACCGGCAGGGCAGCGGATGATTTAGCGAGTACCTGCGAGGAGGCTTTTCATGCGTGCGGAGAGCACGCGCAACTGCCATCCCGATCAGGGTGTCAGAAAACGGATGCCGTCTATCTGGGCGATCTTTGAAACGTCGTGGTCATAAAGAAACGTCAATTCATCGACCAGTTCATCAGTCCAGCCCGGCAGGTCCAGTTCTTCTTCGATGGCTTCCGGAATGGCGTACTTTTCGAGAAAAGCGGCGATCACCTTGGTGATCTGACGGTCGGTGAGTTCGGGTTTGGACGCAAGGTAGGCGCGAAGCCGTTTGAGACCTGCTTCGGACATGATGTCATCCAACAGGTCGAACCGACCTTTCAGGTTCTTCGCATTCGTCAAGCCAGCAAAGCTTTTCAGGATGTCGGACCAGATAAACGGCGAGTCCTCATAGCACCAGACCGTCACCTGAAGATCCGGGAGGATAGAACGGATCTGCGTTAGCATATCGCTCCACCGGATTTCTCTTGCCGGATTGTTGAGTAGCAGATCCTGCTGCTGTCGCTTTGAGGCGTTGCTCATCACATTTGGCAGAAAGGTCGCGGGATTGCAGATGGCCAGGAACAGTTCAAGACTGTCTCCTGCAAACAACTGCTGTGCCTGTCGCAACCTCCGGGTGGCCAAGGGGTAGAGCTTGCCGTCGCCCAAGGCGAACCGGGGCGATCCGAAAAAATGGGTATTGGACAGAATCAGGCGGTCGGCTTTTTCTTCGTCGAGTATGGCGTCGACGATCACGTCCCTAGCGTCATCGGCTGGGGCGGCGGAATCCAGGGCAATGAAGGATTCCTTGATCAGCGTTCGATATTTTCCGGGGCCCGGCACCGCGATTCCGTTCCGGGAAAACTCCTGCTTGTTCTTCAGCAGGCACTTGAGCAGCCGGTCGCTGTCCGTGTGATGTGCGCCAGCGTGAAGAATAACCTTCATGACCACCTCCAGAACTGCCGATAGCGGTCTGTTTCCGATACTGAACCGTCGGGGTCCCGTCAATTTTTGACTTTGATTTCCGGCGTCTTTGCCGATTGCCGGATATATCTGTGGCAAATAGGCAGGCTGCTAAGGGGCAGGGTGGGCTTCAGCGCTGGAAAATAGGAGGAAATGGTGGGCGACCCTGGAATCGAACCAGGCGTGCGTCTCCGCGAGGGAGTTACAGTCCCCTGCCACACCTTGCGGCCTGTCGCCCACTGTCGGATGCACATTGCTTCCGACGTGGGGGCGTGATTACAAGCGCACTCTAGAGGCGTCAACAGGAAAATCCGGCCAAATGACGTATCCTGAAAAAAGCCTGGAGCGCAGGGAGAATAGCTATGAAAAAACCTAAGTGGGTGGTCGAAAAGGAGCAGGCCAAAAAGGCGGCGGCGGCCGAAACTGTGTGGCTGTTCGGTCTGCATGCGGTGCGCGATGCCTTGCTGAACCCCAAGCGGGAAAAGCTGCGCCTGATCGTCACAAAGAACGCGCAGGACAAGCTTGAAGATGCGATTGCCCAGTCCGGTGTCACTGTGGAGCAGGCGGACCCCCGGAAATTTTCCGCACCTATAGATCCCGGTTCCGTGCATCAGGGGGCAGCTCTTGAAGTGAAACCGCTGAACTGGGGCAATTTGATGGATGTGGCGATCGGCGCCGAGGTGCCACGGCTGATTCTCCTCGATCGGGTAACGGACCCGCATAACGTTGGGGCGATTCTGAGAAGCGCGGAAGTGTTGGGGGCCAGCGCTGTTATCGGCACGCGGCATCATTCTGCGCCGGAAACCGGCGCTTTGGCCAAGACAGCCAGCGGAGCGCTTGAGCGACAACCCTATTTGAAAGTGCGAAACCTCGCTGATGCCATCGTTGAGTTGCAGGGCGTCGGGTATCTGGTGCTGGGGCTCGATGGTGAGGCGGAGCAGACCGTTGGGGAGGCGCTTGCAAGCAACGGGGACAGGCCCGTCGCCCTTGTGTTGGGCGCGGAAGGGCCGGGGTTACGGCAAAAGACGAAGGAAACCGTGGACATGCTTGTCCGGATCCCTGCCGCCGGGGCGTTCGGTTCTCTCAACGTTTCCAATGCCGCTGCGGTGGCGCTTTATGCCACGCTGCACTGAGGCGAGCAGCCAGTTGTCATAAGATTGCAGCGGCTGTCACGCATTGGTCGGGAGTGACGGTGACCGTGTAACAAAGTTCACAAGCGCTTTGGACGAGGGTCACATCATCGTAACCGGCCTTCCCAGGTTGCGAACAAGCGAGCATCTTGTGGTCAAAGACAGAGGTGAACCCGATGCGCGTCCTTGCGATAATGATTACCGTGATCCTGTTTGGACTGGTTCGACCAGGACTGGCGGAGCAGTCGGCCTACCATGCGCCTAATGGCGTGGCGCTTCAGGGATACGATACGGTCGCGTATTTCACGCGACATCAGGCGACACGAGGTCATTCCGACAAGAAAATCATGTGGAAAGGCGCGATCTGGTATTTTGCCAGCACCGAAAACCTGCAGCGATTCGAATCTAACCCACGAGCCTACGCGCCGCGTTATGGCGGCCACTGCGCCTATGGCGTTTCTCGCGGCTTGCTGGTTTCAGGTGATCCACATGCCTGGCGGATTGTCGGCGGTCGACTTTACGTCATGCACGACGAACATATCCTTCGGGAATGGTCGCAGGAGTCCGAGGCTAATATCCAGAAAGCGAACCTGAACTGGCCGGCGTTGTACAAACGCTGATTCTCACAGTTTCGCGATCCGGTCTTTTTTTGTCGAATATGTTGCTTATTTGTCCAGTGATCGCAGGCCGGAACTCCTGCGCATCATTTTACTGTCCCTCGTTCCGTACCTCGCGCCCAAAGTTCGCTTTGGGCGCTTTTTTCTTTCTCAGGATCAGGGTAGCAGTTTCACCATGACAGATTACAGCGACGAATTTCTCAAGTCCGTGTTGACCAGCGTGCGCGTTATTGCCGTCGTCGGCGTTTCGGCCAATCCGGTGCGTCCCAGCTATTACGTGGCACGTTACCTCTCGCTCAAAGGCTACGATGTCATTCCGGTGAACCCCGGGCACGCGGGCGAAACACTCTTTGGGAAGACCGTCATCGGATCGCTCTCTGATATCGATCGGCCGGTAGACATGGTCGATATTTTCCGTCGCTCAGAAGCCGTGCCGCCCATTGTCGACGAATCCCTCGACCAGTTTCCGGCATTGAAAGCCATCTGGATGCAAATCGGGGTCACCAACCCGGATGCGGCGCAAAAGGCCGAAGACCGTGGTGTAACGGTGATCCAGGATCGCTGTCCCAAGATCGAGTACCAGCGGCTATTCGGCGAATTACGCATGGGCGGCTTTGCCACCGGGATCATTTCTTCCAAACTTTAGCGGTTTGAAATTTCTGTTCAGAAATTTCCCAAGAAAATTTAATTTTCTTGGTCGGGATGTTCCGTAGCCCGGGACGCTTTTTCGGAAATGCCGCTTTGCGATTGCCGACGCTCCAGTTCCGCCAGAACCGCCTCAAGGGTCACATCCCGCGAAGCCAGCATGACTAGCAGGTGGTATAGAACATCGGCCGCCTCTGCTGTCAGACGTGCCTTATCGCCCTTTACGGCTTCGATAATGGCTTCAACGGCTTCCTCTCCGAACTTTTCGGCACATTTCTCAGGGCCGCTTGCAAGCAGACGCGCTGTCCAACTGCTATCCGGAGAGGCGTTACGCCGTTCCGATATCGTTGCGCCAAGTTCCTCCAGAACACTCATGTCAGCCTCATCGGTATACCTGCATCGGCCATGTGCTGTTTCGCCTCTGCAATTGTAAAATCCCCAAAGTGGAAAATGGATGCTGCGAGGACGGCGCTTGCACCCCCAAGTGTGACGCCTTCGACGAGGTGATCGAGTGTACCAACACCGCCAGATGCGATGACCGGAATATCAACCGCATCGGAAATGGCCTTGGTCAGGGGGAGGTTAAACCCAGCTCGGGTACCGTCCCTGTCCATGGAGGTCAAAAGGATTTCGCCGGCGCCCTTTTCCTCGACCAGACGGGCGAATTCCACGGCATCGATGCCAGTAGGGCGACGTCCACCATGGGTGAAAATCTCCCAGCGGCCAGGCGCTACGGTTTTTGCGTCGATGGCCACGACGATACATTGGCTGCCAAAGTGGGCCGATGCCTCGGCGATGACTTCCGGACGCGCGACCGCAGCCGAGTTGAAAGATACCTTGTCAGCGCCGGCCAAGAGCAGATCGCGGACGTCTTCGCGGGTTCTGACACCACCACCGACGGTCAGCGGAATATAGCATTGTTCGGCAGTTCGGCGGACCACATCGAACATCGTGCCCCGGTTTTCGTGCGTCGCGTGAATGTCGAGAAAACACAGCTCGTCTGCCCCGGCCGCATCATAGGCCTTGGCGGATTCGACCGGATCCCCGGCGTCCCGTAACTCGACGAAATTGACACCTTTTACGACCCGCCCGTCGGCGACATCGAGGCAGGGGATGATGCGTGTCTTGAGCATACTGTACCTTGAGGGTTTTGCCCTGCTTGACCGTCCCGTCACGGCAATGTCAACCACCTGCATTGGAACGTTTTCCACAGGCAAGCCGTTTTGAGCATGAAGAATAATGCAATCAAGAAACTATCCGAGGCTTGTTCGAACATGGAAAACGACCTGATTGAGACTGTTCTTGCCGTCATGGCCAATCCGAAAAGCTGTGAACTCGAGGTGTTCATTACCGAGGGTTCAGTGCCTGAAACCATGGATCGCCTTCAAAAATCTGTAGCTGCCGCAGGCGCGCACATGGTTGGGCATCCGTCTGGGAAACATCCCGCTACGTCATTCAACACCCCAGCGTCGGCACAAATCGCGTTCCGTGCGGGCAGCTTGTCGGGGTTTGCCAGAAACCCACAAGATTTTGTTCTGGTGCCCACGATCGTTGCAACGATGGAATCGGATGAAAGCGGCGAAGTCTGGGTCCGTTTCAATCTGGCCTATCGGCAGGGAGAAGACGATCTGCCGATGGCCGCCTGACTGGGTTATAGAGGAACGCAGACTTACTCGTTCAGCAACTTGATCGCTTCGGCGAGATCCAGTGCCCCGTCGTACAAGGCCCTTCCCGAGATCGCCCCATCCAGCTTGGCACCGCAATCGCGAAGCGCTTTCAGATCAGCCAGCGAGCTCACGCCTCCGGAGGCGATGACAGGAATGGAAACCGCATTCGCCAGTTCCATTGTCGTTTCCACGTTAGGTCCCTGCATGGCACCATCGCGGTTGATGTCCGTATAAATGATCGCGGCTACACCCGCATCTTCAAAGGATTTTGCAAGTTCCGTGGCGCTAACGTCGGTCTCTTCGGCCCAGCCGCGTGTAGCGACCTTGCCGTTGCGCGCATCGATCCCCACCGCCACCTGTCCCGGAAATTCCTTGGCGGCCTGTTTCACAAGCGAAGGGTCCTCGACGGCAACCGTCCCAAGGATAACACGGGCGAGGCCGCAATCGATCCAGTTTTCGATTGTCGCCATGTCGCGGATGCCGCCGCCCAGCTGCGCCGGTACATTACAGCTCTTGAGTATTGCTTCCACAGCGCCAGCATTGACCGGCTTGCCTTCAAAGGCACCGTTCAGGTCAACAAGGTGCAGCCACTGACACCCGGCCTCCACAAAGCTGAGCGCCTGCGCCGCAGGATCGGTATTGAACACGGTCGCCTTTTCCATGTCTCCGCGCAATAGCCGTACGGCCGCGCCATCTTTCAGATCAATTGCCGGATAGAGAATCATGTCGTCTTCCTGAAGGTTCGCATCGTCTCACCTCGCAAAGCAGACCGAGGTCCGGGTGCTATGCACAACCGTTTCACGAATTGCAACGCCGCGGAACCTTCTGACTTGATCGCGGATGAAAGCTCGGGGATGTTGCGGCAAAGGGGAGAGGTGAAAATGAAACATTTGATTGCCGGTGTGTTGGCTTTTCTTGCAGGAACGGGTGTTGCCCTGGCCGACCCGATCGAGGGCCGTTGGCAGACCGAGGTTGACGCAGGGGCTTACGCGATTGTCGAGATGTCACCCTGCGGCAAAGCGATCTGCGGCGTGTTCGTAAAGACCTTCAACGAACAGGGCGAATATGCCTCTCCCAACCTCGGAAAAACTGTCGTGATAGACATGGTCCCAAATGGCGACGGAACCTACGCCGGAAAGGTCTGGCGACCGTCAAACGACAAGATCTACATCGGGAAAATGGCACTTGAAGGCGATAGTCTCGCGTTGCGCGGCTGCGTTGCCGGCGGACTCATCTGCTCAAAACAGACATGGAAGCGGGTCGACTAGCGCCCCCAGTCAGGGGCGCCAGCGCAGGAAGTTCGAAATGAACCTCAGTCCGGTCTGCTGGCTTTTCTCCGGATGGAACTGCATGCCGAGCATGGTGTCACGTCCTACGATTGCCGTTACCTCGCCACCGTAATCCACATGTGCGAGGCGTTGCATCTTGTCCGAGACAACAAAGTGATAGGAATGCACGAAATACGCGTGCTCGCCGGTCGAGACGCCGTCGAAAATCGGGTGTTCCCCGTCGATCACTAGGTCATTCCACCCCATGTGTGGCACTTTCAAATCCGGGTCCGCCGGCTTGATCTTGATGACCTCGCCTGCGACCCAGTCCAGCCCCTTGGTATCTTCGTATTCGCGGCCGACGGTCGCCATCAACTGCATGCCGACGCAGATGCCGAGAAACGGCCTGCCTTTGACCTCGACAGCCTCCACAAGCGCGTCGAACAAGCCGGAATGACCGCGCAGAGATGACGCACAGGCAGGAAAGGCCCCGTCACCGGGCAGAACGATCCGATCTGCCTTGGCGACAATTTCGGCCTTGTCCGTCACGATGACATCGCCCGCATCGGCTTCGCGCGCCATACGCTGGAACGCCTTTTCTGCTGAATGCAGGTTTCCACTTTCATAGTCGATTATCGCGGTCAGCATCGTACTCTTCCCGATCAACAGGGGCGCCCGTCGCGATGACCGGCCCCCTTCTTTGGGTCAAAAATATCCCCGCCGGAGGCATCGCGCGCCAGCGCGATCTTCGGCAGCGAAAGTTTCAGAGAGTGCCCTTGGTCGAGGGCACGGCGTCGGATTTTCTCGGGTCCTGCTCGACGGCCAGTCGCAGGGCGCGGGCAACCGATTTGAAAGCTGCTTCGGCAATATGATGGCTGTTGAAACCGTGTATTCGGTCAACATGCAGGGTTATGCCGCCATTTCCCGAAAGGGCCTGAAAGAATTCGCGAACAAGCTCCGTGTCGAAGGCGCCGATTTTGGGCGTCGGCATATCGACCCCCCAGCTCAGATATGCTCGGCCCGATAGATCCAGCGCACAGCGCACCAGCGCCTCGTCCATCGGCAGGTGACATTCGCCGTAGCGGCGGATGCCGCGCTTGTCACCCAGGGCTTGCGACAGGGCTTGGCCAAGCGCGATGCCCGTGTCTTCGACGGTGTGGTGATCGTCGATATGCAGGTCTCCCTTAGCGCTGATTTCCATGTCGATCAGAGAATGGCGCGCCAACTGGTCCAGCATGTGATCGAAGAACCCGACGCCTGTGCGGTTGTCATAGGTGCCGGTGCCGTCAAGATTGATCTTCACGGAGATTTCCGTCTCTGCTGTCTTTCTTTTGATTTCGGCGCGTCGCATGGTCAATTTCCTTAACTGTTGCGGACTTATAGGGAGCGTACCGGGCCAATCCAATGGATTTCTGCATTTCCTTCAGCTTAACCGTGGCGGGGATTGCGTGTCCAAGTTCCGCATGTCAGGTTGCCTGAAAAACCACGATAGGGGCCTAGTCATGTCAACATGCGTCTTCATTCAGATTCGTTGCAAACCGGGCACAACCTACCAGGTGGCCGAAGCCATCGCGTTGCGGGAAATTCATTCTGAACTCTATTCGACCAGCGGCGATTTCGATCTGCTGATGAAACTCTACATCCCCGCGGACGCTGATGTGGGCAAGTTCATCAACGACCATCTGCTTGATATCGAAGGCATAGAAAGGTCTTTGACGACCATGACCTTCAAGGTTTTCTGACTCGTTTCTGGGAACCTTCCGGTGTGTCGTGAGAGCACGCCAAGAACGTCACTCTATTGAAAATATATTTTAGGCTTGAAGTTTCTCGGCGAGACGGGAAAAATCGCCCTGCATGATGAGGGAGACTCCGTAATGGCTGCGATCACCGTACATCCCGAAGGATGGAAGCCGGCAAAAGGCTATGCAAATGGCATTCTTGCCGAAGGTCGCGTGTTGTTCGTCGGCGGTCAGATAGGGTGGAACGCCGATCAGGTATTCGAGACCACCGATTTCATCGGACAGATGCGTCAGGCTCTGCTGAATATCCGCGATGTGGTCACGTCTGCCGGTGGAGCCGTTGAAGATATCGCTCGGCTGACTTGGTATGTTACTGACAAGCAGGAATACGTGAAACGACAGGCCGATGTAGGCCGCGCCTATCGTGAAATCATGGGCTACCATTTCCCCGCAATGACCATGGTCGTAGTTGCTGGCCTTGTCGAGGACGAGGCTTTGGTGGAAATTGAAGCGACCGCCGTTCTTTCAGCGTAACTTTCACTCTTTCGGCAAGGCATGCGTGAGTCGTTTCGCTCCGTGCTTTCGGTTCACTTCGCAAGTTCCAGACGCTTTATATCGCCAAACGCTGGATGCCCGGTTTTCAAACTTGCTGGCCTTGGGCTAGGACCGGACGTATCGTGACCAGTGGCAAAACGGAAGGACATCAAGTTGGGCGAATTCACACTGCCGATCAGCATCAGTTTTGGTCATTGCGATCCGGCTGCAATTGTCTTCTATCCGAATTATTTCCGCTGGTTTGATCGTTGCTTCCATACTTTCCTCGCCGAACGGGCAGGGGGCCACAAGGCGATCTGTGCACAGCTTGGTGCCAAGGGAATCGGCCTGATCGACGTCAAAGCCAACTTCCCGTCCCCGGCGGTTGAGGGGGATGAGATGTCTCTTGTCCTGTCCATCGAAAAGTGGAGCGACAAGACCCTGACGCTTGGGTATGAGGGCAAGGTGGGTGACAGGGTTGTGGTATCCGGAAGCGAGATCCGCGGGCTGTTCATTCAAAAGGACGGCCGCATGAGGGCGGGCGAAATGGCACCTCTGAGGGCGCTACTTGATCCCTTGCCCTAATGCGCCCCCAGCATGATCAGCCAGAACCAGACGGTGACCAGCGAGGCACCCGTGGCGATAAGAACCGATGAAGCCACGACCCGTTTGGCGCGACCGTACATATTGGCGAAGATATAGGCGTTGAAGCCGGGTGCCATCGAGGAGTTCATGATCGCCGAGCGGAAAAGGTCCTGCTTGAGCGACGTGGCTGACCCGAAGGCCCAGACAAGGGCAGGGTGCAGCATCAGAGAAATGGTGCACACAAAAGCGATGGCACGGAAATCGCCCTCGGGCCGGTACTGAACAAGCACACCGCCAAGGGCGAATAGCGCACAGGGCAGGGCGGAGCGGATGATGAGCGCGAGCGCGTCATCCACGACCGCCGGGATGGTGTACCCCGAGATATTGACGATGAAGCCCATCGCGATCCCGATCACGAGCACATTTCGGAACATTGCCGAAAAGACCGCTCCGATAAAAGCGCCACTGGATTTGCCGCGCGCCCGCACCAGCTCCATAGCCGTGATGCCAAGGCCGTAGCAAAATGGCGCATGGAAGGCGATGATCGCGTAGTTGCCGGTTAATCCTTCGGGCCCAAAGGCGCGCTCGGTGATAGGCAGGCCAAGCAGGACCGAGTTCGAGAACAGGCAGGCGAATCCGATCGCAACGCAGTCTTCCCAGTCGCGTTTGAAAAGCAGGCGCGCACCGGTGATGCCCACTGAAAAACACAAGGCGGCCGAGATGTAAAACGACGCGAGCAGCCGCGGGTCAAACCCCGAGGCCAGATCGATATGCGAAATCGCATTGAAGAGCAGGCAGGGCACGGCAAAGCCCTGCGTGAACTTCATCAGACCGTTGATATGTTCCGCATTCAGGTATCCGGCCCGGGTACATCCATAGCCTGCGCCGATCACCAGAAAGACAGGCAGGATGACGTCGATCAGGCTCTGGAACATTAAGGTTCGATCCTGATCTTATACGGGAATGCGGATCGTCATGCCGTCATAGGCGCAGCTGACGTTCGATGGTGTTTCCTGCGTCACCGTCTCGTAGTCGAGATCGATATGCATATTTGTGAGGACCGCGTTTGCGGGGGACAGGCGTTCGATCCATTCGAGCGTTCGCGCAAGATGCGAGTGCGTGGGATGCGGGTCGCGCCGCAGCGCGTCGACGATGAAGTAGTCCAGCCCTTCGAGCGCGCTCCAGGATTCGTCGTAGATTTCTGCCACATCCGGCAGATAGACAAGATCGCCGATGCGGAACCCGAGACTGTCGATAGAGCCGTGGGCGACGCGGAACGGCCTGAGGTCGATCTTGCCGCCGGGTCCGTCGATTTCAAAGGGGCCGTCAATGGTCTTCATCTCGAGGATCGGAGGGTAGGGTGAGCCTTCGGGTTGTACGAAGGCATATCCAAACCGGGAAAACAGCGCGTTCTGCGTGTCGCCATCCGCCCAGACGGGAAGTCGAGCGCGAATGTTGAAGACGATCATGCGGAGGTCATCAATCCCGTGCACGTGATCGGCATGGGAATGCGTGTAGACGACTGCGTCGAGCTTGCCGATTTTCGCATCCAGAAGCTGCTGTCGCAGGTCAGGAGTCGTGTCGATCAGAACCGTGGTCGTTCCATCCGGTCCTTCCCGCTCGATCAGCATCGAACATCTGCGCCGGGTGTTCTTGGGGTTTGTCGGATCGCAGTCGCCCCAGTGACCGCCCAGTCTTGGAACCCCGCCGGAAGACCCGCACCCGAGGATGGTAAAGCGCATTTCTCCCATCAGGCAGCGTCCTCGTATTTCGCGGCCTTGGCAAAGAGGCGATCAAAATTCTCCTGCGTCTGGGCTGCAAAGCTCGGGTAATCCATGCCGAAAAGCTCGGCGCCTACCTTTGCCGTGTGCACCGTATAGGCAGGTTCGTTACGCTTTCCTCTGAATGGCTTCGGCGCCAGATAGGGGCTGTCCGTTTCGACAAGGATGCGGTCCACCGGCGCGACCGCAAAGATGTCGCGCACCTCTTGGCTTTTCGGGAAAGTCGCGATGCCTGACATGGACAGGTAGAACCCCAGATCGATTGCGGCTTTGGCCAGTTCGGGCCCGGAAGAGAAGCAATGCATCACACAGGGGTAAGCACCGGCCTTGTATTCTTCGGTGAGGATCTGCGCCATATCATCGTCGGCCGCGCGCGAATGGATGATCAGCGGCAGCTGCGTTTCCCGCGCTGCGGCAATGTGGATCCGCAAGGACTGCTTCTGGATCTCGGCGCTTTCGGCTGTGTAGTGATAATCGAGACCCGTTTCTCCGATGCCAACGAACTTGGGATGCTGCGCCAATTTGACAAGCTCCTCCACCGAGGTCAGCGGCTCCTCGGCGGCGCTCATTGGGTGCGTACCGGCAGCATAGAAAACGGGGGCATGATCCTCGGCAAGCTTGCGAACTTTCGGTTCGTTTTTCAGCCGTGTGCAGATCGTCACCATTCGGGTTACGCCAGCGTCGGCCGCATTTTCAATGATCTGCTCAACCTGGTTCTCAAAATCGGGAAAGTCGATATGACAATGGCTATCGGTAATTTCTGGTGTCTGAGTCATACGCCTTGGTGTCTTCTTGGCTTGCTTTGGTCGCGCGACGCGTGCCGTTGCGATGAGACGGCCCTAGCGGGCAGCGGTCTCCTGCATCTTGAAGACCGTATCTAGGACAAGAGAGGCGGGGTCAAGGTTCACCGCCTTGCCATGCCGGGTGCGCGCCGTGATCTCGGCAGAAACTTCCGCCCATGCGCGGCCTTTTTGAGCGTTTCCACCAAGCGAGCGAAGCGTTTCGGACTCGTTGATGCAGGCTTCTGGCAGGGGAGCTTCGCCCGTTGCTCCGGTCCGCGCCAGACGAGACATCAGGATATCGAACATGTTCAAAAGCAGTTCGAACTTGTCTGTTGCGTTTCTCTGGGCCGCTGCTTCTGCAAGAGCGAGGGCGCGCGCGCGATCAGTGCGCGGCATGCTGGCAAGCAATCCGACCAGCTCGGCGTACATCTCCATGCCTCCAAGGGCAGCGATGCGCAGGGCAGCTCCAACCGATCCCGATGCCAGGGCGGCAAGATGATCGCTATTCTGCGGCAGCTCGATGCCCGTTTGGGCCAGCGCGGTGGCCATGTCGTCCGGGCCAAGAGGCGACAGCCTGAGGATACGGCACCGGGAGCGGATGGTCGGCAGCAGGCGCGTGGGCTGATGCGACACAAGCAAAAGCGTCGTGCGCGCAGGCGGCTCTTCGAGCATTTTCAGCAAGGCGTTCGCGGCACTTGTGTTCATCTCGTCCGCGCTGTCGACAATCACCACGCGACGCCCGCCGTCGGCGGCGGAAAGTCCGAAAAACTTCCCGAGTTTGCGGATGTCTTCAACCACGATTTCATTACGCAGCTTTTTGGTGTCTTCGTTGATCGAACGGGTAATGCAGGCAAGACCGGGCTCGGCCCATGCGGCCATCCGGTGCGAAACGGGGTGATCCGGTGATATGTCCAAGGTCGTCGGTGGAGGGGGCGCGCCAAACATGCCAGCGTCCTCCCCAGCATCGGGGGTGGCCAGCAAGAAACGGGCAATCCGCCACGCAAGCGTGGCTTTACCGACGCCTTTCGGACCGGTGATCAACCAGCCGTGGTGAAGTCTTTCCGAGGCAAAAGCCTCGAGAAACGCGTGCTCGGCGTGATCCTGCCCGATCAGCCGGGTGGTATCGCGGGGATGGGGGGCACCGGGCGCCTGATCCGGTCGGTCGTTTTCTTCACTCATGCGATGTGCTTTAGCACGATCCCGAACAGCTGTGCAGCTATGGTTTCAACCTTCTGGTTCCCATCGACGATGCGGAATCTTTCCGGGAACTCCTGAGCGAGATCGAGGAATCCCTGCCGCATGCGGCGTTGCAGATCCGGTCCGAAATCTTCGAAACGTTCCTCGCTGCCCTTGCGGGCAAGCGCACGGTCCAGACCGGTTTCGGGGTCCATATCGATCAACAACGTCAGGTCTGGCTCCAGCCCGATCATCAGCTCGTGAAGCTGATCGACCATCTGGCGCAGGTCGCCCCGGGACAACCCCTGATACATCCGGGTGCTGTCCGCGAAACGGTCACAAATCACGATCTCTCCCGCCTTAAGAGCGGGCAAGATCGTCCGTTCGATATGATCGCGTCGCGCGGCGGTGAACAGGAGTATCTCCGATTCCGCCGACCAGCGTTCGGGATCGCCTTCAAGAACAAGCGCGCGGATTTCCTCGGCTCCGGGCGATCCGCCCGGTTCCCGCGTAAGGCGAACGGTGAAGCCTTGCTCACGCAGCGTTTCGGCAAGCAACCGTGCCTGCGTGGATTTGCCCGATCCGTCAATCCCCTCGAAAGTGATGAAACAGCCGGCGTTCAGCGCGGCAGGCTTGTCCGTCACGTCTGTTCCGCCGGTCCTTGGGTAAAGCGCGCAAGCAACAGTTCTGCCGCTGTGCGGACTTTGACCAAAAAGCCGCCGTAGGGCACCGCATGCTCCGCGACAAGCGGCAGCCGAACTTCGGGCAGTTCCTCTGGCGTGATGACGAGTTCCGCCAATTGCTGACCCTGTTCAATCGGTGCTTCGATAGGTCCACGATAAACGACTTCCGCAGTAAGTGGACCCGACGAAAGGACCGGAAGCAAAACTTCCAGATCGTCCGGGGCAACAAGGCTTACCGTCTGCTCGCGTCCCATCCAGACTTCGGCTTCGGCGATTGGTTCACCGGCCTTGGCGACGGTTTTTTCGGCAAATTGGCGAAACGACCAGTTAACGATGGCGCCTGCCTCCTCTGCCCGGGCACGTTCGCTGTCGAGGCCGGAAATAACGAAGATGACACGGCGGTCGCCTTGCTTGGCCGATCCCACAAGACCATAGCCTGCTTCGTTCGTGTGGCCGGTCTTTAGCCCGTCCGCACCGATACCCATGTTCAGGAGCGGGTTGCGGTTGTTGACGTTCGACGGTGCGCGCCCGTCGAATTCAAACTGCGTTTCCGCGAAGAGCGGATAGAATTCCGGGAAGTCTTCGATCAAATGCCGCGCGAGAACGGCAAGGTCGCGCACCGACATACGGTGACCTGCCTGCGGCCATCCGTTCGAGTTCATGAAGGTTGAATTCTCAAGCCCCATCTGCTCGGCGCGCTGTGTCATGTAGCGGGCAAATCCCGGTTCTGTTCCATCCGGGCTTAACGCCTCGGCGATAACGGCGCAGGCGTCGTTACCGGACAGCACGATGATGCCGCGCAGCAAATCCTCGACGCGGACCTGATCCTGCGTGTCGAGGAACATTGTCGAGCCGCCGTAGCTCATGGCGTGGCTGGACACGGGCAGACGTTCGTCAAGCGTCAGCCTGCCGTCGCGAATAGCCTCGAAAGCCACGTAAAGAGTCATGAGTTTTGACATGGAGGCCGGCGGCAGGGGCTCATGCGCATTCTTGTCCATAAGGATGGTGCCCGTGGTCTGGTCCAGAACATAGGCAGCCCGCGCCTTGGTATCAAAAGCATAGGCGGGCAGGGCAAAGAAAATGAGCGCAAGCGGCGCGGCAACGAAACGGGCAGCAATAGTCACCAAAAAGGCTCCTGTCAGTTGGTCACGGCATAGGCATCCGAAAAGCCGATTCCCTTGATCTTTTTCAGCAGGGACGCGCGTTCGGAACTGGATTGCGCCGGGCCAACGACGACCCGCCAGAATTCCTTGCCATTGGAGGATTGTTCAAACACGGTTGGCACGATGCCGTTGTTACGCATCTGATCGGCAGTGTTATTCGCGTTCTCTTCTACGCTGAAAATGCCGATCTGCACATAGGGCTTTTCCAGAGATGATTTCCGGGGCGGCGGTGACGAGCTGGCCAGCGGTTTGGTTTCAACGCTGGGAGCCAAAGCGGCAATGGGCTGCGGGTCAAGCGCGTTCAGGGGCTCGCCGACATCCTTGTTGCGTTTGCCAAACAACCCGGCACCAAACCAACTCTTCTTCGTGGCCGGTTGCTCTGCGTTTGCGGTCGTTGCTGTTGCGGTGTCGAGAACTTCGGCCTCGGCTTCGGGCGCGGTTTCAATCGGTGCGGCGGTATCAGCTATAGCAATCGCTGCGGCATCTGCGATTTCGGCATCCGTGTCAGCCGGTTCCTCGGCCACCGGCGCGGCGGCTACAGGTGCGGCACTGGGTTCAGGCGAAACTTCTTCGCGGCGCAAGGCGGTGACGTTCAACTGTACAGGCGCACCTGCCAGCATTCCAAGCGCGGCGGCGGCATCCGAACTTGCCTGAAGGCGGGGACCGGGAATGTCCCGCTCACGCCGGAATAGGGCTCCGATGACAAACTTGTCGTTCGAGGTATTACGGATGATCACGCGTTCGGGTTCGGAAACATCCGGGTGAGCCACCCAAACGCCGCCCAGCGATGGGCGCCCGTCCCACAACCCCGCTTCGGTGGCTGAGAAGACGTCCGGCGCCTCTACATCCCTTTCGACCAGCTTGGTGGTCGCAGTCTCGTTGCGCGCAACTTCGACCCCTTCGGATTTTGGTTGCAGGAATGCCAGCGAGTCACCCTCGGAACACGCACTTAGGGCGGCGGTGGCAAGTAAGGCGCCCGCCAGACGGATGCCATGCCTTCTGCCCAATGCTGCTTCGCTCATCATCGAAGTCCTTTGCCTGATTTCGGGCTTTTTTGCCCTGCTGCCGGTTTTCCGGTCTGCTGCTCCGGGGTGAATGATCCCCGATTGACAAAATCATATCGGCTAAAATCGATCTTTGAAAGTCTCCTGATCCAAACTGGATGAGATTTACCGGTTTTTTGCTTGCCTGAATGTAGTCTCGCGCATAAACCGCCATCTGCACGGGTGCGATGCATGGCTCTTGACGTCATGACGGACCGGTGCTGATTGCGCCGACTTTGGTTGCAATAGGAAGAGTGGCAGAGTGGTCGATTGCACCGGTCTTGAAAACCGGCGATGTGAAAGCATCCGTGGGTTCGAATCCCACCTCTTCCGCCACTTCTGCATTTTGCCGGATGTAGTTGGCTCTTTTTGAGCAACCTTCTTGCTGGTCTCCTATGTCTTAGAGCTTGTTCATCTTAGTTGATTTCATTCTGCACATTAGCTGTGCCCCTAGTCGCCTTGGGTGCAGTACTTTGCGCAACGAATGTTGCGTATGGTAGAAAAATCTCGGATAGTGCGTGAAAGTCACCGTCGCGGCGATCCGCGACTTGCGTAGAGGAATAGGTAATGCAAGCGGGTTTCGATCTGATCGGTTCCCTTCAGACGATAGTTGGGCCTACAGGCGTCATTTCTGAGGGTGACCGGTCGGCCTATTTCGTGGACGCACGCAATTGGATGACCGGCAACGCACTGGTCGTTGTTCTGCCACGCAGCACCGACGAGGTCTCCCAGGTGGTGCGACTGGCAGCGGAGCAGGGGCTGAAGGTGATCCCGCAGGGGGGAAATACCTCGATGTCTTTCGGGTCGACTCCAATGGCACCAGAGAACGGGATCCTGATTAACCTTTCCCGCATGAACGCGCTCCGCGAGATGGACCGCGAAGGGTCTACTGCGATTGTCGAAGCTGGTTGCATACTTGCCTCGCTGCACGCCGCAGCAGAAGAGGTCGACCGCAGCTTTCCGCTGCGCCTTGGGTCCGAAGGATCCGCCCAGATCGGTGGTCTGATCGCGGCCAATGCAGGCGGTACCAGTGCCGTGCGCTACGGCGTGATGCGCGATCTCGTTCTCGGGGTCGAAGTGGTGTTGCCGAACGGCGACGTGGTCAGCGACCTTGCTGGTCTGCGGAAGGACAATCGAGGGTACGACCTGAACCACCTGTTTGTTGGTGCCGAGGGGACCCTTGGCATCGTAACGGCTGCGGCGCTTAAGCTGTACCCGGTGAACCGGGTGTCGGCGGCGGCGCTGGTTGCGGTAGAAACGCCTTCCGTTGCGCTTGAACTGCTGGGGCGGGTGCAGGATGCTTTTGGGACCTCGGTCCAGGCTTTCGAACTGCTCTCTGGCAATCAGATCGAGCTTTGCGAGGAATTCGCGGATGTTCCGTGCCCGTTCGAGGCGCTGCCAGACTGGGCCGTGCTGATCGAGGTCGCCGATCCGGATCCCGAGGCGCCGCTCTATGATCGGCTCGAGACGCTGCTCGGCGAGGCCTTTGAGGCCGGGCTTCTTGTCGATGCGCTTGTTGCGCAGAACATGGCGCAGTCCGAGAAATTCTGGCACCTGCGCCATGCTGTGACCGAGGCCAACGTGCGTGCGGGATACTCCACGACGACCGACGCCTCGGTCCGCATCCGCGCAGTGCCGGGTTATATCGAAGAGGCTTCGGCCGTTCTGACCGAAAAGTTTCCCGAGGCGATGCCGATGGTGGTCGCACATCTGGGCGATGGCAACGTGCATTTCATCGCGCAGTTCCGGACAGACCGGATGCCAGAAGGTTTTGACACCAAAAAGACTGCTGCATCCGTGCAGTCGGTGATGAACGAAATCGTCGTGAAACACGGCGGATCGTTCAGCGCGGAGCATGGGATCGGACGCAAGCTGACTGGCGAATTGGCACGCCTGTCCGATCCGGTGCGGTATGCCGCACTGCTGGCGATCAAGCGGGCTTTTGATCCGGCCAATATGATGAACCCTGGCGTCCTGTTTCCCGAAGAATCCGTCTGAACGCATCGACATCCCCAATATGCTGACGCCCGGCCATATGGCCGGGCGCTTTCTTTTTGCCTGTGGGCAAAGCCGGTATGGCATCGGCACAAGAAAAAGGGCCCGCCAAGGGAGCATGGCGGACCCATATGCGGCCGAACTGACGATGGGAGGCTCGATCCAGTCCGGGCCGGGCTCAGCTGTCTTTTTGCAGGATCAGAGTGCCAGTTTCGTGGGTCTCGGCGCTCCAGCCGGGGAGGATCCAGATCGTGGTGTCTTCCTGCTCGAGTACGGCTGGACCAGCCAGTTTCTGACCGGGGGCGAGGGACGGCCGGTCATAGACCGGCACCTCATGATCCATGCCGCCATGGCGCACCGTCCGCCTGGCACCGGCGGTTGCATCGGGCCCAAAAGGCAGGTTGGCGATGTCCCATTCGGGCAGGCGCGCTTCGATCCGGGCGCGGATGGTCACGATTTCGATCGGGCTGTCTTCGTCGCGGAAGCCATAGAGTGCTTCATGCGCGCGATGGAAACCTTCGCAGAGATCGGAGGCCTTGAGCACGGCGCTGGTGTCCAGCGGCACCGGCAGGTCAAAGGCTTGGCCCGCGTAGCGCATGTCGGCCGAGGCCGAGACAATTGGCGTGCCGAGGGCCGCGCCTTCGCCTGCGACCCATTCCAGGCCTCGGTCGCGCAGTTCGTGATAGGCGGCGTTGACCAGCATATCTGCTGCGCCAAGATCATGGACCTCGTGACGCAGCGACCGCACATAGTCACGCTTTACGTTGGCGCGGGTCGCACCCATCGCACAAAAGGTGCCGGGGATCGACGGGATGACCATGCGGGAAATACCGGCCTCTTCGGCAAGCATGTTCGCATGGGTCGGACCTGCACCACCGAAGGGCATGACAGCATAGTCACGCGGGTCTTCACCCCGCTGCGCCATGGATTTGCGCAGTTCGGTCGTCATCAGGGCAGTGGCGACACGCAGGGCGGCTTCGGCAACGGACACGCCGTCATCGAGACCGAGGCGCGGCGCCAGCTCGGCCAGCGCGGCGATGGATGCCTCGCGGTCCAGGCGCATCCGCCCGCCGAGGAAGCGGTCGGGATCGATCAGGCCGATGGCGAGGTAGCAGTCGGTCACCGTGGGCTGGGTGCCGCCGCGGCCATAGCAGACCGGTCCCGGATCGGCACCGGCGCTATCAGGGCCGACCTTGAGCACACCGTAGTCGTCGACCCAGACAATTGATCCGCCGCCGGCACCAATGGCAGAGACGTTGACCACCGGCATCACCAACGGGAAGTCAGCAATATGGGTGCGGGTGGTGCTTTCGGGGTCGACGCCCTTGCAGACCGCCATGTCCGAAGACGTACCGCCCATGTCGAAGGTGATGATCCGGTCATGGCCGCAGCGCGAGGCCACGAACTGTGCCGCCGTCACGCCCGAGGCGGGACCTGAGAGCAGCGTCTCAATCGGTCGTTCGTTCGCGGTGACCAGCGAAAGGGTGCCGCCGTTCGACGCGGTGATGTAAATCTGACCGGCGATGCCCACGTCCTTGAGGCGCGTCTTAAGACGGCTGAAGTAGCTGTCCATCAACGGGTTCACATAGGCGTTCAGCACGGCGATCAGTGAACGTTCGTATTCGCGGATCTCGGGCCAGATGCCGGCGCTGTCGGTCAGGATGATGCCCGGCAGGCGTTTGCGCAGGCCGTCGGTGACCTCGCGTTCCATGTCCGGGTGCAGGTAAGAATTCAACAGCACGACGGCGACAGCCGCTGCGCCGGTGGCCTTGAGCTCGTCCGCAAGCGCGTCGAGATCGGCCTCGGAGGGGCGGGACAGGATTTCCCCGTCCGCGCCCACCCGTGCATCAAGCTCGAGGACCATGTTCCGGGGCACAAGGCTTTCTTCCTTGGTGGCCCGCAGGTCGTAGGAATTGGACATCCGGGACCGGCCGATTTCCAGCAGGTCCTTGAAGCCCTTTGAGACAACCATCGCCACCTGCGCGCCCCGACGCTGGATGATCGCGTTCAGGCCAAGCGTCGTGCCGTGGATGATGTATTCGACATCCGAAGGTTTGACGCCGGCTTTCTCAACCAGCTTCGGGATGCCCCGCTCGACCGAGGCCGAGGGGTCGGAGGGAACGCTTGGCTCCTTGTAGAAGGTAAGGTTCCCCGTTTCGGTGTTGACGAGAACGAAGTCGGTGAAAGTACCCCCGACATCGATTCCGACGCGACATGCGGCTTTGGTCATGGTCATCTCTTTGCTTGGTGTTGGGCCGGTATTACCGGCCGACGGTGCGGTTCCACTGGTCGACCCAGGTCGGCATCTGCTCGGAGATGCCGGCAAAGTCGGGCCAGCGGACGTCCTGGTAGCTGGGCGCGCGCGAGGCGAGCGGTTCTGCGTATTCCACTTCCGAGTTCACGACCGCATATCCGACGGCATTCGCGAAGCAGCCCTGATTTTCGGCGTCCAGCATTGTGTTGATGAAATCCCAGCCCGCGTCAGAGCCATTCGCGACCTTCTGCACGACAGAGGGGCTGATGATGCCGCCCGGCTGCGGGTAGTAGAAGTTCAGGTCGTCGATGCCGCCGTCTTTCGCGGTCCAGGCGCGACCGTCCCAGTAGATGCCGATATCGGCTTCGCCGGACTGCAGCTGCGTCAGGTACTGGTTCATGTCGTTGAAGAAGATCACGTTGCCGCTCTCGACGGCTTCGCTCAGCTTGGCCATCACCTCTTCGGGCTGATCCAGCGGGATTTCCATGATGTCGAACAGGTTCCACAGCAGGGCGGTCGGCGTCGTCGAACCGACGTTGATGCCGGGCAGGGAGGCCACGTAGTCACCGGCAATGATGCCGTCGAAGAAGGCCGTCCAGTCTTGAGGCGGGTTCGATACGCGGCTTTCCATGTAGCCAAGACCGGCAGCGCCGAAGTTGATGACGGTACCATAGCCCTGCAGCGGGGTCTGGAATGCCTCGGGAACCTTGGCGAGGTTCGGGATCTTAGTGGCGTCGAAGGGTTCGACCAGTTCGTCGTTGATCGCGATGGCGGCGGTGTCCATCAGGTTGACCAGCACGTCGATCGGCGGGTTATCGGCGTTCGCGGCGATCTGGTTCACCCACTGGGTCGGGGAGCCGATGTTCACGTCCACGGTGTTACCGCTGGCTGCCACGTAGGGTTCGACATAGCAGGTGCGGAACGCCTGTTCCCAGGAACCACCGAACGCGGTGACAGAGAGGTTTTCGGCCTGCGCGGTGGTCCCGGCCGCGATCAGCAGCGTTGACGCAAGAAGGCGGGTCTTGATGGTCATGTTGGTCTTCCTGTTGTTGAAGTTGGAATTAATCATCGTTGTTGCCCGATGATGTGATGCAGACCGGTCAGTCGCTGGACGACCAGAAGCATGGCGATGGCGATCACCATCTGGGTGGTAGAGATCGCGGCGATGGCGGGGTCGAATTGGTTCTGCTGGTAGGCAAGCATCACGACCGGAAGTGTGTTGGTGTCCGGCCCTGCGAAGAAGAACGAGATCGGCAGGTTGTCGAGCGAGATGAGCATCGCAAAGATACCACCTGCGAGGATACCGGCGCGGATCATCGGCAGCGTCACGCGGACAAATACCTGTACGCGGTTTGCCCCGAGGATGGCGGCGCTTTCTTCCTGGCCCTTACCGGCGTTCATGTAGACGGCAGCGACGGTCCGGACGATGTAGGGCAGCGACACGACCGTGTGCGACAGGATGACACCGGTCTGGGACACGCCAAGGCCCATCCACGAAAAGTAGTATAGCAGCGCAACGCCAAGAAGGATCATCGGCATCGACAGGGGCGCGAGCAGGAAGGTTGTCACCGCCTCGGCCAGCGGAGAGCGGGAGCGGGCCAGTGCCAGTGCCGCAGGTACCCCGATCAGGATCGACAGGGCAGCCGCCCAGATCGCCACCTTGAACGAAAACCCGAGCGAGGTCAGGAAAGGCCGATATTCGATCATTCGCTCATACCAGCGCAGCGACAGGTCTTGGATCGGCCAGACCGTGTAGGCCGCGTCGGAGACGCTGTAGAGCACAACGATCAGGATCGGCGCCAACAGGAAGATGAAGAAGGCCGCGACGAAGATCCTCAGGACCATCAGGCCGGTGTCCGGGCGCTTGCGGTTGGACAGGATGGCAGGCATCAGGCGGCTCCTTTTCCGCGCACGATGCGCAGTTGCAGGTAGAGGCAGATGAGCGCGAGCAGCAGCAGTACGTTGCCCATCGCGGCTGCAAAGCCCGTGTCGTTAACCAGAACGAACTGCTGGTAAATCAACAGCGGCAGGGTCACGACCGACCCGTTTCCGAGCAAAAGCATCGTCAGGAAGCTCCCATTGCAGAGCATGAAGACGATGATCGACCCGGTCACAATTCCGCTGGTCGACAGCGGCAGGGTGATCCGGCGGAACGTCTCGAACCGGCTGGCCCCCATGACGAGAGAGGCTTCTTCCAGGCGGCGGTCCACGGTTTGCAGCACCGAGGCGATCGAGATCACCATGTAAGGCGCAAGAATGTGTACGAGGCCAAAGTAGACCGAGACGGGGCTGCGCAGCAGGCCAAGCGGCCGGTCGATCAGACCGAGGGCCATCAGCCAGTCACTTAGCGGCCCGTTGCGCGCCAGAAGAATTTGCCAGCCGTAGGTCCGCATGATGATCGAGGTCATCAGGGGGGCCACCAGCAGGAAGATCAACAGTGCGCCGCTGCCTTTTACATGGCGGACCATGTAATAGGCCACCGGGTAGCCGATTACGATGCAGAGCACTGTCGACAAGAAGCTGACCCAGAGTGTCCTCAGGATCACTTCGAGGTAGTAGCTGTCGGTGAACAGCCGCATGTAATTGTCGATTGCCCCGCCATCCTCGGCGCGCGTCTCAAGGCTGTTGAACGTGTTGTCGATCAGCGGCAACACGAAGAACACGACCAGAAAGAAGACTGCGGGCAGAGTGCCCAGCAACCCATGCGTGGTCTTTCGACGGCGCGAGGCTGTGGCAGCAGGGGAAAGGGTTATCTTGTCGGCCATGGTCACGCGGCGGATTCCTTGGGCTCGGGGGTCAGTTCTTCGGTCAGCGCAGCGATGGCGGCCTCGAACTTGGCGCGGGCCGCGTCGGTATCGGAAACCTGATCGGACATCTTGCGGGTGCCGGCGCGGGGGACACCGCCGGTCACGTCGTCAAAGATGCGCCGGCGGGTTTCGGTGCGACGGGCCTGCGGCATCTGCGCGAGCAGGGCGTTGAACCGGGTCATCAGCGCATCGGGGAAGATCGCGTCCCAGATCAGCCGTTCCTCGCAGAAACCGAAATCGGGCAGGGGATCGCGTGGTTTGGCACGCAGCTTCGCGGTCGCGTCGCTGTCAACCTTGCCGTCGACCAGCACCACGCCGTAGTCGCTTTTCGCGCCTTCGACCGACACAAGGCCGCGCTGTACATCTGCCGCGACCGCTTCGGGGGCGCGGGTGAAGGCATCGCCATAGCCGCCGCCACCGGGGCTGAGCATGGTGACGACGTCACCTTTGTTCAGAACCAGCACGTCGATCTTGCCGATCTGTTCGACCGACCCGTCGGCGCGGGTGACTGTGACCTTGAAAAGTTCGCCTGGACGGCCTCCTTGTACACCCCACGGGGCAAAGCGGAAGCGTTCCATCCCACGGCCCAGAACCTGGCAGTCGTCGATAAGCGCGCGGAAGGTCAGTTCCTGCCCGCAGCCGCCGCGATACTTGCCTGCGCCGCCACTATCGGGACGCAGCCCGTAGTGCAGCAGCCGGATCGAGGAAGAGGCCTCGACGCTTTCCGCGGGGTTGTTGGCGAGGTTGGCGAGACCGGAGTCGCGCCCATCAACGCCGTCCATGTCCACCAGCGCACCAGAGCCGCCGACCATCGGCTCCACCACAAGGGTCTTGCGACCGCCGGTTTCGGCCACGGGTTCGGACAGCACGACCGGCACGGTCACGCCGCCCGAGGGCGATTTCATCAGTTCGGGCGCGGCAAGCGTCAGCACGCCGCTCAGCGCATCGTTGACGCGGGTCGCGGTGGCGTGACGCACGCCAACGGCGGCCGGGTATTCAGGGTTGATGATCGACCCCTTCGGCGCCTTCGAGTGCATCGGGCGATAGAGACCAGCGTTGATCGGTATCGTTTTGTCGTAAGTCAGTACGAAGGAGATCAGGCGCAGCGTCAGCCAGGGGTGCTTTTTGTTGCCCGTCGGCACGTTGTAAGCTGAAGCCACCTGCGGATCGGTACCCGCGTAGTCGAGAAAGACCTCGCCGTCCTTGACGTCCATCTTGACGCGGATGCGCACGGGTATCGCCGAGTTGAAGTCGTCGTCAAGGTAGTCCCAGAATTCATAGCTGCCATCCGGCACCTTGCGCAGCACGTCGCGGGCGCGGCGGGCAGAGTAATCCTGCAACGCTTCCTGCGCGGTCATGAAATCCTCAATGCCGTGCTGGGCGATCAGGTCGTTGACCCGTGCCTCGCCTGTCGACAGTGCGGCCAGCATCGCCTTGATATCACCGCTGTTTTCTTCCGGGGAACGGGAGTTCGTCTTGAACACCCACATGAATTCCTCGTTCAGCTTGCCCGCTTTCACGATCTTGGTTGGCGGGATCAGCAGACCTTCCTGGAACAGCGTGTCCGAGGAAGGGGAGATCGAAGAGGGCACCTTGCCGCCCACGTCGGAGCAGTGGATGAAGCACCAGCCGTATGCGATGATCTTGCCTTCGTGAAAGTAGGGGCGGATCATATGAAGGTCGGGCAGGTGGGTGGCCAGACCTTCGGTGATATAGGGGTGGTTCGCGATGATGACGTCGCCCGGTTCAAGGTCCGGAATGGCGCGAATCGCGGGGGTCAGGTCCAGGCCCATGTAGTTCGAAACACCGATTTGGCGCGGATAGGCAAAGAACTTTCCGTCGAGGTCGGCGATCCCCGTAGAGAAGTCGGCAGTCTCCTTCACGAAAAGGGTTCGACCTGTTCGCTGAAGGGTGAAGCTCATCTCTTCGGCGGCCGCGCTGACCTTGTTGCTTAGAATTTCCAGTGTGACGGGGTCGAAAGTCATGGGTCGTTCCTGTTCGTCGGCCCGGTGTCTTCGGGCTGGTGTGCTTTTGTGATCAGAGAAGGGTCTGCGCGTCTGGTGACCAGTGGGCCCAGACCTTGCTGCCGACCTCGCGGGCCGGGGTTCCCAGTCCGCCGGAAGCCTGTTCGTAGACAAGGATTGCGTTGTCGCTGCCCTCGGGCTGGATCCGATAGGCGTGAGATGCGCCGCGGAAAATATGCGTCATCACGGTGCCGGGCAGGGCCGGGCCGGCACCGGGGCGGTCCGAGCTCAGCGAGATTTTTTCGGGCCGTACCGCGAGAGTGACAGTGGCACCGTCGCTCAGCCCCGGACGGGCAGGGGCGGTCAGGCGGATGTCGCCACCGGGTGTCAACGTCGCGCCTTCGGGGCCGATATCGGCGACGCGGCAATCAATCAGGTTGGACGCACCAAGGAATTCAGACACGAACCGGTCGCTCGGGGCGTCATAGATTTCCTGCGGGGCACCGCTTTGCAGCACCCGGCCCTGGTTCATCACCACGATGCGGTCGGACAGGGAAAGCGCTTCTTCCTGGTCGTGGGTGACCATGATCGTGGTGGTCCCGAAGCTTTCTTGAATCTGGCGCAGCTCGTACTGCATGGATTCCCGCAGGTTCTTGTCCAGCGCGGCCATCGGTTCGTCGAGTAGCAGAACGTTCGGGTTCGTCGCCAGCGAACGTGCGAGCGCAACACGCTGCTGCTGCCCGCCCGAGAGCTGAGTCGGCATTCGGTCGGAAAATTGCGAAAGGTGGACCATATCCAGCATACGGGACACGCGCGGCGCGATTTCGGCCTTGGGAGTTTTTGCCATCTGCAAGCCAAAGGCGACGTTTTCGCTGACTGTCAGGTGCGGAAACAGCGCGTAGTTCTGGAACACCATCCCGAGATGGCGCTGGTTCGGCGAAATGTGGGTCACGTTGCGGTCGCCGATCCAGATTTCGCCGTCGTCGGGGCTTTCCAGCCCGGCGACGATCCGCAGCGTCGTGGTCTTACCGCACCCCGAAGGTCCAAGCAGCGAGACGAACTCGCCCGCCGGGATTTCAAGGTTCATCGGATGCAGCGCGACATGTTCGCCAAAGGTGCGGCTTACGTTGCGCAGGCTGACGGAGGCCGAATGCGTGTTCGTCATTGTCGTGTCTCCTTTGCGTCCAGCAAGGGCAGGGGCGATCAAGCCGCCCGCGCGCCTTCGAAATCGGCCAGTGCGGCTTCCATAAGGCGCAGGGTTTCATCGGTGGGCGGGGTCAGGGGCAGGCGCACGCCGCCTACATCCGTTCCGGCCATCTTCATGTATTGCTTCAGCGGGCCCGGGTTCGTTTCGCGGTAGATGGCGTCCAGGACTGGCGCGATCTGATGCTGCATTTTCATGGCACCCGCAAGGTCGCCGGACCGGGCCATCTCGTACAGGCGGATCCAGAATTCAGGGTAGATCGTGGCCGAGGCCAAAACCCCGCCGGATGCGCCGTGCGCAACATGCGTTGCAAACAGCGGCTCTTCGCCAGACAGCACGGCCAGCTTATCGCCCGCATCGCGAATGATATCGATAAAGGTCGGCAGGTCGTAGTTCGAATACTTCATGCCGAGAAGCGATCCGTCGTCCGCCAGCTTGACATAGGTGTCGGCCGAAATGGACACGGTCGTGCGGCGCGGGATCTCGTAAGCCAGCAGCGGCAGATCCAGATCCTTGCGGAAATTGCCAAAGTAACTGCGGATGCCGTCTTGCGTGCCGGTGGTGTAGTAGGGCGTGACCAGCATGACTGCGCTTGCGCCGACTTCTTTAAAGTCACGCGCCGCATCGAGGGAGTCTGCGTAGCCCGAGGCCAGTACGCCCGGCATGACAGGTGCATCGCCTGCGGCGTCGACGCAGGTCGCAACGATGTCGCGGCGTTCCTGACGCGACAGGTTGGGATATTCGCCTGTACCGCCGATCGGTACGATGCCGGCGGCGCCAGCAGCGATCTGACGCTTAACCAGCATCGTGACGGCATCGTGGTCCACGGTCAGGTCCGGTTTGAACGGCGTCACGATCGCGGTGTAGAGGCCGGAAATCGACTCCTTGGTAAGCGTCATTGGAATGGGACCTTTCGTTGTCGTCTGTCTTTAGCCAGCTCTGGGGCGGGCGGTTTCTTGACCGCAATGTGCATCGCCAGACCGTCTGTAGGTCATAGTTGTCATCGCAGCGTTACATCGAGACTGCCCAAACTTATGCTTGGCGGTCAACAAAAAATATCGGATAATAGAAAAAATTCGTATAGTACGTTTTGTGATCGATTTTGGCGTGTTGATGTTTTTTTGCGCCGCAAGCTGGATGAAAGTCGCCCAAGCCCACAGTTCTTTGGTGAAGGCCGGGAAAGTTTCGTATAGTGAATGGGTTGTTCGTAACGTCCGATCAGTTCGGATCGCGGAACAAGCGGGTCGATCCGCACAGATAGGCAGTATGAAAAGGATGGCGTATGCTTCTGAACGGTGAAACTCTGGTGATGAAAAAAGAGGCAAATTTGAACGGTGGACCCACCGGAGAGATCACGGTGTCCGAGCGAATCACTGCGCTCCGTCAGGAACACGGGCTCACCTTGCAGGAATGCGCGCGCAAGACTGGGGTTGCGGCGTCAACCCTATCAAAGATCGAACGGGGCGAGCTTTCCCCTACCGTGACGACGCTGCAGAAGATCGCTGCAGGCTTTGAAATGGACGTGACCGACCTGCTGACACAGTCGCGTCAAGTCGGCTTGATGCAGGGACGTCGTGCCGTCAGCCGCAAGGGTGAGGGTAAATCGCACACATCCATGTCGTGCGACAATTTCCTTCTGTGTCATGACCTTAAGAACAAGCGCATGGTGCCAATCCGGACCAGCGTCACCGCCCGCAGCACCGATGACTATCCGGTCTGGGCCCACTCTGACGCCGAGATTTACCTCTATGTTGTGAAGGGCCGGATGCAGTTGCACACGCGCATCTATGAACCGCTCGACCTGGAAGAGGGCGACTCGGTCTATTACGACGCCAATGGCGAGCATTGTTGGACCTCTGTTGGCGATGAAGATGCCGAGGTTCTGTGGGTCGTTACCACCTGATCAAGAGGTGCTCAAACTTTAGGCGGCTCGCTGCGGCGCGCGCTCGCGATCATCCGTTGACCAACTGTCTGGCCAGCGCTTCGACGGGGTGATCCGGACGTTCGCCAGCAAGTCGTTCGGTCTGGCACCGACAGGAAAAGCCCGTGGCCAGCGGCGTGCCCTTGTCGCGTTCCTTAAGGCGCGGCGCCCAAGACATGTCAAACAGCTTTTCCGAGATTTCTTGGTTTTTGCGTTCATGGCCGAAGGTTCCGGCCATTCCGCAGCATCCGGTCCGTTCACCTTCAAGTCGCAAACCGAAATGCGAGAAGATCGCTGACCAGCGTCCGGCGCTTTCGGGGTCTGACGTATTTTCGGTGCAATGCGGGAAAAGACGATACACATTCGGCTCAGCACTTTTCAGCTCAGGCAGGGCGCCACGACTGATTTCGCGCGACAGGAACTGGTCCAACGACTGAATCGGAGAGTCCGCGCCGCGTAGTGCCCGGTATTCATCTCGCCACAGACACAGAACTGCCGGCTCCAGTGCTATGATCGGTAAACCACGGCCAACTAGTGCCCGTTCCCGAACCAACGCTTTGCGTGCGACGCGTCGGAAAGCCCGCAACCTTCCGAGGTGGTGCAGAGCTTTCCCATTCGGCGAGGCGCTTTCGCGGGTCACGTCATAGCCAAGCGTATCAAGCAGCCGCGAAGCGGCCTCGATCACACGACCGTCCCAAGTGGCGGTGAAGGTATCCTCAAGCAGTATTACACCGGGTCGGCCGGTTCTGGAACGCGTCGTCCGGCGGGCGGGATCAACATAAGGCAGATGAACAAGTCCAATACGTTCCATAATCGGCGCGGCCAGCGACAACGCAGTATTGGTTACCAAGGGCAGGCGGCGCATCACCGGGGCGAAGGTTTCCATTAGACCCAGCAGATGGTGGCGCAGCGGCCTTCGGTTATTCTGATGCCATTCGTCAAGGAAACGCGACCGCATTTGCGGAATGTCGACTTTAACCGGGCATTGGCTGGCGCAGGCCTTGCAGGCGAGGCAGGTTTCGAGGCTACGGTGCAACTCGGGTGCGATCTCCTCGGCATCAGCGCCTCCACGCGCCCAGATACGCAACATCGCTGCGCGGCCTTTCGGCGATTGCCGCCGGTCGCCGGTCGCCTTGTACGACGGGCACATCGCGTCGAATGCATCCTGCCCGAAGCACTGACCATTACCGTTGCACTTGACCGCTTTCTCAAAATCTTCGTTCAGGTGCGCAGGGATCGTCGCATCGCGCGCCCCTCGGAAAGGCACCCCGTCGACGGCCAGCAGCGGTTCATCAGGTGAGGGCGTGGCAATCTTGCCGGGATTCAGCAGATTAGCAGGATCGAAAGCTGCCTTTATCTGGCACATCCGCGCGTAAAGCCTTTCGCCAAAGACCAGTGGTCCGTATTCGCCGCGCACCCCCTTGCCATGTTCACCCCAGATCAGGCCGCCGTGACGCCGCGCCAGCGCCTCGACCGCGTCCGACACGGGCCGCAACTTGGCCGCATCTCCGGGGCGCCGCATGTCGAGCGCCGGGCGCACATGCAGGCAACCCACATCCGCATGGCCAAACATGCCGTATGACAACCCATGCGCATCAAGAATTTCACGGAACCCGGCGACGAAAGCGGGTAGGGCCTCGGGCGGGACGGCAGCATCTTCGACAAATGCGGTGCCTTGACGTGTTGGATCCATTCGGCCCAGTAGGCCAACGCAGCGCGACCGAAGGGACCAGAGCTGTGCAATGACGAAGGGGTCGCGGACAAGACACCGCGAAACGACGGTCTCCGTTGCTTGCGGCAGGGCGTTCAATCGGGCGAGTACGATGTCCAGTGACGCCTCGCTGTCTGCCTGAACTTCGACGAAGTTCAGACCACCAATCTGTACGCCCACAGGCGCATCCAGCACATCGCGGATGTCGGCCCAGATCGGGTCGTCCTTGGCCAGTCGCAGAATATGGTCGTCAATAAATTCCACCGCAGCAGGCTCGGCCCCGGCGAGCCGCCCGACATCCGATAAGGCTGACATCGGATCGTCATAGCCCACAACCATAAGCGCCCGATGCGTTGGTTTTTTCAGCAGGCGCAGAGTCAGGCGGCGGGTCAGGGCAAGTGAACCTTCCGACCCACAGAGCAGCTTTTCCAGATGGAAATGTCCGGATGCATCGTAGAGCTGCCGAAGGTTGTAGCCGGTAAGTCCCCGGTTCATCGCTGGATAAACGCGCTCGATCTCTTCGCGTTCGTCGTCGGCGACGTCGCGGAGGAGGCGATGCAACTGGCCCGGCAGGTCGTCCTGCGTGCAAATCGTATTCAAAGCCTCTGGGTCCAGCGCCTCGGTCTGCCAGGTTTCGCCGTTGCCTAGGGCGACTTCCATGTTCAGTACGTGGTCCGAAGTCCGGCCGTAAATGCGCGACCCTTTGCCCGAAGCATCCGTTGCCGCCATACCGCCGAGCGTCGCGCGCGAGGCGGTCGAGACGGTCGGGGCAAAGAAAAGCCCGTGTTCCGCGGCTGCGCGATTCAACTCGTCCAGAATGACGCCGGGTTGCGCCACGGCGATACCCGCTTCGGGGTCGATCCGCTCGATGCGATTGAGGTAACGCGAACAATCGACGATCACGCTGTCGGTCAGAGACTGCCCGTTTGTACCGGTCCCACCGCCCCGCGCCACGATTGCAATGCCGGTCTCGACGGCGGCGCGCATGATGCAGTTCAGGTCATCGGCTCGCTTGGGGAAAAGGACTGCTGCCGGCAGGCATTCGTAAACGGAATTGTCGGTGGCCATGACGGCCCGCGTGCCAAGATCTGTGGCCGTATCTCCAGCATATCCTTCGGCCAGAAGCCTGTCTTGGAAACGGTCAATATCGGTCGGCGACGGAGGAACCGGTAGGGCGGGCGCGGGCATGGTGTGGGTATGCAGGGTATCGGGCATGATTGCGCTCTGGATGACATGGGTGCCGCCTGAAATACAGCGCCCGATTGTCATGAGGTTGTGCGCAAATGGAATGGTTACTCATGCCATCGGCCTAAAGGATACCGCGCTGATCAGCCAGTCGCGGAAAGCGCGAACCTGTTCGCTTCGCCCTTCGGGTACTGCGATGTAATAGGCGTTGTCGGTCGAGAAGGGGATGTCCAGAGCCACTTTCAATTCACCCCGGTGCAGCTCGGCCTCTATTAGGTAACCGGGTATCAGCGCATAGCCAAGCCCCGCTTTCACCGCCTCGATCGTGAGGGAGAATTGGTCGAACCAGTGACCTTCGTTCGCGTTCTCAAGCTCCATGCCCTGTTCCTCGAACCATTCGCTCCAGAGCCCGGGGCGTTCGGTAAGATGGATCTTCGGAGCGTCGATCAGGTCCTGCGCGCGCGACAGACGTTGATCGCGCAGCGGCCCGCCGACAATCGGCAAGACCACTTCGCTGCAAAGGTATGTGCAGACCGCCCCAGGCCAGATCGGTTGACCGTAGTGAATGGCCAGATCGCATTGTGTTGCTTGAAAATCGAACACGTCACGACGGGTTGTTATGTCGAAACGGGTTCCGGGATGCTGGGCCAGAAATCCCGGTATTCGCGGCAGAAGCCAGCGCATCGCAAAGGTCGGCAGAGCATTGATCGAAACCACGGTTTCGCCTTGGGCGCCGGCTGTGACGTGGCGCATTGTCGTTTCGGCCAGGCGCAGCAACTGGTGGACTTCTTTAAGGAAGGCATTCCCCGCAGGCGTGGTCACAACCCGCCCGCGGACCCGTTCAAACAATGGTTTACCAATCTGCTCTTCAAGATCGCGCATTTGCCGGCTGACCGCGCTCTGCGTCAGAGAAAGCTCTTCTCCCGCACGGGTGAAATTACCGTGGCGGGCGGCGGATTCAAAGGTCACCAGCGTTTTCATGTCGGGCATGTAGCGGCGTTGTAGCGTCACGATTTCGTCCTGTTGGATGGGGGTGGGGGCTCCGGCTAAGGCCGCAGTATGCCACCAACCATGCGAAATCGGAATGGGGGTAGTTCAATCGCTCGTTTTACACCCGGCTTCCGAGCACCCTAGATTGATGATCACGACGCATAGCTTCGAAAGGCTTTCCATGTCCGGTGAATTCGTCTCGTCCGATCAAATCCGCAGCTGGTTCTCTGCCGCAATGTCAGGGATGTACCGCGAAGAAGTTCCGGCCTATGGCACGCTTCTGGACCTCGTCAAAGAGGTGAACGAAGGCTATCTCGACGCCCACGCCGAGGAAAAGGAGCGCCTTGGCCAACTCGGAGAGCTTGAACGGATCGGTGACGAGCGTCATGGCGCGATCCGCTTGGGGACTGCTGACGAATTGTCGACGATCCGCCGTCTTTTTGCAGTCATGGGTATGGAGCCTGTCGGCTACTATGACCTGTCGGTCGCCGGCGTGCCTGTCCATTCGACTGCTTTCCGTCCGATCAGGGATGAGTCGCTCAAGGCGAATCCATTCCGCGTTTTCACCTCGCTTCTGCGGCTGGACCTGATCGCGGATGAGAAACTGCGGAACGAGGCTGCGCAGATCCTCGCGATTCGCCAGATATTTACGCCGGGCTGCATCGCCCTCATCGAAAAGGCAGAAGCGAACGGCGGGCTGAGCGCCGCCGATGGCGAGAATTTCGTGAACGAAGCGCTGGAAACGTTCCGCTGGCACACGCAGGCCAGCGTCTCCGCCAGCATGTATCAAAAGCTGCACGATGCGCACCGTCTGATTGCCGATGTTGTCAGTTTCCGCGGTCCGCACATCAACCACCTGACGCCCCGAACGCTGGACATCGACAAGGTACAGACGTTGATGCCCGAACACGGCATCACGCCCAAAGCCGTGGTCGAAGGCCCGCCGACCCGCAATGTTCCGATCCTGCTGCGCCAGACCTCGTTCAAAGCGCTGCAGGAAATGGTGGATTTCGTCGTCGCCGACGGCAAGGCAGAGGCCGGCCGCCACACGGCCCGTTTCGGCGAAATCGAACAGCGCGGACTTGCGCTGACGCCGAAAGGGCAAGCGCTTTACGACCGGCTGCTGGCCGAAACCCGCGCCAAGGTCACCCCCGCAGCCGATGGATCCAACGCTGCGGAATACATGTCGACGCTGTCGGAAACCTTCGCCGAATTCCCTGACGATCTGGAAACGCTTCGCCGCGAGAAGTTGGGCTATTTCCGATATACCGCTACCGGCAAGACCGATGCCTCTGTCACGGCGGCCAGCGATCTGGATACGCTGCTTTCGGCAGGTGTGATTGCCGCCGATCCGATTGTTTATGAAGATTTCCTGCCTGTCTCGGCTGCCGGGATCTTCCAGTCGAACCTCGGTGATGAGGCCGCGCAGGCGTTTTCCGCAAATCCCAACCGTGATCGTTTCGAGGCCGACCTCGGCGCCTCCGTCAAGGATCTTTACCAGCTTTACGCCGAAATCGAGGCGTCCTCTCTCGCCCGGGCCCGCGCGAAACTCGCGCTGGCCGCAGCATAAGTTTATCAAGGAGTTCCCCCATGCTGACGAAACCCCTCTCTGCCGTAACCGCCGAAACGATGGAAGCCTGCGGCGTAACCGCATCGCTGACCGTCGAAGGCGGCATGGCTGTTGTCTCCCCGGTGACCGGTCAAGGCGTAGCGACGCTGGCCACCCATGACGTCGCTGACACCGAGGCCGCGATCAAAACCGCGCAGGCGGCCTTTAAGACCTGGCGTCTGGTGCCGGCTCCGCGTCGCGGCGAACTGGTCCGTCTCTTTGCCGAAGAATTGCGGAAGTCGAAGGAAGACCTCGGTCGCATGGTTTCGATCGAAGCAGGCAAGTCGCCCTCTGAAGGTCTGGGCGAAGTGCAGGAAATGATCGACATCTGCGACTTTGCCGTCGGTCTGTCCCGCCAGCTTTACGGTCTCACAATTGCGACCGAACGCCCGGGCCACCGCATGATGGAAACCTGGCACCCGCTCGGCGTCGTCGGAATCATCACCGCGTTCAACTTCCCCTGCGCCCCTTGGTGCTGGAACTCGGCGCTTGCGCTGGTCTGCGGCGATCCGGTGATCTGGAAGCCCTCCGAAAAGACCCCGCTGACCGCACTCGCCTGCCAGGCCGTTCTGGAACGTGCGATCGCACGCTTTGGCGACGACGCCCCGGAAGGCCTGAGCCAGGTTCTGGTTGGCGGTCCCGAGGTCGGTGAAACCCTCGTCGAGAGCGAGAAAGTCGCCCTTATCTCTGCCACCGGCTCCACCCGCATGGGGCGCATCGTCGGGCCCAAGGTTGCGGCACGCTTTGGCAAGTGCATCCTCGAACTCGGCGGCAACAACGCCGGTATTGTCTGCCCCTCTGCCGACATGGATATGACCCTGCGGGCCGTCGCCTTCGGCGCGATGGGGACAGCTGGTCAGCGTTGCACCACGACCCGTCGTCTCTTCGTGCATGAGGACGTTTATGATCAGATCGTCCCTGCATTGAAAAAAGCCTATGCTTCCGTCACTGTCGGCAACCCACTGGAAACGCAGGCACTGGTTGGTCCGCTGATTGACAAGACAGCCTACGACTCGATGGTTTCCGCATTGAAGGAATGCGAAGAAATGGGTGCCACCGTTCATGGAGGCGCACGCGAGCAGGTCGAAGGCGACACCGCCTATTACGTGAAACCGGCGCTCGTCGAGATGCCCGAGCATGCTGGCCCCGTCCTGCGCGAAACCTTCGCTCCGATCCTCTACGTGATGAAGTACAGCGATTTCGATCAGGTTCTGGAAGATCATAACGCGGTTGGCGGGGGACTCTCGTCCTCTATCTTCACCACCGATCTGCGCGAGATGGAAACCTTCCTGTCCGCCCGTGGTTCCGACTGCGGCATCGCGAACGTCAACATCGGCACCTCCGGTGCGGAAATCGGTGGCGCGTTCGGTGGCGAGAAGGAAACCGGCGGCGGACGCGAGTCCGGGTCGGACGCATGGCGCGCCTACATGCGCCGGGCGACGAACACTATCAACTACTCGCGTGAGCTGCCGCTTGCGCAGGGTGTGGTCTTCGACATCGACTGATCATGAAGGACAGCATCGACACCTTCCGGCCCGCCGAGCGCATTGCGTCGCTCGGCGTGTCCGAGATCCTGCAGATCGGGGCTCGCGCAACCGCGCGCCGCGCTGCCGGTCATGACGTAATTACTCTCGGCGCGGGCGAGCCGGATTTCGACACGCCCGACCACATCAAGCAAGCCGCGTGGGAGGCCATGCAGGCCGGTGATACCAAGTACACCGCTCTGACCGGCACGCCGGCGCTGAAGGCAGCAATCGCGGCCAAGTTTGACCGTGAGAACGGCCTGACCTACGCCGCCGACGAAATCATTGCCTGCACCGGTGCCAAGCAGGTGATTTACAACGCGATGATGGCGACCCTGAATCCGGGCGACGAGGTCATCATACCGACGCCCTACTGGGTAACCTATTCGGATATCGTCGAGATCTGCGGCGGCGTGCCTGTGCTTGTCAAATGCGAAGCCGACCAGGGTTTCCGCATGACGGCCGATCAGCTGCGCGATGCAATTACCGACAAGACTCGTTGGGTGATGTTGAATTCGCCTTCGAACCCTTCTGGCGCGGCCTATGCGGCCTCGGACTTGCAACCACTGATCGATGTATTGCTGGATGCGCCGCAGGTCTGGCTGATGGTCGACGACATGTACGAACACATCCTTTACGATGGTTTCACCCATGCCACGCCGGCCAAGGTGGATCCGCGCATCGCGCCGCGAACGCTGACGATAAACGGCGTTTCCAAGGCCTATGCGATGACCGGCTGGCGGATCGGCTATGCTGGCGGACCCAAGGCGCTGATTGCTGCAATGGCCATAATCCAGAGTCAGTCGACGTCTTGCCCTTCGTCCGTCAGCCAAGCTGCGGCCGTTGCGGCGCTGGAAGGTCCGCAGGATTTCCTCGGCGAGCGGTGCGAGACATTCCGCAAACGTCGCGATCTGGTTGTAGACCTGCTGAACGGGATACCCGGCCTCTCTTGCCGCGTCCCCGAGGGCGCGTTCTATGCCTTCCCCGATTGCTCTGGCCTGTTTGGCCGGCTCACGCCCGAAGGGCAACTGATCGAGGATGATCGTGCCTTCTGCGCTTGGCTGCTCGAAGCTGCCGACGTCGCGGTCGTGCCCGGCAGTGCCTTTGGACTACCGGGGTATTTCCGGGTTTCCTATGCCACGAGCACGGAAACGCTCGAACTGGCCTTGTCTCGGATTGCCGATGCCGTCGCACGGCTGTCGGAGCGCTGACCAAATATCGTAGTTCTTTTACCGGGGTCGGCGGTGCGTCTCGCGCCTCGACTCCGGCGCGAGCGACCTCCTGAATCAAATCAGAGCGCGGTGCAGAAACGTACCCTTCTTCTGGCGGATGGGCCGGACGAGGAAATGGGCGCGTCTCAAGGTACTGCAGGCGAAACCTAGACCAAGTTTACTATTGTCGTTGAGGAGAGGGGGCCTTTCAATCCTTGGCAGCCCGGCTGCCATCGCGGTTACTCGCGATCCCTCGATCCGCACCGAAAGGCTCGCGAAAATCCTGCAATGGGCTTCCGAAGGAAAGATCGCGCCTTATGTCTCGCATCGTTTTCCGCTGGAGGAGACCCGTGAGGCCATGACCGCCCTGTGGAAAGGCGAGGTCAGCGGAGCCTGCATTCTGCATCCCTGACGGTCTGCTTCAATTCTAGCGTTAAGGCAGTTCCCGCTCGCCGTTCATACCAACAAAGCCAATGCCGCCCCGTTACCCTGGCAGGACTGGCGGCATCCGGCATAGCGCATCGGCGATGTCCGCGGGCGGCGTGGCGTCGCTGTCGGTCGGCAGCAGCACCCGGGTATTCCGTACGCCCAAATCCTCCAGTTGGTACGGCGCGCCGCCACGGTATTCGAGATGGCCGCGCCCAATGATCCCGATGACCAGAGGCGCCTCGGGGCGCTTGGTAACCTCGGCCATCCGGCAGGCAAAGGCCCGGTCCCATGTCTGTTGCGCGCGAACGAAACGGTCGAATGCCGCATCCTCTGGCCCCTGAGCCGCGCGGTCGGGGCGCTGGCCGCCCGTGACATCGAACAGATATTGCCGGTACGCGGGCGAGGCAGGCAGCGCAGGGGTCAGCCCCTCACGGTCCGCTTCGGGAATTTCATCCCAATCCAGCTTGCCCACTTCGCTTACCAGCCCGCGACTGCAATTCAGCCCGACCATCTCGATGGCATTGTCGCGACACAGGCGGAAAATCGGCAGGTAGAGTTCCGGGTCGAAATTCCAGACCTTCGTCCATTCGGCACGCTCAAGGAACGCTTGTTCGGAAAGCCCTCCAGCCACCCATTCCGCCAGCACATCGTTCAGCCGGGCCGGGAACATTTCAAACCCGACGACCAGATCCTCGCGACAGGCAAGCAAGGATGCGATCACCTGCGTTTGCCAGCGGTGATTGTCCGCCCGGTCATGCGACTCACCAAGCATCACGGCCGAGGATTGCGCCGCATCGGCGATCACGGACCGCCATGTGAGGGGTTGCCCTGTGCCGGGCTCGATCCATGTCCCCTGTTTCATGCCAGGCTCACCGTCAACCCGATCGGGGCTCCTTCTTTGTCCCGCGCCTGATGGATGTCCCCCGCTGTTTGCCAGTCATGAACCAGTCCTGCTTCAAGATGCAGGTGGAAACCGGGTTGGATCACGTTGACATATCCGCCCATCGCCATGAGCCGTTCAATCGTACCGCTCCACTTTTGCATTCCGCCAGCGCACCTGTACTCAATGCAGATCGGGGTTTCCGCGCGGTGATAGGAATCCAGCAACACAAGGGCAGCATCGTCTTCGGGCACATCCGCCGGCTCTCCGGTTTCGGCAGGGGGGGCGGAGGCCGTAACGGGCCGGCGTGCGACACCTTCGAGACAGTCCAGAAACGCGTCTTCTCCTTCCAGCCCGGTAATGCTCAGGAAACGTACGTCGTCCTGATCGCGGAAATCCAGTCGGGGATAGATCTTGTCCTTCATCTTCGTCGATGTATCCAAGGTTACAGTGCAGGCCTTCGCCGGGTAGATGACCGCATCCTGCAACTCGCCCCGGATGCAAAGCCCGTCGCCCTTTGCGATGACCTCGGCAATCTCGCCCAGCCGCTCATGGCGCAGCCTGTCGGTGCCCATTGCAACCATGATCCGGCCAGCCTTGGCAACGGCTTTGATCAGGGCGCGCGGATCGGCATCCGGCAGTTCCCATTTTCTGTGTTCAGTTTGCTCGGACACGTAATTCTCCTGTGTCTTGGTGGTTTTCGCCGATGTTCCATATCTGGAACGGGGCCAGTGCCTCAGGCGCGCGATGCGAAACGCATAAAATCGCCGAACCCGGCAGCTCCCGACGGATCATGCCAAGGATCGACTCCTCGGCAGCGGTATCCAGCGCGCTCGTCGCTTCATCGAGGACAATCCAATCGGGGCGCAGCAGCTGCACCCGCGCCAATGCGAGCCTCTGACGCTCACCGGCGGAAAGCCCCTCCAACGCACCGGGATCATCCTGTGCTGCATCCAGCCGATGCCCGAGGCCAAGCCGGACAAGCACCCTGCCGATTTCGTCCCGGTCGAAATCCGCCGGATCGCGCGGGTAGGTGGCTGCCTCGTGGATGTCATGGCCATTCAGATGCGGTTTTTGCGGCAGGTAGACAAAGCTGCCTTCGGGCTTTTGAATCTCGCCCCGGCCATACAGCCAAATGCCCGAGATCGCCGCCAGCAAGGTGCTTTTCCCCTGACCGGAGGCACCGCTGATCCAGACCCTGTCGCCGGGCATGATGCTGCGATCGGGCACCGGCAGCAGCGAGCGCCCCTGCGGGGTCGACAGGTGCAGCGATCTGACATGCAACGCGGCATCTGGCGATTGCGACCGGCTGATGGCCCTTTCGGTGCCGGGCATCGGCGGCGGGTCTCCGGCGCTGACAAACAGGTTGTCCAGCCGCTCGGTCACCGCGGCCAGCTCTGCCAGTTCGCGGTATTCAAAGATGAACCAGCTTAAGGTTTGCGTGACGCGCCCGAAGGCTGCTGAAAGCTGCATCAACCCGCCAAAGCTCGTATTGCCGCCAAAATAGGCGGGCAACGCGTACAGGATCGGCACGCGCAGGATCGACTGAAAATACGGGCGCACGAAAAGCCCAAGAATGAATTCGCGCCCGATCAGACGGTTCCAGTTGGCGCGGATCGCGCTGAAACGATCATTCAACCGCCGGCGTTCGGCGCTCTCTCCGCCCGACTGGGCAATCTCGCCCGCACTGTCTCGGATCTGGATAAGCGAATAGCGGAAATCGGCCTCGTGCCTTTCCTGACGGAATACCAGCTGTTTCAGCGGCCAGCCCAGCATATGCGTCGCAAAAGTGGAGATGGCGACATGCACAAAGGCGGCCCACATGATGTAATGGGGCAGGGCGATATCCATCCCGGCAATAGAAAACCGCAAGGTATAATCGGACAGGCTCCACAGGATCGCGATATATGAGATCAGCGCGACAGAGCTGCCGATCAAGTCCAGTGTCTGCTCGATGAACTTGTTGACGAAGTTCCGGCAGTCCTCGGCCACCCGCTGATCCGGATTGTCTACCGATTGCGGCGACGCGCCCGGGCGCAGATGCCAGTAGGCGCCATTCGCCATCCACACATCAAGCGCCTTGTTGGTCAGCCGTTCGCGCCAGTGAATGGCCAGCTTGTCGCGCAGCCATTTTCCGATGAGATAGCTCCCGGCGGACAGGGCGACCAGACCGAAGAATACCCAGACCTGCTCGACCGTGGTGGACAGATCGCGCTGTTCGATGGCGTCGTAGAAATCCTTGTTCCACGCGATGAAACGCACGGATATCCAGACTCCAAAGAACTGGAGCCCAAGGGCCATGGCATAGACCACGATCCCGACCAAGGCGCGCGGTCCGGAAACCGCGCGCCAAGCCAGACCGAATACCTGTGAGAGTATCCGTCGCATCGTGGCTTCAGAACGTCATCTCGAAAGCAACCTGAAAGGTGCGCCCGGGACCGGTCTGAAGCTCGATGGGGTTGGCGCTCGCCACTGAGGTCGAGGCCGTGCTTCCATAGGTGGCCGCGTTCGGCGTGAAATAACGTTTGTCAAAGACGTTGCTGATGCCGAAGTTGATCGAACTCGCCCGTGTCACCTGCCATCTCGCGTGCAGGTCAAGCAGCCCGTAGCCCGCCGGTTTGAAATCCGCTGCGCTTTCGGTTTCCTTCACGGCTGCCGCGAATGTTCCAACCGCTTCGACGGTCAGGTTCGCCTGCGGGAACTCACGTTCAAGCGAAACCGTCGCCATGAGCGGTGGCAGCGTATGCGGTGTTTCCGCAGCTGACGGATCGACCTGTTGCGTGCCCTTCTGCCAGGATGCCGCGACGGTGCCGGTCAGAAGATCCGAGAACTCCCACGCCGCCGATGCCTCGATCCCCCAGACCTTCACTGCCGAGATATTGCGGTAGGTGTAATCGCTCGTTCCCGGCGGGTTGTAGAAAGACTGGATGAAGTTGTTGTAATCGGCCTGAAAGGCGTTCACCGCGAAAAAGCCACGGTCGTACACGCCCCGGAACCCCAGTTCGATGCTTTCGACCTCTTCCGGCTCAAGGCCCGGTGCTGGCGTGAGATTGAAGAAGCTGCCCGGCAGCGAGGTGTACAGCTGCTGCGCGGTCGGCATCTTGAACCCTTCGCCGTATTTCGCCCAGATCGAATAGGTGTCGTTCAAGCGATAGATCGCGCCAAGGCTTTTCAAAAGCTGTTCGTCCTGACGCACGCGCGGCTCGGACCCGGCAACCACCTGGTAATCGGCGTTGGGATAGGGCGTGATCTTGTAGGTGGCAAAGCGCAGACCCGGTGTCAGTTCGAACTGCCCGCCGCCAAAGGTTATGCGGTCTTCGATGTAAATATCAGCCCGGCGCGTTGTTGAATCGGCAAAGTTGAAACCGCCTGCGCGAGTTTCGGTGGTCGTGCCTTGGGTCAGGTTGTCGACGATGTCGCGGCGGAAATATTCCGCATCGGTCTGATCACCGTCAAACCCATAGACAAGCTGGTGGCTGGCATTCCCGGTCTGGAAAGAACTGTTTGCCTGAATGTCCAGTTCGATGAAATCTTCGGAATAATTCAGCGTGTCATAGGTCACGACGCTGTCACCGGCTGCGGAAACCGAGTTCTCGACGCCGTTACGCTGATAGCCATTGGGCGTGTAGGCAAAGGTTGTCTGCAACTGGTCAAGAAAACCGCTCATCGGCGTCCATGTATGCTCGATGGCATAGCGTTTGCGTTGCGTATCCAGCGTCCGGTCGTACTTGTTGATGACTTCGCCCGTGGCCGCACCGGTTGTCATCGAGATCACCGGGCCAAGCGTGTTGTTGTACTCAACGTCCGTTTCCCGGTCGAGAATATCGGCACTGAACTCAAGACGATGCTGGGCGTTCGGCGTCCAGACCAGCTTGCCCAAAAGCCGGTTCGAAGCGATGTCGGTCGGGTCGAGCGAGCCGCAATCGGTCGCGCCGACATTGGTGTTGCGCGGGCAGCCATAAGCGCCGCCATCGGCCCGGGCATTCGACAATTCGGTCTCATTCGCATTCTCGCGGGCAATGCCGATCATCACATCCACGGTCGGAGAGAGCTTTTGCCCGAAGGTGAAAGAGCCAAGCGTGCCGTTGTTGAAGCTGTCATAACCCAGCCGCATCCGCGTGGCCCGGTCGCGTCCTTGCAGAACGTCTTCGGGATCAAGCGTTTCGACGGCGACCAGACCGCCAAGTGCGTCCGTCCCCCAGAGCACCGAGGCCGGACCGCGCACGATTTCGACCTGCTTGGTAAAGTTGAAGTCCAGATAATCGCGCGTGCCGTCGGTGATCCGTTCCGGAACGCGTGATCCGTCAACCTGAATTTGGACCCGGTTGCCACCGACCCCGCGAATGTTGAACCCGCCAAAGGTGTTGAACGGATCGGTCGAGGTGGTCTGACGTCCTACGGTGACACCGGGCGTGGTGCGGACCAGTTCCTCCATGTCGGTGACGTTGCGGTTCTCGATCTCGTCTTCCGTGATGACCGAGATGTTTGCCGGAACATCAAGAACCTCGGAACCTTTACGGTCCGAATTGACGGTGATCGGGGCGAGCTGAATGGCCCCGACGGACTCTTGCGCCATAAGGGGATGCCCCACCAGGGCGGTAGCCGCAGTGAGAAGGCAGGCATACCGCCTGCGACCGGGAATTGAATTCAAGACGTACCTCTTTCGCCTAAGTCATGTGAATGCTGGCGAAAGGAAGTGCTGGCAGTTCTCCGCGCATCTCGTGCGTCGGCGGAACTTCGCTAATAAAGTTGATTATTTTAGTCAAGATATAGCGTCGAAATTTTTCCCTCTTTTTCAATGTGCTGATCGGAATTTCATCTGCGGGGCGGGCAAATATACCCCTGATTTAGTCCTTTCAACCCAAAGGGGAACGACCCGTTTCAGTATGAAACTGGTCATCCCCGTTGTCCGCGTTTCAGGAAAAACGAACTATTCTGGACACTCGAAAACCGTGTCAGTCGCACGGGGCAGAACGATACACAGCCCTTGCCCCACGCGCCTATCGTCAAATAGCGCTTAGAGGTTCGCAAGATCCTTTGGCAGCAAAGCCTCGGGTACGTTCTGATAACAGACCGGGCGCAGGAAACGGCGGATCGCAAGCGTGCCGACCGAGGTCGCTCCAAAGTTGGTCGAAGCCGGGTAGGGGCCGCCATGCACCATGCTGTCGGCCACCTCGACGCCGGTCGGGAACCCGTTGACCAGTACGCGACCGGCCTTTCTCTCAAGCACCGGCATCAGATCGCGTGCCGCTTCGGTATCCCCGTCGTCCATATGGATCGTGGCAGTAAGCTGCCCTTCGAAACCAGCGGCAAGGTCCCGCATCTCTTCCGGCCCGGATACTTGAACGACCAGACCGAGGGGCCCGAAAACTTCCTCTCCCAAGGCGTGATCCTGAAGATAGGTCGCGGCATCCGTCGCATAAAGATTGGGGGAGGCTTCACGACCGGAATCCTCGTTGCTTAGCAGCGGCGTGACAGCATTGCGCCCGTCCAGCCGGTCTCTGCCTGACCTGTAGGCGGTGGCAATGCCGTCGGTCAGCATGACCTGCGGACCGACTTTCGAAAGCACCTCTTTCGCTGAGGCAATGAATGCGTCACCTTCGGCCCCTTTTGTCACCACGGCGATGCCCGGATTGGTGCAGAACTGACCCGCGCCCATTGTCAGCGACCCAGCCCAGCCGGTGCCGATCTCTGCGCCCCGCGCTTTTGCGGCCTCGGGCAGTATGAACATCGGGTTGACCGACCCTAGCTCTCCGAAGAACGGGATCGGCTCGGGCCGTTGCGCGCACAGATCGAACAGCGCCCGTCCGGCACCCAGCGACCCGGTGAACCCGACGGCCCGGATCAGCGGATGCTGGACCAGCGCCTGCGCATAGGCGTGCCCGTCGCCCTGTATCAGCGAAAACACCCCGGGATGCATGCCGCATCGTTTGATCGCCGCATGAATGGCCTCGGCCACGATTTCGCCGGTGCCGGGATGCGCAGGGTGGCCCTTGACCACCACCGGGCATCCCGCAGCCAGCGCCGAGGCCGTGTCACCGCCGGCCGTTGAAAAGGCCAGCGGAAAGTTCGACGCGCCGAACACCGCGACGGGACCGATGGGCCGTTGGATCATCCTCAGATCGGGGCGGGGCAACGGCTCGCGTTTCGGCAGCGCCGGATCGTGGCGAATATCGAGGTACTCGCCCAGCCGGATATGCGTGGCAAAGAGTTTCAGCTGGCCGGTGGTACGACCACGTTCGCTCTGAAGACGCGCTTCGGGCAAGCCGCTTTCCATGCTGCCGATTGCAGTTATCTGATCCGCGCGGGTTTCAATCTCCTCGGCTATCGCGTCAAGAAACGCGGCCCTCTTCTCACGGCTGGCATAGCCGTAGTCCGCAAAGGCTTCTTCCGCCGCGCGAACCGCCCGGTCGACATCATCCTCCGTGCCGCGCGAGATATCAAAGCCGTCGCCGAAGCTTGGTGAAGACCGAAACGTATCGCTTCCGGCAACCCATGCGCCGGCTATCAGGTGCTTGCCGTGTGGTGTGAAATTCGTGGCATCGCTCATGTTCGCTCCTTTCGCCGGGGCCGGCTTAAGTCTTGTGAATGGGTTCTTCGGTGAACATGCCGCCCTGATACACGCTCTGCGGCGCATCCGGCGGCGGGCAGGGAGCGGCCGCTTCGATCTCGGCGCGATAGGCTTCCGAATTGTCCCGCGCGCGCCAGCCGATCAGCTTGGCCGAGGAACGATCCCACCAGCCCTCGTCATTGTCCGAAACGCCCCAGATGACGGGGCACCCCAGCATCGGAACCCGGAACACGCATTCCACAAGGCTGATGAAATCATCCGGCGACAGCCATGTGGCCAGCATCCGCCGGTCACGGGGTTTCTCGAAGCAGGATCCAATTCGGATCAGTGCGGTTTCCTGCCCGAATTTCGAATGATACATCGAGGCCATCGCCTCACCAAAGCACTTCGACACACCGTAAAGCCCGTCGGGCTTCATCGGGTCGCGCGTGTCGATCATCTCGTCCTGCCGGTAATAGCCGATGGTATGGTTCGACGTGGCGAAAAAGATCCGGGGCATCCCATGCGCCCGTGCCGCTTCGTAAAGGTTGTAGACACCGGTGATATTGCCGCGCTGGATCATGTCCCAAGGGCGCTCCACCGAAACGCCACCCAGATGCAGGATGCCGTCGCACCCCTTGACCAGATCATGCACGGCAGCCTCGTCGCCAAGATTGCAAGGGATGACCTCTTCGTTCTCTCCGGCCGGGTCCATATCGGCGATGTCGGACAGGCGGATCACCTCCGCCATATGGCCAAGCCGCGCCCGCGCCAGCTTGCCAAGATTGCCCGCAGCTCCGGTTATCAACAGTCTTTTCATGGGTCAGCCCCTTATTTCAGCAGGTTTGGCAAGGTCATGGAAAAGGCCGGAACATAGGTCACCAGCATCAGCGCCACGAGGATCGCCAGGTAGAACGGCCAGATCGTCTTGACCGCCTGTTCGATACGTATTCCCCCGACGACGCAGCCCACGAAGAGACAGGCGCCGACCGGCGGGGTGCACAGCCCAAGCCCAAGGTTCATCATCATGATCACCCCGAACTGCACCGGGTCCATGTCGAGCCCGACCACGACCGGCAGAAAGATCGGCGTACAGATCAGGATCAGCGCGGCCATATCCATGATCATGCCCAGTACCAGCAGGGTAAGGTTCAAGAGCAGCAGGATGATGATCGGGTTCGATGAAATCGAGGTGACGAAGGTCGCAAGGTTGTCCGGCACGCGGTAAAGAGCCAGCAGATAGGCGAATGAAGACGCCGTCGCCACAAGCAACATGACCAGCGCGGTCGTCCTTACCGCCGATATCACCGCGCGCTTGAAGCCGATCCATGACAGTTCGCGATAGACGAAAACGGTGACCACCAAGGCCCAGATCGCGCCGAAGGCACCGGATTCCGTGACGGTCATTACGCCGGACAACACGCCGCCCACGATAATGACAGCGGTCATCAATCCGGGGATCGCCACCGCAAAACTGTAAAGTAGGGCAGTCCAGCCGGGAAATTCTTCGGACGGATAGCCGCGTTTCACCGCGATCCACCATGCCACCAAGCCAAGGCAAAGGCACATCAGGATACCGGGAATGATCCCCGCGATGAACAGCTGCGATACGGAAATGCCACCCGCAGCCACCGCATAGAGGATCATGTTGTGCGACGGCGGAATGACGACCCCAGCGACCGAGGAGGTGACGGTGACGTTTACCGCGTAATCGGCGTCATAGCCCTTTTCCTTCATCACCGGCATTAGGATCGCACCCAGTGCCGAGGTATCGGCAACCGCCGACCCGGATATGCCGCCGAACAGCATCGAAGACGCAACGTTGACCACGCCCAGCCCGCCGCGTGACTTGCCGACAGCGCTCGCCGCGAGCCTCACCAGACGCGCGGCGATACCGCCCTGCATCATCAGCTCGCCCGCGAATATGAAGAAAGGGATCGCCAGCAGCGAAAAGACCGAGATCCCCGACAGGATGCGCTGAAACCCGATGAACATCGGCAGGCCTTCGTACAGAAACCCGCCCACCGTCGCGAGCCCCAGCGCAAAAGCCACGGGCATGCCGGAAATCAGGCCAAGCGCAAAGAGGCCGAAGAGAATTGTAAGGCCCATTCAGAACTCCAACGGGTCTTCGCCACGGGCAAGCGCGGCAAGATGGACAAGGGAAAACAGCACGCTCAACACGCCGCAGATGACCATCGGAACGGCGCGCCAGCCTTCTGCCATGCCAAGCATGGGAATGCGCCGTTTCCACGTCTTCTCGGCCAGTTCCCAGCCGTGCCATGCAAGGTAGCAGCCAAAGATGATGACGCCGATGACCGCGATCCACCGCAGCGGAACCCGCACCGGCATCGGCAGCATTTCCCGCACGAAATCGATGGACAGGTGCGCCTTGGTCCACACCCCGGCCGCCGCGCCCAGAAAGGTGATCCATACCACCAGCAGCAACGCCGCCTGTTCTACCCATGTGGGCGTGTCGTTCAGGACGTATCGCCCGAAAACCAGCCAGCCAAAGATCGCGACCAGAAAGACAAGCTGGATGCCCGCCACCGTCATGCAGATCCGGGCCAATAGGTCAAAGGCGCGATAAACGGGGCCGCGCACGGCGGTCGGGTCGGGGAATTCACTCATTTCGGTCTCCGCCAAACGAAAACCCCGGACCCGCTTGGGGACCGGGGTGCTCGAAATCTATCGATCAACTGGTCGACTGGATATCCTTGATCAGGCTTTCCAGTTCCGGATTGGCTTCAATAAAGCCCTCGTAGACCGGACCCATCTTGTCCTGAAACGCCTTGGGATCAGAGACTTCGTTGATCTTGGCGCCTGCGGCTTCGACTTTCTCGCGGCTGACCTTTTCACGCTCGGCCCAAAGCGCGCGTTGCTCCTGTGCTGCGGTCACGGCTGCGGCTTTCACGATTTCCTTGTCCTCGTCCGACAGCGCATCCCATGCGGCGGTCGACACGCAGAGACATTCCGGAATGATCAGGTGGTTCGTGATCGAGTAGAACTTGGCAACTTCGAAATGGTTCGAGCTGTCGTAGGACGGGTAGTTGTTTTCCGCGCCGTCGATCACCCCGGTCTTGAGCGACTGGTACACTTCGCCATAGGCCATCGGCGTGGCATTGCCGCCCAGCTGATCCACCATGTTCACGTAGAGGTCGTTGTTCATGACCCGGAACTTCATCCCCTCGACATCGGCAGGGGTCATGATCGGCTGCTTGGTGTTGTAAAACGACCGCGAGCCGCTGTCGAACCAGCTTAGGGCAACCAGCCCTTCCTCGGCGAGAGCATCCGAGAACCGTTGCCCGATCTCACCGTCCATGACCTTGTGCATCTGGTCTACGTCCTTGAAGATAAAGGGCAGGGACAGCACGTTGGTCGCGGGCACGATCTGGCCCATCGGGCCCATGTTGAAATTGGCGAAATCAAGCCCGCCGTTGCGCACCTGTTCGATGGCGTCGGGCTGATCGCCCAGAACCGCGTTATGATAGACCTCCGGCTCGATCCGGCCTTCGGTCTTTTCCGCCACTTCGGCCGCGAAAGTCTCAAGCGCGATCGAGTTCGGGTAATCCTCCGGGTGAATGTTCCAGCCGCGCCACTGATCGGCAATGGCCGGGGCTGCGACGAGGGCCGCGAAAACGCCTGAGACTGCGATTCGGGTAAAAGTCATGAAAAGTCCTCCCTGTTTGTCGAGCGGTCTCGCCGCCGATCACGAAACATATGCAAAATCATCATATAAGTTGTCAATACATATGATGGTTTGATCCCTGATTTGACAAATTCGTCGGAATACCGCTTAAGTCCGGTCAGAAAGGAGCCTCCGAAATGGTTCAGTCTTCAGCGGGTAAGGCGGCCCCTCGCGCCCGGCGCAATCTTGTGGCCGAGGTCGTGCTTCAACTGCGCGAGCAGATCGAAAACGGCAGCTTTTCCGTGGGGGACAGGCTGCCGTCCGAGGCGCAGTTGACCGATGCGTTTTCCGTCTCCCGCACCGTTGTGCGCGAGGCGATTGCAACCCTGCGCGCGGACGGGTTGGTCGAGCCACGGCAGGGCGCCGGCGTCTTCGTGCTGGAGCCGGAAACAACTGGTCTTCGCCCCTTCCAGATCATCGATGCAGACAAGATATCCTCTATTATCGAGGTTCTTGAGCTTCGTGCCGCAGTCGAGATGGAGGCCGCAGGCCTTGCCGCCGCCCGCCGCTCGCCCGCGCAGGAAGAGGAGATTTACGAGGCCGAGGCCGAGTTCCGCGCCCTGGCTGAACAACACCAGCCGACGACAGATGCCGACTTTCGGTTTCATCGCGCCATTGCGCAGGCAACCAACAATCCACGCTTTGTCGAATTCCTTGATGTCATGGGTAAAACCGTTATCCCAAGGTCCAATCTCCAGTCTGACACCCAGCAGCGCAGTTCCGACCGCTATATCGCCTTGATCTCCGCCGAACATCGCGCCATTGCGGATGCTATTGCCCACGGCGATGCGGATGCTGCCCGCGACGCCATGCGCGATCACCTCAAGGGAAGCCAGCAGCGATACCGCTCCATTCTGCGCGACTCATCCAAAATAGATCATACAAGTAATTGACACTTGTCAGTTAGGTCGGGTAGCTCTGGTCGTACCAAGAAACCGGAGCGCATCATGGACCCGAATGAACTCAAATCGTCGCTAGGCTCGGGGCTGCTGTCCTTTCCCGTCACCCCGTTTGGCACCGATGGCGCCTTCAATCGTGATGTCTACGAAAAGCATGTCGGCTGGCTGTCGGGCTATCCGGCCGCGACCCTGTTCGCGGCGGGCGGCACCGGCGAATTCTTTTCGCTGAAGCCGTCGGAAATCCCGGCCATCGTCGAGGCCGCCAAGGCCGCATCCGGTTCGATCCCGATTGTCGCTGGTTGCGGATACGGTACGGAAATGGCCGTCGATATCGCACGTTCTGCCGAAAAAGCCGGGGCCGATGGCATCCTGCTGATCCCACATTATCTGATCGACGCCCCGCAAGAGGGGCTATTCGCCCATGTCAGACGGGTCTGCCAGTCCATCGGGATCGGCGTCATGGTCTATAACCGCGACAACTCTATTCTTCAGGCCGACACGCTGGCCCGGCTGTGTGACGAATGCCCCAATCTCATCGGCTTCAAGGATGGCTCGGGTGATATCGGTCTCGTACGGCAGGTCACTGCGAAAATGGGCGACCGCCTGATGTATCTTGGTGGCATGCCAACCGCCGAACTCTTTGCCGAGGCCTATCTTGGCGCGGGTTTCACCACCTATTCCTCGGCCGTCTTCAATTTCGTCCCCGGCCTTGCCATCGAATTCTACGACGCACTGCGCGGCGGTGACCGTGCCCGTTGCGAAACCATTCTGAATGACTTCTTCTATCCCTTCATGGAGATCCGGAACCGCCAGAAAGGCTATGCCGTATCGGCGATCAAGGCGGGCGTTCGGATACAGGGATTTGACGCAGGCCCGGTGCGTTCTCCGCTGACCGACCTGACGAAAGAGGAGATGGGCATGATGGAAAACCTGATCGCTCCTTACAAGAAATGAAGATCGAGGCGATCCGCACCTACCTACTCGAACATCGGCTCGACACGGCCTTTGAAAGCGCCTCGATGCGCTTTGACCGGCGTCAGCACCTGCTGGTCGAAGTGATCTGCGACAATGGGCAAAGCGGCTGGGGCGAATGTCTCGGCCCTGCGCGGGCCAACCGCGCGGTGGCCGAAACCTATGCCAACTGGCTGGTCGGCATGGACCCGCTGGAAACCGAAAAGATCTGGGTGGTGCTCTATAACGCCCTGCGCGATCAGGGTCAGCGCGGGCTGACGGTCACCGCGCTCTCCGGCATCGACGTCGCGCTCTGGGATATCAAGGGCAAACATTTCGGCGTGCCGGTGTCGACGCTTCTTGGCGGGCGGTTCCGCGACAGCGTGCGCGCCTATGCGACCGGGGCGTTCAAACGCGATGGTGTCGACCGTGTCAGCGACAATGCCGAAGAGGCCAGCCGCCACAAGGCCGACGGTTTTGAAGCGATGAAGATCAAGATCGGCTTTGGGGTGGACGAGGATCTGGCCGTGATCCGCGCCGTTCGCAAGGCTATGGGCGATGACATGCGGCTGATGATCGACGGAAATCACGGCTATGACACGGTCGAGGCGATCCGGCTGGGCCGCGCCGCCGCTGAATACGACATCGACTGGTTCGAGGAACCGGTCACACCGGAACACCTGTCGGCTTATCGCGAAATCCGCGCGAAACAGCCGATCCCGGTTGCGGGCGGGGAAACATGGCACACGCGCTGGGGCATGCGCGAACCGGTCGAAACCCGCGCCGTGGACATCCTGCAGCCCGATCTCTGCGGCTGTGGCGGCTTTACCGAGATGCGCCGCATTGCCGACCTCGCCGCGCTCCACAACATCCGCGTCGTGCCGCATGTCTGGGGAACAGCCGTCCAGATCGCAGCCTCGCTGCAATTTATCGCCGCGATGGTGCCAAACCCCGTCCGGGTGAACCCTGTCGAGCCGATCCTCGAATTCGACCGGACCGATAACCCCTTCCGGCAGGCGGTGGTGACAAAGCCGATCGACCATCACAATGGCGTCGTCACCATTCCCGACGCGCCGGGGCTTGGCATCGAAATCAACCGCGCGGCGCTCGAGGAATTCGCCCCAAGGGAGGATACATGATTGAACGCAAGCTGACCGGCGCGAAACCGGCCATCACCCTGCCCAAGGGTACGGTGGACAGCCAGTGCCACATGTACCTGCCGGGCTTTCCGGCCCTGCCGGGTGGCCCGCCCAATCCGCCGGACCCGCTGCCAACCCCGGCGATGTACCGACAGATGGCGGACTGGCTGGGCATCGACCGGGTCGTGATAACGCAGGGCAATGCCCAGCAGCGCGATAATGGCAACCTGCTGGCTTGCCTTGCCGAAATGGGCGATGCGGCGCGCGGCGTTGCCGTGGTGGACGGCGAAACCACCGACGCCGAGATGCAGCGCTTAAGCGATGCACGCATCGTCGGCGCCCGCGTCATGGATCTGCCCGGTGGCGCGGTTAGACTGGATGAGCTTGAAACGGTCGATGCGCTCGCTGCCGCCCATGGATGGATGCTCGCCGTTCAGTTCGATGGATCGGATATTCTCGAACACGAAAAGCGGCTTTCAAGTCTGAAATGCCGCTGGATACTCGACCACCACGGCAAGTTCTTTCGCGGTGCCGATCCCGATGGGGCGGAAATCGCGGCTGTGAAACGGCTTATCGACACGGGCAAATGCTGGTTCAAACTCGCCGGGTGCTACGAAAGCTCGCTCACCGGCGGCCCGGATTACGCCGACATTGCCGCCAACGCCCGGGCCATCGCGGCCCACGCCCCTGAAAGACTGCTCTGGGGCACCAACTGGCCGCACAATCTTGCGAAGACGACCGAGGAATATCCCGACGAAGGTCAGTTGCTCGACACGGTGCTCGGCTGGTTGGATGAGGACACCCGGCAAAAAGCGCTGGTAACGAACCCGCAGGATCTCTTCGGCTTCCCCCCGGTCTGACGGAACCTCAGATGTAGCCGCCCGCAAGGGCGAGCAGCGCCGCGTGATGCCGGTTGCGCGCGCTCAATTTCCGGCTTGCGTTACCAAGGTGGTAATTCACTGCCGAAACCGACAGGAACATGCGATCCGCCAGTTCCTCGCTGGTCATCCCCCGCGCCACCCATGCCAGAGCCTCGCGTTCGCGCGACGACAGCGGGTTGGCCTCGCTCTCGCGCGGCTCGCGCGGACGCACAAGGTTGTCGCAGATCTGGTGCGACGCCATGTGCAGCATCGCTCCTTCCGTCTTGATCACCTCGCGCAGCGTGCTGCGGTTGTCCGAACTGAACGACACCAGCGCCACGCCACCATCCGCGCTGATGATCGGCAGCGAGAACCCGTAACGGATGCCATATTCCCGCGCCTCGTAGAACACGCGGCGTTGCCGTTTCTCGAAATTGCCAAGGAAACTCTCCGTGCCCCAGTGGTAGGGGCTGCGGGCCGAACCTGCCATTTCGCAGACCGGATCGACTTGGTTGTAGCTGCGCTCGCAATAGCGCTGCACCCAGTCGTCCTCATAGTTCGTCTTCAATCCGCGCAGCACATCGCCTTTCGGAAATTCGCCTTTTCGGATCGGCAGGAAGCTGTAGAAATCAAGCCCGATCCGCGCCAGAAAGCCGTCGATTTCGCGCGCCATCTCACTCCAGGGCATTGCCTGCGCCCGGTCGAAAAATTCGATCTGTCCCAATGTCGCGGCCATCGGAGTCTTGCCCGTGAATGCTGCTGCGCCCGTCAAAAAGCGAACAGAACACCCCCTGTTTTTGCAAGATCTGCCAGTTGAGAAGCGTACTGCTCTGCGTCAGCCTGCACTGAATTACAGGGAAAAGGCAATGATGCACAAAAACATGACAAGAATTGTACAGCTGCTTGCAAGCGCAAGCACCGTCTCTCTGCTGGCCGGTGCGGCCATGGCAGATGTGGTGAAAATCGGCGTTCTCGCCCCGCTGACCGGGGCCACTGCCTCGGATGGCGAGGAATTCGTCCGGGGCGTGACCTGGGCCGTCGAAGAAGCAAATGCCAAGGGCGGCGTCGCCGGGCATACCTTTGAAATCGAAGTCGCGGACGTCAAGGATCACTCGGCCGCGAACGTGTCTTCTGCGGTCGAGCGTCTGCTGGGCACGGACGGGGTCGAGGTCATCGTGACCGGCTATGCAAGCCTCTCGATGTTCGAAGTCGAACTGATGGCCGAAGAAAACATGCCCTATATCGCGGCTGGCCCCAGCCCGGGGTTCATGGCGATCACCTCGCAGGACCCGGAGTACTACAACTGCTGCTGGTCCTTCACCGCGTCCTTCACCGGTTATGAAACCGATGTCCTGCCGATGGTCGAGGCGCTGGGCGAAGATGGCGAGATCACCATCGACGACAAGACCGTCGCGATCATCTCTTCCGACAACCCTTATTCCAAGACCATCTCCGAAGGCATGAAGGCCAGCTTTGAAGAGGGCGGATGGGACATCGTGGTGGACGAACTCGTTCCCTTTGGCGAAGTCAACGACTGGAAGGTCATCCTCGCCAAGGTCAACGAAACCAATCCCGACCTCGTGGTGAACACGGACTACCTGCCGGGCAACTCGGCGCTGTTCCTGAACCAGTTCCTCGAAAACCCCAGCGACAGCCTCGTCTTCCTGCAATACGCGCCATCGGTGCCGGAATTCCTCGAACTGACCGGCGAAAAGGCCAACGGTGTCATTTACAACCTGATCGGCGGCAATCTCGATACGCCGAAATGGCCCCACGGTCAGGAAATGGTTGCAGCCTACAAGGCACGCTTCGGCATGGAGACCGGCACCTACGGCGTTGGCCTCTACGAGATGACCAACATCTATTTCGATGCGCTTGAAAAGGTCGGCGATCCGACCGACCACGACGCGATCGGCAAGGCGCTGGGCGAAACGAACAAGATGACCGCCTCGGGCAACATCGAATTCGATCCGGAAACCCATGTCGCGCTTCAGGATGATGATCACGTCCCGGTCACCTTCTGGCAGCTCTGGGATGGCGAAAGGGCGATGATCAAACCCGACGCCTATGCGAATGGCGAATTCCGCCTGCCGCCCTGGATGAGCGCCGAATAATTCCCTCCGTGACCCCCGGCCTGTCGCGCGTGTCCCATTCGCGCGGCAGGCCATTTCGCCTGGAAAACCCCATGAACACACCCATCCTGTCGGCGCGCGGGCTCTCCAAAAGCTTTGGCGGTCTCAAAGCGGTCGACGATGTCAGCTTTGACGTCATGCAGGGCCAGATCTTTGGTGTCGCCGGACCCAACGGCAGCGGCAAGAGCACGCTCTTCAACATCATCACCAAGATCCCCTTCGGCCCGACCGCCGGTACAATAGAACTCGACGGCAAATCTGCGCATGACCGCCGAGCCCATGAAATTTCGCTTTCCGGCATCGCGCGGACCTTTCAGCGGGAAAACGTGTTCGGTTCGCTCAGCGCCATCGACAACGTGCTGGTGGCGGTGGAAAGCCAGGCGCCGAAACTCAGCTTTGAACAGCAGCTCGCCCGCGCCAATGAGGTCCTCGCCCTCGTCGGTTTTCCCTCGACCATGCAGAACATGGCGGCGGATTCCGTGCCGATCTTCTACCGCAAGCAGCTCATGATCGCGAGCGCGCTCGCACTTCGACCCCGCGTGCTGTTGATGGACGAACCCGCGTCAAGCCTCACCGGCCCCGAGATCGAACGCATGAAAGAGATCATCCTGACCATTCGCGGCACCGGCATCACCGTCGTTCTTATCGAACATGTCCTGTCCCTTTTGATGGAGGTGTCAGACCGGCTTCTCGTGCTGGATCAGGGCAGGGTGATCGCCAACGGCCTGCCTGCCGAGGTGATCAAACAGGCCGAAGTGGTCGACGCCTATCTCGGAGCCAGCCATGAGTGATCCCATCCTTTCCGTCCGCGGTCTTTCCTCGGGCTATGACCCGATCAAGATTTTCCGCAACGTCGACCTCACCGTCGCCAAGGGCGAAAGCATCGGCATTTTCGGGCCGAACGGCCACGGCAAGACCACCTTTCTCAAGACGCTCAGCGGTCTCATCGACCCGTGGAGCGGCGAGATCATATTTGACGGCCAGCGGCTCAACCGACCCGGCGAACGCGGCAGCCGGAAATGGCGCAATTTCAACTACGACGCCGTCACCCGCCGCCGGATGGACCCGAAACAGGTGGCGCGCGCCGGTCTGATCCACGTCCAGCAAGGCAACCTTCTGTTTCCCGAACTGACCGTCGCCGAAACCCTGTCGATCTCGACTACCGCCGCGCGGGGCCGCAAGGGCTGGTCGCTGGCCGAGGTGCAGTCGCTTTTTCCACGCCTCGTCGAACGCAACGATCACAAGATCCGCTTCCTGTCGGGCGGCGAACGCCAGATGGTCTCGGTCGCAGCCGGGCTGATGTCCGCGCCGCGGCTGCTGATCCTTGATGAGCCGACCCTTGGCCTTTCACCGAAAATCCGCGCCGAACTTTGCGCGGCCATCCTCACGGTCAAGGAAACCGGCCTGCCGATCATCCTGATCGATCAGGACGTCGCCTTTCTCGAGCAGATCATAGACACGCTTTACCTCTTCGATCACGGCCGCATCTCGGGCCGCATGAGCCGCGAGGAAATGCCCGACCACGACGGTCTGATGGCCATCCTTTTCGGAGATCAACACTGATGGATCCTGTAACCCTCTTCTCGATCATCAAGGGCGGCATCGTGCTTGGGGCGCTTTATGCGCTGATGGCAACCGGGCTGTCGCTGGTCTGGACCACCCTCGGCATCTTCAATTTTGCCCACGGCGCCTTTATCGCGCTTGGGGCCTATGTGGCGTGGCAATTCTCGGCCACCGACGCCTTTGGCTGGCCGCTGGCGCTGGGTATAATCGCCACCTCGCTGGTGATGTTCGCCATCGGTGCCTTTCTCCACCTCACCCTCGTGAAGCCTTTCGAGAGGCGCAGCGACGTGGTCCTGATCACCGTGATCACCACGCTCGCAGGCTCTGCCATCCTCGAAAACGTGCTTCTGGTGATCTGGGGACCGCGCTCCAAGCAGATCCCGAAAATGGCCGAGGGCGAGCTGGCCGTCGGCGGCTTTCACCTCGCGCTCAGCGAAATCATCCTGCTGGTGCTGGTTCTGGCGATCCTAGTCGGGGTAGGGGCCTTTCTGCGCTATTCCCGTCCGGGCCGGGCCATGCGCGCGGTCTCGCAGAACCGCGAAGCCGCGCAATTGCTCGGGCTGAACGTGCCGATGTATTTCGCGCTGGTCCTTGGCCTCTCTGCCGTGACCGCCGGTCTCGCGGGCGTCTTCATCGGCACCATCCGTTTCATGAACCCGGCCATGGGCAGCGAACCGCTGATGAAGGCCCTGATCGTGGTGATTTTCGGTGGCGTCGCGCGCTTTTCCAGCCCGATCTATGCCGCCTTCATCATCGGCCTGCTCGAAGCTTTCTCGATCTATTTCGTCGGCCTCTACTGGGCGCCCGCCGTTCTGTTCTTCACGATGATCGTGGTCTTGCTGATCAAGCCCGAGGGGCTGTTCGGCAAATACCAAAGGACCCTCTGACATGCGCTACGATCCCCCCATTCACAAGACCCAAGGTCTATTGCCGCTGATCCTCGCCTTTGCGGTCCTGGTCATCTTTCCCTTCGTCTTCGAGGCGACCTATTTCCGCCATGTGCTCATCCTCGCCTTTGTCTTTGCCATCGTCGCGACAAGCTGGGATCTCAGCCTCGGCTATGGCGGGCTGTTCAACTTTGCCCATGTGGCTCTCTTCGCGGTGGGGATCTATACCTACGCGATCCTCGCCAAGACGCTCGGCTTTTCGCCCTGGTTGTCGATCCTCGCAGGCGGAGGCACGGCGGCTTTCGTCGCGCTGCTGATCTCGCTGCCGGTGCTGCGCCTCGACGGGGTCTATGTCATCCTTGTCACCATCGCTTTCGGCCAGCTCATATATCTGGTTGTGGTGTCATGGTCTGACGTGACCGGCGGCACGTCGGGCATGGTCACGCTGCCGACGCTTCAGATCGGCGACTATCGCCTCTCACGCGATGGGCGCATCGGGTATTACTTTCTCGGTCTGGGCCTGCTCGCCGCCAATCTGGCCTTTCTCTACTACGTCACCCGTTCGCGTCTGGGCCGCGCCGCCGTGGCGCTGCGCGACAACAAGTATTACGCCATTGCCCGCGGCATATCCGAGGCTCGCACCCGCGCACTCACCCTCATGGCCAGCGCGGTCTTTACCGGCATCGCCGGGGCGTTCTATGCCGCCTACCTGCGCGTTGCCTCGCCCGACGCCTTCGGCATGGGTTTTCTGACGCTCCTGCTGTCGATCCTGCTTGTCGGCGGCACCGGCACGATATGGGGACCGGTCGTCGCCGCCTTTGCGGTCTCGATCCTCTCGGAATGGCTGGCCGGGTTCGGCGCTTGGCAGAACATCGTCATCGCGCTTGCCATCGTGCTTGTCGTGGTCTTCTACCCCGGCGGTCTCTGGGCGGCCTTGCAGGAATTGCGCGAAGTTGCGGACAACCTGCGGTCCTCCACCATCGCCCGCTTGCGCCGCCGCGAAACCGCCACGCGCGAGGCGATGACCGGCGCGAAGGAACGCCTGCTGCAAACCTCTCACGCCCTGATCTCTGTCGCCGACACCGGAGATGCCAACAAACCGGCCCTGCTACTGCTGCACGGAAACTCCGCCTGCAAAGAAGCGTTTCATAAGCAGTTCCGCAGCTTTGCCGACCGCTATCGCGTCATCTCTTTCGACTACCCGGGCCATGGTGTTTCCACCAATGCCGACCCCGAACAAAGCTACAATATCTCGGCCTATGCCGAGATCGCCGAAGAGGTCCTTGCCGATTGCGGCGTCTCCGAGGTTTCGGTGTTCGGCTGGTCGCTTGGCGGCTATGTCGCGATGGAACTGACCGCGCGGGGCAATGTCACGGTCACGGCGCTTGCCATTTCCGGCACGCCGCCGCTCAACATGGTGCCCGATGACTTCGGACGCGGCTACAACCCGGACTCGCACCTCGTTCTCTCGGGCAAGCAGTATTTCTCGCGCACCGAGGCCACGAACTACGCAAATAGCGCGACCGCCCCGATCTCGGAAGAATCCGCCTTTCTCCATCGCAACCTGCGCCGCACCGATGGCCGCGCCCGGGTCTATGCCCTCTCGCGTCTCGGCGTGATCGACTGGCCCCGGCAGATGCGGATTCTGTCCGAAGGCAAGATCCCTTTCGCCATTCTGAACGGCAGCGACGATCCCTTCCTCAACCACGACTACATCGCGCGGCTGAAATACGGGAACATCTGGCGCGGTGCGCCGCAGGACATCCCCAACGGTCGCCATGCCCCGTTCTTCAACCAACCGGACAAGTTCGATCTGGCGCTCTTTGCCTTCCTCGAACACGCCCGCTCGCTGGACATGGCCCGGCAGGCCTGACCCTTCACCCCGATTGGGAAAACCGATGAAATACGTTTCGACCCGTGGCAACGCCCGCGATCTCACCTTCAAAGAAGCCCTTCTGACCGGGCTTGCGAGCGATGGCGGTCTCTACGTCCCCGATGTCTGGCCGCGCTTCACCCCCGAAGAAATCGCTGGTTTTCGCGGTCGTCCCTATGTCGAGGTCGTCCTCGCGGTGATGGAGAAATTCACCGGCGGCGAAATCGCGCGGGACGACCTGAAACAGATGATCGAAGACGCCTATGCCGGTTTTACCCATCCGGCAATAACCCCGCTGGTGCAGCTTGGCCCGAACGACTGGCTGCTCGAACTGTTCCACGGCCCCACGCTCGCCTTCAAGGATCTCGCCATGCAGATCCTCGCACGTCTCATCGACCACGTTCTCGCGGAAAAGGGAGAGCGTCTGACCATCGTTGGTGCAACCTCCGGCGATACCGGCGGCGCCGCTCTTGCTGCCTTCCTCGAAAGCAAACGGGTCAACGTGTTCTTCATGTATCCCGACGGCAAGGTATCGGAATTTCAGCGCCGACAGATGACCACGCTGAATGCGAACAATTGCCACGCCATAGCCCTCGATGGGAGCTTTGACGATTGTCAGAACCTCGTGAAAGCGCTCTTCGCCCGCCCCGATCTGCGCGAGGGGTTCAACCTCTCTGCGGTGAACTCGATCAACTGGGGCCGCATCATGGCGCAGGTGGTCTATTACTTCACCGCCGCGACGGCCCTCGGTGCGCCGGATCGCAAGGTCAGCTTCTGTGTGCCTACCGGGAATTTCGGCGATATCTATGCAGGTTATGTCGCGCATCTGATGGGCCTGCCCATTGATCGCCTCGTCATCGCAAACAACGAAAACGATATCCTGACCCGCACGCTAAGCACCGGCGATCACGCCCTGCGCGACGTGGTCGCGACCAATACGCCCTCGATGGATATCCAGATATCCTCGAACTTCGAACGCCTCTTGTTCGAGGCCTCCGGGCGCGATGCCACGCTGGTTGCGCGCCTGATGGCGGATCTCGCCTCCGGCGCGGCTTACCAACTGCCGCAAGTGCTGCGCGACACCATCGGCGAAATCTTCGACGCTGGCCGCGCCACGCAGGCCGAGGCATCGGCGCGTATCCTCGCCTGCTATGCGGAAACCGGTTATCTCTGCGACCCGCATACCGCCGTCGCCCTGCATGTCGCCGAGCAGTTCAACGACGGGCAGACTCCGATGATCACCCTGTCCACCGCGCATCCGATCAAGTTCTCCGAAACGGTGCAGCAGGCGACGGGCAGGGTGGCCGAACTCCCCCCCGGTCAGCAGGATCGCGAAACGCTCCTTGAGCAGGTCACGAAACTGCCGAACGATCTGGAAACGCTCGCCCGTTTCATCCGCCGCAACAGCAGCGCGATGCCCGCGTCCGCCTAGCCCCGCTTTCCGCAAGGATCGGGTCGCCGCCCTCACACCCGCGACGCAGAATGCCGCCAGTTCAGCACAACTGGAGAACGGCATATGCTCTCGGACAAGACCATCATCATCACCGGCGCCAGCAGCGGCATCGGCGCGGCGGCGGCAAAGCTCTTCGCAGCCAACGGCGCCTCGCTGGTCCTCGCCGCCCGTCGCGGCGAGCTGCTCGAAACCTTGACCGGGGAAATCCGCGCCTCAGGCGGCAGGGCGGCATATCTTCCCGGCGATGTCCGCAACGCGGGCTACGCGGCCGATCTCGTCGACCTCGCCCAGTCGCATTTCGGCGGGCTCGACGGGGCTTTCAACAACGCCGGTGTCGTCGGCGAGATGGGGCCGGTCCCCGCGATGACCGAAGAGACATGGAACGAGGTGATCGAGGTCAACCTGACCAGCGCCTTCCACGCCGCAAAGGCCCAGATCCCGGCGCTGCAGGCGCGGGGCGGCGGTGCCATCGTCTTTACCTCTTCCTTCGTCGGGCACACTGTCGGCCTGCCGGGCATGGCCGCCTATGCTGCCGCCAAGGCCGGGCTGATCGGCCTGACACAGGTGCTCGCCGCCGAACACGGGGCCGAGAACATCCGCGTCAACGCCCTGCTGCCGGGCGGCACCCATACGCCGATGGCGGGCGATGACGAGGCGTTTCATGACTTCGTGAAGGGTCTCCACGCCCTGAAACGCATGGCCCAACCAGACGAAATCGCACGGGCCGCCATGTTCCTTCTCTCGGATCACGCTTCCTTTGTCACCGGCAGCACGATGCTGGCCGATGGTGGCAATTCCATCAGCAAGGTGTAGTCGATAGATCGAGGAAACCCGCAAAAGGCCGACCAAGGAAAAAGGCCGGCCCCCCGGGACCGGCCTTTGCCATTCTTAGCCCAGCGGCAGACGTTGCCGCACAAGCGTCGTCCAGTAGGAACATCCCCACGAAATCACATCGTCGTTGAAATCGTATTTCGGGTGATGCAGCCCCGCCGAAGGACCATTGCCGACATTGATCATCGCGCCCGGCACTTCGTTGAGCATGAACGAGAAATCCTCGCCTCCCAGCACCGGCGGCATGTCGAGCGAGACCTTGCTTTCGCCCGCCACTTCCTGCGCGGCGGCAGCGGCCAGCATGGTTTCGCGCTCGTGGTTCACGGTCACCGGGTACATGCGGATGTACTCCAGCGTGCCCGTCGCCCCGTAGCCCGCCGCGATATTCGGGATGATCGCCGAAAGCTGCGCCTCGATATGGCTGCGGACCTCTTCGCGCAGGGTGCGCACGGTGCCGGTAATTTCAAGCGTCTGCGGGATCACGTTGAACGCATTGCCCGCATGGATCGTGCAGAGCGACACCACCGCATTGTCCATCGGATCGACCGTGCGCGAGGTGATCGTCTGCACTGCCTGAATGATCGCCGATGCAATCGGCAGCGGGTCAATCGTCTCGTCAGGCCGCGCCGCGTGGCCGCCACGCCCCTCGATGGAAATCCGCACCTCGTCCACCGACCCCATGATCGGCCCCGAGGCGATGGTGAACTCACCCACCGGCAGGTTGGGGCGGTTGTGCATCCCGTAGACCTCGTTGCAGGGCCAGCGGGTGAACAGCCCGTCATCGATCATCGCCTTGGCCCCCGCGCCACCTTCTTCTGCGGGCTGGAAGATCACGATGACCGTCCCGTCAAAGGCGCGGCTTTCGACCAGTTGCCGGGCCGCACCCAGCAGCATCGTGGTATGCCCGTCATGGCCGCAGGCATGCATTTTGCCCTCGACCTTCGACGCCCATGGCTTGCCGGTATCCTCGTGGATCGCTAGCGCATCCATATCGGCGCGCAGGCCAATGGTGCGGCCCGAGTTATTGCTCTGGCCGTGGATCACGCCCACCACGCCGGTGCGCCCGATCCCTTCCACCACCTCGTCCACGCCAGCCGCACGCAGCGCCTCGGCCACGGTCGCGGCGGTGCGCGTCACATCATAGAGAAGTTCCGGGTTCTGGTGCAGGTCACGGCGGAATTCGGTGAGGGATTCCAGTTCTTTCGCAACCCAGTTTTCAACGGCCATGCTTCAGGCTTCCTTCTTTTTCATGCGGTAACGGAAATCGCAGTGGCTCGCGCCCTTCATGATGGTCTGGGTGCGCGTCAGGTCGATTTCCGGGTTGTAGCCGATGCAGAAATCGCCATCGCGATTGCACGACAGCAGGTGGCCGATATCGCCCAGCCCCATTTCCTTGTACATTTCCGAGTACCGGCAGCGGGTGACGTTGAAATCCATCTTTTCCTCGGTCGCCTCCAGCATCTCGATCTGAAGCGCATCCTCGCGGGTCCAGTTTGGCTGGATCTCGGCAAAGTCTGTCAGGTCTGGCGCGCGGCCCAGAGCTTCGGCCAGCTGCTGCCCCTGTTCGATGGCCGAACGAGAGCAGGTCTCGCCGATCACCGCTTCGCCTTCTTCGCGGCTGGTGCGTTCGGTGATGACATCCAGCACATGTTTCAGGATCATGGCCTCGATCTTGCGGCGCAGCAGGATCGGAATGTCGTTGATCTCCATACCGTCGGGAATGGTCTTGGTCGCGCTCATTGGGTCATGTCCTCACAATTTCGGTTCGCTCAGGTCCTTGCGTTTCAGCCAGGCCAGATAGGTCGGGGCCAGCCGCCGCACGGCAGCATGGACCGGGAAGGGTTGCGGCTCGCTCACGGGAAGGGCCAGCTCGTTCTCGTCGATGCCGCTCGCAGCACGGGCCAGTTCGCGACCCAGCGCAGTGCCAAGCGCGACGCCGCGCCCGTTGCAGCCGATCCACGCCCAGCCATCGGGGCCAAGCCGGTGCACGCGGGGGAAACGGTCCCAGTTCATGCCGATATAGCCCGACCAGACATGGGTCATCTCCGGCACGCCCAGATCGGGAAAGGCTTCGGCAAGGCTTTGCGCGGCCTTGCGGCGCACGCGGTTGGCAATGTCATAGCTGCCCATTACCGCCCCGCCGGTGATCAGCCGGTTGCGCGCGTCATAGCGGAAGAACCGCAGATCACCGCGCGTGTCCGACACCGCCTGCCGCCCCGGCAGGATCTTGGATCGCAGGTTATCGCCAAGAGGTTCCGTCGACATCTGCCAGCTCAGCACCGGCACGATGGATTTCGCCAGCCTCGGCGCAAGCGACGGGATCAGCTCTCCGGTATAGGCATTGGTGGCCAGGATCAGCGCGCGCGCCTTCAGCGTGCCTTCCGGCGTGCGGATCACCCACTGTGCGCCTTCGCGCTTGTAGCTGGTGACGGGTGACAGCTCATGGATCACCGCGCCCAGTCCTTCGGCCGCCTTGGCCATGCCGCGTGCCAACGCCAGCGGATTGATATGCCCGCCGGTCGGGTTGTACATCCCGCCATACCAGAAATCGGTGCCCAGTATCTCGCGGGTTTCTTCCGCCGATTTCAGCTCGGCCGGGAAGCCAAAGCGCCGCCACGCATCCACCCGCATCTGCGAAAGCTTGACCCGACCGGGGCTGTGCGCTGGCTGGAACCAGCCGCTCTGTTCCGCCTCGGCCTGCATGTCGAATTCACGCACGAGGTCAAAGAGGATATTGGCCGAATTGCCGATCAGCCCGACCATGCGTTCGCCTGCCGCGCCATAGCGCTTGACCCAGACATCCGGCTCGGCCGAAGTCAGGATCGGGATCACCTGACCGTTATTGCGCCCCGACGCGCCCCAGCCCACGGCCTTGCCTTCCAGCACGGTAACGCTCTTGCCCTGACGCGCGGCCTCAATCGCCGCCGACAACCCGGTGAAACCGCCGCCGATAATGGCGATGTCGGTCTCGGCACTGCCGGTCAGCGGCGCTGCCAGTTTTCGTTCGGGCGCGGTTGCCGCCCAAAGCGACGGGGGAAATTCCACGGCTTCCATTACGCGACCTTTCCCGGTGCAACCACGTTGCGGTCGATCTCATGCGGCAGCCAGAACCAGCGCAGCGTCTCTTCATCGGCCAGCAGTTCCGGGCAGCCGGGCAGGGACAACTCGCAGCCCTTCGCGGCCAGCGCCCTTGCCTCGGCCAGACAGGTTTCGAAATCCGGTGCCTCGGCGTCATCGGGGCTGGTGCCAGACCACAGCTCGCTGAGCGAGGCCGGCCCTTCGTCATCTATCGGACGCTGCGCCCGCCAGACACCATTGCCCACATCCAGCCGGTAATACGGCAGCATCGCCAATCCGTGTTCCGCGACAAAGCCAATCGCGGCGGCGATCCGCGCCACGTCTTCCTCGGCAAAGAACCAGTTGACCCCAAGCCGTGCCCAACCGGGGCGAAAGGCGGAATGGCCAAGGCTCACCGCCTCTTCGTGCCGTCGCGTGGTCATCTCATCGATATGCAGCAACTCGTGCCCATAAGGTCCCGCGCAGGAACAACCGCCGCGTGCCTGAATGCCGAACAGATCGTTCAGCAGGGCCACCACGTAGTTGTGATGCAAGAGCTTGCCGCGCACCCGAATGTTGAAGGAAAAGATCCCGATCCGCGGCACATCCTCGGGGCCAAGCAATTCGACACCCGGTATCGCCCGCAGCGCTTCGTTCAGCTGCGCCGTGCGCGCCATTTCGCGCTTTTCGACCTCGGCCTCATCCATGTCGCGCTTGAGCTGCAAAACCATCCCCGCGCGGATGTTTTCAACGATCGAAGGCGTGCCCGCCTCTTCGCGCCGTTCGGGGTTGGTGACATAGTTATGATCCGTCGCCGTCACATAAGACACCGTGCCACCGCCCGCGACCGTGGGGCGCGTGGTGTCCAGCAAGGTCCGATCCGCGATCAGGATGCCCGAAGCCCCCGGACCGCCGGGATACTTGTGGGGCGAGATAAACGCGGCGTCGATCCGGTCGCCCGCACCGGGCGTGGTTTCGGCAAGCCGCACCGGCAGATAGGGGGCGGCGGCGGCAAAATCCGCCACGCAATAGGCGCCGTGCCGATGCAGCAGCTTGGCAATGGCGCGCAGATCGGTGCGCACTCCTGTCACGTTGGACGCGGCCGAAAAGGCACCGACCTTGACCGGCGCATCCTCATGCGCGGCCAGTTCAGCCTCAAGCGTTTCCAGACAAATGCTGCCCTTCGCATTCAGCGGCACACGCACCACTTTCGCCCCGCTTTCGCGCCACGGCAGATCGTTGGAATGATGTTCGTACGGGCCGACGAATATCACCGCTTCGGCCCCCAGACCGCGCAAGGAAAGCGCCCGCATCAGCTTGTCCGAGGCACCGGTCGCGCCCGATCCCACAAAGATCACCGCGTGATCCGCGTCTGCATCCACCGCCTTGCGCACGCTTTCCCGCGCCAGCTCTCGCAGCTGCGTCGAACGCCGCCCGGTAAAGGAAGTCTCGGTATGGGTATTGCCGTAATAGGGCAGCACATGGCGGCGGATCGCATCCTCGATAAAGGACAGGGACCGCCCCGAGGCGACATAATCCGCATAAAGCAGCGAGCGTGGCCCAAACGGGCCGGGGATCACCGAACCCTCGCCAATGATGGCGCTGCGGATATCGTTGAACTGGATAGACATTTTCAAACCTCAGGCAGCATCGGTGTTGCGCACCGGCGGCGTCCAGTGACGCCCCGGAATCGAAGAAAGCAGGTTGCGGGTATAGGGGTGTTTCGGATCGGCAAAGACCTCGGCGGTCACGCCCGCTTCGACGATCTCGCCCTTTTGCATGACGATGATACAGTCGCACAGCTGCGCTGCGACCCGCAGGTCATGGGTCACGAACAACAGCGACAGGTTCATCCGGTCGCGCAGATCGGCCAGCAGTTTGAGAACCTGCGCCTGCACGCTTACGTCCAGCGCCGAAACCGGTTCATCCGCGACGATCACCTTGGGCTCCATCGCAAGCGCGCGGGCAATCCCGATCCGCTGGCGCTGACCGCCCGAGAATTCATGCGGAAACCGGTTCGCGGCGGCAGGGGAAAGTTCGACCAGCTCCAGCAATTCCCGCGCCCGGGCACGGGCCTTTTCCGGGTCCTCACCATGCACGATGGGGCCCTGCGCGATCAGGTCGACCACCCGCTTGCGCGGGTTGAGCGACGCCATCGGGTCCTGAAACACCATCTGGATATGCTTGCGCATCCCCCGCAGCTCGGACGGCGAACAGGCCAGCAGGTCCTTGCCATCCACATCGACAGCCCCCGCGTCGGCCTCAAGCAGGCGGGTCACCAGCCGCGACACCGTGGTCTTGCCCGACCCGGATTCGCCAACGACGCCCAGTGTTTCGCCCTGATGCAGCTCAAAGCTCAGGTCTTTCACAGCGGTCACCGCCTTGCGCTTGCCCGAGAGCAATCCGCCCTTGGCGGCAAAGGTCTTTTTCAACCCGGTGCCCTTCAGCACGACGGGCAGGGTGCTCACCGGTTTCGGCGGCGGCGGCGCAAGGTCGGGAACCGAGGCAATCAGCGCCTGCGTATAAGGGTGCTGCGGATGGTTCAGCACCTGATCCGCCGCGCCCTGTTCGACCACTTCACCCTGCCGCAGCACGATCACATGGTCGGCGATCTCGGCCACCACGCCAAAGTCATGGGTGATGAACAGCACGCCCGCGCCGTCCTCTTGCTGCAACTCGCGGATCAGCTTGAGGATCTGCAACTGTGTCGTCACGTCCAGCGCGGTCGTCGGCTCATCCGCGATCACCAGCTTGGGCGACAGCGACAGCGCCATCGCGATCATCACGCGCTGCCGCTGGCCGCCGGAAATCTGGTGCGGATAGGCGTTATAGGCCGACTCAGGATCGGGAATATGCACCCGGTTCAGCATCTCGATGGCATGCTTGCGCCGCGCGGCCCGGTTGCCTTCCATATGCAGCTTCAGAACCTCGTCGATCTGCCAGCCCACGGTCTTCTGCGGGTTCAGCGCCGTCATCGGCTCCTGGAAGATCATCGAAATCCGGTTGCCCCGGATCTGCTTCATCTCGCGGTCGGTCTTGGCAAGGATATCGTCGCCCAGAAAGCTGATCGACCCGCCCGCAACATGCACATGCGGCTCCGGCAGCAGGCGCATGATCGCCCCGGCGGACAGGGATTTGCCCGACCCGGATTCACCGACCATGCAGACAATCTCGCCCGGTTTCACGGTCAGGTTCAGCCCGTCCAGCGCAAAGGGACGGTCCGAGCCTTCGGGCAGGGCGATCTTCAGGTCGCGGATTTCGAGGATGGGGGATTGATCGCTCATTGCTTCTGCCTTGGGTTAAGCGCGTCGTTCAGGCCTTCGCCGAGGAGCGAGAAAGACAGCACGGTCAATACGATGGCGATCCCGGGAATGGCAGCGCAGTACCACGCGGTGCGCAGCACGGCGCGGCCCTGTCCGATCATGTTGCCCCAGCTTGCATAGTTCGGGTCGCCAAGACCAAGAAAGGCCAGCGCGCTCTCCAGCAGGATCGACAGCGCCATGATGACCGACGCGTAAACGATGATCGGCGGCAGCGCGTTGGGCAGGATCTCGCGAAAGATCAGCGAGGTATTCGACACGCCAAGGTTCCGCGCCGCATCCACGAACTCGCGGTTTCTCAGCGACATGAACTCGGCGCGGACCATGCGGGCAGGGGCCGTCCAGCTCACGATCCCGATGGCCAGCGTGATCCACTCGATTTTCGACCCAAGGATTGCGACCAGCGTCAGCAGCAGCACAAAGTTGGGGATGGTCTGGAATGCCTCGGTTACGCGCATCAGCACGTCATCCACCCAGCCGCCGAAATACCCGGCAAGCGCCCCGATGATGACCCCGATGGCAATCGCGACCAGCGTCGCCACCACGCCCACCAAAAGCGAGATCCGCGCGCCGTAGAACAGGCCCGACAGGATATCGCGGCCAAGCTGATCGGTCCCGAGCGGTACCGACATGTCCACGAAAGGCGCGGTCAGCGGATCGCCCGCCCTGCGCAGCGGATCGCCCGGATCGACAAACCCGGCGGTCAGCGCCATCAGCACCACGATGGCAAAGATGAAAAGCCCCAGCAGCGCCGCGCGGTTGCGCCGGTAGCGCCGCCAGAAGACGATGGCGCGGGAAGGTTCCGCCGGGCGGAGTTCTGTATCGAGAACGGTCATGCGAGTTCGATCCGGCTGTCGAGACGTGCGTAAAGCAGGTCGGTCAGGAAATTCACGATGACCACGATGATCGAGCAGAGGAAGATGATCCCCATCAGCGTGTTCATGTCGCGTTGGATGACGGACTGATAGGCCAGCTGGCCAAGCCCGGGCAGGGTAAAGATGGTCTCAACCACCACCGAACCGCCCAGCACCGTCGAAAATTGCAGGCCAAACAGGGTGACCACGGGCAGCAGCGCATTGCGCATGATGTGGTGGAACATCAGTCGGGTCTCGCCGGCGCCCTTGGCCCGCGCGGTGCGCACGAAATCAAGATCGGCCACCTGCAATACAGACGAGCGCATCAGGCGCAGATAGAAGGAGAGGTAGATCAGCGACAGCGCGGCGGTCGGCATGATCAGGTGCAGCGCCACGTCCCAGACATGGTCCCAGCCGGTATAGAACCCGGCAATGGTCTTGATCCCGCCCACCGGCAGCCAGCCGAGCTTTACCGAGAACAGCAGCATCATCATCAGCGACAGGAAAAAGCTCGGCGTCGCATAAAAGATCAGGCCAAGTGTCGAAATCACGTTGTCGGTCAGCGAATAGGCCCGCCGCGCGGCAATCGCGCCAAGCGCCACACCTACCGTAAAGGCGATGCTGAGCGAGGTTGCCATGAGCAACAGCGTCGTGCCTAGACGATCCATCAGAACAGTGGAAACCGGCTGCTCGTAAACGAAAGACCAGCCCAGATCGAATGTCGCCAGCTTTTCCATATAGCGCCAGAGCTGTACCCAGACCGGCTGATCCAGCCCGTATTCCACGCGCAGCCGCTCGATGAACTGGGCATCGGCCCCGCCCATGTCGCCGACAAGCGCATCGACCGTGTCACCGGGCGCGAGCTTCAGCAAAAGGAAGGTGCCGATCATGATCAGGATGACCACCGGCACGGCCTGCACCAGTCGGCGCAGCGAATAGATCAGGATCGGGGGGAGAGCCAATTTCATCAATGTTCTTTCGCGGAAGAGAGGTGGGCAGGCCGTGTCCGGCCCGCCCGGTTGTCAGATCACTCGTCGAGCCACAGGTCGTACCAGCTCGAGGAATTCCACCGCGGGGTGTTGTGGTGGTTCATCAGCTTCTTGGACGTGACCGAGATAAAGGGATGCTCGATGGCAAAGATCACCGGCAGCTCTTCCATCGCCTTCTTCTGGATCTCGTGATACATCTCGGCGCGCTTCTCCGGGTCAAGCTCGGAGGCCGCATCGTCGATCATCTGGTCCATCTCGTCGCTCTGCCAGCCGAACTGGTTGGTCCAGGGCGTTCCGTTGGGCTGACCCGACCGCAGCCAGACCATCGTCGAAACCGCAGGGTCCGAACGGAACTGGTGCCAGCCGTTTGCCGTGTCGAAATCGTGGTCACGATAGACGCCGTTCAGGAAACCCGGCGCGTCGTTGGTCAAGATTTCCACGTCGATGTCGATTTCCTTCATCGCCTGCGCGAAATACTCGGCCCAAAGCTGGGTGTACTCGCCCCAGGGTGCCGGACGGTGGCGCAGCTTGAAACGGAAACCGTCGTCGCCCACCGGATAACCGGCTTCGTCAAGCATCTGCTTGGCCAGTTCCGGGTCATAGGGGTAGGTTTTGACGTCATCGGTATAGTTCGCACCACCCGCCGACGGCACCGGACCACGGCCCGGCTTGGCAAAGCCACGCATGATGGTGTCGATCGCGTAATCGATGTCCAGCCCGTGATACATTGCCTGACGTACTTTCAGATCGGCAAGGATCGGGTTGCGGTGATTGAACTCGACGGTCGAGTGGGCGACGTTGTTCTCATAGCCCTTGGTGCCGACGTCGAAACGGTCATCTTCCGACAGGCGTTCCACATCCGCCATCGACACGCCGATGAACCCGGATTCATGCACTTCACCCGCTTCCAGAGCGGCAGCGGCAGCGGATTTGTCCTTGATGAACCGCCAGACGATGCGGTCCAGATAGGGATAACCCTCGCGCCAGTAATCCTCGTTCTTGACCGCCATCACGTATTGACCGCGCTCGTATTCGACGAACTTGAACGGGCCGGTGCCGATGGGCGCGGTGTTCAGCTCGTTCTTGAGGATATCGGTGCCCTCATAAAGGTGCTTGGGCATCGGGTGGCCAAGGTCAGGCATCGCCGCGACAAACAGCTCAAGCGGCATCGGTTTGGAATAGTTGAAAACAGCCGTCAGCGGATCGGGGCAGTCGACCGATTCAAGATTGGCCTGAAGCGCCGAAGAATAGTTCAGCAGCTCCTTCCACATGTTCATGGCGGTGAATGACACGTCTTCACAGGTGAAATCCTCACCGTCGTGCCATTTGACGCCTTCGCGCAGGTTGACGGTGATCGCCAGCCCGTCTTCCGAGCTCGACCAGTCCGTGGCCAGCACCGGCTCATAGCCGTCATAGCTCTTGTCGATCAGCGGTTCGACGATCTTGCCCGAAATGTTGTACACGCCGGTCGAGGCGCGCAGCGCGGGGTTGAGCGTTCGCTGTTCCGAGATCATGTGAACGATGGCAGTGCCACCGGTTTTTACCTCTTGCGCATTTGCCGCGATGGGCGCTCCAAGCGCCGCAGCGCCAACAAAGGCGAGGCCGAGACGTGATAGTCGGTTCTTCATGTCCAAGTTCCCTGTTGGTTGCTTACCTGCGGAATCGCAAGGTTCCGCCGGGATATGCTCAATTTGTGGAAGCTCGTTAACCGCGTCAACTCACATTCTAACTTTTTCGTTCGGATAAGAATGTGATACTATGATATTGCTCAAATATAGTATAGATGTTCAGCAAATGACAATATGAAAGGCACGCTGATGCTGCAAACTGTTTGGATCACGGGTGCAGGTTCCGGAATCGGCGCGGCGTTGGCGCGGGGCTTTGCCGGGGCCGGGTACCGCGTCGCCCTGACCGCGCGCAACGAGGAATCTCTTGAAGAAGTGGCCGCATCGCTGCCTGCCGACACCTCTTCGCTGATCGTGCCGGGCGACGTGACCGACCGCGCTGGCATGGTCGCCGCCGCGCAGCAGGTCGCCGAATGGGGTGAGGGCATCCAGATCCTGTGCAACAACGCCGGCCTGAACATCCCCAAGCGGCGCTGGGCGGATCTCGACTGGGAAAGCTGGGACCGTCTGCTCGACGTGAACGTGACCGGCGCGCTCAATGTCATCGCCGCCTGCCTGCCGATCATGCGTGCCCAAAAGGACGGCATCATGATCCACACCTCAAGCTGGGCAGGGCGCTTTCACTCCGCGAACGGCGGCGTCGCCTATGGCGCTTCGAAACACGCGCTCTCGGATATCTCCGCCAGCCTCAACGATCAGGAGGGCGCGAACGGCATCCGCTCCACCGCGCTCTGCCCGGCCGAGGTCGCGACACCGCTGCTTACCCGCCGCCCCGGCTTTGATGTCTCGACCATGAAGGCGATGATCCAGCCGGAGGATATGGCTGAAACCGCGCTATACGTGGCCCGAATGAACCCGTCGGTCGCCGTTCACGAAATCGTACTGGCGCCGGTGCGCCGCTGACCCCACATTACCCCGGACGAACCGGCAACAAGGAGCCCTACATGTCCCACCCCGTCAAAGGCGTCGATCACTGCTTTGTCCTGGTGAACGATCTCGATCAGGCCGCCGAGCAATATGAAGCGCTCGGTTTCAATCTCTCGCCGCGCGGCCTGCATTCCGAGGCCAAGGGCTCGGCAAACTACACCATCATGTTCCCCGAGGATTACTTCGAACTTCTTGGCCTTCTGCGGCCCACGCCCGGCAACGCGGAACGCGGCAAGGCGCTGGCCGAACAGGGGCAGGGGCTGCACGCCGTCGCCTGCCGCATCGACACCGCCGAAGGCGCGGCCAGCGATCTGGCCGAACTTGGCCTCGGCACCCACGGTCTTGGCAGCTTTGAACGCCCCGTGCCGCTCCCCGATGGCAGCACCGGCACGGCGGCTTTCTCTACCGTCATGTTCGACGCTGATATCGTGCCGCTCGGCTCGGTCTTCATGTGCCAGCACAAGACGCCCGAAACCGTATGGATTCCCGAACTGCTCGTGCATCCCAACACCGCCTGCGGCCTTGGCGCGATCCTCGCGATCTCGGACGACGCCAAAAAGGATGCCGATGGCTTCGCCAGGCTCTGGGCCGAGGGCAGCGTCTGGGAAGAGGATGATATATATACGGTAAACACCGGCAGTGATTCAGCACCGCTCATGGTGATGAGCGAGGCGAAGATGGCCGAACTCTACCCCTCCATCGATCTTGCCCAGACGCCCCGTGGCGCCTTCACCGGCCTTCGCGTCAAGGTTTCGGACATGGCCGCCGCCCGTGCCTGCATAGCCAGCGCCTCGATCCCCGTCACGACCACGGAATCGGGCTTTACCGTCGCGCCGGAATACACCTCGGGCGTCATCCTCGAGTTCATCCCCGCATGAGCAACGGCAAGCTCAGGAAAACCGGGAGCAAACCGGTCGAGAGTCTCAGCTTTGACGAGATCGACCAGCAGATTCTCGACATCCTCCAGAACGACAGTGACACGGTGATCAGCGCGATCGCCGAGTCCGTCGGGCTTTCCGCGACGCCCTGCTGGCGTCGCATCAAGCGGATGGAGGAAGCTGGCCTGATCAAGGGCCGCGTGGTTCTCGTCGATCAGGAACGCGCCAACGTGCCGATGACCGTTTTCATCGGTGTCAGCACCCCGCGCCACGAAATGTCATGGCTCAAGAAATTCTGCGACCTCGTGGATGAAATCCCCGAGGTAGTCGAAGCCTACCGGCTCAGCGGTTCGGTCGACTACATCCTCAAGGTGGTGGTGCCCGACATCGCTACCTATGACATGGTATATAAAAAAATGATCGAACGACTGGAGTTCAGTAAAATAAATTCGATGATCTCGATGGAAGAGCTGAAATTCACCACCGCGATCCCGACGAAATACCTCTGACCAGACGCCTCAGCGATTGTTGCCGTGGTCGCCGCGGCACATGTCCGGCGCATCCGGCCCGCCAAGATATTGCGCGCGCCGCTGCGACCCAAGCGCCTCGCGGCTCAGATCGCAGGCCGTTTGCAGGCTGAAAAGGTCCCAAAGCCGCACCACCCCGTCATCACCCGCGCTGGCAAACCGCCGCCCGTCCGGATGGGCCGCAAGCCGCCAGATGGCGCCCCCATGTGCTGCCGCGATCTGACCGATCCCCTTGTCATAGGTCAGGTCCCAGAAATGCAGACCGCCCGCCCGGTCGCTCGCCACCACCGTCGAGCCGTCGCCAAGCAGCAGCACATCCGTCGCCCCGCGCACATGGCCGCTGAAATTCGCGCGGCGGATGCCCTGGGGCATCGACCAGACCGCGATCACCTCGTCGCTGTCAGCGGTCGCCAGCGTCGTCCCGTCCGCGCTGAAGGAAACCGACCAGACGATATTCGGCGTCACGTCCAGTGTCATGGGTCGCTTGTCGCTGCCCATTTCCCAGACAAAAGCCTTGCCGCTTGTCGTGGCCATCGCCAGCCGGTGAAAGCCTCGGTCCAGCGCCGCGCGGGTCACATCGCCCTCGGGCGGTTCATAGGTGGCGGTGGCCTCTCCGGTGGTGACATCATAGATCCGCACGGCATCCTCGTAAGCCACCGCCAGACGGGTGCCCTCCGCATCGAAAGTCAGCGACCAGACCGGCACCTCCCGCGCGGGCAGGCTGATCCGCGCCGCCTCCACATTGGCATCCGAAATCTCCACCCGCCCATTCCGGTCTGCACTGGCAATCCGAGTGCCATCCGGCGCATAGGCCAGCGCCCAGACCTGATTGTCATGAACGGGCCGGGCGATTGGCGACGCTCTCCGGTCCAAACCAACTGTTGTCACGATCCCTGCGGTATCCGCATAGGCAAGCCGTTCGGACCCAAGCGCGACCCCGCGCGCCTTCGCACCCGAAGCAACGGTGAAATCACTTGATAATTCCGGCACTGGCCCCAGACGCCACAGGCGGATCTGCTGATCCATGCCCAGCGTCGCCGCCAGCGGCACCTTGGGTGAAATAGCGATATCTATGATCGGCCGCGTATGGCCGGGGGGCGAGCGCAGTTCCTTTCCGCCTGACCCGAGATCGCGCATATACAGCTTGCCATCCGGTCCGCCCGCCGCCAATGCGCGATCATTGGGCAGAAAGGCCACCGCGCCGATCTTGTCTTCGCTTTCAAAGGCATGGCCCCATGGCTTGCCGGTATCGGGCAGCACGACCGAGGCGCTGCCATCGCTGCTTGCCGTGGCCAGCAGGTTGCCATCGCTGCTGAACGCCAGTTCCCAGATGTCGCTTGAATGCAGGCTGGCGAGCGGCGCGAAAAGTTCCTTGCCCGACGGATAAGACCACGCACGGATTTCGCCAAGACCGTTCCCGGCGGCCACCATATCGCCGCGCGGCCCAAAAGCGACCGAGGTGAAATCGCCGCCGCTGCGCCGCGCCAGCACCCGGCTCTGGCCCAGCGTTTCGCCCTCCAGCGGCCAGATCCGCACATTGCCATCCTCGCCCGAGGTCGCCACCACCTTTGACACCGGGTCGAAAGCCAGCCGCCAAAGCACGTCGCTGGTTTCCCCAATGGTGACCGGTGTTCCGGCCAGTCCCACGTCAAAAGGCCAGACCATCAGCTTGCCCCGGTCACCGACCGCGCCAAAGGAATGGCCGTCGGGCGCGAAATGGATATCCTGTATGCCGCCGATGGTCGCGTCATACATCGTCCCGATGCGGCGGCGGCTGCGCGTGTCCACGATCCGGATCGTCCCGTCGCGCCCGCCGGTCACCACGAACCGCCCATCCGGCGACATCGACAGCGCCAGCGCATCGCCCGCCGCGACGGGGGCGCCCACGGGCACGGGCGCACCCCGCGCCAGCACCTGCCGCGCCTGAAGCAAGGCCACCCGCGCGTCAAAAGTCGTTCGGGGCGAGGTCGCGCGGGTGATCGACTGCGCCGCAAGGTTCAGCGCCAGCAGCGGGTCGTCCTGCGTATAGCCCGCCGCCGCCGCGCCAAGCGCACTGGCAAAGCTCTCCTGCGCCTGCTCGCTCGCCGCCTCGGCCAGTTCGGCGTTGTGCCGGGCCTGCAGCGATTGCTGATAGGCCATGATCGAGGCCAGCGTCGCCCCGATCGCCAACAACGCCAGCCCACTGACCGACGCGACCTGCCAACGCCTGCGCCTTGCCCGCCGCTGGGCCTGCGCCGCCTGTTCCGCATCGCGCCGCGCAACTGACGCGCCGATGAAGTCGCTCTCCAGCGCGCCGGTCTTGTCGCGGTTCTTCTCGAACCATTCGTGCAGATAATCGAGCCGCGCTCCCCGCAAAAGCAGCTCCGGGTCGCGCTCGCCTTCGATCCAGTCCTCACCCATCTGGATGATCCGCAGCCGGGTGCGTAGATCGGCGCGCGAGGTCTCGATCCAGCGCCGCAGCCTCGGCCATGACCGCAGCAGCGCCTCATGCGAGATTTGAACCGTCTCGTCATCCACCGTCAGAAGGCGCGCTTCGGTAAGGCGGCGGATCACCCGGTCAAGCACCTCGGCGTCCGGGTCGTTCTCCAGCTCCGACCTTGCCACGATGCGCCGCGTGTCCGCCCCGCCTTCGCCGGGGCTGACCAGCCCAAGCAGCAGCCGTTTTGCCACCCGCCGTTCTTCATCCGTGAACACCGTGTCGAATACCGCATCCGCCGTCTGCCGCACCGCGCCCGCCATGCCACCGCTCGCCTGATAGCCTTCAAGCGTCAGTGTCGAGCCCATGCGCCGCATCCATGTCTCGACCAGCGCATGGGACAGAAGGGGCAGGGCGCCCGCATCGCTGCCCGCATCGCTCACGATCGCGTCGACCAGATGCTGCTCTATATAATAGCCCGCCCGCCGCGCCGGTTCGAGCACCGCGCGCCGCAGATCGGCGGGGGTCATCGGCCCGACCAGCACCTGATTGCGGCTCACCGCCTCGGCCAGCCAGGGGATCGTGGCACACATTTCGTAGAAATCGGCCCGGATCGTGATGACCAGGCGCACCGGGTTCTCGACCGGCTCGGTAATTGCGGCCAGCGCCGTGACAAAGGCAGCGGCCTGTTCCGGCGTGTTCAGCGTGAACAGCTCTTCGAACTGGTCGATGACCAGCAAAAGCGGCTCGCCCGCCGTCGCCGTCAGCACCTCGCGGGCAAGCCCGGGATGCGCGATGAATTCTTCCAGCCGCACTCGCGTCGTGCCATCGTCACCACGCAGCCGGAAATAGAGGCCCGACAGCGCATCCCGCCCCGGTGTGAACAGCTCGATCCGCCAGTTTTCGCTCCCCGGAATGGCCCCCTGTCGCAGTGAGGAGATCAGCCCCGCCCGCACCAGCGAGCTCTTGCCGCTGCCGGATGGTCCACCAACCACCAGAACCGGCTGCGCCTGCAAACGGGCGATCAGGTCGGCGACGGTCTCCTCGCGGCCAAAGAACCGGTTCGCATCCTCGGGCTGAAAGGCGCTGAGCCCCCGGTAGGGGCATTCGGCGCTGGTTGCTGAGTCGGCGTGGCCCGCACTCGTATCGCCCCGGTTCACTGGGTTATGCGCCGCGACCACCGCCAGCGCGTCGTGCGCGGCGCGCCCCCAGCTGTCGATATCCTCGAACCGGTCCTGCGGGTTCACCGCCATGCCGCGCCGGACGAAATCGTGCCAGGCCGAGGGCAGCACCGCCAGATCGTCCCTGTCCCCTAGCTGCTCCGGCGGCCGTTCCCCGCATATCGCCTGCCAAAGCACGGCGGTCGCGGAATAGACATCCGCTGCCGGGGTCGCACCGCCATCGGCCTCGTATTGTTCGGGGGCCATGTAGGCCGGTGTGCCCGCCATCATGAGCGAGGCAGGCGCATGGCCCAGCATATCCGTCGCAATACCAAGATCGCCAATGATCACCCTCTCGCCCTGACCCTGAAGGGCAGGAGAGGGCGGCGGCTCGGTAAAGACCATCGTTTCCGCCTCGGACCCAACGGGCGTCGGGCGCGGCCTTGGACCGATCGACTGGTACAGGATGTTGTCCGGCTTGATATCGCGATGCACCACCCCGGCGCGATGGATCGCCGCCAGCCCGGCGCTCAGCGCATCGACAAGCTGCAATACCTGATCCGGTGGCAGACCGCGCGTCGCCTCGTCATGGCCCAGCCGGCGTGCGGAAACCCGGCTGGTCAGCGTGCCCCGGTCCGCATAATCCATCACGAAATAGGGTCGTCCGTCGCCAAGCCGTCCCACGTCGTGCACATTGACAAGACTGTAGGACTTGATGCGCCGCAACAGCCGCGCTTCTTCGACAAAGCGCAGCTTCAGACCGTCATGGTCTTCGCCATCGTAGTGAAGGATCTTGATCGCGACTTCCGCTGCCAGTTCTTCGTCCCAGGCAAGCGCCACCACGGCAAACCCGCCGCGCGCTATCTGCCGGCGGACGACATACCTGCCGATGTATTCCGGAAGTTCCATCCCGAGGGGCGATCAGAACAGGGCGGCGGTGTCGACACACATAAAGGCTTCGGGGTCGAGAATATCGTGGTTCCGATCCGCCGCCGACACGCAGAGCATCGTGGTCTCGGCGCGCTGACTGACCGAGGCGGCCCCGGTGGTCACATATTCCGGGTAGGCGTCGGTCGGATGCCAGTCGCCCTGCTTCTGGTCATATTCGGTTTCGGCGTTATTGCTGACCTGACGCACGGTGAAACGGTCGCCCCACCAGACATGAATATGGTTCTTTGACATGTCCGGGGCGAAATTCGCCTCGAAGGTCAGGGCCAGTTCGTCGCCTTCCGCAGATACCGAGGTGATCTGCACAAGGCAGCCGTCCACCGGGCAGGCATTCGCCTCTTGCGCCAGCGCCGCAGGCGGCATGGTCAGGGTTGATTGCAGGGCCATGATCGCTGCCACGGCCAGTAAGGTGTTTCGCTTCATGTCGTTTCGATCCTCGATCGGTCTGAACAAGTGCCGCGAGTGTGGTGTTAACAACTCTAGCGCGAAACGTACTCAACATCCAGTTTATTGCGGTCTGCGATCACGCCGGGCGGAGAGGCCGGTCATTCACGCGCCATATCGCGTCGTGGGATGAGATGGGAAAAACCCTCGCGGCTGCAACGGCGATGTACAGGGGGTGTACAGATGGTGCACAGGAGGTGCCCGGTGTTTTTGGCCCGTTTTGCCTGAACCGCGATCCGCAATTCCCGCCGCAATTCTTGTCGCCGGGCTGCGGCCGGGAAATGCAAGAACCGCGCAGATTGTTAGCGAAGGTCACGCCCCAAACGGCAAGCTAACCAGTGATTGACCATGTAGGGCTAAGCATATTCTTTGACGCAAAAAAAAGGCGGCGACATCGGGAGGAGGATGATGTCGCCGCGCTCTTGCATCATCTGCGACACAGGGAGGAGCGGTCACAGACGAATTACTAATTTCGGTCCGGGTTTGCCGGGGGATCAAAAGGCGGCGACATCGGGGAGGAGGATGATGTCGCCGCGCTCTTGCATCATCTGCGGCACAGGGAGGAGCGGCCACAGACGAATTCCGGTCAGGTCCGGAGACCTGGGTTCAAAAGGCGGCGACATCGGGGAGGAGGATGATGTCGCCGCTCTCTTGCATCACCTACGACACAGGGAGGAGCGGTCGCAGGTGCATCTTTTGGCCATAAGGCCGGTTATAAAAGGCGGCGACATCGGGGAGGAGAGTGATGCCGCCGCTAAATACAGACCCTCCAGGGAGGAGGAGAGGAGGGCCTGATCCGTTGTTCCTTTGTAAGGTGCCGTTCTTGCCAGCGCCTTAACTTGAAACCAATTTAGCGAATTGCTGCGCCTGCACAACCGCACCCTTTTTCAATGCTGCCATGCAGCAAATGCATGGATGGGCTAAGTGTTGACCGGTCAACACTGTTAGCGCTGTTCCGGTGGTGCCGATATTCTGGTCAAAGCGCCTTTACGCGCGTAAAAATTGTGCAAATGAGTCATCTTTACGTAGCGTTGAGTGACGTCAATCATTTGGCAAGGTTCTGGATCGGTCAGTTCGAGGAATCGCCGGGACGATTCGAGTTTTTACGAAAAGGGGAATCACTTTCTTTTCTTCCGGGGTGATTCCTGTCAGTGTTTTCGTATGGCTCTCGCGCGGGTCACGTGAGTGGTGTCGCTCCTTTGGGAAATCATGGGACGGTACCGTGGGAAACCATGGGACGCCTTTGGTAAAGATAGACCGGCAATCTCTTTCGCCCAGATTTTTCACCGTCTTTCGTCGAAAAAATCCGAGGCAAATCAGGAACAATTTGCGAACATTGGGCGTTTCAGCGTGGAAACCGAAAAAAACTGGGAAATCACGGGATAAATTTTCACCTCTCGTACTTCCACAGTATAATCCGTTTCCCCCTCTTGTCCTCCACTATATGTAGTGTTGATTGGGGCTCTTCCCTTGTTTTTAGGGGCGAAATTAACCCCGAGTTGGTGCTGTTCGTGCCTCACCTCCCAAACAAAACTGTTGATTTCCATGAATTCCCATGGCATCCCTTTGTTATCGGATGAAGACGAACACCCATAGGGGCACCAAACGACCCCGAAGCTAAAAACAAGCAGGTTTCATACAGGCCATACGCCTTCATCAGACCAAAGGATCCGGCGCGCGGGCGAGCAGACATCCCCCCAGGTGGCGCGCGCAGCTGGACACCCCCCGCTAGGCGGGACGAGGGCGGCGGGTTGATCGGTGGCAGCGGATCAACCCGCCGTTTCTCATTTCTGGGGAACGGAATGTGACGCGGGAGCGTGTGTAAAGGACAGGGCAGGTGAGCCGCAGGTTCAGAGGCGAAAGCGAACACAAGGTCGATGCGAAGGGCAGGGTGTCCATCCCCGCCCTGTTTCGTCGTGTTCTCGAAGCCGGTGATCCCGATTGGCAGTCCGGTCAGAACCCTCAGCTTGTCGTGGTCTACGGCGATCACCGCCGCAATTATCTCGAATGCTATACAATGGAAGCCATCGAAGAGGTTGATGCCAAGATCGACTCCCTGCCGCGCGGCTCTGTGCCCCGGCGGATGATGGAAACCCTGTTTCATCGCCAGAGCCACCCGATGACAGTCGACGAAACCGGCCGCCTGGTGCTGCCCGCCAAGCTGCGCAACAAGATCGGTCTTGATGACATGGCGGTCTTTGCGGGCGCGGGCGATACGTTCCAGATCTGGAAGCCCGAGGATTACGAGGCTGACAAGGCCAAGGCCGAGGCGGTTCTCGACGAGATGCCCGAAGACTTTGATATCATGATGTATCTCGACGCCGCACCCGTCGCGCCAGAGGCAGGGTGATGGCATGACTCAGGATGACGCCCACGATCCTGACAAACCCCATGTTCCCGTGCTGCTGCGCCCCTTGCTGGCCGCCGTGGCGCCGGTGACGGGCGTCTGGCTGGACGGTACGTTTGGCGCGGGAGGCTACACGCGCGGATTGCTCGAGGCCGGGGCCGACAAGGTAATCGGCGTCGACCGCGATCCGCTGGCATTTGAAATGGCGCAGGACTGGGCCGGAGAATATGGCGACCGGTTGGTGATGCAGCCCGGTGTCTTTTCGCGCATGGATGAATATGCCAGCGACCTTGACGGTATCGTGCTCGATCTCGGCGTCTCCTCGATGCAGCTCGATCAGGCGGAACGCGGGTTCTCGTTCATGAAGGACGGCCCGCTCGACATGCGCATGTCGCAGGACGGGCCAAGCGCTGCCGATCTAGTGAATGGCGCGGCCGAAGAGGATATCGCCGACATCCTGTTTCGCTACGGTGAAGAGCGCGCAAGTCGCCGCATTGCCCGCGCCATCGTGAAGGCGCGCCAGGAAGAGCCGATCACGACGACGCTTCGCCTCGCAAAGCTTATCGAATCCTGCCTGCCGCGCGCCAAGCCCGGCCAGTCGCACCCGGCCACGCGCAGCTTTCAGGCGCTTCGCATCGCGGTAAATGACGAATATGGCGAGTTGTATCAGGGCCTTATGGCTGCCGAGCGGGCGTTGAAGCCGGGCGGTAAGCTGGCCGTTGTATCTTTTCATTCGGTCGAGGACCGGATGGTTAAACGCTTTCTGACGGCGCGCGCGGGCAAGACCGGCAACGTGAACCGCTACGCCCCCGCCGTCGAGGAAGATGCCCCGCAATTCACCCTTTTGTCCCGCAAGGCCATCGCAGCCGATGATGAGGAGCTGGCCGAAAACCCGCGCTCCCGCTCTGCCAAGCTGCGGGTAGCGGTGCGCACCGATGCGCCGGCGGGGGAAATCGACGCGAATGAACTTGGGATGCCGCAACTCAGGGAGGCCCGCAGATGAAAAGCCTGATCTACGTCTTTACCGTGCTGCTCGTTTTTGCGCTGGCGTTCTGGGCCTACCGGGAAAACTACGCGACACAGCAGGTTCTCAAGGATACGCAGCGGCTTCAGCACCAGATCGGCGCCGCGCAGGTGCGCCTGAGCGTTTTGCGCGCGGAATGGGCCTATCTCAACCGTCCGAACCGGCTTTTGGAGCTGGCAGAGCTGAATTTCGACCGCCTCGGCCTGTTGCCCCTGCGCCCCGACCAGTTCGGTCGCGTGGACGAGGTCAGCTATCCGCCCGAGCCGCTGTTGCCGATTACCAACCCGATTGATGTCTCCACCATGGCAGGAGAGCAGGAGCCATGATCCGCACCCCTCTACGCCCGCTTGCACGCATCCTTTCCGCCCGCGCCAATGGTGAAAACCCGGATGCGATCATGCGCGAGAACCTGCGTCATCGCCATGCCGAGATGCAGGACAAGGCGCGCAGCCGGGCTGAAGGGCGTCTGCTTGTCCTTGGCATGTTCTTTTTCTGTGCCTTCACGGTCATCGGCGGGCGGATGGGTTTGCTTTCGGTCTCTGAGGCCGAGGAACCGCTGGCAAGCGCCATCGGCACGCCCATTGCGGCGCAGCGGGGCGATATCGTCGACCGCGAAGGTCGCATCCTCGCGACCAATTTCGAAACACATTCGCTTTACGCCCAGCCGCCCTTCATGATCGATCCGCTTGCGGCTGCTGAAGGGCTGGTCAAAATCTTTCCCGATCTCGACCGCGACCGGCTGATCAAGGATTTCACCGGCAAGCGCAAGTTCGTGTGGATCAAGAAGAAAATCAGCCCCGAACAAAAGCAGGCGGTGCATGATATCGGCGATCCGGGCCTGTTGTTCGGTCCGCGCGAAATGCGTCTTTATCCCAATGGTTCGCTCGCGGCCCATGTGCTGGGCGGGGCGTCTTTCGGCAAGGAAGGCGTCGATGCCGCTGAGGTGATCGGCGTAGCCGGGGTCGAGAAGCAGTTCGACAATTATCTCCGTGACCCGGCCAATGGCGGCAAGCCGCTGACCCTGTCGCTTGATCTGACGGTGCAGGCGGCGGCCGAGCGTGTGCTTTACGGCGGCATGAAGCTGATGAATGCGCGCGGCGCGACCTCGATCCTTATGGATGTGCACACGGGCGAGGTGATCTCGTTGGTGAGCCTGCCGGATTTCGATCCCAACGACCGTCCCGCGCCTCCGACCTCGGGGTTTGATCCATCGGTCAGCCCGCTGTTCAACCGCGCGGTTCAGGGGGTGTATGAACTGGGCTCGACCTTCAAGATCTTTGCCGTTGCACAGGCGATGGACCTTGGGTTGGTCGGCCCGGAAACGGTGATTGACACCCGTGGTCCGCTGCGCTGGGGTAAGTTCCGTATTCGCGATTTTCACAACTACGGCAAAGAGTTGTCCGTTACCAAGATCATCGTGAAATCCTCTAACATCGGGACCGCCCGCATCGCGCAGCAGATCGGTGCGGATCGGCAGAGAGAATTCCTGTCGCATCTCGGTTTCCTCGATCCGACTCCAGTCGAGATCGTCGAGGCTTCGGGGGCCAGCCCGCTCTTGCCCAAGAACTGGTCAGAGCTTTCGGCGATGACGATTTCTTACGGGCACGGGTTGTCAGCCAGCCCGATGCACCTTGCTTCGGCCTATGCGGCGATTGCGAATGGCGGGCGCTATGTAGCGCCAACCTTGCTGCGTCAGGACATGCCGCAGGAAGGGCCGCAGGTGATGTCACCCGAAACCGCCGCCGCCTCGCGCAACATGCTGCGGCTCGTGGTTTCCGAAGGCACGGCAAGCTTTGGCGACGTGCCGGGCTATGCGGTGGCGGGCAAGACCGGCACGGCCGACAAGCCCAAGCCGCGCGGCGGCTATTACGACGACAAGGTGATCGCGACCTTTGCCAGCATGTTCCCGGCACACGATCCGCGTTACGTGTTGATCGTGACACTGGACGAACCGTCGGAAAATTCCGGCTCCGAACCGCGCCGCACGGCAGGCTGGACGGCAGTTCCGGTGGCGGCCGAGATGATTGCCCGCGTGGCACCGCTCCTTGGCCTCAGACCGGATATTGAACCCCGCGCACCGGCTGGTATAACCCTGACCTCGAACTAGGCAGAGAGGGCAGGAACATGGGCAAAACGGACCAAAGGCCTGCCAAGCGCCTGAGCCAGCTTGCCCTTGCGGCACGTGGCGGGCGAGACCCTGAAATCACCGGACTTTCCGTCGACAGTCGCGATGTCAAAGAGGGGCACCTCTTTGCCGCGCTGCCGGGCACCAAGGTGCATGGGGGCGAATTCATCCAGTTCGCGCTGCGTATGGGGGCCCATGCGATTCTGACCGATGCGGCGGGCGCGCGGATCGCCGCCGAGGAGTTGGGCGCATCGGATGCCGCCTTGATCGTGGCCGAGGACCCGCGCCAGACGTTGGCCTATACCTCGGCGCTCTGGTTTGGGGCGCAGCCAGCAACGATGGTCGCCGTGACGGGCACCAACGGCAAGACTTCTGTCACCAATTTCCTGCGCCAGATCTGGACAGAGCTTGGTCACAGCGCGATCAACCTTGGCACCACCGGGGTCGAAGGCGCGTGGAGCGCGCCGCTCGCTCATACCACGCCCGAGCCGATCACGCTGCACCGCGCTCTGGCCGAGGCCACCGCGCATGGCGTGACCCATGCGGCGATGGAGGCGTCGAGCCACGGGCTTGAGCAGCGCCGCCTTGATGGCGTCAGCCTTGTCGCTGCCGGTTTCACCAATTTCTCGCAAGATCACCTCGACTACCATGCGAGCTTTGACGACTATTTCGCCGCCAAGGCCGGATTGTTCCGCCGGGTCCTGCCCGAGGACGGCACCGCTGTAATCAACCTTGACGACGCGCGCGGGGTCGAACTGCGCGCCATCGCCGCCGCGCGCGGCCAGCGCGTTATCACCACGGGCCATGCGATCGGCGATCTGAGCCTCTTGAACCAGCAGTTCGATGCCACCGGTCAGAACATCCGCTTTACGTGGGAAGGACGCCCGCATCAGGTCCGCCTTGGTCTGATCGGTGGCTTTCAGGCGGAAAACGTGCTGCTCGCCTGTGGGCTGGCAATCGCGGCGGGCGACGACCCGGAAGAAGTGTTCGAAACGCTGCCCTTCCTGCGCACCGTGCGGGGGCGTATGCAGCTTGCCGCGACCCGTGAAAACGGGGCGGCTGTCTTTGTCGATTTTGCCCATACGCCAGATGCCATCGCCACGGCCCTGTCGGCCATGCGCCCGCATGTGATGGGTCGGCTCATTGCCATCATCGGCGCGGGCGGCGACCGTGACACGGCCAAGCGCCCGCTGATGGGACGCGCCGCGGCGGAAAACGCCGATCTCGTCATTGTCACGGATGACAACCCGCGTAGCGAAGACCCTTCGCTGATCCGCGCCGCCGTTCTGAACGGTGCGCCTCAGGCGACCGAGGTCGCCGACCGGGCCGAGGCGATCCTGCGCGGCGTCGATATGCTCGAACCGGGCGATGCGCTGCTGATCGCGGGTAAGGGACATGAAACCGGCCAGATCGTAGGAGACGACATCTTGCCTTTTGACGATACGGAACAGGCCAGCGTCGCGGTGGCCGCGCTGGACGGGCGGCCGGTATGAGCCTCTGGACAGCAGCCGAGGCTGCCGCCGCCACCGGCGGACAGGCGCAGGGTGATTGGCATGTCAGCGGCGTTTCCATCGACACCCGCACGTTGGAACCCGGCGATCTTTTCGTCGCGCTCAGCGCCGCGCGGGACGGCCACGAATTCGTGGCGCAGGCACTGGAAAAGGGGGCAGGGGCCGCGCTGGTCAGCCATGTGCCCGAAGGTCTGCCCCAAGACGCGCCGCTGCTGATCGTCGATGACGTTCAAGCCGGGCTTGAGGCGCTTGGCCGCGCGGGCCGGGCGCGTGCCGGGGCGCGCGTAATCGCCGTCACCGGCAGCGTGGGCAAGACCTCGACCAAGGAAATGCTCTTTGAAATGCTCTCGGATCAGGGCCGCACCCATGCCTCGGTCGCGAGCTACAATAATCATTGGGGCGTACCGCTGACGCTGGCGCGGATGCCGTCCGACACCGAATACGCGGTGATCGAGATCGGCATGAACCACCCCGGCGAGATCGCGCCGCTGGCCCGCATGGCGCGCCCGCATGTGGCCATGATCACCACCGTCGCCGCCGCCCATCTTGAAGCATTCGAAAGTGTCGAGGGGATTGCTCGGGAAAAAGCCGCCATCCTCGACGGTCTCGAACCCAAGGGCGTCGCGATCCTGAATGCAGATATCGACACGGCCGCGATCCTCTCTGCCAAGGCTGCGGAATGCGGGGCACGTCCTGTCAGCTTTGGCCGCAATGCGCAGGACTTCATCCTGAACGACGTGCGGATTTCGGGCGATGCCACCGTCGTTCAGGCCCAGAACCGGGGTGAAGCGATCCTGTTCAAGCTGAATACCCCGGGCAAACACTTTGCGATGAACGCGCTAGGGGCGCTGGCATCCTGCGAAGCGCTCGGTGCCGATCTCGCGCTGGCGACACTCAGCTTGGGACGCTGGCAGCCCTATCGCGGCAGGGGCACCCGCGAGACCATCCACCTTGACGCGATCGAAGCCGATCTTTCCATCGATCTGCTCGACGATGCCTATAACGCGAACCCGACTTCGATGGCCGCCGCGCTCGACGTGCTGGCCGCGTCGCCCGTGCGCGACGGCACGGGCCGGGTCCAGATCGGGCGGCGCATCGCCTTCCTCGGTGACATGAAGGAACTGGGCGAGGACGCCGCTTCGCTTCACGCCGGGCTGGCCAGCCTTGCAGCGATGGACCACATCGACTGCGTCCATTGCATCGGGCCACTGATGCAGAACCTTCACGCGGCGCTGCCCGAAAACAAGCGCGGCGCCTGGGCGGAAACAAGCGCGGAAATGGAGCCGGGCCTGCGCCACCGGATCGACAGTGGCGATGTCGTGCTGGCCAAAGGCTCCCTGTCGATGAAGCTCTCGGTGATTGTTGACGCGATCCGCAAAATGGGTCATGCGCAGCCGATATCCGACAGGGAAGAATGATCATGGGTGGAACAGTCTGAATGCTGTATTGGCTGACCGCATTGTCGGACGGGGGCGATTTCTTCAACCTCTTCCGCTACATAACCTTCCGGGCCGGCGGCGCGTTCCTTACCGCGCTGATCTTCGGCTTCATCTTTGGCCGCCCGCTGATCGCCGTCCTGCGCCGCACGCAAGGCAAGGGCCAGCCGATCCGCGATGATGGCCCCGAGGGGCATTTCGTCAAGGCTGGCACCCCGACCATGGGCGGTCTGCTGATCGTCGGCGCGCTGGCGACATCGACGCTGCTCTGGGCAAGACTAGACAACGCCTTCGTCCAACTGGTGCTATTCGTGACGCTGGCCTATGCGGCCATCGGGTTCGCCGATGACTATGCCAAGGTCTCCAAGCAGAATACCTCCGGCGTGCCGGGCAAGCTGCGACTCGCACTGGGTATGCTGATCGCGATTGCCGCCTCGTGGTGGGCAGCGCAGAACCACCCGGTCGAACTGCAGGGCCAGCTTGCCCTGCCGGTCTTCAAGAACACGCTGATCAATCTCGGCTATCTCTACATCCCCTTCTGTGTCTGCGTCGTCGTCGGATCCGCCAACGCGGTCAACCTGACCGACGGGCTCGACGGGCTTGCGATTATGCCGGTGATGATCGCCGCCTCAACCCTCGGGGTGATCGCCTACGCGGTGGGGCGGGTCGACTTCACCGATTATCTCGACGTGCATTACGTGCCCGGTACGGGGGAGCTGCTGATCTTCACCGCCGCGCTGTTCGGCGGCGGGCTCGGCTTCCTCTGGTACAACGCGCCCCCCGCGGCCGTCTTCATGGGCGATACAGGCAGCCTCGCCCTCGGCGGAGCACTGGGGGCCATCGCCGTGGCAACCAAGCACGAACTGGTGCTTGCCATCGTCGGCGGCCTCTTCGTGGTCGAGGCACTCTCCGTAATCATCCAGGTGCTCTATTTCAAACGCACCGGCAAGCGCGTCTTCCTGATGGCGCCGATCCATCACCATTACGAGAAAAAGGGATGGGCCGAACCGACCATCGTGATCCGTTTCTGGATCATCGCCCTGATCCTTGCCATGATCGGCCTCGCCACGCTCAAGGTCCGCTGATGCCATGACCCGGCCCCTGCTTCTTTGGGTCGAAAATATCCCGGGGGGCCGCGCATCGCGCGGCGGGGCAGAGCCCCAATTGCCCCGCTGACCGGAAAGGAACGCGTCTTGATCCCCGTCACAGGTGTCCAGAATCAGAAAATCGCGGTGCTCGGCCTGGGCCGGTCCGGTCTCTCTGCCGCGCGGGCGCTGCGCGCCGGTGGGGCCATGCCGATCTGCTGGGACGACAACCCCGCCGCGCGGACCCGTGCTGAGGAAGAAGGATTCACCTGCGCCGATCTATCCAAGACGGGCGCTTTCGATGATGTCGCCGCGCTGATCGTCTCGCCCGGCATCCCGCATCTCTACCCCGCTCTGAACCCGGTGGTCGCGGCAGCGCTGGCCGCGGGCGTGCCGGTCGACAATGACATCGGCCTGTTCTTCCGCTCCTTTGCCACCAAGGACTGGGAAAGTTTCGACACGCCGCCCCGGGTCGTGGCGGTGACCGGCTCCAATGGCAAATCCACCACCTCGGCGCTGATCCATCACATACTGACTTCCGTAAACCGCCCCACGCAGCTTGCGGGCAATATCGGGCGCGGCGTGCTTGATCTCGATCCGGCCATAGATGGCGAAGTCGTGGTGCTCGAACTATCCAGCTACCAGACCGATCTGGCTCGGGCGCTGACGCCGGATGTGGCGGTTTTCACCAATCTCTCGCCCGATCACCTTGATCGGCACGCAGGAATGGGCGGCTACTTCGCGGCCAAGCGCCGCCTTTTTGCCGAGGGCGGTCCCGACCGGGCGGTGATCGGCGTCGATGAACCCGAGGGCCTCTTCCTTGCCGGTCAATTGGCCGAAGCCCCGTCGGACGACCGCGTTATTCGCATCTCGGTCGCCTCGAAACTGACCGGGCCGGGCTGGCAGGTCTTTGCGCGCAAGGGCTTCCTGTCAGAATATCGCAAGGGTAAGCAGATCGCCTCTATCGACCTGCGCGAGATCAAGGGCCTGCCCGGAGCACATAACCACCAGAACGCCTGCGCCGCCTATGCGGTGGCCCGAACGCTGGGTCTCGCGCCCCGTGTCATCGAAACCGCGTTGCACAGCTATCCGGGGCTGCCCCATCGCAGTCAGGTCATCGCCACGCGCAACGGCGTCACCTTTGTGAATGACAGCAAGGCGACGAACCTCGACAGCGCGGCCAAGGCGCTTTCGGCGTTCAAGAGCATCCGCTGGATATGTGGCGGCCTGGAAAAAGAGGGCGGTCTATCCGCGCTCAAGGATTCCGTTGGGGCTGTCACCAAGGCCTATGTGATCGGGCGCGATGCCGAGGGGTTTGCCCTGCAACTTACCTGTCCGACCGAGATCTGCACCGATATGGCAACGGCGGTCGCCCGCGCCGCCGCCGATGCGCAGGAAGGTGACACGGTATTGCTTGCCCCGGCTGCGGCGAGCTTTGACCAATACGATAATTTCGAGCAGCGCGGCGACGATTTCGCCGCCTGCGTCTCAGCGCTCGATCAGGCTTAGCAACCGGTTCTCGGCAGCGCGCAGGCCCGGGACCCCGGCGCTCTTCAGCTTTGGCATGTCCTTCCCGGCAAGGTCGATGACCGTCGGGTGGATATAGCTGTTGCGCGCGACGGTTGGCGTGTTGGCAAGCCGCTCTGCCGCCGCCTCGCTCAGCGCTTTGATCGTCGATGAACCGGATTCGGCGGCTTCAAAGGCGGCCAGCGTGCCGGCCCATGTGCGGAATGTCTTGGCCGTAAAGGGTTCTTCCGTCGCCTCGGCCAGATAGGCGTTCAACGCCCCGGACGACAAGGTCCGTACGGTGCCGTCCGCTTCGGTCCAGCTCAGTAATTCCGCGCCGGGCAGATCGCGGATCTCGTTCAGGACCCGCAGCAATTTGCGGTCAGACAGGCGGCGTCGCACCTTCTTGCCGCCCTTGGCGGTGTAGACAAGGTTCAGCCCACCGTCGGTCAGCTTGAGATGTTGGCGTTTCAGCGTAAGCGCCCCATATGAGCCGTTCTCTCGCGCGTAAGCCTCGTTTCCGACCCGCATCGACAGCCGGTCTATCAGCAGAACGGCAGCTGCCAGCGCAAACCGTTCGTCGCCCGCCTCAAGCGCCAGATCGCGGCTCACGCGGCGACGGATTGCGGGCAGGGCGCGACCGAAGCGCGGCAGGTGATCGTATTTCTCGGCGGACCGGGCCTCGCCCCACTTAGGGTGATACCGGTACTGCTTGCGGGTGCGCGCGTCGTACCCGGTTGCCTGAAGGTGTCCGTTGGCGCGCGGCGAAATCCACACGTCCTCATATGCAGGCGGCACCGCAAGCGCGCATATCCTGTCACGTTCCGCCCCGCGCGCGATGGTGGTGCCGTCGGCGGCCTTGTAGGTGAACCCGCGTCCGTGTCGCTTGCGGGTGATGCCGGGGCGGTCGTCCGGATACCAGACCAGGCCCTTGGGTATGACGGCTTGCTCGGTGCTCATTTCATTTGTGGCGCAGTTCCGAGGCCAGTTTCAGGACCTCGTCGCCATCCTCCTGCTCGATCACGATGGCCGGATCGTCGGAAGAACCGTTGCGGGTGACCTCGCTGCCCTTGATCTTTCGCGTGATCTTTTTCTTGTGGGTTTCCTTGACCCGACCGTCGGCCGTGCCTTGGCCCCAGTCCCATTCAACCTTGTCGTCGACCTTGAAACTCATGATGGCAAACTCCCCTCTATACGTGTGACGACGAACGTGCAGCGGGTCGCTCCGGTTCCCACGGGCCACGCGAACGTGAGCGTGTCAGACGGGGGCCGTCGCACCCAGCCTTGCGCTGAACCGCGCCATTTCGCCTGGGGAGGGGTCTTCGCCGCAGAAGGTTTTGACATAGGCGGGCACCCGCGTCAGCCGGGTCGCCAGATCCTCGCGGGTTTGCAGCGAAATATATCCGATCTGGACGAGGTAGATCGTTCGCGCGCGCACATCCGCCTCGGCTTCGGAAAACCCAAAGCGCAGGAACATCGCCTGCAGGGCGGCAAGCCGCACCTCATCCGCCGTCGTGACCCGCTCCTTGACCCTGTCGGATCGATGCGCCCAGCCGCGGATTGCGAAATCGAAACGGGGGTCAAAGGCGTTTTCGTCGATGAAAGCGGCTGTGACGTTCAGGACAGCCTCGGCAATGGTTTCTGCATAGGCCTCGCAGGCTTCGGTCAGGGCGCCAGTGTTCGAACTGTCCCAGTCGTCGAGCAGCGCGTCGAGCAGGGCGGCGCGATCCTTGAAGAACCAGTAAAAGCTGGTGCGCGACAGTTTCAGCGTGCTCGCCAGCGGCTGAATCTTGACCGCATCCACGCCGTTTTCCAGCAGTGCCGACTTGGCGGCGGCCATCCAGACCTCGCGCGAACCGCGCCATCCGCTGTTGGCATCTTCTGATGAAACCGCATCCTGCATGGGCAAGTCATAGCCAGCGCATCGGGCTGCGACAAGTGAAATGAACACCGATGAACTTAAACTTGACATAGATGAACATTCTCGGAATCGTCGGCGCGACGCCACAGGAGATGCCCATGTCTGCCGATCCGCTCCTTCAGCCGTTTCAGCTGAAACACCTGACACTCAGAAACCGGCTGATGATCACGAGCCATGAGCCCGCCTATCCCGAGGATGGCATGCCCAAGGATCGCTATCGCGCCTATCATGTGGAACGGGCCAAGGCAGGCATCGCTCTTACGATGACCGCCGGATCCGCCTCGGTCGCGCGGGACAGCCCGCCGGCTTTCAACAACATTCTTGCGTGGAAGGATGAGGTCGTCGCCTGGATGAAACAGCTGGTCGATGAATGCCACGATCACGGCTCGGCGGTGATGATCCAGCTGACCCATCTGGGGCGGCGCACGCGCTGGGACGTGGGCGACTGGCTGCCGGTGGTTTCGGCCAGTCCCGAGCGTGAACCGGCCCACCGCGCCTTTCCCAAGCGGATCGAGGACTGGGACATCGCCCGCATCATCGAGGATTACGCGGATGCCGCCGAACGTATGCAGGCGGCGGGTCTCGACGGGATTGAACTGGAATCCTACGGCCACCTGATGGATTCTTTCTGGTCGCCGCTAACCAACGATCTGGACGGGCCTTATGGGGCGGATAGTCTTGATAACCGGATGCGGTTCTCTTTTGACGTGCTGCGCGCGATCCGCAAGCGGGTTGGCGATGAATTCATCGTCGGCATTCGCTATGTCGGGGACGAGATGCTCGCAGGCGGGATTGCCAAGCCCGAGGGGATGGAAATCTCCCGCCGTCTCAAGGACAGCGGTCTGGTGGATTTCCTGAACGTGATCCGGGGCCATATCGAAACCGACGCGGCGCTGACCAACGTGATCCCGGTGCAGGGTATGGCCAGCGCGCCTCATCTTGATTTCGCAGGGGAAATCCGCGCGGAAACCAAGTTCCCCACCTTCCATGCGGCCAAGATTCAGGACGTGGCGACGGCGCGGCACGCAGTTGCCAGCGGCAAGCTCGACATGGTTGGCATGACCCGCGCTCATATGGCCGACCCGCATATCGTCGCCAAGATCATGCGCGGCGAGGAAGACCGCATTCGCCCCTGCGTCGGCGCGAATTACTGCCTCGACCGGATTTACCAGGGCGGCATGGCGCTTTGCCTGCACAACCCGTCGACTGGGCGCGAACTCGAACAGCCGCATGAGATCGAAAAGGCGGATACCCCCCGCCGTTTCGTGATTGTTGGGGCAGGTCCGGCCGGGCTGGAAGCCGCCCGCGTGGCGGCCTCGCGCGGACACGAGGTGATAGTGCATGAAGCGGCTAACGATCCCGGCGGGCAGGTGCGCCTGACCGCCCAGACGCCGCGCCGGTCCGAGATGATCCAGCTGATCCAGTGGCGTTTCGAGGAATGCGAAAAGCTGGGCGTTACCTTTCGTTTCAACAGTTTCGCGGATGCGGCCACGGTGATGGATGAAAATCCCGACGTGGTGATCGTCGCGACCGGCGGCATCGCCCATACCGAGATCCTGCCGCAGGGCAACGATCTTGTCGTTTCCGCATGGGACATCCTTTCAGGCGATGTGCAGTCCGGCTCGAACGTGCTGATCTATGACGACGCCGGCGATCAGGCGGCCTTGCAGGCGGCAGAGAAAATCGCCTCGACCGGTGCCAAGGTCGAAATCATGACGCGCGACCGGGTGTTTTCGCCCGAGGTCATGGGCATGACCCTCACCCCGGCGATGCGGGCGCTGCAACCGCTCGACGTGACCTTTACCGTGACTTGGAAGCTCGAGTCGGTGGCGCGTGAGGGCAACGGATTAAAGGCTACGATCGGCACGGATTACAGCGGTGTGACCCGTGACAGGCTGGTGGATCAGGTGGTGGTCAACCATGGCACCGAGCCGCTCGAAGACCTGTACTTCGACCTGCGCGAGTCTTCGCGCAACCTCGGGGAGGTGGATTACGATGCGATGATCGCCGGAGCCCCGCAGCAGGTGTCGCGCCAGCCGGACGCGGCCTTTCAACTCTTCCGGATCGGGGATGCGGTGGCGGCTCGCAACACCCACGCGGCCATCTACGATGCGCTGCGGCTGGTCAGGACCCTGTAGCGCGGGTGCGGATCGCCGCGCCCGCCGCATGGCCCGAGGACCATGCCCACTGGAAATTATACCCGCCGAGCCAGCCGGTTACGTCGACCGCTTCACCTATGGCGTAAAGGCCGGGTACGGACTTGGCTTCCATCGTCTTTGACGACAACCCGTCCGTGTCAATCCCGCCCAGCGTGACCTCGGCGGTGCGATACCCTTCGCTGCCTGACGGGGTCAGGTGCCAGTCGCGCAGCGCGTCGCAGATGCCGCGCAGCGCCGCGTCGGACTGGTCGGCAAGGTTTCCCGACAGGTCCAGTACCCCGGCAAGATGGTCGACAAGCCGGGCGGGCAGGGCGCGGGCAAGTTCAGTCGTCAGCGCCTTGCGCCCGGAAATCTGACGCGTGTCGCGCAGGCTGTCGAAAAGCCTGCCCTCGGGGTCGAGATCGATGCGGATCTCTTCGCCCTCGCGCCAATAGGAGGAAATCTGCAAAACCGACGGCCCGGACAGCCCGCGATGGGTGAACAGCAGCGCCTCGTCAAAACCGGCGCGATCATTGGAAAGCCGTGCGGGCAGGGCGACGCCGGCAAGACCGCTGAACCGCTCCGGCGGAAAGGTGAAAGGTACAAGCCCCGGCCGGGTCTCGGTCACGTCCAGCCCGAATTGCCGCGCAATATCATAGGCAAGGCCCGTCGCGCCCATCTTGGGGATCGACTTGCCGCCGGTGGCCAGAACAAGGTTGTGACACGTGATCGAAACGCGCTTTCCGTCGCGGTCGAGGTCGAGCGTGAACCCCTCGGGGCCATGACGCACCGAGATCACCGCCGTGTGCAGCCACAGCTCGGCCCCGGTCTTTTCCATCTCATCCCTCAGCATCCGGATGATCTGGGTCGCCTTGCCATCGCAGAACAACTGCCCCAGCGTCTTTTCATGCCAGGCGATCCCGTGGCGCGTGACAAGATCGATGAAATCCCACTGTGTGTAACGCGCCAGCGCCGATTTGGCGAAATGCGGGTTCTGCGACAGAAAGTTTTCCGGCGCGGCGTACATATTGGTGAAATTGCAGCGACCGCCGCCCGAAATACGGATCTTTTCGCCCGGATTGCGGGCATGGTCGATGACCAGCGTGTCCGGCCCGGCATGGGCGGCACACATCATTCCGGCGGCACCGGCACCGATTATGATCGTTTCACGTCTCATCTGCCCGCGCTGTCGCGCGATTTCATGGGTATGGCAAGAGGAAGAGGCTGGCGGCATCGGAATTTTCGATGTAGCCTTAAGGTTGAGACCCCGAAAAGGGGCGCATTGAGGCAGATATAAACGGCGGGAACCATGACTGAGATGGTGTATGGCGCTGTCCCTGAACGGGGCGGCGAACCAATTGTTCCAAAATGGTGGCGGACGCTCGACAAATGGTCGATGTCCTGCGTGCTGGGGCTGTTTGTCATCGGGCTGCTTCTTGGTCTCGCCTCTTCTCCGCCGCTTGCCGCGCGCAACGGGCTTGAACCTTTCCACTACGTGCAGCGTCAGGCGATGTTCGGCGGCCTTGCGCTGATCGTCATGCTGCTCACCTCGATGATGTCGCCGGTGATGGTGCGCCGCCTTGCGGTGGTCGGCTTCCTCGGCGCGTTTGTCGCGGTCGCGCTGCTGCCGTTTCTGGGCACCGATTTCGGCAAGGGCGCGATGCGCTGGTACAGCCTTGGATTTGCAAGCGTCCAGCCGTCGGAATTCCTTAAACCCGGCTTCATCGTGGCCGCTGCGTGGATGCTGGCCGCCAGTCAGGAAATCAACGGACCTCCGGGCAAACTCTGGTCCTTTTCGCTCTGCGTCGCCATCGTGTTGATGCTGGCGATGCAGCCCGATTTCGGACAGGCCTGCCTTGTGATGTTCGGCTGGGGCGTAATGTATTTCGTGGCCGGCGCGCCAATGGTTCTGCTGGTCGGTATGGCGGGGCTGGTGGTTCTGGGCGGTACCGTCGCCTATTCCAATTCCGAACACTTTGCCCGCCGGATCGACGGATTCCTCTCCCCCGATCTCGACCCGACGACACAGCTTGGCTATGCCACCAACGCGATCCGCGAAGGCGGTCTCTTTGGCGTAGGCGTGGGAGAGGGGCAGGTGAAATGGTCGCTGCCCGATGCGCACACGGATTTTATCATTGCCGTGGCGGCCGAGGAATACGGGCTGATCCTCGTGCTGGTCATCATCTCTCTCTACGCGCTGATCGTCACCCGCTCGCTGTTCCGGCTGATGCGTGAACGCGATCCTTTCATTCGCCTCGCCGGAACCGGGCTGGCCTGCATCTTTGGTGTGCAGGCGATGATCAACATGGGCGTAGCCGTTCGTCTGCTGCCCGCAAAGGGCATGACTTTGCCGTTCGTCAGCTACGGCGGCTCGTCCCTGATCGCCGGGGGCATCGCGCTGGGCATGCTGCTCGCCTTTACCCGCTCGCGCCCGCAGGGTGAGATCGCCGATATTCTGCGTGGTCGCGCCAGATGAGCCAACCCTTGCTGATTATCGCCGCAGGCGGCACCGGCGGGCACATGTTCCCGGCGCAGGCGCTGGCCGAAGCCATGCTGAAACGCGGCTGGCGCGTGCGCCTGTCGACGGATGCTCGCGGCGCGCGCTACACGGGCGCTTTCCCCGAAGAGACCGAAATCGTCGAGGTCGCCAGCGCCACTTTCGCGCGCGGCGGGGCGATGCAACGCGCCATGGTCGCGCCGCGCATCGCTGTGGGCGTCATCGCCTCGGCATGGCGGATGTTCCGTGACAAGCCTGCGGTTGTCGTGGGCTTTGGCGGCTACCCGTCGATCCCGGCGCTTGCCGCCGCGACCCTGTTGAAACTGCCGCGCATGATCCATGAACAGAATGGCGTGCTTGGCCGCGTCAACGAAATCTTCGCTTCGCGCGTGGCCCATGTGGCCTGTGGCGTCAAACCGACCAAGCTGCCGCCGACGGCCCATGGCGTGCATACCGGCAACCCGGTGCGCGGCGCCGTGCTCGACCGGGCAGGGGCAAGCTATATCCCGCCCGGCGACTATCCGATGTCGCTGCTGGTCATGGGCGGATCGCAGGGCGCGCGCATCCTCTCCGACGTAGTGCCCGAGGCGATCACCCGCCTGCCAGAGCCGATGCGCAGCAACCTGCGCGTCAGCCATCAGGCGCGGGCCGAAGATGTGGAGCGGGTCACCGAGGCCTATGCCGAGGCCGACATCCGCGCCGACGTAAAGACCTTCTTCACGGATATCCCCAGCCGCATGGCCGAGGCGCAGCTGGTGATCTCGCGCGCGGGGGCGTCTTCCATTGCCGATCTGACGGTGATCGGGCGGCCCTCGATCCTGATCCCCTTTGCCGCGGCTGCGGGCGATCACCAGACCGCCAATGCGCGCGGGCTGGTCGATGCGGGCGCGGCGATCCTGATCCCCGAGCGCTTGCTCAACGCGGAATCCCTCACCGCGCAGATCACGAGTCTGCTTGAAAACCCCGCCGCCTCGTTGCAAATGGCCAACGCCGCCCTTTCCGTCGGCGCGCCGGATGCAACGGAACGTCTTGTCGCCCTTGTCGATTCCCTTGCCAAAGAACGCTGAGCCCGGAAGGAAGGATATGAAATGATGGATGGAAGCCTGATCATGCAAGCTGCAACCAAACTCCCTCTCGATATCGGCCCGATTCACTTCGTCGGGATCGGTGGCATCGGCATGTCCGGCATCGCCGAAGTGCTGCTCGATCACGGCTACACGGTGCAAGGCTCTGACCTTAAGGCCTCCAAGATCACCCAGCGTCTGGAACAGCTTGGCGCCACCATCTTCGAAGGTCAAAAGGCCGAGAACCTCGAAAACGCCGAGGTCGTCGTGATCTCGTCCGCGATCAAGACCGGCAATGCCGAGCTGGACGAGGCCCGTCGCCGTGGCCTGCCTGTCGTGCGTCGCGCCGAAATGCTGGCCGAGTTGATGCGGCTCAAATCCAACGTGGCCGTGGCAGGAACCCACGGCAAGACCACCACGACAACCATGGTCGCGACACTGCTAGACGCGGGCAATTTCGACCCGACCGTGGTCAACGGCGGCATCATCCACGCCTACGGGTCGAACGCGCGGCTGGGCGAGGGCGAATGGATGGTCGTCGAAGCCGATGAATCCGACGGTACCTTCAACCGTCTGCCCGCCACCATCGCCATCGTCACCAATATCGACCCCGAGCATATGGAGCACTGGGGCAGTTTCGATGCTCTGCGCGACGGGTTCTACGATTTCGTCTCGAACATCCCTTTCTATGGTCTGGCGGTCTGCTGCACCGATCACGAAGAGGTCCAGCGTCTCGTTGGCCGGATCACCGACCGCCGCGTCGTCACCTACGGTTTCAACGCCCAGGCCGATGTGCGCGCGGTGAACCTGAAATACGAGAACGGCGTCGCCCATTTCGACATCGCGCTTCAGGCCGATGAAATGGTGATCGAAGACTGCTCCCTGCCGATGCCCGGCGATCACAACGTTTCCAACGCGCTCTCGGCGGTCGCCGTCGCGCGTCACCTTGGCATGAAGGCCGAGGAAATCCGCGCCGCGCTGGCCGCTTTCTCAGGCGTTAATCGCCGCTTTACCCGCGTGGGCGAGGTCGAGGGCGTCACCATCATCGACGACTACGGCCACCACCCGGTGGAAATCGCCGCCGTTCTGAAAGCCGCGCGCCAGGCGACCGAGGGCCGCGTCATCGCCGTGCACCAGCCGCACCGCTACTCGCGCCTCTCCTCGCTCTTCGACGATTTCTGCAGCTGCTTCAACGAGGCGGATGTGGTCGCCATCGCCGAGGTCTACGCAGCAGGCGAAGATCCGATCCCCGGCGCCTCGCGCGACGATCTCGTGGCAGGCCTGATCCGACACGGCCACCGTCACGCCCGCGCGATCGTCTCCGAGGAAGACCTGACGCGACTGGTCCGCGAACAGGCGAAACCCGGCGACATGGTGGTCTGCCTTGGGGCAGGGACGATCAGCACCTGGGCCAACGCGCTCCCCGCGCGGCTGAAAGAAGCCTAGTGCCGGGGGCGGTCAACTCCTCGCGCCAGGCCTTGCAGGGCGTAAACCATGCGCACGCCACGGCGCACGGGCCGCAGCAGCGGGAGTGCGACCAGTGAACGCCGTCATCCTTGTTGCGGTTCTCTGGGTCTTCGCCGCCACCGCCGTCGCCCTCCTGCCGATGCGGCTCCAGATGATCCCCGGTCTGGCGCTGCTGATCGCCGCCCCGGCCCTGATCGGGGCAATCACACTCGAATTCGGATGGCTCGCGGGCATCGCCGGCTTGGCCGGCTTTCTCTCGATGTTCCGCCACCCGCTGCGCTACTTCTGGCGCAAATGGCGCGGACAGGAAACCGGGGTGCCGGAATGAGCCTTTCGCTGATCCTCGCCGCCCTTTGGGCGCTCGCGGCCAACGTGATCGCCATGCTGCCCAGCCGCGACTACCACTGGCGCGCGGCCTATGTACTCATCGCCATCGGCATCCCGATCCTGGGCTATGTCACCTGGCAGAACGGCCCCCTGATCGGCCTGCTGATCCTCGTCATGGGGATGAGCGTCCTGCGCTGGCCCGTCATCTACCTCACCCGCTGGATCAAACGCCGCACCCGCGATTCCGGCGAAGCATCGAAATCCTGACACCCCTTCTTTGGGTCCAAAATATCCCGGGGAGTCGCCCGCAGGGCGGCGGGGCAGAGCCCCTTCCGACGCCAGCCTCATACGGCAAGACACGGCACAGCTCCCACTGGCAATCCCGCGCCCATCCGGTGTAGGGAAGGCGCAACCGATCCGAAGTGAAAGATCCGCCGTGTCCCTTCCAGACCTCCCCACACCCCGAGGCAGGCTCACGCCCTCCCGCTCGCTCTCCGACCTGACATGGTTGCGCGTCGGCGGGCCTGCGGACTGGCTGTTCCAGCCCGCCGATGCCGAGGATCTTGCCGATTTCCTCGCGCAGCTCGACCCCGCCATCCCGGTCTTCCCGATGGGCGTCGGGTCCAATCTGATCGTGCGGGACGGTGGTCTGCGTGGCGTGGTGATCCGGCTGGGGCGTGGCTTCAACGGGATCGAGATCGACGGGCAGACGGTCACCGCAGGCGCGGCGGCGCTCGATTCACATGTGGCGCGCAAGGCGGCGGATCAGGGCGTGGATCTCACCTTTCTGCGCACCATCCCCGGTTCGATCGGCGGCGCGATGCGCATGAACGCGGGCTGTTACGGGCGCTATATGGCGGATGTTCTGGTCTCGGCCACGGCCATCACCCGCGACGGGCAAATCGTGACGCTGACGCCGGGAGATCTCTCCTTTGGCTATCGCCATTCCACCTTGCCAGCGGGCGCGGTGCTGATTTCGGCCACGCTCAAGGGCGATGCGGGCGACCCGGAAGAACTGCACGCGCTGATGCAGGAGCAGCTTGAACGGCGCGATGCCTCGCAGCCCACCAAAGACCGCACCGCCGGCTCCACCTTTCGCAACCCGGCCGGATTTTCCTCGACGGGCCGCGCCGATGACACCCATGAACTCAAGGCGTGGAAGGTTATCGACGACGCGGGATTGCGCGGCGCCCGGCTTGGCGGCGCACAGATGAGCGAGAAACACCCCAATTTCCTGATCAACACTGGCAACGCAACAGCCGCAGATCTCGAATCACTTGGCGAAGACGTGCGAAAAAAGGTTTACGAGTCCAGTGGCATAACGCTAGAGTGGGAAATCATGCGGGTCGGTGATCCGTAAGCATTCCCTTCCTCGGCGCGTCCATAAAATCAGGCAGAATTCCGGGCGCGTCACAGCAGGAAACCAACCGAAAGGGTCAATATAGGCCCGCGGAACATTGAGGCACTTCACGTTGGGTCAGTCGAGCAGGACACCCCGGAAAGTGGCGGTATTGATGGGCGGACTCTCGGCCGAGCGCGAGGTGTCCCTGTCCTCGGGGCGCGAATGCGCTACCGCACTTAGGGGCGAAGGATACGAGGTCGTCGAGATCGACGCGGCTGCAGATCTGGCCGCACGGCTGATCGAGGTCGCCCCCGATGTCGTCTTCAACGCGCTGCACGGGCGCTGGGGCGAGGACGGCTGCGTGCAGGGAATGCTCGAATGGCTCCGCATCCCCTATACCCATTCCGGTGTGCTGGCTTCGGCGCTGGCGATGGACAAGCAACGCTCAAAGGCGGCTTTCGCCAATGCGGGTCTGCCGGTCGTGCATTCGGTGCTCGAGGACAAGGCCACCGTGATGCAACGCCACGTGATCGAACCGCCCTACGTGGTAAAGCCGAACAGCGAAGGCTCCTCGGTCGGGATCTATTTCGTGCACGAGGCCGCCAACGGTCCGCCGCAGCTCGAAGATCACATCCCCGATCAGGTGATGGTTGAAACCTATGCGCCGGGGCGCGAGATGACGACGACGGTGATGGGCGATCAGGCTCTGACTGTCACCGATATCCTGACTGACGGCTGGTACGATTACGACGCCAAGTATAAGCCGGGCGGGTCGCGCCATGTGGTGCCTGCCGAGATCCCGCAGGAGATCTTCGACCTGTGTCTCGACTATGCCATGCGCGCGCATCAGGCGTTGGGATGCCGGGGCGTTTCAAGAACCGATTTCCGCTGGGATGAAAGCCGGGGCGCCGATGGTCTCATTCTGCTCGAGGTGAACACCCAGCCGGGCATGACGCCCACATCGCTCAGCCCCGAACAGGCCGAAATCGCGGGCCATTCCTTTGGCGCGCTCTGCCGCTGGCTGGTCGAGGATGCCTCATGCGACAGATAATGCGTCCGAAACAGGTTCGCCGTCAGCGCAGTGACCCGGCACCCTCGCGGCTTAGCTATCGTATCCAACGCTGGATGCTGACACCCGGTATCCGCATGGCGCTGCGGGTCGGCATCCCCTTCGTGCTCGTTTTTGCCGTCGTTTCCGCCTACCTGGCCGATGCGGACCGTCGCGCGGCGATCCAGACCACCATCGCCGATATCCGGACCAGCATTGAGGAACGTCCCGAATTCATGGTCTCGCTGATGGCCATCGACGGGGCAGGGCCGGCACTGGCCGACGATATCCGCGCCGTGTTCCCCATCGATTTCCCGATCTCTTCCTTCGATCTCGACATCGAAACCATGCGCGACACGATTGCCGGGCTGGACCCGGTGAAATCGGCCATCGTTCGCATCCGTCCGGGTGGCGTGCTGCAGGTGGACGTGGTCGAACGCCAGCCGGTGGTGATCTGGCGCTCGCGTAAGGGGCTGGCCCTTCTGGATGAAACCGGCACCTTCATCAACACGCTGACGAGCCGTACCGAACGGCCTGACCTGCCGCTGATCCTTGGCAAAGGTGCCAACCAGAACGTGGCCGAGGCGCTGGCCCTGTTTCAAGCGGCAAAGCCGCTGGGTGACCGGATGCGCGGAATCGTGCGGATCGGCGAACGGCGCTGGGATGTCGCGCTTGACCGGGATCAGGCCATCATGCTGCCCGCGCAACAGCCGGTTTCGGCGCTGCAACGTGTCATAGCGCTGAGCGAGGCACAGGACATGCTGTCGCGTGACGTGGCCGTGGTGGACATGCGCATAGGGGCGCGTCCCACGCTGCGCATGACCCCCGAGGCGGTCAAGGACTGGTGGCAAATCAGGGAAATCAACGGGCGCGAACGCGAACGGCGGATCGCAGAGACAAGTGGGCACTAAGACCCCAATAAAAGAAACGGGCAGTATTCGATGACAGATCTTTACCAATCCCAACGGGCGATGCGGCAGATGCGCCAGCAGGCGCTGCAACGCGGTGTCATTGCGATTCTCGATGTCGGCAGTTCCAAGATCGCCTGCCTGGTCCTGCGGTTCGACGGGACGAGCAAGCTGTCGGACGACAACTCCATCGGCGCTCTCGCCGGGCAGTCGGGCTTCCGCGTGGTGGGCGCGGCGACGACACGCTCGCGCGGAGTTCAGTTCGGCGAAATCACCGCGATGCAGGAAACCGAACGCGCCATCCGTACCGCGCTTCAGGCCGCCCAGAAAATGGCCGAGCTGCGCGTCGATCACGTCATTGCCTGTTTTTCAGGCGCCAACCCGCGGTCCTACGGTCTGGATGCCGAGGTCGAACTTGAGGGCAACGTCGTTACCGAGAACGAGGTTGCCCGCGTACTCGCCGCCTGCGACGTGCCGGAATACGGGGCAGGGCGCGAGGTGCTGCACGCCCAGCCGGTGAATTTCGCGCTCGACAACCGGACCGGTCTGAACGACCCGCGCGGCCAGCTGGGCCAGTCGCTGACCGTGGACATGCATATGCTGACGGTGGATGGCGATGCGATCCAGAACCTCGTTCACTGCATCAAGCGCTGCGATCTCGAACTGGCGGGGATCGCCAACTCTGCCTATGTCGCGGGGATTTCGGCGCTGGTCGAGGACGAACAGGAGCTGGGCGCGGCCTGCGTCGATATGGGCGGCGGGTCCACCTCGGTGTCGATTTTCCTCAAGAAACACATGATCTACGCCGATTGCGTGCGTATGGGCGGCGATCACGTCACACAGGACATCTCGATGGGGCTGGGCGTGCCGATGGCCAATGCCGAGCGCATCAAGACCTTTTACGGCGGTGTTCACGCCACCGGCATGGATGACCGCGAGATGATCGAGATCGGTGGCGATACCGGCGATTATGAACACGACCGACGCCGTGTCAGCCGCGCCGAACTGATCGGCATCATGCGCCCCCGCGTCGAAGAGATCCTCGAAGAAGTCCGCGCACGTCTTGATGCGGCCGGGTTCAGCCACTTGCCAAGCCAGCAGATCGTCCTGACCGGGGGCGGCAGCCAGACACCGGGTCTGGACGGACTTGCGACCCGCATCCTTGGTCAGCAGGTGCGGCTTGGCCGTCCGCTTCGCGTTCATGGCCTGCCGCAATCGGCCACGGGGCCGGGGTTCGCCTCGGCGGTGGGGCTCGCGCTCTTTGCGGCCCATCCGCAGGACGAATGGTGGGATTTCGAGATTCCGGTCGACCGCTATGCCGGGCGCTCCATCAAGCGCGCCGTGAAATGGTTCCGCGATAACTGGTAAAAGCCGGGTTAAGCCATGGGCGGAAAAGCGGAATTTTTCATCCTGACAGCCCGGTTTTTCGTCGAATCACAGTGACCGCCCCAGCGGTATCTGCTATTGTTTTCGAAAGGTCCAAAGAGACCAATAGGTTGGCCGAGCAGTCATCCTGACATCCATAGGTTGCGCCGTTGCGACGGTGTCCTGATTCTCCATCTGCGACCGCCGCGTTGCCGATCCTGTTGTGGCGCTTGCGTAACGGCCCGCAACATCTTGGAGTGTTGGCAAAATACCGCCTGCTCAACCGGCTGGTAACCCATATTTTGTATGATTCACCGTTTTTGAGGTGACGTCGGGGGTGCTTCGCGATATTGTTCTTCTAAATATAGCTGTCCGGCAGAGGCGGCACGCAATTTGAACCGATAATGACAGGCGGAAAACAGGATATGACTTTGAATCTCTCGATGCCCGGACAGGAAGATCTGAAACCCCGTATTACCGTCTTTGGTGTGGGCGGCGCGGGAGGCAATGCCGTCAACAACATGATCGAAAAGCAGCTCGACGGGGTCGAGTTCGTGGTCGCCAACACCGACGCGCAGGCGCTTCAGCAAAGCGCCGCAACCGCCCGCATCCAGATGGGCGTGAAGGTCACCGAAGGTCTGGGTGCAGGCGCCCGTGCCACCGTTGGTGCCGCCGCCGCCGAAGAAAGCATCGAGGAAATCGTCGACCACCTTGCCGGGGCGCATATGTGCTTTATCACGGCGGGGATGGGTGGCGGCACCGGGACGGGTGCCGCGCCGATCATCGCACAGGCCGCCCGTGAACTGGGCGTGCTGACCGTTGGCGTCGTGACCAAGCCCTTCCAGTTCGAAGGTGCCAAGCGGATGCGTCAGGCCGAGGACGGCGTCGAGGCGCTGCAAAAGATGGTCGACACGCTGATCATCATTCCGAACCAGAACCTGTTCCGCCTTGCCAACGAAAAGACCACCTTTACCGAGGCCTTCTCGATGGCCGATGACGTGCTCTACCAGGGCGTCAAGGGCGTGACCGACCTGATGGTCCGTCCGGGTCTCATCAACCTCGACTTTGCCGACGTTCGCGCCGTGATGGACGAAATGGGCAAGGCGATGATGGGTACGGGCGAAGCCGAGGGCGAAGATCGCGCCATCCAGGCCGCCGAAAAGGCCATCGCGAACCCGCTGCTCGACGAAATCTCGCTACGCGGCGCCAAGGGTGTTCTCATCAACATCACCGGCAGCCACGACCTGACCCTGTTCGAGCTGGACGAAGCCGCGAACCGCATCCGCGAAGAGGTGGATCCGGACGCGAACATCATCGTCGGCTCCACGCTGGACACCGCGATGGAAGGCATCATGCGCGTCAGCGTTGTCGCCACCGGCATCGACGCGACCGAGGTTTCCGAAGTTCCGGTTCCGCGCCGTTCCATGTCGCAGCCGCTGAAAAAGACCGTCAGCACCGAGGAGCCGGTCGAAGCCGAGCCGCAGGTTGCAGCCGAGGTCGTCGAAGAGCCGACCCTCTTCGAAGCGCCCCGCGCCGTGGAAGAACCCGCGCCGGTCGAAACGCCCGAGCCGGTTTATCAGGAAGAGGTCGCACAGGAAGACGACGGTCTGCCGCCGCCGGCCTATCGCCCCACTATGCCGGCCTTCCAGCCGCGCAATGACATGATGGACGAAGACGACAGCACGCCGGACACCTTTGTCGCCCCGCGCGCACCGGCCCCCGGCACGCCGTCGCCCGAGGCGCTGCAGCGTCTTCAGGCCGCAGCCGCCGCGCAACGCCCGGTCGCAGACCAGCAGGCACCGCAGCGCACGCCCGACCTGAACGAGCGCGTTGCTGCCGCGGCCGAGCGCAAGGGCTTTGGCATCAACTCCCTTATCAACCGGATGACCGGTCACGCCGGGGACACGCCGCAGCAGCCGGAACGCAACATCAAACCGGTGCGTCAGCAGCCGTCGATGAACACGAGAGAAACCGCCGCACGGGCCGAACAAGAGCCTGACAATGACCAGGAACGGATCGAAATTCCCGCTTTCCTGCGTCGCCAGGCAAATTAATTTCGTAACATATAATAAATCAAAGGTCGCCCATGTGGCGGCCTTTTTCTTTTTCATTCAGTGACTTGGCGGGCTCGCGGCGGCGTTTTGCCTGTTTGTTACAGAGATGTTTCAATCGGTTGCAAAGATTGAGTTGAGACCAACAGGCCCTGCACTTAGTTGATTGTACAACACCGGACAGCAGGTCCGGACAGATAAAGCACTCACGAGGTCTGTTGTGCAGAATACGTTGAAAACATCGATAGTCTTCGAAGGTGTGGGACTCCACACCGGTGAAACCATCCGCATGGTTCTGCGTCCGGCATCCGCAGGTCATGGCATCTGGTTTCGCCGCACCGACATCCAGCTAGGCAACGGCATGATCCCGGCCCTATGGGACATGGTCGAACGTTCGCCCCTATGTACCAAGCTGGTGAACGAATCCGGTGTTTCGGTTTCCACCGTAGAACACGTAATGGCCGCGCTGGCTGGCTGCGGCATCCATAACGCCCTGATCGAAATCGACGGCCCCGAAGTGCCGATCCTGGACGGCTCCTCCGCTCCCTTCGTGCGCGGCATCATGGCCCGCGGTGTCCGCCGCCTGGCCGCGCCGGTTCTGGCTTTCCAGGTCCTCAAGGAAGTCACCGTCGAGAAAGACGGCGCCAAGGCAACGCTGCTGCCTTGCGACAATTTCGAAATCGAATTCCATATCGACTTTGCCGACGCCGCGATCGGCCGTCAGAGCAAGACGCTCGATATGCACAACGGCGCCTTTGCCCGTGAACTCTGCGACAGCCGCACCTTCTGCCGTCAGGCCGACGTGGACGCGATGCACGCGAACGGTCTGGCCCTTGGCGGCACGCTCGACAACGCAGTGGTCGTCGATGGTGATCAGGTGCTCAGCCCCGGCGGTTTCCGCTACGAAGATGAAGCCGTGCGTCACAAGATGCTCGATGCACTCGGGGATCTCTCGCTTGCGGGTGGTCCGATCTTTGGCCGCTATGTCGGCGAACGTGCCGGTCACTCGCTGACCAACACGCTGCTGCGGGCGCTTTTCCAGACGCCCGGCGCTGTCCGCACGGTTCTCTGTGATGAAGAACAATCTGCCCGTTTGCCGGGGCAGGGGCTTGTTCTGGCAGAGATCCCGAACGTCGCCTGAAGCCGCCCCGTCGCGCAGATGGTGTTGACCTCTCCCTGCAGGATGACCATAACCCGTTTTGAACGGGAAATTAATGTGCTAGACCCAACCCGCACCGGGTGGGCCGGTCGTGAGTACAAGGGTGGTTTTGCATGAAGTATGGCAGGTCACGGGCCGGAATAGCAGGCGCGGTTCTCATGGCGCTGCTTCTGGCCGGATGCGGCGGCGGAGGGGCGGCAGACCGGACACGGTCGCTGGAAGCCTTCACACCGGACCAGATCTACGAACGCGGCGAATACGAACTCTCGCAGAACCGGACCGGTGACGCGGCCTATTACTTCTCGGAAATCGAACGTCTCTATCCCTACTCAAGCTGGGCGGAACGCGCGCTGATCATGCAGGCCTATGCGCTGCATCAGGGCCGCAACTACGCCGAAAGCCGCGCTGCCGCGCAGCGCTACCTCGATTTCTACCCCGCCGAGGAAGACGCCGCCTATGCGCAGTATCTCCTCGCGCTCAGCTATTACGACCAGATCGACGAAGTTGGCCGCGATCAGGGCCTGACCTTTCAGGCGCTGCAGGCCCTGCGCGGTGTGATCGAGCAATATCCCGACAGCGAATACGCCACGGCCGCCGTGTTGAAATTCGACCTCGCCTTCGATCATCTCGCGGGCAAGGAAATGGAAGTCGGTCGCTACTATCTCAAGCGGAACCACTATGCCGCTGCGATCACCCGTTTCCGCGTGGTCGTCGAGGATTTCCAGACCACGACGCATACCGCCGAAGCGCTGCACCGTCTGGTCGAGGCTTATCTCTCGCTTGGTCTTGATGCCGAGGCGCAGACCGCCGGTGCCATTCTCGGCTATAACTACAAGTCGACGGAATGGTACGAGGCAAGCTATCGTCTGCTGACCGGCAGAGGGCTTGAGATGACAGCGCGTGGCGACAACTGGCTGGCCAGTATCTATCGTCAGTCGATCAAGGGCGAATGGCTCTGAACCGGGGGAACGTGACCCTCCCGATGGATCTCTTACATGCTCCGCGCCCTTGATATCCGCGACATCCTTATCATCGACCATCTGGAAATCGCTTTCCAGCCAGGTCTGAACGTCCTGACCGGGGAAACCGGCGCGGGCAAATCGATCCTGCTCGACAGTCTGGGCTTTGTGCTGGGCTGGCGCGGCCGGGCCGAGCTTGTCCGGCAAGGGGCCGAGCAGGGCGAGGTGACCGCCGTCTTCGAGCTGCCCAAGGTGCATCCCGCCCGCCATGTGCTGCATGATGTCGGCCTGCCGGTCGAGGACGAGCTGATCCTGCGCCGGGTCAACACCTCCGAGGGGCGAAAGACCGCGTGGATCAACGACCGCCGCGTCTCGGGCGAGGTTCTGCGGCGCCTGTCTGATACGCTGGTTGAACTCCATGGCCAGCATGACGACCGTGGCCTGCTGAACCCGCGTGGTCACCGCGATCTGCTGGACGAATTCGCTGGTGTCGAAGACGAACGCCGTGCCACCCGTCAGGCATGGGCCGCTGCACGCGAAGCCCGCCGTGTCGTGGCCGAAACCGAGGCCGCGCTTCAGGCCGTGCGCGAAGAGGAGGAATTCCTCCGTCACGCGGTCGCCGAACTGGACGCGCTTTCGCCCGAGGCGGGCGAAGACGGTGATCTCGACACCCGCCGCCGCCAGATGCAGGCGGCCGAGAAAATCCGCACCGATATCACCCGCGCCAATGCGCTGATGGGCGAACAGGGGGCCGAAGCCGCGCTGGCCGAGGCGCTGCGCTGGCTCGACGCGGTGGCCGAACATGCCAACGGAACGCTGGACGCGCCGCTTGCTGCACTGAACCGCGCGATGATCGAACTATCCGAGGCGCAGTCGGGCGTCGAGGCCAGCCTCGAAACGCTCGATTTCGACCCGTCCGAACTTGAGCAGGTCGAAGAACGGCTGTTCGCGATCCGCGCCCTTGCGCGCAAACATAACGAAGCACCGGATGATCTGGCGGATTTCGGTGACAAGCTGCGTGCGAAACTGGCCGCGCTCGATGCGGGCGATGCCGATCTCGCGACGCAGAAAAAGGCGCTGAAACAGGCCGAGGCCGATTACGAAGAGGCCGCGCAGAAGCTTTCCAAGGCCCGGCACGAGGCCGCAGGACGGCTCGATACCGCGATCATGGCCGAGCTTGCCCCGCTCAAGATGGAACGCGCGGTCTTTGCCACCGAAATCACCCCGGGCGAGGCCGGGCCAGACGGTACCGACGCGGTGGCCTTTACCGTCGCCACCAACCCGGGCGCACCCTCCGGGCCGCTCAACAAGATCGCATCGGGCGGCGAACTCAGCCGCTTCCTGCTGGCGCTCAAGGTCTGCCTGACCGGCACCAATGCGGGCGTCACGATGATCTTCGACGAAATCGACCGGGGGGTCGGGGGCGCGACCGCCGATGCTGTGGGCCGCCGTCTCGCCGCGCTGGCCGACAAGGGGCAGGTGCTGGTCGTGACCCACTCGCCGCAGGTTGCCGCGCGCGGTGCGCATCACTGGCGCGTCATGAAACAGGTGGCCGAAGATGTGACCCTCTCGACCGTCATCCCTGTCGCGAAAGCCGACCGCGTCGATGAGATCGCGCGCATGCTGGCGGGCGACACCATCACCAAGGAAGCCCGCGCCGCCGCCAAGGCATTGCTGCAAGGATAAGACCGCATGACCGACCCGCATGAAACGTCGCTTGATCCCGAAGACTGGGAGGCGTTTCGCAAGCGGGCGCATGACATGCTCGACGCGGCGCTGGATCGCATGCAGACCACCCGAGACGGTCCGGTCTGGCGCGCGCCTGATGATGCGCTGAAGGTGGGCTTTCAGGCCGATCTGCCAGTAAAGGGCAGGGGAGGCGACGCGGTTGCCGGCCAGATGACCGAACTGCTCCCCTACGGCGTCGGCAACACCCATCCCCGCTTTTTCGGCTGGGTCCACGGATCGGGCACGCCATCGCAGGTGATCGCGGAAATGGCGGCGGTGGCGATGAACGCGAACCTCGGTGGGCGCGACCACGGCGCGATGCATGTGGAAAAACAGGTGGTCGACTGGGTGCGCGGCCTTTTTGACTTCCCCGCCGATTCCAGCGGTCTGATCGTGTCGGGCACCTCGGTCGCGACGATCATTGCGATGAAGGCGGCCCGGGATCGTGCGCTCGATTTCGCCAGCCGGACTCAGGGCATCGGCACGGCCCGACTGGTGGGATATACTTCGACCCAGACCCACGCCTGCGTCGCGCGGGCTTTTGACGTGCTTGGGCTGGGCAGCGACGCCCTGCGCAAGATTTCCATCACAAAAAGCTACCAGATCGACCTCGACGCCCTGCGCGAAGCCATCGCCGCCGATCGTGCCGCCGGTCTGACCCCTTTCGCGCTGATCGGCACCGCCGGGAGCGTCGATCTCGGCGCGACGGACGATCTTGAAACCCTCGCCGATATCGCCGCTGCCGAAGACATCTGGTTCCACGTGGACGGCGCATTCGGGGCGACGGGCATTCTGTCCGACACGGTGCGTCCCCGGCTTGCGGGGCTTTCCCGCGCCGACAGCCTTGCCTTCGATTTCCACAAATGGCTGCACGTCACCTATGACGCCGGTTTTGTCCTCCTCCGTTCGGAAGACGCGCATCGCCGCGCCTTTTCCGACCGTCCTGCCTATTTGGTCGGGGCCGAGCGGGGGCTGGCCGCTGGCAACCCTTGGCCGGTGGAATACGGTCCCGAACTGTCGCGCGGCTTCCGCGCGCTCAAAATCTGGGCGCAACTGGCCGAGCATGGCACCGAGAAACTCGGCCAGATGATCTCGCAGAACTGCGCGCAGGCGGCCTATCTCGGCGATCTGGTTACCGAGGCATCCGACCTCGAACTGCTCGCGCCGGTCATGATGAACATCTGCTGTTTCCGGTACCCGGGTGAGGGCGATCTGGCTGAGCAGAACGCGCTAACGGACGAAATCGTCATCCAGCTTCAACTTCAGGGCATCGCCGCGCCCTCGACCACGACGCTTGATGGCAAGCGGGCGATCCGGGTGAATATCACCAACCATCGCACTACCCGCGCCGATCTTGATCTGCTGATCCGCGAGGTCCGCCGCCTCGGGGCCGAGCTTTCAGGTAACAGGGATGTTCCCAAGCCGGAATAACGGGTTCCCCACGCTCAACGGGTATTCTAGAGAGGGTTAACCCGTTCCAGAGTCAGTAATGGCAGCACCCAAGCCCAACCCCGTATCCGAGCAGGTCTCTCAGGTCATCAAGACCTGCCAGGCAGGCTGGACGGTGCTCAGACGGCGCGGGCCAAGCCAGATACAGTTCTGGTTCATCGCCCTTGCCATCGGTATCGCCGCCGGTTTTGCCGCCGTCTTTTTCCGCAAGGGCATCAACAGCTTGCAGGCGGCTCTTTACGGGACCGAAGACGTGCACTTCCTGCACAGCTTTGCCGCCTCCCTGCCGTGGTACTGGATCCTTTGCCTGCCCATCGCGGGCGGGCTGGTTGTCGGGCTGATCCTGCACTTTTTTACCCCGGATGGGCGGGTACGCAGCGTGGCGGACGTGATCGAAGGTGCCGCGCTCAGCGATGGGCGGGTGGAACGCAGGGCAGGGGTCGCCTCGATGTTCGCCTCGCTCATCACGCTCAGCTCCGGCGGCTCCTCGGGCCGCGAAGGGCCGGTCGTGCATATGGCGGGCGTGATCTCGACAATTGTCTGCCGCTACATCCACGCCGACGGCATCACCGGGCGTGACCTGCTGGGCTGCGCAGTGGCCGCCGCCGTTTCCGCCAGCTTCAACGCGCCCATTGCCGGGGCGCTCTTCGCCCTCGAGGTCGTTCTGCGCCATTTCGCGGTCCATGCCTTTGCACCCATCGTGATCGCCTCGGTCGCCGGGACGGTCATCAACCGGATTGAATTCGGCGATGTGACCGAATTCGTGCTCAACACCCCCGGGGCGCTGCAATTCTATGTGGAGCTGCCCGCCTTCCTCCTTCTCGGGCTGATCTGCGGTCTTGTCGCCGTTCTGGTGATGCATTCCGTGTTCTGGGCCGAGGACGTGGGCACCCGCATCCAGACAGCCATCAGCCTGCCACGCTGGCTCCGCCCGGCGGCCTCTGGCGCGCTGCTGGGTATCATGGCGATCTGGTTCCCGCACATCATCGGCGTCGGCTATGAAACCACCTACAGGGCGCTTACCGGCAGCCTGCTGCTGGATCAGGCCATCATCTACGCGATGCTCAAGGCGGCGGCGCTGGCCATCACCTTTGGCGGGCGCATGGGCGGCGGCATCTTTTCCCCCTCGCTGATGATCGGCGCGCTGACAGGCCTTGCCTTTGGCCTGATCGCCACGGCGACATTGCCGGATGTCTCAGGCACCCATACGCTCTATGCCTTTGCCGGGATGGGAGCCGTGGCCGCCGCCGTGCTAGGCGCGCCCATTTCGACCACGCTCATCGTATTTGAACTGACCGGCGACTGGCAGATCGGTCTGGCGGTGATGGTATCGGTTTCCATGTCGACCGCGCTGGCCTCGCGCATCGTCGACCGTTCCTTTTTCCTCACCCAGCTCGAACGGCGCGGCATCCACCTTGCCGCCGGTCCGCAGGCCTACCTGCTGGCGCAGCTCCGCGCCGGCTCGGTGATGCGCCCCACGGGCGACCGGCGCTCGCCCGACCCGGACACCTGCGCCCGTATGATCGAGGAACATCTCTATGTCGAAGGGTCAGCCTCGCTCGAAGCTGCGATGCCGATGTTTGACAGTGCCGAGGTGGCTTTTCTCCCCGTCGTAACGCGCACAAGGGCAGGGGAGCTGGAACAGATCGGCGCGCTGTTCCATATCGACGCGCTCAAGGCCTATAACCGCGCCCTTGCGGCCACCGCCGCCGAGGAACACAGCTAATCGATCTCAGATCTGTTCGACCTTGACCATGTCGCTTTCGTAAAAGGCCAGATAGCCCCCGATGTCCGAAACGGCATCCTTTGGCGCTTCATAGCTCCAGACCGCGTCCGGCACTGTCGAAGACTTGTTCACGATGGAAAAATAGGTCGCATCGCCCTTGTGCGGGCAATGGGTGGTCTTGTCCGACGGATCAAGGAAAGCCATCGCGATATCCTCGCGCGGGAAATAGATCACCGGGTCATACCCGTTCTCGATCAGCCGCAGCGCATTCACGGATTCGCCAAGCACAGCTCCGCCCGAACGCACGCTCCATTTGCCCGGTGCCTTTTCGATCGTGATGTGATCCGCCATGATATGCCTCCTCGAATGCCCGTCCGTCCTGCCCGCCGAACGTAACACCAAGGTGTCAGATCGGGGCAACCGCGGCATCCAACCACAGTTTTGCCTCCTTGCCCAGACGCGAGCCGATCTTTTCGGCCACCTCGCGGTGGTAGGCGTTGATCCACGCCCGTTCCTCCGCCGTCAGCATGTCGGTGACGATCAGGCGACGGTCGATGGGCACAAATGTCAGTGTCCGCCAGTCAAGGAACTCCCGCTCCGGATCGCTGCTGGGCAGCGGTTCGGCCTCCTGCACCACCAGCAGGTTCTCGATCCGGATGCCAAAGGCCCCCTCGCGGTAATAGCCCGGCTCGTTCGACAGGATCATCCCCGGCTCCAGCGGGATGGTGCTGGCGCGGCTCAGCCTCTGCGGGCCTTCGTGGACGCTCAGGTAAGCGCCGACACCATGGCCAAGCCCGTGGTTGAAATCCTGCCCCGCGAGCCAGAGCGGCAGGCGTCCGATGGCCTCGATATCGCGCCCGGCCAGCCCCTTGGGCCAGCGCAGCCGCGACATGCCGATCATCCCCTGCAATACCCGGGTAAAAGCGGCACGTTCTTCCTCGCCCGGCTCACCGATGGCGATGGTCCGCGTGATATCGGTGGTGCCGTCCAGGTATTGCCCGCCGCTGTCCAGCACCAGCAGATGCCCGTCCTCAAGCCGCGCATCGGTCTCTTCGGTCACGCGGTAATGCATGATCGCACCATTCGGACCGGTGCCGGAAATCGTCTCGAAACTGATGTCCTGAAGCGCATTGTCCCGGCGGCGGCAGGCCTCAAGCTGGGTCACGACTCCGGTTTCTGTCAGCGTGGCCGGCGCCTGCGCATCGAGCCAGCTCAGCAGTTCGACCATCGCCACCGCGTCGCGCAGATGCGCTGCCGCCGATCCCTCTATCTCGGCCTCGTTCTTGCGCGCCTTGGGCAGGGCGCAAGGGTCGTCCCCGGCCACCGCCCTGTCGCCCAGCGCATCGGCCACGATCTGCGGCGCCGTGCCCTTGTCGATCCGCACCTTGCCCTCAAGCCGGGCCAGATCGTCCAGAAACGCCTCCGGCTCGTGTTGCCGGACCCGGTCGCCCAGTTCCTCGCGCACCTCACCCAGCTTGGCCGAGGCCATGTAAAGATCGACCATGCCATCTGCATGCAAAACCGCGAACCCATGCGCCAGCGGATTGCGCTCCACGTCCGAGCCGCGAATGTTCAATAGCCACATGATCGAATCCGGCAAGGTGATCGCCGCCGCGTCCTGCCCGGCCTCCGCCAGCTCCTTGCCCAGCCTGTCGCATTTGCTCGCCGCGCTCTCCCCGGCAAATTCAATCGGGTGCAGCTTGACCGGGTTCATCGGCGGCGCCGGCTGGTCCTCCCAGATCCGGTCGACCAGGTTGGCGCTCTGCACCATCTCGATGCCGCTGCCCTTCAGACCTGACTGCCAGCCTTCAACCTGCGCTACCGTATGCAGCCACGGGTCAAACCCGACCTTGCCACCCTCGGGCAGTTGCTCTTTCAGCCACTCGACCAGCGACACATCGGGCCAGGGCACCGGGGTGAACACATCCGCCACCTGCGCCTTGACCTGAGTCCGATACCGACCGTCGATGAAAACCCCGGCGACATCGCGTAACGCCGCGCAGAACCCGGCCGAACCGGTGAACCCTGAAATCCAGGCCAGCCGGGCATCGCGTGCGGCGACATATTCACCCTGATGTGCATCCGCTCGCGGCACGAGGAACCCGTCAAGACCTTCGCTCTCCATCACCTCCCGCAGCGCAGCCAGACGTGGCGGCCCCTGTTCGGGTCGTGCGGTTACCTCGAATGTCTGAAACATGGGCCGATCTCTCTCTGGGTTATTCGCCCGTAACCAATCGCGAACCCGCCCGGGACGCAAGGCGCGATTTCACCGCATCCAAGACGCCCTGAATACCAAGGCACCGATGCCGCCAAACCACGCAAAACGGTGCGCAGGTAAAACGCCCGGCGCTTCTTCTCGGTACAAATACGGTCGCCGAAGGCAAGGCGAGCGCTAGCTCGCCTTCTTGATCCCCATCACCCGCGCCCGCGCGCGCGGGTCGCTGTCGAATAGCGCGGCCAGCTGCTCGGTCATCGCGCCCGCCAGCTGCTCCACATCCGTGATCGTCACCGCGCGGTCGTAATAGCGCGTCACGTCATGGCCGATGCCGATCGCCAGCAGTTCCACCATCTTGCGCTTCTCGACCATGGCGATCACGTCGCGCAGGTGCTTTTCGAGGTAATTCGCCGGGTTCACCGAAAGCGTCGAATCATCGACCGGCGCACCGTCGGAAATCACCATCAGGATCTTGCGCTGCTCGCGCCGTGCCAGCATGCGGCGATGCGCCCATTCCAGCGCCTCCCCGTCGATGTTCTCCTTGAGCAGACCTTCCTTCATCATCAGACCAAGGTTCGGCCGCGCGCGACGCCAGGGCGCATCCGCCCCCTTGTAGACGATATGGCGCAGATCATTCAGACGGCCCGGTTGCTGCGGGCGGCCATCGTTCAGCCATGCCTCGCGCGCTTGTCCGCCCTTCCAAGCCCGCGTGGTAAATCCAAGGATCTCGACCTTCACGTTGCAGCGTTCCAACGTCCGCGCCAGCACGTCGGCACAGATCGCGGCGATGGAAATCGGTCGCCCGCGCATCGAACCGGAATTGTCCAGAAGCAGCGTCACTACCGTATCGCGGAACTCGGTGTCCTTCTCGACCTTGAACGACAGCGGAGTCGTCGGGTTCGCCACCACCCGCGCCAGACGCCCCGCGTCAAGGATACCTTCCTCGCGGTCGAACTCCCAGCTCCGGTTCTGCTGTGCCTGCAAACGGCGCTGCAGCTTGTTGGCCAGCCGCGATACCGCGCCTTTCAGCGGGTCAAGCTGCTGGTCGAGATAGGCACGCAGCCGCTCCAGCTCGGCCGGTTCGGCAAGGTCCTCTGCATTGACCTCTTCATCATGGGTCGAGAGGTACACCTTGTAATTCGGATCGGCATCGCTGACCGGCGGCGGGGCAGGCGGCTCAAAGGGCGCGTCGCCCTCGGGCATTTCCGCATCCTCGCCCATTTCCTCATCGGCAAGGTCGTCCATGCTGACCTGCGCATCGGCCTGGTCCTGCTGTTCGTCCTGAGAGCGTTCCGGATCGGCAGCGGTTTCCTGATCGTCGCTCTCGTCCTCGCCGGTGCTTTCCGGCTCCTGATCGTCTTCCTGATCCTCTTCGGCCTGGTCTTCCTGGTTGTCGTCCAGCTCGTCCGGGTCGTCGCCCAGCTGGTCGCCATAGCCCAGATCCTTGATCACAGCGCGGGTGAACTTGGCGAAAGCCGACTGGTCGTTGAGAATCTCGTTGATGACCTCAAGACGCCCGCCGACCTGCTTTTCGATGTGATCGCGCCAAAGCTCCATCACGTTATTCGCGCCCTTGGGCAGATCGCGCCCGGTGGCAAGGTTGCGCACCAGATATCCGGCAGCCGCCGCCAGCGGCGCCTCGGCTGTCGAGGTTACCTGATCGTACCCGCGCCGCATCGCGTCATGGCCAATCTTGACGTCGATATTACCCGCAGTGCCGGGCATATCCCGCGCGCCCATCGCCTCGCAGCGGGCGGTTTCCATCGCCTCATACAGCTCGCGTGCCATGTCACCCGGCGGCGCATAGCGCGCGTGAGTCTGGCCATTGTGATACTTGCGGTTCATTGCCAGCGAATCCGCGGTGCCCCGCGCCAACAGCACCTCGTCGCGGGTCATCCGGCGGCTGACCTGCGGCAGGCGCATCGCATCGCCCGACAGACCCGAGGGATCGACGGAATAGCTGACGTTCAACTCGGGATCGTTGGCCATGACCTTGGTGGCTTCGGCCAGCGCCTTCTTGAACGGATCGGCGGGGTTGTCGGAATTCTGCGCCATGTCGGGGCCTTCGGTCGCTGCTCTTCAGGGCAACAACCTAAGACCATTCCCCGCCCTTGACCATAGGAGCCAGCGGGAAATTCTGCGCCCTGCCTAAAGCAAAAGCTCCCGGCAGGTAGCCAGCCGCGTTTCCAGAACGCTGCGCGCGCGGTCCACGCGGCGCTGGTCGACGCTATAGTCCACATCGGCCAGCAGGTTCGCCATTTCGCTCCAGCCCGAGTTGCGCCAGCGATCTGACTGGGTTGCCTCGACCCCCTGCTGGATCGCATCCGGCAGCGTCGCGTCAAGCAGCATGCTGAACTGGTCGCTAAGCCGCTCGATCTCCGGTGCCGAAGGGTCGTTCATTGCCCTTTGTCTGGTCGCAAGGGCCGACAGGCGGCCCGAGCACGTCGCAAAAATCTCTGCTCTTTCGACAGATTGAGAGGGAAGGGCCTTGGCCACGGAAACCGTGAACGCAGCAAGGGCCAACCCGTAAGTGAGATACGTTGCAAGCCTGTTCATGTAACAAGCCTATGACAAAAAACTTACCCGTCAATGAAGTATATACAAAAGATATCAAAAATATCTCTTGTTGATATATTCCTGCCGCGCAAGTGGTCAGCTTGATTGCGGCAAAGAGGACGGTGCAAGCAGCAGCGCCCGGCAGGCCGCGATATCGCGCTCGACCCGGTTGCGCGCCCATCTGGCATAGGCCGGGTCCCGGCTGGCCCTGATCCGGGCCAACAGGCTGCCAAAGGCATGTTTCGACTGGATTCTTTGTGACATTGCGCGTCGCTTGTCCTCGGGCGGGGTCACTGCATCCAGCAAGGTGATCATCTGGCGTTGCTGTGCCCGGGTTTCGTCCGAGCGCTGCGGTCCGGTCAGCCATTGATGCTGCATCAGCGCGGTAAAGCGCCCGACACAGGTTGCGAACGCAAATTGCAGGTCAGGGGACGTGTCCCGTTCGGGCGGGGCGCCACAGATACCAACGACAGGCAGGCCAAGCGCAAGAACCAAGGCCCGCGAAAACGAAATATAGCCCATACCGAAAGACTGCGCGCGAAAACGCGTTGCGTCAAACGGCAAGTAGGGCGCAATTTTCTCAAGATCGGCTCAAATTGAATGGACCGAGCCGTCAGGTCCAAATGAAAAGGGCCGGTCTGAACCGGCCCTGAAACTCACCCCAGGCTGACGCTTGCCGCGCTTTCCGGCAGTTCCTCGTCAAAGCAGCGCTGGTAGAATTCCGCCACTGTCTGGCGCTCCAGCTCGTCGCATTTGTTGAGGAAGGAAAGACGGAAGGAATAACCCACATCGCGGAAGATCTCGGCGTTCTGCGCCCATGTAATAACGGTCCGCGGGCTCATCACGGTCGAAAGGTCACCGTTCATGAATGCGATGCGGGTGAGATCGGCCAGATGCACCATCTGGCTTACCGTCTTGCGGCCCTTCTCGTTATTGTAATGCGGCGCCTTGCTGAGGACGATCGCGACTTCGGCATCGTGGCTCAGGTAGTTCAGCGTCGCGACAAGCGACCAGCGGTCCATTTGCGCCTGGTTGATCTGCTGGGTGCCGTGGTACAGGCCCGTCGTATCGCCCAGACCCACCGTGTTCGAGGTGGCGAAAAGGCGGAAATACTTGTTCGGGGTGATGATCTCGTTCTGGTCAAGCAGGGTCAGCTTGCCGTCATGTTCCAGAACGCGCTGGATCACGAACATCACGTCGGCGCGGCCCGCGTCGTATTCGTCAAAGACGATGGCAGTCGGGTTGCGCAGCGCCCAGGGCAGGATGCCCTCGTGGAACTCCGTCACCTGCTTGCCGTCGCGCAGCTTGATCGCGTCCTTGCCGATCAGGTCGATCCGGCTGATGTGGCTGTCGAGGTTCACGCGCACGGTCGGCCAGTTCAGACGCGAGGCGACCTGTTCGATATGGGTCGATTTCCCCGTACCGTGATATCCCTGAACCATCACGCGGCGGTTATGGGAAAACCCGGCCAAAATCGCCAGCGTGGTTTCCGGGTCGAATTTATAGGTCGAGTCGATTTCCGGCACGCGGTCGGTACGGTCGGCAAAGCCCTTGACGATCATGTTCGTGTCGATCCCGAACACTTCCTTTACCGAAATATCCTCGGTTGGCTTTGCATTGATATCGATTGCGCCGTCGGCCATGAAATCCGTCCTTGTCTCATCTGTCCGGCAACCCAAGCCGAACGAAGCGTTCGTGCACCATATCAACAGCAAGGGCAAGGGGGGCAGGTCTGCGGGAATTCGCCTTTTCCCGTGCCCCGGGGGCCGGGTTCGGGCCGCGCGGGACGGCGTCAGCAGCATATATTTCTCTTTTTGCAAAGAATTTTCAGCCGCCTGAAACTTTCCGGCGAATTCCTCCGTATCAGCAGCATCTCCGGCAGAAGCCGCGTGATCAAACAATGGAGGAATTCATGAAACCGATTAAAACTCTTGCAACCGCCGCGCTGGTATCCGGTGTATCCATCCTTGGCCTCTCGGCCCAGGCTGCGGAAAACCCGATGGTTGGCGGCGCGCCCATGTATGCGGACAAGAACATCGTCGAAAATGCCGTGAACTCCGCGGATCACGAAACGCTGGTCGCGGCGGTCAAGGCCGCCGGTCTGGTCGAAACCCTCTCCGGTCCCGGTCCCTTTACCGTTTTCGCCCCGACCGATGACGCCTTTGGCATGCTCAAGTCCGGCACCGTCGAAACCCTGCTTGAACCGCAGCACAAGGACCAGCTCGCCCAGATCCTAGCCTGCCACGTTGTCTCCGCCGATGCCATGTCGACCGCCATCAAGGGCATGATCGACGATGATGGCGGCGTCCACCCGGTCCCGACCGTCGGCGGCTGCACCCTTCAGGCCCGCTATGAAGGCGACAAGATCATGATCGAGGACGAACGTGGCCGCATGGCCAATGTGACGATCGCCGACGTCGACCAATCCAACGGCGTCATCCACGTGATCGACCGGGTTCTTCTGCCCGCCGAATAAGCACGCCCGCTCACGGAATTGTTGTCCGGAAGTTCGTAAAAAGTACCCCTTTGCTGCAAGATCGGGCAACATGGAAGGGCCGCCTTACCCCGGCGGCCTTTCACATTTCCCCAGTCCCGCCAGATACCTGCCAAGCGCCAATAGCCGCGCGCATTGTCGCATGCGCTTGGGTCGCATCCTATTCGGCCTATACTTCCATCTAAGAGGGAGGCGGTGGAAAAAGGGGTACCTTATGGAGCAGGTTCTGGGCTTCGACGCGCTGTTGCTCGCGCGCATTCAATTCGGCTTTACGGTCGCGTTTCACTTCATCTTTCCCGCCTTCACGATCGGACTCGCCTCGTATCTCGCGGTGCTCAACGCGCTCTGGCTGAAAACCGGGAACGAGCGTTTTCTGAGGCTCTTCCGCTACTGGATCAAGATATTCGCCATCACCTTCGCGATGGGCGTCGTCTCGGGCATCGTGATGTCCTACCAGTTCGGCACCAACTGGTCGGTCTTCTCCGACAAGGCCGGACCGGTGATCGGGCCGCTCATGGCCTATGAGGTGCTGACCGCCTTTTTCCTCGAGGCCGGTTTCCTCGGCATCATGCTCTTTGGCCGTGACCGGGTGGGGCCGGGGCTGCATATGTTCGCCTGCCTCATGGTGGCCGTCGGCACGGCAATCTCGGCCACGTGGATTCTCTCGGTGAACTCGTGGATGCAGACGCCGCAGGGGCATATCATCGGCGAAAACGGCCAGTTCCTCCCCGAAGACTGGTGGGCGATCATCTTCAACCCGTCCTTTCCTTATCGTCTCGCCCACGCGCTGACCGCCGCCTACCTGACCACCGCGCTTGTGGTCGGCGGGGTCGCGGGCTGGCACTACCTGCGCGGCCACGGCCATAACCGGGGCGTGCGGATCATGTTCTCCATGGCGATGTGGATGGTCGCGGTGGTCGCGCCGCTGCAGATCTTCATTGGCGACCAGCACGGGCTGAACACGCTGGAACACCAGCCCGCCAAGGTCATGGCGATGGAGGGTCACTTTGAGAGCCACCCGGAGGGCGCGCCGCTGATCCTCTTTGGCATCCCAGACCAGGACGCGCAGGAGATGCGCTATACCATTGAAATCCCCAAGGCATCCTCGCTGATCCTCAAACACGACCTGAACGCGCCGCTCGACGGGCTCGACACGATCCCGCGCGAAGATCAGCCTCCCGTCGGGGTGGTATTCTGGTCCTTCCGCGTGATGGTGGCTCTGGGCTTTGCGATGCTGGGCCTTGGCGTCTGGTCGCTGATCTCGCGCTGGCGCGGCATCCTGCATACCGATACATGGCTGCACCGCGCGGCACTGGTGATGGGGCCGACCGGCTTTATCGCCGTCACCGCCGGCTGGATCACAACCGAGGTCGGCCGCCAGCCGTTCACGGTTTATAATATCCTGCGCACGGCAGATTCCGTTGCGCCGCTTGATGCACCCGCCGTCGCGACCTCGTTGATCGCCTTTATCTTCGTCTATTTCGCGGTCTTCGGCTCGGGCGTCTATTTCCTGCTGCGCCTCATGGCCCATCCGCCGCATCAGGGCGAAACCGGCGTCGAACAGGAAGTCGGCCCCATGCGTGCCGCCGGCACCGTGCCCGGCACCGCAGATCCCCGGACAGGAGCGAAATGATGGAAAACCTCGGTATCAGTTTCGATCTCACCGTGGTCTGGGCGCTGATCCTCGCGCTGGCGATCTACATCTACGTGGTGCTGGACGGCTTCGACCTCGGACTTGGCATCCTTTACCCGCTTTTTCGCGAGAAAAAGGACCGTGACCTGATGATGAACTCGGTCGCCCCGGTCTGGGACGGTAACGAGACATGGCTGGTCATGGGCGGCGGCGGGCTGATGGCAGCCTTTCCGCTGGCCTACGCGATCATCCTGCCCGCGCTCTACCCGCCGATCATCGCGATGCTACTGGCGCTGATCTTTCGTGGTGTCGCGTTCGAATTCCGCTGGCGGACGGAAACCCGGCTCTCGCGCAAGCTCTGGGACGGGGCCTTTATCGGCGGTTCTTTCATCGCGTCGATGGCGCAGGGCGTCATCCTCGGCGCATTGCTGCAGGGGATCGAGGTTGAAGGCCGCGCCTATGCGGGCGGTTGGTGGGACTGGCTCACCCCCTTCACCATCCTGACCGGTCTGGCCGTGGTGGCTGGCTATGCCTTTCTTGGGGCCTGCTGGCTCAATCTCAAGCTCGAAGGCGAAATCCAGCACCGGGTGCGCAACATGGCGCGCATCCTCGGGCTGGTGACCGTCGGCTTTATCGTACTCGTCAGCCTCGCGACGCCTTTCCTGATCGGCATCTACTGGGAAAAATGGTTCACCTTTCCGCAGATCATCTTTACCGCGCCGGTGCCCATCGCCGTTGCGATCATCGGCATCGCGCTGGCGCGCAGCCTGATCGTGGATGGCCGCGACTGGCTGCCCTTCGTGCTGGCGCTGGCGCTCTTCGGTCTCTGTTTCCTCGGGCTCGGCATATCGATCTGGCCGCATATCATCCCGCCCAGCGTCACCTTGTGGGAGGCCGCCGCCCCCGAGAAAAGCCAGTGGTTCATGCTGGTTGGCGCAGTGGTGCTGATCCCGATGATCCTTGCCTATACCGGCTTTGCCTACTGGGTGTTCCGCGGCAAGCTCGACCCGGAACAGGGCTATCACTGATGTGGTGGAAACGGACCGGCTGGTTCCTGCTGCTCTGGCTTGGCGGTGTCGCCTGCGTCGGTGTCGTCGCCTACGCGATCCGGCTGGTGCTGCTCTGAATAAAGAAACCGGCGACTGCCGAGGGGAAAGTCGCCGGTCAGTTTCGTCAGCAGGGCAGCCGGGGCACTGGCTTAGTCTGCTGTACGGATCTCAGATCATTTCGCCTTGGCCGACTTGGGCTCGGCGTTTGCTGGGGTAGGCGAGTTGATCTGGGCTTCTGCCACGCCGCTCGGGCTCAGCAGGGATACGACATAAGATTTGCTCGACCCGCCGGCCGAGGCAGCGACGGGCGCGATATTGCTCAGCAGCGCCTGTGTCTTGGCCTCGTCCACCACGCGCTGCGCCGCCTGCCGGGCAAGCTCCAGCGCATCCGGTTTGGCAGACTCGGCAGTCTTCGCCACGGCATTGTCGCTTGCTGCCGGGGGAAGCGCACCGGAATTTCCGTTGCCGGACGACGCCTGCGTCGCCGGGGACTGCGCCGACCCGCCGTTGCCGGTCTCGGTCTCCGAAGAGGTTTCGGACGAGGCCTGCGCGCTGTTGGCGCTGCTGGTTTCCGTGTTCGACCCGGTCTGGGTGCTGCCCGAAGCGCCTGAGGTTTCCTCGGTCTCGGCCGTGTAGTTGGCGGAAGAATTGTTGTTCGCGTTATTGTTGTTCGACGCAGGCGGCGTCGAATTCGACGATCCGAATATTCCGGATAGAAGCATGTAAATACCCTTATACAGTTAACCTTAACGGCTTCTTCCCCTCTCCTGTGCAAACGGATCAGGGCAAAACTGTGATCGCTTTGGGGTAAATTTGATGGCTAAATTCCACTGACGGATCAGTTTCCCGGGATTCCGGTTTTTGTCCTTAATGCGTGGTTAATGGCTATGCCGTAAGTTGTGCAAACGCTTGGGAAATCATCAAAAAACGGTGCCGGTTTCCTGTGCCACGCGGCTGGAAATCTCACAAAACAGGCGATTCCCCGTATAAAACCAGCCCGGTAGTACCCGCAGAAATTCCCGCGATAAGCCTGTCGATCCCTCAGACAAGCACCACCGGTTTGCCATCGATCAGGCGAACCTCGGCATTCGTGTCAAACACATCCCGCAGCAGACCATCGTTCACGATCTCGCCCGGTGCCCCGTCCGCCGCCACGCGCCCGCCGCTCATCACCACGATCCGGTCGGCAAAGGCAGCGGCATAGTTGATGTCATGCAGCACGATCACGATGCTCTTGCCCTCGCGTTCCGCCATTTCGCGCAGCAGCCCCATCAGGTGGCGCGATGCGGCGATATCGAGGTTGTTGAGAGGCTCGTCCAGCAGGAGGTAATCGGTCCCCTGCGCATAGGCCATCGCGACCAGCGCCCTTTGCCGCTGCCCGCCGGACAGCGCGTCAAGGAACCGATCTCGCAAAGGCTCCAGCGCGAATTTCGCCAGCGCGGCGGCAATGATCTCGCGGTCTTCCGCGCCGGGGCGTCCCTGGTGCCAAGGGTAGCGGCCCATCATCACCAGCTCACCCACCCGCAGCCGCGCCGATACCGTCAGGCTCTGCGGCATGATCGCCAGATGCTGCGCCAGCACCCGGTCCGCGGCCTTGCCGACCTCAAGCTCATCGACGCTTATCGCGCCGCTCTGCAATTTGACCAGCCGCGCGATCAACGACAAGAGCGTCGATTTCCCGGCCCCATTCGGCCCGATCAGCGCGGTTACCCCGCCGCGCGGCAGGTCAAGCGAGATGTCATGCAGGATTGGCGCGCCGTGAATGGCATGGCTTACATTGCGGATCGAAATCATACGGCCCGTCTCCGTAACAGCAGGAAAAGAAACAGCGCGCCGCCGACCAGCTCGATCACGACGGGCAGGGGGGTGGCAAGGTGCAGCACGCGCTCCATCAGCGTCTGACCACCGACCAGCACGATCCCCGCGATCATCGCCGCCGCTGGCAGCAGGGTCGCGTGCCGCTCGCTCTTGATCAGCAGATGCGCCAGCGCCGTGACGATCAGGCCAAAGAAATTCGACGGCCCCGAAAATCCCGATGACATCGGCCCCGACAGTGCCGTGGCCGCGCCGACCAGCAGGCAGATGAGCAGCAGCGCCTGTTTCTGTCCGCGCTTCGGTGCCTCGCCCAGACCGGTGGCGGCCTCGGGCCCCAGCGCCAGCACGTCCAGCCGGAACCGCATCCGCCACGCCAGTACCAGCGCCGGGATCACCACCGCTGCCGCCATGCCCAACAGAACGGGCTCCACAAAGGTGAACCGCGCGAAACTCGCGACCTGCACGGTCTGGAAATCGCTTGGGTCGATCAGCCGCTGAATGAACCCGGTGATCGACCGGATCAGTATGCCCAGCACGATGCCCGTCAGCACCATCTTGAGGATATCGCCACGCCCCCCGGCCAGCAGCGCCATGAACAACAACAGCCCCAGCCCAGACATCAGCGTCAGGTTCGCGGCGAACAAAAGCGGCTGCGGGATCGCGTCATATCCCGCCGCCCCAAGGGTAAAGACCATGCTGCTCAGCGCAAAGGCGTAAAGCGCGTCGAACCCCATGACCGAAGGCGTCAGGATTCGGTTCGCCGTGATTGTCTGGAACAGCACCGTCGCCACCGCCAGCGACACGCCAACCAGCAGCATCGCCGCCAGCTTGGTGGCGCGAAAGGTCAGGATGAACGCCCATGACCCCACCGCGTCGAGGAAGAGGTAGCCAATGATCGAGACCAGCAAACCCAGCCCCAGCCAGATCTGCGCCCTAGCCATGTTTCGGCTCCCGCAGGATCAGGGCAAGGAATAGCGCCGCGCCGATCACGCCCGTCATGGCCGAGGCGGGGATCTCATAGGGCATCCGAACCACCCGGCCAAGCATATCCGCGCCCAGCACCAAGAGCGCCCCAAGGCTCGCCGTCAGCGGCAGCCCGGCACGCAGGTTGTCCCCGATCAGCCGCGACACGAGGTTCGGCACCACCAGCCCGATGAACGAAATTGCGCCGAGCGTCACCACCGTCAGAGCAGTCACCAGCGATATCGCCGCCAGCCCCGCCGCCGTCACCGCCGCCACGTTCACCCCCAGCGCACGGCCAGCCGCGTCTCCGAGCGCCAGCACCGTCACCCGGTCCGCGATGAACCAAGTCCCCAGCGCCACGCCTCCGGCAATCCAGAGCAGTTCGTATCGGCCCTGCAACACGCCGGAAAGCTCTCCGGTCAGCCAGATTTGTACGAATTGCAGCATATCGCCCTGATAGGCGACGAATGTCACCGCCGCGCCGATCACCCCGCCATAAACCAGCGCCACCAGCGGCACCAGCAGCGGCTGCGTCGGCGGCAGGCGGCGGATCATCAGCAACAGGCCGACGCTCCCGATCAGGGTCGCCCCGGCGGCGATCAGCATCTTGATCCAGACCGGCGCGCCCGGCACAAAGAGCGTCGCGGCAAGAATGCCAAGCGCCGCGCTCTGTCCCGCCCCGGCGGTCATCGGCTCGACGAAACGGTTGCGCGCCAGCACCTGCATGATCTGCCCTGTCACCGCCAGAGAGGCCCCCGCCAGCATCGCCGCCAGCGTCCGGGGCAGGCGGCTTACCAGCATCAGCCGCAGCGCCTCGGGGTCGCGCCAGAGATCGGCCGGGCTCATGTCGATGGCGCCGACGAACAGCGAAAGGCTGGCCAGCGCGGCCAGCGCCAGCAGGATCACGGCAACGGGCATATCAGATCAGGATTCAGGCCCCAGCGCATCGATCAACTGATCGAGCGTGCGGTTCAGCGCGGTATACCCACCACCCGCGATGTAAATCTCGCCGGGCGAGAGATAGATGACCTGATCGTTCTGCCACGCAGTCGTGCCATGGATCAGCGCATTGTCCAACGTCGAGCGAGCCCCTTCGACCGCGCCGCCAATGGCCTGGCCACGGTCGATCACGATCAGCGTATCGGGGTTCTTGTCGGCGATATATTCAAAGGTGATCGCCTCGCCATGGGACGAGCTGTCGATGCCATCTGCGGCCTCGGGCCAGCCCAGCGTCTTGTGCAGCCAGCCGAACCGGCTTTCCGCCCCGAACACCGACAGTTTCGGCCCGTTGGTCATGACGATCAGCGCGGTGCCTTGCCCCTCGACAAGGGCGCGGGCGGTTTCGGTCTTGTCGCGCAGGACCTCGGCCATCTCGGCGGCCTTTTCCTCGGTGCCGGTCAGCCGGCCATAGGTTTCAAGCCGCTGCAGCCCGTCGCCGACCGCATCCAGACCGATGCTCATGTCCAGCACCGGTCCGAAGTTGCTCAGGTTCTTGCCCTGCGCGATGGACCGCGTCCCAAGGATGATCGCATCCGGTCCCAGCGCCGCGATCTGCTCGAAATCGGGTTCGAAAAGCGTGCCAACCACCGGCAGTCCGCTTTCCACATCCGACAGGTAGCCCAAATGCGTCGGCGCGACGATCCCGGCGGGTTTCACCCCCAGCGCCGTCAGCGTGTCGATCGCGGGCACATCCATCGCAAGAATGCGTTCGGGGCGCTGCGAAAGCTCTACGGGGCCGGTGGCGGTTTCCACGGTGATCGGTTCGGCCAGACAGGCCGGGGCGCAAAGCGCCAGAGCCGCCAGTGTGTTACGCAGCAGGGCAGGGATCATCGGCAGGACTCCGGACTGGAACATGAACCGGTATCGGGTTCGGATTGACCTTCGGTTAGGCGCTTGCGACGGGAGGGTCAAGAAAATATCTTACTGAAAGAATCGGATTTCACCGGAGTGACCATGCTTTCCGCGTCAGCACGTTTTGAAACGCCCAATGCGTCCAAATACCTCAAACAGCTTTGCAAGCACTTCGCGCACAAGGTCAGCGTGGAATACGACGATACCAACGGAAAAGCGGCTCTTCCGCCCGGTCCTGCAACGATGCTGGCCGATGACGCGGCGCTTTCGGTCACGGTCACTGCTCAGGATGAAAAGGGCCTTGGCCTAGCCAAGTTCATCATCGACGACCACCTTTCCCGCTTCGCCTTTCGCGAAACGCCGGAACTGAAGTGGGCAGAAACGGCGACAGGCTAGGCAGCTCACCACTCCCTTCAAATTTCCGTGCTTTGCCCGCCTAACCGGCAGTGCAGAAAGCAGCGCAAATGGTTTTCTCAACTTATGGTGTCTTGACACAACCTTGACGCGAGGATGATGGTCAGAGCGTTTCAATACCTTTCTTGAATCGATTGCACTGGACATCTCATGAAACACCTGACTTTCGTACCGCTCCTCCTCGGCCTTTCCGCCGCCCCCGCTTTTGCACAAGATTCCTGCCCTTGGGCGGGAGGCGAATACTCGTTCCGCGATCACGGCATCTACGGCGATTTTGTCGTCAACGCCGATTGCACCGAACTCGTCTGGAGCCGGATCGCCGACAGCGACGAAACCACCGCGATGGAAAGAACGAACGACGGCTGGAAGGGCTCTCTCTCCAAGGCGGATTTTGTCCTGCTCGAAAATGGCCGCAACCTACGCATCACCGGCGTGGGCGGGGCGACCCGCAACAGCAACGCCAAGCGCACCAACTGACGCAGCCCCGGCTGCGTCCCACACCCGCCAACCGGACCACCGGCAGGTCATGACCCGATCCCGGAGGCCTGCCCCTCCGGTTGGCAAAGCATCGTCACCCGTCCCCCCGGCGGAGGCTCGCATGAAAAGAGCTGTCAGCGTCCTTGTCCCCCTTGCCATGCTCGCATGCCCGCTTCCTGCATGGCCGGAGGAGCAGCCCCTCTACACAGGCTATGTCGAGGCCGTGAACCGCGTGGATATCTCCGCCCAGATCGAGGGCGTCGTGACAGCGATACATTTCGACCCCGGCGAAACGGTCGCCGAAGGCGCGCTTTTATTCACCTTCGACAAGGCAGAATTCTCCCAGCGGCTCCGCGCGGCCCGGGCCGTTGCACAAAAGGCCGAAGCCATCCTTGAAGACGCGAGAAAGGAACACGATCGCAACCTCATCCTCAAGGAACGCGGGAACGTATCCGACACGCGATATTTCAAATCCAAGGTCGCGCTGTCGGTTGCCTCGGCGGCCGCGACCGAGGCCAACAGCAGGCTCGAAGCCGCCCAGATCGACATGCGCCGTACCGAGGTCCACGCGCCGATTTCCGGCATCATCAGCAAGCCACTGGTCAGCCGGGGCAGTTTTGCGGAAACCGGGCGCAAAGGGGTTCTGGCCACCATCGTCCAGCTTGACCCCGTGCGTATCGCTTACGAAATTCCCTATCCCGCGCGGCTTGTAGAGCTTGGCGTCACCGATCTGAGCACCATTGACGCTTATGCTGACACCGTGGATCTGGTCGTGCAACTGGCGCCCGGCTGGGACCATCCGGCGCTTGCCGAACCCACTCATCTTTCTGCCGATGTGTCCCGCGAAACGCGCAGCCTGACCGCATGGGCCATCGTGGCAAACCCCACCCATACGCTGCGCCCCGGCATGCAGGTTTCCCTGCGTCCGCTTGGCCCCGAAGCCACCCGCCCCGAGACAATGGCCAATGAATAAAGGGCCTTACCCAGGGCAATTCCAAAGAAACAGGCGCCCGCAGAACCCTGCGCGCGCCTGTTCGACGTACGGCCTGATCCGAAAGATCAGTCCTTGAAATTGCGGCTTACCTTGATCTGGTCCCATGCCCAGACCACCTGCTGCAACTGTTCTTCCTGTGACCGGTCGCCGCCGTTCATATCCGGGTGCAGCACCTTGATCAGCGACTTGTAGGCCTTGCGCACTTCGGCCTTGGTCCAGTTGTCGCCCGCCTCAAGGATCTCGACCGCGCGGCGCTCGGTCGGAGGCAGGCGGCGCTGCGTGACACCGCCGCGCTTGCCCGGGTTCTGCGTCGCATTCGCGCCGAGCACCTGATGCGGGTCCTCGATGCCAAGCCGCGCCCAGGCGCGGGCTTCCGGGTCGCTGATCGGCTTGGTCGCGCGTTCCCAGACCTTGTCCTTGGTCTGCTGCGCGTTGATCTCCGCCTCGGTGGTCCCGTCAAAGAAGTTCCACTTGAGGTTATATTCGCGCACGTGCTGCTGGCAGAACCAGAAATAGTCGTCCAGCACGTCGGGTGCCTTGGGGGCGCGGAACTTGCCGGCCTCGGTGCAGCCTTCATGCTCGCACTGGCGTACCGAAGTCTCGGACGCGCCGGACATGCCGCGACGGCCACGCGGGTTCTTTTTCTTGGCCGACGACACGGACATGTCGAAGCCGAAGGGATCAGGTTTTGTCATGAAGCTTTCCTTCCCGGCGCATCTTTTCGACTCGGAGACCGGAGTTTAGAGTAAGTCTCGTCAGATAGAAGAGGGGGCGGCGAATTTTTTGCCGCAAAAGAGTGAAATGAATGTGACTGAAACAATCCGGACCCGTCTTGAGGCAGCCTTTTCACCAGATGCTCTCGAAGTGGTCGATGACAGTGAGAGCCATCGTGGGCATGCCGGTTTTCGTGAGGGGGGCGAGAGCCACTTCAATGTGATGATCCGGGCCGAGGCATTCAAGGGCCAGTCCCGCATTGCGCGACATCGCGCCGTCCACGCGGCGCTTGGTCCGGAACTGGTGAGCAGCATCCACGCCCTGTCGCTCGATATCGGCGCGTAAGCCCGTTATCAGCTGCGACCGTCCCGGCACATCTGCGCGCCGGGCAGGGAGCTGAAGGTTACCGAAGAGAACCAGAAATCAATCGGCCCCCGTCGTCATCGGCGGGGCTGGTTCTTCTGTATGCCTAACGCCAGGCGCGGGCACGCAGCTTGCGCCTACCCCATGCGGCGCAACTGGCACCGCACGCCAAACGGCTTATTCCGACTTGTCTTTCTTGACGTCGGGCGTGCTGCGGCGAACGACCTTTTCTATGCTGGTCAGCGGCGATTCCTTGGCCGCATCTTCCTCTATTTCCGCCAGCGTCTCGGGTGCGCCAAAGGGAACCGGCCGTGCCGAGGCAACCTCGTCCTCTTCCGCCGCATCCCGTTTCGCGGGCCCGACTGGCACGCTGGCCTCAGGCACCGGTGCCGCTGCCGCCGCAAAGGCCGAGGCCCCGCGTGCTTCTACCGTTTCCCCCGACGCATTGCCCGCCGCGCCGCCCTTGGCCCGGCGGAATACCAGCACGTTGCGCCAGTTGGTCACCGATCCGGTCAGCCCGCTGCGTTCCTCGCTGGGGAGCAGTTCCGCGCGCAGGTATTCCCATCCGCCCGCCGCCATCCGGTTCAGCTCGGCCTCAACCGACAGCGCGAACCGCCCCTCGGCTGTCTTGACCCCCTTGGCCTTGGTTCCCTTGCCGGGGGCCGGCACCACCTTGTATTCGTATATGGGCATTAAATCGTCCTGACGCTGATAACCCGCGCAACCTAACCGCAAATCTTAACGGGCTAAAGAGCCTAACGCTGCCGCAGCTGCACCTTGCGCCCCGCGCCCTCGGGCATCGGCAGACCCGCATGATCCTGTGCCATCTTTGCGATCTTTTCCTGCACGTCCTCGGGGAAGGGCGCGACCTTCGGCCCCGACTGATCAATCGACAGGTGCAGCGACTCTCCGCTCGCCGCCAGCCACCCGTCCTCGTGGAATAGCTCCTGATAGGAATGAATTCGCTTTTCGTCATGCGCGATCAGCTGGAAGGTGCTGTAAACCCGGTCGCCCTCATGCAGCTCACGGATATAGCGGATGTGAAATTCTGCCAGAAAGGTCGTCATCCCCCGCTCTTCGCGATAGCCCGGCCCCAGCCCGAAATCCGCCCAGACATCATCCACCCCCAGATCGAACAGCACCGAGTAATAGGCCATGTTGAGATGCCCGTTATAATCGATCCATTCCGGTTTGACGGTGAGAAAGCTGGATTTAAATGGGGTCATGCAGAGGGTCCGTTTCGCAGGTCGATGAGGCTGTCGAGGAGTTGATCAGTCATCTCCAGATAATACAAACGATGCGTTCAGGCAAAGAACTCGTGGTTCAGCCTCATAATGACCACGTTCCGGGCGGCGTGCCGTGACATCAAATGATCGGCAGCAAGCATTTCAGAAATTTGGTTCCCGAAGCACGGTGTGCCGGAGACCCAATCTTCAAATCTTGCCGGCCGGGAGACACGACTGTCACGCTTCCCAACAAGAGATTATCCGTTGGATACTGCAAAAGCAGCGGTGGGCACGCGAGTAATAAATTAACACACCTTATCCCATCCCCTGACAACAGGAGACGAGGAATGTCAGGAGTCCGGAAAATGTCAGTCGGCTGATGTACGGGGGGTGTACAGGGGGTGCACAGATGTCACCCCCCGAAAATCACAGCCCCAGTTTGGCCGAAACCAGATCGTTGACGGCCTTGGGGTTGGCCTTGCCGCCAGTGGCTTTCATCACCTGACCGACGAACCAGCCCGCCAGTTTCGGGTTGGCCTTGGCCTTTTCGACCTGCGCCGGATTGGCGGCGATCACCTCGTCCACGGCGGCTTCGATGGCGCCGGTGTCGGTCACCTGTTTCAGGCCCTCGGTTTCGACGATCTCTTCCGGGTCGCGGTCAGAAGTGTAAGCGATATCAAACACATCCTTGGCAATCTTGCCGCTGATATCGCCCTTGGAGATCAGCGCGACGATCTTGGCCAGACGCTCGGGCGCGATCGGGCTTGTCGTGATGTCATGCCCGTCCTTCTTGAGACGGCCGAAGAGTTCGTTGATGACCCAGTTCGCGGCCAGCTTGCCGTCGCCGCCCTGCGCGACCTTTTCGAAATAACCAGCCGATTCCAGATCGGCGGTCAGCACGCTGGCGTCATAATCGGCCAGACCGAAGTCATTGATGAAACGCGCTTTTTTCTGGTCGGGCAGTTCCGGCAGATTGTTGGCGATATCGTCCACCCAGGCCTGCTCGATTTCCAGCGGCAGCAGGTCGGGGTCGGGGAAATAGCGGTAGTCATGCGCTTCTTCCTTGGAGCGCATCGACCGGGTTTCATTCTTGTCCGGGTCGTAAAGCCGGGTTTCCTGATCGACGGTGCCACCACCTTCGACAATAGCGATCTGGCGGCGTGCCTCGTATTCGATGGCCGCCTGAATGAACCGCATGGAGTTCATGTTCTTGATCTCGCAACGGGTGCCGAGATGGGAAAAGTCCTGCGTTTCCTGATACTTCTCGTACTGGCCCGGGCGGCAGATCGACACGTTCACGTCGGCCCGCAGGTTGCCGTTCTGCATGTTGCCGTCGCAAGTGCCAAGGTAGCGCAGGATCTGGCGCAGCTTGGTGATATAGGCGGCGGCCTCTTCGGGGCCGCGGATATCGGGCCGCGACACGATCTCCATCAGCGCGACACCGGTGCGGTTCAGGTCGACAAAAGACATGTTGGGATCCATGTCGTGGATCGATTTCCCGGCGTCCTGCTCAAGGTGAATCCGCTCGATCCGCACAAGACGGGCGATACCGTTCCCCATATCAACCAGAACTTCACCTTCACCGACGATAGGATGGTAAAGCTGTGAAATCTGGTAGCCCTGCGGCAGGTCGGGGTAGAAATAGTTCTTGCGGTCAAAGGCGCTTACAAGGTTGATCTCGGCTTTCAGGCCAAGACCCGTGCGCACCGCCTGCTCGACGCAGAATTCGTTGATGACCGGCAGCATGCCCGGCATCGCCGCGTCGACAAAGGCCACGTTGGAATTGGGCTCGGCGCCGAACTGGGTCGAGGCGGCCGAGAAAAGTTTCGCCTTGGAGGATACCTGCGCATGGACTTCCATGCCGATCACCAGTTCCCAGTCGTGCTTGGCCCCGGCGATTACCTTGGGCTTGGGGGTCTCGTATGTCAGGTCCAGCATCTGAATGGCCTCTTGTCCGCTTGCTTGGCAGGGGTTCTAGGCCAGCCACGGGGTCAGAGCAAGGGGGCGTCAGGTCGCGTCATAGCGTGGGCCCTGCGGGGTAAAGGTGATATGGGCGCCGCGCCCGATTTCCTCGCAGAAAAGCTCGCCGATGGCCTGAAGCGCGAACCGCTTGCCGCGCGCGGCAAATCGGTTGACAGAGGTGACGCGCAGGTTGTTGTCGAACCCGGTCAGCGCATGGGCCCAGACCATCGGGTGCACTTCGGTCAGGTGGTCGCGGATCAGCCAGTTCGCGCAGTCGGAAATCTCGGCGCGGTTCTGGTCGGCCAAGGCACTGATGCCTTCGCCCTGACGGATGGCCACGGCGCAGAAGGCGGCCAGAAGATTGATCATTTCCTGCTCGGGATGGGTGGCGATGATGTCGCGCAGCCCGTCGATGAAGAAATCCAGATCGACCTGCTCGCAGGCGACCTCGTCCAGCGCCATCGCATCGAAATAGACCCAGGTGTAACCGCCGGCCCCCCATATATCCTGCGTACGGGCAGCGGTGCGCCGCGCCTGAAGCTCAAGCTCGTCATAGGTGCCGAACCAGCGCGGCAGCAGGTGGCAGCCAAGGGCGCGCATGTGGCGGTGATTGTTCGGATCGAGGTCGATCAGGTCTTCGTAATCGTCGCTGACACGGGCCCCCGCATCAGCCTGACCGACCAGCAGCGCACATTGCGTGGCGGCAACCATGGGGCTGTCCAGTTCCAGCCCGTTGAACGGGGCCATCAGCTTGGTCGCGCGTTCGAAATGCGCAAGGCAGCGTTTGCGGTTCAGCGGCGCGATCTCGTCTTGTCCGGTCTCACCGCGCCATGCCCAGCCGATATCCAGATGCGCCTGCGCCACCAGCGCGGACATATGCGGGTCGTTGCCAAGTTCGCGGCGGGCGATTTCAAGCCCCTTGATACCTTCGATCAGGGCACCGTCGCGTGGTGCACGTTCCTCGCGCAGCGCATGTTCGGCAGCCAACACCACGTCGCTGCGCGCCCCAAACGCAAGAAGCTCCGCAATCGGAACACCGCCGGGCGTGCATTCGCGTTTTTCATCCGCCAGCCGCATTTCACGGGCGAGGTCTTCCCAGCGTTCCTGCCGGGCAAGGAACTGGCCACGCTCCTGTGCGGCGCGCCACGCGGTGTCGTCCGGTGCTTTGTCGCGAACCGGAATCGTCAGGTGTTCTTCATAGCGGGGCGAGGGCAGGGCATAGATCGGCGCGGGCTCGTCATCTGCCACGGTTGTGGATCGCTTGAAGCGGGCGTTCAGCCACAGCGACTCGAAGGCTGTGGTGACAGAGATAAAGAGGCGATCCAGCCAGGGCAGTAACAGCTTGAACATGGGTAATCCGAACACGAGGTAACACGATACTTGGCCCGGTTTATGCAGGTGATTTCAGGCGCAAAAATGGCAGAGCTAAGATGTTTGCAGCGTTCCTTTGGGCCTTTTGCAAGGCAGGCCGAAACTTGGTTAACTATATGAAAGGAAAGGAGTTAACTAAAATTTGATGTCAAAATACGGTAAAATGATGCCGCTCGATATGCAGGTTTCGCAGGGTCAATTCGGCGGCCATCCGCCGATGCGGCGGCAGGGCCTCGGGCGGGAGCCGCAGTGATTTGCCATCTCGTGTCAGAATTGTGACCCGCATCGACAGATCCCAGCGGGTATCCATGCGGATTCGGTCGATGTCGGCAAGGGGCACGTTTCCGTCCAGTCTGCCGGTGAACCATTCGAGGTTTTCGTCGCTCAGGACGATCCCGGCGGCCGGGTTGCGCCAGAGATCCCAGAGCGCGGGAAGGGTGAACAGCGCGACGGCACCGATCAGCCAAGGCGCGGCGTCAAAGAAGATGAGCAGCAGGCCAAGCACGCCATAGACGACGGCCAGCGCCAGAATCGCCCGGCGCGAGCGTCCGTGGCGGGTAAAGCGATAGGGCGCGCTCACCGCCCGCCAGAGACGTCCAGAAAGGCGCCGGTCACATAGCTTGCCTGATCGGACAGCAGGTAGAGTACCGCATCGGCAACCTCGTCCGCCGTGCCGACCCGCTTCATCGGGACATTCACGGCCAGCCGCTCGGCCCGGTCCGGTTCGCCACCCTTGGCGTGGATTTCGGTTTCGATCAGACCGGGGCGCAGGCTGTTCACGCGGATGCCGTCGGTCGCGACCTCGTTCGCCAGCCCCTTGGTGAAAGTGTCGATGGCAGCCTTGGAGGCGGCGTAATCGACGAATTCATTGGCCGACCCAAGCCGCGCCGCGACAGAGGAGATATTGACGATGGACCCGCCAGACCCTTGTGCCTGCATGCGCAGCACGGCCTCTTTTGCGGCCAGCATCGCGCCGATCACGTTGATGTCGAACATGCGGCGAAGCCGGTCGTGGGTGAAGTCCGTGACGCGGGCAGCCATATCGACCACGCCTGCGTTGTTTACCAGCGCGTCGATGCGACCGAAATCACGGTCGACTGCCGTGAACAGCGCCTCGATATCCCCGGGTTTCGCCACATCGGCCCGGTAGATCTCGGCCCGCGCTCCGGCCTTGCGGGCATCGGCCGCCACGGCTTCGGCGGCGGCCTTGTTGCCATTGTAGCTGAGCGCCAGATCATAGCCGCGCGCGGCGGCCAGCCGCGCGGTGGCGGCTCCGATCCCGCCGCTCGCCCCGGTGATAACACAGACTGGACGCATGGCTCAGGCCCCCAGAATACGCGAGACCATCTCGGTCGTGTCGCGGGACAGGTCGGGCTGGGCGGCGATCCGTTCCAGCGCGGCGCGCATCTGCGCCTGCCGGTCGGCGTCATAGCGTTTCCATGTTTGGAAGGCGGTACACATGCGCGCCGTGGTCTGCGGGTTGACCGGGTCGAGCGTGATCAGCCAATCCGCCAGCAGCGCATAGCCCGCGCCGTCAGCGGCGTGGAAACCCGCGTGGTTGCCGGTCAGCGCTCCCAGCGTCGCCCGGAACCGGTTGGGGTTCTTCCAGTTGAAATCCTTGTGCTGCGTCAGCGCCTTGGCGGCATCGACCGCGCGGTCCGGCGCGGCGTTCAGCACCTGCAGCATGAACCATTTGTCGATCACCAGACGGTCGCCCTGCCATTGTTCATAGAACTGGCGCAGCGCATCCTCTCCCTTGCCCGCCCGCACGAGGCAAGAGAGGGCGGAGAGTTGCAGCGTCATGTTATCGGCCTCGGCGTACTGACGCGTGGCTTCCTCGCCCCCGTCCAGCCGGGTCAGCAGCGACAGCAGTGCGCCGCCGAGGGACCGCTTGCCGGATTGCTCGGCATCAGGGCGATAGGGGGCATCCACGCGCATTTCTGCCATCAGCCCCGGCAGATCGTCCTGCAGCTTTTCCGCCAGAGTCTGGCGCAGCGTTTCGCAGGCGTTCCAGATCGCCATCGGGTCGGGCGTATGACCGGATTCGGCCTGCGCGGCGGCAAGCTCGGACTGGCTGGGCAGGCCCAGCATCAGCGCGCGATAGGCCGGGTCGAGGCTGCTGTCCCGCGTCACGGCGACGATCCCGTCAAGATAGGCGGCATTCGGGGCCGCACCACCAAGCGTCATGTCGTTCAGCGTCTCAAGCGCCAGTGTTCGCCCTGCTTCCCAGCGGTTGAACGGATCGGTGTCATGGGCCAGCAGAAAGGCGCGCTCGGCAGTGGTGGTTTCGCGGTCAAGGATCACCGGCGCGGAAAAGCCGCGCAGGATCGAGGGCACCGGTTTCGCGGAAAGGCCGTTGAATTCAAAAGCCTGCGTTTCCTCGGTCAGCTCCAAAAGCGTGGTTTCCACGACCTCGTCACCATTCGGCCCGATCAGGCCGACGGCAATCGGGATGACCTGCGGTTGCGGCGCGGGGCTGGCCACGCTGGCCGGGGTCGATTGCGTGAAGGTCAGGCGATAGGTGCCGTCTTCCCAGTGCTCGGCCACCTTGACGCGCGGCGTGCCCGCCTGTGAATACCAGCGCTTGAACTGGGTAAGGTCACGACCGGTCACATCCTCGAACACCTTGAGCCAGTCCTCGATGGTGCAGGCCTGTCCATCATGGCGCGCGAAATAGAGATCCAGCGCCTCGGCATAGGCGGCGTCGCCGACCAGCCGTTTCAGCATGCCGATCACTTCGGCACCTTTCTCGTAGACGGTGGCGGTGTAGAAGTTATTGATTTCCTGAAAACTCTCGGGCCGCACCGGGTGGGCGAGGGGGCCGTTGTCCTCGGGGAACTGCCGCGCACGCAGGTCGATGGTATCGCTGATCCGCTTGACCGGGGCCGAGCGCATGTCCGAGGTGAACTGGCTGTCGCGATAGACGGTCAGACCTTCCTTGAGACAAAGCTGGAACCAATCGCGGCAGGTGATCCGGTTGCCGGTCCAGTTGTGGAAATATTCATGTGCGATGATCGCCTCGATCCGCTCAAAATTCATGTCGGTCGAGGTTTCCGGGCTGGCAAGAACCGCAGAGGAGTTGAAGATGTTCAGCCCCTTGTTCTCCATCGCGCCCATGTTGAAATCGTCTACGGCGACGATGTTGAAGATGTCGAGGTCGTATTCACGGCCATAGACATCCTCGTCCCATTTCATCGACTTCTTCAGAGCCTCCATACCAAAGGCGCATTTGCCCTCGTCCCCGGGGCGCACGTAAAGGTTCAGCGCCACGTCGCGCCCGCCGATGGTGGTGAAGCTGTCGGAATGGGCCACCAGGTCACCCGCGACCAGCGCGAAGAGGTAGGCGGGCTTGGGCCAGGGATCATGCCATTCGGCCCAGCCGTCACCAGATTTGCCCGGATTGCCGTTCGACAGCAGTACCGGCAGGTCGCCGTTGATGCGCACGGTAAAGACGCTCATCACGTCGGGTCGGTCGGGGTAATAGGTGATCTTGCGAAAGCCCTGCGCTTCGCATTGCGTGCAATACATGCCGTTGGACATATACAGCCCTTCCAGCGCGGTATTGCCCACGGGGTCGATCTCGACCTCGGCCTCCCAGACAAAAGGCGCATCCGGCGCGTCACAGCTCAGCCCCTCGGCGGTGAGGGCGGGGGTGACGTCCTTACCGTCGATCTTGGCGCTGATCAGCTTCAGCTTTTCGCCATCCAGCCAGAACCGGCGGTCGGCAGCCTCGGGGTTGGGAGAAAATTCGATCCGGCTTTTGACCCGGGTGGCATTGGGGGCCAAGTCAAATGTGAGGTGCACGGAGTCGACCACGTAGCCAAAGGGCTGGTAATCCTCGAGATACACGGTGGTCGGCGCGGCGTCTTTCATATCCAACTCCCTTGGGGGTTATAGGGTGGAACTGTTTCCTGTGCCGTTAGTTATTCCTGTAACGCAGGTGCTGCAACCATGCGCCCTGCCTTGCCGGCGCGGCTGATCTGCCCGGTGACAGGTTACTAAGTAGGAGGCAACCATGACCGCTCCCGATACAAACGTCGAAAAACAAGCCCGCAACCACCGGGGCCCGCTTTGGGGCATTATGCTGTGCTTTGTTTTCGTGGCACTGCTGACTGTTGGTTGGCTTGTGCTTTACGGAGATGAAGAACCCGGCGGCAGCGTTGGAACAGATACCAACCCGCAGGTGACCGCCCCGGCAGGCGAAGCCGAGACGGCACCGGTGAGCGACTGATATTCAGCGCACCCGAATTGAGGAAAACCCGGCTCAGCCCATCCGCTGTAGCCGGGTTTTTCTTGTTCCGTTTGTAACTGCTGCTTAGCCGAGCGAAGGTCGAGCTTGTTGCCTATAGGAAACTTATCGAGTTAATTGGCGACATAACGGCCACGCCGCCCCGTAAAAAGGCAGAAGGAATTCAGGAATATGACCCAACGTGAAAACCGACAGGGATTGAATGTCGCGGCTGAACTGGTCGACTTCATCGAAGCCAAGGCGCTGCCGGGAACAGGCGTTTCAGCCGAGCAATTCTGGACCGGGCTGGCCCGCATGGTGTCAGAGCTTGGGCCGAAGAACCGCGAACTGCTCGACACCCGCGAGACGATCCAGCAAAAGATCGACGCCTGGCACGTCGAACGTCAGGGAGCGTCCCATGATGCCGAAGCCTATGAGGCATTCCTGCGCGATATCGGCTACCTGCTGCCCGAGGGCGAAGATTTTACCATCGAAACCACGAATACCGATCCGGAAATCGCCACGACTCCCGGACCGCAGTTGGTGGTGCCGATCACCAACGCACGTTTCGCGCTGAACGCGGCGAATGCGCGCTGGGGCTCGCTCTACGATGCGCTCTACGGCACCGATGCGCTGGGCGATTTGCCCAAGCCCGGTGGGTACGACGCCGAGCGCGGCGAAAGGGTTATCGCTTGGGGGCGGAGCTTTCTTGATGACGCGGTGCCGCTGTCAGGCGGGTCGTGGTCCGATGTCACCGCGCTTTCCGTGGCTGATGGCCAGTTGCAGGTCGCATCCGGCGACAAGACGCTGTCCCTCAAGGATACCGGGCAGTTCGCAGGCTATGCGGGCGGTGCGGACGCGCCGACCTCTGTGCTGCTGGCCAACAATGGCCTGCATGTCGTCATCGAAGTCGATGCCGATCACCCGATTGGCAAAACCGATAAGGCGCATATCTCCGATATTTCACTGGAATCCGCCGTCTCTACAATCATGGACTGCGAAGATTCCGTGGCTTGCGTCGATGCCGAGGACAAGGTGCTTGCCTATGCCAACTGGCTGGGCCTGATGAAAGGCGACCTTGAGGAAAGCTTTGACAAGGCCGGCAAGACAGTCACCCGCAAGCTGGCCAGCGACAAGAGCTTTACCACGCCGACCGGTGACAGCCTGACCCTCAAGGGGCGTTCGCTGATGCTGGTGCGCAATGTCGGCCACCTGATGACCAACCCGGCCGTGATCGACGCAGAAGGGCGCGAGATCGGCGAAGGTCTGATGGATGCGCTCTGCACCGTGATGATCGCCATGCATGATCTTGGCCGCGACGGCGGCAATTCCACCAAGGGGTCGGTTTACGTCGTCAAACCCAAGATGCACGGGCCGGAAGAGGTCGCCTTCTCAGTCGAGATTTTCGACCTTGTCGAGGATATCCTTGGCCTGCCGCGCAATACGGTCAAGATCGGCATCATGGACGAGGAACGCCGCACCTCGGTCAACCTAAAGGAATGTATCCGCGCGGCGCGCCAACGGGTTGCCTTTATCAACACCGGTTTCCTCGACCGTACCGGGGACGAGATCCACACCTCGATGGAGGCCGGACCGATGCTGCCCAAGGGAGAGATGAAATCCACCCCGTGGATCGCCTCTTACGAGGACCGCAACGTCGATATCGGTCTTGCCTGCGGTCTGCAGGGCAAGGCCCAGATCGGCAAGGGAATGTGGGCCATGCCCGACCGCATGGCCGAGATGCTGGATGCGAAAATCGGTCACCCGAAATCCGGCGCCACCTGCGCATGGGTGCCGTCGCCGACGGCGGCCACCCTGCATGCCACCCATTACCACAAGGTCGATGTGATGGCGCGTCAGGACGAGCTGCGGGCAGGGGGGGCGCGTGGCACTCTTTCCGATCTGCTGACCATCCCGGTCATGCACGGCCGCAACCTGTCGGATGAGCAGATCAGCCAAGAGATCGAGAATAATGCGCAAGGCATCCTCGGCTACGTCGTGCGCTGGGTCGATCAGGGCATCGGCTGTTCCAAGGTGCCCGATATCCATGACGTCGGCCTGATGGAAGACCGCGCCACCTGCCGTATCTCTAGCCAGGCACTGGCGAACTGGCTGCATCACGGCGTGGTCGAAGAGGGCCGCGTGATGGAAGCGATGCAGAAAATGGCTGCAGTCGTGGATCGTCAGAACGCGGACGATCCCGCCTATCAGCCGATGGCGACCGATTTTGACGGCATTGCCTTTCAGGCTGCCTGCGATCTGGTCTTCAAGGGTCGCATCCAGCCCTCGGGCTATACCGAACCGGTGCTGCATGCGCGCCGCCTCGAACTCAAGGCATCTGCCTGAACCCGCTGCAAGTATCTCCGAAGGAACCCGATATGACCATCTCTCTGCGTAAAGCGCGCACCATGATCCGCAAAGCTCTCGAGCACGGAAAGGCCAATGACATGAAACCACTCTCGGCGGTGGTTCTCGATGCGGGCGGCCACGTCATCGCCTTTGAGCGCGAAGACGGTGCCTCGCCGGGCCGCTTTGCCATTGCCCATGGCAAGGCCTATGGCTCGGTGATGCTGGGCATGGCCGGCACCGCCCAGCGGGATCGGGCCGAGCAGCAGGCCTATTTCATGGGCGCGGTAAACGGGCTCTTTGGCGGGCAGCTGGTCCCGGTGCCGGGCGGCCTTCTGGTGCGCGACCGCAAAGGCGGCGTCATCGGCGCGCTGGGCGTGACCGGAGATACCTCGGAAAACGATGCGGCTGCCGGATTGGCAGGCATCGAGGCGGCGGGGCTTACCGGCGAGGCATGATCCCGGCACCGCCCTCTTGTTGCAAGGGCGGTGCTCTCCCTATACATAGGCAAGGCTAACTCATAAGCAGGCAAGGCTATGTCCCGTCCCGTCATCGGTATCATCGGTAATGTCCATCTCCTGAACGACCAGTACCCGGTCCACGCGGGTGGCCAGATGAACTCGACCGCCGTGGCACGAGTGGCAAACGGATTGCCCCTGCTGATCCCTGCCGACCCGGCGCTTGTATCGGTCGAGGACCTGATGGAGAGCTGCGATGGCTTCGTCCTGACCGGAGGGCGGGCCAATGTCCACCCGGAAGAATACGGTGAACCGCCCACCGAGGCGCACGGCGCTTTCGACCGCGCCCGCGATGCGATCGTGCTGCCGCTGGTGCGCGCCTGCGTTGAACGCGGCCAGCCTTTCCTCGGCATCTGCCGTGGCTTTCAGGAGGTGAACGTCGCGATGGGGGGCACGCTCTACCCGGAAATCCGCGAACTCCCGGGGCGCAGCAATCACCGCATGCCACCCGATGGCACGCTCGAGGAAAAATTTGCCCTCCGACATGAGGTCACGCTGACCGAAAACGGCCCGTTCCACCGGTTGTTCGGCGCACCCAAGGTGATGACGAACACGCTCCACGGGCAGGGGATCAAAACCGCCGGTTCCCGCATCGTGATCGACGGCCATGCGCCCGACGGCACGCCCGAAGCGATCTATGTCAAGGATGCGCCGGGGTTCACCCTCGCCGTGCAATGGCATCCGGAATGGAATGCCGCGGATGACCCGGTCTCGCGCCCGCTCTTCACGGCCTTCGGCGCCGCCGCCCGCGCCTGGGCGGACTCCAAACACCGCCATCCCCTGCCGAAATCGGCCTGAGCTGGCTCACCCCCTTTTCCTCTTGCGGCAAATACTCCGGGGGAGACGCCCGTCCGGGCGTCGGGGGCAGCGCCCCCATTCGATTGCCCAACGGCAAGCCTACCCCGCGGCCCGTCCCGCCAGATGTGCCGCCTGCGCCAGTACCGCTGCCGCAGCAACCCCCTCGATAAGCACCATGCCCGTCCGCGCCGCGAGATCCGCGCGCAGCGGGGCCATTCCGGCACAGCCGAGTATCACCGCCTCGGCCCCATCCTCATCGCGGGCCCGTAGGATCTCCTCGGCAAGGCGCGCGCGGGTTTCCTCGCTCCCCCGGTCGATCTCAAGCACCGGCAGTCCGCTGGCGCGGATCGAGGCGCAATCACCCGAGAATCCCGATCGCTCGATATTCTCGCGGATCACCGGCAGCGACACCGGCACCGACGTGACAACGGAAAACCGGCGTCCCATGATTTCGGCCATCAGGTAACTCGCCTGTCCGATCCCAAGGACCGGGCAGTCCGCCTCATTTCGCGCCTCACCAAGCCCCGTGTCATCGAAACAGGCGATAACGATCGCATCGGCCTCTCGCGATTGCCGGACGAGCGCCAGCACCCCGGGCAGCGCAAGCTCGCCATCTGCCGCCCCCTCGATGGCTGCGGGCGCGCCGGTATTGGTCAGCCCGGTGATCTCCGCTTCCGGCAAAGCCCGTCGCGCCACTGCAGTGATTGCATCCGTCATGGCCTCTGTCGAATTGGGGTTGATGAAGACCAGCCGCATCAGACACCCTTGCCCGCGTCAGACCCAAGCCGTGCCCGCCGCTTGCCCATCACCCAGGCGCTGATCAGGAAAACCCCGATGATGGCAAAGGAAAACACCGTCGTCAGCGTCCCAAGCGCGTAGATCACCGGTGAGGTCACGTTTGTGGTCATGCCGAAAACTTCCAGCGGCAGGGTGTTGTAGCTCCCCGAGGTCAGCAGCGTCCGCGCGAATTCATCATAGGACAGGGTGAACCCGAACAGGGCCACCCCGATCAGCGAGGGCGCGATAATCGGCAGCACCACGTGGCGGATGGTCTGCCACGCCGTGGCTCCCTGATCCCGTGCCGCCTCCTCGAAACTCTTGTCGAACCGGTTGAACACCGCGAACATGATCAAGAGCCCAAAGGGCAGGGTCCATGTCAGCTGTGCCCCGAAACCGCTCGTCGCCCAGTGCACTTTCAGCCCAAGCTGGTTGAAGATCAGCCCGATCCCGAGCGAAATCAGGATCGAAGGGATCACCAGCGAGGTGATCGCCACGTAGAAAAGCAGCCCCGAGCCGTAAAACCGTTTGCGAAAAGCCAGCCCAGCCATCACCGATACGACCACCGTCGTCACCATGACCATTAGCCCCAACAACAGGCTGCGTCGGAACGCTCCCCAGATATCGCCTACCGCCTGCTCCTGGAACAGATCGCGGAACCAGTGGAAGGACACCCCGCGCATCGGAAATGTCAGCCCGCCCTGCGGCCCCTGAAAGCTGAGGATCGCGATGGTGATTGTCGGCCCGTAAAGAAACACGACGAAGAGGATGAAAAACGCGGCAAGGAACCAGAAACTCAGCGGTCGCTTTTCCATGACCTAAAGCTCCTTTCGGATATTCACAAAGCGCAGCAGGATCCCGATCACCATCAGCACCGTGATCAGCAGGATCACCGCCGTCGCTGCCGCTGACGGATATTGCAGCAAGCTGATGTCGTTGGAAATCAATCGGCCCACATTGGCCCGCTGCGAGCCGGACATGAACCGCACCGTGATGAAATCGCCCATCACTAGAGTTACCACGAAAATCGTGCCGATCATGATGCCGGGCTTGGTCAGTGGCAGGATCACATGCACGAGGCTCTGGAATCCGCTCGCCCCGTTGTCGCGGGCTGCCTCCAGCAAGACTGGGTCGATCCGCATCATCGTGTTAAAGATCGGCACCACCATGAACAGGGTGTAAAGATGCACAAAGGCAAGGATCACCGAGAAATCGGAATAGAGAAGCCATTCCAGCGGCTGATCGATCAGCCCCCAGTCGATCAGTGTCGAGTTTGCGATACCATTGCGCCCGAGAAACGGAATCCAGGAAATCATCCGGATGATGTTCGAGGTCCAGAACGGAATCGTGCAAAGCAGGAACAGGGCGATCTGCATCGACTGGCTGCGCACGTGAAAGGCAAGGAAATAGGCGACCGTGAAGCCAATCGCCAGGGTCAGCGCCCATGTGATTGCGGCATATTTGAACGTGGCGAAAAACACCCGGTAGGTCACGTCCGACCCGAACAGGAAGGCGTAATTGTCGAACTGGAAATCCGGGTAGATCGAGAATTCAGTTGCTCCCCAAAAGCTGACGATCACGATCATCACGATGGGGGCCAGCAAGAAGAAAACCAGCACCAGCGCCAGCGGCATGGCCTGAAGCCAGCCGATAAGGCCGGCGCCCACGCTTTTGCGGCGCGGGGCGTCAACCGGTCCCGGCAAAGTCACTTCGCGCGCGACTTCCGTCATCTGACGGGCCTCCTTTTCCTCTTGCATGAAATACTCTCGGGGGGGCGGGGGGCCGACAGCCCCCCGCTTGTCTCTACAAAACGATCACGCCGCGATGAACTCGTTCCACTTGCGAACCATGTACTGGTTCTCGTCCATCACCGCGTTCCAGCAGGCAACCGCGCCCATGCGTTCCTCGAAGGAACCGCCGTCGCGGGTCTCGCCTGCTTCCGCCAGCTTGTCGCCGGTGGGGGAGGTGATGATATCGGTGGCTTCCTTGCCCTCGAACCAGTAGCCCCACTCGTTCTCGCTCATGAAGTCCTTCGAGGTTTCCGGTACGGCCGAGTAATAGCCCTGGCGCATCAGGTAGCCGCCGACCCAGCCGGAGAGGTACCAGTTGATATATTCATAGGCCGCGTCCAGCTCGATCCCCGACAGCGACGAAGACAGGCCGATACCGCCGCCCCAGCTCCGGTAGCCTTCTTTCAGCGGCTGGTAGACGCAGGGAATGCCCCGTGATTTGACCGCCGTGATCGCGGGCGACCACATGGATTGGATCACGACTTCGCCGCTTGCCATCAGGTTCACGGATTCGTCAAAGGTCTTCCAGAAGGCGCGGAACTGACCGTTCTGCTTGGCCTCTGTAAAGATCGCAAAAGTCTTGTCGATCTCTTCGCGGGTCATGTTGCCCTTGTCGCCATACTGGATCTCGCCCATGGCTTCGCAGACCATCGCCATGTCCATGATCCCGATCGAGGAAATATCGAGGATCGAGGCCTTGCCCTTGAATTCAGGGTTCAGCAGTTCGGCCCAAGTATCGATGGGACGGCCGATCAGGTCGGGGCGGATGCCCAGCGTATCGGCGTTGTAGATCGTCGGGATCAGCGTCATCCAGCCGGTTTCTTCATCCGCGAATTCGGTCGCGCCCGGCTCGGGGATGAAGCCCACCGTATGCGGCGCGGTTCCTTGCGCGATTTCGCTGTCGGGGGTCAGTTTCCCGTCGCGGAAGATGCCGACGATCTTGTCGTAATTCGCGATCCTCGAGGTATCCATCGCCTGCAGGTTGCCTGTCGGCCAGACCTTTTTGCAGATCCAGTACTCGATGTCGGCGATGTCGAAACTGTCGGGCTGGGTGGCCGCGCGCTGGGTCACGCTGTCGGAATCGAGCGCGGTCATTTCCAGCGTAAAGCCAAGGTCTTCCTTCACCTTCTGCGCCACGTCGTTCAGGTTCGACACGCCGGTGCCGAACTGGCGCAGGGTGACGTCCTTGATTTCCTGTGCCCAGACCATCGGGGCCGGAAAGGCAGTGGCGGCAGCGGTCGCGACGCCACCTTTCAGGATCGTGCGACGGCTGTATCTCATCTTGGACATTTTCATACTTCCCTTGTTGGATTGAAAATCATGCTTGGAGGCGGTGCAGCCGCCCCTCGTCCCAGGCAAGCGTCACCGCTTCGCCCGGAGATTTTGGTGCCTTGAAAAAGGATTCTTCCGGCAGGATCGCAAAGACCTCTTCCCCGGCCTCGGTCTTGGCCAGAAGCGATACCGTCGCGCCCTGGTATTCGACCGTCGTGACGGTTGCCGGCAAACCGGTTTCGCCAAGACGGACATCGTCGGCCCGCAGCGCGACCTTGCCGCCGTTCAGCGAGATGACATTGTGGCCGCCCATGAAGCGCGCCACGAATTCGGTGCGCGGGGCGTTGAACACGTCCCGCGGGGTGCCGGCCTGCTCGATGACCGCGTTGTTCATCACCACGACCTCGTCGGCGAGGGCGAGCGCCTCGTCCTGACCGTGGGTGACGTGAATAAAGATGATGCCCAGCTCGCGCTGGAGCTTTTTCAGCTCGGTGCGCATCTGGATGCGCAGGAACGGGTCAAGCGCCGACAGCGGTTCGTCCAGAAGCAGCACCTTGGGCTTGGTTATCAGGGCGCGGGCAAGGGCCACGCGCTGCTGCTGGCCGCCCGACAGTTGCGCTGGCTGACGATCGCCAAAGGCCGACATCTGCACAAGATCCAGCAGGTCGTTGGCCTGTTTGTGGCGGGTTTCCCGGTCGACGCCTTTCATGCGCAGCGAAAAGGCCACGTTATCGCGCACCGACAGATGCGGGAAAAGCGCGTAGTTCTGGAACATCATCGCCGTGCCGCGCTGGGCAGGGGACAGGCTGGAGACGTCGGAGCCGTCCAGAACGATGGACCCCTCGCTTACACTTTCATGTCCGGCGATCATGCGGAGCGTCGAGGATTTGCCGCAGCCCGAAGGCCCCAGCAGGCAGACATAGCTGCCCGGCGCAAAGACATGGTTGATATCGCGCACGGCCACGGTGTCGCCGTAGCGTTTGGTCAGGTGCACCAGTTCAAGATCGTATCCCGTGCGCATGTTCGCCTCCAAAGGTCGATATGCGTTCAGCTTGTCGTGCCACGGGCAGGGACGTCAGAAGAATCGCGCAGAAACCGAGGCGGAATCTGCGCCTGCACAAGTATTCACCGTTCTCGCCTATCTTGTGCACGAAATTTGCAACTTTATTGTATACAACTTTGGCGACGACAGCCGCGCCGGGTATTCCGGTTGCCCTCGTTTCGCGGTGAGCGCAGAATCATCCGCGACTGGAGACTGTTATGAACGAGTTGCAATCAAAGCCGGGAACAGCCGACGCGGTGGCGGCGGATCTTGAGCGGGCGATCCATGAACATCGTCTGCCGCCGGGGACAAAACTGGGCGAGGATGAACTGGGCGAGGTCTATGGCATCAGCCGGACCACCGTACGCGCTGCCCTGCAAAGCCTTGGCCATCGCCATCTGGTGCAGCACAAGCGCAACCGGGGCGCCTTTGTCGCGCAGCCGACCGTGCGTGAAGCGCGGGAGGTTTTCGAGGCGCGCTCGCTCTTGGAGCCCCGAACCGCGCATTCTGCCTGCAAGCGGATGACCGATGACAATATCCGTGCGCTTCAGGCGCATATCGATGCCGAACACGCGGCGCTTGATGCCGGAGAGAGCGGGCGCGCGCTGTACCTGTCGGGACGGTTTCACATCGAGATCGCCCGCATGGCGGACCAGTCAACTATCGAAACGATGATCTCGGAGCTGGTGTCGCGGTCTTCGCTGATCATCGCGCTTTACTGGCAGCGCCGCGCTGCGCTGTGTGAAAGTCAGGCGCATCATGCGTTGATCTCGGCCTTTGCGGATCGCGACGCGGAACTGGCCGAGGAGTTGATGAAAAACCACCTGCTCGATCTCGTGACCTCGCTAGACCTGCGCAACAGCAGTTCGATCCCCGGAACGCTGAAAGAGGCGCTCGCGAAATGAGTGGTTTCCTGCTTCGCACCGCATTTGCCGAAGAAATGCCAGAGATATTGAACTGGGCGGCGGCGGAGGGGTGGAACCCCGGTCTTGGCGACGCGAAAGCTTTTTACGCAACCGATCCCGACGGCTTCTTCGTGGCCGAGAAAGAAGGGCGGTCTGTTGCGGCGATTTCCGTGGTGAACCATTCGGATGATTTCGCCTTTCTGGGCTTGTACCTTTGCCTGCCAGAGCATCGCGGCAAGGGGATCGCCTTTGCCCTTTGGAAACATGCCCTGAAACACGCAGATGACCGCGTGGTCGGGCTTGACGGTGTCGCGGCGCAAGAGGCAAATTATGCCCGGTCCGGATTTCAGCGCAGCGGTGCAACGACGCGCTACGAGGGGCAATTGACGGCAAAGGCCTCGCCGCTGGTGCGCTCGGCCCGGAGCGAAGATGCCGAGGCCATCGCCGCGCTCGATCTGGCGGCGAACGGGTACAAAAGAGACAGGTTCCTGTCGGTCTGGTGCGCGCCCGATAGTTCCCGGAAAACGCTGGTATTGTGCGAAGATGACAGCCTCGTCGGTTTTGTCACCGCGAGAAAATGCCGGGAGGGGGTCAAGCTTGGCCCGATCATTGCGCCTGATGCGGCGCGCGGCATCGTTCTTGCCCGCGCGGCGATGGAGGCCGTGCCCGGCGAAAAGGTCATCATCGATCTGCCAGCGCAAAGCACGGCATTCGCCGCTCTGCTTGTCGAACAGGGGTTCGAGCCCGGGTTCGAGACCGCCCGCATGTATCGCGGCACGGCCCCGAAAGGCGGTGACAGCCTGCAGGCTATCGCGACGATGGAACTGGGCTGACCGCCCCGGCCAGCCCGTTTGTCAGGCCAGAAGATCGAATTCCTTCGACAGCGGCAGAGTGCGGGCCCGTTTGCCGGTCAGATCGAACAGCGCATTCCCGAGGGCCGGCATCGACGGCGGCGTTCCCGGTTCTCCGACACCACCCAGATAGCGGTTGGTTTCCAGAATGCGGGTTTCGATTTCCGGCGTGTTATGAAGGCGTAGCGCATCGTAGTCCGGGAAGTTGAACTGTTCGACCTCGCCACCGGCAAAGGTGATTTCGCCAAAGCAGGCGGCAGACAGGCCGTAGATCAGCCCGCTTTCCATCTGCGCCTCGATGATCGACGGGTCCAGCGCGGTGCCCACATCACAGGCGATCCAAGCCTTGCGGATGCGGATGGTGCCGTCTTCGTCCACGACTTCGATGACCTCGGCGACAGGGGTGCCGAAACTATAAGTAAAGGCAACACCGCGTCCGACCCCATCGGGCGTCTTGCCGGTCCAGCCCGACATCTCTCGCACCGCTTCGAGACAGCCAACGGACGGCGCGTGTACGCCCTGCATCAGCTCGATCCGGAAAACGAGCGGGTCGCGACCGGCGGCATGGGCCAGTTCGTCGATGAAGGTTTCGTGGAAAAAGGCGTTGTGCGAATTCCCGACAGAGCGCCATGATCCGACCGGCACCGCGAGATCGGTCAGGTAACCGCGAATGCGGTAGTTCGGAATGCCGTATGGTTGGTTGAACGCGCCTTCGACATGCACCTTGTCCGGTCCCATCGGGGAAATGCCCGCATAGCGTTTCAGGGACTGGCCCATCACCGATTGCGCCGCGATCTGGCCGTCGAGCAGCACCGCGCGGCCATCCTTGATCGCGCCGCGAAAACGACCGATGGCACCGGGGCGATAGAAATCATGGCGCATGTCTTCTTCGCGCGACCACGTGAGCTGGACCGGCGTGCCCTTCATCTGCGTGGCAAGGAGCGTCGCGTAAGAGGCAAAGTCGAGCTCGGCTCGACGTCCGAAACCGCCGCCCATCAGTGTGGTGTGGATGCGGACGTTTTCCTGTTCGACTCCGGCCAGTTCGGCGCATTTCTTCTGTTGAAAAATCGGGTCCTGGTTACCGCACCAGACATCAAGCGTGATACCATCATGCAGCGCGGTCGCGTTCATCGGCTCCATCGTTGCATGGGCAAGGTAAGGCACGCGGTATTCGACGGTCAGTTCGGTCGCGCCTTCGGGCAGGGTTTCCGCATCGCCGTCATCGCGCATGGAGGAGTTGGGCTTTTCGTCAAAGCTGCGCGCGATGGCGTCAAAGAGCTGATCGGTCTCGGGCGGGTAGGGCGCGTCTTCCCAGTCGATTTCGACCATGTCGAGCGCCTGCTGCGCGAGCCACGTATTGTTTGCGACTACGGCCACGGCATTCCCAAGGTCTACTACCTTTTCGACACCGGGCATGGTTTCGGCCGCGCTGGCATCGAAGCCTTTCATGCCGCCGCCAAGGCGTGGATTGGCACGCAGAGCTGCGAATTTCATCCCCGGCAGGCGGGTGTCTATGCCGAACTGCGCCGTGCCGGTGGATTTGCCGACCACGTCGATGCGCGGCGTCGATTTGCCCAAGTAGCGCCATTGGCTCGGGTCGCGCAGGGTCACATCCGGGGGCGTGATCCCGGCGGCGTCTTCGGCCAGTTCGCTATAGGTAAGGCTGCTGCCATCGGGCGCGATCACGCTGCCGTTTTCGGTTTTCAGTTGATCACGAGAAATGCCCAGCCGGTTCGCGGCGGCCTGTTTCAGGGTTTCGCGGGCGGCGGCTCCGGTTTCGCGCATCCGCACGAACCCGTCCTTCATGGAGCTCGAACCACCGGTCAGTTGAAGATCGACCAGCTTGCCGATACTGCCCATCGCTTCGCCAAGGCTGTGCTGGAAAGCCGAGGTGTCATAGCCCTTGCCGGGCAGGGCCTCGCCCATCATGGCCGAGTTGTAATAGGCCTTGCCCGCCGGCCCGTGCAGCACGCGTACGTCTTCCAGCGCCACGTCTAGTTCCTCGGCAATGAGCGCGGCCCAGGTGGTGTGTACGCCCTGGCCCATCTCCGCCCGTGGGGCGATCAGGGTAACGCCCTCGGCATCTATCAGGATGAACGGGTTCAGCGCGGTCTGGCCGGTTAAGGGTTTCAACGGGTTCGGGGCGGGCTGGTTGATTTTGTAAGCGCCGAAAGCGACGCCGCCGACGATGGCGACAGACCCGATGAGAAAGGAACGGCGGGCGATTTTACCGATGCGCGACATGGGCTTACACCTCCTTCATCTTGGCAGAGGCGGCGTGAATCGCGGCCCGGATGCGGGGATAGGTGCCGCAGCGACAAAGGTTGCCCTGCATGGCAAGGTCGATGTCCTCGTCCGTGGGCGAGTCATTTTCGGCCAACAGAGCGGCGGCCTGCATGATCTGGCCGGACTGGCAATAGCCGCATTGCGCGACCTGATGTTCGACCCATGCGGACTGGATCACGGCCATCGTTTCCGGGGTGCCCAGACCTTCGATGGTGGTGACATCGTCCCAGACATCGCCAAGTGCGACCTGACAGCTGCGCACGGCGGTATCGCCGATGTGTACGGTGCAGGCGCCACAAGCCGCGACGCCGCAGCCGTATTTCGTGCCGGTCAGGCCGATTTCGTCGCGCAGAACCCAGAGCAGGGGAACATCCTCTGGCAGGTCGACATCATGTGTCTTACCGTTAATTTTGAGAGAAGTGGACATGGCTGCTTGTATCCTTTGCTTTGGCGTTGATACGTTGGCTTGTGACAAAATGAACTATAAGTGTCAGGGTGTCAATTGACAAAAATGGATAAAAGTGTCAGGCAGTCTCCCATGAACGAGATGGGTACAGACCACAGGCAAGCAAGCATCCTGCTTGGCGCATGGAATACTTTTGCCGCCTATGGGTACAAGAAGACCTCGATGGACGATATCGCGCGCGCGGCGGGCATGTCGCGGCCTGCGCTGTACCTGCATTACCGCAACAAGGAAGACATCTTTCGCTCGTTGACCGAGCATTTCTACGAGGTGACGGCGCAGGAACTGAAAGCGGCGCTGGCCGGAGAGGGCAGTGTCGCCGAACGGATCAGCGCCGCCTTTGCCGCGCAGGGCGGCCAGTTGATGAAGGACATGCTGACCTCGCCGCATGGGCGCGAATTGCTGGAATCGGGCAAGTCCATTTCGAACGAAGTCGCCCTTGCCGGAGAAGCGCGGCTGAAAACGATCTATGCCGAATGGCTGCGCGAGGAAGACCGGGCCGGACGGGTGCAGCTTTCCGCCGAGGCGGAAAGCGTTGCCTCGACGATCACCGCCGCGCTCAAGGGGCTCAAGATGGTGACGATGGATTACCCGGCTTACCAGCAAAGCCTTGCTAATCTGGCAGCCCTGTTCGGGGCGGGGCTTACACGCAGAGATTGAAGGTGCAGAGATATCACGGCGGGGCTGTATACCGTTGTATTCCGTTAACTACATGATATAAAACATTAAGTTTGCGTTCTGGTCGCCCTCGGATAAGGTGGCAGGGGAAAGGACGCAAAGATGCCCCCCATCGACGATCATCCTTTACGCTATCAACTGGCCAATGAGCTGCACGCGCGGCCCTTTCCGATCATGTCGGCGCCGTCCTCGGTTGTGTTTCTTGCCATCAAGCGGCGCGAAAACGCGGTGGCGCGGGACAGGGCGGCGGATATTGCCCATCTGACCGATCTGCTTGACCGGCATGGGGTCGCGCATCCGCAGCCCGGTGCGATCCATTATTCGGGTCAGATCGGACGTCATGTACTCAAGTGGGAGCAGCACACCGAATTCGTGACCTACTCGGTTCTGATCGACGGGCCGCGCGACCGGGCCTTTGATCCCGTGGATTTTTCGGTCTTTCCCAAGGACTGGCTCGACAATGCGCCGGGTGAGCGGATCACCTCGATCAACATGCATATCATGCCGATGATGGAGGAGGGGACGATCGAGGCGTCGCTGGCCAACTGGTTCGTTCCTGAAAGCCTTGCCGCCTCGTACGTGCTGGAAAAGGCGGCAATGATCGCGGGTGATTTCCGGATCGATCCCTCGGGCCATATGCGGTTTGCGCTGTTCGTCGACCCGGAGACGGGCGACCGGCGCATCGGTCGTATCGTCCAGCGGCTTTGCGAGATCGAAACCTACAAATCGATGTCGATGCTTGGGTTTTCACGGGCGCGTCACCTGTCAGGGCAGATTGGCGAGATGGAAAAGCGCCTGACCGAACTCATGGTGGCGATGACCGAGGAAAGAAGCGAGCCGGAGAATACCCTGCACAGCCTGCTGTCGGTCTCGGCCGAGGTTGAAACCCTTTCGGCCACGTCTTCTTTCCGGTTCGGGGCGACGGGGGCCTACGAGGCGCTGGTGAACCAGCGGATCGGGTCGCTGCGCGAAACCCGGTTTCGTGGACGTCAGACCTTTCAGGAATTCATGATGCGACGGTATGAGCCGGCGATGCGGACGGTCAAATCGACCGAACGCCGGATTTCGGCCCTGTCGGAACGCGCGATCCGTACCGGTGATTTACTGCGGACCCGTGTCGATGTGGAGCGCAGTGCCCAGAACCAGGCTCTCTTGGCGAGTATGGACAGGCGCGCGGACTTGCAGCTGCGCCTTCAGCACACGGTTGAGGGATTGTCGGTGGTGGCGATCAGCTATTACGCCGTCTCGCTGGTGTCCTACCTGCTCTATCCGCTGGCCAATGCAACGGGCGTCAGCAAGCCGATGCTAACGGCTGTGCTGACGATCCCGGTGGTATTACTGGTCTGGTGGATGGTCAGGCGGTTACGGGCGCGGCTCGACTGAGCAGGGCGTTGGTTGCCAGACCGCCAACCGCGATCGAGAGAATGGCGAGGATCGCCGCAAAGCTGAGTGTCGGCACACCGGAGAGGCCCGCGCCAAGGGTGCAGCCACCGGCAAGGACGCCGCCAAAGCCCATCATCGCCCCGCCGGTCAGGTACCGACCGGTCTGGCGTGGCGTGGCAAAGCTCTGCCAGCGAAAGCTGCCAAAGGTGACCGACGACAGGATCGCTCCGATCAGGACACCGGCAACAAGGCCGGGGCCAAAACTGGCGGAAATGGCGCTGGAGGCCACCAGATAGAACAGTGTCTCAGCCGAAGGGGAGGTGAAGGACAGGCTTTCCATCGCTATGGGTTCGAATTCGTCGAACAGGATGAACCCGGTGCCAACCCATGCCAGCGGAACCAGCAGCCCAAGCAGCGCGGCGAGGAGGAGCATCACCGGGCCGTTGCCTGATCGGAGTGCCACGAAAAGGCAGACGACAGCGATCAGCCCGGCCCAGATCAGCCCGCCGCCGGGCAGGGCGGCCAGCGATGTGATCTCGCCCAGCTCAAACGTCACGCTGCCAAGGCCTACGCGGAGCGGGGCCAGCACGCCTTTGAGCGTCGCATGGGCGGTGATGGCAAAGACGAGGATCACGGTAACGGCGCGCAGGTTGCCCGTGCCAGTCAGCACGGTCAGCCGCGAAATACAGCCGCGCGTCAGCACCATGCCCGCGCCAAAGAACACCCCGCCAAGACCGATTGCCAGAACGGGCAGGGAAGGCGAAAGAAAACGATGCTCGGCAAAGCTGATCCAGCCAAGGGCAACTGCTGCTTGCGTGCCAAGCACGGCGACGGCCAGCGCCATCAGCCAGACGCCCATAGCTTCGCGGCGGTCTTCACCGACCAGCGAGCGGCGAAAGCAGAACTTGGTGCGTTCGGCGAGAATGCCAAAGAGAAAGCCCACCATGAGGCCAAGCCAGACGCTTGCCTCGCGGGAGGTTGTTTCGACGAAACCAAGAGATTCAAACATTGGCCAGCTCACGCATCCGGGGTTGGGCCACTCAGATGGCGCAGAACCCGGCAATGATCAAGGGCGTGACGGCAATTGAGGGGCCGCGCCGCAGGTGAATCCGGCGGCGCGGCTGATTTTCAGCGACCGCGAATGCGCGGGTCGAGCGCGTCGCGCAGACCGTCGCCAAGATAGTTGACGCTTAGCACGGTGAGCGAGATCGCCATGCCAGGCCAGAATACGCGCGACGGGTACTGCTGCAGATAGTCCGTCGCATCAAACAGCAGCCGTCCCCAAGTGGGGAAGTCGGGCGGGAAACCGAGACCAAGAAAGGACAGGGCCGATTCTGTGATGATCGCGTTGGCGATGCCCAGCGTGGCGGAAACCATGATCGGCGACAGCACGTTCGGCAGGATATGCCTGGTGATCATCTTGGCATTGGTCGTCCCGATGGAGCGCGCGGCAAGCACGAACTCGCGCTCTTTCAGCGCGAGGACATCGCCGCGCACGATCCGCGCCGTCGGCATCCAGCTGGTCACGCCGATGGCGCAGACGATCAGGATGAATATCCCCTGTTCGGCGCCAAAGGCCGCGTTCAGCGGTTCGCGGAACAGCAGCATCATGACCAGCAGCAGCGGCAAGAGCGGCAAGGCAAGGAACAGGTCGGTCAGGCGCATCAGCGGGCTGTCGAGCTTTTTGAAGAACCCGGCCACCACGCCGACGAAAGAGCCGAGGAAAAGCGCCAGCAGCATGGCGGCGATGCCCACCGCCACGGACGTCCGTCCGCCGGCCATCATCCGGGCAAACATGTCGCGGCCCAGCTGATCGGTGCCGAAGGGATGTTCAAGGCTCATGCCCTGATTTCGGGCCCGGATGTCGATCAGTGTGGGTTCGACAGTCCAGACCAGCGGTCCGAGGAACACGGTGAGCACTATGGCGAGAAAGATGATCCCGCCCGCCATGGCGCCCTTGTGGTGCTTGAACTGGTCCCAGACATCGGCCCACTGGCTGCGCGGCGGCTTGTCGAGCTTGAGCGGACCGGCCGCGCCGGGCAGGGCTTCGGACGCGGGGGTGAGGCCTTCGTCGGGTACGAGACGGTCACGATCAGTCATAGCGGATCCTCGGGTCAAGGATGCCGTAGAGCACATCGGCAATCAGGTTGAAGATCACGATCAGCGCGGCAAAGATGAATGTCAGCGTCTGCACCATCGGCAGGTCGTTGGCTTGGATCGCGGTGATCAGCAGCTGGCCGATCCCGTTCACCTTGAACACCTGCTCGGTGATGATCGCGCCGCCAAAGATGGCAGGCACGCCAAGCGCGATGACGGTGACCACCGGGATCATCGAGTTGCGCAGCACATGCACCATCACCACCGCGTATTCGCCAAGCCCCTTGGCGCGGGCGGTACGCACGTAATCCTGGTTGAGGTTATCGAGCATCGAGGCGCGCATGAAGCGGCTGGTCTGGGCGGTGATCTGAAGCGCAAGCACCATCACCGGCATGATCATCTGTTGAAGCTGTTTGACAAAGCTTTCCCAGCTGTTCACCACATGGGTCGTGTCATAGATCGACGGGAACCAGCCAAGCTGGACCGAGAAGATCACGATCACCAGAACACCCGAGAAGAACGGCGGCACGGAAAAGCCGATCATCGACACGAAAGTCCCGGCCTGATCGAACCACGAATACTGGCGGTAGGCGGAATAGATGCCGATCGGAATGGCGATCAGCGTGGCGACCACATAGGCGGTGCCGACGACCCAGAGCGTCTGGGGAATACGCTGAACCACGATGTCCATCACCGGCGAGCGGGTCTGCCACGAGATCACGCGGAGTTTGCCTTCGGTCAGGTTGGTACCGAAGATATTGTCAAAGAGAACCTGCGGTTCGATCCAGAAGAACTGGACGATCCATTTCCAGTAGCGCACCGGTATCGGTTCACCGAGGCCAAGCGCCTCGCGCATCTGTTGTTTTACTTCGGGGGGGACGGTCAGGGGCACCTGGGCCATCGGATCGCCCGGTGCAAGTTCGAGAAGGAGAAAGATGACAAGGCTGATGAACAGCAGAGTCGGAATCGCCAGTACCAAACGTCGTATGGTAAAAGTCAGCATCAACGGCGCCTATGAGAGAGTAAGGTTTTCAGCCTGTTTTCCGCTGCCGTGAAAAATCAGGGGCCGAAATGAGCGGTATATTGGGTGTGGCCCCGGCGCCTGAAACGCCGGGGCCCCGCGTCAGGCGATCAGGAGCCTTCTGCGCGATACCAGTCTGCAACGTTCCACAGCTCGCTGTCCCAGACGTTCAGGACAACACCGCCAAGCGTGTTGGCATGTGCGGAAAGACGACCGCGGTGAACCAGCGGGATCATGCCGCCTTGTTCGATCACGATGTCATTGAGCTTCTTGGCGATCTCGGCGCGTGCCTCGGTACCGGCGGTCTTGGCCAGTTCCTTGTGCAGCGCGTCATATTCTTCGCTGCAGAAGCGCGAGATGTTCTCACCCTGCCACTGGCTTGCGGGGCTCGGAGCCTTGTCGCAGAGCGCGTTGCCCAGATAGGACTGCGGGTCGGTGCCGTTGAAGGTGTTCGCGTACATTTCAACGTCGGCATAGAACTTCTGGAAGGTATCCGGGGAGCCCGGGTCACCACCGAAGAAGACCGAGGAGTTGACGTTGCGCAGCTCGGATTCGATGCCGATCTCGCTCCACCACTGCTTGATCAGCGCCTGGAAGTCCTGACGGACGGCGTTGGTCGAGGTCTGGTAGAGGAGCTTGAGCGGAACACCGTCTTTTTCACGGATGCCGTCGCCATCGGTGTCGACGATGCCAGCATCATCCAGCAGCTTATTGGCGCCTTCGATGTCTTGGGTCGAACAGTCGAACGTGGTCGACGAATAGACTTCCGGTGCCGGTACCCAGTTGCAGGTTACCTTGCCGGCCTGGCCGTAACCGACTTCGACCAGCAGCGGACGGTCGATGGCCAGTGACATTGCCTTGTAGACGGCAGGATCCTGAAGGAAGGGGTGCGGACGCACAACCGAACGCTCGTCCGGGCCAAGCGCCGGGTCGGGGTTGGTGTGGTTCAGCATGATGCGCTCGAGCAGCGGGCCAAAGCCGGCAACCGGAACACCTTTGCCGCCTGCTTCCATCTGCGCGATCACGTCGGGCGCAAGCTGGAGGTTCCAGGCATAGTCGAATTCACCGGTTTCCATCACTGCACGACCAGCCGCCGTCGCATCGCCGCCACCTTTGAAGGTCACGGTGGCAAAGGCAGGCTTGTCCGGATGACGGAAGTTTTCGTTCGCCGACATGGTGATCACGTCGTTGGGACGGAATTCATCCACGACAAACGGGCCGGTGCCGATCGGGTTAAAGTTCGCTTCGGTGCACTCGGGGGCTTTCGCGCCAAGGCAGTCGGCGAATTGCGCGGCCTGAATGATCGGGCTTTCGCCACCGACGAACGGGCCATAGGGGAAGGGCGTCGGGCCGGAGAAGGTGACTTTGACGGTCAGATCGTCAACGGCTTCGATGGATTCGACGTTTTCGAATTTGGTGACCTGCGCGCAGCCGCCTTCGGGGTGCATGCAGTACTCGGCGGTGAACTTGACGTCAGCCGAGGTAAAGGGCGAGCCGTCCGACCATGTGATGCCGGGGGTGATCTTCCACGTGATCGAAGTCAGATCTTCGCTCACGCCGCCGTTTTCAACAGTCGGGATTTCGTCGACCAGCCAAGGGGTCAGCGTGCCGGTTTCGTCATAGCGCGCAAGCGGTTCGATGATCATGCTCGACGCTTCGACGTCTTTGGTGCCACCCGACAGGAACGGGTTCAAAATCGACGGCGCCTGCCAATAGATGATGCTGACGTTGCCGTCCGATCCCCGTTCGGCAATTGCTGCCTGGGCAAAGCCCACGCTTGCGATTGCTCCTAACAAAAGGGCTTTTCTTTTCATTTTACACTCCTTGCTGGACACATACGTGCCTCGTTTTTTCCGCTTAGCCTGCGGATACAGACGCTCCGATCGGGGATTTAATGTATTGAAAAGCGAACAAACAATTCTTTGATCGCTAACTTTACCCAGCCCCCCGTTCGGATATCAAACTATCGAAACAGAGTTTGAAAAAATTGCAAGCCTTGCCTTGGGTCACCCGGCGAGAGGGTTTGACAGTTGGCAATGCCGCGCCTTAGCGTTCCTCAGGTCAAAAACAACGGGGCGAAGATGCTGGATCAGCCGATTGCGGAAATCAGTGAGCTTAGGGTGGAATTCCAGACAAAGGATGGTCCCGTTGTCGGCGTTGAAAATGTTTCGTTCTCGATAAATCCGGGCGAAACCGTTTGCATCGTTGGCGAATCGGGCTCGGGCAAGTCGGTTTCCTCGCTTTCGCTGATGCGGTTGGTGGAATTTGGTGGCGGAAATATCGCGGGCGGCCGCCTAATTTTTAATCGCAAGGAAGGCGATAGCATCGATCTGGCGCAGACCGAGCAGGATCTGATGCGCGATATTCGCGGCAATGAGATCGGCATGATCTTTCAGGAGCCGATGACCGCGCTGAACCCGGTGTTCACGGTCGGGCGCCAATTGACCGAAGGTCTGCGCGTTCACCGTGACATGGACAAGAAACAGGCCGAGGCCCGCGCGCTGGAGCTGCTGCGCGAGGTGCGCATCCCCGAGCCGGAGCGCCGGCTCAAGCAATATCCGCATGAACTTTCCGGCGGTATGCGCCAGCGGGTCGTAATCGCGATGGCAATGGCCTGCCGTCCGCGCCTGCTGATCGCGGATGAGCCGACGACCGCTCTCGACGTGACGATTCAGGCGGAAATCCTCGCATTGATGGACCGCCTCAAACGCGAAACCGGCACGGCGGTGATGTTCATCACCCATGACATGGCGGTGGTGGCGCAGATGGCCGACCGGGTCGTCGTCATGTTCCGGGGCACCAAGGTCGAAGAGGGGACCGTCGAGGAAATCTTTGAAAACCCCAAGCACGATTATACCAAGGCCCTGCTGGCCGCTGTCCCCAAGCTGGGCGAGATGCGCGGCAAACCGGCGCCCGAGCCGATGAAGCTGATGGGCGTGGCCGATCAAAAGATCGAATCGATCCCCGGCACTGAAAAGACGCTGCTGACGGTCAAAAACCTGACCACCCGATTCCCCGTCAAGGGCGGCATCCTTCGGCGCACGGTGGCAAACGTGCACGCGGTCGAAGATGTGTCCTTTACGCTTAACAAAGGGCAGACGCTCAGCCTTGTGGGCGAATCCGGCTGCGGCAAGTCGACGGCGGGGCGGTCGATCCTGCGGCTGGTCGAACCGATGAGCGGTGAAATCAACCTCGACGGCGTTGATGTGCTGGGTCTCGATCAGGGCAAACTGCGCCGCGCCCGGCTTGATATGCAGATGATCTTTCAGGATCCCTTTGCCTCGCTCAATCCGCAGATGCAGTTGATCGATCAGGTCGCCGAGCCGATGCGCAACTATAACATCGCCAGCGGATCCGAGATTCAGGATCGGGTTGCCAAGCTCTTTGATCGGGTCGAACTGCCGCGCAGTTTCATGCGCCGCTACCCGCACGAAATGTCGGGCGGTCAGCGCCAGCGGATCGCCATCGCGCGGGCATTGGCCCTGAACCCCAAGCTGATTATCGCGGACGAGGCCGTGTCGGCGCTGGACGTGTCGGTTCAGGCGCAGGTGCTGAACCTGATGATGGAGCTTCAGGCCGATCTGGGGCTGTCCTTCCTCTTCATCAGCCACGACATGGCGGTGGTCGAACGGGTCAGCCATCAGGTTGGCGTCATGTATCTGGGACGGATCGTGGAACTCGGCCCCCGTGCACGTGTATTCGAGAACCCGCAGCACGCCTATACGCAGGCGCTGATGAAGGCCGTGCCAATCGCGGATCCGCGTCGCCGCAAGACGGAAAAGGATCTGAACTTCAAACCGATTCCGTCACCGATCCATCCGACTGACTATGTCCCGGCACCGTCCGAGTACCGCGAAGTCGAACCCGGGCATTTCGTCCTGACGACGGACAGCGGATACTGATCCCTATTCTACCCCGCGCATCGGGGTGGATCATAAAAGTAAAGACACGGAAATGTCCGAACATCTGACGCCATTCGAGCTGATGCAAAAGCTGGTCTCATTCCCGACGATCAGCCGCGACAGCAATCTGCCGCTGATCGACTGGGTGGAAGAATACCTCGCAAGCCACGGCATCGAAGCCCACCGCTTTCCACATCCTGACGAACCCAAGGCCGCGCTCTTTGCGCATGTTGGCCCGTGGGAGGAGGGGGCGGTGATTCTCTCTGGCCACACGGATGTGGTGCCCGTCGACGGTCAGGCTTGGGACAGCGATCCTTTCGAGGTGGTCGAAAAGGATGGCAAGTATTACGGACGCGGCACCTGCGACATGAAAGGCTTTGACGCAATGGCGATCTGGGCGCTCGTCGAGGCGCATCGGCAGGGGGTGAAACGTCCGATCCAGATTGCCCTGTCCTATGACGAAGAGGTCGGTTGCACCGGCGCGACCCCGCTGATCGAGGCGATGCAACCCGTGGTGCCGCGCGGCAACGCGGTGATCGTGGGGGAACCATCGATGATGCAGGCGGTGACCGGTCACAAGGGCGGGCAAGGGTTTACAGTACATGTCAAAGGCTTCGAAGTGCACAGCTCGCTTTTGCCCTACGGGGTCAGCGCGATCATGGAGGCCGCCCGGATCATCGACTGGGTGAACGACACGAACACCGCCAATCAGGACGCGCCGCCAACCGAGGTGGCCGCCATGTTCCACCCGCCATTCACCACGCTTCATGTCGGCAATATCACCGGCGGGACCGCGCGCAACATCACCGCCAAGGATTGCTGGTTCGACATCGAGATGCGCGTCCTGCCAAGCGAGGACAAGGCGGTCTGGAAACAGCATTTCATCGATCACGTGCGCAAAGTCGAAGCGGCGATGCAGGCGAAACAGCCGGAAACCGAGGTCGTGCTCGAGCCGCTTTTCGACGTGCCGGGCCTGCGCCCCGAGGAAAACGGCAGGGCCGAAGAGCTTGTGCGCTCCATCACAGGCGACAATGCGACCCATGTGGTCAGCTATGGAACCGAGGCCGGGCATTTCCAGAACGCGGGCTATTCCTCGGTCATTTGTGGGCCGGGCGATATCGCGCAGGCGCATCAGCCGAATGAATTCATCACCATCGAACAGTTCAATGCGGGCCACGACTTTATGAAACGTCTGGTGGCCCGATTGCAGGAAGGATAACGGGAATGCCCATCAAGAACCGTCTCGCCGAGATGCACGCTGAAATCATCGGCTGGCGTCGGCATCTGCACACAATCCCCGAGTTGATGTTCGACCTGCCCAAGACCTCTGCCTTTGTCGAGGAACGGCTGCGCGAAATGGGCATCACGGACATCACCACCGGCGTCGCCGAGACGGGCATCGTCGCGGTGATCGAAGGCAAATCCGACACGTCGGGACGCGTGATCGGGCTGCGCGCCGACATGGACGCGCTTCCGATAGAAGAGGCGACCGGGCTCGATTATGCCTCGACCCATCCGGGAAAGATGCACGCCTGCGGCCATGACGGCCATACGGCGATGCTGCTGGGCGCGGCAAAGTACCTGAGCGAGACGCGCAATTTCGATGGCAAGGTCGTCCTGATCTTCCAACCCGCCGAAGAGGGCGGTGCCGGTGGCAAGGTCATGTGCGACGAAGGCCTGATGGAAAAATGGGGCATTCAGGAGGTCTATGGCATGCACAACATGCCCAATAACCCCGAAGGCACGTTTCATATCCGCAGCGGTCCCTTGCTCGCCTCGACCGATGAATTCGAAGTCACCATTACCGGCAAGGGCGGCCATGCGGCGGCCCCGCATGAAGCTATCGACGCGAACCTCGGCGCGGCGCATTGCCTGATCGCTCTGCAATCCATCGCCTCGCGCAATGTCGATCCGCTGCAACAGGTGGTGGTCTCGGTCTGTACCTTCCAAAGCGACAACGAGAGCTTTAACGTGTTGCCCCATACCGTGCTGCTGCGCGGCACGGTGCGAACGCTCGACAATTCTGTGCGGGATCTGGCGGAGGAACGGGTGACAAAGCTGATCGCCTCCACCGCCGAGGCTTATGGTTGCACCGCCGATATCGATTATCAGCGAGGCTACCCGGTGACGGTCAACCACGAGGACCAGACCGAGATCGCCGCCGGAATCGCGGAAAAGGTGACAGGCAAGGTCGAGAGGGAAACCTCGCCGATCATGGCGGGCGAGGACTTTTCCTTCATGCTCGAAAAACGCCCTGGCGCCTATATCTTCCTCGGCAATGGCGGCGGCGCGCATGTGCATCACCCGGCCTACAACTTCAATGATGAGATCATTCCGGTGGGCTGTTCATGGTTCGCGGAACTGGTTGAAGAACGGCTGCCTGCGGCCTGAGCCAGCAGCCTTGACCGGATAGGCCAGCAGTGCCGGAGGCAATTCCGGCGCTTCGCCGGTGGCCGGTAGAACGGAGTAGGACAATGCCCATCAAGAACCGCTTTGCCGAGATGCATGGCGATATCACCGCCATTCGCCGTGACATTCACGCCCATCCCGAGCTTGGCTTTGAAACCCACCGCACCAGCGCGCTCGTTGCCGAAAAGCTGGCTGAATACGGCTGTGATGAGGTCATACCCGGTCTGGGCGGCACCGGTGTTGTCGCGCTCATCAAGGGGCGCAGCGATACCAGCGGCAAGGTGATCGGCCTGCGCGGCGACATGGATGCGCTACCGATCCTTGAACAATCCGGCGCCGAATACCTGTCGCAGAACGAAGGCGTCATGCATGCCTGTGGCCATGACGGACACACGGCCATGTTGTTGGGCGCCGCACGCTATCTGGCCGAGACACGGAATTTCGATGGCACGGTCGCGGTGATCTTCCAACCGGCCGAGGAACTGGGCAGCGGCGCCAAGGCGATGGTGGATGACGGCATGATGGACCGTTTCAGCATCGACGAGGTTTACGGGATGCACAACATGCCCGGCATGCCCGTTGGCCAGTTCGCGATCCGACCCGGTCCGATCATGGCTGCAACGGACGAGTTCTTTATCGACGTGATCGGCAGGGGCGGTCACGCGGCGCATCCGGATGAGACCATCGACCCGGTGATCATCGCGAGCCAGATCGTCGTGGCACTGCAGACCATCGTCAGCCGGAATGCCGATCCGGTCGCGCAGGGCGTCTTGTCGGTGACGGCGTTCGACACATCGAGCCATGCTTTCAACGTGATCCCGCAATCCGTCGCGCTGCGCGGAACCGTGCGTACCCATAGTCCCGAGATGCAGGACATGATCGAAAAGCGCATCGCCGAGGTCGCCAGCGGTATCGCCGCGACATTCGGCGGTACGGTGGAAACCCGCTACCTGCGCCACGTGCCGATCACCATCAATTCGGATGAACCGGCAGCCTTTGCCGCCGACATCGCCCGCTCGGTTTCGGGCGGGTGCGAGGAAGCGCCTCTGATCATGGGCGGCGAAGACTTTTCCTATATGCTGAACGCCCGCCCGGGGGCCTTCATCTTCGTGGGAAATGGGGATAGTGCAGGGCTGCACCATCCGGAATACAATTTTAACGACGAGACGATTCTCGCAGGGTGCAGCTGGTTCGCGGAACTGGTCGAAAAGCGCCTGCCTGTCGTCTGAAACATCCGAAAGTCCAGGAGCTGAAAAATGCCAGTCAAAAACCGTTTTGCCGAGTTGCAGGATGAAATCACAACGTGGCGACGAGATCTGCACGAAAACCCCGAAATCCTGTTCGACACCCATCGCACCAGCGCGCTGGTCGCCGAGCGGCTTGAGGCTTTTGGCTGCGATGAGGTCGTGACGGGCATCGGGCGCACCGGTGTTGTCGGTGTTATCAAGGGCAAGAGCAACGGGTCGGGCAAGGTGATCGGGCTGCGCGCGGATATGGACGCGCTGCCGATCAATGAGCAGACCGGCGTCGAATATGCCTCGAAAACCCCCAACGCCATGCATGCCTGTGGCCATGACGGGCACACGGCGATGCTGCTGGGCGCGGCGAAATACCTGAGCGAGACGCGTAATTTCGACGGCACTGTCGTGGTGATCTTTCAGCCCGCCGAAGAAGGCGGTGGCGGTGGCCGGGAAATGTGCGAAGATGGCATGATGGAGCGCTGGGGCATCCAGGAAGTCTATGGCATGCACAACTGGCCGGGCTTGCCGGTCGGTAGCTTTGCCATCCGTCCCGGCGCGTTCTTCGCGGCGACCGACCAGTTCGATATCGAATTCGAAGGCCGCGGCGGTCACGCGGCCAAGCCGCATGAGACCGTCGATACCACGGTGATGTCGGCGCAGGCGGTTCTGGCGCTTCAGACCATCGCCAGCCGCAACGCCGATCCGGTGGATCAGGTTGTCGTGTCGGTGACGTCTTTCGAGACTTCCTCCAAGGCGTTCAACGTGATCCCGCAGCGGGTACAGTTGAAAGGCACCGTGCGCACCATGAGCAAGGAGATGCGCGAGATTGCCGAAACCCGGATCAAGGAGATCTGCGAAGGGATCGCGACGACTTTTGGCGGAACGGTCAACGTGCGTTACATCCGTGGCTACCCGGTGATGGTCAATTCCGAGGAACAGACCGAATTCGCCGCCGACGTGGCGCGGAAAGTGTCGGGCAATTGCGACGATGCCGCGCTTGTCATGGGGGGCGAGGATTTCGCCTTCATGCTCGAGGAACGCCCCGGTGCCTATATCCTTGTGGGTAACGGCGATTCCGCCTCGGTGCACCACCCGGAGTATAACTTTAACGACGAGGCGATTCCGGCCGGATGTTCCTGGTGGGCGGAGATCGTCGAAAACCGCATGCCGGCGGCCTGATCGTTCTGTCGGGGGTATCGCGCTGGCGCGCGATGCCTCCGGCGGGAGTATTTTGGGCAAGAGGAAAAGCAGGCGCGGGGCGGGAGTGTCGCGTCTGATGTCAGGCTTGCTGCCAGAGGCTGTTGTAGACGGCTTCGATGCCATCGGCCTCGGCGCGGGCACTGTATGTCTCGACGGCGATCTGTCTTGCTTTTCGGGCCATGGTTTCCAGTTGGTCGGCGTTTGTGAGGAGGGTCGCTGCGGTCTTTGCTGCGCTTTCTGGCTCCTCATCGGGCAGGACGATGCCGGTGGTCTCATTGCATGAGAACTGGCGGTAGAAGCCCGCATCGGTTGCGATGAAGGGCACGCCGCTCGCCATGCCTTCCAGCGGTGCCATGCCGTAACCTTCGTAGCGCGGCAGTTGCATGACGAGGGAAAGCGAGCGCAGCAGCGCGGGAAGGTCTTCCGGCGCGATTTCGCCGGGGAAAAGCAGCCGGTCGGAGAGGCCGGCGGCATCGATCTTTTCCTTGAGCCTGTCGAGAAAGGCCTGATGTTCGCGCGTGGCCCGTCCCAGAACGAGGGCCGTGAGGTCTGGCTGTTCGGGTAGCAGGCGTAACATGGCTTCGACGAAGCGGTCGGTGCCTTTTTCGGGCCGGATGCGGCCGATGGTTGCAATGCCCGCGCGCCCGCCAAAGCCGGTTTTTCGCCAGTCGGCTTCCCGGTCTTCGCTTGGTTGGAACAGGTCCGTATCGACACCATGCGGGACAGTGGCGCGGACATGTGGCACGAATTCCGCAGCTTTCGGCGTTGTCGCGATCACCGCGTCCATGCGCGAAATCAGCCAGCGCGGGTAGGCGGAATGGCGGCGCTGGGCAGCGGAGGTAAAGACCAGCCGGATCGGCAGGCGCAACACGTCTCGCGCCCAGATCCCGGCGCGCATTTCGGGATTTCGCCGGACATGCCAGATTGCGAAGGGCCTGTCGCCGGTGTTTCGCGACTTTTTCCGGGCCTCGGCCAGCGAGATCGGCGCAGGGCAGCCGGGCAGGGGGTAGCCAACCAGCGCGAGATCGCGATGTTTCATTTGCTGGCGGATCACATTGGCTGCCGTGGCCGAGACGCCGGTGAAGTTGCGGTTGAAATTGGTGACGAAGAGCTCGGGCATGTCAGGGCGCCAGGTTCAGGGCGGTGCAGACCGTGTCGGCGACCTCGTCGAGGCGAGACTGGCGGCCCCTGGCGAAACCGGCGGCGGCTTTGCGCGTCTTGTCCAGCTCTCCGGTGTTGCCGAGCAGATGATCGACGGCGCGAAAGATTTCCTCTGCATCGGCGACCTGTCGCGCCGCGCCGAGCGAGAAGAGCGGTGCGTAGGATTCGGCGAAATTCGGGATATGCGGGCCGGTCAGGATGGCAGCGCCTGCATCGGCAGGTTCATAGGGGTTATGGCCGCCGATGGGCAGGAGCGACCCGCCGAGGAATACGATCGGGGCCGTCGCGTACCACGTTCCCATCTCACCGAGACTGTCGGCAAGATAGACCTCTTGATCCGGTTGCGGCCATTCCCCACGCGACCGGCTTGCAAATGACATCCCGGCTTTGTCGATCAGCCCGCGCACCTCTCCCCGGCGGTCGGGGTGGCGGGGGATCAGGATCAGGCAGAGGTCCGGGTGCCGTTCCAGAAGCTTGCGATGCGCCGCCAACACGATTTCTTCCTCGCCGGGATGGGTGGAGCTTGCGATCCATGCGGGCCGCTGCCCCAAAGCCTCGCGGAAGGCAGAAACCGTCTCATCGTCAACCGGCAGCGGGGCCGAGGTCGATTTGAGGTTGAACCCGGTTTCGATCCGGTCGGGCGCGGCGCCCATCGCGCGCAGGTTCGCGGAATTCTCGGGGTTTTGGGTCAGGAACAGGTCGAATTGGTCCAGCACATAGGCCGCCGTTTTGGGGAACTTTTGCCAGCCCTGCACGGACTTCTCGGAAAGCCGCGCATTGACAAGGGCGAGCCGTGCGCCGCTTTGCCGGGCCCGCACCAGCATCAGCGGCCAGATTTCGCTTTCGACGAAGATCGCGGCATCGGGGCGCCAGTGGCCAAGGAAACGGCGGATCGGGTCTTCGGAATCCAGCGGGGCGAACTGGTGGCGGGTACGCGGAGGTAGACGCTTGGCGATCAGCTCGGCCGAGGTCGCGGTGCCCGAGGTGATCAGGAAATGATGCGCGGGCAGGCGTTCGGCCAGACGGGTGATCAGGGTCAGCACCGCAAGGCTTTCGCCGACGCTCGCCGCATGGATCCAGACCAGCGGTCCCTTGGGTCGTTGCTCGGTCGGTTTCCCCAACCGTTCGGCGATACGGTCTTCGCTGACGCCGTGGCTGCGCAGTTTGCGAGCGACGCTGCGAAAGGCAAGCGGCAGGCCCGCGCGGGTCAGGCCACGGTAGATGCGGAACAGTGCCGTCGATGCGGCAGGCGCGGTCATCAGCCGCCCGTGTGGCTCATGTGGCGAGACATCTGCCCGTCGAGCCGACGACGGGAATAGTCGAAATCATGGCCCTCGGGCTTGTGCGAGATCGCCGCCCGAATGGCCTGTTCAAGCGGGGCATTGTCTTCCGGATGCGCCCTGAGCGGCGCGCGCAGATCGGCATTGTCTTCCTGGCCCAGGCACATGAACAATTCGCCGGTGCAGGTCAGGCGCACCCGGTTGCAGCTTTCGCAGAAGTTATGGCTGAGCGGGGTGATAAAACCGATTTTCTGCCCGGTTTCCTCAAGCCGCACATAGCGGGCCGGACCGCCCGAGCGTTCGGCTAGGTCGGTCACGGTGTAATTCTCGGCATAGGTGGCACGGACGTCCTTGAGCGACCAGTACTGGTCCAGCCGGTCCTCGTTGCCGATATCGCCCATCGGCATGACCTCGATCCAGGTCAGGTCCATGTCGCGCTCGGCGCACCATTCGGTGATCCGGGGCAGTTCCGGCTCATTGAAGCCCTTGAGCGCCACGGCATTGATCTTGACCCGCAGCCCGGCGCGCTGCGCCGCGTCGATCCCGCGCATGACTTGGGCCAAGCGGCCCCAGCGGGTGATCGCGGCGAACTTGTCCTCATCCAGCGTGTCGAGCGAGATATTCACCCGGCGCACACCGGCGGCATACAAATCGTCGGCAAAGCGTTCCAGCTGCGAACCGTTGGTGGTCAGCGTCAGTTCTTTCAGCGCGCCGCTCTCCAGATGCCGCGTCATGGAATCGAAAAACGTCATGATGCCGCGCCGCACGAGAGGCTCGCCGCCGGTGATCCGCAGCTTTTCGACACCAAGCCCGATAAAGGTCGAACACATCCGGTCCAACTCTTCGAGCGTCAGCAACTCTTTCTTGGGCAGAAAGGTCATGTTCTCGGACATGCAATAGACGCAGCGGAAATCACATCGGTCGGTGACCGAAACGCGCAGGTAGGTGATCGCGCGGGCGAATGGATCAATCAAGGGAGCGTTCATGTCTCAATAGGTAGTCGCCGCAAAGGGTCCGGGCAAGTGCCGTCTTGACCGGGATGCACGGATGGATCGCCGAAAGGTTACTGTTTCGCCAAGTGTTTGGCCGCTTCCTTGCGGGCAAAGGGCTTCATCCGGTCACCATGGGCGTCGAGAAAGGCGATGACCCTTGGCGCGTCGTGTTTGGACAACTCGCGCAGCCACCATGCAATGGCTTTCTGAATGAACCATTGCTGGTCATCCACGTATGTCGCGGCCCAGCCCAGCACCCGGTCCCGCACCTCAAGCTCTTGTGGCTTTGGGTTGTTCTGCTTGGTCCAGGGCAGGGTGGTGACAAGTGCCGCGCGGCGGGTCCACATGGCCTCGGAGGTCGTCCAGGTCTCGACCGTATCGATCCGTGAGGGATCGGCCAGCAGGCGGCGCTGTCCGGCATCGCAGGCGTGATCGGCGATCGCCCACGCATCGAAATCCGGCACCCAGGAACAGATCAGCGCCCATGCGGTTTCATCCGGGCGCAGCCGGGCCTGCGTCAGCAGTTTGGCTGCGGCGATGCGGGCCTCGTGGATATCGCTCTGCCAGAGCGCATCGGCAAGCGCGACACGCGCCTCGACATCCAGCTCGGCCCGCCACGTCTTGGACAGGTCGGTGATCTGGGGAACGGAAATGCCAAGGTAGGTCCGGGGCGCCTTGTGATACGACGCCATACCGGCTGCCTTTTCCGGATCTGCCAGCGATCTCAGCTCTTCGAGTTGGGGAAAAGTCATCACAGCCTCCGGTCTGCCAAAGGCTTATGGCATGGCTTTTCCCTGTGCAAGCAGGCTGGTAAGAAACTTGTGAGGCAGTTGGAGATACGGATGCAGGGGCTCAAAAAGATCGAGCGCGCCGCGAAGCGGGTGGTCCCGGACGCGTGGCGCAAATACTTTCGGGCGTCGAAATACGAGCTATTGATGGAGCGGAATGCCCCGGTGGACCTTATCGTTCACGTGGGCGCGCATTGGGGCGAAGACGCGGGTTTTTATGAAAGCTGCGGCGCCAAGACCGTCCTCTGGGTCGAAGCGGACCCCGAGACCTACAAGCGGCTCGTCACCGAAATGGCCAAGCGCGACGGAACGACCCGGCACCTGACCGAATGCGCGCTGGTGTCGGCGAAACCGGGCAAGCCCATGCAGTTTCACCGCTTCAAGGGCGACGGCGCTTCTTCCTCGGTTCACCGGGCGACCGACCTTCTGTCGCAGCGCTTTCCCGAGGCCGGTGAAAGCGGCGAAGTCCTCGAAATCGCGGCCCAGTCGCTGCCCCAGATCCTCAAGGCGCATGGCATCGATCTCGCGGGGTTCACGAAATCCATGCTTGTCGTCGATGTGCAGGGGCATGAATTCGAAGTACTTCAGGGACTTGGCGCCGGGCTGCAGTCATTTGACATGTGCAAATGCGAGGTCTCGCGCGTACCGATCTACGACGGCGGCGCAAAATTCGAAGACATCGACGCGCATATGGTGGCAAACGGTTTCCGGCTGGCTTCGCACAGGTATTTTCAGGTCCCGCGCCACGGGGACGTGCTTTACCTGCGCGACATGACCGGCGGCTAAGGGCTTAGTTCCGGCGGGGGCGTTAATCGGCGGGCACGGTGTTGAACCCTGCCATTTCCCACGCCCGCAACCCGCCACGATACCAGTGAACATTGCGATACCCGGCGGCGGCCACGCGCAGCGCCGCGTTATAGCCATGCCAGCATTCCGGATCGGCGCAGTAGACAACGATGGGCAGATCGCGATGCCCGCCGGTCGCCCTGTCCAGCCAGCGTCGCGCCCGCCGCTGCACCCGGTCGTCGAAATCGCCAGAGGCCGACAGCCCCGGTGCCCGCCGCGCACCCGGAATGATACGCTCGCCCCCCAGCACGTCGATCAGCAGAACCGGGCGACCGCCTCCCAGCGCGCCGTAAAGATCGTTCGTCGCAATCAGCCCCGCACCGGGAACGCGCAGCGGTGTCGGCCCGAACATCGGCCCCGGATACAGGTAAGGGATGACCGGAATGCCGTAATCCCGGAATTCGAAATCATAAAGCCTCGGGCCGATATGGCGCTCGGAGAGCTGGTTGCCCGGCACCATCGGCGCATTGGTGATCGGCGGGCGCGCGGGCTTTGGATCGATGATCATCGGCGGGTGCGACGGTGCGACCGTAACGATGGTCCGTCCGCTGGAAAAGCTGTTGCCGGGGAAGGATGGCAGTTCGACGGTCTCGCTTTCCGGTTCCGGAATGGGAAACAGCGGGTACGTACCCGACTCTGTCTCATCGGTCAGCAAATCGTCGAATTCGGGCAGGGGACGCGGCAGCAGTTCCCCCGCGTCCTCGCTCTCGCCGGTCAGTGTGTCGCCCTCGAACATGTCCTGAGCCGGGGCCAAGCTGCCGATGGACAACAACAAGAACGCCAGACCGATACCGCCAACTCTCAACATGACCAAATTCCCGACAAACCTGTACTCATGGACCCGAGATACGGCTCTCAGCTTACCCGAGACCGGCTGCAATGCAAATTCTCAATCCTCTCAGCCGGTTGCACAGGTCCACGCGCCGCTTTTCCGGGATGCGGCCGCACGCATGTCGAAAGCTTTCCTTGCAGTGAGAACTGTCTCATGTCTAATGCGCGGCAGGCTTGAGGCATTCGGATTAACCATGGGCATGCAGATGTTCCTTCCGGCATCAGACGGCAATACCGTTCGCGAGGTGGGCGCGGTCCTGCTGACGCAGGGCGCTTTCCTGCCGCCCTCCGGCGCCTTGTTTTTGCCCGGTCTCAAGCGTCACAGGCCGCCGACGGTCCTTCTGATCCGACAATAATCAACAGGCCTCTTTCTGAAGCAGGCCGAAAATCGCATTGTTGAGGGGTGGGACATCGATCCGATCCCCGTCGAACGTGGGCATGGCCCTGCCAAAGCGCCGCCCGCGTGACCGAAGGAGAACAGATATGACGAAATTCGAAGCCGAACTTTCCAGCAGCGCCGATGCCGCGCGCCAGAACGTGCGCGCACAATACAAGATCAGCGAAGCCGACGCGATCGAGGGGCTGATGCAGCGTATCCGCCTCTCCGAGGCAGAACGCAAGACCATCGCCGAAGCGGGCGCGCAATACGTCGAACGGGTGCGCCGCGAAACATCGCCCACGATGATGGAGGCGTTTCTTGCCGAGTACGGTCTATCGACCGAAGAGGGCGTGGGCCTCATGTGTCTGGCCGAAGCGCTCTTGCGCGTGCCCGACGCCTATACGATTGACGAACTGATCAACGACAAGATCGAACCGTCGAACTGGGGTGCGCACCTTGGCCATTCGTCGTCGTCGCTGGTCAACGCCTCGACCTGGGCGCTGATGCTGACCGGCAAGGTGCTCGAGGACGACCCAAAGGGACCGACCCGCGCTCTGCGCGGTCTGGTCAAGCGTATGGGCGAACCGGTGGTGCGTACCGCTGTCAGCCAGTCGATGAAGATCCTCGGGCGTCAGTTCGTACTGGGCGAAACCATCGAATCCGGCATGAAAAACGCCCGTGAGCTGGAAAAGCAGGGCTATACCTATTCCTACGATATGCTGGGCGAAGCGGCGCGCACCGACGAGGATGCGCAGCGTTATCACGCCGCCTATGCCAAGGCCATCGCGGCGATTGCGAAACAGGCCACCGGCGATGTGCGCTCCAGCCCGGGCATCTCGGTCAAGCTTTCTGCGTTGCATCCGCGCTACGAAACCACCCACAAGACGCAGGTGATGGAAGAACTGGTGCCGCGCGCCCGCGACCTCGTCCGGCAGGCCGCCCGCGCCAATATCGGCTTCAACATCGACGCCGAGGAACAGGATCGTCTCGATCTTTCGCTCGACGTGATCGAGGCGCTGATGGATGACCCGGAACTTGCGGGCTGGGACGGGTTCGGCGTGGTGGTGCAGGCCTATGGCCGCCGCGCCGCACCGGTGATCGAAACGCTTTACGCGCTCGCGGAACGGCTGGATCGCAAGATCATGGTCCGACTGGTGAAAGGCGCCTACTGGGATACGGAAATCAAGCTGGCGCAGGAACTCGGGGTAAACGGCTTTCCGGTCTACACCCGCAAGGTCAACACCGATGTCAGCTACATGGCCTGCGCCCAGCTTTTGATGGACAAGCGCGACCGTATTTACCCGCAATTCGCCACGCATAACGCCCATACCTGCGCCGCAGTCGTGGCCATGGCGGGCAATGACAAGCAAAGCTTTGAGTTCCAGCGCCTTCACGGCATGGGAGAATCTTTGCACGGCATCGTCAAGCAATCCGAAGGCACCCGTTGCCGGATCTATGCGCCGGTGGGCGCGCACCGCGACTTGCTGGCCTATCTGGTCCGGCGGCTTCTCGAAAACGGCGCGAACTCCTCCTTCGTGAACCAGATCGTTGATACGACCATTCCGGCCAGCGAAATCGCGCAGGACCCGGTCAGCGAGGTGCTCGCGCTGGGCGGCAAGATCGCCAATCCGAACATCCGCCTGCCGGGGGAACTCTTTGCGCCGGAGCGCGCAAATTCGCGGGGCTATCGGGTCAACGAACCGGCCTCGATCCTGCCGCTTCTGGCCGAACGGGAAAAATGGGCCGACGCCACATGGGACGCGGCACCAATGCTGGCGGGAAGCCGCGCGCCGCAAGGTACGCCCCGCGACGCGGTCTCGCCCGCCGATCCGGCCCGTGTCGTCGGAAAGGTGCAGGAGGCCACGGCAGACGAGGTCAGCGCAGCCCTGAAATCCGCCCACGACGGCTATCGCGACTGGTCCGCGCGCCCGGCGAAAGAGCGGTCAGACATCCTGCGCAAGGTCGCCGATCTCTACGAGGATAATATCGCCGAGCTTTGCGCGATTGCCACGCGCGAAGCGGGCAAGACCTTGCTCGACGGGATCGCCGAGGTCCGAGAAGCCGTCGATTTCCTGCGCTACTACGCAAATGAGGCCGAACGTCTGGAACTGGAAGAACCGGGCGAGGCCTGCGGTGTCTTTGTCTGCATCAGCCCGTGGAACTTCCCGCTCGCGATCTTTACCGGCCAGATCGCGGCGGCACTTGCGGCAGGCAACGCGGTACTGGCCAAACCGGCCGAGCAGACACCGATCATTGCCACCCGCGCCGTTCAGATGATGCGCGAGGCAGGGCTGCCCGATGCGGCGCTTCAGCTTTTGCCGGGGGATGGCCCGACAGTCGGCGCGCCGCTGACCAGCGATCCCGACATCGCCGGTGTCTGCTTTACCGGCTCGACCGAGGTGGCGCAGATCATCCACAAGGTTCTGGCCGAAAACGCCGGTCCCAATGCGGTGCTGATCGCGGAAACCGGTGGTCTCAACGCGATGATCGTCGATTCCACCGCCCTGACCGAACAAGCGGTGCGCGACATCCTGATCTCGTCCTTCCAGTCCGCCGGTCAGCGCTGCTCTGCCCTGCGTATGCTCTACGTGCAGGAGGACGCGCGCGACAGGCTGCTGCACATGCTCTACGGCGCGATGGACGCGCTGCATATCGGCGATCCCTGGCGCACCGATATCGATGTCTCTCCGGTCATCGACGGCGAGGCACAGGCCGATATATCGGGCTATGTCGCCACGCAGGAGAAATCCGGCAAGGTGCTGAAGAAAATGCAAATTCCTTCCAAGGGGAATTACGTCACACCCGCCGTTGTCGATGTCTCGGGCATCGACGATCTCGAGCGTGAGATTTTCGGGCCGGTCCTGCATGTCGCCAGCTTTAAATCGCGTGAAATCGACGATGTGGTCGCGGCGATCAACGGGCGCGGCTACGGGCTGACCTTTGGCTTGCACACGCGGATTGACGACCGCGTGCAGCATATCACCGACCGGCTCAACGTTGGCAACATTTACGTCAACCGCAATCAGATCGGCGCGATTGTCGGCTCACAACCCTTTGGCGGCGAAGGTCTTTCCGGCACCGGCCCCAAAGCGGGCGGTCCGCTTTACCTGACCCGTTTCCGGCGCACGGCTAAGGTCGAGGAACTGCCCGGCCCCGATGCGGACCCAGTCAAAGTCTCGGATCTGCAAAAGGCGATCAACGGGCTCGACGCGCGCAACTGGGCGGCACGACCCGACCGGGTCTCGGTTCTCCGTCACGCGCTGAGCGGTCGCAGCGGAATTATCCGCAAGGCGCTTTCGGAAACCGCCGCTTTCGACACGACCCCGCAGACGTTGCCCGGGCCGACCGGCGAAACCAACCGGCTGCGCATGTATGCCAAAGGCTCCGTTCTCTGCCTCGGCCCGACTGCCGAAATCGCCGTGGCACAGGCCGTGCAGGCGCTGGGCGCAGGCTGCGGCGTCATCGTGGCCGCGCCGGGCGCGGTTGAGGCAACGCGTGCGCTCAAGGACGCGGGCGTGCCGATCGTCGCCTTCGACGGCACGGTCGGGGCAGGGGAGCTGGCCGAACTAAAGGAGGTCGCGGCAGTGGCTGCTGCCGGTGCCTCGGACTGGACGCGGGGCCTGCGCATCGCTTTGGCCGGTCGACCGGGGGCCATCACGCCGCTGGAGACGCAGGTCATCTGCCCGGAACGCTACGTGGTCGAACGTCACCTCTGCGTCGACACAACAGCGGCAGGGGGCAACGCCAGCCTGCTGGCGGCCTCGGAATAAAGAAAAGGCCCGCCGAAAGGCGGGCCGATACCCTTGCGATCAGGCTTTGCGCCCGGTCGCCAGCATTGTCATCTCGGGGATCATCGTGCCGACCGAGACATCCTCGAACCCAGCTTCCTTCAGCGCCTCGCTCAGCCAGCCATCGTCAAGCGAGCGTGCCTCGGGCGTAAATGCCGTGTGCTGCAACTGCCAGAGCGCGGCCAGCTTGGGCCCGGTGCGGTCCTCGTTCACCACGAAATCGTGGATCAGCAGCGTACCGCCCGGGTTCAGCACATCAAATGCCTGCTTGATCAATCGCTTGTGCGTATCGCCGGGTACACCGGAAAACAGGTAGGACATCAGCACGATGTCCTGACCCTTTGGCCATTCCGCTTCAAGCGCGTTGCCTTCGACATAGGAAACCTGGTCGGAAAGCCCCGCCTTTTCCACGTAATCGCGACCCAGCTTGGCCACGTTCGGGAAATCGAGCACGGTCGAGGACAGCTGCGGCGCGTTCTTGCAGAAGGTAATCGAATAGGCACCGGTGCCGCCGCCCACGTCCAGCATCGACTTGGCGTTTGTGAGATCCAGCGCCTTGGCCATCTGCCGCGCCGGACCAAGCGAGCCCGCATGCTGGCTTTCGGAATAAAGCCGCGCCTCTTCCGGATCAGAAAACCACTGCGCATAGGACTTGGTGTCGCCCTCATCCATGTCCCCGGAAATCACGCCTTCGATCTGGTCAAGCAAACCGTACATCTGGCGTCCCACCTGAAGGCGCAGGTAATCGCCAAAGTCGTATTTCGCCCCCTTCACCAGAAACGCCGAACTCGCCGGAGCATTGGAAAAGCTGCCTTCTTCAACGGTGATCAGCCCGATCCCCACCAGCGAGGTCAGCAGCGTCGTCATCCGGTCGATATGCACGTCGAGATCGTTTGCCAGTTCCTCAGCCGTGGCCGATCCCGATTTCTCCAGCGCCGTGAACACGCCAACCTCAAGCGCGGCAAAGAGAGCCTTTGATCCCATGAAGCCAAAGGCGATATCGGAAATTTCGTCGGCATTGGTGACTGGGGTCATCTGTCTTCCTTGAATTTTGTTGCGCGGATAAGCCTACAGCCGCAGGGGGGAATGTGAACCGCTACGCAAAAGAAAGTTGATTTCCGACAGTTTCCCGATCCGGAACGCCCTATTTCTGGACGGTCGGTGCCGGACACCTCCGGGGACGCATTTCAATTTCTTAGCTCAACGAACTATTCATCGCGGCGCTAAGGCGCGGATAATATCTCGATCATCGCATTCACCGCCCGCGTCCGGTAGCGTTTCGGATGGGTCAGCACGGCAAAGGGCCGCTCGCCGCCCGGCACATCAACCATATGCGTCGCCTTGCCCGAGGCCACGGCGGCTCGGCGCGACATCACGCTAAGCGATTCCCCCGCCGCGACGGCGGCAAGCACCGCCTCGTTCGATGGCAGTTCGAGCGAGACCTTCAGATCGGCAAGGGTCAGTCCCGCCTTGATCAGCACCCTTTCGAATTCCGACCGCGTGCCAGAGCCGGATTCCCGTAACACCCATGATTGCGTTGCATAATCCGCCACCGGAATCCCGCGGCGCGCCGACCATGGGTGGCTGCGTGCCATCACGAGCACCAGCGAATCCCGCGCCACCACCTGTCGGTGCAGTTCGCCTTGCGAAACCTCGCCTTCGATCAGCCCAAGATCGGCGTCACCATCCTCGACCGATTGCGCAACCTGCGCCGTGTTGCCCACCCGCAGGTCCAGTTCGATCCCCGGATGCTGCCGGTGCAGGGTCACCATGCGTTGTGGCAGCCAGTAATTTGCAACTGTCTGGCTCGCGTAAAGCCGCAACCGGCCGCGTGTGTTCTGGGCGAAATCCTCCAGAACCATCTCGACCGCCTCGGCGCGGGCCAGCAACCGCCGTGCCTCGGGCACCAGCGCATCGCCTGCCTCGGTCAGGATGATGCGCCGCCCCACGCGATCAAAGAGCTTGATATCATGGCGATTTTCCAGCGCCGAGATCGAGGCGCTCACCGCCGATTGCGTGAGGTTCAGCGCATCCGCCGCACGGGTCACATGCAGACGATCCGCCACGGCCAGAAAGATACGAAGCTGTTCAAGGGTCATAGTTTTCCAATAAGTAAAATCGAACGTTTTGACAATTATAACTCGCTGGATTGATTGATACGTCAAGTGGATATTCCGCTCCAAACGACGGAGACCAAGATGAATACCCAAACCCTCGACCGGTTGACCGGCGACGAACCGAAACGTCTTGAAGCGATTGCGAAAGCTGCGGGCGCCATCGCGCCGGGACTGGCGCTTGCCTTGGTGATCGCGGCGATTGCAACGGGTGTTCAGCGGTTCACGAACATTCCCGGTCTCAGCCCGCTCGTCGTGGCGATGGTGCTGGGCATGCTCTGGCGGAACACGCTTGGCGCCATTCCTGCGGTTGCGCCGGGCATCACATTCTCACTGAAAAAGCTGCTGCGCGGGGCGATTATCCTGCTGGGCCTTCAACTTACGCTGACCCAATTGGGCGAAGTCGGCTTGCGTGGTTTTGCAATCGTTGCGACAACCCTGCTTGGGACGTTTCTGTTCACCAAGGCGATGGGGCGTATTCTTGGCGTCGAACGCAAACTGACCGAACTGATCGCCGCCGGTACGTCGGTCTGTGGCGCGTCCGCCGTGATCGCCACCAATACCGTTACCCGCGGCTCGGACGAAGACGTCGCCTATGCCATTGCCTGCGTCACCGTGTTCGGTTCGCTCTCGATGCTGCTGTTCCCGGTTATCGGCAATGGGCTGCAACTCTCCAGCGAAAGCTACGGTCTCTGGTCGGGCGCCGCGATCCACGAAGTCGCGCAGGCCGTCGCCGCCGCCTTTCAGGGCGGGGAAGTCGCCGGTCAGACCGGCACTGTCGCCAAGCTGAGCCGCGTGATCCTGCTGGCGCCGCTGATCCTTGCCATCGGTCTTTTCATGTCGCGCAGCGGCGAGGGCAGCACCGGCCGAGCGCCGACACCTTGGTTCGTGTTCGGTTTCCTCGCGATGGTCCTGCTGAATTCCGTCGTTACCCTGCCAGGCACGCTGCATGACGGGCTGATCACATTGACCGGCTTTCTGCTGACCGTGGCGCTGGCCGCGATGGGGCTAGAGACTGACATCCGCAAGCTCCGCGCCAAGGGCGTGCGACCGCTAATGCTCGGCGCTGCGGCGTGGGTGTTCATCTCCATCACCGCGCTCGGCCTCACGCTGGCGCTGTTCTGAGCCGTCAGCAGGGCAGGACCAGCCGAACCAGCGCGCCATGGCAAAAGGCTTTGCCATGGTCGACTTACGCAGCTTGTCGATAACGCCCATCCACCCGCGACAAGTCCTCGTCGGCCCTTTGACCCGAAGAACTTTTCGAAATAGATGATCTGCCCGGTGGGAAGCCCCGCTACAAGAGCGGCGTGAAGCGCCACGATTCCCGATTCCACGACTGGATCTCACGGCACGGCAACCTTTCCCAGTTGTTCAAGGGAGCTTCCCGAATGTAGAGCAGTTTTGGATTGTTTTTATGGCTAAGTTTCGCGACACCGCCTCGCTCGATTGCCAATGGCTTTAACCCGCCTAGCCTGAGGCTGCGCAAGCCTGTCCTAAAGTAACGGATTCCGTCAAAAAGCACTTCCGTGCAGAAACGCCGTCCCGACCACGCTGCGCCAAATCTACGACGCCTTGCCGTAAACCTGTAAACCTACTTGCGCAGCAACCGCCCGAACTCGCTTTCGGATCGCTTGTGCATCCGCGCCGAGGCATTCCGCCATGCCTTCTCCTGCGTCGTCGGGCCAGTCTGATTCCGCGCGCGCTCGCCCGGCAGAAAAGAACCAGTGCCAAAGCCGCCGCGCGCCTTGCGACGGTGAAACAACGACCTGATGCGTGACAGCAATCCCATACGCAACCCTCCCGACATACCCACAGGTTCGCCCTTCAAAGTGGCATGACTATGGCGGCGCAATAATCGCTGCATATGCCGAACCGACGCAAAACACCTGTGAATTCCCGCACCAGAGGCTGGTAGTCGACGACATTTCAGGGAAAGGAAAAGTGGCAGCCCGTAGGGGAATGCCATATGGAAATTCTATATAAATAAATCAGTTAGTTAAGGTGGTGTGTTGGCACTTTGTTTTCAGGTGTTGGCACTTTTCTGCATTTGTTCTCTGCCGATAAGTACCGCTTTCCTGTTGGCTGTGCTGACGTATGCCTCGGCCTCTGAGAGGCTCTTGTGACCGCCCCAAGACATAATCGCAGATGCTGAACCGCCCGCTTCAGCAATGGCTGTTAAGCGGCTTTTTCGGAGTCCATGAGCGGATAGACCTTCGCGGGTCGCCGCGCTGATTAAATTGGACAGCCCGTCCCGAGACCGGACCTTGCCGGCGTTGGTTTCAAGATAGGTGAAGCACCCGGATCTGAGACAGGCAAAAAGGTGCTCCCGATCGTGCTCAAAGCTGGATGCCCAGGCGGGCAGGGTACAGGTCCACGGGACGTAGGCTTTGCCGCCTGTCTTGGCTTGTGTGAAGCTCAGGACGCCATCGGATCCCACCATTGAAGGAGAAAGGCGGACGGCGTCAATTGTCCGCGATCCGGTCCAGTAGAGCAGCTCCATAGCAAGCCGCTGGATCGTTCCGATTCCCCACTGTGCGCGGAACGCTGCAATGTCATCTGCGCTCCAAGGTGTGTGCCCGTCGCTCTTTGGCAAGGCTCCGCGCTTTACGCCATCTGTGGCGTTGATGGGGGATAGGTTAGCCTCGTTGGCAAAGGTGCAAAGCAGGCGCCATGTTTTCAGTCGGTCATTCGCAGCGTGTGGTTTGAGCCGGTTGAGGTCGGCCCTGATGTGATGTGGTTTCACTCCGGCGATCGGTGCGTCCCCGTAGGCGTCTGAGATCGCTGCCATATGTCGATCGAGTGTGCCCCGGTAAGCGTCGGATTTCGTCTTGTAGGTGGTGCCCGCTTTAAAGGCGTTGCAGACGGCTGCGACCGAGTTTTCTTTTACCCGCCGGCTTTTCTGACGATCGTCGCCTAGGGCCGCGCTGTATCGTGCAAGGAATTCGGGGCTATCCAGTGGACCTCGGCCGAGGGCCGTCTTTACGCCCTTCAGGCGCAAATAATAGTAAGTAACGCCCGCGCTGTTTGTTGAGCTGGTCAGATACTTGAGCGTCACCGTACTACCCTGAAGATATCGTCGCACTCGTCGGTCCCTTTGCTTGTATCCGAGCCTTCATACGGCAAAGAATCCGCGTAGGCGTCAAGGTCGGCCTTGTCGTAAACTCTTTTCCCGCCGAGTTCTTTGCGGGGAAGATCGAGCTTGCGCAAAGTGCTTTCGGAAACGCCGATGTAACGTGCTGCGAGTGGCGCGGGCATGAGGCGAGGTGGAAAGTCATGTAGCATTGCGCGGTTTCCCGGGTTAGCTGGGCTGCTTTTGGGTGGGGTAATGTTCTGCCACAGCCGAAACTATGTCGGCCGCTGCGCAGCGGTGGCCGCGTGTAAACAGAGGATTCGAGCCTTCGACCTGTATGTAACAGCGAGCCGATGGATCGTAGGCGATCCGGCGTGGGTTCAGTTGCATGTATCTTCGCAAGTCATGGCTGGCCTGCTGTGTCGACATGCGAAACGCGCGCGCGATGTCGCTGCGCTGAATCTGCCCTTCTTCCTCAATCAGGTCGTCAACCCACATGAGGCGGACTACAGTGGCGAAAGGGTCGGTCATGTGGCCTCCGGGGTTAGTTGTAATGGTCGAATCTTGGTTGATAGATCGGCGTGTCTGGCGTCGTGCCGACCTTGCGATCCAGCATCTTCACGCGAGCGATTTGCAGGCACTCTTCGCAGAGTGCTTGCCCGTCAAACATTTCGCATTCCGTCGGCTCGCCGTAGTCGCAGCCTTCGCACGGGACGTTGCATCCCGCCTTGATCCATTCGGCTAACGATGGGTCGCGGTCCAAGGGCAATTTGCTATCAAAGGCAAAGCCGTTTTCTTCGATCCAAGGCACCGGGGCGTCCAAGTCATCGTTGTGATCGACGCAGTTTGCTTCTCCGCATTCAGGGCATTCCTCACCGACCGTGTGCCCGAATTCGTGGGCATACTGCCGTGCGGCGCCCTCAATCGAGGTGCTAAGGTAAGGGTATAGTATTTCGTCAGTGCCGACCGCGAACCACTGCAAATTTTGGGTTTTCCCCGCGACCAGGGCCATTGCTTTCGGGATTGGCAGCATGGCAGACGCAGCCAGCGCCGTCGATCTGCCTAGAAATCCTCTCCGCGTCATGCTTGTCATATCGGCCTCCGGGGTTAGTTGGACTTGTCTTGTTGTTTTCGAGCGAGCTGCACGTCGCAGGCGCGCGTCGTATAGCCTTCTGAATCGAAACCAGCGCCGCAAACGTGAGCCCAGTACCCCCAGCATGTATTCAGTCCGGGGGCACCGCATTCGGGGCAAAAGTGAACTCGGACATCCACAAGAGTCTTTCCATCGGGGCGCCAGCCTTTGTTTGCCTCTATCTGCGCGTCGGCAATCGCCCTGATGAATGCTGGTGATAAGGCTTCTAGAGCTTCAGCTTCTTTTCGCAGAGCTGCGGCTCTTTGATCGATCTGGGTTCTAATCATGAGAATGTCCGGTTCAGTCATTTCTCTATCCGGGTCGATAGTTTGGGTTAGGCGCGCCCGCCCGGCGTTGCCATGTCGAGGTCGACGGCGGCGAGAAGGCGATCGACGGCACTGCGCCTCTTTTTCTCAGCGTTAAATTTCTTCGGCTGGTTGGAGGTCGGATCGTAAAGGTCGGCGAGCGCCCGAAGCATCTGAGCCGATGCTTTGCCGTCGAGTTCGGCGAGCTCTTCAGCCCAGATCCCGAGCCCCAAGATGACAAACGACGCTCCGGTGCAGCCGATGTTTTTCGCGCCCTCCTCGGTCACTGCCAAAAGGTGCGTATGCGCAATCTGGCGAACAGCGTTTTGAGTTGCTGCGTCGGGTCTTTGTACGGGCCTTCGAGGGTCTGCCATGGGGTTTCTCCGTTATTTTTTGATCCGCAGGATCGTGATCAAAAGAAGGGTGACGATTAGTGCGCCGCCGAGTAGGAGCGCCGAAGCGGGGAGTGGGACTGCCTCAACCGGGTTCAGGGGGATCGGATCGCCATCGAGGAAGGCGTAGCACTGCTCGGTTGTGTAGCGCAGACCGGGGCCGCAGATCGGTTCCTCTGGTTCCCATAGGAGCCGGATAAAGCTAGTTCCGGAGCTGCAATCCTCGACCTCGCCACAAGGCGACACGAACGGCGGTTCGTCATATTCGAGCGAAAAGTCTGGGGCGTTACCAGCCATCTGAAGGAGCTCCGGCAGTTAGTTTTTGTTGCCCCCGTCGCCCCGGCCAAGGGTGGTGAGCGACATGCTCGCGACGGGGGATGCGCAGCACCGCGCTGCGCATTTCGTCAGGCTGTGCGGATCTCCGGCGGCAGCCATGTGTCGATTTTGTTCGCCTGTTCGCGGCTGAGGCCGAGCGCTTCTCGCACCGAGGCGTCAGCGAAGAGGATTTCGAGCTCTTTCGCCTTCTGGCCTTTCTTCAGCTTTGCGAAGGTGGCGCGCTGTTCATCGTCTTGGTCGAGATCCAGCAGCTCGGCCCATAGCGCCTCGAGTGCGCCGACAGAGAGACGGCTGAAATAGGTCGCGGCGTCCGGCGTCCAGACCTTGCGAATTGAGGCGCCGGTCAGCTCGAGAAGCATCGGGCCGAGACCTGCGCGATCATGGGTGTGCGCGCAGAGCGTGCGCGTGATGTGTCGCGTCAAAACAGTATTGCGGTACTTCTTTCCCTTCGCTCTGAAGGCGGCGAAGTCGTCGGCCGCGTTGGCGTTGCTTATGCCGAGGTTTGCGCCGTTCTTAGTCTCGGCCAGCCGCTGATCGATCGGCCACGCATCCTCTTTCTCGCCGGTGATCTTCTGATCGGTCAGCGTGATCGCAAAGGGGTTGGAGTAGGTTGGCGCGCCACGCTCGAGCTGCCATGCGAAGAGATCGAGCACGAGCTCGGTCTTTTCGATCAGGGCTGTCTGCATGGCGAGCAAAGCAATGCGGTGCAGATCCTCTTTGCCTGATTGGGTCAGGTCCGGTTTGGCTGGTGCAGCTGAGCCGCGGTTACTGTCTGAGCCGGTTCCCTTTTCGGACTTCGCTCTTTCGCGGTAGGCGCCGTCGATCTTAATCTCGCCGTGGTGGTCGACCAGCACGATGATGCCGCCGGTCTCTCTCTGTTCGTCGGTGAAGTCGCCAGCGCGACGTTTGCGCAGTGCGTCCAGCTCGTCGAGCTCGGCATCGCTGAAGCCTTCTTCAAACTGTTGATCTTGCAGTTCTGTCAGTCTGTCCTGATCAGCGATGGGGAGCTCGACTTCCTGCTTGCGCAGATACTCGTATTTCAGGGTCATATTATGGTCGGTCCAGGTGCCCTCGACGGTCTTCACCCACTGCCAGCCTTGTTCCTTGCGCAGCTGCTCGGCTTCATGGTCGAGCTTCTGTTTGAAGAGTTTGTCGAGTAGCGCCTCGTCGTGCAGGTAGGACTGCTCGTCAAAGAGATCCTCTGTAACGCTGCCACCTTCTGTGATGTAGCGTACCAGCCCGACGAACCGGGCGCGCCGGTCGGTGCTGCTGATCATGTCGGGTGTCAGGGCAGCGCGAACCCGACCAGCATGCCAGCCGCCGGCGCGCGCCGAGGTCAGGACAGACAATTGCGCTGCGGTATCGTTTGCCAGGGTCAGCGCCTTGGCGACATCGAGGGTGATGTGATCAGCGCGCAGCGCGTCCAGCGCCTCGGGGCAGAGCTTGGACAGGGCAAGGCGGCGCTTCACATGCGCCTCGGTCTGGGCGAAGGCGCGAGCGATCATGTCGGGGGAGTTGCCTTGCTCAGCCATGGCAGCATAGGCGCGGATCTCGTCGGCCGGGTGCAGCGGTTTCTGTGTGGCCGATTCCGCACCAGCCCATGCCCGAGCGACCATCGCGTCGGACGTCACCTTGACTGGGATCGCCTATACCTCCATTATATACCGCCGCCAACATAACACAATCCAAAGGACAACCAGCCACGATGCCGATCTTGCCGGGCTTGTCCGGATCCTCGAAGCCCGCAAGGTTCTGGATCAGGCCGTTGATCTCGATCGACGCGGCCATCGCCTCAGTGTCTTCCGGCGAACCGTTCTGGCGCGGGTTGATTTCATGCAGGTAGAGCTTGCAAAGCGGCGCGAGCGTATCGTCAGCCGCGATTTCGATGTGCTTATTCATTCTCAATCCTTTTGGGTTCTGAGATATCCGGGGGCGACGTCGTCGGTGCGGCCGTCCTGCCAGCGGACGCGGATCATCACGTTCTTCAGATCGTCTTGGGCGAAGCTGGTGACGTGGCCGAGTTCGTGGCGCTTTCCATCGTTCTGAAGCGAGTGGATCCACGTCACGACCGCGCCGATCTCAAAGCGCCAGTGGCGGTCGTATGGGAAATGGGTGCCCATCAGCCTTGGCCCGCTCCGATGTGGGCGGATTTCGCGTGAGTGGTGATCTCGGAGCGGGCCCGGGCGGTATGGGGGCTGCAGGTCATTGCAGCACCCACAGCGCGACCGGGAGGAGGAGGATGGTCGCGCGAAGGAGTTTCAGGGAGGTGTTCGGCAGGGCGGGCAACGGCTTTTGCTCAATGTGGCAGTGCACATGGCGCATCAGCTCAATGCTAAGTGCTGCCAGCGTGGCGAGGCACAGCGCAATGGTCGCGTATCGAATAAGGGCGGGGATCATGCTGCGTCCCTCATACGAACAGCGATCACCTTGCCGGTTTCGCGGTGATAGGCGTTGATCAGCCGGTCTGCGGCTTCAGGATCGTTGCGCAGAAAGGCGCGGCGGGCATCGCAGAGCTTGAGGCAGGCGCTAAGTTCGCCTTCGCTCAGGTGACGCTTGGCCAGCTGGCGCAGGGTGACGGTAATCGGCGTGGGGGTCATGACCGTGCTCCTGGGCAGATCAGGGCGACGGGGCCAGTGCGGCCGAGTTCCGCTGCGCGAGCTTGAATGCGGGCAGACAGGCTGCAAGTGCCAGCGGGCTCAATCCGGTGCCGGGCTGGCCCGATGTTCTCAGCGCGAAGGCGAGTATTGCGCTCGATCAGCAGGGCATTCCAAGCGATCTGGAACAGCGCGGGTGTGTGACAGTAGTTCAGCGGGTTCGCTGCAACCGTGCGCGCGATGCTGGTGTCGGGGTGTTGCATTGACTTGCCTCCAAAGATAGACAAGCCATTTGTTGCGAAATTCGCAATTTAAAGTCAAGCGGCAAATTGCGATAATCGTAATATTCTGGGGTCAGATAGATTCGGTACCGGACCAATCGGCGAACATTGAAGGGGCGGACTTCATGAATAGGCGCTTAGCTCACGTCAACGCTGGCGCTAGAAGTCCAGGCGTACTCCAAAGTGGCCAACATCTGTGTCTGATCGTTTCCAACCTCCAACGATCACTGCTTCTATCTTTGCTATTCTACCATTTAGGGCGGCTGAAATTTCAGGAGCGATATAGGCGGGCACAAACCCGACCTTTCGGCCGCGGATGTAAACAGCGACGGCGTTTGAATCGACAGGATTTGATGGTTCGTGACGAAGTTCCGCAGAGCAATAGAGTTCGTGACCATTCGGGCTGTATCCGCCGCAGATCATGTGGAGGTTGTCTTGGTAGTGCGACTCGCCGACGATGTCGGCGGAGAAATCCCCTGATCCTTCGATTTCGATTGGAGTGGTATCAATGACTGGCCTGCGGCCAAATAGTTTCGAGAACATGATCTTTTCAACCTATCTGTTGGTAATGGGGGCACTCCGCCGTAGCTTTGGTCGGTTGTTAGCAAGTTAAGGGGAGGAAGAAATGGAAGAGGAATTGAAGCGTTTGATAGACGCTTTAGCGCCAGAGGAGGTCAGTCGTCTGTCTCGGTGTTTTCGCTTTGCCGAAGAAACTCTGGGCTCTCCAGAAGAGCATCAAGTTGCTTTCGCAGAATTCGTTGCCCAGTTGTATTTAGTCGACCGATCTGTTGATAGATTTCTGTCTGATCATCCGACTCGACCGGAATGTTCTCTTTAAAGAATTCCAGTAGTAGCGGAACCTCGGAGGGCTGTACGTTTCTGTTCCCAGAGAGAGTTTTGGCCAGTTTGTCAGTGGAGATGTTTAGGAACTTCGCAAGGCGAGTTTGTTCACCTCGCTTCCCGGAAAGGCGTGCTCTAATCCATTTTCCGTCGATTACTTCCATACATGGACTTATTGCGGAAATCGCAAGATCATAAAATAAGCGATAATCGCAACAATCTGGGTTGACCTTTGTTGCGATTATCGCAATATCAGTACGCATGGAACCAGCGTCGACGATAATCAGAATTTGTGGCGGCTACAAAGCAGTGGCTGAAGTTACCGCGCGCGATGAGACAAGGGTCAGACGTTGGACCTATCCAAAGGAAAAGGGCGGAACGGGTGGTCTCATCCCGTCGGACTGCCAGCAGACACTTATTGCCGCTGCTCGAGAAGGTAGGTTTCCGCTTCTGCCGGAACATTTCTTTCCTGAGACGAATACGGACGCCGCATGATGCGGCGCCCTGAAGGAAAATATCACTTCTTATCAACATGCTGGCAACATGTGCGGCTCGGTGAATCCACTCAAGCGAAATCAGTAAGCGGTTATTCACAAGCTAAGGAGTTTGGTGGATGAGACACACGGCTTCCGGCACAATTCAGAACGCGGTGGCGCGATGCTATCGGGCGGTCGGTGGGGTCGAAGCTGTCGCAGAACAGCTCGGCCTCGCCAATAGCACTGTTTCCTACGGGACTGAGGTCAATGAGGCGCGGCCCGGTGGGATCGGCGTCAATTATCTCGCCCGTCTCGGTATGGCGGATGCAAGCGCGGCTGTGCCCGTAGCCGAGTTCTTTTGTGACTTGGCGGGCGGTGTTTTTCAGCCCGTCAAGCTGGTCGGTGTTACCAACCTGCATGATCACTGTTGCGATGTCGCGAAAGAATGCGGCGAGGCGCAGGCAGCGACGATCAAGGCTGCCCACAGCACCAAACGCAATGAGATCGAGGAAGCCGAGCGGGAAATTGACGAGGCGATTGCGGCGCTGGTGCGGGCAAGAGCGGCTTTGCGCGCGAAGCGAGGCGCAGCATGATCCGAATTTCTGTCATTAAGCCGAAGCTGGCGGGCTCCTCCCTTGGCTCGCGATGCGCGCCACCCGCCTTGCCGGAATTAAAGCAAGATCAACTTCTCTCGCTTCAGAAGTTCCACCGCCCTGATGTGCGTCGAGGGGTGGACTTCGCTTCTAAGCACTTCGCCGATCCGGTTGGCGTTTGTGCCCATTTGCTGAACTATATCGGTGTAAGTGTCGCCTTGCAGCTTCATCACGTGGACTGTAACAGCGTCACGTTCAGAAAGCGCTTTGCGCCGCACAGATATGGTGTTCAGAGTGACACCCGTAAGAGGGTGCTCTTCAGTCGCCATGGAAGGTTTCCTTTCCAGGTGGCTGCGGTTTCGGGAAGGGTGAGAGTTTCCCGAACCGCTATGGACCGAGATTTACAGCGTCTCGGTTTCACTGGCCGGGTCAGTGAATCCAACCAACTGACCCGGCTTGACCATTTTGCGGCAGCGGCAATAGTTCGCGCAAGGCTAAAGTTAGCTCATGTTCTGCGAGCTCCTGCGCCATGCACAACCGGTAGTGCCGCTAACAACCCATTTTGCATTCGGCGCGCGACGGGCGTCACCACCCCCCCAGTCCCGTCTGCCCGTGACAAGGGGGCGCACGGCGCGCCAATGAACGCCCCCAATACCTCCCTGTTGGACTTGGGCGGGTGCCTCCTCCGCATCCGCCCACTTTTTCAGGGGGTGAGGTATGGCTGATCCAACGCGCGAAGATGATCTTCGAGCTCTTCATGTGATCGATTTGCGGACAAAGGGTCAACTGACCACGCAGTTGCGCAAGGATATGGCGCTTACGAATAGCTCTATCCAGGGCATGATGAAGCGATATCGCGACAGCGATCTTCCGTGCCTCTGCGAGAAGCCGGAAAATCAGAACGGCGGTATGCCGGATCGGTGGTGGGAGCAATGACCGCTGCTGCTCGATCCACTTTGCCAAGGGCAACCTCTGAGCCATTTCGCCTCGATCATGTCTTGGTCGAGGTCTTCCCTGACAACCGCACGTTTGGACTGTCGGCATTGGAGCCCGACGGGACGCGTGCCACGTCGGTTCTGTTTTCAGGATTCCTGAAGCCTGAGATGGCTGGCGAGTTGCGCCGGCTGGCAGATCGGATCGATGAACTGAAGGAGATTGAAGAATGATTACCGGCCTTATTGCAGCTGCTTGCGGGATCTCATTCGGATTCGTGCTTGGCATATTTCACGCGGAGGCGCGTCTCAGGCAGGCGCGGGAGTTCCTCGAGGAGGCGAACCTAGCCTTGCGCCGTGCCGTGGAGCGAAATGCCCATTCGCTCGCTTCGCTTGGCGATCGGGGGCCGGAGCTGGTCGATCTCAGCTTCATTCATCCCGTGCCGCCAAAGAAGTGAGGGTGCAGGAATGACTAGCTATCCAGATCTGCGCCTTATCGATCCTACTGAAGAAATACCGGAATACCCGGTCGAGCTCGTCGAGGCGCGAATGACGTCCGACTATTTCACGATGTTCTGGCATGACCGCTGGCTTTACTCCGAGACCTGCCTGAAGGCGGATCTCGAGGTGCAGGGCGCAGCGCTTAACCTGTTCTTTCTCGCGCGCAAGCAAACCCCAGTCGGAAGCCTTCCGGACGATTCCGCGGTATTGGCGAGCCTGCTCCGGATCGACCTCGAGCAATGGGGTCGGCTTTGTGGTCGGCCGATCACGCCGTTGAATAACTGGCGCCGGTTTCGATGCGGCAACAAGGTCGTTCTTGGTCATCCAATGGTGATCGAGGTCGCGCTCGATGCGCTGAACAGGCGAGAGGCGCGAGAGGCGGCGCAGAACGACAAGGCGACCTCGATGCGGATAAAGCGGCTCGCCGAGCTGATGATCGAAATGGGCTGCAATGCGGGTATGACGCAGGACAAGATCCTGCTTGAACGGCTCGACGCTTGGCTTTTGGAAAACCATTCCGGGCAGCGGCGCATGCCGCGCTTCGAAGCGTCGATGAACGCCGCGCTGCGACATGCGCACAATATGGGTTGGATTAACGGAGGTCGATAAGGCGCTGTAATCGTGCAGTAAAAATCTGTGGAGTAACAGTTTGGAACAGTTACGGAACAGTTACGCACAGATTGGAACAGTTCTGCACAAAGGAAAAGAAAAGAAAGAATAGAAAAAAAGAACAGAAACACAGAACGGGGAGCAACCTCATCTGGAAAGTTCGATCAAGGCGAGAGCGAGGGATTTGCAATGAGCAATGAAGAAGGGGAAACCAAGCGGGACCGGGTGCGCAGGCTCTTGATCGGACCGCTTCAGGCAGCAGGTTTCCGGTTCAAGAAGGGGACCGAGGAAGTGAAGGCAAAGGCAGAGCTGGACAAGATCGCTGATGCGCTCTCCTACATGACCGACGCGGATCTCGAAACGATGGCCGAGCTGATGCTCACGAAAGGCGAGGGAGCGGGAAAGTGCTTCTGGCCTGCCTTCGCCACCTTCGCCTTCTGGGCTGACCAGGTGAACCCGCGTCCGCTTGAAGAGCATCCGCGCTTGTTGTCCTGGTTCAGATCTACAGCAGGTGAGCGGGCGCTGAAGAATGGCGCGTTGGTGGCGGAATACGCCTACTGGAAAAAACACAAGGCACCGCCGGTGAAACCCCAAGCCATGCGCATCGTCGCGGACAAGGCCCGTGAGTACAATGAAAAGGCCGAACTGATCCGGGATCGACAGCGGCGCGACTTCCCACTCTCGTCTGAAGAAACAGATTGGCTGATGCGTTTCGACAGGGTTGCTGAGCGTCTGGGTAAGATCGTTTCTGAAGGCGTCGAAGAGCGCGAGGGAGACCAAGCAGCATGATTGCGGTTCGGAGTATCCAACCAGCACGGGGAGCTGCGCCTGCGACGCCTGTTGGTATTCAGGAGTTGCTCGTATGGGCTTTTCGATCAGAGTGCGCTCAGCTCGAGTTCGACGAAATCCGCGCGATCTCCGGTGTCACCATGCGGGCGATTGGGACTGAGTACATCCTGATGGAACGTAAGCTGCTTGGATGTCAGATCGATGGTGGTGGCAGATCCGAGCCGCATCCTGATGCTGATATCGTCGCTTCAGCTGTGTCTGCATTGCCTGTTCCATATGGTGGCCGCCCGATGGCGATTCAGATCGCAGAGCTGGCGAGGACTGGTTCTGTGCCTGATTGGTTGCCTAATACGCAGCCAAGCTGCGAGCCGGTGGCTTGGCGTGACAGCAAGCATGGACGATATGCCAAGGCGGTGTCGCTCGGTCGTGCGTCCTACCTGTCGCGCGGCCGTCGGCGCGAGTACGATATGCGGATCTGTCCTGTAAGGTACTGCAATGACGCCTCTTTCATAGCAGCAAAGCGGCGTGAGTACCTGCGGTGGTGGGGTGCGCTGCATGAGCTGAAGCATACCTTTGTCGCCTATGGTGGCCTGTCCTCGTTTGTGGTGACCGATGCCATGCCACCACAGCAGCCGTGGAAAACCTGTTGACCTGAAAATCTCAATGGGTTTACAAAACGTCAGCAACTGATTTGCGCCCGGCGGAATGATCCGACCGGGCGCTTTGCATTTCTGCACATCCGATCATCGAGGGATTGATCCTTGGGCGCATTGAAAGGGCGCGGCCTGCCGAACCGGCTGAAGGCTGCGCCACCTCGCATCAGGTCGAAGCCTGTCACTGTTGGCGAAGGTCCGGAGCGTCGGTCGAAAGACTGGCTGAACACGGCGCGCTGGCAGCGACTGCGCAAGAAGATCTTGAAGCGCGACGGGTTGATCTGTCAGCAGACCGGCGTCGCCTTGCTTGGAAAGTACCCAGCAGCGAACAGCGCGGTGGTTGACCACATCAAGCCGCATCGCGGTGACCCTGCGCTGTTCTGGGATGAGCAGAACCTTCAGGCGGTCAGCAAGGAATGGCATGACCGCACCAAACAGAGCCTCGAGCGGCGTGGGCTGGCTTAGGGTCACCTACATATGGTGGCCGTTGGCCGGTCAGCACTAGGGGTAGGGGGGTGTAATCGCTGGAAGGGGCTTTTCCCCCAGACCCGCATCCCCATCATTCGGAGATTTTTTTTGTGAGCGACGAACAATTCGACCTGTTCGGTGATCCTGTTCGCCTGCCTTCTGGAAAGCGGGGGCGGCCAGCGCACCAGCCAGATCAGAAAAACCGCAATAAAGTCATGATGTTACTGGCTCTCGGTTGGTCGAAGGATCGGATTGCCAATGCGATTCACTGCTCGGTGCCGACGCTGAACAGGTATTATTTTTCGGAACTGAAGGCGCGCAGTTTGCAGCGAGATCGGCTCGATGCGTGGCGCTTTGAAAAGGTCATGGCGCAGGCCGAGACCGGAAACGTAGGGGCGCAGCGCCTTCTGAACCAGATGATCGAGAAAAACGACATGATGCAGACGGCCGCACAGATCCGAGACGCGCAACGCAAACCGGGCAAGTCTAAGCCGATCGGCAAGAAAGAACAGGAACGGCAGGACGCCGGCCGCGTCGCGGATGGTGGATCCGACGACGGTTGGGGTGATGATCTGAAGCCGGGGCTGCATTCCTGATGTTGGATTTCGACTTCGATTATGAAGAAATGGGCGTTGATCCCGCGTGGAACACGGCTGTTCCAGATTGGGAAGAGCGCATTCTCGAGGGGCGGTCGCTTATCCCTGATCTGCCGCTCTTCGATGCTGTCGCCGAGAAGGCGCTGCGGATCTTCAAGCGTCTGAAGGTGCCGGATCTGCCGGGCACGCCGACCTTCGGCGAGATCTGCGAAGATTGGGTTCTGGATTTCGTTCGGGTGATCTTCGGGAGTTACGATCCGGAGACGAAACGGCGCATGCTGCGCGAGTTCTTCCTGCTGGTGCCAAAGAAGAACGGAAAATCAGCGATCTCGGCCGGGATCATCGTCACGGCGGCGATCATGAACGAACGGCCGCAGGCCGAGCTGCTGCTGATCGCGCCAACGCAGAAGATCGCGGGGATCGCGTTCAAGACGGCGCGCGGGATCATCGCGCTCGATGACAACCTGAAGAAGCTGTTCAAGACTCAGGATCACCAGAAACAGATCACGCATCTGGTGACCGAGGCGGTGATCATGATCCTCTCGGCCGATGGTGACGTCGTGACGGGATCCAAGGGCTGTTACATCCTTGTTGACGAGACCCATGTGCTCGGCAGCAAGCATAAGGCACCGGAGATCTTCATCGAGCTGCGCGGCGGTCTGAAGTCGCGGCCGGAAGGGTTCTTTCTGCAGATCACGACGCAGTCGAAAGAGCGCCCGGTCGGCCAGTTCGAAATGGAGCTTCAGACAGCGCGGGCGGTGCGCGACGGTGAGATCCGCTTGCCGATGCTGGCGGTGATGTACGAGCTGCCGCGCGAAATGGTCGAGAAAGAGAAATGGCGGGATCCGAGGACGTGGAACCTGATCAATCCGAACCTTGGGCATTCGGTGTTCCTCGAGGATCTGATCAACGATCTCCGAAAGGCCGAGCGCGAGGGGCCCGAAGCGGTCGCGCTGTTTGCGTCGCAGCACCTGAACGTCGAGATCGGTATCGGCATGAATACCGGCAGATGGGTCGGGGTCGACTACTGGGAAAAGGCCACCAAGCCGATCACGCTGGAAACGATCATGGCGACGCCGGATGTCTGCGTCGTGGGTGTCGATGGGGGCGGTCTTGATGCCCTGCTCGGTCTCGGGGTGATGGGCCGGCACAAGGACACGAAGGTCTGGCAGCATTGGGGTAAGGCGTGGGCCGATCGGGACGTTCTGACCTTGCGCAAGTCGATCAAGCCGGAACTCGAAGCGCTCGAGAAAGAGGGCGAATTGACCTTGGTCGATAACCTCGAGGATGAGGCGATTCCGGAGATCGTCGATATCTGCCTGCAGCTGGAGGCAGCGGGGCTGTTGCCTGACGAGGATGGGATCGGGATGGATCCGGAAGGCGTCGCGAAGATCGTTGATGCGCTGATCGAGGCGGGATTCTCGATCGAGGATATCCGCGCAATCAGCCAAGGCTACAAGTTGAACGCGGCGATCAAGTCGACGCCAGTCAAGCTGAAGAACGGCTCGATGATACATGGCGGTCAGCGGATCATGTCGTGGTGCGTTGGCAATGCGAAAACCGAGTCGCGCGGTAATGCCGTGATCGTGACAAAGGCGCAGAGCGGGACGGCAAAGATCGACCCGCTGATGGCGCTGTTCAACTGCGTCCAGCTGATGAGCTGGAACCCGGTTGCGGCAAACGGATCGACCGTGACGATCCCTGATGATTACGAGGTGGCCTGACGTGGCGCTATTCAACATCTTTGGTGGCCGCGACATGGCAGATGCCGGCGACGTCAAGCGCGATGCGAGCGATGATCGGTGGTTTCCGGGCGCAGTTGGCCGCCGCAGCGAGATCATGGTCGATGTCTCGGTCAAACGGGCCCGGCAGGTGCCGGTGATCCGCGACTGTTTGAAGATCCTCGCTGAATCTGTCTCCGGCCTCGAGTTCGGGGTATTTCGCCGGGTGGACAGCACGACGGTAGAACGCGCGGATCTGCATCCTGTTGCGCGTCTGCTCGAGGATCCGAACCCGCGCCAGACCAGTTTCGAGTTCCTGTTTCAGCTGGTCGATGATCTGCAGGCCGAGGGCGATTTCTATGCCGAGATCATCCGCGACGGTGCCGGCAATATCGCCGAGCTCTGGCGATTGGAGCCGTCCCAGGTCATCGTCGAAGAGCTCTCGACACGCGAGAAGCGCTTCCGGTTCTCTGATCGCTGGGGGCGCGAGCGAGTTCTGCTCTCTGAGGAGGTCTGGCACATCCCGCTGCCGCCGATGGTCGATGACCTGAAGGGCACTTCGCCGATCCTCGACGACGGGCGCGAAGCGGTGGCCGTGGCGATCGCTCTGCAGCGATACGCGAATATTCTTTTCACCAATGATGCGACGCCGCCTTACGTCTTCACGATGGAGTCGAGCTTTGCCAATCCGGACAGCAAGAAAAACTTTATCAACGCGATCCGGAAATGGTCGACCGGCAAGAACCGGCACCAGCCTGCGGCGTTGGAGCACGGCATGAAACCGTATCGGATGGGGTTGACCGCCGAAGAGGCGCAGTTCCTCGAGACGCGCAAAGAGCTCTGGATTGATCTCACGCGGATCTGGCGAGTGCCGCCGCACAAGGTCGGCATCATGGACCGGGCGACCTTCTCGAATATCGAGCACCAGAGCCTCGAGTTCGTGACCGACACGCTGCGCCCGATCCTCGAGCTGATCGAGCGTTCGGTGCGCAAGTTCCTGATCGAGGATCCGGCGCATTACTTCGAGTTCAACGTCGAGAGCCTTCTGCGCGGTGATCTCAAGTCGCGCTACGAGGCTTATGCGCAGGGCCGGCAGTGGGGCTGGCTGAGCGTGAACGACATTCTGCGCGCCGAGCGCAAGAACGGCATTGGCCCGGCGGGTGATCGCTATGTCGAGCCGTTGAACATGGTGCCGGTAGGCGCCGGATCCGATCAGAGAGAGCGCGACAAGCGATCCTCGATCGAGAACTCGATCGCATTCCTGCGCGGCTCGGTCGCGCGCAACGGGGGCCGACCAAGATTGGAGCTTGTGAAAGATGCCGCATGAGATTGAACGTATCCTCGCCGCTGCCGCGCAGCGCACGTGGTTGATCGACGAAGCAAAAGCCGACGAGATCGTCAACCTGCTGGCCCTGCGCGCGTCGAATAGCGCTGGTGACTGGGGCGGCGAGGACAACGAACCGCTCTATGCGGCCGAGCCGGTCGCGGGGCGCCGGGGCCCGGTGCATGTGCTGCGCCTCGAGGGCACGGTGTTTCCGCGCGGGGGCATGATGACGCGCATGTCGGGCGGGGCATCGCTCGAGCAGTTCGGCAAGGCGTTTGACGCAGCGGCGCAGGATCAGAACGCGCAGGCGATCGTGATCGGGATCGACAGCCCAGGCGGTGTGGTCGATCTGGTCGCGGAGACGGCCGAGAAGATCTACGGCGCGCGCCGGGCGGATCGGCCGATCATCGCGGTTGCCGATACGCTGGCGGCATCTGCCGCCTATTGGCTGGCAAGTGCGGCTGATGAGATCGTCGTGACGCCGTCGGGCTCGGTTGGCTCGATCGGGGTCTACGGCATGCACGACGATCTGAGCGAGGCGCTGAAGAAACAGGGGATCACGCGGACGCTGATCAAGTCGGGCCCGCGCAAGGCCGAGGGCGCGGTCGGGCCGCTCGACGAGGCGGCGCTGAAGCATCGGCAGGCCGGGGCCGATTACACCTATGACATGTTCGTCAAGGCGGTGTCGCGCAATCGCGGCGTGCCGGTGGCGACGGTGCGTGCGGATCCTGAGAAGAGCGAAACGCATTTCGGGGGCGGTCGGGCCTACCAAGCGCGCGACGCGATCCGGCTCGGCATGGCGGACAGGATCGATACTTTCGAGGCGACGCTTGCACGCGCCGCCAAGGGCGGGCGGCCGAGGCGCGCCAGCACGGCGCGGGCGCGGCTCGCGCTGCTCTGAACTAACCCAACATCGACCATTGGTCACCGAGGCGATGCGCGCCGGGCGCAGCGTCAAGGATATGCTTTGTCCCGGTGCAACAGGAGTAACTTCAGCATGAAAACACTCGCTGAACTCAAGAAGCGCCTCGCTGAGCTCAAGGCGGAAGGCAACACCATCGTCAAGGCAGCGGAAGCGGCCGGCGGTGAATTCACGGCGGAGCAGGATGAGCAGTTCGCGGCGATCGAGGATGAGATCGAGACCGTCAAGGCCGATATCGCGAAGGCCGAGAAGATGCAGGAGCGCCGTCGCAGCATGGAAGGTCTGCCGGCTGGCGGATCTCCCGCGCCGCGCACCGGCGGTCGCAACGCTGTGCATGACAGCGATCCGGCGCTGACCGGCGGTTTTGCGGATCTCGGTGAATTTGCCGTTGCCGTGCATGGCGCGGTGCGGGCCGGTCAGGTCGGCGGTATTGTCGATGAACGTCTCGGCGCGCTGACCAATACCCATGAGGGCGGCGGATCCAGCGGCGAAGGCTTCCTTCTGCCGCCGCAGTTCCAGAATGATATCTGGGATCTGATCACGCCTTATGACGAGTTCGGCCCGCTGATCGACGAAGAGCCGACCAGCGCACGCGAGGTCAAGCTGACGGCGGATGAGACGACGCCCTGGGGCACGGCCGGCATCAAGGCCTACTGGCGCGCGGAAGGCTCGAAGATGGAAGCGAGCAAGCTCGCCGATGAAGGGCGCAACGTGCCGCTGCACCAGCTCTACTGCCTTGCGACGGCGACCGAAGAGCTGCTCGAGGATGCCATGCGTCTGCGCAACCGTCTGACCAACAAGGCGGCGATGGCGATCGGCTGGAAGAAGAACCTCTCGATCGTTGCTGGTACCGGCGTCGGTCAGCCGCTCGGCTGGATGAACGGCAAGGCGGCGCTGACCATTCCGAAGGCGAATGCGCAGGCGGCAGACACGATCCTCCCGATCAACGTCATCGAGATGTATTCGCGCTTGCTGATCGTGCCGGGGGATCGTCCGTTCTGGCTGATCAATCAGGATTGCCTGCCGCAGCTGATGACGATGACGCTCGGCGACAAGCCGATCTGGATGCCGCCGAACGGTCTGGCCGAAGCGCCGGGTGGCTTCCTGCTCGGTCTGCCGGTGCGCTTCAGCGAGTTCGCCAGCACTCTTGGCGACAAGGGCGACATCCAGCTGGTCTCGCCGAAAGGTCAATATGGTGTGCGCCGGGCCTCGGGTGCCAAGTTCGCCTCGTCGATCCACCTCTATTTCGACTACGCGACCGAAGCCTTCCGCTGGATGTTCCGCTATGGCGGTCAGCCGCACCTCTCGGCGCCGGTCCAGCCGTATAACCGCAGCGCGACGAAGTCGCATGTGGTCATGCTGGCCGAGCGCGCCTGATCGATCCTCGGCGCGACCTGATCCGGGTCGCGCCTTTGACTTTCCCTTAAAGCGGAGAATTCCTCATGAAAACGCAACTTCCCTCCGATCGCGTCGCCGTTGTCGGCGTCGTCGATCCCGATGCCAACGCGGCCGGCACGCTCACAACCGGCTGGATCTCGATGTCGGACTTTCAGTCGATCATGGCTGTGGTTCAGGCCGGTACGCTCGGCGCCAGCGCGACGATCGATGCCAAGCTCGAGCAGGCGTCCGATTCCAGCGGTACGGGTGCCAAGGATATCGACGGCGCGGCGATCACGCAGCTGACCAAGGCGGGCAGCGATGACGACAAGCAGGCGGTGATCTATTGCAATGCCGAAGACCTGGACTTGCAAAACGACTTCAGCCACGTCCGTCTGTCGATGACCATCGGCACGGCGAACTGCGACAGCAGCGCGATCGTGCTTGGTCTCGATCCGCGCTATGCGCCGGCCTCGAATGGCGATCTTCCCAGCGTCGCCGAGATCGTCGGCGTCTGATCCGGCACTTCCTGAAACAACCTGACACGATGGGGCCGGCTTTTGTCGGCCCTGATCGTTTGAGCTTTGAAAGGGGAATGACATGGCGGATGTCGAGAAGAAGGTCATGGTCGAGTTCACGCGCGACTACGTGGTCGACGATGAGCGCAAAGGCACGGCAGATGAAGAGAGCTATGCCAAGGGCGCGCGAAAGTCGCTGGTTGCAAGCTCGGCGGCGCATTTTGTAAGCCGCGGTGCGGCCGAATACGCCAAGAAGAGCTGAGACGGCCTTGTCTGTTACCTTGATCAGCGGGCCCGGCGCCAAGCCGACGACAAGTGCCGATCCGATCCTGCGTTCGCATCTTCGCCTCGAGGCGGATGAAACCGAACAGGATGATCTGATCGATAGCTTCATCGGGCTGGCGACGCGCCGGATCGAGAACTTTACCCGGCTGCGGCTGATCACGCAGACCATGCGTCTGAACCTGAACGGCTTCGGGCGTTGTGGCATCGAAATCCCGGTCTGGCCGGTCCAGTCGATCGACAAGGTGACCTATGTCGACGGCGCGGGTGATACGCAGACGCTCGATGCGGCTGACTATCGCCTGATCGCCTCGGAAATGCCGAATGAACTGCATCCTGTTTATGGATCTTCATGGCCGGTGACGCGGGATGATCTGGCCAGCGTTCAGATCGACGTGATCGCGGGATATGGCGACGCCGGGACAGATCTGCCCGACGAGCTGATGGGGGCGCTGCGCCTGCTCGTCGCGCATTACTTTCTGCACCGCGAAGCCTTGTTTGCCGGTGGTTCGGTCGAAGAGATCCCGCATGGGGTTACCGATATGCTTCGGGAGCTGGTGTTTTGGGTGTGAGCGGCAAGGGCGCTGGCCCGATGCGCGATCGCGTGGCCTTCGATGCGCCGATTTCTTCGCCAGATGGTCGCGGCGGTGTCGAGACCGCGTGGGAAGAGCAATTCGAGCGGTTCGTCGAGGTGATCTACCAGCGCGGATCCGAGGGGGTCGAGGGCGCGCGGCTGTCGGGGCGGGCGAGCTACAAGATCCGGCTGCGCCAGAGCGCTGCCGCGCGGCAGATCACGACCGACTGGCGGCTGCGTGACTTGAAGCGGACCATGCCGAATGGTAACGGGGGCACAAAGCCGGTCGAGTATAACCTGCGCGAAGTCGATGCGATCACCGATCGCCAATACATCTGGCTGGTGGCTGAGAGCGGGGTCGCGATCTGATGTCGATCTCGGATGAGCTGCAGGAGTTGGTGTATCAAACGCTCGTCGCGGATCCCGGTGTGGGGGCGCTGGTCGGTGACAAGATCTATGACGGCATGCCGTCGGGTCGGGGCTATCCCTGCATTACATTCGGCCCGTCCGATACGCTCGAGGATGACAGCGAGTGCATCAACGGGCGGATCGAGACACTGCAGCTCGATTGCTGGTCGCGGGATCAAGGGCGGCTGAGCCCGTGCAAGAAGATCTGCGACGCGGTGAAGGCTGCGCTTCACAAGGCAGAGCTCGAGCTGAGCGTTAATGCGCTGATCCTGATCCGGATCGATGGCATGCGGGTCTTCAGGGATGCGGACGGCACAACCGCGCATGGCGTCGTGACCGTGGTCGCGGATCTCGAAGAGCTTTCATGACTAGGGTGGAGGGCCTCGATCGGTTCCAGCGCCGTTGGGCGGCAATTCCGGAGAACATTAAGATCAACGTGCGCGCGGCGATGGAAGATGCCGCGAATGATCTGGTCGAGGAGATATGGGCTCGCGCGCCTTATGGTGAGACCGGACGGGTCGCGGCCTCGATCGGCTGGACATGGGGTGAGGCACCGGCCGGGACGCTGACCATCGGCAAGGTCGGCGGCACGGAATACGGTGCGATGCGGATCACGATCTATGCCGGTGGTGATGAGGCTTTCTACGCAAAATTCCATGAGTTCGGGACGGTGAACATGCCGGCGCGGCCGTTCTTCTACCCGGTCTGGCGGGCGCGCCGGCGTAGCGTCAAGTCGAAGATCTCGCGCTCGATCAGCAAGGCATTCAAGGAGAGTTAAAAATGATGGTTCGCATTCTAAAGGATGCGCATTCTCGGATTTCGTCCGGGAAGTCGCAGAGCTTCAAGAAGGGGGCAGAGGTCAACCTGCCCAAAAAGTCGGCCGAGGCTTTGGTTGCCAAAGGCGATGCCGAGTTAATCGAAACTGCCGCTGCGGCAAAGAAAGGATCCTGATATGGGAACAGGAAATCAGACAACGCGGCTGGTCATCCAGCTTGGCGACGGCGGCGATCCAACCGAGACCTTCGCGCATACCTGTGGCGCGAACTCTTTTGGTGTCACACTGACCAACAATCTCGGCGAGGAAACGGTGCTTGACTGCGATGATCCGCTCGACGTGCCGGCCGCGATCGTGCGTCACCTCGAAAGTCAGGATACCTCCGCGACAATCTCCGGCATGGTGGCGACCGAGGCTTGGCCGACGTGGCGTGCCTGGGCCGATGGCGGCACCGAGAAGAACATCAAAATCTTCCTCGACGAAAGTGCCGCCAATAACGGCGGGTTCTGGACGCTGCCTGCCTATCTGCAGCAGCTCGAGATCAACAAGGAAAGCTCGGGCAAGGTGCGCTTCACCGCGTCGATTTCGGGTGCCGGTCAGCGCGTCTGGACTGACGCCAGCTGATGGCTGATCTGGTTTTGGAGTGGGCCGGGAAAGAGAGGCATTTCCGGCTCGCCTTCGGTGGCGTTCTGGATCTCGAGGAAGCGATCGGGGAAGGCATCGGTCACGTCTTTCAGCGGGTCACGGTCGGACGCTTCGGGATCAAGGATGTTTATCATACGATCCGGCTCGGCCTGATCGGGGGCGGGCTCTCGGTCGTTAATGCCGATCGGCTGATGAAGAACCACTTTGATACGCGCCCCTACATGGACAATGCGCGCGTCGCCGGGGCGATCCTTGCCGATCTCATGATCGGTGTTGAAGAGGAAGACGAGGACCAGGCCGAAGGTGGACGGGACGTTCCGCCGCCACACAAGTTCTCGGAGATTTCGCAGATCTGCAACGTGTTCAACATGTCGCCGCAAGATCTGCGCGCGCTGCGCTACGCGGATTTTGTCAACCTGGTGCGCGGCTTCAACGCCGGCTCCAAGCAGCAAGCCGACTTCATTAGCGAGGATGAGTTCCTTGATATCCTCGATCGCTATGAACCGGAGGCCGTGAACTGATGACGCAGGCAGTTGAAGATGTCCTTCTTATTAGGATGGAAGCCAATCTCCGGCGACTTGAGCGTCAGATGGCATCCGGCAAGAAAAGCGTCAGCGATGCGGCGATTGCATCGCAAAATGCTTGGGATAAGTCCGGACGGCAGATTGCTGCCAACGCGAACCGGGCAGTTAACGGGCTGAACAATATGTCTAAGTCCGCCGGCGCGGGTCGGTTCGTGCTGCAGAACACTGCAAACCAGATTGGTGATATCGCGGTGCAGCTGCAGGGCGGTGCCGGTGCAGCGCGTGCCTTTGGTCAGCAGCTGCCGCAATTGCTCGGTGGCTTTGGTGCGCTCGGCGGATCTCTGGGGCTTGTGGCGCCGTTGCTCGGCACCGTTGCGGCGATCGGGATCCCGGTCGCGGCGGCTTTCCTGATGATGGGTGAGGGCAGCCAGACGCTCGACGATCGCATCAAGGAACTCGGCGAGACCATCAAGCTGCTCGAATCCGGCATCGAGTTCCTGCAGCTCGACATGGAAGAGCTGACGCAGAAATACGGCGAAGCGGCAGACCGCGTGCGCCAGTTCGCTCTGGCTCAGGCTGAGATCCGCGCCGATCAGGCGGCCGAGCGGCTGCGCGAGCAGGTCGGCCTGCTCGATGATCTGATCACGGGCTATATGTCCTCGAGCGACGCCGGGCTGCGCTATGAGAACACACTCGAGCGTATTCAGAAGGATCTGAAGGTCGGGCGCGAAGATGCGCAAAATCTGAAGGCGCTCTTTGAGAACCTCTTTACCGCCGAAGGCTTTCCGGAACAGCAGGCGGCGCTGCAGGCGATCCTGACCGTGCTTGAAGAGGCGCAGGTGCCGCTGAGCGAGATTCCCAATGATCTGAAACTTGCCCTGCAGGAAATGATCAACTTGTCGAACGAAACCGACCGGGCGGCAAAGCTGATGGCGGACCTGCGCGCCGAAGCGGCGGGGGTGACGATTGGGGTGCCGCTTTACGATCAGGGCCTGTCCGGCAGTGATCTCTTGCCGCCGGAGGAAGGGCCGACCAAGCCAAAGCCGGGGCGCGGCGGTGGGGGCGCTGCGCGGACCGCGATCAATGAAGGGCTGCAGGAAGCCGAGCGGCTCTTTGATAGTACGCGCACCAATGCCGAGAAATACGCGATCGAGCTCGAGCGGATCAACGAGCTGCACCGGCTTTTTCCGGAGATCGTGACGGAAGATGTGCGCGATCGCGCTGTCAAGGCGCTCGATGAGAGCACCAAGCAATTAAGCGATACTTCAAGAACTCTGGAAAGTTCGCTTTCAAATATGTTCGCCTCCATTGTGACAGGTTCGTCCAGCGCCAAGGACGCGTTGGCGGGACTACTGGGGCAGCTTGCTCAGCTCTATGCTCAGCAAGCTTTCACGTCGCTTTTCGGCAACGTGAAGCTCCCGTTCCTTGCGACCGGTACCAGTTTTCACCAGGGCGGGCCCGCCATCGTGGGGGAGCGCGGTCCAGAGGTCGTAAACCTACCGCGCGGCTCGCAAGTGTTCAGCGCCGCTCGCAGCAATCAAATGATGTCGGGTGGCGGTTCGGTGCATGTCACGGTCAGCGTGGATCAGAGCGGGAACATCGTGCCTGTCATCGAGCGCGTCAGTGGACAGGTGGTCGCGCGAGGCGTGGGCGTCGGAATGCAGGCGCAGGATCGAAAAACGGCGGCAAACCTGCGGAACTACACGGCGAGAAAAGGCTAATGCAGCGTCCCATCATAACGATCCCGTTTGGATTTCTGCGAACGGCTAATTTTGACTGGGATATCGATTGGCATGAGCAGTCGCTTGGCGAAGCCAATTCCGGTGCCAGTCAGACGCTCTACAACGCCTTTCCGAGATGGACAGGAGGTCCCGGCATTTTCCTTCAAGGCAAGGCCGTCGCGCAGTGGCGTGCCATCCGTGCGCAGGCGCAGGGTCGGATAGGTATGTACCGGATCCGAATGTGTGATCCAGCAGCTTTTCGTCTCTCAGATACCGGTGTTGGTTTCACTGGCTCGGGGTCGCCGTTTTCTACCGGGCAGCCGTTCTCAACGGGATACGGTTTCGAGTATGTTCCGACGTGCTCTGCCAAGAAATCGGCGTCAGCTGGTGCGACAGAAATACGGATCGAGAACGCGGCGGCAGTCCCCGTTCCGGGGCAGATCATGAGCCATAATTATTGGCCGTTTGCAGTCACCTATGTGACAGCGATTTCGGCGGGTGTGTACGATCTCGGGGTTCAGATGCCGCTCCGCGCACCCATCGCTGCGGGGGATGTCATAAAGCTGCGCGGAGAAGGCCTATTCGAAGCTCTTGAGAGTGGCATGGGTCGCATGGGCTATGGTCCGGGAATAGCTGGGCGGGTTCAACTCTCGTTTCGCGAGGTGTTGTCGCGATGAGCTTCTTTCCAGCCGGATACGATTACAGCGACCACGTGCGGGCGGCGCTTGATCTTTGTGAGATTGATACGACTGACGGGCCGGCGCGTTTCATCGTTGGGGTTGATGGCATCTTTCGCGATATCAATGGTAACTCTTGGTATGGCTCTCAGCTTGCCAGTGTCACCAGTCTCGCTTCCGCGCTCGAGGGGCAGGCGCCGGAGGGGTCGGCGACTCTATCCTTCTTTCAGGATCCCGATGCGGACAGTTTGATCGCGCAGATCAAGGCGCTTGGTCTCGATTACATCCGGGGCCGTGCGATCACCTTCTATGTCCAGCCTATCAATTCGCAGTCGGAATTCTACGCGCCGACGGTGGCGCCGGTGCAGTGGATGCAGCGTGTCATGCGCTCCCTGGTCTTCTCGGCGAGTGGCGCACAGGATCGATCGATATCAGTGACATTCGAGGCGTGGTCGGAAAACCGCCGTGCGGCGCGGCGCATCGTGCTGAACACCGAGGGGCACGCAAAGCTGATCGGCGAGGCAAATCCATCGCTTGAGTTCATGCCAACAAGCGACTTCGAGGAAGAGAAGCTGTTCGGATGACGCCGCTGTATCAGGAATTGCACAGATGGGCGGGTCAGCCGTTCATCTGGGGAGAAAGCGACTGCATGCTTTGTCTGGCAGATTGGGTGCAGCGGGTGAAGGGTGTTGATCCTGCCGCGCATATTCGGGGCACCTATGACAGCCGGGGCAGCTGTCAGCGCGAAACTGGCTTCTATCGTAATCCAATTGCTGCGATCGAACGTTGCCTCGAAACCATTGGCGGCCTGCCGCGTGCCGCACGTGCGGCGAAGGGGGACGTCGCTATCGTTCGGATACTCTCGCCGGATAATCGTGTCGAAACCTGCGGAGCGCTCTGGCTTGGTAACGCCTGGGGATGCAAGGGGCCGATGGGGGTCACTACCGTCCATCCACGGCGCGCCGACGTGCTGGTCGATGGATATGGCGATCTGGCTGTTTGGGGGGTCGGTTATGAAGAGTAAGCTGCTGATCGCTGCGCTGCTCTGCACGACAGCTTTGACGCCTACTACTGCTGAAGCTGGACCCGCTGTCGGATTCATCGCAGGTGCGCTTGGGGTGGCGCAGGGGGCGGCGATCGCGGCAACGGCCGCCTATGGTCTTGGTGCGACCTTTGCCAGTGGTGCTATAGGCGGATTCGTGGTGCGGACGGTGGTGGCGGTTGGCCTTTCCGCGCTTGCCGCCGCATTGGCGCCAACACCTAGCCTGCCGCCGCCGGCGGCGCAGATGGTGAACTTCGCCCAGCCTGTCAGCTATGCCCAGTATGTCTGGGGGCGGACGCGCAAGGGCGGGCCAATCGGTTTCACTGGGTTCACCGGTGGTAAGCGGTATTACGTGCCGATCCTCGCAGCCCATGAGATCGAAGGCTTTGTCGAGCACTGGCTCGATGAACGCACCACATCGCTGACCGCCGAAAGCGATCAGTTGCTCAGCAATGTCGCGGCCACGCCTATGGCGGGATACGGGCGTATCAATCCCTTCACGGGCGGGTCGGGGCAGGCGGTCGATGCTGGTCTTGATGCTGCCTTTTCCGAGATCACCAGTGCACATGACTTCAAAGGTCTCGCGGGTGCTGTAATCTGGGCCAAGCGACCGCCACAAGCCTCCTTTACCGAGATCTATCCGAACGGCCGGCAATGGGCTTATGCGCCTGTGATCGACGGCAAGAACGATCTCTTCGACCCGCGTGACGACAGCACCGGGTTCAAGAATAATGCAGCGCTGGTGCTGGCCGACTGGATCGTCAACGTGCTGGGCAAGAGTGTCGATTGGGATGAGGTCGCAGATGAGGCCAATGCCAGCGACGTTTCGATCACCAATGCGGAAGCGGGAACGCAACCGCGATGGGTGCTGAATGGCACGCTCTCGGATGAGCAGACCTTCGAGGATCAGCGCGCCCAGCTCGCGGCCGCCTGCGATGCGTTCATTTACGAGCGCACCGATGGCAAGGTCGGATTCACGGTTGGGCGCTGGATCGAGCCGACACTGACACTGGGGCCGGACGATTTCTTCGCCTTCGAGATTTCCGAGGGGCAGTGGGGTGCAGATGCACCGGACGAAGTGGCCGCTGTTTATACGGAACCGGAAAATGCATGGCGCGAGACGCCAAGCGGGACTTGGGTCGAGAACGATGTCGCAAAGCCGGTCAAGGATGAGCCGCAGCTCTTCATGATCACCAATCACAACCAAGCGTCTCGGATAAACAAGAGGCTCGCAAAGACCAAGCGGGCGCAATACCAGCTGCGCGGAACGCTTGGTATGGTCGGTTACGAGATCCTCGGGGGGCGCGATAACGGTCGGGCCCAGCGTTTCATTCGGGTGGTGCACCCTGAAATGGGGATCGACGAGTATTTCGAGATCGGTGAGCTGGCCCGCGAAAACGTGTCGACCTTCACCCTCTCGGCGAATTCGGTGAAGCCGTCTGATTTCGACTTTGACGCGGCGCTCGAGGAACCTGCGCGACCGGCCTATGGATCGGTGACGAATGACGGATCGGTGCCGGCGCCCACGACTTTCGCGGGCGGTGCCTTGGAGAACGGCACGATCCTGTTCACCTGGGATGAGCAGGATGCGGCCTATACGCAGGAGATCCGATATCGCGAGACAGGCGAGACCTATTGGCTGTCATCGCAAACGGCTGTCAGCACTGATCGCCACCAACTCGGCGGTTTTGCGGATGGCGTGACTATCGAGGCTCAGATCCGCAACCGGTCATCCGGATCTGGCGTATCCGACTGGGCGCCAGAGACCCCCATTGAGATTGAGACGGTTATCGATCCGGTTGCGCCTGGAGATCTTTCCGGCTTCACGGTCGACCAGGTCGACGACGACGTGCTCATTTCCTTCGTGGCCCCGAACGATGCGCATTACTTCGGCACCCGGATTTACAAGGCAACCAGCTCGACGTTCGGAGCGGCAAGCCTGATCCATACAGAATATGGAATTCCGAGCGATGGTGACAGCTACACCGATGCCCTGCCGGGCACCGGCACCTTCTATTACTGGGTTCAGCCGATCAACAGCAGTGAGAAGCCGGGCACCCTGTCCGGCCCTCAATCCGTGACCGTCACGGCTCCCGGCCCCTAACCTCAAGAGGACATCATGGTGACTTTGACACCCCGCGACGTGTTTCGCGGGAACCCTCCCGTTGACACCCATCAGCCCGATCCAAACGAAGTGGTGGATCTGCTCGACCGCATGATGAGCATGATCGCGGCCGGCGTGGTGACATACCAGGATGATCTGACCGGCCTGCAGGCGTTTTCCGGAACGGATGGCGACATCGGTTTCGTGGTAAGCGACGGGGCGAACAACGGCGTATACGAGTATCAGTCTGATGAATGGGTGAAGACGGCTGATTTGCCCGAAGGCTTTGCCGGACTGAACAGTATCGAAAACGCAAAGCTTGCCGATATGGCGACCCAAACGCTCAAGGGGCGTTCGGCCGCCGGAACCGGTGCGCCGGAAGATTTGACCGCGGCGCAGGTCAAAGCCTTACTCGCTTTATCCAACGTGAATAACACCTCGGATAGCGCCAAGCCGGTCAGCGCCGCTCAGAAAACCGCGCTGGATGGGAAGTCGGATCTTCTCGGCGAAGATGGTGTCTTGCAATGGCCGGTCGCGTGGATGGGGCCGGATGGCCGCGTCCATGGCTATATCGACCATCTCGCGCGGTTGGCGGCAGGCGGCTTTTTGAGCCTCGATGTTGGTGATGGTACCGCAGAAGACGGTTTCGCAATCGAGCCGATCATCACGGGCGCTGGGGGGGAGGTCCGGCTTGGTTGGGATGAGCAGGCCGGGGCAGGTGGTCTGGCTTTCGAGGTTGCGAAGCAAACCGCCGGCGCATTGATCGAAAAGGCCGGTGGGACTGTTACCCTGCGCAGCGGGCAAACGGCCTTCATGGCGCATGATGTTGGAACGATGCGCGTTGGGTTGGTGGCTCAGCTCGGCGGGTTTATGGCAGAGGTCGCTGAGCGTCGACTTGGCGCGTCCGCCGTGGCGATCGCTCGCGCGCCTGGGCCGATCGAGATCTGCATGACCATGGGGCAGTCAAACGCTGGCACAGGCGGTACGCCGGGAGTCAACCCGCGCAAGCTGACCGGTGCGCCGTTCCAGAATTCCGTTCTTGGGTTCTCGACGGTCACCGGCACTGCTGTGTTCCAGACCGCCTCGGCCGGATCGGAGGCGGATACGAGCGTTCTAGTCGACTTCCTGCCATGGCAGGATTTTACCTCAGGCACGGGTAATCCGCAGAACCAAGGTGGAATGATCGCATTTGGCCTCGAGGCCGCTTATCGGGCGCGCGGCGCTCTTGGCCCTGGGATCGCCTGTCACGTGGACTGGCACGGGGGGCAGACGATTGCGACTTTTGCCAAGGGTCAACCGAGCTATGAGAACTTGATTGCGCATCATGTGCGCGCGGTGGACCTTGCGGCGCTCTACGGGCGAACAGTACAGGCGACGGCCGTGCATTACATCCAGGGCGAAAGCTGGTCTGCAGGTTATCAGGCGGCGCTGGATACGCTTTGTGACAATCTGCGCAGTGACATCCAGACTGCAACTGGGCAGGCCGGGGCGCCTGTGGTTCTGCTGGCACAGATCAACGAAGTCGGCGATGAGGGCGGTACCGTCGATGATGTTGCGCTTGATCAACTTGCGGTCGCAGCCAGTCGACCGGAAGAGGTCAAGATAAGCGCGCCAATGTATCAGGGGCGCTTAACCGACAGCGACATTCATCTCGATGCGGAAAGCCGCATGATGGTAGGTGCAGCAATCGGCGATGTGCACCAGCGTCTGATCGCGGGTGCAGGCTGGGACACACTCGCGTTCTCAGCGTCTCGTGCCGGGGCGGTCATCACTCTTACCTATGAGACGAATGGCATGGATATCGAGTTTGATCCGGGCGCCGGACAACCGGGGGACGGCTGGGTCAAGGCGGTTTCTGATTATGGCTTTGAGTACAGCGATGACAGCAGCGGTGCGACGATTTCTGACGTGGCCGTGGTGCCGGACAGCGGCGGCCGGCTCTCGAAGATCGAAGTCACCTTGTCGACCGATCCCGGCGCAGCGGCGAACAAGCTGCTGAGCTATGCCCGAAACCATGCGGGCGAAACCGCTGATGACAATTGGGCCGGGGCGCGGGGCATGATCCGCTGTCGCGGCCCGCGCTCGATGTTCCGCGACATGGGTTTCGCGGTCCCTGAATTCATCTGGCATTACGCCGTTCAACAGGAGGTTGCCGTCTGATGGCCTATTCCGTTCCTTCCACGACTTCGAACATGAACTTGCCGATCCCGACGGCGCTGATCACGCAGATCCGTGCGGCCGCAGATCTACACTTCGCGCTGCGGGTGACGGAAGCCGAGGCAACGCTTGACGGCGCGGCGATTTCAGCGCTGATCGATGCCACCGGCACCTATGCGGTGGCTCAGACGGTTGCGAGTGAAAAGCCGCAATTTGATGCGTCGCATATTCTGTCCCGCTACGCGGCGGCGACCTTTGACGGTGGCGATGCGCTTCTCTTCGATGTGGCGCCAGACTTCAGTGAGGCTTTCACCCTGATTGCCATCGCCAAGCCAGATGCATCACTCAGCGGTTATGAGCGTGTTTTCGGCAATCGCACCAGTGCTACGGTGACCACGAACCTGCGTTTTGGCGATACCGGCATAGCGTTCTGGAACCATGGCACGGGTTCGCTGTCTCAGTCTGCAAAGATGGACGGTTGGAACGTGATCGTTGCTGCTTATGACGGGGCGACCACGCTGAAGCTGCGTGTGAATGGCAAGACGATGACCACGGCAGCGACGGATGGCGCAGCATCGACCGGCCTTCCAGCTGTTGGTGCAGGCAACGGCTCCGGACTCGAGCCATTTGGCGGGGCGCTCAAACTGCTCGATATGCATGAGGCGGATCTCTTTGCCTCCGATAGCGGGCTTGCGTTGATCGAGCTCTATGAACGGTTGGCGGCTAATACCTACGGCGTTGTGGTCGAGTAAGGCCCTTTAGAAACCCCGCAAGCTCGACAGGGGGCGGAATTGAACGACTTTTTCGGAGACGAGGCTCGCTGGATTGCGCGGGCGCTCGGGGCGTGTCTCGGTGTCATTGCCTCGATGATCATGGTGGCGCCAAAGGGTACGAAGAACGCCTTTTATCGCTTGTGGATCGGGATCGTCATGGGCGCGATCTTCTCGCCGGTGGTCGATGACATCTGGTTCCTCGGCGGCCTTGGCGGGGATGACTTCGATCATACGCTGGTGCGCTCGGCCGTGGCCGGCTTCACCGTCTGGTTCGTGCTCGAGTTCACCGCGCGGATGATGAGCTCGACCGACTGGCTGGTCGAGCTGGCAAAGGAAGTGCTGCGCCTGCGCGCCAACGGGAGTGACCGGAAGTGATCCTCAGTTTCCTTTTCCTGATCCTCGAGCCGATCTCGGCGCTGATGCTGACTTCGCTGGTCCTGCGTCATCGCCATACCCTCGGGATCCACCGTTACGCCCGGTTCTTTCTGGCGATCCTTGCCGGCGGGCTGGTGCTGCACGCGGCCGGGCAGGTCGAGATCCTGATGAACTACCGACCGCCGCGCACCTATTCATGGGTGCCGATGTATCTCGCGCTGAACGGCGCGATCTGGACCTCCTACCTGACCGATCGATATCGGCGCAAACGAGCCTAGAGGATATTTCCATGAATTTTGATGTGCGTCGGGTGCAGTCCCGGCTCGCGGATCTCGGATTCAATCCGGGTCCGATCGATGGGTTGCGCGGTCCAAAGACGGACGGCGCGATCATTGCCTTCAAGAGATCGAAGGGGCTGCGGCCGCGCGCCTACGTGGGGCCCATCACCCTTGCCGCGATTGAGGCGGCGTGGCGCGCTCAGCGCCAGCTGGTGACCGAGGGCAGATTGCCGTGGGTGGATATCGCCGAAGGCGTGCTCGGCCTGCATGAGACGCGAGATAATGCCGAGCTGAAGCGCTTTCTCGCGAGCGACGGCCATGCGCTCGGAGATCCGGCCGTCTACCCTTGGTGCGGCGATCTGATCGAGACCTGCATACGTATCGGGCTGCCGAATGAACCCTTCCTGGGGGCGCTCGGTCAAAACCCTTACTGGGCGCTGAACTGGCGGCTCTTTGGCATCGAGACCGCGCCGACCTTTGGCGCGATCTGCTGCGTCGAGCGCCAGGGTGGCGGGCACGTCTTCTTCCTGATCGGGGAGGATGCCACGACCTGGTACGCGCTTGGCGGCAACCAGTCGAACGCGGTCAGCCGGGCGCGGATCTCGAAGAGCCGCAAGCTCGCCGGTTGCCGCTGGCCCGCGACCTATCCGGAACGCCCGATCTTCCTGCCGAGGATGGAACCCGGCGATCTCACCCTCACCACGAACGAAGCCTGAAAGGAGGCTGACATGAATGCACTGTTCAGCGGGCTGTCCCTGCGGATGGTCCTGTATCTCGTCTTTGCCATGATCGCGGGGCAGGGGATTGCTGTCTTCGATCCTGAAGCCGGCACGCTGACCTTCCATCTGAAGGACCTCGAGACCCTGCTGGTCGGGCTGGGCGGCTATATCGCGACCTTCGCCGGCGGCCGTGTCGCCAAGGCCAAGGGGGGCACCACGTGATTGAGGCGCTGATCGCGCAAGTCCTGCCGTGGATCGTAACGGTCCTTGGCGGGATCGCGGCCGCGTTTCTCTACGGGCGGCGCGAGAGACAGAAGGGCCGCGTGGAAGAGCGGCAGAAAGCCAAGGAACAGGATCATGAACAGGCGACTGCCATTCGCGATCGCGTTGATCGCGATCTGCCTGAGCGCGTGCGTGACTACGACGGGGCCGGCTACCGAGACTGAAGCCGAGATCTGCCGGCAGTGGGGAGCCTCCCTGCCGACGAGATCCCGGCACGACACCAAACAGACACAAGACGAGATCCAGACCGCCTATGCGGCCTTCGCGCTCGCCTGTCCGGAGTGGGCGCACCTGGTGCCCTGACCACCATCACCTTGTCCATGAAAGGGAAAACAGATGGCCAAGCATGAACTGCAGAAGGTAACGGCGCTCGCGCCCCAAGAGATCACGGCCGGGGACGTCACGAATATCTCTGTGCAGAACCAGTCGATCGCGCAGACCTTGTTGCTTTATCCAAGCGTCGATGGCGCGGCGCCGGCCGTTGATGCGGCGCCGGTGATCTTGCCGCCCACGCAGATATTCGTGAACGAAGCTCTGGCCGACCTGTTCCCGGGCGTCAGCGGTGCCAACCGGGTCTTTGCTCAGGCGAACTATGGCGCGCTGACCGCTCTGGTGAGCCATGCTTGATTTTACCGTCGGCCGGGGCAGGGCGAGCTTCGGGATCCAGTCGACCAGGCGTGCCCGAAAGTTAGCGACCCCGGAGATCATCACGGCCGATACCGCGCCGTCGGGCACGCTGTACCACGGGGAGAACGCGGCCGATAATCTCGCCGGCATCTCGACCTTCACCGATACAGGCAATTTTGCCTCGAGCGCGAATGGCGGATCCGCCACGATTGTCAGCGCAGCGTACCAGGTCAACGGCTCGACGGTTGCGACGAACACTGTTCTCTCGGTTGACGACGTGACATCCATTCTGGTCACGGACAGCGAGGGGAATGCGCGGCCGTTCCTGATCTCCACGGTGATCGATGTCGCGCCGGTGGCGTCCGGCGGGATCGCGGACCAATCCTATCCCGAGGCGACGGCGATCTCGTCACTGGACGTTGGGGCTGATTTCACCGGCACGAACCTGGTCTTTGCGCTGGATGAGGCATCGGATGATTTGCCGCCTGGCTTGTCCTTGAATGCAGGTAGCGGCCAGATCACCGGTACCCCGGCAACGCCGGCAAACTCGGTGTTGATCGTGGTCGAGGCCCGCAATTCTCAGGGCAGCGACACGACAGAGTTCTTGATCGCTATCACCGAGGCGGCGGCCGAAGTGTCAGATCTCGATGTGGCCAACATGCCGGTTTCCGCGACGGTCACGATGAACAAGAAATCTCTTGTCTATTGGATGATCGACGACGCGGCGCCGGCCGACTATGGCGCGCTGGTCGTGGGCGGCGGCGACGACAGCGGATCCGAGGTCTTTGAAGCAGGTCCGGCGTTGTGGACCGGTTGGAAGGTATTCGACCCCGCAACGGCAGATCCCGGCGATTACGTTCTGACGATGGGGCCCGAAGGTGCCGGTACCGCTGGAATGGTTTCAGCGACCTTCAACATTCCCTCGACCGAATACGTGAATGATTTCTCGGCCGTGGCAAATGGCACCTTGCTGACCGCGCTTGCCGGGTTCTCTGCCATCGACGGCATTGGCGGCAACATCCAGATCCAATCTGGTGAACTCGTTAATTCGGATACCTCTGCGGATCAGACGGTGATCTATGATGGCGGGTTTGGGGATGACCATTTTTCCGAGATCACGATCGGCACCAAAGGATCGGGGAACAACAGCCAAGCCTGCTGTCTTGTTCGCGCGACAGATAACCAGAACTTCTACAGGGCGCAGCCGCAGGACAACTCGAACATCCGGATCATCAAGGTGGTCGGTGGCACAACCACGAACCTCGAGCTCTTCGAGCCCAACATCCTCGCGGACGGGGTTGTGATGCGGTTCGAGATCATCGGCACAGCGCTGAAGCTTTACATCGATGATGTCGAGGTCTGGTCGACCAACGATAGCAGCCTGTCTACCGGCTACCCGGGCCTGCGGCTTGTCGATGTCGGCGCTGCCACACCTTACAGCATTGACGCAGTCAGATTTGGGGGGGCTTCCTGATGGCTCTTGATTTCACGGTCGAACGCTCGGTTCTGCAATGTTTTCCGGACAGCGTGCGCTTTCAGGCGGATCTGTCTGGCTTCGATACGCAGGTGCCGAGTTCCTTCCTGACCACGGCGCACAATCCGCAAATTCCGAACCTTCAATATTTCTGGGACTTCGGCGACGGGCATCAGGATGGCAACATCTACACCAAGATGACCAAGCTTCCCAGGAACCTGCGTCGCGCGTCAGGCGGTCGTGGGTATTTTGCCGCCCACATGTACCGCGAAGAGGATGACTACGACGTCAAGCTGACGGTGGTCGATCCGGCGACAGGGCATTCCGAAAGCGTGGTGAAAACGATCACGGTAAAGTCGCAAGACGGCGAGTTCCCGGGTACTCAGACGACGGTCATCAATCCAATTGGGGACAATGATTTCTCGGGCAAGCCTGCGGGAGCTCGTGAGCGCAACCTCGATGTCTTCGACCAGCAGGCCTTGGTGAATTTGAAACAGACCTACAACGTGCCTCAGCGCTTCCTGTTCAAGCGTGGCTGCACGTTCGAATTTTATTGCTGGTGGGATCAGAACGCCGGGTGGAATTCCATGATCGGGTCTTATGGCCCAAGCGAAGAGCCGGTCGATGCCTACGTGCCCTACACCGGCGAAGCAAACGAATATTACGCTCTTTATGTTCGTCAGCATTACAACGGATTGTTTGACGCCGCTGTTCGGGATCTCCGCGTCGAAGGCATCGCTTTCCGGGGAGATTATGACCCGGTCACAACGCGTGGCTATGCGGCTGGCGGTGAGGAAGAGGCCTTGATGCCGCCGGTCACGCGCGCCGGGATTTACCTCAACAAGCATTGCAACTCGATGATCCACAACTGCACATTCGAAGGCTTTGGTCGCTCAACTATCATCGCGGACGGTTTTGCAGGATACGAGGCGCATTGCCACCTGAACGATATCTACATCACGGATGCCGGCGGCGAGTACATCACGTTCTATGGCACCTTCAACTACGGGCAGTCCTCGGTCGTGCAGACCGGCGTTTCTATCCTGCAAAACCCCGATGCCACAGATGGAGAATACCCATCTTCCGGAGGGTCGGATAAAGGCGGCTCTCGATCCGCCGTGCGCTGTAACACGGTGCGGCGCCACTACTTTGCGCATAACGAATACTTCGTCACGGATGGATCAAACCACTGTGTGAAGCTGGCAAATACCTCCGCGTCGAATGGCAATATCGTTGTGTTCATCGACAATTGCGCTGAAGGCGGAACGGCGGTGCTGAGCCTTTGCCAGAACATCGGCACGGTCGCATCGGGACAGCTCGGCTACAGCCGGGAAATCAACGGCTGGATTGAAGGGAATATCCTGGTCGGGGCACACAGCACGCAGCAGCTCCTGTTTGCCAAAACGTCCGGCTGGCATTTTGTGAACAACACTTGCTATCAGCCGGCCGGGCAGAACCGGCGCGGCGGGCTTAAGTCTTTTGTTTTCGTTGAGACGTCGACGGTCGAGGAAGGTCCCTCTGAAGATAGTCTGCTCGTGCCCTTCCGGATCTACAGCAACACGATGCGGATGGATCGGACCAGTGCACAGAACGGTGGCATCACACCGACCATCTTCCTCGGCGTCGGCGGATCGCTGGAAAACCTCTATACCGATTGGGCCGAGTCCAATAATTTGCTGCACATGCCGAACCTGAACACGGCATCGACGGCGTTTGGTCCGGTGACAGATGAAGTGGTGGTTGAGCCGATGACTATCGGCCGTCGCGATCCATTCAACTTCGGATTTGATGGATCCTTCGCAACCACAGGCGCTGTGCGGAAAACCGTTCCGACCGGAGTTTCTCCGGCTATTGGCGGCGCAACATCGGATGAAATCGCCTATCTCGATGCTGCGCCGCGGTTCAGAGTTACCCCCGCCGACGTCGGCGCGTGGCAATCGTAAGGCCAAACAGCCCTATCGATAGAAGGTAAGCGCTGGCGGGTAGGGGAACCGTTGAGGGCGCGGGATCTGGGTCGGCTTGGGTGACCTCTGTAATGACAACGTTATCGAGCTGGAAGCTCGCGTAGGGGCTCCAGCCAGAAAACAAGATACCTTCATGCTCGAAGTTAGCCACAAATACGCCGTCATCAAAAAACGCCAGTTCATAATCGCCAGTGGTCCGGTTCGGTCTGAACCTCCATTCGTCCCCCGCTCCAAATGCCAAGCCAAAGGTTGATGACGTGCCTTCACCCATGGCGTAGTAGGGAGCGAACGGACATACGAAGCCTGATATGCATTCGACATATGCGCCGCCGCCTTCGTGGTTTTCGATTTCGAGAACACTGCGGCCGGCCAGTCCGATCCATCCGCCGAGGCGATGATGAAGTTTTGCCATCCCCTGATGGTCCGGATCGTTTGCCGGATAGTTCTTAGGGTATTGACTGGAGTTGTCGATAAGGCGGTCAAAAGCGATCGTCGATGAGACGACGTCGAATTCGTATCGGTACGTGGCCGCAGTAGCGGGCACGGCAAAAAGCAAGGCGCACAGCGCCAGCAGAAATTTCATGGTGAACCCCCAGTCCTATATGGGTGCACCGTTCCGCTGGACTCGAGTCGAGTCAATGCTTTGTTAAGCGTTTGCTGAGCGGGGATTGTCGGAGCCTGTGTTGCTTGGGGGGGGGCAGAGGTCGGCTTTCTGACCGATTTGACCGATGCAGCACCGCAACCGTACGACCGTAAAGGGAGGGAAAACGGCCCTTCGTGCTGCAGCCAATGAACAAGTCCTGAGCGCTAACGCGGATCCTACCATAGGCAGCAAAATTCACGCTGCTAGTCAGGAGTTAAAAGCACAGCAGTCGTGTTTTTACTTCATTTGTGCGCAGAAACTTGCCGGTGATAACCACTCTCTGTTATTGGATATGAGATGGTCAGTAGAATTGAAGATGTTAAGTGAATGAAATTTAAGGAAGATTTGCCAGAAGATTGCCCGAAGTCCGATTCGAAGGACGAAGTGCTTTCGGACGTTTGGCGCTTTCTTGAATCCGAGGAATATTCAGCGGAAGATTTCGTTTCACACAATGGCAAGGGAAAAGGCAAGCCAGCGAAGCTATGCGAGTGCCGATGGGCCTCCTGCTCGCTATTCGTTGGAGCCAAGCATACCGCAGCGATGCTGTTACTTCCGCAGTACAAGAGGTTCAAAGCCCGTGTTGAACTTTCTATCCCAAAAGGTTCAGGCCTCAACAAAAAGAATGGCACGCACGTGGACTTTTGGGCGTACGAAAACTTTGATTTCACAACGGCCACTGTTCGGGTTTTGAAGAAATGACTAAACCGGCTCCGGACCCCAAAAGTATACGCGTAGGCCTCGTGGAGCATCTGTTCGAGACCGATATTCCCGTCGTTTCTCTATTCAAGAAGAAGGCCGGCAAAGGCGAGCAACACTTTATCGCTTGTTCAATACCCGATGAGAATGGGGAGGTAGATCACTATTTCGCGGTTTTCGTTGGTCGTAAGCACCTTATCCGCTACTTTTCGGAGCAGTGCGACCTGCGCTACCTCTTCGCATTTGCATCTGGCAGGAAATATTATGAGGCGAAGACAATAAAGCCGGATGCAAAAGGAAAAGTTGTTTTAACTGAGTTTCTTCAAGCACCTTCAGAAAGTCAGCTCCCGGACAGCCGGTTCTTTGCATCATTCCACACTTCGGAGTATGGATTTGAGGCCGGTATGGAAGGTGAGCAGAGACTGTTGATTGACGGTAATTGGAATATGCAAGACTTTGGGGCTTTCTATCAAAAGTTCTCAGACATTTACAGCTATGAGCAGGCGATCGAATACCTTGATGACGGAGGCAGCAGTCGCGCTCAGCGCGTGGAGAAGGCATTCTTGTCGAAGCCATTTAAGGGTGGGTCAAGCTACATGGGATTCTTTAATGATCTGTTCGATGTCATTCCACACAGGGAACGTCCTTCTTTGGAGGGTATAGAATACCACTCGCCGGGATATGTCGATTTGAGCGGAAGAGATCAAATACTCAACTCTGTCGAGCGAAATATTAAACTTTTTCTTAAAAACGATGAGAGCATACAGGTCGCGCACGATAATCTTCGCGGCTTCATGAGTAAGTCTAAATTGCTCAGGATTACAGGTCGAAGCCCGGATATCTCTCCAAAGGTTGCCGAGGAACTCACCGAGCTTTCCGATGTGCTCTATGATCTTCTTCCAGTTGGAGGCAAAGATAAGGTCGCGTTGATTATTGGCAAGAAGCCAATTGTCAAAGCGAAGATTGCACTGGCACTCTTTCGACGCCTTAAATACACAGCGCTTTTCTTCGCACAAGGACGCCTCACCTATGCTGAAAGCATGGAAAGCAGCCCAAACTGAAGTAGGCAGGTGTTCGGTGCCGATTCCCTAATATAAGGTCAGCAATTCCGGGCCTGGTGGAGAATACTATTCTAGTTATTGCAATCTTTGGTATTCGATTTGTCGAGTATGTGGTCTTAGATTTACGGAGGAAACCATCGTCAGATATAAGCGTTTAATAAAGGATTACGAACGCTTGAACGGAAATCCAAATAGGAGCTAAGATGCGATTTTCTCTTATTTTGGCTCTGGTGGTCTTATTGATATTCGTGTGCGTCAAGCTCGCGGATGTTGAGCGGCAGAGGTACGCCTTAGTGACGGGCCTGTGTCCCTTGGGAATGGAGCCCACGGAAGCAATCGAGTGCCTCAGAGTTATTCGCCCGCGCAGCTCTGTGCTGTGGAATTTGTTTTACGGATTGTACAACTGAGGACCATCCATGGAGCGCATTGCGATACTGGATCTGGGGGGAGGGAAGAAATATCCTTACGCTTCACTGGATGACGCCAAAGCTGCATGGCTTCAGATTTTACCTAGAAACCATTCGGCAATCATTGATGTGTACCCTCCAGTAGGGACGGCTGGTGTCTTGATTTCTTATAGATTTGACGTCGAAGGTATGGGCTGGGCGCAGGTCCGGTAGGTAGGAAGCAAAAGCTGGATATGGCCCGTACCCGAAAGTTAGGAGCCATACCAGTTGGGGGAAACGCTAAGCCGTTTGTTCGGTGGCTTGGCGAATCTTTTCGGGGAGTTCGAAAGTGTAGACGAGGAACAGGTGGACGAACTCGCGACCGTGAGTGACATCTGCCGGATCCACGTCTTCGTCGTCATGGACTGCGGTATTGCCGAGAAAACGAATGCGGTGAAGAAGATCGATCAACGTCTGGGGTAGGGCGCTGGCGTCTTTAAGAGCCTCGATCCTGTGGTAAAGTGAGCCGGTCTGATCCGGGTCGATCTGTCGTAACGTTCGTTCAATGGTTCTGCGATACATCGCTGCAGCGCTGTTCATGCGGCCATCTGTGTAGCAGCCCTCAGCTTCGAGATAGGCTTTCGAAACGCGGTCTGGAAGGTACTCAACGGTTCCGATTTCTGGCGGCTTTGGGTCGACGTCAATCAAATGGAAATGCGAGTAAAATTCTTTTCCGCTAATGTTTGTAGGGTTAGCGTTGGGAGTTTTCCTAGCAAGCCTAAAAATCACAGTTTCATTACAGTTCTTGCATTGAGCAAACATAGCCAAAAGAGATTGACTGACGAGCGCGTAACTATTTGTAGAAAACGCAGAGCTTTTGGTTCTGCACTCGGGGTGAGGACAGTCAAAGGAGATTTCACCCATGGATAACAACCTGCAATTGGCCTCTTTGAGAGGTCTTATGAAAAGCTCGAATAGTCCAGTAACATTGGCTCGTGTTCTGACTGAACACTATTGCAACCTTGACGATGAGGCCAAGGGTCAGTTCGTCCTCGCAATGATCATGGAGGTTAGTGCGGCCAGGCTGAATGCCTGACCAGGGTTTCACGCTGCTTGAAGCGGTTGGATATCTGAAACGTCGACGGTGCGTTCAGCATGCCAAGCGTCGTAGGCCCCCTGCATACGGACCCAAGAGATCGCGCTGCCGCCAAACAGTTTAGCCAAGCGCACGGCAACTTCCGGACTAACCGGCTTCTTCTCTCGAATGATGTCGTAGAGATGCTGCCGGGAGATACCAAGCATCCGAGCTACATCTGCCTTTGAATGATCAATAGATGGCAGAATATCTTCTCTAAGCAGTGCCCCTGGATGCGAAGGGCAGCGATTTTTGAAACGCGTCATGGTTGCCTCCTAGTGGTATTGCTCATAGTCGATCACGATTGCATCGCCGTTTTCAAAGGCGAAAGTTATGC
>NZ_AQQP01000049.1 GCF_002210165.1 Phaeobacter sp. 22II1-1F12B | reverse complement strand
CCTCCAATGGTTAAGTCGCTCTGATGTCCCATTTTATATGACGACGGACACGTTCTAATTCTCTTAGACCACTCCTTCGAGATGCTTCTCAAGTCCGCGATCCGACAAAAGGGAGGGAAGATCAGGAAGGCGCGCGAGAAACAGACTATCGGTTTCGACGCCTGCGTGCGTAAAGGTCTAACAGATGCGACCCTAAAGTTTTTGACTGAAGAGCGAGCGCTAACGCTGCAAACGATCAACGGTCAGAGAGACGCTGCCCAGCACTACCTTGTCGATATGTCTGAGCATCAGTTGTATTTCTACGCTCAGGCGGGGGTGACGCTATTTCGCGATATTCATGACGACATCTTTGATGAAAAGCTCTTGCTGGAACTGCCAGAGCGTGTGCTTCCCATCTCCACCACGGCGCCAAGAGATTTGGCTGCCCTGTTTGACAAAGAGATCGAGGAGATAAAGGGCCTCTTGGCTCCCGGCACCCGGAGAAAAATGGATGCCGTTGCCAAGGCGCGGAGTCTGGCCGTTCTGGAGAGCGCTGTAAATGGTGACTACGAGCAGCCAAGCGATCGCGAGCTTGAGAAGGTCTGCAAGCGCCTCGGCGATGGCGAGGCTTGGTCCTCCGTCTTTCCCGGCGTTGCGTCGATCAATATCATGGCGGAAGGAGATGGCCCAACACTTAGCCTTCGGCTGACGAAGAACGAAGGAACGCCAGTCCAGCTACTCAAGGAGGGGGAAGGGGCAGGTGCCGTTGTCGCGGTAAGACGCGTCGATGAACTGGGCTACTACAGCCTCGGCGCGCAGGACTTGGCGAAAAAGGTTAATTTATCTCCGCCGAAATCGCGTGCGGTTGTAGACTATCTAGGCCTTCGTGAAGACCTCGACTGCTTCAAAGAATTCAAGATTAGTGGCGTGACACACGCTCGATATTCGCCCAAGGCCATCTCGAAGATAAAGGCTGCTTTGGAAGCTGCGTCCATCGAAGAAATCTGGGCCGCAGACCGCGCGAAGCGTAAAGGCGCTCGATAAGCTTGTCACGTTAGGTGCGGTCAATGTAAACGGACGTTCGTCCAGACGGCACCAAGGTCCGCAAAGTCCCGCACAGCAGACTTCGGACGCGCTGGCGGAGCATGACAGCTCACGGCCCTCACCGGACCTTCGATCAGAACGCAGCGAAAGTCCGGTTTACGAGCCGTGGTCAACCCGTGTTTGCCGTTGGCTCCATTCGAGCGGTTAGCCAGAAAGTCAATTGTTCCGTGCTACGGCTTCTTCAATCCTGATCATGCAGATAGGTTACGGGCTTCCGAGAAGGAAACGAGGCGGCACCCAACTTCATCCCAGAGCGCGAGCTTCGCGCAACCCAAGCTTTGGCGGATCGTGATGCGCCCTACCTCGTTGAGCTCACCGTAGTCTCGAAGAACTTCGGGCAGTCGGTAGAATGGGATGCGGCTGGCGAGGTGATGTATATGGTGTGCTCCGATGTTACCCGTACTCCAGGCCAGAACCGGTGGTAAAACATAATGGGACGAGCCGCTAAACGATGCGTCTTGTACCGTCCAATTGGTATCCTGGGTCCAATAGGTTTCTTCGAACTGGTGCTGGACGTAGAAGAGCCAAGTGCCGACGATTGCCGCGAGCACCATCATCGGCAGGTAGACGAAGGCCAGCACTGGACCGCCACCCAGCAGGTAAAGCGACCCGAGCTGAGCGACTATCGCCGCATCGGTGCCGAGCGCGCTTTTCCATTCTCCACGTCGGGCCTTCAGAGGATTGGGCGGCACGCGGTTCCAGATCAAGAAATTGAATGGCGCGATGAGCCCGAAGAGGACCAGCGGGTTCCGCAGAAGTCGGTATCCGAGCCGCGCCACCAGTGGCTTGGCGCGATATTCTGTGATCGTCAGCGTGGGAATGTCACCGGTCCCGCGATGGTCGAGGTTGCCCGTCGTCGCGTGATGAAGCGCGTGGTTCCGTTTCCACATTGCGTAGGGGGTTAGTGTCAGACCGCCGATGATACGCCCACACCATTCGTTCCAAAACCGGGACGAGAAGAACGCGCCGTGGCCGCAGTCATGCTGGATCACGAAGAGACGGATGACGAAGGCCGCGTTGGTCAGTGAAAGGCCGACCGAAAGCCACGGACTGATCGAGAGGGACCACCACGACAGAGTAAAGAAAAAAGCGAAGGGGAGTGCCGTGACCAACAATTCAAAACGACTGCGCGACGGGATTGGGGTCCGATAGGCTGCGAGGCGACGAGCCCAAGACTGCGCCGCGGCTGGCATTGCGCCCGGTCCGTCGACTATCGGCTTAGGGACTGTCTGTCGTAGAGGAAGGTGGGCCGGGTGCCCGTCAGGGCACCCGGCAATGCTCGGTTCAGGCGAGCGCGAGATTGGTCGCGCTCTCTCTGTTGTCGCGGCCCGATTCGACGTCGAAGGTAACCTTCTGAGCATCGGCAAGGCCGGTCAGGCCTGCGCGTTCGACGGCCGAGATGTGGACGAAGACGTCCCGTCCGCCTGTCGCGGGCTCGATGAAGCCGAAGCCTTTGGTTGCGTTGAACCATTTCACGGTGCCATTGGCCATATCCGTGATCTCCTGTTCTGGGTGCTGCCCGCAGGATGCGGCAGCCCGGCAATATCAGACTGAGTGATCGACTGAAGCCGGTTGAACGGAGGCAGAGGGTCGCAGAAAAACGTTAGCCCACCTCATGTGGATGGTTCCAGGGCAAAAAGCAAGTACATGGTTTGAGAAAGTGGTGTGTCTCTAAGAAAGTTTCGGCGAGGCAAGGCTTTATCTGATAAGTCCCTTGAGGCGATAGGGTATCTTTGAAGACAAAGCCGTGCAAAGCTGCTTCATGATTGCACTCGTACCCAAGCTTGGCGACTATCAGCGGGCCCTTAGAGGCATGCTGAATCGCGCAGAAGGAATGGGACGAACGGAAATCGCCATAATTGCGGTGGGCTTGGACGGTGAAATTGTCGGCTATCCTGGTGCCGATCACCGAATGGCCATGTGTTGTAATGCCTTGGTCGCGGAAATGTGGTCCGACGACGAATTGCTTAGTGCGCCACCCGATGGCGTTGGCCAATCGTTAACCATCAGTTTCAGGCTGCCGCGTCGATGGCAGATGTAAAACATTTCCTGGCTTCAGGGACGAAAAACCAAGCGGTTCCTTGGGGGTATGCGGGGTAAGAAATTATCGAGGGCTGACCTACTGCCCGGCCAGCTTGTCGGCCTTCACGGCTCCCCTTGCTCCCATAGGCATAGGCGCTCCGGTTGTCGTATCGATACGGGTTTGAGCCTCGGCCTCCGCGTTGATTTCAGCACCGGTCAGGATCAGTACGGCAGAAATCCAAAGCCACATTAGCAAGATGACCACGCCCGCCAGCGCTCCGAAGGTTTCCTGATAACTCCCAAAGTTTTTGACGTAGAGAGCGAAGCTTGCTGACGCCGCTATCCAGAGGATCGTCGCGATTAGCGCACCCGGGATGAGCCAGCGCAAACGTGCGGGCTGGCGACATGGCGCAAACCTGTAAAGCAGGCTAATGCCCAATACAGTGAGCACGGTAAGCGTGATCCATCGGAAAATGCCTATCAGGAATTCAGTTGTGGGGCCGAGCGCGAGCAACTGTAGTATAGACGGAAGGACAATCGTCGCGGCGAGACCGCCGATCATTCCAACTATCAGTACCAGCGTCAAAGCCAATCTGGTCACGTAAAGCCGGATCATGCCACGTTTTTCGGTCTCGTCATAGGCAACGTTAATGCCTTCGATCAGGCTTCCGACCCCGGCCGAGGCTGACCATAGCGCAAGCGCAAAGCCAACGACTGCAGCAACTCCAAGCCCGCCATTTTGGCTTCCGGCCACAGCGGATGCTTGGCCAATGATGATATCTGCAGCGGCCTGCGGCACAAAGGCAGTCAGGGTGTCGATCTGATCCGTGACTTGACTCGGTTCAAGTATCAACCCCGCAACAGCCATTACGGCTGTGATACCGGGGAAAAGCGCAAGAAGCCCATAAAAGGCCACGCCTGCTGAGATAAGCATGACGTGGTCTTTTGCAATCTGGCCGACGACACGCTTGAGGATAGCAAACCACCCGCGCCAGGAAATCTGGCGCGGGAGAGTGGCCATCTGGCCTAGATCTTGAGATCCGCTCACGAGCTTGGCGTACCGAGCTTTTGCTTCTCGGCTTCCTCGCGGCTTGCGTCCGCAACCTTCGAAACGCCGCTGCGAACTTCATCTGCGATATGTTCGGTCGCGGACTTGTCGCCCGGTGCCTGGTTGTCGATTTTTGCCCGCTCTTCCTCAAGAACCTCCTGAGCAGTTTCAGCAGCGCGATCAGCGACTTTCAGAGTCTTCTGGCGCTCGGTCTCCAGCATCCGCTCGGCCTTGTCATAGTATCTGTCCGACTGCTTGCCGAACCAATCGTCTTCCTGCCTCGTGCGAGGCAGTGTTCCGGCAAGTACGGCACCAGCGGCAAGCGCGAGTCCCCCGACAACAAGTGGGTTCTCTTCGAAGAAGCGTTGTGCCTGATCGGCTCCCGACCGAGCACGCCGAGCAGCAGACCTGCGAGCTCTTACGGCCGCCCATCTCGCCGAGATGACGCGCTCCCTCGCTTCTTCGCTGAGGGTATCTGTCCCGTCGGCCAGTCGTCGGCGAATGCGTCTCGCACGTGAGGAAACGGCGTCGCGGGCACTGGCCGCACTGTCCGCAGCACTTTGCCCTGCGGAGCGAACACTTTCGCCCGTCTTCTGCGCTTTTTCCCGGGCGCTGTCGGCGGCACGGGACGCGCCGTCAGACACACGGTCATAGATCCCGGGGCCATCATCTTGATCGTCCTGATCGTAGTCATCCCAGAAATCGTCATCGTCGGCATAGAGCCAATCCTGAGAGACACGTCGGTTGCCGTGAGCGCTGGCAAGGCCGGCTTCACCCAAGGAATGGGTGGCAGGATCGTTGGGGGCGGTTCGATAACCGCCTTGCGCGGCGCGGGGTTCTGCACCGGCTCGGCTGTAATCGAGCCTGGATTGTGCCGGTGTCGTGGGGTCGCTGTGAGAAAAATCCGGAACCAGACGTTCCTTGTCCTTTTCCCACGACCGACCGCTGACCAGCCATGCCAAGCCAATTCCTGTCAAAGCGAGTGCAACAGGATTACGTTTGACTGACTGGGTAACTGCCTCGCCAATGTCCTGTCCATGGTCGGATAAGCCGCGGCCCACTTCTCGCAGGATGCCCTCGGGTGAAAGCCGATCCTGCAGTTCGTCGACGGTGCGACCAAGCTGCGATCTTTCACGCTCGATATCACGTTCGATTTCGTCCGGTGTGCGATTGTCAGCCATTTGTCCGACCTCCCTGAATTGCGTTCGCGTCACGCTTGATGTTTTCGGCTGTTCTGGTCGGCGCAAGACTCGACAGCTTTAGATCCTTGCTCCCCTTGGCGATCAACGCGGCAGCGATCAGGCCAAGAGCGACACCAACGATGAGCGCGGCCCATACCGCATCTACTCCGGCTTCGGTGAGCCCCGTAACAACGGCGGCAGCCATAACGTTCAGTGCCACGAGTGCCGCGACTACCGCAGCCACCAGCATGCCGATAGCGGATAGCGCCCGCCGCAAATTCTGGTCGACCTCGGCCCGGGCTAGGTCAACCTCGCTACGGACAAGGGAAGATACGTGTTTGATTGCTTCGCTAAGAAGCGAACCCGTGCTTTCGGTCCGGTCATGATCGGTCGTGGTCATAGTTTTTCTCCTTGAACGGCAGGATTGGTCCCCACAGGTGCCCCTGTCACTCTGAGATCTGCCGTCTCAGCTGGGGTGCCCGGCCGGCGCGTGATTTCGTGCCCCAAGAGGTCGTCGTCTTCGTCGGTTCCCAGCATCTCAGAGAGATCGACGGAGCGTTCGCGATGCCGCTCGGAAGCGCGCGCAACTCGCGTGCCCGCAAATCCCAAAAGTGCGGCACCGCCCAGAAACGCAAGCGGATTGCGGCGGGCGAACTGCGAGAGATCGCCGGCCATTTCGCCGAAGTCCTTGCCGCGCACGTTGTCCGACACGTCGGCAAGGGCCGACGCCATCTGCCCGAATGTACGTTCTTGCGGCGATCCATCTCTCAACTCGTCCGCTGCGCGGCGCAGAGCGTCGCCCATGTTTGAAATTTCGTCCGCGACCCCGGTTTTGACCGCATCGCCGCGCTTGGCGGCCTCTTCTGATGCCCGGTTCTTCAAGCTGTCCGCAGCCTCCCGGGCTTCAGCGCCCAGCTCTTTCACTGTGTCTCCGGCAGTCTCGGTGCTATCCCGTGTCTGCGTAGGAGTTTGTTGCTGTGTCATGGTCGTTCCTTTCTGAGCGTTCGCAGCATTCAGGCGATGACATTCAGGAGGGCGACGACGATAATCGGAAGCCCAAGCAAATAGATTATACTGTTCATCTGAAATCCCCCCGCGGCATTACTGAGCGCCGCATCACTGTGCTGAAATGACGCATTGGTACAAAAATTGTTCCATCACGTTTTACGAATCTCGAAACGAAGTTGGCGACCCTAAACCTTTGACACCCGACGGGCACGGTAAACGTTCCAATTGAAACGAACCACTTTCAGTCGCCACCTCTTCGTTCGCTTTAGCTTCTTGGGTTCAGCATCAGGAGAGAGCCGGATTACCGTCTTTCGACGCAAAGGCTGCGCAGCGGAACAAAAACTTAAGAAGGTTCACCACCATCCTTTGCAGCACTACCGTTCAGGGTCCAGCGGTACCGGGCTTAGGTGCAGGATGGCCCTGCGAGCAAAGCGGTCACTTTTCCTGAAAATCGAATGGCAAATTACAGACCGGAACGACAGCCTATCTCAGAGATGCGTAACCTCATACATCCACCCTGACTCCATCAAGAACCAGATCGTCTAAACTCTCGCCATGAAGGACAGAAATATCCCCAGTTGATTCAAGCACGACGGCGCGAACATCATTGACGTGCAGAACATTCGCCTCGCGAAGCTTGGCAATAATATCGCTGCGGGTGGTACGGGTATGTATGAGTGCAGCTTCATGAAACTTGCCGTCGCGCATTAGTAAAGTCGGCGTGTTGCCTATGACGCCCTCGAAGTCATCACGACGTGTACGGGTTCGCGACACGAGGTATTGGATCCCCAGAAGAGCCGATATGGCGATAAGAGCCTGCGTGACAGCGCTCCAGTTCGTGGCTTGCACGCATCCTGCAAGAAGCGAACCAACGGCGATGGTGGTGACAAAATCGAATGACGTCATTTTCGAAAATGCCCGCAATCCGATAAGTCGCACGCAAATCACTACCCACGCGAGGCCGATAGCAGAAAGCAGAATGCCGCGCAGGAGAACGTCGAGCGCGGTAATATCCGTGAACATCAGCTCGTGTTCCCTTGCTTGGCACGTTGGTAAAAAAGATGTGCGAGGGTGAGAACGAGAACCAACGATACCGCTCCGAGGTAGCGCTCGTAGAGCCCGTCGATATAAGTCGGTAGAAAGAAAAACACAGGTGCCGAAACAACCCAGACAATGCCAGTGGCGATCAGGATCGTGCGGTAGCGGGGACTGGCCCGTGATGCGCCGCGCGCCAGCGCGAAACAGGCGACGGCCATAGCGATACCCAAGGCATAGACTAGGTATGTATGGATTACCCAGCCGTCGCTGTCGTTGTCTCCGTATTCGTTCCGAGCCCCGATGAGGAATACCAATAGACCAAAGATAATGAGTGCGATTATCCCGACACTCCAGTCCCACGCACCAAGATGAACATGAGCGGCCATGACAGCGAGACCGATCAAGGCGGCGGAAAACGCATAAAGCCCCGTATCGACGATGAACTCGTATCGCCCAGCTCCCAGATCGCTGATTGTGTCGGCGACCCAATCATGGTCTGGAACGACGAAATCCGCTATCAAAATAGAACCAGCAAGGGCCAAGCAGCCGAATACTGCAAGCGAAACCAAAGTGAGTATAAGGGCCGGTCGCTCGGTGACGTCAGCGGGAATCTGGCGATAGGTCTCGGTTGTGCGCGGCATCAAATCTCCTTGAGGCTGATAATTAAACCCCCTCAAGGACAATCGGTTCACCATTGGCAAATCGTTTTTTTGGTGTCGTACTGCGCGGCACCTCAGTTTCCTTGTAAAAAAATCGAAATTCGTTAAGGAAAACTCGGCTTCCAGTTGATTTCAAGATGCATAGGAATATCAGTTTGGCCTTGTCGGTCCTCCGGCAGCACAGAAAGCTCGAACGTACGTGCTAAGCGCAGCAACGGTTAAGTTGCGCGCGGATCCATCATGTGTCGATGCAGAAGGAATATCAATCTTGGTCCGCCCTGAATGTCGACTTCCACCTTGGCAGGGCGATTGGATTGTCGCCGCAGCGAAGGTCCGGAATCCGCCGATTCCGTGGAAAAACACCCGTTCGCTGGCGCAGAATATCGATGG
>NZ_AQQP01000048.1 GCF_002210165.1 Phaeobacter sp. 22II1-1F12B | reverse complement strand
CACGTGGCGCATGCGATGTGGCGTCTCGTGCTCGCCGAGTTCTTCCGACGCGTCCCGCCAAAGCTCCAGGAACGCGCTTTGCGAGTAGCTACCGCGCGGCAGCACAACCGGATCGCCTTCGTCTTGCGACGGCAGCGCACCTCCCGGGAAGAGGTAGATGTTGTCTGGGTCGAGACCCTGCAATTCGATCAGCCTAGGTCGACCTTGATCGAGCCAGGCCCGGAGGATCTCCGCATCGGCACCGACGACGTCTACATTGACCCAGGCGGTATTCTTGATCTCCCAGGGCGCGAACCGGAATGTCAGAAGCCTCTCGTTCGGTGAGGTCCGGAGCAAATTGGCGTGCACCTCGCCCGAAGAGGCGATCCGGGTGTGGCGCAGGCAGGTCGTCCGAAGAGGCCGCGACATCTGCAGCGCGTATGCCGCCGCTCCCGCAAAAAGGCGCAACGCTGTCACTTCCCGGGCCGCCTTCTCCGAACGGACGGCGTCGTCGAGGGCCCGCTGTGCGGTCTCCGCGATCCGCGTCGGCGCATTGGCCCAAACGGAAGCGAGTTCGGGGCATTGTCGCAGCTTCCCGGCGATCCGGTCCACTTCCATGATGACGGCTCTGGACTTCGAAGCCTTCCGCTTCGTGCGAGGGGCGTCGTAATGCTTGGTTTTCAGGAGCGTGATCACCGCTGTGAGGCCGGCATCCTCGAACCCGTGACGTGCCAGGGTGATGAGCCGCGTCAGCCGCGTTTTCAACGTCGTCGAGTCCAGCCCGGCCTTCAGGTCCGCCCCGGCATCGGATCGCTCGAGCTGCTGCGAGATGGCCGCCTTGACGGTCTCGAGAGTGAAGAGTTCGCGCACGTCCTCCAGGTCCCGCGCATCGCGGCCGCTGTCTTCCCAGGCCCGCACCAGCCAGGTGACGGCCTGGCGATACCCATTGCGCGCCGCCGTCGGCTTGCCCACCTCGCGACCCTCCTGCAGGGCCCGGATATCGGCTTCGGCCGCGACCACCTCCGGGTCTTCTCCAGCCTCGATCCGGGCGAGCATCCTGTCGGCCAGATCCTCGCTGTCAGCGAGACAGGTATCGGCCAGCGCCTCGAAGGAGGCCTGGAACGGCGCCGGCAGATCGTCCCAATCGATCCGCCGCGCTCTTGCGGATCCGGCCGGCGGTATCAGGTCCGTCTCGGGAAGAAATTCCCGGATCGCCGGCAAGGTATTCGAGACGCCCTTGAGCTCATTCACGAACGCGACCGTCTTGCGCAGGCTCTTGCGATCCTCCGCAGAGATTTCGCGGCCGATCCGGTCGATCTCGGTCTGGTTCAGCGCCTCCGGCGCGCAGTTTGCCCGCGCGCGAAGGATGGTCAGGCTCCGGTGCCGGCCCGTGTTCCAGAGCGCGCCTGATCCCGGAACGCCCTCTTCGGCCTCGATCAGTGCCATCAACTGCGTGTACCGCTGCTGATGCGCGGGCGTCGGACGGGGCAAGAGCGCCTTCGATTGCAGGAATCGCCGCAGCGCGGACCGGATCCGGGAATCCGCCCGGCGTCCGTTGTTCTTCATGTTTCGAGCCCGGCTGACCAGCGCATAGCCCTGCCCGGCGATTCTGGTCTCGAAGAACCGCATGTCGGCCGGCAGCGTGGCGATATCGTGATCGAGCATGCCGAGCCGGGCGGGGATATACCGGATGGCCCGGAGCGTGTCGGTTCCCTCCCCTTCTGCGACGGCCCAGTCCAGAAAATCGCGGAATGTATGTTGGGTCATTTACATCTCCTTTTCGGACCACCCTGCGGCCCCTCACCACGAGGGGGCCGGAGGATGGCCGAACCGGAGATAGGGAAACTTCCGCCCTCACCCGAAACCGGCGCGCTTTGCGATCGCGGCACGACGAGTCAGGCGGTGGCAGAGGCCAAACGAGCACACAGCTTCGTGAGGCTATTCTGCAACGCCGCGAGTCCGAGCGTGCGCAGGTCATCGGGGAGGTCGGCCTCGTGTGCCAGGTCAAAAAGCGCCAGCGCAGTGTCACCGAGCGACCAGTTGGGGTCGGCTTTGACCCGCCAGATCCGGTCGCCGTGGTAGACCGCGACATGCCCGGTCATTACCTCGGTGGTCAGCGTCAGGACGGGATTGTTCTCGCCGTCGAGGATCTCGATGAGGATCATGCCGAGCGGGCTGATGAAGCTGCTAATGTAATGTGCCATGTTGGCCTCCTTGCGTCTGCGGGGCCACTGCGGCTCCGCTTCTGCACAGGACATCGACATGCAGACGGTTTCGCGGGAATCGAAATGGAAAATTTCTCGGCAATGAATTGATATAACTTGGAATTTTAACTTTCTTTCTGCTGAAAGGCAGAGAAAGCTATACGATTTCTGCTCTCTGGTGGACGGACCGGGCCCTCAAGTTGCTGGCCTGGAATAGGCGAGACGAGCCCCCTCGCGTTCCACCGCGGTGGGCCTCCTCCTAACGGGCAAAGTCCCGGCAACCTCAGCGGAACCACACGCGAAACCGATATCTATCTCGGAGCCGGTTGCGCGCATCCCGTCGCCACTTCGCTTCTAATCAGATGTGATCGCGACAGGATCTGATGACATTCAAACCCCCGCCACATGGACGCGTTCCTTTTCCGCGAGATTTTTCTTCGTCTCAGCCGCCCAGAGCCAATGTCAAAGGCATCGACACTGACAACTTGGAGATCACGAATGCCCGCCATCGAAACCGGCCATACCCGGAAGGACATTCAAGGAGAGCCGCCCGTCCTCGGCCAGACAGGGAAATCCTCGAACCCGGTTACAGAACAAAGACGGGAGAGTTGTTCCAATGGGTGGTGAAGCCCCGCCGCACTGCAAGCTGCAGTTCGCGCGGCAGCGTCGACTTAGTGTTTACCCGGACGAGTTCGGCATGGAGCAGGACATCTGCGACGTCACGATGTGGCTTACCACGAAGTTTCGGGTGCGATTTGTCCACCTCTGGATCGATCGCCATTACACCTACCAAGGCCGCCAGATTGCGTCGGTTCAAGCAATGACCTGGAACGAGAAGCCGGATCGACTGACACCGCACGCAATCGACGCGTTTCTGGCCTTGGGCTACGAGATCGACGATACCGGCGCTGACACCTATACCCATCAGAACTGCGACGGGCGGCACTCACAACACGAGGTGCTTCAAGCCTATGACCGGATCGAGGGTGCGTTGGAGAAATGGTGCCGGAAGCAGCCTAACCACCTGTGAGGTTGCTTGGTTGCCGGTACCATTGCCGCCCACGCCGATCGTTCGCCAAGGAAGTCCGCTTCCGTTGTGCCTGTCAGAACGTCGCGAACGGCCCGAAGCTGACATTCGAGACAAGCGCGACGAAAGGCTGGTGTGCTTCGCACTGCTGCCGTTCCACGATAGCCGCATCCTCTGCTGAAATCGTGTTCATGGTTGGGACAGGCCCGGTCGCAGGCTTCGTCCTGAGCAGTTGGCAGGTAGGCATGAGCAACTTCACATGTAGGTCTTGATCGACACCACGCTTCTCGCTTTGCCGTTGTTGAACTCGAAAACGTGGCAGAAAGGACGCTTCAATCCATCGGACAGATTTCTTTCCCCGCTGGCCATGCCGACCTTGCCGTGTGCGATCGCGTGCTCGACCATGATCTTCATCGGCAGACGGGTGGAAGACAACGCCTGGAGGACCGCAGCCTGCCCCTCGACCGTCTCTGTCGAATTCCGGGTCCACGTAACCTCTGGATCAAAGATTTCGGCCGAGGCGACGCCGGTCTCCAAGGCAATCGCGATGTCCTGCACGAATGCATTCTTGGGGGAGTTTCCGCAGTCCGCGCTCCCGATGATCTCCGTCGGGCCCATAGTCATGGGGCCGGCTCGCCACGCAAGGCGGCCTCGATCGTCGCGATGTCGATCCTGCGCATTTCCATCATGGCCGCTTGGGCGCGCGCAGAGGCTGCAGCGTCCGGGTGCGACAGCGCCTCCATCAGGACCCGGGGTGTGATCTGCCAGCGAAAGCCCCAGCGATCCTTGCACCAACCACACATGATCTCTTCGCCGCCATTGCCGACGATCGCATTCCAAAGCCTGTCCGTCTCGGCCTGATCGTCGGTGTAGACCTGGAGCGAGTAGGCATCGTTGGGCCGCACATGCGGACCGGCATTGAGCAATGCATAGGGCAAGCCCAGCAGAGTCATCTCAACCACCTGAACGCTGCCCGCGGGCCCGCTCGGCGTCTCGCCCCGCAATCGCACGATCCGGTCCACATGGCTGTCCGGAAAGGTTGCCGCATAGAACTCGGCAGCGGCTTCGGCCTCGGTGTCGAACCAGAGGAATACGGCGGCCTTGCGCCCTGTCATGGCCTGTCCCATTTCCGGTCAAAGGCAGCATCGCCGGTTCCGGCTGTGGTGATCCGGTGGTCGATAAGGGGCAACAGCCAGTCCGAGCGGCTCGTGATCGAGAGATGTGTGGTGTCCGGCAGAACCGCCAGCTGTGCCCCGATGAGCGCCGCCATATGCGCGCCATGCTCGACCGGGGTGAAGTCACTGTCACCAAGGGCGAGCAGGGTCGGAACCGCGAGCGTGGCAAGCTCCTCGTCACTCCAGCCCCAGTCGGTGACAATGAAGGCCTGCAGCTGCCTAAAGGTGCGCTGGAACTGCTCCGGGCCATCCGGGTTGTCGGCGAAACCCGCCCGCATGCGGGCGAAGTCCTCTTCGCTCGGCACCAGCTCCAGCGCCTCCGGTGAAGGCGTGGCCTGTGGGTTCCGGTTCATCTCTGCGATGGCCGGGTGCATCCCGTCGAGGTTCTGGCTGGCCGAGATCGCGGTCAGCGTGGCAAGGCGCTCTGGCGCGGACAATGCCAGGTCCAGCGCCAGCATGCCGCCCATAGAAAAGCCCACAACGTGAACCCGCTCGACGTCGAGCGCGTCCAGCACGGCCAGGGTGTCTGCGCGCATTGCCGCCAAGGTGACCGGCGTGTCACGTCCGCCGGTCCGCCCATGACCCTGTTGTTCCACCCCGATCACCGGGCGCCTTGCGGCGAGGGACGGCAAGAGGGCACCGAAGTCCCCTTCGATGGTGCCCATGCCGCCATGGAGCACGAGAAATGGCACCGTACCGGAGCCGAGATCGCCGTGTACCTGATAATAGATACCGAGGTCCCCGGACATGGCTCGGCCCTCGGTATCCTGCGCCAGCGCGGGCGTGGCCATCGCTCCGACAAGGACCGAGGCCTGCATGGCCCCCTTGCAGGACCGTGAGGTCGAAGTCAGGGTCATCATTTCCTCCTCCCATGCGTTGTGGTCTTCCCCTGGGAACGGCAAGCTGCCGTTCATGCCTCGCGGGTCTCGTCGGCCCTGGAGAAATGCGCGATCTGGTCCGCATGTGCCCTGGCAAACGCCGGCCGCGCACAAATCCGCTCGATGTAGGCATCGGTTGCGGGATAGTGGCCGATCCCACGAACCCAGGGCGGACGCAGGACGTCGGCCAGAATCAAATCCGCCGCGGTGAAGCGATCATTCACCAGCCAGTCGCTCGCCGTCAGGACGTCTTCCAGCACAGCGAGACGGGCCCGCAGCCAACCCTCCAACGGGTTCTCCGGCGGGGACGACAACCCGACGAACCACCAGGGCACGCTGACCATCTCGACAGAGTTCAGGGCCGACAGGATCCAGGACAAGGTTTCCGCCCGCAGCATCCTCTCCTGCGGCATGAGCGTTTCGCTCTTCTCCGAGAGGTGCAGCAGACAGGCACCGCTTTCGAACAAGCTGACATCCCCGTCCGTCAGGTAAGGCACCTGTCCGAAAGGCTGCATGGCAAGATGCTCTGCCCCGCGATCCTCGAAGGGCACGGAGCCCACGCGATAGCTCAGCCCGGCCTCTTCGCAGGCCCAGCGAAGCCGCAGGTCACGCACATAACCCCGCGGCCCCTCCGGCACCCAATCGAAAGTCCAGATCGTCAGCCCGTCGGACGGCTCCGACACCACGGCTCAGACGCTCTCTTCGAAGATCGGCGTAAAGCTGCCCCACATCATGCGCTTTCCGTCGAACGGCATGTCCATTTCCTGCCAGCGCGGATCGGTCTGCATGCTGGCGCCGCACCTGTCGTGGGTTTCCTTGTCGGGCCAGATCGTCCACGAGAAACAGACGGTCTCGCCGTCTTCCAACGCGACGGCCCGCCTGAAATCGGTGCGCTCGCCCGCGGGCACCTGATCGCCCCAGGTCTCCATGATTTGCAGGGCCCCGTATTCCTTGAACAGCCACCAGGCCTTGCGGGTACTCTCGATGTAGACCTGCTTGTTCACGTTCGGAACGGGGGTCAGGAATCCGGCAACGTAGGTCATGCGAGTTCTCCTTGTTTCGCTTTGAGCTCCGCCATCCATTCATCGAACCCTGGCGGCGGATTGCCCGTGAAGCCAGCAAGCTGATCGGACAGGGCCTGCTGGAAGGCGGGCCGCTCGGTGGCCCGCGCGATATAGTCGGCGAGGTTGGGGAAGGCTTCGACGAGGCCCTCGCCCGCAATGATCCGCAGGACGCTGACCATCAAGAGGTCGCCAGCAGAGAAGCTGCCGGTGAACCACTTCGCGGTGCCGAGGCGATCGGACGCCTCCTGCAGTCGTTCGTTGATCCGCTCGTCGACGCCGGGAAGTCGCGGCTTGGCCCAGGGCTCGGCCACTTCAAAAATCGTCATCTGTGCCCGATCCATGATCGGCGGCTCCAGAGTGTTCAGCGCGGCAAACAACCATTCCAGCGACAAGCTCTGACCCGCTGGCTCCGTCGGCCGCAGACCGGGGAACCGCTCTGCGATATGCCAGACGATCGCCCCGCTTTCGAACAGCGTGAGATCACCTTCCTCGTAGGTCGGAACCTGGCCGAACGGTTGCAACGCGCGGTGCGCGGCTTCCTTCTGTTGCCCTTGTGAGAGATGGCGAACGGCGTAGTTCTGGCCCGTTTCCTCAAGTGCCCATCGAACCCGCAGGTCGCGGACCTGTCCTTGGGCAAAGTCCGGCACCCAGTTGTAGGCGGTGATGGTGATGGCGGCTTCGGGATCAATCGGCATTGGACACCTCCGCCGGACCTTTCTCGACGGCCTCGGCACTCATCCACATGGGCTCCCAGATATGGCCATCGGGATCCGCAAAACTGCGCCCATACATGAAGCCGTGGTCCTGCGCCGGGCATGGGTCGGCCATGCCCCCAGCAGAGACCGCCGCTTCGGTAATGGCATCAACGGCAGCCCTGTCTTCACGGCTGATGCAAAGCAGCACCTGCGCCTCCTGCGCCGGATCGACGCGGCGACGATCCGTGAAAGTTCCCCAGAACTCATGGGTCAGCAGCATCACGCAAATGGTGTCCGACAGGACCATGCTGGCCGCCTGGTCGTTGCTGAACCGCGGGTCCCGGGAAAAGCCGATGGTCTCGTAAAATACGACAGATCGCCTCAGGTCCGCGACCGGCAGGTTCACGAAGATCATTTGCGGCATTGCCATTCCTCCCTTGCCGTATCGTAACTATGGACAGCGTAGAGGCATGAGATTACAAAAAGCAACCATGAAGAAACAAAAAGTAACCAAGTCGGCGGAATCCCCCCACGGACGGTGGTATGCAGATGCATGCGGCACGGCGTTCGGGCTTGAACTTCTCGGCGAACGCTGGGCGATGCTGATCGTGCGGGAACTCATGTTCGGGCCGCGCCGTTTCAGTGACATTCGCGCAGATCTTCCAGGGGTCAGCGCCAAGGTGCTGACAGAACGCCTTGCCGGCCTGGAGGCCAATGGTGTCGTTGTTCGGTCCACCGCCCCCCACCCAACTCCGGCGCAGCTTTATGGCCTGACGGAATGGGGATACGCGGCCGAGCCGATCCTGCAGGAGATCGGCCGCTGGGCCGCCGCATCGCCATTGCACGACCCGACGCTGCCACTCTCCCCTGTCTCCTTCATGCTGTCATTGCGCACCATGCTGGATAAGGCAGCCGCACGCGGCACGTCCCTGGTCATAGTCTTTGAAATCGGGACGGCGCAGTTCACCGCACGAATGGAAGACGGCGCCATGCCAGTGGGGCGCGGCGCGGCGGAACGGGCTGGTCTCCGCTTCAAAGCGCAAGCCGCTCCACCCCTCGCGGCTGTCTTTTACGGAGACGTGGCGCCAGAGGCGGCTGGCGTGGAAGTCTTCGGTGATGCCGCTCAGTGCCGAGACTTCATCGCGCTCTTCAGCCTCCCGAAGGCCCAGGCGAACGTGGCCTGCCCTCGACCGGGAGAAGACTGACAAAGCCTGTCGCCTGATAGACCTGGCCTCTGTTGAATCTGCCTCGGCTCGCCAAAGCGCCGGTGTCATTGGTTGACTTCGGCATCCACCGGTCATTCAGGGGAGCTCGCACGCCGGCCGCGACCTGCGCATCGCTGCCGTTCGTCCAGGACGCAGCGAACGGCCGCTACCCGCCGATTCCGTGGAAAAACACCCGTTCGCTGGCGCAGAATATCGATGGC
>NZ_AQQP01000047.1 GCF_002210165.1 Phaeobacter sp. 22II1-1F12B | reverse complement strand
TGGCGCCAGCCGGAAGATCGTGCTGCGGTTTTTCGAAGATGCCGGACACGAATTCGGCGGGCTTTCGGACGATGAAGTGTCTCGGTTCATGCTGGAGACACCGCTGCACGGGGCGCATTGGCTCTGGTTTGGCGGCCGGTCGCTCGGGACCAACCGGTATCGCGATTTCTCGACGGTGATCGTCCTAGGGCGTGAGGAGCTGCCGCTTGAGGCGCTCGAGGACCGCGGGCGTGCTCTCTGGGGTGATCGTGCGGGGGTCGATCTGGAGTTCGTCGCGCCCGGTGAAGATGGCGCGCTGCGTCTGCCTGACCGGGAAGTTCTCTACGAGATGTCGGATGGCAGCGCGAAAGCCGTGCGCCTGCCTTGTCACCCGGATCCGCTCATCCGCCGGGTGCAGCTGCAGACGCGGGAGCTGGCGACGCGGCAACTGGTCGAACGTCTGCGGCTTGCGCGTTCGGATACCCGCAAACGGGTCATCCTCGGCTGCAACATGCCGGTCCCCGGACTGCCCGTCGATGAGCTGGTCTCTTGGGAGGCGTTCTGTCCGACTCGGCCTGCCGCCGCCTTGAACGACGCTCTGCTCGAGAGGGGCGGGATGCGCCTGTCAGACGCGGGGCTCACCGAAGATGCGCCCAAGGTCTTCCCGACACTCGGCGCCGTCAAATCCTACCGAAAGCGGGAGGGGGTCGACGCCTGCGCCATCCTTGGGGCGCTGAGTCCTCGCCTGCGTGGTCAACTGCACCTTGTTCATCTTCAGGAGGACCGCCCCTACGCCCGCCTATGCAAGGCGTTGGTCCTCGCCGAATCCGGCGGGGAGGCGCTTTGCAGCGCGGAAACGATCTGGGGTCCCCTGAAGCAGTGCTTCGGAGCCGGGGCGGACGACACGCGCGGCGCGCGCGCCGATGCGGTGCTGGGGGGCCACCGCATCGGCACGCCGCCGGTGTCGTCGTCTTCATAGGAGTTTGTCATGTCTCATCCTGTCACCGACCTTCTTAATCCGGGCGATATCGTTTCGTTCAGGTTTCCGTATTCTGAGGGGATGGCGCCCTATGCGCGACCCTGTCTCGTTCTTGACGCCACGGAGGAAGAGCTCCTGCTCGCCTACGGCACCTCGTCACGCGAGCGCGCCAATGTGGGCTTCGAGCTCCGCGTGAATGCCGAGTTCGCCGAGTGCGGCCTCGACAGGGCGAGCCGTTTTGTTCTGGCGCGTCGGGTCCGGGTCGCGCGATCCGATCCGCGGCTTGCGCCGAATGCCTCGGGAACAGCGGTTCTCGGACGCCTGACTGAGGCTCTACATCTGCGGAAGGTGGATCTCTTCGCGCGAATCAAGGCGAGCTGGCCGGAGGAGGCGGCGCGGCTCGAGGCGGAACGCCGCGGTCTGCATCCGCGCAAAGGCGATCGCCGTCGGAAGACGGGGGTGCCGTACAGGATCTGAGCGTCGCTGAAGGCCTCTGGCGCTTTGGGGTTTCAGGAACCGGTGGTCCCGCGGGCGTCGCGGGTGGCGCCCGCGGATCCACCCGGTCCGCAACCCGGGCGCCAGGCCAATCAACACAAAAGGTGAACCAAATGCACGATTCCCAGACGCTCGGGTCTCTTCAAGACTTCGGGCAAGAACATTTCTCGGCCCTCGACACCCTGCTCTCCAATACGGATAGCGGGACATGGGGTGAGCGGCTGCGCGGCTGGCTGAAAGCCTGCACCCTCTCCCCGCATGGCGCACTCCAGCAAGACGTTCTCGAAACCGCGGTGGTCGATCTCGTTACGCTCGAACTGGCCTGTCAGGCTTACGCGACCGAGGAGGACGGTCTTCGATTGGCGGATCGGGGCGGCACGGTCCGGGCACGGCGGACGCTCGGAGACCTGCTTCTGCTTATCGGCGAAAGGGACCCCAAATTGGCACGCATGCTCGCTTCACTGGCCCGGAGCAGTCGGAACCAACGCCTCCGACAGATCAGGTCTCTGGTGCTCGCGCGGACATGACAGACGCTTCGGCCGCCGCCCTGACGGCGGCCGAAGCCGGCCGACACGACAGGAACACCCTATGAGGAAGTCAGATCTGGAACTCGACCGGCACGCAGGCACGGTGGCGAGGGCCCTGCGGCTGGTGCGGGCCGATCTCGAACACAATCATCCGTCCCTCGCACCGGTCTTTCTCGTCGCGTCCGTGTTGCGCGGGCGCTGCGGCGCGATCTCCGTGGATGTCGGCTTCGAGAATGACTGGTCCGCGGATGTCATAGACCACATGAAATCAGCTGCCCGTGCCCTACTGAGCGAGTTCGAGTTCGAAACCCGCGACCTCAACTGGGTCCCGGCACTGCCCTACGTGATCATCTATGGCGCGCCGCCGACAAACCACGAGCGGTTGACGGCGATCCGACGCCGACGGTCGCGTCGCGAGAATGGCCCGTGACGCCTCCGGGATGACCACCGGAGTCAGTTTCGAGAATTGACGCTTTCGGGGTGGTCGGACAGTGTCATGGCGCCTTCGGTATACGGAGGTCCCCACCTCGCTGCATCACAAGCACGCGTTGAACCTCGGTCCTCCCGTAGGTCCGGCGGCATCCCGACCAGACGGGAAGGCGCCGGCAAACCTGGCGTTCGGCATCAGGCCTGCGCGTGTTCCGCCCTGTTCTGCGCCTTATCGCGTGCCGCGATCTTGAGCCGAAGGTGCTGGCTGAAGACTTCGCCCTCGAAGAGGTCCCGTTCGCTCAACGGCAGGCCATCTTCCGTGCGTACCACGGCATCGACCTCGGTTTCGCATTCCCAGCAGTCTGCGACATTGTCGTCGATGACGTAGTCCAGCACCATGTCCTGGCTCTCCCAGCACCAGACGGCTTTGCCATAGAAATTGGGGGTGTCCGCAAGTCGTGTTGGTGAGCTTCGCGATTTCGCAGAAGGGCCTATATCACTCGGCTTTTGATGCGGAGGATACCCATGCTGCACCACGACTTTCGCCGGTTTCTCGATGCCCTCGACCGCCTGAACCCGGCCCAGATCGAGGACGCCCAGTCGAAGATCATGGATCTCCGACGAAAGACCGAGGCGATCTCGGAGATCGAAGCACGGGCAATCCAAGATCACAAATGCCCCTACTGTGGCGACGAGCGCCGACAGAAGTGGGGCCGCACCCGGACCAAGGTCCAGCGCTACCGCTGCACTGGCTGCCAGAAGACTTATTCAGGCAGGACGGGCAGCGCCATCGGCCGGCTCCATCGTCCGGACCTGTTCTTGGTCGCGCTGCGGGATATGCTGGGCGATGCCGCACCTCAGTCGGTCCGCAAGCTCGCTCGGCAGTTGGGACTCAACAAATACACGGTCTGGCGCTGGCGGATGCTGGTGTTTTCCGTCATCGGAAGCAGCTCAACCGTGAGCTTCTCCGGGATCATTGAGGCGGATGAGACCTTTCAGCGGGAATCGCGCAAGGGTTCTCGCGAATGGGTCCGGCACTTCGCAGATCCGAAGAAGGTTGCACCGCCGCCCCGCCCCAGGTGGGAGGACTTCACGACGAAGGGGCTGAAGATGATGCGAGGCCTCTCGAAGTGGCAGCTACCCATACTCACCGTCGCTGACCGCGGCGGCGCGCGCCTCTTCCGACGCCTGCCGAACCGCAAGAGCGTGACACTCGAGCGTGCCATGAAGCCGCTGGTTCCGAGCGATGCCGTGCTCTGTTCCGACGGCGCCAACGGCTACAAGAAGGTCGCAGCAGCAGGCGGTCTCGAGCACTTCGTGGTTGGCAGCAAGGCCGGCACGCGAGTCGCCTCAGGCTGCTATCACATCCAGAACGTGAACTCGCTCCACACCCGCTACAAAAGCTTCATCAAGCCCTTTTGCGGACCGGCCACGAAGAACATCAGCGGCTACATCCGCTGGCTGGAGGTGCGGCTGGCAGGTATGCGCCCGGCGGAGATTGTCCGTGCATCGTAGACGAGGTGCCACGCAGAGGTCTGCTTCGAGCCCACTACGGAAGAGCCAATTTTGCGCTGCGCGCGCACGCAGCGAAATGTTTGCTTCGGCGCAGTAAACATTCATGCCGCATCGCAGCTGTGGATCCTGTCGTTCGTGCGTAATGTAGAAAATTTCTCAGAAGCAGTGGCTGCACAGCGGACATAGCACCAGTTCGCTGCGCTTGCTCGAACGGCCGCTATGGGGTGAATCCAAATTCAAATGGCAAAGCGCCCGATGGGTTGCACCGGGCACTTCTTTCTCAAGTCACCTCGAGATTACTTAGTAGCGAGGATGTCGAAATTGTGGACGTTTGCCAACACACCGTCGTCCCATCCGCCAGAGACCAATTCTGGAGCCTTTTCATTCAGGAGTCCGGCGACTTGTCCGGCAAAGTGCGCTTCGCGGCCAGAGTTGTCGGCAAAGATGTCGAAGATGGCAAAGTTGTTCTCGTCAATCTGCAGCGCCGCCCAGAACAATGTCTTGGGTTCGGTATCTGCGACGATGGGGCCGGCGGCGGTCAGCAAGGCTGCCAATTCGGGGCCTTTACCTGGAGCAGCTTCGAGCTTGATGTAAGTTGCGGTCGTTGCCGTGTAGAGATCAACCGGCGCCTTTACCGACAGGACATCGGAGTTGTTGATATTCGCGACAACACCGTCGTCCCATCCTCCGTCGACCAGCGCGTCCGCGTTTTGGTTCAAAGCCGCAGCAACCGCTCCTGAGAAATGAGCGTCGCGTGCTTCTTCATCTGCGAAGATGTCAAAGATTGCGAGCGTATCGTCGGCTTGCAGAGCAAACCAAAGTACGGTGCCCGGCTCTGTTTCTCGCACGATCGGTGCGGCACCAGCCAGAAACTCCGCGAAGGCTTCGGTCTGGCCTTCGGCGGCGGGCATGGCGATGTAGCTGGCAGTATGATTTTCCATCGGGTTGTCCTGTGCAGTTGCAGAAGTTGTGATCAGAGCCAGTGCGGCGAATGCCTGAAGGAATTGCGTTTTCATGGTCGTCTCCCGGTTTGAAGTGCATCGTGGTTGGTTTCGATGCACTATTGTCCCATGCCGGATGCGTCGGACTCCAATTCCGAAATTCTATTCTTTGATAGACATGGGCTATCGTAGTTGGTTTGATGGCCTGAACAGGGATGTGACGGAGAATGCGGCGATGGAAATGAACCAGATTAGGTATTTTCTCGCTGTCTGCGAGCACCGAAACTTTACCCACGCAGCCAGTGCTGCCAATGTCTCCCAACCTTCCTTGACGACTGCGATCAAGAAACTTGAAGACGAGCTTGGAGGTGAGCTGTTTGTCAGAGACCGTGCGGGATGCAGGCTTACCGCCCTCGGAAAACTCATGCAGCCAAGGTTGCGGAAGGTTCACGATGAGACGCTACAGGCTAAGGCAGAAGCGATCCGTCATGTGCGCTTGGAGCGGGTTCCAATCTCTGTCGGTGTCGGCGAAACGATTGGCCACAACAGAATTTCGGCTGCTATGGAGCGCACTCGTACGCGATTGCCGCAAGCCGAAATCGAATTGATCGTTGCGTCATCCTCTGAGCTTCTTGCCGGGTTGCGGGATTGTGAATTTGACGTTGTAGTCAGCGCAGAGAAGGTCAGTGAAGACCTCTATCGCATAGACCGTCTCTATGAAGAGGATTACAAGGTCGTGGTGTCAAAGTCGCACCCGTTGTCTGAACTAAATGCGATTTCTCTTTCGACTCTTGCTGGAACTGATATGCTTGACCGACTAAATTGCGAAATGCGGGATGCTTTGCATGGGACCTGCGCCGATCATGGTCACGAACTCTACGCGGTCTATCGGTCAAATCGCGTGGATTGGTTGGTTGAACTCGCGCGGCAAGGGTCAGGTGCGGTGATCCTGCCAGAAACCGCAATTCCTTCGGACATGGGCCTTGTGTCGAAACCCTTCGATGGTCTTGAAATATCAAGAACTGTTTTGGCTCTTCGATATCGGCACCAAACGACGAGACCAGAGACAAATGACCTGATCCGTGAGATGACGCGCACGCCAGCGTAGTGAGGTCGGTAACCGACATTCGCCCATAGTGCAGCATTCGTCACTTTGGGCTCGGTGCGGCCTTGCGGCAGCGCGGCGGCGGCGGCCCGGAGCCAATCTTCTTCACCGGTCCTTCGCTACATCGCTTAATATCTCGGGGTCACGCGATGTTGACGCCTGGGCCGGGAGGGACGGATGGAGAAAGTCTCATGTCCAAAATCCAACTCCCCGCCATCAAGCCGAAGCGACGCCCTTGGAACCGTGGCAGGCTCGTTGGCCAGAAACGGCCTCTGCTGCCGAAACAGGTCTGGGCGATCCGTGCGCGCCTCGAACTCGCGAGCAACCCTCGCGATCTCGCTCTGTTCAATCTCGCCATCGACAGCAAGTTGCGGGGCTGCGACCTCGTCGGTCTGAGGGTCGCCCAGCTCGTTGTCGGCGATCGTGTCCGCGAACGCGTATCGGTCATCCAGAGCAAGACGCGCCGCCCCGTTCAGTTCGAAGTCACGGAAAACACCCGAGCTTCGATCTCGGAGTGGGTGAAGCGGCCGGAGATGATCGGCTGCGCCTTCCTGTTCCCGAGCCGGTTTCACGCCAGGCCGCACATTTCGACGCGACAATACGCGCGGATCGTCCGAGAGTGGGTGACGGCGATCGGTCTCGAGCCGAGCGGCTACGGCACGCACTCGTTGAGGCGCACCAAGGCTGCACAAATCTACCGCAAAACAGGCAATCTTCGCGCGGTCCAGCTCCTGCTCGGTCACACCAAGGTGGACAGTACGGTCCGGTACCTGGGCGTTGAACTTGAGGATGCTCTGAGCATCGCGGAGTCGGTCGACATTTGATACCTTCGGCGAACGGCGTACGCCGTTCGCCAGCCGAGACCGGACGTGCGAAGACCTACCTGCCGACGTGGGCTTCGAGCCCAAAGTGCATGACGCTGCATGTTGCATGAACGTCTGCAGAGTATGGAGCGATCGTCTAAACAACCATACAAAAGACAGATTTTGCCGCTTTAAGAGATGCGTTGTCCTGAAGAGAAATACATGTTCACCGTTCTAAAGTTTGCCGTAACCATTGCCGCTTCCCTCGCCATTATTTACCTTCTGGATCGCTTTGTCTGGCAACCGAAACGAAGGAAGGAAGCAGAGGCAGCACCTCGCGTTACGCTTGCTGAAGTGCAGTCATTTTGGAGCGACATTGAGGGAAGCGCTTTGCCCATTGCCAAGGCAACTATTCAAGATCCGCCTCCACTCACGCCGCAAGAAAGCAGGATCGGCGGCGCTCCACTTGCTATCGGAAACAACGCGCTTTGGCCAAGAAATGCAGACAGTGGCTTTCCTATGGCACTCGTTGCCCAAATAAATTTCGCAGAACTTCCTCAAATGGGAGAATTCCCTGCAAGTGGGATCCTTCAAATTTTTTCATCATTCGTTATGATTGACAATGCAGGTGCCTGCGAACGGGTTATCCGATGGGATCCCGACCCTCAGACAAGTGATCTGCTCGAGATTCCGATTGAAATTCAAGAGAATACCCATAAAACAAGAGAATTTTCCGAAACTGCCAGATGCGTTGGTTTACCATTGGCGTTTGCAGTTGGTAGGGCACCCGGAAATCCATACAATTGGCCGTTCGAAGAGAACGACCCATCAATGGAGAACAGGCTCCCTGAAAACGAAAAAGTCGCCGCAGTTCTTGAAGAATGGGAGGACAAGTCGGAAAGAATTTTGACTGGGTACGGAGACCATTGGGTCGGAGGCCATCCGTTGTTCGTGCAGTATGACGTTCGCGGTGCATATCCCAAATATCAACATCTGGATCGTGTTTTGTTTCACTTAGGCTGTGACGATCAAATAAATTTAGGCGACGCCGGATTGCTAAATGTGATGATTAGTAAACAAGCGTTGGCGCGTTGTGACTTTCAGAAGGCCTACCTGACTTGGGATTGCAGTTGATCCTCCTTTAGGTCGAAACTGTGCTTAACCAATCTTTCACGGGAGTAGCCATTCGCGCACCCGCAGCGAAAGTCTCCTTCGTCCGCATCGGCGGCGCTGCGACGACGCGCAGCGAAAGGTGGGTTTAGATTCCTTTGCCCGGCGCTGTTTTCAAGGACCGCTTCTGTGATCTGCGCCGCGGCGCAGATCCCCGCTTGCTGCGGTTGCGAGCAACTCCGTCGTCATGCTGCAATTGCATTGGTTGGCCGCCGAACGACCGGAAAGTCCGCATAGCGGACCAACACGACTTGCGGACACCTCCTAGAAATTTACGTCTTGGCTGCGGCATCGCTTGCAATGGTACGTCTTGTTCATTGGATGGGTCCTTTCCTCGGAAGATGTGTCCTGCCGAGAAAATGGTACATTTCCCGCGAGCCCAAAGACGCGCTTCCGCTTTTTTGGGATACAGGTCAGAGCGGCACTCGCTTGCTGCTCGGAAATGTCGGCAAGCGTGGATCGCCGTGATTGCGAGTGACGCCGGAAGGGCGGGAAGCAGATGGGGTGGATGGCTCCTGCTCCCGGCGTCGCAATGCGCCATACT
>NZ_AQQP01000046.1 GCF_002210165.1 Phaeobacter sp. 22II1-1F12B | reverse complement strand
ATCAGCAGACGGCCCTTCGATCAAGGGCGAGTTTTTCAACAGAATACGCCCAAAATCCCAGAATAAAGCTGCAGCCTCCCTGGAGTCACACAAGTCTTGTGTAGCGAACGTCCGGCTCAGTATGAGTGCAAAGTTCGAGCCAGTTCACCCACCACTCCCGGATGGTTTCGAGCAAAACAGCCCGAAATCTCAAATGAGGAATTTGTGAACGGACACTTTCTTGACAGGATAGAACCGTTCACCCAGACGTGTTTAGGGACCTAAGACTTCTGTTTCAACAGTCGCTGCGTGGTTGCTTAAATTTTGGGTGGGGATATGTAATGGCGTTTCTTGTTGGTGATACAAACGACGACACACTGATCGGCACGAAGAAGAGCGATGTGATCATCGGAAAAGGTGGACTGGACTTTCTGCGGGGTCGAGGAGGTAAAGACATCATCACCGGCTTCGGTGAGGTCCATGGTGACGGTGGTAGGGATCAGTACCACGCGGTCGGTATGGGTCGGGATGAGCAACTGGATCTCTCAAAAACCACGTTGGATCTAGGCAACGGCAGCGATTTCTTGCTCCTGAACTACCACGATTCCAGAGAGGGGCTCGAATTCGGATTGTCCGGAGAAACCGACCTTGGCAAGGGAAGCGACAAGCTCATCGTTGCCGGAAATATGCACGACCAGTTTGTTTTGTCCGAGGGAAACGACAAGGCATATGTGATGTCGCAAGACGCCTATACGTCAAGCACTGGCGTTCAGATCTTCGGCAGCATTGGAAAGATTCAAAGTGCTGACCCCGACCAAGGCACGGATACGCTCCATTTTGATCTGTCCGGATCAATGGAATTCAAGGTGTTTGGAGAAGATGACAGGATCAAACTCTACGGAACTGATCTTGATCTGTCGGACATTAAAAATCGTACCGTTTTCGATGATGGTCGACTGCAGACGAACTTGAAAATCGTGTTCGATAACGGAGTGGAACTGCATGTGGATAAGGCGTGGAGCGGCCACCTGACGGCTGACAACATCTCCACGACGACCAAAAACCTGAAAGTCGTAAAAGAGGTTTACGTAGGCAGTGAAGAAGATCCTGTGTCGGCTGTAGTCAGATCTGGCGCGGATGAGAATGTTGCCGCCAAGGGACGAGCACAGTTTATGGGATCAGGCGATGATGTTGCTCGCGGCAACGCTAAAGATGATCGGCTTTGGGGCGAAGCGGGTGACGATGCTCTCAAAGGCAAGAAGGGCAACGACATCCTTGATGGCGGCACAGGTGATGACAAACTGATTGGCGGTAAGGGTAGCGATACTCTAATCGCTGGTGCGGGAAGCGATGTAATGGTTGGTGGCGGCGGATCCGATACTTTTCTTTTTGACGTAGAGTATGCGGGCGACTCAAACATAGCCAAGGGTGGTAATGGAGCTGACACATTCCATTTTGAAGACGCGGTCGGCTATGTTTCGGGCGGACGCAAAACGGATTCATTTGTGTTTCGCGCAGGCGGTTTCGCATCAATTGCGATCGATGATTTCAATACGCGGCGGGAAAAGCTTGATGTCCGTGACTGGATAGAAAAGAGCGACAATCCCAACTACGTGCTGACGCACGCCGTGACGACACTGAACGGTTCGGATAACGATTTCGGTGTCGAAGGGATCCGGGTACATATGTCCTTCGGCTACGAGAGCGCTTTTGTTTACCTAGAAGACGTCAACGCAAGCGAGTTCAGCTTCGATGACAACATTCTCTTCTAACTTTCTAAGTCCAAGATCCTGTGAATTTTCCGGAGCTTCTTCGTCGGGACATAACGGAAGACCGCAACTTTTCACGTGTCATGAAGCCAGCCAATTTTCTCGATGCGACCGCAAACAAAGTCTGCAACGTGCTTACGCCACCTGCCTAGTGTTGAATTCGGCTTACCAATAAACTTGGTCCGGGTTCTAAGCACTGTTTCTCGGCTAAGCGTCGAATGGCTCACCTAAATTAGCGTTCTCGGTGCAAAAGCTTGCTACAAGTGAGCGCGATTGAGAAGGCGTGCCATCTTCAGCCTCGAAGGTTCAGCCTAATTCATTCAAGGCCAGAGAAGATAAACATAACCGCAATAGCCCGCGAGAAGCGCCATCCCTTCCCAGCGTTCAATCCGGCGCCCGGTAGCCGCAAAAAATACGAAAACCGCACTGACACCCACCATTAGCGGCGCGTCAAAGGACGCGATCTCCGCGGGCACTGTGCTCGGGGCGATCAGCCCAGTTGTTCCTCCAATACCTAAAATGTTGTAGATGTTGGAGCCGACAATATTCCCGAAAGCCACGTCGCCCTGCCGCTTTATCGCGGCGATAACTGAAGTCACAAGCTCCGGCATGGAAGTACCGACTGCGACGATCGTCAGGCCAATCACGGTTTCCCCGATGCCGAATTCACGGGCCAGTGCTACTGCCCCGTCGACCAGTAGTCCGCCCCCGAGTACAACTAATGCGAGCCCGGCAAATGCGAGCAACAGCGGGATGACAATAGCTCTAGTCGGCGAGCATCGGCTGAGACCAGGGTCAGCTTGTTGCAAGGCCAAACTCTTATCGTAGACGGCGCCGTGCCCGTCCGCGGCGCGTTCCGACCGGATGACCAAGAATATGTAGGCCACCAAAACCGTGACAAAGATCATCCCGAGCATTCTGTTCATAGGGAAAAAGAACGCCAGTACGGCAAAAGTCGCCGCTACACCGAGCATCAGGCACGCATCCCGTCGGAGCGCGGCCTCGGTTACGATCACGGGACATAGCAAGGCGGAGACGCCACCAATCAATAATATGTTGGCAATATTTGAGCCGACCACATTGCCATAAGCGATGCCTGGGGACCCCGCCAGCCCGGCCTGCACCGAGGTCACCAATTCCGGCATCGATGTCCCGAAGCCAACAAGTGTGAGACCGATAACAAGGGGTGAAACGCCAAAGCGTTCCGCTACCTGCACAGCCCCACGAACCAGTAATTCACCGCCTAATAGCAACAACGCAAAGCCTGCAATGAGCGGCAACCAAGTCTCAAACATATCAAACTCCTGCGCCCCGGCATCGACGCACTGTGCAGCAGGTGGCGATCCGCTGGATTTCCTTCAAGGGCCCATCGTTGAAAGCGAAGGCGACGCGAACAGATTGGTCCAGCAGCGCTACTCAAGAACAAGGTTTGTGCACTATAAAAATCTGACAGTGACGACTTTTGGCCTATTCACGCCGGTTCAAAGTAAGAGAGCCGTATGGCAGAAGGCTTCCGCATCGAACAACCGGCCCTCGTGTCTTGTAATGTGCAAATCGAGTACAGAAATTAGTCGCAATCCATACAGGCAAACCCTCGATTAGGATGCCCATGCTTAATGCCTCTCTTCCGGCGAGTGCTCGTACCGATTGACTAGAGGCAACGCCCTCGGTCAAAAGACGCAAACACGCTTTTCGCGTATTACCCAAGGTGTCTTGATGGTGGCTAACAGACTTGCCGTTTTCTTTTCTGCAACCCTGACAGTTTTTCTGACGGGTTCGGCCCCCGCACTCGCTGAAGAAACCGATCGATCGAAAGATGTGCGCGCTCTGGGACGCTGCGCCGGGTGCGTTTTGCAACAGAGTGATTTCAGTGGACGCAACCTCATGGGGATCGATTTCACATCCGCTCATTTGAATTCTGTTAAATTCGACGGCTCCAACATGAACCTGGCAGTGTTCGAGAATGCAGTACTCAGAGGCACGAGTTTTGCCAGCGTCAACCTGCGTGGTGCCAATTTTGTAGGCGCCCGTCTTACTGAAGTGTCTTTCGAAGAGGCTGACTTGAAAGGGGCTGTCTTCGATGGCGCCATCCTCGAAGGTACCGATCTCGACCCGGCCATACTCTGCAACACTCAGACAGCTGCCGACGAAATCGACAACTCTGATTGCGCTGCAGCACGCTGAGGCACCTGGTTTGCAAGATGCTGCCCCCCAAACTTTCAACTGTCTGGCTAATCTTCAAGAAATTGCATCGACGCTTCGAACCGACTCACTTCCCGCAAGTTTTCGCTTAACGTCGAGGTATCCGATGGAGTTGGGGCCGGTTCGAACAATCGAATTCTTTGAGCAGGCACGTACCCTTGGCATCCAGGACAAACGCCTTAGAAAGCTCCACATCTTATTGACCTAAGCCAACGCCTTTGAATTGGCGCCGGTCGGTTCATCACCCTATGGCGAATGGCAACTTCGCCGCATGTACTCCTCCGGCGCCGTCGGCGGAGTCGCGAACTTCATAGAAAGGTTTGATGAGCACCCTCGAAAACAAGAAACCGGGACACTTACACCTGCGCAGCGATTTAGATATCGACAAAGCAAGATATCAGGAAACTGGTGACCTGTTGCTTCGGACTTATGATACTACTCACTCCTGCATTAAGCCGTTGGCACGGTACCGCCGTCGATCACGTATTCCGTGCCGGTGATGGTGCCCGCGCGGTCTGACGCGATGAAAGCGATTAGGTTCGCAATCTCTTCAGGCTTTGACGGCCGCCCGATGGGCACGCCGCCGAGCGAGTCCATGATCATCTGCTTGCCCTCCTCCACGCTCACTCCGTGCGGCTTTGTCAGGTTATTTGGCGCAGCATGAACTCACACCCCGGATGCTGGATTACGCCGCCAAGTCGTCAGTGTAGTCGCGCCAAATCTCGAATGCGGCAGCGCGGGCGTGGCGATAAGATTTGGCTGACAGTCGATGGCGTTTGGGACGAAAGAGAGCAGCGGTTTGATCGTGGACCGACAGGAAACGCTGCGCTTGGCCGGGTGATTTGAACCGGCCCATGATCTTCTCGCGCCGTCGCGTGTGCCGATGCGAGGCTTCCGCCAGATTGTTGATCCCCTTGTGTTGGCGATGCTCGATGCCTGGCGCAATCTCGGATTTTGCAGCAGCATATGAACGAAGTTTGTCGGTGATCAAAACCCGTGGCTCGCCCCAACGGCGAAATAGCTTGCGGAAGAAGCGTTTCGCGGCATCTTTGTTGCGTCGTGACTGGACCAGAATATCCAACACGTCGCCATTGGCATCGACGGCGCGCCACAACCAGTGTTTCCTGCCCTTGATCGGCACGACGACCTCGTCGAGGTGCCACTTGTCAGCCGGGCGCGGTCGATCCCGTCGGATCTTCGCCGCGAACTGGCTCCCAAAGCGCGTGACCCAATCCCGGATCGTTTCGTAGGAAACTGTGATGCCCCGCGCAGCCAAAAGATCTTCAACGTCCCGAAGACTCAGAGCAAAGCGATGATACGCCCAAACCGCGTAGCCGATGACCGAACGTGGGAAACGGAAACCCTTGAGGCGGGAAAGATCAGCCAGATTCAACATGGTGCCGCGCTACAACGGTTGTTCGGCTGCAACAACCTGACAAAGCTGGCAAAACCAATCCGAGCGAACCGCCTTGGCGGATCAATCAGACTGCGTAAAAGGGCTTGACTGAGATGGCCCCGTTACCGAAGTCCTGACCCTAGACGTTCTTCGGTCCGGTTCGATCAACGATCTAGCGCAGGTTCACTCCTTTCAGGTCGTCTGGTTTCAGCCGATAGCGGATTACGTTGCCTTCATGGAGCCCAGCGATCTGCTCACGAACGTAAGCGACAACATCCGCTCGATCAGCATCGGGCACGCCAGCAGCCAAAGCCATCTCATCAACCGCATCGTTTCGGAACTCCTTGAATTCGAGAACGCAACGCCGGACCGCAGCGCGAACGAATTCCCGATAGGCAAGCGCAGCCTTTTCCGGGCTCTCCACCTCAGCGCGAAGAATTCGGTATTTCTCCGCAGACGCCAAGTACGCGTCCATGTAGACCTCACGCAGCAGCGCGACATTGTTCAATTCATAAATGCCGATGAGCCCATCGATATAGTCGCTGTCGTCCATCGTCGTGAACGACATCGGCGCAAGATCCGACTTTAGAAGTGGGATGTTCGAGGCCACGCGCGAGGTTCGCTTGTTGACGTCGGCAAAGGCCTGGAGGTACGGGATGTGCACCAAGAGGAAAAAGGACTGCTCGAACGGATCGGTGATCTGCGCAGCCTTGTGCAGCAGGATGTCGAACTCCTCTGCGATCGTGACCGCATCGTCGAGCGGTCGATAGCTCGAGTGCGAGATGCCGACCGGCATCGCTCGCAATCGGCCCGACATCGCCGGGTCCGCCAGAAGACCATCCGAGAGCAGCGCGTGTATCGCGAACAGATCAGGACGCCGAAGCCCGATCTCATCGAGATTGTCGACCACATACTGGATAGCTTCCTTATGGTTTAGGATCATCAGGGCTTCTTTCCGATCCTTTCCCGCAGCTTCCTCACCAAACCTGATCAATCGCTCGGTCTGCAAAATATCGTAGGTGTTCCCCTCCATCCTGGACGACGCCCAACTGAGATCGACCAGAAGCTGTTCAAGGATCCGGCGCGCGTATGTTCCGGCCGGAATTGCGCCTCCCTGCGGACGGCCAGCCTCCAACAGTCTTTCGCGGTTAGGTGCAGACAGATACCAGGTCTTTCCCGGAACGTACGCATCGAGAAACTCCGGTCGATAGGACACCGGTGCTCGCCTGTTGTACGGCGTCGACAGGTGCGCCCGGACGACCGCACCCCCGGCGATCCTGTATCCCGTGGCCCTACCCTTGCCAGATACCTCGAGGCGACCTTCTTCCACCATGCGCTTCAAGAGGCGCCATACAGTGGTTTCGCTCACATCCCTTGCAACGCCCTTCCGGATGGCATCGCGTCCGGCACCCGGGTTCTCGCCGACAAAGTCGAGAATGTCTTGATCCGACAAGGCCATGAAACGATATCCGGCAAGTGTGAAACGATTAGGATATTGATACACCTATATTTTTCCTAGGCGCAAGTTTTCGTTTCACGCATTTTGCAACGATTCCGGTCTCGGGAGGCAAGAACCAACTTTGTCAAAAGGACGAAACGATTATCACTTTGAAATTGTGAGTATTTATGGGCCCACGCATGAATTGTTGCACTGCAGATGAAACGATAAGCGGAACAGCAGAGTCTAAATCAGGTATCGGCAACGGAAATCGGCACGACTCGAAACCACTGGGGAGAAAACAGCGCTATCACATAGTCTTAGCACCCAACTACATCGGCAACAGCTTAGCCGAAATCGACCTGTGGCGCTGCGCCCACAACCCCCGCATCCTCCAACTGCTCCCGATCGGGCAGATCGCGCAGGTTCTCCAACCCGAAGGCGACAAGGAACTGCTCGGTCGTCACAAAGGTGTAGGGGGCCCCTCGTCGGGGCGACCTTGGCCCGGTCCCGATCAGGTCGCCCGCATGCAGCCGCCCGATCAGGTCGCGGCTGATCTCCTTGCCGAAGATGTCCTTGAGCCCGTCGCGGGTGATCGGCTGATGGTAGGCGATGGCCGCCAGGACCGCGACATCGAATTCACTCAGATCGAGGTGCTGGTCCCCGACATCCGCCGCTGCGCGGATCGCGGGGGCGTAGATAGCCCGCGTCCGGAATATCCAGCCGCCGGCGACCTGGGCGATCTCGAAGGCCCGCCCCTCTAGATCGGCAGCCAGGTCCTCGACCAGCAGATCAACCGAAGCCCCCTGCCCCACCACGCGGACCAGGTCGTCGCGCGGCACCGGCGAAGCAGAGGCAAAGAGCACCGCCTCGATCCGGCGCATCCATTCTCGCCAGCGCAGCTCAGGCGGCAGGTCGGCCAATTCGCGGTCCAGGTCAGGTTCCGAGCGATCCTTCGCCATCGCTACACCCCGTAGAGCCGGAAGGTGTCGCGCCCGGTCAGCTCGCGCACCGCACCGAGGTCAACCAGCCGGTCGCAGAGCCGCCGCGCGGCGCGATCCGGCAAAGGTAAGGCCGACGGCGCCACGGCATCCCGGGTCAAAAATATCCCGACGGCCTCCCCGGCCCCCTTGGCCCGCAACTTCGGCGCGACCGCCTTCAAATGCGCCGCCCGCCGCGCGAGGTCAGCAGCCTGCCGAACGGCCTCGACCGCCGACAAGACGAGCGCGCAATGACAGGCCAGCCGCAAATCGTCCCCGCGCTTGCGCAGGTCGGCACGTTTCAGGCCGGCGGCCAGCAGTGGCACAACATGGCCCCAACCAAGCGCCTGCGCGAGGGCTGCGTCCGCCAGGATCAGCGCCGACACGTCGCCACGCGGCAGGTCAATCAGACCCGCTTCCAGAACCCTTGCGGCGCGGGCCACCGGTGCCCCCTGCCCCGCATCCAGCCAGTTGCCGATCCGGTCAGGTTCGAAAGTCGGCAAAGCTCGGCCCAGAGCCTTGACCGACACCGGCCGCTCCACCGCACGGCGCCAGGCCAGGCAGGTTTCACCGGCCGGTCCGGGCAGATCGCCGGGGCGCAGCAGGTGCACCGCGTCGCGCAGCTCCCCTGCCCTCTCTGGTCGGCCAGAGAACGCAACACAGGCCTCGGCCGCACGCAGGGCGAGCCGATCCCGCAACAAGGCCTGGGGGACGTCCTGAAGCCCCAACACAAGATGCAGGTGGCTCAACGCTGCACCGGACAAAAACGCCACATCTTCAAGCATATCGGTCCGTGCAGAGGTGACCCAGGCGGGCATCCGGGGTACCTTGTCCGGGTCGATGGCATGATCTGGCCGCGCGAATGTCATGCGTGAAGCCTATATCAGCACGGCGCTTTCGTCCACAATATGATGTGCAAACCGCCCCGCCCTGCAGCTCTCAGATATGTCCAATAAGTTTGCATTATCGGACATAAAAAGACATGCTCTGCGATATGTCAGTGTCGTTTTAGTTTCATGGGTGGATTCGGCCGAAATCGCCTCTCTCGTCGA
>NZ_AQQP01000045.1 GCF_002210165.1 Phaeobacter sp. 22II1-1F12B | reverse complement strand
TCCAATGGTTAAGTCGCTCTGATGTCCCATTTTATATGACGACGGACAGTTCACGCTTTGATCGGTCATCGTGGGGTATGATTGGCGTTGTCCAGTTCAAACCCTCATCGAAGGAGAAAGCGATCTTTACGTCGTATTGATAGCTGCCCGGCCCATTCAATTCCAACCAATGCGCTGCAAGCGTCCCATCGCTAAGCCCAACGACTGACGGAAAGTCGGCCCAGTTCACAAACAGTGTCTCAGATTGATGAATTGTACGCGCCTCCGTCCAAGAGGTGCCATCGAACAGGGCCATCCGAACGGCGTTGTTACCTTCGGTCCAACTCATCACCATCCGACCATCGGGCAGTGTTGAAAGCGAGGGTTCACGTGCGTGATCCCCAACCGGTGCAACCAGTGGTCTGACTGGAAACAGAGGGGCATCTTCAGCCGCTACAAAGGGCGCACCGAGCATAAAAAGAGCCGTGCAAACGAATAAAAATCTAATCGGCCTCAACCTCCGGTCCAACCGAAACGAGATAAGCCCAGACTGCCTTGGCATCCGTTTCTTTCTTCAATTTGAATGACATGCCAGATTTCGCCTTGCTGTCGTTCAGAAAAGTCGCGAGGAACTTCTTCGGATCTGCAATATAGGCTACGAAATCGCTCTCGTTCCAGACCAAGCCATTCTCGCCCGCTTCACGAATAGAGTCCCGAAATTTATTCCCAAACATTTCTTCGGTCCCTGCTGTTCGGTTGTACACACCATAAAGATTTGGCCCAACCGCGCCACCCTTTCGGATAACGTCACCATCCGTCCTGACGATTGAGTGGCAGGCCTTGCACTTGTTAAATACCTTGTCTCCGGCCGATGCGTCGCCGGTTGCATGTCCATCGGCGAGAACACCTGTTCCGGACAATGCCAATGCTAGCGTTGCGATAAATTTAGGTTTCATTCGTTTCTCTCCCCGTTGATGACAGTTATTATCTACTGGATGGCTGTTATGCTTTTGCCTCAGGTCGACAGGTCACTCAGTTAATTCCGTTTTCCCTTTGAAGAGCCCGTATATATGCCACGATATTCAATACTTCTGCTCGTGTTACGCCCTCGACAGCTGGCATGTTGCCAAACTTCCAATGGTGCGCCCGAACACCATTCTGTGCTGCGAGGACAAACGCCATGTCACCGTGGTGGCCCGGCTCATAAATCTTGTGCACCAGCGGTGGAGCAACGCCGTCCTGACCCTGCCCATTGACGCCGTGGCAGGTCGCGCAGGCCGCACCATAGGCACGCTTGCCGATTTGCTCTTGCTCGGTGAAACTTGGGGGCAGCCTGACAGTTGCAAGCGCACCTGCGGGAAGTGCCATTCTTTCGTCCGTCTGAGTACTCGTCTGGGAGTGGGTCGGCTGCAGGATGTACCATCCTGCCGCAGCAACGGCGATCAGAGCAAAAAATATTGCTGCCCATTTCATGCTATCAAACTCCTTCATTGTGAAGCGAGGTCTCCATGCCCCTCGAAAGGCAAAGTCGTTTTTCTGAGCGGCGATTGCTCGAATTGGCTGACCTTTTCCAGCGTACTGTCATCTGCCTGGGCCACTTCGGACGAGTGGCCTGACCCGGCAAAAAAAGCCGTGATTTCGTGATACCGGATTCGGGTGTCTTCCAAGGTCTGATAGTAGCGGAAAAGTTCCTTCAGCGGTGCCGAGAAGTCCTTGTGCGCTGCCAGGACGGCCACCAGCGCGCCGAGTGTGATCCGCCCTTCGATGACGAAATATCCACCCAGAGAGTAGAACAGGAATGGCGTCAGCGCGGTCAGAAAATTGTTGAGGGCCTTGATGAAGAACTTCAGACGGAAAATCTTCCTGCGCACGTGCTCAAGCTCTCTAAAACTTGCGCTTACTGGCAGCAGCCCGGCCGGATTGACCTGCCGTTCGCGCAATTGATCGCTGAGCTGCCTGCCAAGCTGTCGGACCTCCTTGATCCTGGTGCGTGAAAGCGCGTTGACCCGCCGTTGCAGCTTGGGCAGCAGCACGAGCTGAATTGGCAGTACCGTCAGTGCGGCGGCACCCAAGACAGGGTCCTGAACGAACATGAAAAACAGGATCGTCAGAAGCGTACCGCCTTGCAGGATTGGCAGCGTAAGGACATCTGCCGCGAAGCCACCGATGGGCTCGACTTCCTGTGCGAGAATAGGGACGATCTCGCTTTGGTTTCCGGAGTCTGGATCGCTGCGCCATTGCCGATAGACCAGCAGGCGGAAGCGCCGCAGAAAACGCTCCGCGACATACCCTTTGAAGACGTTTAGGCCATATTTGTTTAACCCATTCAGGATGATCGCCAGAAGATAGAGACCGCAAAGAAGTATGAGGAAAACGACCTGATCGAGGTCTCGTCCCAGAACGACGATCGGGAAACGGTCGGAATCCAGAGCGTTGTTCACGATCTGTTTTGGCAGTTCCAGGGTCAGATAGAGAATAGGCATCGCGATGAGGCTAACCACGATCATCAACGCCTGCTGCCTTCTTGAATAGCGCAAGACGGTGCTGAAAAGACTTCCTTCGAGCCCTCGTATGGGCTCTGGGTGGATCGCAGGCGTGCTGCGGTACTTCCAAAGCTTCAGAATGCCGCGAATAGCAAGATATGAGCCAACGGTGATCAGCAGCGCAGGCGCCAAGACCAGTATGAGATGAATGAACGGGTGCACCCAGTCTGGCGTGACATCGTTGTAGTCGTACCCAAAGGCGGCAGCTACGTCGTGTACAAGCAGGTGATACCTGTCCAAGAGTGACATGGAAAAGTCTAACCCTTGGATTTCGGCGCGAGGTGATCGTGGACGATGATGACGCCCCACATGCCCGCCTCCCGGTGGCCGGGTATCAAGCATGCAAACTCCAGGCTGGTCACATCGGAGAACTCCCAGATCAAATCGGCATTTTGTCCACTTGGGATCGAAACCGAGTTGGCGCTGTCATGCTGCATATCGGGATGTTCGCGCATCCATTGCTGATGTTTTGCGACCTCGTCAAAGGAACCGAGAAAGAACTCGTGATTCAATGCGCCGGTATTTCTGATTGAAAACCGGACAACCGAGCCGCTTTCAATCTGGATCGCGTCCGGCTCGAAAAGCATGTAGCCGCTTGCGGTCTCCCTGACGGATATTTCAATCGTCCTGTCGATCGAGGAGCCATCACCGGGTTTCCCGATCGGATCATGGCCGGGCACTTCGAATGCACGCGCATGAGGTTGCTGGCCTTTGCCGCTGGAGGCTTCCAACGATAGGGTTGAAAACGCCAACGCTAGGGCGAGCGAAAAAATCAGGGTGAAGGTCTTCATAATAAACTACTCCGCAGCGCAAAGCTTTCAGCGGCCCCTTTTGTCGCTCAAGCTTGGTCTCGATCTGAAGGGGCCAAAGCGCATGCCCTGGCCCCGCCGGTAGTCATTATTTCAGTTGAGTGACCGTCAATTTGCCTTTCACCGGTTCCGCGACGAACTCGATCTCCTGACCTTCGGACATCTTGGCGAGCATCGCTTCATCGGCGCGGAACACCATCGTCATCGCGGGCATGTCGAGATTTACGAGTGGGCCGTGGTTAATTGTGACCTTGCCGCCCTCCGCATCGACCTTCTTGATCGTGCCTTTGGTGTATTCGACGTCCGCCTGTGCCAACACGGTCTCGGCCGAGGCCTGCGTTTCACTGACAGTGATCGGCCCGTGCATGCCGGATTCGTAGTGGCCGGGAATCAGGCAGGCGAATTCGAAAGTACCTGCGTTGGAGAACGTCCAGATGACCTCGCCCGACTTGCCTTCGTCCAGGCGCACCGAATTGGGATCGTCGTGCTCCATGTCCATGGCCGCCATCATTTCCTTGTGCTTGGCGTTGCCCGCGACATCATCGATTACGAACTCATGCTCGATCTCGCCCATGTTCGTGACGTTGAAGCGGATGGTCTCGCCCTGCTCGAAGTCAAAGCTGGCGGGTTCGAAGATCATCGTGCCGTCGTCGGTTTCGCGCATGGTCACATCGATTGTACGGCTTACATCATCCGCCTTACCCGGCATGCCTGCCGCCATCTCGGCGTGGCCGTGGCCCGCCTCGGCTTTTTCATGGCCATGACCGCCCTCGTGGGTGCCTGCCGCATAGACTGGAGTGATCATGGCAAAGGCCATCGCTGTCGTCAGTAGAAGGTTTTTCATCTGTTTTTCCTGTAGTTTCAGTTGATTGAAGGAACGAAGGGCCGCCTCAGCCCTTCGAGGTGGTTTTCTGTGTCAGGATGGTTTTGGGACTGTTGTTGGTCGCAAACTCAGGCAACTCGCCTGTCCATTCGTAGGCTTGCTCGCCCGGAGGGTTTTCGTACCAGCCGGGATCCGAATAATCGTCCGCGCCGATACCTTCGCGCACCTTCACGACCGAGAACATGCCACCCATCTCCAGCGGACCATGCGGACCCCAGCCATTCATCATCGGAATGGTGTTGTCTGGCAATTCCATGGTCATCTTGCCCATGTCGCCCATGCCGGCGGTGCCCATCGGCATGTATTCCGGCTGGAACTGGCGGATCTTCTGCGTGAGCGGTCCCTTGTTGACGCCGATGAACGTAGGCACGTCATGACCCATCGCATTCATCGTGTGGTGCGACTTGTGACAATGGATCGCCCAGTCGCCCAAATGATCCGCCGTGAATTCGTAGGCGCGCATCGCACCGACGGGGATGTCGATGCTGACCTCGGGCCACTGCGCGCTTTCCGGCACCCAGCCGCCGTCCGTGCACGTCACCTTGAAGTCGTAGCCGTGCATGTGGATCGGATGGTTCGTCATCGTCAGGTTTCCGACGCGCACGCGCACCTTATCGCCCCTATTTACGACCAGCGGGTCGATGTCGGGGAAGATCCGGCTGTTCCAGGTCCAGAGATTGAAGTCCGTCATCGTCATGATGCGCGGCACATACGTTCCGGGGTCGATGTCGAAGGCGTTCAACATGATCAGGAAATCGCGGTCGACCGGCATGAACGTGGGATCCTTCGGGTGGACCACGAACATTCCCATCATGCCCATCGCCATCTGGGTCATTTCATCCGCGTGCGGATGATACATGAAGGTGCCCGATTTGATGAGATCGAACTCGTAGACAAATGTCTTGCCAGGCTTGATGCCCGGATGGCTGAGACCCACGACACCGTCCATACCAGAAGGCAGGATCAAGCCGTGCCAGTGGACCGAGGTCGCTTCCGGCAACTTGTTGGTCACATAGATACGCACGCGGTCACCTTCGACCGCCTCGATTGTCGGACCCGTTGATTGACCGTTGTAGCCCCATAGATGCGCGACCATGCCATCGGCCATCTCACGCTCGACGGGCTCGGCAACGAGGTGGAATTCCTTGACCCCGTTGTTCATCCGGTAAGGCAGCGTCCAGCCGTTGAGTGTAACCACCGGTGTGTAATCTACACCGGAGGACGGTCGCGGCGTGATCGCCGTTGCCGCACTATCCATCAGCGCCGCTTCGGGCAAACCCATATTCAGGGTCTGACCCCAGGCTTTGGAAGAGACCAGCGTTGCACCTGCGGCGCCGGCTCCGAGTAATTGACGTCTGTTTAACATGTCAGTTCCTTTCAGTGTCCTGCGCCGCCACCGGCGGCAAGTGTTGCGCCTTCTCCACCAGCACCGCCGCCATCTCCGCCGCCATAGATCGCAGCGGTCAGATCAGCCTGTGCCATGTAGAATTCGCGTTTTGCGTTTGCCGCTTCCAGCGATGCGCCAAGTTTTTCGCGCACATCTGTCAGCAGCTCGAAAGTGTTGGTGATCATGCCGTTATAAGACAGCAGCCCCTCTTCTTCGACGGTCGTGCGTAGCGGCACCAGAACGTCGCGATAGTGGCGGGCAATCTTATACGCGGCGTGATAGGAGGCTTCAGCACCACGCGCTTCGGACCGGACGTTGACGGCTCTCTCTGCCAGCACGTTGGCTGCTTGCAGGTACGACAATTCCGCCTTTCGCATCCGTGCCTTCCCGGTGTCGTAGATCGGGATTGCGAACTCCACCTCCACCTGAGGGGTGGTCACGGTCTCCGTTTCTCCGTCCTCGATTTCCCGCTCAGCCTCGAAACCGGCGATGAATTCGAGATCGCTGAGAATGCGAGTCTGATCAGTCAGACCAAACGCCTTGGCCTGTGCTTCCAGGCCAAGTTTGGCAACGCGCAGATCAACCCGATTTCGCAATGCTTTCGCTTCGATGTCAGTCACACGGCCGACGGAACGCGGCAGCGCAGGAAGGGCATCGGGCACATAATAGTCGACTTCGGTGCCCCACAGCCCCATGAGCCTGGTCAGCTGCTCTTTGGACCGGGTAGCATTCAAGCGTGCCTGGGCAAGTTGTCCGGCGAGTTCGGCATTGAATGCCTGTTCACGGGCCTGCCCGGCTGTGTTGAGCGCGCCGGTCTCACCCAGCCTCATAGCCAATTCCGATCCGGCGTCAGAAGTCGCTTTCGCGCGGCGCAGATAGCTCACGGCCTCGAAGGCAGCTACGGCATCGACCCATGCCTTCCGCGTCTGATTGGCCAGTGCGAGTGTGTCGTTCACGGCGCTCAGTTGAGCCTGCCGGAAGTTTGCGTCTGCAATGGCCGTACGCTGCTTGCGAGTGGTGGCATCGAGCACGTTCGACCGTATCAGTCCCTCGATCGCCCTGTAGGCACCTAGTTCGGGCGCACCGATGCCCAGTATACCGATCGCGACGATCGGATTTTCCGGGGTCGATTGCTGCCAGGCCTCAGCGGCGGATAGGCCGACATTCGCATATGACGCCTGCAAACCCTTGTTGTTCAGAAGCGCGACCTGAACGGCGGTGTCCGCCGAAATGGTCTTGCGGTGCACCATTGCGTGCACCTGCTTCTTCAAGGCCTCGTTTTCGGCCTGGGTTTCGGCGAAGGCTGTCCGTTTGCCAATGGCTGGTGTGACCTGGCTGGAAATATTGGCGAAGCCAGCTTTTGGTTCCGTGTAGATGCCCGGCACAGCTGTAGCACAGGCACCCAAGATTAGCGGAAAGCCGAAAACCAGCGGAAACTTCGATACCCGCATCAGTTGCCCTCCGTCTGTTCTTGATTGACGGAACGCCAGTCGCGGGGACCTGTAGGGCCGCGATAGGTGTAGCCCGCCAAGGGGTCCTGATAGCTGATCGGCGATGAAACTACCGTGTTGACGACGGCCTGTTGGGTCGCGACGGACGGCAACGGGGTGGGCTCATAGGCGCATGCGCCAAGCCCGAGGGCCGAAGCCCCCATAAGTAGATGAATTTTCATGAACGTAACCTGATTGGTGAACGTTGTCTCACGCAGAATCTGCGCAAGGCTCACACCCGATTTGGGCGCCGGTTCAGATCAGGAATCGAGGGGGCCGAAAAAACCCTGCTGTTTCTACCGAATACGTTTGACCGTCCAGAATGACATATTCACTTGTACCAACCGGCTCTGCTCTGATCTTGGTGTCTTCGATGAAGACGACAGAAATACAGATGCCGTTGCAACACTCTTGGGATTGTTGCTCTTTGCCATCCTTGTCGGACGCTGCGATGTCGCTTGCGACCCTAAGCTTCTCATGCGCGTGATGCGCATCGCTTCCGGTGTCATGAGTCATGGCGGCACCAACGACAACAATAGACTTGGCTTGATGTCCGTCATGCATGCCGGACGCCGCGTGAGCGGCAGAAGGTGGTGAAAATACCAAGGCTAACGCAAACGCAATGCACGTAAACGTCTTGAACCAGCATGATATGAAAACTCGAAAGCTCATGCTCTAGATATCGGATACCGAAGCAATCCAGTCAATCCGTCCTGCGCAGGAAGGTTTGTCGCTTTTTTGTGAAAAAGGCGAGATTCGGCCGCTGCCGTCAGAAAATGTTGCATATCAGAAACATATAAAGAGCCAATATCCCCCTCCGGTCAGCGGAGCGATGCTGACGCGTCTTGTGCTACCGAACTTCAGCCAGCTTCTCAGACCTGTAGCCCGCGTCGCTGATCGCTACCGCCAATGCAGTTTCATCCAGAGTGCTGTCGACGCCGACGATAGGTGCAGTCAGATCGCACGAAACTTTTGCATCTGGGTCGGCAGCCATGATGGGCTTTTGCATGGAAGCGGCACGATGGCCGCGATCTCCGCGCAGATTGCAATAGACCCTGAAAGGAGTCCGCCCACTCGGATAGGAATATTCCGTTCTGAAAATTACCGCCAGCGTAAGACATGCAGAAAAGCTACTTTCCAATGCTATCAACATTTCCGCAACTAGGTCCGGCAGTAACCTACCATTTGTTATGTCGCTCGGCCTGCAGTCGAGACATGGAACGCGGTTCAGGAGATTTCGAAACTTAAATTTCATTCGTCCCAAAGACCTGGAGCGAATGCTTGGTTCCCAAACGCAGGTTCAACATCCTCGATCTCAAGCCGTATATGTGCCAACGTTCTAACATGCAGAGGTTTTTCTCCGTCGACATGCCCGGTGTTCAGTTTGTGAGCATTGTCTTGGCATTCAGCCTCGCAGCGTTACTGGCGGTCCTCTGCCTTTATATCTTGCTTTCGCCGGGCTTTGCAGCGGCTCTTGCCGCCGGCGGGCCATCGCTGGCCCGCTTTCTGAGGCAAGTTACGACCAACGGTCTGCCCGTAGTTTTTGCCATAAACTATGTCAGTTTTTTCTTTTCGCGGTGATACAGAAACCAAAGGTCGCCCGCCGAGATACGGCGTTTTTCGTGCTGGTGGATATCTTGCTCAGAGCCATTCTCTTTCCAAGCCTCCACGCACTGATCTACGTTTTGTCTGCCGACTGGTTCGAGTCATTCGGGGGCAGTCGTGCAACCGCGTTGTCGGTCGTTGCCCCAACCCTTGCGCGTTCGGCGTTTTTTGAGAACATCTCCGGAGTTTATCTTTATGCGACAATGATCAGCGCGCTGCCGCTATATGTTTCAGCTTTCGGGCAGTCGGAATTTCTTGGACCGACCGTTCGTCGCTTGCCAATAAAAGATGCCGTAATGGGGCTGTCGGCGAATCGAGCACGTTTCGCTTGCT
>NZ_AQQP01000044.1 GCF_002210165.1 Phaeobacter sp. 22II1-1F12B | reverse complement strand
TTAGCATCGGAGCCAACACAAGTTTAGACGGCCGCCCCCGGAGGTTTACGGCAAAAGCCAGTCTGAGGACGATTCTCTTGAGTGGATAATCTCCGGAATTCCATATTTTCCAAGGGCTTGCGAGAAATGACAGCCCGAGTTCGAACAACTCCTCAAAGGTATGCTTCGGTTTGCCGGAATTCTCGATGAATTCTTCCAGCTTGATTTTCTCACGCTCCAGCTTGGCAATGCGGGCTTCATAAGCCTTCACGACCCGGTCGTTGTCCGTCTCGACGATGCGATCAACCAGTCCATCGATCTGCTTCTCGACCTTTTTGATTTCTGTCCGTGCGCTCTGGCTCCGTGCTTGCGTCTGACCGAGGCGCTGTTCCCAGGCGTCCTTAAACATGGCGCGAACCATGCCGAAGACGCCTTCTGATGGCTGAAGGGATTCGAGCATCGTCTCGAAGTCCCCTTCGAGCTCTTCCCTGCGAATCGACTTTCTGTAGCTCGTGCACCCCTTCGTCGGGCAGAGATAGTAAGGATGTTTCTTGCCGGTCTTGCTGGTTGACCAGCACGCCGTCAGCGGCTTGTCGCAGTCATCGCAGAGGATGAAGCCGCGTAGCGGAAAGTCCTCGTTGATGTCCTTGCGAGCAGATGCCTTAGCGCCTTCGCGAAGCCGGTCCTGAATCTTCTCGTACGTCTCAAACGAGATCAGGCCATCATGATTGCCCTTCCGAAGGGCAACGTCCCACTTCGGGACTTCGATGTATCCTGCATAGAGCGGTCGCGTCAGAAGTTCAGCGACACGCTGGTTCCGAATGGTGCCGTCCGGCAAGTCTTTCGGATAGATCGGATCACTCTCTAAGAAGCGCTTTACCTCAACCTGTGTTTGAAAGCGTCCGCAGGCAAACCCTTCGAGGGCTTCCTGAATGGTCGAAGCATTGGGCTCATCGCGCACCAACATGTTCCCATGTCCTGAGACACGCTCATAGCGATAACCAACCGGGGCTTGAAAGCACCAGTAACCGTTGAGCGTCCTCGCCCGCATGCGGTTTACGGTCTGCTCTGCATTTTTCTGACGCTGATGCTGCGACACGCTAGCCAGCAGATTCTCAACCAAGATCGAATCCGAGTCTTCGCCAAATTCGATTGAAGGGCTTTCCAGCTTGCCGCCTGCTTTGGCAAGCGACGTGCGCAGCTCCAGGTGCGCTTCCAGGCCGCGAGCAAGGCGGCTGATATCATCAATGATGACGACAGTCGGCTTGATCTTTTGGTGTTTCAGATAAGCCAGCATCGCGATCATACCTGGTCGCGCGGTATTTCCGCCGGTCATGTCGTCGGTGAAGACCTTGAGGACCTCCAAGCCTTTATACCGCGCATACTCACGACAGCGGTTCTCCTGTGACCCCAGCCCATCGCCGCGCTTCACCTGCTTTTTGCCGGAAACTCGGCAGTATATGACCGCTGTGGATAGCTCTATCTCTTCATCAAATGCCCTCATGGAGTCCTACCTCTCAGCTTCGGGCCGGATTGCTCGACGCTGCCTTTCTTCATCTTGTTGTCGGGTTTCGTAGCTTTGACCCATTGGTCTGCCAACGATTGTACCACATCACTGCCCTTCTCGGCATTGGGAGTAGCCTGTTGTCCACAGCCCTCTTCCGGCGAGCGAACCGCAAAACCAAGATCGACGAAACCGACGACGATTGACCAAATGGTTTCAATAAAATCCCTCTTCGCTTCGTCGGACAAATTGCTTTCTTCCAAAAAGTGGCCATAAGCCTCCCAGTCTACGGTTAGCGTCGGCATGGCTATAGACTTATCCGGTTTCTCATTCTCGTCCGACATGCTCGACCTCCTTGGCACACTTTCCCTGTTTGCGCCGCCGCAGGCGGCACACCTGTTTTCTGATATCCCTCTACCTTCGGAAATTCAGCTTATGGTTGTAGAATATCAGCTTTTCCAATGACTTCGCAAATTTGAATGTGTTGCGCTGCACGGCTCTCAGAGCCAATCACAGCGGAACTGTGGTGAGTTTTGATGGCTAGGATGCCCCTCACGAGAGGCGCACCCCAAGAACGAGGCCTAGTACGGTGATCGCGCCAAGAATGGTGACGCTCACGAGATCGATGCGTGTGCCATGGATGGAAAGTGCTGCGAGGATCGGAGCCCATAGTCCAAGAACAAGAAAGGCGACCCCAGCAGTCACTGGATTCTGAAACGCGTACGCGGCGAACAAGTTGCCAACCCCTGATAGCGGGATGATTACGATCAACATGCGCTGCCACCAATTTGGAAACGCTTCATAGAACGAAGCCAGCAACTCTTTGGCAACGTGCCCGCCGATGACGAGCGTTGCAGTTTGGAACAGAACGAGCGCCGCGGCCACAGAGCCGATAGTTTGAACTGTATTGGCGAGAGGCATGGCCAGGCTCCTGAGTTTAGATGCAAAAAGGGCGGCGAATTTATATCCGCCGCCCCGAGGGAGTTGCTCTGGGAGGCGCGTTTACTTGGTTTGGATGTAGCCACCCAGCATGGTCCCCTGGATGGGGCCGTTGCTGGTCGGAACCGATACGGTCTGCCCATAGGTCGCCGGTTTACCATTGCTGGTCTGATAGGTGGTGCCGCAGGTGCCTTGGTGGTTTTGAGCGCTCATGTTGCTGCTCCTCTGACTAAGGCGACGCACCTTGCATCGCCATGCCAAGAGACATAGGGCAAGGCTGCCATTTGGTCAACAGGAAAAATATGTCACTTAACCACCGTGTCGGATACGATGTCTTTTGCTAGTTTCACGACTTCGAGCCCGTGCTCGTTCCCCGCGCTCTGCATCAGAGAGCTTTGGCTTCCTTCCTCCGCCGCCTTTGCCTTGAGCCGGGGGTATTTTGTCAGCTAGGGAAGCGGGAAACTTTCCTTTCATCAGCATGCGATATAAGGAGAGGTCTAGGCGCTTTAGATCAGCTCTTGTAAGGCCTTTGTCGAAATATTCGGAGTAATGCTCTCGGGTAAAATCTTCTGCTGACTGCGTTTTGTCAGGACGATCTTTGTAGAGAGCTGGGGCTTTATCTGGGAGTAGCGAAGGTGCTGTAGGAGGTTTCGTCAATTCCGCGAAGAGCTCGGAAATAATTCGCGACTGATCCTCACTAGAAGCGCCGCTGTCTTCTAACTCTTTGTTGATAACCTTCTTTAGACGTGCAACAATTTCCTCTTTCAACTTCCGATTAGGATAATATATCTCACTAATTTTATCAAGTCTCAGCTCCGGGCTTGACTTGGGAAGCGGCGTTCGAGCTTCTGGCTCAAAGGCATCTTTTCTGTCCTGGCTCATAGCGGAAAGAGGCCTTTTTTATAGGCATCGAAGGAAGCAATGTTATCCTTGTTATTGTCCTTTACTAACACGCGGGCAAGCACATGAAGTCCACCTTTGACACCAGAATCACGATCTTCTTGCTGTTGCAAAAAGTCGTCTGGTGTTTGTAAATCAGGATAGCCTGGATATATCTCTGGCCATTCATGATCCTGAAGTAATCTCACAAGATGTTCTCGGATGAAATTTGTCATGTGCGGATTGTCCACAATTCGTCCGCCAATAATAATTTTGGCCGGAGTGGTCGTGAGAGTAACGTTTGCCAGCATCTGCGCGATATAGAAAGCTATCAAAGATAGCTTCTCTAGGTCGTCGCTAGCTTTGAAATCTTCGTAGTGTGTTCCAGGCCATCGCCTCTTGACGGCATTCAATGACGCCAAACTGTTCAGACATGGTCGTCCCGGATGGGCCGCACACTGAAGATTGTCCAATGTCGCGGGGTTTTCACCCACTGGTAAGACTGCGTGATGACCGACGTTCATTGTTGATAGTCCGTGATATGGCTCACCGTCAGTTATCAGAGCTGCGTCGATTGACGCATCTGCTACGACAAACAGATGACTTCCGATGTTTTTGAGCAGTTTGCCCGGCGAGTCGGCGTGCCGTATCTGGTCGCCGTACAAACGCATGTATTCACCTACAGCAGTAGCCCCCGCCTGATTGTAAATGTAGATAACTGGTTTACGTCCTTCCTCATCGCCAAAAGCCTGCAGGAGAAGTCCTCTAAAGGCCTCTTTCGGGTTCTTCTGTCGCCAGTTCTTTACTTCAGCGTTGCGACCGATCTTCCCGTAATCTTCGAGATCACTCTTATTGATAGTCATGAACGGGCCAGGACAGATCAGAACTACTGCCTTGAGCGCCTCGCCCTCTTTCATCAGGCGTTGAATGCCTACGAGCGCGGTGTTTAAGTCTTCCTCCATATTGGCTTGGTGGCCTGGTCGCTTCCGTTCCGCAGATGCTAGACGGTCCACACGAAGCCCCTTCGAGGACTCATCATTTCGCACTGCAAAAATCACGTCATCTGATGCGAAATATGCTGAGGCAATCACGTTCTGCTTGGTCATGTCTTAGGAGCAACCTCCACTTGGTCAACATGTACTATCACTTGTTGACCGACTGCGCTAGCGGCATGTGGTAGTACCACTCGGCCTGCGCTTAGCGCTGACCGCAAGATGTGTGCGGTACTACCACCCTAAAAAAATTCATTTTTTAGGGTGGTAGTACTCATCGCACGCTCTTGGCAAGGGGACCCGCTGCGCGCCCCCGTTGCATCCCCCCGGCTGTTGGCTCCTTCAGGGCATTGAGCCCTTCCCGAAGCCAGTAGACCGTATCGTCGGTCAACTACTCGCAAGGAGACTTCGCTCTCCCTGCACCCATCGACTTGGCGGGCGTTCCTGCCCCAAGACCCCAGACCATTTCACGGAGACCAATGACGGGAGCTGTCGCGCTGCCCTTCCTTGGAACCTTCCCATCGACCATTGGGCATGTCATGCCCCTTGGAACCCCGACCAGGAGGAAGACTTCGCTCTCCCTCCATGGACCTCCCTTCGACCACCCTACGCGATTTGAATGCGCGCAACGCAGGCTACCCCCTAACCTTGCCACGCAGGTCACTCTGTGGATATCTCCATATTTTGTGACAGGTTTAGATGCGCACCACCACGGAAGGTGCTAGTAATTAAAGAAAACCACGGAGTCGCCCAGCCTTGAACGCAGTCGAGATTGAAGAAGCCATATCTGCGCTTGCCGAGCGCCCGTTCGATCCGGTCGAGTTCCCCTACGAGTTCCTTCAGGCCTTCGGACGCAAGGCAACCGAAATCAAACGGCTCAAAAGCGGACATTCGAACAAGTCCGATTTAGGGGGCGTGCTCCAGCGTAACCATATTCACATCAAGGTATGCTCCGAGGGCGACGTCAGCACAACTCTGGCAGAATTGCGCGAAAGCCCTGCGACCGCGAAGTCTAAGGCAAGGTTTCTCTTGGCAACCGATGGTGTGACGCTTGAGGCCGAGGAAATGGGCTCAGACATCGCGCCCATCGCATGTGAATATGAGCGCTTTCCCGACCACTTTGGCTTCTTTCTGCCGCTCGCAGGGATAAGCACAGTCAAACAAATCCGCGAGAGCGCCTTCGACATCAAGGCAACTGGCCGTCTCAACCGGCTCTATGTTGAACTCTTGAAAGATAACCCCGAATGGGGCACAGCCGCTCGCCGCCACGACATGAACCATTTCATGGCGCGGCTGATCTTCTGCTTCTTCGCCGAAGACACAGACATCTTCACGGAAGCAGATCAGTTCACCGGCACGATCGAGCGCATGAGCGAGAAGGACAGCTCGAACACCCACGAGGTGATAGCCGAGCTCTTCCAAGCCATGAACACCAAGGCTGCCGATCGCGCCGCCGCAGGCATCCCCCGTTGGGCCAATGTCTTTCCTTACGTCAATGGCGGGCTGTTCTCGGGTGGAACGGACGTACCGCGCTTTTCCAAGATCGCACGCTCCTACCTGCTGCATATCGGCAATCTCGACTGGACCAAGATCAACCCCGATATCTTCGGCTCGATGATCCAGGCCGTGGCCGACGACGAGGAACGCGGCGCTTTGGGCATGCACTACACATCCGTGCCGAACATCCTGAAGGTGCTCAACCCGCTCTTCCTCGATGACCTGCGCCAGAAGCTGGAAGAGGCAGGGGACAGTCCTCGCAAGCTCCTGAACCTGCGGAACCGCATGGCCAAGATCAGGGTGTTCGATCCCGCCTGCGGATCAGGCAACTTCCTGGTGATCGCCTACAAGGAATTGCGCAGCATAGAGGCCGAGATCAACACGCGGCGCGGCGAGGCTGACCGGCGCACTGAAATCCCCCTGACCAATTTTCGCGGGATCGAGCTGCGCGATTTCCCCGCCGAGATCGCGCGGCTTGCGCTGATCATCGCTGAGTATCAGTGCGACGTGACCTATCGCGGCCAGAAGGAAGCGCTTGCCGAGTTTCTGCCGCTCGATGCCATGAACTGGATTACCTGTGGCAACGCCCTGCGGCTCGACTGGCTGAGCATCTGCCCGCCCACTGGAATGGGTGTGAAGCATCATGCCGACGATCTGTTCATGTCACCTGTCGATCAAGCTGAGATCGACTTCGAGAACGAAGGGGGCGAGACCTATATCTGCGGGAACCCGCCCTATCTTGGCGCTCGCGATCAAGACACTGATCAAAAGAATGATATTAAGGCTCTCTTTGAAAGTCGTGTCAAGAATTGGAAGTCTCTCGATTACGTCTCCGGATGGTTTATCAAGGCCGCTGATTACGGAACCAGAACACAGTCGGTCGCTGCATTCGTTGCGACTAATTCTGTGTGTCAAGGAATTCAGGTTTCAACTCTATGGCCACTAATATTTCAGACGGGGCACCAAATTTCATTTGCTTACCCATCGTTCAAGTGGAGCAATCTTGCCAGCCATAATGCTGGCGTAACCGTTGTAATTGTCGGAATTCAAGTGCAGCCGCGTGGGCAGCGTCGCCTGTTCATAGTAGGCAATGATGGTGATACCCTTGAGCACCTATGTTCCGAAATCAATGCCTACCTTTCAGCTGCTGAAAACATTCTTGTCGAGAAGTATAGCAAGCCGCTTGGTCCCCAAAGTGAGATGACCTTTGGAAATACGCCCATTGATGGTGGAAATCTCTTGTTGTCAAGGAGCGAGCGCAATGGCCTTGGTCTGTCACCCGAGGAACAAGACAGATTTGTTCGCCGCATTTATGGCTCTGCGGAGTTCATTCGAGGATTGGAGCGCTATTGCTTGTGGATTGAAGATGAGCACCTCGCCGAAGCGCGATCCATTGAGCCGATAAGAAAACGGATCGATGCGGTTCGAGAACTCCGCCTACATGGTGGAACAACGGCTCAAGCAATCGCAGAGAAACCACATCAGTTTCAGCGCATGAAGGCTGCAAAAAACCATACGATACTTGTTGCCGCGATCTCTTCGGAAAACAGGCCATATTTGCCCTGCGGTGTTATTGATAAACGCTCCAATACCACGAACAAGAACTATGCGCTGTATGACGCTCCATTCTGGAACATGGCGCTGATCGCATCAAGACTTCATTGGGTGTGGATCGGGACAGTTTGCGTGCGAATGCGAACGGACTTCAGCTATTCCAACACACTTGGTTGGAACACATTCCCCCTCCCCAAGCTGACAGAGAAGAACAAGGAAGACCTGACACGCTGTGCGGAAGACATCCTTCTGGCACGCGAGGCGCATTTCCCCGCGACCATCGCCGATCTCTACGATCCCGAGAAGATGCCTGCCGACTTGCGTGCCGCCCACGACCGCAACGACGAAACCCTAGAACGCATCTACATCGGCCGCCGCTTCCGCAACGACGCCGAGCGCCTCGAAAAGCTCTTCGAGCTTTACACCCGAATGACCAAGAAGGGAGCGGCATGAGTTCACTGACCGACATCGAGAAGCGTTATATGGAGAAGCTCTTGGATATGGGGGGCGGCTACGTTCTCGATTACTCCGATGCCAGCTATGGAGAGTTCTTCAAGCGCCATGGAATCAACATTCATGGGCCGAAGTACCAGACATACGGCACATCGAAGGCCAAGAAGATGCGGGCCTTTTGGGAGCAGGAGTCCGACCAGGTAGTAGGCAAAGTATTGTCTGAGATGATGGATTCATATGAGGCTGACGGCGAGCTGAATGGACGCGACGTTGACCAACCGGTTCTAGAAAAGGCTCGCGGCATTACGAACCGGCTTCTTGGAAAGAGAGGAAAGCCCCCCGAAGCACTGAACGAAGAGAGCTTCCTGGATCGCGAGTTTTCGATCCCGAATGTTGGAAAACTACCCATAGATGCGCCCGTGGTCCCTATTGTTGAGGCCAGGCTCAAGGAAGCGCGGGTCGCGATAAAGGCTGGGGCGAGCCTATCGGTGATCTTCTTGTGTGGAAGCGTTTTGGAAGCCGTCCTTCTTGGGGCAGCCCAACAAAGCCCCGCGCGTTTCAACACAGCCAAAGCCAGTCCACGCAATGATAGTGGCGATGTTCGCAGGTTCCATGAGTGGTCCCTCGCGCAGTTCATCGATGTTGCCTCAGAACTTGGAATGCTAAAGCCGGACGTGAAGAAATTCGGTCACGGGCTCCGCGACTTCCGTAATTTCATCCACCCGTATCAGCAACTCGCGTCAGGCTTCGCGCCAGATCAGCACACTGCTAAGGTGTGCTTCCAGGTATTGAAGGCAGCACTTGCCGATGTGGCAGGTGAGAGGTGATGAATGCTTGAGAATATGAATTTGAAAGGTATTTTAGATGGTTAGCCAGAAGAATGTTCCCTCCGTTTCGGTCACCTACGCCCAGACCGGCAGTTCGACCAAATCGAACGAGCTTGGTATGCGAGCGATGCAGGAGCGCGCCTATGAGAAGCGGGGAGAGCAGTATCTTCTGATCAAGTCGCCGCCCGCTTCTGGCAAGAGCCGCGCGCTGATGTTCATCGCGCTCGACAAGCTGCACAACCAGGGCCTCAAACAGGCGATCGTGGTGGTGCCCGAAAAGTCGATCGGATCGAGCTTTAACGACGAGCCACTGAGCAAGTTCGGCTTCTGGGCGGATTGGACTGTCGCGCCGAAGTGGAACCTCTGCAACTCGCCTGGCACAGACGGGGGCAAGGTCAAATCGGTTGGCGCATTTCTGGAAAGTGGCGACCAGGTGCTGGTCTGCACGCACGCCACCTTCCGCTTTGCCGTCGAAAAGCTCGGGATCGAAGCATTCGACGACCGACTGATCGCCGTGGATGAGTTCCATCATGTCTCTGCGAGCGAGGACAGCATCCTTGGCTCGCAGCTCAATGAGTTCATCGCACGCGACCGCGTGCATGTCGTGGCCATGACAGGAAGCTATTTCCGGGGCGATGCCGTGCCGATTCTGTTGCCCGAGAACGAGGCCAAGTTCGACACGATCACCTACACCTACTACGAGCAGTTGAACGGCTACAAATACTTGAAAACGCTTGATATCGGCTATTTCTTCTACTCAGGTTCATACGCCGATGACATCCTGAAGGTGCTCGATCCGAACGAGAAGACGATCGTGCACATCCCGAACGTGAATTCGCGGGAGAGCACGAAGGACAAACACCGCGAGGTCGAGCATATCATCGACGCTCTGGGTGACTGGCAAGGCACTGACCCGGCGACGGGTTTCCAGCTTGTGAAGACCCCCGAGGGCAAGATGCTGAAGATCGCCGATCTGGTCGATGACGAGCCGGTGAAGCGTGACAAGGTTTCCAGTGGGCTGAAAGACCCTGGCAACAAGAACAACCGAGATCATGTGGACATCATCATCGCCCTAGGGATGGCCAAAGAAGGCTTTGACTGGATTTGGTGCGAGCATGCGCTCACGGTCGGATACCGCGCTAGTCTAACCGAGATCGTCCAGATCATCGGCCGCGCGACCCGCGATGCCGATGGCAAGACGCGCGCCCGCTTCACCAACCTCATCGCCGAGCCCGATGCGTCCGAGGCAGCCGTCACCGAGGCGGTGAACGACACCCTGAAGGCGATCGCAGCAAGCTTGCTCATGGAGCAGGTTTTGGCCCCGCGCTTCAACTTCACCCCGAAGACGCCGAAAAGCGGACCGGTCGAAGGCTTCGACTATGGCGAGGGTGGCTATGATCCAGACAAGGAAAACATCGGCTTCAGTGAGGAAAGCGGGCAGTTCCAGATCGAAATCAAAGGGCTGGCCATGCCGAAGAGCAAGGAGGCTGAGCGCATCTGCCAGGAGGACTTGAACGAGGTGATTACCGCCTTTGTCCAAGACAAGACGGCGATCGAGCGAGGTCTCTTCGATGAAGAGCTTGTGCCAGAAGAGCTGACACAGGTGCGCATGGGTAAGATTGTTGGCTCAAAATTTCCAGAACTCGATGCCGAGGATCAGGAGGCCGTGCGTCAGCACGCGATTGCTGCATTGAACCTCACACAGAAGGCGAAGGAGGCTGCGCTTTCGGGCGCTGACGACGATGCACAGGTGAGCGGCAACACGGCGCTGATAGACGGGGTGCGGAAGTTCGCAATGGATGTGCGCGAGCTGGACATCGACCTGATCGACCGGATCAACCCTTTCGGCGAAGCCTACGCGATCCTCGCCAAGACCATGAGCGAGGAAAGCCTCAAGCAGGTTGCGGCGGTGATATCGGCGAAGAAGGTGCAGCTCACGCCAGAAGAAGCCCGCGATCTGGCGCGTCGCGCTGTGAAGTTCAAGCAAGAGCGGGGACGGTTGCCGTCAATCACGTCTCCCGACGCTTGGGAAAAGAAGATGGCCGAAGGCGTGGCATTCCTGGCCCGCATGAAGCAGGAGGCTGCCAATGGCTAAAGAGTTCACGGACGAAGACGACGCACTCTTAGCTGAGCTTGGCGTTGAGGTCGAAACCAAGAAGGTGGTCACGCGCACGCCGCGCGAAGAGCGTATTATTGCGGGATTCGAAGAGATTCAGCGCTTTTCTGTGGAACATGGGCGCACGCCGCAGCATGGCGAAGACCGTGACATCTTGTCTGACGTCAGCACCTGTGGGACAGATTTGATGATTTGAACAACGG
>NZ_AQQP01000043.1 GCF_002210165.1 Phaeobacter sp. 22II1-1F12B | reverse complement strand
GGGGCGCGGACTTGGTTTTGCGATCCTCAATCGCCTTGGCAAAAGGGCAGCGGTGGATTCACATCCGAAGTGCAAATCCTGTATCAAAACAGAATGTTGCACGGAGGATGACGAATGGGACGCTGCTACCCTCACCTGAGTTTGGAAGATCGCCGGAAGCTTGCCAAGTGGCACGAAGCCAAAATGCCGGTTCCGGAGATTGCGGATCGGCTGGGTCGCGCACCGTCCACGATCTATCGCGAGCTGAAGCGGAATTACTATGACGACAAGGAATTGCCAGAGCTGAATGGCTACTACGCGCTGAATGCGCAAGACATGTACGCACGTCGCCGCGCGATCCATCGCAAGATGATCGTGCATCCTGAACTGAAGGCCGCCATTGAAGACCGGCTCAAGGCTGGTTGGTCGCCCGAACAGATCGCAGGCCGGATGCGGCTCGAACACCATCCGATCCGCGTGAGCCACGAGACGATCTACCGCTTCGCCTATTCGAAAGACGGCCGCGACGAGCAATTCTATCGCCATCTGCCCGAGCATCGCCGTCGTCGTAGACCGCGCGGCCATCGTAGGCACAACCGGGCGCATATCTTCGACGTCCAAAGCCTGTCACACAGGCCTGATCGCATCGCGGATCGGTCGGAGTTTGGCCACTGGGAGTGCGATCTGATGATGTTCCGCAAGGAGCACGGGAAGGTCAACGTGACCTCTCTGGTCGAGCGCGTCAGCCGCTTTGCCGTCGTGATGCGCAACGAAGATCGCCAGTCCAAACCAATCATGGAAGCACTGATCCAGGGCCTCGCTCCCCTGCCCGCCGATGCGCGTCAATCGATCACCTTCGACCGCGGTACCGAGTTCTCCGCTTGGCGATATCTCAAGGCCGGGATCGGCGCGGATGCGTGGTTCTGTGACCCACAAGCGCCGTACCAAAAAGGCACCGTTGAGAACACGAACAACAGGCTGCGGAAATATCTCCCCAGATCGACCGAACCGACGGCGCTGACAAATCGATATTTGAGGTCGATTTGCCACCGCCTAAATTCAACGCCGCGCAAGTGCTTAGGTTACAACACACCTGCGGAAGTCTTCGAAGCCAGCATGATAGAAATCCAGAACCAACTGAGGTAAAAAGACAAATCAGAAATTGCGCTTCACCATGAGTTCACAGCGAGGCACATTCTAACCTGGGTTGCGACAAATGCCCTATCATTCTGAAAAGCGAGGAGAATGGCCATGGCGCATACAGAGCGCGACTTGCAGGAGCGGGTCGCAATACAGAGGATGCTGGAAGCGAAATTGCCGATCACTCAGATCGCGGCTCGGCTCGGCAGGCACCGCTCGACCGTCTCGGACGCAATCGCTTCGAAGACGAAGAGTTGGCGTATCTTAACGGTTACTACGGAGTCGTCGCGCACAAGTCCGCGCAGGATCGCCGCGCTCGGCGCCGAAAGTTGGTGCGCCTGGACACGCTGCGCGACCATGTTGTCGACCGCCTGATCGCAGGCTGGACCCCTGAGCAGATCGCGGGACGCCTGAGCCATGAAGGCCAAGCCATCCGCGTCAGTCACGAGACGATCTACGCGTATGTCTACAGCAAGGAAGGCCAGTCTGAACGACTGGCGCGTCACCTTCCCAGCCGCCGCAAGAAGCGCAGGCCGCGTTATGCAAGGCGCCCCAGAGATCAGGTCTTCCCGCCGGACCGATCCATTCACCAAAGGCCGGAGCACGTCAAAACACGCGAAAAGTTTGGTGATTGGGAAGGTGATTTGATGATCTTCGAGCGCAGCACCGGCAAGATGAACGTCGCTTCGCTGGTCGAGCGGAAAACGCGGTTCGCCGTCCTGTTCCGCAACAATGACCGAAGCTCCACCCATTTCATGATTACCTTGATGAACGTGATGGAGCCCCTGCCCCAACCTGCCCGGCGGTCAATTACCTTCGACCGCGGGTTCGAGTTCCGCGCGTGGCGATGACTACAAGCCGACATCGGAACGGAAAGCTGGTTCTGCGATCCGCAGGCGCCCTGGCAAAAAGGTTCCGTAGAGAACCTTAACAAACGCGCCCGGCGCTACCTGCCGCGCGACACCCAGCTCGCGGCGCTCTCAAATCGCAATATGAAGGCGATTTGCGACCGCCTGAACGGGACACCTCGCAAATGCCTCGGCTGGCGAACGCCAACGGAGGCGTTCAGAGACGAGATGATGAAACTGAGATAGCGGACCTTGTCGCAACGATCCTTGAACTCACACGACAAAGCTAAAATGTCACCCATGAGCAATTCAGGAATGTCACTCTGCCCGCAAAAACTGTTGAGGGTGAGCGGACATGGGATGGGTGGTCATGAGCGAGCGCGAGTTGAACCGTGTGGAGGTACTGGCGCAGGTCGATGATGGTCGACTGAGCATCGATAATGCGGCGAGCATGTTGGACCTCACGCGTCGGCAGGTTTTCCGGCTGTTGAAGCGGTATCGTCAGGACGGCGCGTCAGCGATCCGGCATAAGGCGCGCGGCAAACCTCCCAACAACCGGATCCATCAAGCCAAGCGTGACTACGCTTTGGCCGTGATCAAGGAGAGGTACGCGGATTTCGGGCCGACATTGGCTGCTGAGATGCTGGCCGTACATCACGGGTTGAAGGTTTCGCGTGAGACTGTTCGCAAGTGGATGGCCGAGGATGGGATTTGGCTATCCCGCAAACAACGACGCACATTCCATCAGCCCAGACTGCGCCGGGAGTGCTTCGGTGAATTAATCCAGATCGACGGGTCGGATCATCGGTGGTTCGAGGATCGGGGCGATCCCTGCACCCTGCTCGTCTTCATCGACGACGCGACCAGCACGTTAATGGAACTGCGATTTGTGATGTCCGAGAGCACGTTCAGTTACTTCGAAGCCTTGGAAAGCTATCTGTTCAAGCACGGTCGCCCGGTCGCATTTTACAGCGATAAGCACACTGTCTTCCGCACTCCAAAGCCCAATGAACACATGACGGGGATGACGCAATTCGGGCGCGCCTTGGCTGAACTGAACATCGAGATCATCTGCGCCAATTCTTCCCAGGCCAAAGGCCGCGTCGAACGTGCCAACCGGACGCTGCAAGACAGGCTGGTCAAGGAGCTGCGCCTTGGAGGTATCACCAACATAGAAGATGGCAACGCATTCCTGGTGGGCTTTGTTGAACGCTATAACGCGAAGTTTGCAAAGGCTCCCGCCAAGCCGGACAACCTGCATCGTGCTTTGAACATCGAGCCGGATCGCCTCGCGGAAGTCTTCTGCCTGCGTGACAAACGCTATGTCACCAAGGATTTGACGCTGAAGTACGACCGCAAGCGCATCCGGTTGGAGGTCAATGATCTGACGCGTGGCTTGGTCGGCAAATACGTCGATGTCTACGAGATGCCGGACGGGCGCATCCAGGTGCGTGCCAAAGGCGTTGCCCTGCCCTGCAGCATCTTCGACCCGCATCAGCAGCGGGTTACCCACGCAGCGATCACCGAGAACAAGCATCTCGGCGCTGTACTGGCCCACATCAAGAAAGAGCAGGAGAAAACCGCGTCTCCGCCGAAGGTCAAACCCGTCAGCGCAAAGAACAACTACAAAAAGAATGGGCGCCGGAACACTGGCTGGAACACGCTGGCTGACCGCAAACGCATCGCAGACCGCAAAGCCAGCCAGGACTGCGATGTCTGAGGTCTCCGCCCTGTCAGGCTTTGCTCCCCTCGGCATTTGAGCGTCGATCACGAGGATGACCTCGTCGAGGTCCATGCGTCGGGCCTCGTCCTTGGTCATGAGAGGCTTATCCTCCGTCCTTTCCGAGACACTGCGCCCTTTGAACGGGTTACGTCCATCTGTGCGGGCTACCTGGAGCGCCCCCACCGCGCAAAGCCTTGCACCCAGAAATCGCCATCTAACCGTCTCAATCCTGCCGGACCGGTTTTTTGTGTTCCCCCGAGACTGAATGCGGGGAGCAAACAAATTGCAGACGAGACAATGCTTGCGGTGTGGAGAGGAATTCAAACTTACGCGTCGGCACCGCAAATACTGTTCCTCTCGGTGCAGGAGCCGGAACGGTCAGGACCGCGCTCGCGCCGAGGAACCCGTCAACAGCGCCAACAGCCGGACCAAGTACCGAGACAACATGGAATTGTTCGACCGCGTCCGATGTCTGTCCCAGCAGTATTTCGAAACGCCCCGCGCGAAACGCCTGGGGCACCTGCAGTCGCTGGTCACCCGCGCTCGTGACGGCGACACCAAAACGCGGACAGTACTTGCCAACCCCTACCTGATCAAGGCGACCAACAACCATCTCGCTGACATCATGCGTCGGCACCGCCTGCCCGCAACCATAGGAGAGGTGGTCGATTGGTACTGCCGCCGTTTCTGGAACGCCTCTGGCCGGGACGTCGTCAATGGAGTCGCGCCAGAACCTCCAACCGGCGAAATTTTCCACTCTGACTGTGAAGACCGCGCGGCCTGACCCGTTGGGTAAAAACGATGATCGCGGTCGCAATATCTCCACCATCAAAGACTCCATCGGCAACCAAACAATCGCTCGACGTTGGTTCTTTGCCCCTCTGTACCGAGCGGTCGCGGGACGTTCGCGAACCTCCACGACCGATGGCACACCGCGTCGGTTTGCATCCTCGACGGCGATAATTTCATCCCCTCCAGGCGAAGCCTTGCCCATCGATCTCCCAGCAGGTGTCGTATCCATCGCGGACATCGGCAACCAGGTCAGGTCGGGCCGGGAGAACGTGCAGGACGCCCTTCCGAAAGTCATCCTCAACCGAAGCGAGAGCGTCCTCGGGAGAGGTGCCGACCCCAACGATCTCCTGGCGCTCTTCATCATAGACAATGAAGTCTTGTGCCTGCCTAATGCCCGATCCTTCGGACGATTTCCCGGATGTCCGGCTGATTTTCATCATCTGAGACCTCGTGTCCATCGTGCTGCAACAGGGCGCCGCAGCTTGCAGGTATGACTTGGTATCGATGATGGCGGCCGAAAAAGCCGAAATCGAAAAAACTCCAACTCGCCGCCGAGAATACCCATGCTGGCGGAGCGAATATCCCGGCATGGTGAAAGCGATTTGTATCGACAGCGCGCGATGGTGGTTGACGGCGGTGCGCCCCTCAACGCGCTTGCCGTCTCCGATCGCCATCCGCCGTGAGCGCAGCGGAAACGTCTTCACCATAAATCCGTGTTGACCAGCGACAGGGACGACAGGAGAGGCCCGCGGAAAATTCCGGACAGGGAAACTCGGTTGCGTCTGTGACACCCGAACGCGGCCAGGGAAGCCGGGTTTGCCGGGTGCGGTACGGACGGTCTGTCCTGCCTCGCTGGTGCGGCAGGACAGACGACCGCGACCGCACCCCTTCATCGTCGACAGATCCCACTTGAAAAGGAAAGACACATGCAGATCGACCGTTACACGCCGGCAATGATGGCCGCAGGCCGGCTCGAACTCGGACGCAATCTGAAATGGCTCGAGGCGATCGGCATCACGCCCTGCCCCGACTGCGAGGCCGGCGAGATGTATCACCCGGACAACCTGGCCGCGTTCGTGATCCGGCCAAACGGGCCCGGCTGGACTGCAGACATCGTTCTCGAGCGTGTGCCGCCGGGCGTTCCGGACGTGATCGGGACGCCGGATGCCGCCCCACTTCCCACGCGCGAAATCGCCCTCGCAGCGGGGCGTGTCATCCTGACGATGATCCTCTCGGCATCCTATGGCGACAAGGCGAAGCCTGCGCGCGCCTTGCACTGAAGCCCCCTTCCCGGCGGCCCGCCAGGGCCCCGGTCTGCACCATCCCGACAATCCATCCGGGAAATCCCGATACCGGTCGTGCAGCACGCCTGCGCGATCCGGCCCCCTCATGCCTCGACGCGAAACAAGGGAAATGACAATGACTATCCACGATGACCAATGCCTTATCGACGGCCTGTACCGGATGCGCCAACTCCGGCGAAAGGCGGCACGCACGGCTCCCGAATTTATCCTGACAAGCCGCGCCGGGACAGAGGCCGCAGCAGTCCGGACGGCGTTACCGCACTGGAACCCCGACAACCTCCGTGCCGCCCTGCTCTACCCCGTCGAAGGCGGGTGGAATGCCGACATCCTTCTGCGCGATGCGCCCAAAGGCCAGCCCATCGTGCTCGACCGCGGCGAGGGTCAACCCTTCGCCACGCGGCGCGCGGCCGAGACTTTCCTTGCCGATTTCGTGACCGCGTTGACCGCGACATGGGCGCCGGAGCAGGTTCTGCCGCGCGGGGCTGCGGCAAGGCCGGACCCATGGTCCGGCGCCGTGGCGCATCCTCCCCTGGCCCTGCCGCCGCATCGCGCGCTCGCCTGGTAGCTGGGCCGACCGACAGGCGCCGGCGTTGGGAAATCTCGCGCCAGGCATTTCCGCGCCACGCCAAACCTTCCGAAATCCTTCCCAGGCGCGGGATGGTCCCGCGCCGCGCAATCACCGAAAGGACCCTCGTCATGGACAAGACACAACAGCTTCACGACCAACCCTGCCCGAAGAAGGGCCCGACCATGCTCAGGATGGTGACGGATGCCCTCCATGCCAGCGGCCTCGTTCCGCCGTCCCGCCCCGAGACGGGCCTGCCGCCCTATTACAACCGCGAGAACATCAGCGACTTCTACCTGGAGAAGCATTCCGGCGGCTGGGTCGCCAACATCGTATTCCGGCATGTTCCGCCGGGGATCGGCAACATGCTCGGCTCTCCGGATGCGCATCCCTACAAAGACCGGCGCGACGCCTTCCTGCACGGCGCGACCCTGCTCAGCCTCATCATCACCGGCTCCCCGGATCTGCCCTTCATCGTCGCCGAAGACACGATCATCGCCTTCGGCTGACCTCGAACCGCGGCGGTCGCAGCGCCGACCGCCGCGCATCACCCCGGAAAAGAGAAAACCAATGACACTAAGAATAAAGCTCACACCGGCCTTCGTGACCGAACTGATATCCCAGCCCTGGATGCGTCAAGTCATTTGCCAACTCGATGATCCCGAAAGAACCAGCGGAGGACTGGTCGGCGTGGATATCGGCCATGTGGACACGCCCGACCTGGTCGCGTCGGAAGCCTGCGTCGGCTTCGTCATGCGAGACGGACGGATCCACGCCACCGGCACGCAGGTCCGGCATGACGAGGCGGAAAAGCTCTGCCGGGTCCAGGATCTCGTCACGGCGAGCATCCTGCCGTCCCGGATGACCCACTGGGCCCTGTGCGACAAGACACCCCAAATCAACACTCTGGTGTTCCGCCACTTCACTCTCGCATACACGTTCGATGCCCTTCATTCGGCGGCCACGCGCGCGGCATCGATGCGGGCGCGCCTTATCCTGAACGATGCGGGTGAGCTACCGAAGCCCTGTGACCTGAGCTGCTCGATCCAGGCATGCCTCGACGGCTTCACGGCGGCACATGACGACATGCGAGAGGTGAGGCTCATGGCCCCCGATGCGGGCGCGCTGGAAAGGCTGCGTGCCGATCTGCCGACCTGACCGCCGTCATATCCCGAAATTACAGCGCGGGCAGAGACCAGCAACCTGGTCTTTGACGGAACTCCTCGCTTGTCCAGGAGAGGACCGGCGGGACGTGTCAAACCCATACGGAGCTGGCACGATCCCGTACCGGGCCCATTCTGCGTAAGCGGGGTTCACGCCCCATTGAGTTGATGTGTTCCTGACGCCTGACACGCCTGCGATAGGGTCTGCTTGAGCAGATGGAGGTAGCGCATGGCGGATGGTGGTGATGGGTTCGTGGGCCGGTGCGAGGTTGTCGAACCGCGGCGGCGTGGCAAGCGGCGGTGGCCAGCTGAGGTCAAGGCACGGATCGTCGCCGAAAGCCTTCAACCGGGTGTGCGGGTTGTCGATGTTGCGGCGCGCTATGACATCCAGCCCCATCATCTGTCAGATTGGCGTCGTCATGCCCGTGAGGGTCGGCTGGCTTTGCCGAGTGACCTGATGGATGCGCTGATCCCATCCCCGCAGCCGGCGGTGGCGGAGCCTGCCTTTGCGCCGCTGTCCATTTTGCCCGATCCTGTGGATCAGCCCGTGCCTTCTTCGACCGCCGTTGCTGCGCAGGATGGTTCCGGGGAGATGACGGTCGAGGTCGGGCCCGATCTGGTGCTGCACATTCCCGGCGATGTCGCGGTGGACCGCGCTGCGGCGCTGGTGCGGGCGCTGCGAGGGGCGTCGTGATTGTCGCCGGCCAACGGCTGCCGATCCTGATTGCGACTAAGCCGGTCGACTTCAGGTGTGGGCACAACGCTCTGGCGCTGCTCGTGCAGACCGAGCTGAAGCTCGACCCATATTCCGGTGTGACGGTGGTGTTCCGTTCGAAGCGCGGCGACAGGTTGAAGATCCTGGTCTGGGATGGGACCGGGATGGTGCTGATCTACAAGATCCTGGAACAGGGCAGCTTTGCCTGGCCGAAGGTTCAGGATGGGGTGATGCGGCTGTCCCGGGCGCAGGCGGAAGCCCTGTTCGAAGGGCTCGATTCGCGGCGGGTGTTGCCGCCCGCTGCGGCGGGATGACTCAGCAGGTCGGTTCTGGCGTTGTTTTATTGGGCTTTCTATCCCAGGCCGGGTAGGAAGGCGCATGTCGCAACCGCTCGATCTCAGCCAGTTCCCTGACCTGCCGCCGGAGGTGGTGAAGGCCTTTGCTGCCCAGACGGCAGCGCTGGAAGCCGCGCAGTTTGAGGCGCGCGTCGAGCGTGCAGCGCGTCAGCATGAGCAGACGTTGGTGGTCGAGAAGGAGGCCTTCATCGCCGAGCTGAAGGACTTGATCGCGAAGCTGGAAGGTCAGGTTCAGGATTACCGGCGCACGAAGTTCGGCCCGAAATCCGAAAAGCTGGACCCGGCCCAGCTCGAACTGGCGCTGGAAGATCTGGAAACAGCCATCGCCGAGACGCAGGCGCAGATCGCCGCCGTCGAGGACAGGATCGCGGCCAGCGAGCGTGATCCCGAGAAGCGCCAGCCCCGCGCGCCCCGCAAGGCACGGGCTCTGCCCGAAAGCCTGCCGCGTGTCGAGCGCGTGGTCGAGCCCGACAGCATCCTGTGCCCCTGCGGCTGCGGCGACATGGTCCGGATCGGCGAGGACCGCAGCGAGCGGCTGGATTACATCCCCGCACGCTATCAGGTGATCGTGACAATCCGCCCCCGCTACGCTTGCCCCAAGGGGCGCACCGGCGTGGTGCAGGCCAAGGTGCCCGCGCATCTGCTGGAGGGCAGTTGGCCCACCGAGGCGCTGCTGGCCCAGATCGCCGTGTCCAAGCATTCCGAGCACATGCCACTGAACCGGCAGGCCGTGGTAATGGCGCGGCATGGGGTGCCGATCGACCGCTCGGTGCTGGCTGACTGGATGGGTCGGACCGGTGCGCTGATCGCCCCCGTGGTCGACCACATGGCCAAGCAGCTGATGGCTGACAGCACCCGGCTGTATGTCGACGAAACCACTGCCCCGGTGCTGGAACCAGGGAAGGGAAAGACGAAGACTGGCTACCTTTGGGCCGTTCTCCTCGACGACCGGGGCTGGAACGGTCCTGCGCCGCCGGGCGTGGTCTTCCATTACAGGCCCGGGCGAAAGGGCGAATATGCCGCTGAAATCCTCACCGGCTTCAACGGCACGATCCAGGTGGATGCCTATGGCGGCTACTCCCATCTCGCCACGCCAAAACGCCCAGGCGGCGATCCGCTGCGGCTGGCCTTCTGCTGGGCACACGGGCGGCGCAAACTGATCAAGGCCAAGCCGAAAAAGGGCTCGCCCATCGTCGACGAGGCGCTGATACGTATTGCTAAGCTCTACAGGATCGAGGATGCCATCCGCGGATCCGATCCGGATCATCGTCTGGCTGTCCGGCAGGATCTGTCGCGCCCGTTGGTCGACGAGTTCTTCACTTGGCTGGCGGCCCAGGCCGCACGCGTGTCGCGCAAATCCGACCTCGGCGTGGCCATGGCCTACATGCTGAAACGTCAGGATGGCTTCCGGCTGTTCTTGGACGATGGCCGCGTCGACATCGACTCCAACCTTGTCGAGAACGCCATCCGCAGCCCTGCCATGAACCGCCGCAACGCGCTCTTCGCCGGCCATGACGAGGGCGGTCGCAACTGGGCCCGCTTCGCCAGCCTAATCGGCACCTGCAAGATGAATGGCGTCGAACCCTATGCCTATCTGCGCGATCTGTTCACCAAGCTGGCCAATGGCCATCTCGACAAGGACATCAATGCCCTGATGCCATGGGCCTACGCCCAGCAGGGCCAGAAGGCATAGGGACCTCGTCTCGTAGTCCCTGACGAGCTACCGACCGTCCTCCGCTTCACCCCCCCGCGACACCGCGAAAGTGCGAAATCAATGGGGCGTGACTGCCGCTTACGTTCCTGAAGCGCGTATGAAAGTCTTTTGGACGGAGCCCGCCGCCGGTACGAGGCAGACCTCTTCGAACTCCGCGCCGAACGGCCGTTCGGCTTGCGCTCACTGCAATCCGCGGACCCCGAAACGCACAGGTTTGCGGGGATTTTTCAGATTTCGCAAAACGGTCCGCGAACATATCGCCGATGTATGTCGGGGGACCTTTGTGCGACCGTCGGCGAAACCGACACGTTTGCGGGGATTCGCACATCGGCCTGTGCGGCGGACCGCACTGATCACGAAGGTCTGTTCTCGCGGTCGAAGCACTCGCTTATTTTCCGCGCCAGGTTTGCCGTAGGCTCGACGCCATCCGACAGACGTGGATGAATTCAGGCCGCATAGGTATCGCATGCGGACGCCGCGCCTGACGAAGGGTCAGTCGTCCCGGTCGTCGTCCGGCCCAAGTTGGTCACCCGCCGACGATACCACCTCCTCCCAAATCCTGGCCTTCCGCTTAATGGCTTCTACAAGGATCGGAACCTCGTCCTCGCTCATCTCCCTTTCTGCCACCTGGGCCGCGACAATTGCGATGCACGTGATTTGCAGCGTTTCGCTGCTGCTGAAACGCTTTTCCCGCGCCAGCATCTTGACCGCGGTCTCGGCGGACAGGCCGGTCGTCACCACCATCTCGAGCGGCGACTGGTACGCGATGCCGATGTGATGTTCCTTGATGACTTCAAGATCCTCCGCGAACTTGCCTGACATGACGTGTCTACGCGCCTCTGCTGCGCAGGCTTCGAAATGTTCGGCGAAAGTTCCTCCGGTCACGTCACCGTAGCTTTTCTCCAGAAGAACGCCC
>NZ_AQQP01000042.1 GCF_002210165.1 Phaeobacter sp. 22II1-1F12B | reverse complement strand
GGGGCGCGGACTTGGTTTTGCGATCCTCAATCGCCTTGGCAAAAGGGCAGCATCGAGAACACGAACAAGCGGCTCCGCCGGTGGATCTGCCGCGACACCGATCCCGAAACCATCACACAAGAAGACCTCCGCAGGCTCTGCGCGGGATTGAACGGCACGCCACGCAAGTGCCTGGGCTACAGAACGCCCGCTGAAGTCTTCCGCGCCAATATCATCGGTCATGGGTACCGAACGGAGAAGCTGTCACGCCGACCGAAGTCGCATCTGGGCTAGCGCGTACAGCCGTTTACACGCAACTGTCTCTTCAGGAGCGCCGCAAGATTGAGAACTGGTGGCATGCCAATGTGCCTGTCAAAGAGATGGCGCGCGTTTTGAAACGCCACAAATCAACGATCTTTCGCGAGATCAAACGTAACTTCTGGGCCGATGATGCGTTGCCAAAGAAGTACGCTGGTTACTTCGGCCATGCAGCCCAGTTGCAAACGGACAAGCGACGATCGGTGCAGCGAAAACTGGTTCGTCATCCTGATCTGTGCAGGACCGTAATTGCACGCATCAAGCAAGGATGGACGCCCGAGCAGATCGGCAATCGAATGATCTACGAAGGTGCCAGGCCGCGAGTCTATCAGGAGACAATCTACCGCTACATCTACTCGAAAGAAGGCATGACCCAAGAGCTCTGGTGGTATCTGCCCGAGCACCGGAAGGCCCGCAGGCCGCGGCGCGCGAGAAAGCGCCAGGCTCCGAAGTTTGATCGTGATGTCAGCATCCTGTTCCGCCCTAACGATGTATCCTACCGACGCCAGTTCGGGCATTGGGAGGGCGATTTGATGCTGTTCAAACAGAAGCTTGGGCAATCAAACATAACATCGCTTGTTGAACGCGTCAGCCGCTTCACGGTCCTGTTGAAGAACCCGAACAAACGAACCAAGCTGGTGATGGGCAAGATCATGAAAGCGGTGCGCGACCTTCCCCATCTGGCGCGCAGATCCATCACCTTCGACCGAGGCACGGAGTTCGTCAGTTGGCCGCATCTACAGGCCGAGATTGGGACACAAACCTGGTTGTCTAATCGCCGACCCACGGTCAAGCTTTTGATGCAAGAGAACAGTGGGCGTTGAAACGCCCTTCAATCCCTTTCTAATTTCCATTCTTCGTTCAGCCGTTCTCAGCGTCATGTAGCCAGCAAGGTCGTGCGTATGTCCGGGGCATGGTTGTCTCCGCAGTCGGCACTAGACCGCTGCATTCCGGGTTCCGCAGGTGAGACCATCCTATGTTCTGCGCGCAGTCTGTAGTAGCTGCAGCCAGGTCTATCGGATTGGCCTGACCTCCGTCCAAGACAGGGACGCCTCCTCGCATCTACTTGTGACGCGCTGAGTTCGGTGCGCGAAGTCCTCTCCTTAGGCGACGACTTCGCGAGTCGGGATGAAAACTTGGCCGGTTCTAAGCATGGAATGCATAATGACAGCGAGTTTGCGGGCAACAGCCACCGCCGCGCGCTTGAACCCAAGGCGTTCCCTCAACTGAAGGCCCCATGTTTTGAGATCACTAACGGTGTCCGCCCGTGTCCTCGCAAGCAACGAGGTCGCGGCCTCGTAGAGAAGCCCGCGAAGCCGATGATCTCCCCGGCGCGAGATGTGGCCGTCAAAGTCTACCTCCCCGGACTGGTAGCGGCGTGTGGTAAGGCCGAGCCACGCGCCCACAGACCTTGATTTCGGGAAATTTCTCGGGTCTTCGATGGCGGCCACATAGGAGATTGCCGTAATCGCCCCGATACCAGGTATCGTCATCAGCAAACGAGTGCTTGGGCTCTGGCGCGCCGCATGTCGGAGTTGACGGTTGAGTGCGGATACATGTTTGCGTATCGCGCGCCAAGTCTCGAGCAGCGGCAAAATGATCTGTGCCAACTCGGCATACCCCTCCAGCAGCCTCTCCACGTTTGCTTCAAACACGGAGCCTTTACTCTTGGCGACGACCAGACCGAATGTTTTCATCAGGCCACGGATCTGGTTGGTCAACTGTGTTGTCATGGACAAGAGCTGCGTACGAGCTGCCACCAACGACCGGATCAGCATCGCCTCGAAAGACTTGACCCTGACGGCCTTGTAGAAGCCGGTTTCGGCAAGTCTGGCCAACCCTTCCGCATCGTTTGCATCGGTCTTGTTCAACGTCTCGCCCAGTATCTTCTGCGCGTGACGTGCCTCGATGCAGATCGCGGGAAGCCCCTCCCCCTTCAAGACATGAAAGAACCAGGTGGCAAGGGGCCCGGTCTCGAACACAACTGACTGGGGTTCCGGAGCATGCTTACGTACTGTCTGCGCAATCAGCGCAGGATCCGAGCGGCATTTACCACGCCATATTCGACGGCCGTCTTCCCGGATGGCAATGGCAGTGTCCTTCAACGAAACGTCGAGCCCAATATGCTGACCCATTCTCAGTCTCCATCAGATGCTTCAAACAAGACCCCTTTTCGGGTCACGCTCTGGATCATACCGAAGGAAAGACATTCCGATGCCATGACGGGCCACGGTCGAAACAGGGCGATTACCCCATGTTCTGTGATCCTTCGTCGCCCTGGCAGAAAGGCACGGTCGAGAACACCAACCGCCGCGTCCGAAGATGGCTTCCCCGCAAGCGCGACATCCGCGCGATCTCAGATCATGAATTGAAAATGATCTGCGATCGCCTCAACGCGACACCCAGAAAGTGCCTCGGATGGAAGACACCCGCCGAGGTGTTCCATGAAAAGATGATGGAAGAGATGGGCCAGCGCCCCTACCCTCAGAAGCCATAGGAGTCGCGGTTCAGATATCGCTCACACTTCGCGAGTCGGGATGAAATCTTGGCCGGTTCTAAGCATGGAATGCATAATGACAGCGAGTTTGTGGGCAACAGCCACCGCCGCGCGCTTGAACCCAAGGCGTTCCCTCAACTGAAGGCCCCATGTTTTGAGATCACTAACGGTGTCTGCCCGTGTCCTCGCAAGCAACGAGGTCGCGGCCTCGTAGAGAAGCCCGCGAAGCCGATGATCTCCCCGGCGCGAGATGTGGCCGTCAAAGTCTTCCTCCCCGGACTGGTAGCGGCGTGTGGTAAGGCCGAGCCACGCGCCCACAGACCTTGATTTCGGGAAGTTCTTCGGGTCTTCGATGGCGGCCACATAGGAGATCGCCGTAATCGCCCCGATACCAGGTATCGTCATCAGCAGACGAGTGCTTTGGCTCTGGCGCGCCGCATGTCGGAGTTGACGGTTGAGTGCGGATACATGTTTGCGTATCGCGCGCCAGGCCTCGAGCAGCGGCAAAATGATCTGTGCCAACTCGGCATACCCCTCCAGCAGCCTCTCCACGTTTGCTTCAAACACGGAGCCTTTACTCTTGGCGACGACCAGACCGAATGTTTTCATCAGGCCACGGATCTGGTTGGTCAACTGTGTTGTCATGGACAAGAGCTGCGTACGAGCTGCCACCAACGACCGGATCAGCATCGCCTCGAAAGACTTGACCCTGACGGCCTTGTAGAAGCCGGTTTCGGCAAGTCTGGCCAACCCTTCCGCATCGTTTGCATCGGTCTTGTTCAACGTCTCGCCCAGTATCTTCTGCGCGTGACGTGCCTCGATGCAGATCGCGGGAAGCCCCTCCCCCTTCAAGACATGAAAGAACCAGGTGGCAAGGGGCCCGGTCTCGAACACAACTGACTGAGGTTCCGGAGCATGATTACGTACTGTCTGCGCAATCAGCGCAGGATCCGAGCGGCATTTACCACGCCATATTCGACGGCCGTCTTCCCGGATGGCAATGGCAGTGTCCTTCAACGAAACGTCGAGCCCAATATGCTGACCCATTCTCAGTCTCCATCAGATGCTTCAAACAAGACCCCTTTTCGGGTCACGCTCTGGATCATACCGAAGGAAAAACATTCCGATGCCATGACGGGCCACGGTCGAAACAGGGCGATTACCCCATGTTCTGCGATCCCTAAGCGCCTTGGAAAAAGAGTTCGGTCGGGAACTTGAACAAACGCGCGCGGCTTGAAACGACGCAAATCAACGATCTTTCCTGGCTTTGTGGCAGGAAGGGTGTTTGTGTCTATGCTACCGGCTTCTCCTGTTTCACCCAATCCATGTCAGGATGCGCCTGGACAATGGCCCAATCGACCACGCCAACTTTGTTCGCCCAATCTTCGTAAGCCTTAATCATCTCCGCTGCACGTTTGGGATCCTTGTGGCGCAAGTCGTTGAGCTCGGTTCGATCGACCCTCATGTTATAGAGTTCCCAGTCCTGACCGAACTCGCGGACAAGTTTCCAGTCGCCATCGCGCATCGCGCAGTTACCCTCATGTTCCCAATAGATTGGTTGTTCGCGCTGGCTGTAAATGTTGCGGAAGGTATCAATCAGACTTTCACCATCAAGTTTCTGTACTCCTACACCGCCAAAATCCTTTGGATAGCTCGCCCCAGTCACGTCCAGAATTGTCGGCATAATGTCGGACACATGGCGTGCATTGTGCACGATCCCCGGGCTGGCGATACCCTCGGGCCAGTAGGCAACGAGAGGTGTGGATATGCCACCTTCATGCACCCAGGTTTTATGCATCCGAAAAGGGGCGTTCGAGACGTTCGACCAAGCTGTCTCGTAGCTTTGAAACGTCGTGCCCGGCCCTGGGGGCAGATCTGGGATGTTACCTTGGACGATCTCTTCCCCGCGTGGGGAACTGTCGGGGTAGGAATTAACCCAACCTTCCTCAGCCAGAAACTCCGCACAGCCGCCGTTATCAGAGAGAAACAGAACAAGAGTATTCTTCTCGATCCCGAGATCACGCAGCTTGCGCATGACGCAGCCAATCCCTTGATCCATGCTGTCGACCATCGCCGCATATGTCGCCATACGGCTGTCTTCCCAGTCTTGGTGCTTCTCATCGATCCAAGGATGCGCCTCGGGATCGCGGGGCGAGATATCCCAGCGCCCTTCGAGCATCCCACGGCTCAGCATCTCCTCGTGACGTGATGTGCGCAGGTGGTCCCATCCCTTACGATACTGACCACGGTAGCGTGCGATATCATCCTCATGTGCCTGCAGAGGCCAGTGGGGTGCCGTGTAGGCGAGGTAGAGAAAGAAAGGCTTGTGATCTCTGACCGCCTCTCCGAGCATTCCCACGGCCTTCTCGGTGACTGCGTCGGTCATGTAGAAGTCGTCCTGCTCGATATCAACCCGGTGATCGTCTTCGCCGATATAGTGCGGGAAGAAATAGCTACCGGAGCCGTCGAGGGTGCCAAAGAACCGATCAAAACCCCTTTGGCGTGGAGTTGGATGGGTTACGTCGCCTGGCAACCAGAGTTCGCTCTCCCGAGGCTTGTAGCTTCCCCCGACGTGCCACTTGCCGCTCATCAGGGTGCGGTAGCCGGCCAGTCGCAACACCTCGGCGATGGTGACAGCATCGTTGCGTAGGTACCCCTGATAGGCCTCGCTGCCGTAGCTTGCGGTCATATGACCGATCCCGGCCTTGTGGGGATATAGACCTGTCAGCAGTGATGCCCTGGTCGGACAGCAGCGAGCGCAGTTGTACATCGAAGTATAAGTCTGCCCGCCGGCGGCAAGACGGTCGATGTTTGGCGTTCGGATTTCCGATCCCATGCAACCAAGATCAGAGAACCCCATGTCATCTGCGAGGATCAGGACGATATTCGGTTTAGATGGCGGACGCATGGGAGGCACTCCTTGACATTGGCGGACAGGACGCCCGCCAGATTGTGACGGATCATGGCAAGGAGATGTGCGTATAGGATACTCGAAAAATCGACATCTCTGTCCTGGAAATCGACATTCGAAACAGTGAAGCTGGCTCGGGCAAGATCAGCGGATCATCGAAGAGAGCTGCCGGTCATGGAGCGGGTTCACCCCAAACTGCGCCCTGTATTTCGACGCGAAGATTGAACTAGTGAATTCGTACTCGTGAGCAATCTGGCTGATCGGCAATCGGCCGACAAGGACTTCGCGCCGGGCATCTTCGAGACGGAGACGTTCGTAAACGGTTTTCGGCGTCACACCGAACTCCGATCGAAACAGCCGTTCCATATGCTTCTGGGACAATCCCAACGTCGCTGCGATATCCGCGATGGTGACACGCCGCCGGATGGATCGCTTCATTAGCTGCACTGCCGTTGCAACGTGCGCGTTCTCAGACGGGAAGAGCTGCGCAGCGTATCCCCGCTGCCCGGTTCGACCTTCTCGGTGGCCCTCGATGTTCAGTAGCGTCAGCACACCCCTTGCCGCCTCAGGTCCCAAGAGTTGTCTCACTCGTGACAGCGCAAGATCGGCAGCCGCCGCGCCGCCCGCGCAGGTAGAGAGCTTTGGTCCGGTTTCGTAGATGTTGTCCGATATTTGGATTTTTGGAAAATGCGTTCGCAGAAACGGGGCGTCATCCCAATGCGCTGCGATGACCCGTCCCTGCAACAACCCGGACTGGGCCAGAGGAATGACACCCGACGAGACACCCCAGATCTCCAGCCCGAAGGCCCATGCCTTTCGGACCGCGCTCTTCTCGGCGGTGAGATCCTGTCGGTTGGCTCCCGTGCCAGCGATCACGACAAACGTGCCCGGCGCGCGCATTTCATCGACTTGGATGTCTGGCAACACCTTGGTCCCATTGCCAGCGACGATAATGTCCCCGGCATTGGAAACCACGCGGGTTTCGAAAACAACGTCAGACTGGATCAGCGAAGCGGCACGCAGGATGTCGACGGTGCAGGAATATGAGAACAGGGAAAAACCCTGAGCGAGGCAGAAGTAGAACCTGTGTCGGTTTGGCTCGGTTGCACTTATCATTTGGCAGGACGGTTGCGCCAATCTCCAAACGTGGTCAATCCCGTTAACATATGGTCTTTTTTTGATGCTTGTGCCGATCCTTTTGCAAATCAATAGAATTGCTCCTCTTCTGATGGATGCGATAGCCGTCTCTCGCCACTTGCTCGTCACGCACAGAATGACTGCAGACCGCCCTGTTTTGCGACGCCGACCCTTACAAAAGTTTAGATGTCAGCGAAAACTTGGGGGGGTTCAGGAGAGCTATATGAATTGCCTTCCCGTGGAAGTGATTTGTCGATGTGCCGCTTACTCTGCTTCGATGTATTCGGTCTTTCTTCGGGGCCATCAGATTTGCCCCTGACCAAGATGGGAAGTCGCGCGTCCTGTGTCTCGCGAGCTTATCGGCACTGAAATGGCATGCGCCTCGTCAGACTTGTAAGACGCCGATCGGTCGTTGGTCCATCTCCTCCTCGCTCGCAGATTCCTTTGGCCGGTTGCGCGTTTGTCCGACTACAGGCCGCTCATGGCATTCGACCGATATCTCTCACCCGTGGTCAGGTCAGCCCAGGCGATACTTGCTATCTTGTTGGCCATGGCGACCGCCGCAACGTTCGCATCCGCTCGCTCCTTCTGACCGTGTTCCCATGCCGTCAATGGCAACGTCTGGTCACGCACGAGATGCGGCACCGTTCGAGCTCTATGGATGAAAATTTTGCGCAAATGTCGATTACCATGCTTCGAGCATGCCGATCAGTTTGCCTATGCCGCTTGTCGTGATTTGCCGCGGCTCCAAGCCATGCGGCGAGATCACGCCCCTTACCAAAGCCGCTACCCTTGCCGACGGCTGCCACACGTGCCGTTGCGATCGTGGGCCCGATGCCGGGGATATCCATCAGTCTCTGGATATCAGCATCCGTTCTGGCCAGAGCCTTGATCTCGGCATCGATGGGCAGCGACCCGATCATTTATCCCGTCCAGTCCGGACGCCATGTCAGTTACGAGCAGGCGCATTCTGGGTGAAAGGTCGGCAGCGACCTCTGCGACCAATCTGGCCAGTACCTTTTGGAAGACATGGCGCCCTATTCCCACCCTGACTCCACGCTCCATCAGAAACCGCGGCCCGGTTTGATCAAGCACATCCTATCCGATCAAAGACTCTCCCTCGAACGGTGCAAAGCCTGAAGGTTGAGCTGTTCTTCCGATTTGATCGCAACAAATGAAATCGTCGGGCGGGTCGCGGCTTCGGCAATCGCTTCCGCATCACAGTCGTCGTTCTTGTGAACGTTCACATAAGGCCGGACATAGAAGGGCGACATCAAACAACGCTCATTTCCCTTCTCAAGACAGAAGTGCCCGATGTGATACGCCCCGCCTGCTCAGTCCGAATGCCTAGCCTACGTCATTGGCTTGGCAGCAGCTGGATTTTTTGGCTTCAGAGCCAATTGTTCGCATTTCTACGACTGGGAAATGAAACGGTCAGGAAAAACTTGCTCAATGAGGTTTACAGTGCAAGCATTCCTTTACGTAGGGGTATGAGCATTGTGTTCTGATCAGAAACGGGAAGCATTAAATCGCTCATTAGAGTTGTCGTTTGTCGGCTACTGGATGATGAGGACTTTTGGTCGGGTAGTTGCGACTGAAACAAGCAACGGCTACACATTTACCTACGTTGACTGGCGTGGAGAACGCTACTTGTGGGTTCGTTAATGTGTTAGATTTTGTGAAGAGTAATGTTAGTGTAAAAGCAGGTTTTGATCTGATCTGGTAGCGCCGTTTGAACCTACCTGTTAGAGATTTTCGGGAAGTCTAGATTCAAGACGTGACCGCCGTGCCTTCGTGCCTGAGCGGACCACAAACGGCAATGCCACTGGGACGGTCGCAACTATAGACGGCCCTCGCCAAGCCCCCTATCAGAACAGGAAATCATCTGCGTCAAGTTCCTACATCTTTACGGATTTCAGAACGATCTTGTTAGATCAGGACGCCATCCCAGTCCCAACCCCCGCAGAATGCAACGACGGCGCGTCCGCGTGTGCGCCCGGCGATCATCTCTGGCACCTTCTCGTCGATTTCTTCCGGTTCGATGACCCGTGCAATCACCGATATCCGGGGCGGACGCAGATCCGATTCCAGAAGTTCCCAGATGCGTCGTCGCAGCTCGGGCGGAGAATTGCCATTGATACCGCTCAGGGTGATGCCGTGCAGAATGAACGGAATGACAGAAGTGTGCAAACGATTGCCCCCAGCGTTTCCGATGGCAGCAATCGCCGCCTCTGCCTTGGCGCTTCGCAGCAGCCAGGCAAGCACGTGGCCCCCTATTGTGTCGATGGCTCGACCTGGTCCGGGTTCGTTGCATTAACGTCGGAGCTCCGGGTTGTTCGTCGCTTTCGTTCTCCGATCACGCAGCCTCCGGGACCGATAGACGATGCAGGCGATCTCATCGATTACCCCAGCTTCACAAGTTCGATTTGGCCTTTCCGAAGGTATTGCCAATTGTAGACAGCCCCTTCGACACTTCCGTAATCTTTTGTGACTTCATACGTTTCAACTCCTTTCCCAGCCAAGAAAGCCGAGCCGAAATCCTCAATTCCAACGACCCGGGTTTCAGCGAGCAAAGCACCAGAACTGGATCTTCCGTAAGATCAACGACGCTATACTTGCCGCAGAAATTCTCTACTGTCTAAAGTGAGCTACGATGGGAATCAGTCAGGTTCGGACTGTCGGCCAGACACAACTTTGGCCGACAAATGTGTACTAAGAACAGACTTTTTTTAAGAAAATTGACAAACAGATAATTGGAGAAGGCCCATGGCCAGAACGCTGGGCAAGGAATTTGCCTTTCAGGAAATAGGTGACCTAACACCGCTTGATTTGATTGCCTTGGCGGGTGGCGGCTATGTTCTGAGTTTTGCATCCTATCAGGCCGAACCTGGAGCGATGCCACAAACCGGCCTGTTGAAACTCGATGCCCGGGGACGTCCTGTCGGCAATGTCTTTACGGCGTCAAAAGGTGACGACGGCAACGAGACGGCGGGCGCATTGCTGGCCCTATCGGATGGCGGTTTCGCTGTAGCTTGGGTATCCGGAGTAAATACTACTGGACGCTTCGATACCCCTGGCAACATCCGCTTTTTCAAATCCAACGGTAAGCCCGACGGCGACACCATTCAATTCACCGCGGACGCTAATCGTTCATTCACAACAGATGCTGTCTTAACAGAGACCCCAGAGGGAGTACGCGTTTTTTATTCAGGTAATCCAGAGCCATTCGAATTTCCTCTGATTGCTGTCGACGTGACTAACGAGGGAGTCGTGAGTTCCCCATATCGATATGACTTTGAGCGGCAAGGAAACGCCCCATCGGCGACGCTCTTGGAAAATGGCAAGTATCTTGCCGTCACTGGCGCTGGATCGGGCCAAGTTACGGCGCATTTGATCCGAGCAGACGGCGAACTTGTCTGGCAGGAACGGATCGACTATTTTGCGGTACCCTACCTCAAGCACAATATAGCTTCGGAACAGACGGTTACGAGGCTTGAAACAGGCGGATATGTCGTAACGTGGGATGAAGGAGGCGTCTGGGCACGGCGGTTCGACGTTGATGGCACACCTATCGGGAACCGAACACAACTGAACGACACGACCGCTTCCACTGACCACGACGTTATATCCCTCCCCAGCGGCGGCTTTTTGCTATCTTGGGTTGAGCCGGATGACCGCTTCGCAAATGGCACAGGCTGGATTGCGCACGCGCAGGAATTCGGGCCAGCGGGTCAACCGGTTGGTAAGGAAATAACTCTTGCCGGTAACCTGGATGACCAACGCAGCGGGTTCCCGCATTTGGCACAAGGAGCAGACGGTACGGTCTTGGCAGTATTTGGAAACTCTAATCCCCGCGATGGCGAGACCGAAGCCAGGTTGATAAAAACAGCCAAAATCGATAACTTTCTGGGCACCATTGAAGGTACTCGAAAGGACGATGTGCTCAAAGGCAGCGGCAAGGCCGACGACATTGTCGATGGCAGGGCTGGCAGCGACAAGATTATTGGAAAAGGCGGTCACGACGAATTGCACGGCGGCAAGGGAGGTGACCTACTGCTAGGCGGAAAAGGCAATGATATCCTCGAAGGGGGGAAAGGCAACGATGTCCTTAAGGGGCAAAAAGGTGACGACATTCTTGTCGGGGGGACCGGACGCGACAAGATGATCGGAGGCTCAGGCGCCGACACTTTTGTGTTCCGCAACGGAAAGGATAAGACTGAAGGTATTATCGCTGATTTCAAACAAGGCGAGGATAAGATCGTACTAACGGGATTTGGTGCGCTTTACGGGGAAAATACTCCACACCAAACAGTGACCGCAGGCGGCCTTGTGCTCGAATTTAATGAACAAAATCTAGAGGATTACTTTCATATTCTTCTCCGTGGTCAAGGCACAACCCTTACGTACCAAGATTTCGAATTCTTCTAAGCACAGAGAAAAGATGCGTCTAATTTTCAAGGCGGAACTCCATCGCCGGAAACCTAGTTTGGGAGACGCAGCATCGGAGCGTTCTATCCAAATTCATCCAACATGAAACTTCCCGCTTATCTGCCAAATAGAACGGCATTAACAGAACCAGCCCTTTTGTACTTAAACCCGCCCAAGTGGAAAGAAATACCGTACCTTCCCAATCCGACTTGTCTGGTTTCGGCCCTAACCTGACATTCGGTCAGAACGCAGCGGAAGTCCGGTCTACGAGCAGTGGTCAACCCGTATTCACCGTTGGCCCCATTTGAGCGGTTAGCCAGAAAGTCAATTGTTCCGTGCTACGGCTTCTTTAATCCTGATCATGCGGGTAGGTTACGGGCTTCCGAGAAGGAAACGAGGCGGCGCCCGGCTTCATCCCAAAGCGCGAGTTTCGCGCAACCCAAGCTTTGGCGGATCGTGATGCGCCCTACCTCGTTGAGGTCACTGTAGTCTCGAAGAACTTCGGGCAGTCGGTAAAACGGAATGCGACTCGCGAGGTGATGTATATGATGTGCTCCGATGTTCCCCGTAATCCAGGTCAGAACCGGTGGTAAGACATAATGGGACGAGCCGTGAAACGATGCGTCTTGTACCGTCCAACTGGTATCCTGGTTCCAATAGGTTTCTTCGAACTGGTGCTGGACGTAGAAGAGCCAAGTGCCGA
>NZ_AQQP01000041.1 GCF_002210165.1 Phaeobacter sp. 22II1-1F12B | reverse complement strand
GTTTCCCAGCCATCGCTGATCCTCCAATTTGAGGGACAAATCTATTCCAGTAATGGACCACTTTCAGGGGGCTACTCCAAGCGACCTGCTGACCTAAGCAGTCAGAATTTCGCGACATAGGACGTTATCGTTGACCGCCATGCATGGATAGCCGCGCACCCGAGCGATGCTGTCGAGCTCACGGCCAACGCGATGCCCCTACAGAGAAGTGTCCACGACTGCGGCGAGGCATTCCCGGCTGAAGTCGTCGATGACGCAGAGCACCCGGAAGCGGCGACCATCGGACAGGTTGTCTGACACGAAGTCCAGCGACCAGCGCTGGCTCGGCCCCTACGGGATCGCCATGGGTGCCCTGGTCCCCGGGGCCCGCTTGCGACCGCCCCGCTTAGGCACTGTCCGGCCTTCTTTGCGGTAGATTCGGTAGAGCTTCATCCAGTTCACCTTCCAGCCTTCGCGGCCAAGAAGTAGGTGCAGCCTCCGATAGCCGAAGCGCCGTCGTTCGCTGGAGAGCTCCTTCAGCCTCTCTCGCAGCTCGGTGTCCGCAGGTCTGGTTGATCGGCGCCTGTAGACGCGCGGATCAATCCCTGCCAAGGTACAGGCCCGCCGCTGGTTGTAGCTCTTCTCTGTCATCGCCCAGTCCACTGCTCGTCGCCTTGCACCGGGCTTCAGACGTTTTTTCCCAGCACCTCCTTGAGCGTGGCCACATCTAGCATGTGCTCTGCCAGTATCTTCTTGAGCTTCGCGTTCTCGGTTTCAAGCGCCTTCAGCCGCTTTGCCTCGGACGTTTCCATTCAGCCATACTTCGAGCGCCATTTGTAAAACGTGCCATCACTGATGCCATGCTTCCGGCAGAGTTCCTTGGCGCCTATCCCGGCTTAGTGCTCCTTCAGGATGCCAATGATCTGCTCTTCGCTGAAATGGCTGTTCCGCATCGTCTGTCTCCTCGTTTGGAGAACAGGCTAACTTCAAACTGCGGACTTTTCCGGGGAGCAGGTCAGTTTTTCGTGAAGATTGTCCACGCAACCACAGAATCGTGGCCTAGGTTTATCGGTTCGCGGATGAACGGCTCGCTGCGTGATTAGACTAGGCTAACTCTTCCTTAATGCGGGCGACGATCCGTTCGACCAAGTCGTCCTCGTTGAGACTTGCCAAAAAAGAGTCGGACCTGTCGAACTTCTTAGCACGCGCTGCTTCAATCCGTTCCCGTAGGAAATCACCTACCTCAACGACATTTCCTGGCTTCGCCATATGTGGCAACCACATGATATCCCATTTATCTTGCGGAACCTTAAGCGTCACGTCCACCTCTTCATGGGAAAGTACATGTCGTCTGTCGACGGCAATATCATATGTCTCAGCATACTCAGCCACCATGTTAATAAAAGCACCCAATTGTACCTCGGTCATTGGGAATTTGCCTTTGTGAAATGGTCGTTCTTTCGCCCCCTTCATGCAGCACATAGCAAGTCCAATTGAACCTGTATTCTTTGCTCTCACATGCGCTGCATAGTCGCCATCATTCACATCGTTATTTGCTTCAGGTCTACGTCGGCACAGGCGTCTCGTTCCGTCGCCTTCTACCACTTCATGATACTTTTCGTAGTCGCTGTCCGAGATCTCATATTCGCCAGCAGTCCAATGCATGACGATGCGCTGTGGCTTCGAAACTGCCATTCATTCTCTCCCGAATCATCCAAATTTAATATGCCACGACATATTACTTCAAAGTGAGCGGAAGCGTTAAAATAACGAGTCAAAGCCTAGCCCCAGCTGTGGTCTTTGAAGCTCACGAAGCCGAAAGCGGTCAGTCGGATCAGATATGTTCATGGGAAATCTGCCGCGCGATATGTTTTTTCGGGCTACCCACGGATTTCCCTACTGCAGCGAATGTCTGTAATGCAGGCTGCAATTGCAGCTTTCGAGGCGCGCGCTGAAGGTCGGCTTCTCTAATTGGGCATTTGGGTCAAGCTCGTTTTCCCTACTGGTTGGGACCATTGTCACTCATCCGGGTCACGCTTCTCTTCGCAGTCGGTTTGATGCCGCGTGGGGCATCGCTGCACGCATGTGTCGGATTGGTTGTGGAGAGCCTCGCTTTGAGACGCGCTTTCGAGGCGCAGCAGACATTTTGGCTTCATCCACGAACCTCGTCCGGTGAGGACGATCCCGTTCAGATCGATGTTGGGCGGTCAGATCATGCCATGCCCTCCACCTTTTCTGGACGGAACTCCGTGCCGTCCGCCCACATGCGGTGGAGCAGGACGGCCAGTTTGCGCGCAACGGCCACAACCGCACGGCGGCGTCCTTTGGTGCGCATCAAGCGCATGCCCCAAGACTTGATCTGCGACCCGGCCATGGTTCGCATGAGCAAGGCATTGGCGGCGGCGTAGAGTGTCGCCCTCACGTCTCGATCTCCGGCTTTCGATATCCGGCCTGGGTTGTCGTGTTCGCCAGACTGGAATCGTCGGGGCGTCAAACCAAAGTGGGCGGCCACGGTACGAGATCGTTTGAACCGCGCAGGGTCATCGACCGCCGCCTTGAAAGTCAGAGCGGCGATCGGGCCGACCCCGGGCACAGTCATCATGCGCATGCAGACCTCATCCCGACTGGCGGCGCGTTTGACCCGTCGGTCGAGCTCCAGGAAGTGCTGATACAAAACCAGCCGAGCATCCAGCAGCGGCAGCATGGCATGGGCCAGCACCTCGTCCATCTCGATCATCGGTCGGACAACAACGTCGAAGCTGCCATGCTTCACCGTCTTCGGCAGGCGGATGCCGAAGATCTTCAGGAGGCCACGCACTTCGTTGGCCAGATCGATGGTCTTGCTCAGCAGTGCCTTACGCGTGCTCAGAAGGGCTCGAACCCCATGTGCCTCCCGGCTCTTCATGTGAACGGGGCTGAACCATCCCGTCCGCAGGATTTGAGCGATGCCGCGGGCGTCGTTGCGATCCGTCTTGTTCCGCATCGCCGAAAGAGCTGCGCTCACCTGGCGTGCCTCCATGCAGACGACGTCGAACCCTTCTGCCTTCAATCCGTAGAACAGATGCTGGCTCAAAGTGCCGGACTCGAACCCGGCGCGTTCAGATACCCCGCGATCTCCTCGATCTCGCACGGCAGGTCTCGCTCATGCAGGATCGTACCTTTGCTGTCGACCACACAAACCGCGCAGGACCGCAGCGACACATCCAAGCCAGCATAATGTTCCATTCGAAATCTCCCTTGTTCACAGATTTCCCGTGATCCTATCGGGAGCTCGACCTCAGTTCAGGGTCAGCCCAATTACGCATGCTTTGAGCCGAAAACGGTCACGGGAAGACCCCACTACCGCGGTCAGCTATGCGGACTCTGCTGACGTTGAAGAAATCAATCTGAAGGTCTGCTTGGCTGTGAATCAGCGACCCTTCGCTTCGATGAGATTATGCCTGTACTCGATTTGCTTTGGCCACCAAAACGGGATCAAGATCAAACCGGTCGTGGTGTCATCGACCCAAGTGTCATCTTGCCAAGCCTGAACAGTCCAACTGCATTCCATCGCGCCACGTTTTGTCACTTTGAGGCGGCACTCTTGTGAAAGGCCAAACGCGAAGCAGTTAAGGGCTTCTTCCTCGGTTTGAAAGTGCTCGTGCCAACCGTCGAAGCTGACCTGAAATTCGCTGCCATAAACATGAAACGATACATCAAAGCTCTCGGCGTTTTTGCAGCAAACGATGATGTGATCATCGTCAAATTCTATATCGAATCCACTGTAGCCATCGAGCTTTGTGAGGATTGCTTGGTGCCACTTTGTCATTGGAAAACCCTGCCTGCCCTAACCTTAAAAGTGGAGCGAAATATCTCCTAAACCAGTGACGCTCGCTTCTTAGCGGACTTTCGAGTAGGCTGCAGTATCGGTCACTCTGGGCTCCAATCCGACCTTCTCCGCACGGCAGCAAAGAGTCCAACTGTCCCCGGGCTCGGCAAGGTCGGTTACGCGGACGAAACCGACTTTCCCCATCCAATCAGCAACGGCAGCTTCAAGAAAAACTGACAATGAGTGCTTTCAGAAATTTCTGAACTTGATAAGACAAGTCTCAACATCTGATAAGTTCACATACTGACTCTGGTCGGAGAGCGTTTGTACATCTCGAAAATGAGGCTGGGTGTCCACGTTTCAGTTGGAAGCGACAAGGCTAGCAATGTGATCAGCGCTGGTATTGAAGCAAACAACGACATGTTCCGCCGGGTAGACCAAGTGATGCTAATTGCAACACTCCCCGAGTGTCAAAAAACGGCACAACACTAGGTATGCAGCTACGGCCCAACCTCGGCAACACCTTTTGCATCGGTCACAACACCAAAATATTGACAAACATCCATCAACGCGTTTCGGTTAGAAAACTGAGGTCGGAGTTTTGATATGAATACAAAACAGTTCATTTCGAGTCTCATTTTCCACGGCGCGGACTTGGGGGTCTCACGCATTCCGCTAATAGGGCCGGTGATATCAGCACCGTTGCGGCTGATATTTCCGGAAATGGCTTACGAAAGAACCAAATTTAATCGAATTGAACCACGGGTCCTCCTTTCGGTCTATATCGCCGGTCTAGTCATTTGCTTTGTGCTGCAGGCGTTCTTGGCATTTCAAAGAGGAGTTCTCGGTTCCATCTCGAATGGATTTATGCCCGGTTTACCTCGAACCGAAAGGATCATGTTCTTGCAAGACCCGTTCAACCTGCTGAACTATCTTATCATAGTGCCGCTCTATCTGGCCGTTGGAACAGGTTTCGCAATCTCGCTCTTTTCGCTACAGCATCGATTGGTACCTGAAGCGGAAACTGCACGCATCCCCCTAAAGCATGACTTGAAACCGTATCTCTCAGGCACGGCTGTTACGGTGTGCTTTGTCCTTTTGGTAATCTTCATGCAAGCTGGCTATGCGGTTGATGTCACAGAAAAATCCAACCATTTTTTTTGGTTTCACGGTGAAACCTTCGAAGCAAAACTGCAGTTTAACGGATATGTCTATCTTTTGATCAACGCCTTCCTGTGCGGCTTTGTTGTGTTGATCGCACTCCTTCATTTGGAGATGTTTCGCTGGGCGCGCACCATTTCACTAGGGCTTCGGTCCTATGCTGAGGATCTGAGCGACAGAGAGAACGTGTTTCTTCACAAGGGCGACAAGCTTAAAGAGATTTTGCGGCCTTTTACTGAAACTGCAATCTGGTCAAAAGCTTTTGCGATGCTCCTGGCGTTGAACATTTTCACTTGGCAAATGTCGGGTGTGTCTGGCGGCAGTGAGCAACTAACCGGCACAGCGGAAAACACCTGGTTCTTTCGGTTTGTTGCCGTTTTGTACTTGATTATCGTGCTTTGGCTTGTTTCTTTGCCACGATATAGAGTTCAATATGCACTGTTTAAAATGCGGCAAGCGAAAGGGGTACATGAGTATTACGATATTCGCATGCCCTGGACCATTGGATGGTCTGCCTTCATTGATCTTATTTTGCTCATGTTTTTCTCGATTGCGATTTTCGGCTCAATCGGCGATTTCGGAAATCTTATCATGTCAATCATAGGTGGCGAAAACTAGAGTTCGAAAAACGCAGCAATATCGTCGAAGATGGCTGGGCAAGTAAAAAATAGAAGGTGTCCCTGCTCGGCGTATTCAACAACATCAACCACGCCCAACCGACTTGCGAAAAGCTGCGTTTGCCTTCGAGAAAAGACCGGATCTTCGCTACCGATGTAAAACCGCACAGCTTTGTCACTCAGGGTCATTGCATCAGGAATTCGCCACCGACTAAGGTTCTTTGTATGCGCAGCCTGAAAGTCGCTGTCCGGCGCGATGATATTGGCAGCCTGCTTTGCCGAGATGCGGCGGATGTTCTCTTTCTTGGATGGATCAACGCGGCCTTTCTGACCATAAAGCAGCGTCTTGTAATACTCGCTCCAAACCGTATCCCGATTCAGACTACCAGATGTGATTGTGGCATGCAGGATGTCCAGGGTGCCGCGAAACACTGTCGCAAGGCCGCCAGCACGCTCAACCGCCGGCGACAAGACAGCCGCGCGCACATCACCGGTCAGCTTTGATGCCGCGGAAAGAACCACTGGGCCACCGGTAGAATAGCCAAGCAAGCGGATACGCTTGCGGTCGTGCTCCGCCAAAAAAGTTCGGATTTGCGCGGCTGCGTCTTCGATCCCAAGCCGATGGTCCAACGGCAAACCATCCATACCGGGCAACCGATAGTGCACCAATGCCACGCGGCCATCAGCGCCCCATGCTTCGGTGCCTCCGAATATCTTTCGGTCGGACAGCGCCCCGCCTACCATAATGACAAGGCTCTCGGCACGGGCCACTTTCTGCGCATCGTAAAGCAAAGGGCTTTCCGCACCGCGGAACTGGTCGGGCACCGACGTACAGGCGAACAAGGCCAAAAGGGCCGAAATACGGATGCACCGCATGCCGAAGGTTCGAACTTTTGTGGAATACACCAAAATCTCCGCCCGTTTGTCCAGCATCCTGCCAAAAATGTCCTTGTAGTCTAGAAACGCATAGAAGCGAAGAGGCGCTTGGCCAAAGCAAGAACGCCGCATTAAAAACAAGGGCCCCAGAGGGGCAGAGCGCAATTCAAGAAAATAAATGCTTTACGCGCGGCATTCCGGTGTCTCCACTGTGTCCAAGTTGATGGTTTCATCGCTTAGCAGCGGTGCGGCAGACGCGTGAAGTCACCTCATGTCCGCTGTCGCATTTTTCAAAATCAATTCCGGGCAAAACAACCAAGTCGCAGGCATACTGCCAAAGTATTCGGAACGGCAAACCTAGAAAACTAGACACTCATGCATCGTGCCGAATTGGGCGAAAAGGGCTCGGACCTGACTTTCTCCGCATGCGCACCTTTCGATGATATACTTCAACGCCAACGTCGGGTTGGCGTTGTGGCAGGGCGTGGCGGATCGGAGGAACCGCCACGACAATTGCGAACTTGCCTCCCATTCGAGCTTGCCGCCCAGCTTGGAACAAAGGCCGTGTGGTCGGTCAGAAGCGACCCTTGATGCCTAAGCACGTCTGGGCCATCCGCGTTCGTCTCGAAATCGCCGAGAACCACAGAGAGCTTGCGCTGTTCAACCTCGCCATCGACAGCAAGCTACGCGGGTGTGACCTGGTGAGGCTCAAGGTGGCCGACGTCTATGCCTCCGGTCATGTCAAGGAACGCGCTTCGATCATTCAGAGCAAGACGCAGAGGTCGGTCCGTTCGAGATCACAGAGGGCACGCGCAAGTCGCTCGCGCGATGGATGGACGAACCGCTGATGGTCGGTTCGGAGCACCTGTGGCCTGGCCGGTTTCCCGAACGACTTCACATATCGACGCGGCAGTACGCCCGGTTGGTCCGTAACTGGGTCAAATCCATAGGGCTCGACCCGACATCATATGGCACGCACTCCATGCGACGCACAAAGGTGGCACATATATACCGGAAGACCGGCAACCTGAGGGCGGTCCAGCTCCTGCTCGGACACACCAAGATGGACAGCACTGTCCGCTACCTTGGCGTCGAGCTCGACGACGCGCTGGCTATATCCGAAAGCGTGGAAATCTGAGACCTCGGGCCGCCGTCACTGGCGGCCCTGAGCGGACTTGTAGCGTTGCGTCATTCCGAGTTACCGGCCCGGCAGGAGAGCATGACGCGAGCGGCCCATTGCGGACTTTGGCCCTTACGATCAATGCTGCACTGCAGCTTCCTCAAAGCTGACCTTGACGGAGCGACCCATACTTGCGGCGTCGCGATCACACTTCTGCCGCTCGCGGACTTGGCAACGTCTTTACAGCAGCGTTTTCAGCACTGTAGGGTTTCGACGGCCCTTACCTCTCAAGAGCATAACCGGATTTTGAATGTGTGCCGTGTTCCTTAGTTGCGCATCCTCCATTGGGGCCAAAATTGTCAATTTGAAGCCCGTTTACTTGAGTGGGATGTGTAGAAAAAATGCCAATTTTCGAGATTGAAAAAAATGATCTCCTTGGCCTTGATGATGGTCAGTTAGAGGAACTAGTTGCACGCCTTTGTGAGGCTGAAATCGCCGCAAAAAGCCATGCAGTTAGCAGCGTTCGATGGGGTGGAAGTCTCACAGCGGCAGATGGCGGTGTCGACGTTCGCGTAACTGTCAAAGATCCGACCTTTGTGGGAGATTTCATTAGGCGCAGGGATACGGTCTACCAGGCCAAAGTGCCAACTATGGCACAGGCGGCCATTAAGAAAGAGATCTCGGGCAAGGACACCAGCAAAGATCTATTTCAAGAGTTGGCTATATCTCATGGCGCATACGTCATCGTCAGCCTAAAAGATGACCTTGCGCCTGCCAAGCTGACAGAACGACGTAAACTCATGTCGGAAGAGGTGGACAAGCTTGTCGCCCCAGGCTCCGTTGCGTTGGATTTCTTTGATCGCTCCACTCTTCATCAGTGGCTTCGTCAACATGTTTCCGTCCAGCTGTGGGTTCGCCGCGCCTTGGGAAAATCGCTCTCTGGGTGGCGACCATTTGAGCGTTGGACGAATGTCCCACCTGATGCCGACGACACCTTGATCGTCGGAAAGGGGCTATATCTCTCACTCCCCGGAAAGAACTCCGATCTACCATTGGCAGAGGGAATCCCCGCTGTCCGAGACCTGATTCTGACCTCTTCAAGGTCTATCAGGGTGGCAGGGTTGTCAGGGGTTGGTAAAACCCGGTTCGTTCAAGCGCTGTTTGAGGAAGGGTTTGAAACCGATCCCCTTGATCGCACCAAAGTGATTTACGGAGACATCGGCTTCGGCGTGGAGCCCTCGGCAACCGTGATAGTTGAGACACTGGTGGCCGAGAATAGAGATGCGATACTTGTTCTCGATAATTGCGCAAAAGATGAACATTCACTCATAGTCAACCGGATCGCTCACACGAAATCAGCGATTAAGCTGATCACGATTGAATATGATATCCGTGACGACACGCCGCAAACCACGGAAGTGGTGCGATTGACCGCGCGCGGAACTGAAATCACTGAGCAATTGGTCGTAAGGCGATATCCTCAGCTTGGCAGTCTCAATGCGCGGCGTATTGCGGATTTCTCAGGCGGAAATGCTCGGCTTGCCCTGGCTCTCGCGGATGCTCTGCCTGACAACGTCAGTTTGGCTGGTTTGTCCGACGAAGAACTCTTCGAGAGATTGTTCGAACAAAGACACGAGTCTGACAATAATCTTCGTGAACAGGCTGAAGTCCTTTCTTTGGTCTACTCTTTTTCATCGGCAGAAGACGAAGAGGGTGTAAACGAACTTGCTGTTTTGGGTGACCTTTGTGAGGTGAGCGCCCGGAGAATGGCGCGGACTTCAAACACCTTGCTCGAACGCCAGATCGCTCAACAACGGGGTCGCTGGCGCGCGGTTCTGCCCCACGCTATCGCGAACCGGTTGGCAGCCGATGCGTTGCGGCACATCCCGGTTGACGAAGTTCTACGGGCCTTCGAAGGAAATGCCGGAGCGCGAATGTTGAGATCTTTTAGCCGAAGGATTGGGTATCTACATACAAGCCCTCAGGCGCGAGAAATCGCAAGGCGATGGCTTCAGCCGGATGGTATTCTACACAAAACCATGCAGCTCAATGAGCTTGGCGCCGCAATGCTCGAGAACATCGCCCCGATCGACTGCGAAATCGTTCTAGAATGTTTCGAAAGCGAGAAGGCCGAAATTCTTGCCGCGGTAAAAGACATCTACAAGCGAACGGAAATCCGACGCGTGATTTCACTGCTCAGCAGGATCGCTTATGAGCCAGAACTGTTTGACAGAGCTGTCTCCTTGCTCCTCGATATTGCAGATGAGGCCGGTGACGAGGACGGCCACGATGGGCCTCGAAAGCGTGTCCAGGCATTCTTCCAGATTCGTGGGTCAGGAACCCATGCAACGCTTGAACAACGTGTTGACGTGCTTGAGGCGTGTCTGGTGGATAGTAAAAGGCATGGATTGGCCCTCGATTGCTTGGCTTCGAGCCTTGAAACCGAGAATTTTGAGAACACAAATCTGGTAGATGCAGAGTTCGGGGCACGTCCACGTGACTATGGGGCCCGACCTTATGGCGACGAGGCAATCGTTTGGCTGTCTCGGTTTCTGACAATTGCGGCTCAAATAGCACTTTCGAGTATAGGCCCAGATCGCAAGGCAACTCGACGCATCATAGCAGCGCAATTTAGTGGATTGTGGGCTGTCGAAAGCCTTCGGCCTCTGCTGGTCGAGCTTGCCGAAAAATTGCATGCGGATGGTGGATGGTTAGAAGGCTGGCGCGCCGTGAAGGGCAAGATTCACTACGATACCTTGCGATCAAGTCGAGAGGGGCGGACGGCAAAAGAAGACCGAGAGCTGGTCACGCTATGCGAACTACTTGCCCCATCAGACCTGGAGGGACGAGTTCGGGCTATCGCACTCGCGGAAGGGCATCGCATCTTTGCCTTGGATGAGGAGTTCGACCTCGACGATCCGAAAAAGTATGACGCTTCTGGAAAACGGTTGGCCGAAGAAGCCTTTCGCCTCGGTCAGGACGTGGCGACTGATTCCGCTGTGTTTGACGCTGTCGTCAATGATCTTTTCGAGCAAGCTTATGTCCCCAATCGCATTGCTTTCGGTCGTGGGTTGGCGGCAGCGTCCAGCAATCGACGCTCGCTGTGGGATAAAGTCACCGAGCGTGTAAAGGCGTTAGGTAGCGAAAATTTCAATGATTGTGTGCTCTCCGGAATTCTGAGGGAGATTTCTCAGGTAGAGCCAGCACTGGCCCAGAAACTTTTGGATGAAATCGCTGAAGACGAGTTACTTCGACGCAGGATAGTAGGACTAACCCCAGCCGACAACTTTTCACTCGAAGACTTTCGGAGGTGCGAGCGAGTATTTGACGCTATCGGATTGGAACTGTGGGGCGTTGATAATTTGTTGTGGTGGGACAATTCCGCCGCCATAGGCAGAGAGGACAAGGTCCGGCTGGCGAGCAGTATATTGGCCCAAGAAGGTGGTGCAGCTGTGCTGTTGCACGCCTTCAGCATGATTGTGCATGGGACTGATCGCTCGATTGATACCCTCGGTCCAGAGCTGCGAGCTTTGGCTATTCAGGCTGCTGCGATTGTAATCGGCAATCATAATAGCGATCCGGGAGGAACAAGAGACTACGATCTCGACCAGGTTTTGACCTCTGCGTTGGCTTACTGCGGCACTGACGCAGAGGAAAAGCAACTGCTGGATGGCCTCTTCTCAAGAATGGAAAGTCGATATGGCTTTTTCCCGCATTTCGAGAAAGGAATACAAGTCATAGCGAGATCGCGGCCAGATGCATTTTTGGATCGGCTGATGGCATATGCTTCAAGGAACGAGGATGATGACATCCACTGGATCGACAACTCCTTTGGAGAGCGCGCTCCTTTAGATGCGGTTAGTGCAGCCGAGCTGGCTGCCTGGTGCGGTAAGGGTAACGACGTCCGCCGTTGGAAACTTGTTGCCCGTGCCATTACCGTTTTTGAGGAGGATAAAGAAGGTGGCATGAGGTTGTCGGAACAGGCGCGATCGCTCGTCCGCATGTGCCCGGAACCAGCGGCGATTATCGAGAACTTTGGTCTTCATCTAAGTCCAAGGTCATGGTCAGGAAATAGGTCGGTGCATATTGAACAGAGAGCTGCCGGGTTGAGTGAGCTATTGAAATTTGAGGATTCACGGGTAGTGACCGCGACTGAAGAACTGCTAAGTCGCGCGGCGAATATTGCGGACCAAGAGCGAAAACGAGAGCAAGTGGAAGACGCGGAGAGGGAACAAACTTTTGAGTGACTTCCGCGTCCTGCGCTCGACGTAGAGCAGCGATACCCGAAACATTTGTCCGCGCGAACAGCGAAAGTCTCCGTCCGCCGTCTGTGTAGGTCACGCTGGGATTGATGATGTGAACTGGAGCGGATGTCCACTGTCATCCTGCGACAAGGGCACCTTCGCGCGTGCAGAGAAAGGCTACTTTCCGCCCATGCTGTGTAAGCATCCGGCGTAGGCCGCGGCGCGGTCAACGCGCGCGGTCACGGT
>NZ_AQQP01000040.1 GCF_002210165.1 Phaeobacter sp. 22II1-1F12B | reverse complement strand
CGCCCAGATCAATGAACCAGCAACCTCAGGACCGTTAATGTGACAACACCCAGGAAACCATTCGCACTGGATCAACTCAGTCGAAAGGTGGGGCGCAGCCGTCGCTTACGTCCTATCCTGCCTCACATCGACAGCAGGACTCGCACAGACAGCTTCAAAGCGGCAGGAGGGGATCGGCGTGGCGCTTACAACCCAAAGTACGGCAGCAAGGGTGCACGCACCGCCAAACAGCTGTGCACCTTCGCCTTCGTATCAGAACATATACGCGCTAAGCCTTCTTTACAGATGTTGCCTTCTTACGATGCTCGTGGCCCGTTTCGACAAGTGAATGATGCCCACCTTGTCTGGGCGCAAACCACCGGTGCAGGGCGGGCATGACGAGTAGCGTCAGCACGGTTGACGAAACAAGCCCCCCGGTTACCACAGTGGCAAGCGGGCGTTGGACCTCGGCACCGACGCCGGTGGCGAAGAGCAATGGTGCCAGCCCAAGTGCCGTCGTCATGGCGGTCATCAGGACCGGACGCGCGCGCAACCCTGCGGCCTCAATGGCCAAAGCTTCCAGATTGCGACCGGCGCGCGCAAAATCATCCATGAAACTGACCAATACCATACCGTTGCCCAACGCGATGCCGAACAATGCGATAAACCCGACAGTAGCAGGCACCGACACCGGCAACCCTGTCAACCAGAGCGCCATCGCACCACCCGTCAGCGCCAAGGGGATATTCAACAGGATGAGGATCGCTGATTTCAGGCGACCAAAGGTTACCAGAAGGATCAGCAGAACGATGCCCAACGTAATCGGAATAACCACTTTGAAACGGGCATTCGCCTGTTGCTGAAGCTCGAATTGGCCGCCCCAGACCAAACGATACCCGGGCGGTAGATCCAACTGAGCGTCCGTCAACGTCTGCGCTTCGGCAACGAAAGAGCCGATATCGCGACCGCGCACGTTGGACTGGACCGTGATGAAGCGTTCGCCATCTTCGCGTGTGATCTGGCGTGGACCGATTACAGTTTCGATATTGGCCACTGTGTCCAGCGGCACCCGTGCGCCCGAAGGCGATTCCAGCACGATGCGTCTGATCGCCTCCGGTGTGTCGCGGCTTTCTTCGTCAAAACGCACCATTATCGGAAACTGTCGCACGCCCTCGAACAGTGATCCGGCTTCGGCCCCGCCGACGGCTGCACGCAGCCCATCCAACGCGTCCTCAACATCAAGCCCGTAGCGACCAAGGGCTGACCGATCCACGGTTACCACAAGTTGCGGCGCACCGGTGATCTGGTCGGCCTGTACCTCGGCAGAACCCTCAACCTGTTGCAGGAGTGATTGCAGGACTTGTGATCGCTCCAACAGAATTTCGGAATCCGGTCCAAAGATTTTGACGGCCAGTTCGGCGCGTGTGCCGGTCAGCAATTCATCAACAGCCATCGCGATGGGTTGGCCGATATTTACCACAATCCCCGGAAAGCTTTCCAGATCTTCCGAAATCGCCGTGCGCAAACCTTCGGCAGACAAGCCGGGCCGCCACTGATCGACCGGGTTCAGCTCGATGAAGGCTTCGGCGCTGTTGGTCGGGTCAGCATGCGCGCCAACCTCACCACGCCCAATACGGGTCACGATGGACTTGATTTCAGGAAAATTCTTTAACAGCCGCTTTTCCACAAGCGTCGTCGTCTTCGTTCCTTCGGTAAGCGAAATCGAGGGTGCCATGGTGACGCGCATCAGAATATCGCCTTCCTCCAACGACGGCGTAAATTCGGAACCAAGTCGCGATCCTGCAAAACCGCCCACCGCCAAAAATATGCCGCACAGGACAATGGCGAAAAAACGGTTACGGACAAAGAACCCGGCCGCACCACTGACCATCGCGACAGTCCGCCCCGGCTTGTCAGGGGCCTTCTTGCCGGATCGGCGCATCACCGAAAAGGCCATGGAAGGCGCAATCAGGGCCGCATAGAACAGCGATCCGGTCATGGCGAGTGCAGCCGATGCCGCCAAGGGCCGGAAGGTTTTGCCCTCAACCCCTTGCAGCGAGAAAAGCGGCAGGAAAACAACGATAACCACGGCAACCGCCGCCACCAGAGGTGCGATTACCTCGGCGGTAGATCGGGCAACCAACATACGCGGCTCTTCAGAGCCGTCGTCTTCCTCAAAGCTGCGATCCACGTTTTCAGAGATAACAATCGCCCCGTCGACCATCATCCCGATGGCGATGGCGACCCCCCCTAATGACATCAGATTGGCGCTGATGCCGAGCACGTACATTGCGATAAACGCAAAACCTACGGAAAACGGGATCGACAGGACCACAATCAGACTGGGACGCCAGCCGCCCAGGAAGACAAACACCACCAACGCTACGAGTACAGCCCCCTGCCACAACGCCGTCGTGACGGTTGCGGAGGCCTTGTTTACCAGCGTTCCCTGATCATAGTAGGGGACCGCCAGTACACCATCCGGCAGGCTTGCGTTGATTTCCTCAAAGCGCTTCTGGACCCGCGCGATGACATCGGATGTGTTGGTGCCATAAAGTTTCAGAACCAACCCTGCGACAACTTCGCCTTCACCATTGGCTGTTGCAAGACCTTGCCGAACGCCACCGCCCACGGTGATATGGCCTAGATCGCGCACGCGCACCGTGCGCCCGTCGTCGACGTTGACGACAATCTCCGCGAGATCGGAAACTGTCTTGGCAAGTCCAACGCCGCGCACCGTATATTGTTCAGAACCGATTTCGAGGAATTGCGCCCCTTCGGTTTTGTTTCCGCGCTCTAATGCGCTGATCACATCGGCGATTTGAATATCATAGGCAAGCAGCGCATCGGGATCGAGCCTGACCTGATATTGCTTTTCATAGCCACCAAGGGACAAAACCTCGGTGACACCCGCCACGGTCTGCAACTGATACTTGACGATCCAGTCCTGAATTTCGCGCATCTCGACAAGGTTGCGTGCGCCGGTCTGATCTTCCAGACGGAAATACAGGATGAGGCCAAGCCCGGTTGAAATCGGACCCATTTGCGGGTCGCCAAACCCGTCGGGGATGTTGCCACGCGCTTCGGCGAGCCGCTCGCCCACGACCTGACGGGCGAAATAGACATCCGTCCCGTCCTCGAAATAGATGTTCACCACCGACAGCCCAAAATTCGATACCGACCGCATATTTTTGAGTTTGGGCAGGCCCGACATTGCCGTTTCGATTGGATAGGTCACATAGCGTTCAACCTCTTCGGGGGCGAGCCCTTCGGTTTCGGTGAAAACCTGAACCAGCGCGGGTGTCACGTCCGGAAAGGCATCAACAGGCAAGGCGCGAAACGCAAAAAGCCCGCCAAGCGTCATCGCAAAAGCCGCAATGGCCGCCAAAAGCCAGCCGCCTGCGATGCGGTGCATAAAATCAGTCATAATCAGCTATCCTAATGTCCGTGGCCGTCGCCAAAGGCGTCTTTTTCAAGTTGGGCTTTGAGTGTGAAGGCACCGCCGGAGACAAAGAGGTCGCCTTCCTCCAACCCGCTGCGGATTTCCACATAGCCGCCAGCGGTTGTGCCGACCATCACGGCGCGCGGTGCGAACCCACCCTCAACAGGGACAAAAACAGACGGACTATCCTCTACCAGTTGCACGGCGGATTGTGGCACACGCAAAACCTCCGAGGTATTGCCGACGCTGAGATCTGCAATCACAAATTGGCCGGGGGTCAGGGACCTATCAGAGTTGTCGATGATGACACGCGCCGTCGCCGTGCGCGACACCTCATCAATTACGGGTAGGACAAATGCCACCGTTGACTGAGCAATGACATCGCCAGCACCTGATTTCAGAGCAACCGGCGCGCCAACGAGAACGCGGCTGATATCCTGTTTGTAAACCGCTATATCGGCCCAAATTACGCTATCATCGACAATTGTGAACAGCACCTTGGCGCTGGAATCCCCGGCTGTTACCGTTTCTCCCAGCGTCGCCGCACGTCGTACAATTGTTCCCGCAAGTGGTGCAGTCAGATAGGCATTGGCATTATTGCCATCTGGAGCAGTGGCTATTTTTTCGAGGCCGGCGTGGTCAATTCCGACGGCATGCAGTTCGGTTTCCGCGGCTTCACTTTCGGTCTTGGCCGATTCATGTTCTGCGCGGGCTGTTTGGACATTTACCTCGGATGTGATTTTTTGCGCCCACAGCCCTTCTAGGCGCGCCAACGACTGTGCCGCAAGTGCTTCGTTCGTTTTAGAAATCTTCCATTTCGCTTTCAACCCTGCAAGTTCGCGGCTTGTGATCAGGGCCAGAGTATCTCCATAGGCAACGGTATCGCCTTCACCAACCAAAAGCCGGTCGATGACTCCGCTCACCTTGGGCGTGACATTTGCCATGCGGTCTGCGTCAAAGCGGATTTCTGCTGGCAGGCTGAGGGACTCGCCCAAAGCTCCCAACTCAGCTTGCTCTAGCAGGATTCCGGCCTCTTTCGCGACTTCGAGGGCCAGTTTGACAACATCGCCACCGCCTTCATCGCCGTGTGCGCCCTCAGTTTCACCGGCATGATCATCATCGCCATGCGCATCCTTGGCTTCACCGGCATGATCATCATCGCCATGCGCATCCTTGGCTTCACCGGCGTGGTCGTCATCGCCATGCGCTTCTTTGGCTTCATCGGCGTGGTCGTCGTCACCGTGTGCATCTGCAGCTTCTCCGGCATGATCGTCATCTTGCGGTGCTACTGCAGCTGCTGCAGTCATTGGCAATGGCGTTTCCGCATTTCCAGTCGCGCCAGTGATCGGGACCAAGGCTAATACGCCCACCGTCAGCGCAGCCATGGTCATTGTTGTCGGTTTCATAATCGTACTCCAGGGATTGAATAGGTCACCGAAAACACGTCCGGGTACCTGTTGGAACTTCGTCTGCCATGATCAAACCGATGAAGTGGCCCTGAAACAGGTTCGGCTCAAACGGTTTGATCTGCTGTGATATTTATGAGTTTTACAAAGCCCGTTTCGACACGGCATATGTAAAATACCACTCTGCAATAGGGGCAGATCAGCCTCGCGGAGGACGGTAAAAACCTTGGAGCGTGGCAAGGACCACAGAGGCGTCAGCCCAATGTCGCGATCGGTCTGCTGACGACTGATCGCATGCCAACTGCACCTGCCCCGGTCCAATAATGTGGATATGGCAATCGCCAAAGCCATGGGATGCCTCACCATTCTCGCTATATCTTTGATCCTGAGCAGTTAAATCAAGATTAACCATATCGGTAGCAAAGACAACTTTTTCAAAGACTGCTTCACTTGCCTCAAATACATAGGCATCGGCTTTTGCAATGTTGAAATTCAGAGCAGCCGAAAGCAGTATGGCCAACCCAATTTTAGCAACACGAATGGCAGACAAGTACTTCATAATGGGACCTTTACAGGACACGTAACCAATGGTCCATTCGCTTTTTGTCGCATGTCCCCGAGCAGCCAGTCGACATCCGATAGGCTGCTCAGCAATGCTCGTGCGCCGATGTAATCGCTGACCTGACCCGCCGTGACGAACAGGTTCAGGGGTCGGCCTTCGCTGTCGCAGATGCGTGCAGCTTGGTATTCATGCCGCCCTTGGTGCGGCCGATCAGTCTTCCACGCCCCCCTTTTTCACGCCCATGCTGGTCGCTGTCCGGTGAGCCTTCAAGTAAGTGGCGTCGATCATCATAGTTTTCTTTTCGCAGTGCTCGACGGCCAGACCAGCCATCATCCGGGCGAAGACGCCCTTATCGCTCCATCGTTTCCATCGGTTGTATAGCGGTTCCATCGGTTGTAGAGCGTTTTGGGTGGGCCGCCAATTTTAGCCTACGTCGCCCCATCCACGACCAGTCGCCACCATAAGTGCTGACCACGATTGGGCCAAATCTCTTACTGCCGCGGCGAGGGATATGCGTGCTGCGTTTGCAAATCGTTCGGCGTCCAACAGGTCTGGTAAGTTGAGCTCGCCTAATTCAAAAACTTTGCGGCTCAACTGAAGAGTACGATCCCTTGAACGTTGAGCAGCGCGCAATGCGGCCACTTCTCTTTGTTTTCGTGAAAATTCACTTTGAGCTTTTTGCACATCTTCCACCGCGGCCAACACCTGTGCACGCCATTCCAGCTCGGCGGTCGTGGCAGAAATAATTGCCGCATCTCGCCTAGCGCGTAGCGGACCTTGGTTGAGGATGGGGAATGAAAGTGCTGGACCAAAGGACCATTCTGACGAGTTTGCCGCTGTCACTGAGCCAGATAAAGTGACCGATGGGTACAACTGTGCTTCTGCGACACCTACTCCGGCAACTGCGGCAGCTAGACGGCGTTCAGCGGCCAATACATCTGGACGATTGCGGAGCAGATTAGCAGGGACGCCTGTTGACCCTTTGCCGTGGGGATAAGGTTGTGGTGCGCCTGCAATCATCTGTTTAAGCAGCGGCTGAGCTGGTTCGGCCAACAATGTCGCGATTGCAAAAACCCGGGCTTCGAATGCGGATTCAAGCGGAGGGAGGTCGGCAATTGCTGTGTCGAGCTGACCTGCTGATCGGGCAAGATCTAATTCTGACAACGCGCCTTGCTCAACTTGCGCTCTGATCAAGGACTGGGTCCGCCGGAGACTCGCGATATTCTGTCGTGTTAAAGCCAACGCTTCCTGAAAATACCGGGCGTCGATATAGTTGGAAACGACACCGGAAACTAGGGCAAGCCGGACAGTGCCTGCATCAAACTTGGCTGCTTCTACACCCGCTGTCGCGCGCTGTGCGTCACGGCGAACACCACCAAAAATATCGAGGATGTAATTCGCCCCGAACGTCGCACTTTCAGAGGGATCACCTGAAATTGGGTCACCATTGTTTCTCTGCGCCTGTGCATCCAGTCCACCTGAGAACTGGTCAGCGATACCTGTCTGCCTCAGGTCTGTATTTGCGGCTTTGATACGTTGTAAAGCCGTTGCAATATCGATGTTTTGTGTGAGGCCTCGGTCTACCAGCCGGTTCATTTGCCGGTCATTTAGCCGTTTCCACCATTCATCGCGCGCGACTTCTCCGAGAGCCCCGCCACCGCCAATGAATGACGTTTCTAATGGTGTCTTGGGTGGCGTATAATCAGGGCCAACAGCGGTACATGAAACCAATGCCGTGGATGCTAAGATAGAAAGCAGATAGGGACGGTTCATTTGTCATTCCTGTATATTGGATCATCTTTTGGATTTGCGGGGGGATTGAGGTGTTTCACTCAACACGCTGTTATGAGTAGCTAAGTATTTGAAAAATATTAGCTTGTATAGAGTTCCTCAGAGCCGTCAAGTTCTAGGGCTGTTTCTCCGGACATACGGTTCATGTCGGTCAGATCCTCTCTTCTAGATCGGCGAGGATCTCTTCGGCGGAGGTGCCGTAAGGCCACGAGTCGGCGAAGCCCGCGTCGGGATCGAAGAGGAACAGATGCGACGTGTGGCCCATGGTGTACCCATCCGGCGCTGCGGCCTCTTCGACGCGCTCAAAGAAGATTGGAAACGTCTCGGACGTGGCGGCGATCTGTTCCGGCGTGCCCGTCAGCCCAATGATGCCCGCATCGAACAGCGGGACGTATTCGGCGAGTGCTGGGGGCGTGTCTCGTTCAGGGTCGATTGTTATGAAAATCGGCTGGACCTCGGCGGCATCGTCGCCCAGACCGTCCATCACCGCCGCGACCTCAGATAGGGTCGTCGGGCAGACGTCGGGGCAGTTGGTAAAGCCGAAAAACACCAGCATCCAGCGCCCCGCAAAGTCCTCCTCGGTTTGAACCATACCCCGGTGGTCTGTCAGTTCGAATTCAGCGAAAAAAGGCGGCTCGGCGTCAGTTCGGGCGCTGTCGGCACGATAGTCAGACCAGAGCAAAAGCCATACGAAGGCAAGCGCTGCCACGCCTGCCAAAACCCAAAGAAATTTCTGTGCCGATGTAAGGGACAATCCTGTGCGCCTGTTTTTGATTCTTATTGCATGTGCGGATACATCCTCTAGCCGCTAGAGGTTCAAGCACAAAATCATGGTATAGCTTGAACTCACGCGTCTGTGAATCCGGCACTTGTTTATTCCGACGGCAAAACCTACACAAACTGTATCTTTTTCATGGAGGCGAAAATGCTCACGATCGGTACTCTGTCAAAGAAGACTGGCACAAAGGTGCAGACCATCCGGTACTACGAACAGATTGGGCTCATGCCCGAACCTGGCAGGACCGAAGGCGGACAGAGGCGCTACGACAATGCACAGCTCGACCGACTGTCCTTCATCCGCCATTCGCGGCAACTCGGTTTCTCGCTCGATGCGATCCGCGAGCTGCTCGACCTCAGCGACCATCCCAACCGGCCCTGTAATGAGGCTGATGCCATCGCGCGTCGCCAGCTCAAACAGGTGGAGCAGCGCATGGCCCGCCTGAAGGCGCTGCGCACGGAACTGAAACGCATGGTTCACGAATGCAGCGGCGGGCGGACGGGAGATTGCAAGGTGCTTGAGGTGTTGCGGGACCATTCGGAGTGCTTGACCGAGCACGAGGAAATCGGGGCCTGAAGGAATTCAGCCAACATTCCGGCTGGAACGCAGATAAGCCGCAGAAGTTAATGTGTCGTACAACACAAGCTGGAACCACAAAATGGCCGCTAGACAAGATTCAATGGAGAGACGGACGCTTTGGATCGTTCTGGCGCTCAATATCGGCTTGGCCGTGGCCTTTTTCGCAACAGGCGCCTTCGGCGACTCAAGTGCCCTGATCGCCAACGGGCTCGATAACCTCTCCGACAGCTTCGTCTACGCGATCAGCCTTTTCGCTTTGTCCCGATCCGACAAATGGAAACGCGGGGCGGCGAATGTTTCCGGTGGGCTGCTGATCCTGTTCGCTGCAGGCATCCTCTACGATGCGTGGCGCCGCTACATCGGCGGGTCAGATCCGCTCGGGACGATCATGATCGCCATGGCCCTGATTGCTGCGGCCATCAACGCAGTCTGCGTCTGGCTGCTCGCTAAGCTCAAAGATCCGGACGTCAACATCCGCGCGGCCAACACCTTCAGTTACAATGATTTCGCCGCGAACCTCGGAATCGTCGTGGCTGGCGGCCTCGTCGCCTGGCTGGGAACCAACTGGCCGGACCTCGTCGTCGGCGTGATTGTCGCCGGGATCGCGGCCTGGGGAGGTATCGACATTCTGCGCGACGCACACGGCGAACACCACAAAGCAGTTCATACGGGCAAATAGTTGCGGGAGATTCTTTCTGAAAGAAAGGATTGAAGCTACAGTGACTATAGCAATTAGTCTTGTTCCAAGACGATTCGAGGAGCGACCCGTTGCATATGACCGACCCCCTACTTGTACCCACCAAACTACTGGATTTTGATGCCGCGCCTCTTGCGCATCTAATTGGGAACCGCAGCTGGCGCGGCTTATCCGAACACGATCGGATCGGAGCTGCCTATGATTTCGTTCGGAATGAAATCGCGTTCGGATACAATCGAGCTGACGACATCCCCGCATCCGAAGTGTTTTCCGACGGCTACGGGCAGTGCAATACCAAAGGCACGCTCTTGATGGCGCTGCTGCGTGGTGTCGGCATTCGTTGCCGGTTGCATGGGTTTACGATCCACAAGGGCTTGCAGCGCGGTGTTGTCCCTGAGCTGGTGTATCCGCTTGCTCCGCAGGAAATTCTCCACTCATGGGTCGAGATCGAATTTCAAGATTCCTGGATCAACCTTGAAGGCTTCATCCTGGATGACGCTTTCCTCGATGTCCTGCAAACGTCATTCTCGGACACAGAAAGTCTCTGCGGTTATGGCGCGGGCACGGATTGCCTTGGCGCGCCTCCCGTCGCCTGGAACGGAGAAGATACCTACATTCAGAAAACCGGCATCGTGCAGGATTTCGGCGTGTTTGATACGCCGGACGCATTCTATTCGTCCCATGGGCAATCCTTTGGATGGCTGCGTGGTGCCCTTTACCGTCATATCATACGCCACTGGATGAATGCGCGCGTACGTGGTTTGCGCAGCGGTCGCCTGAAGACTGACCGACGCGCGACACACGCGCATGAGGAGCCTGCCAATGCCACATGACCACGGGCACGCCCATATCGATCCGGATTCTGGCGATCGGCGGGTTGCCATCGCGATCTGGGCGAACGGGCTTCTTACCGTTGCGCAGATCGTCGGGGGCATATTCTCGGGTAGTTTGGCACTGATAGCAGATGCGCTGCACAACTTTTCCGATATGGCTTCGCTTGTCATTGCCTTTGCCGCACGCAAGATCGCGCGCCGACCGGCCGATGAGCGCATGACCTTCGGATATGGCCGGGTCGAAATCGTCGCGGCCCTGATCAACTACACGACCCTGATCGTGATCGGCTTCTACCTGATCTACGAAGGCGGCATGCGCATGATTGATCCACCCGAAGTCATGGGGTGGACCGTCGTCATTCTCGGTGGAATTGCGCTTGTGATCGACACGCTGACCGCAATGCTGACCTATTCGATGCAGAAGGGCAGCGTGAACATTCGGGCGCTTTTCCTGCATAACCTGTCGGACGCGCTTGCTTCGGTCGCGGTTATCGTCGGTGGGTCACTGATCATCCTTTACGACATGCGTTGGGTTGATCCTGCCATCACGATCGGCATCGCGCTCTACATTCTGTATCTGTCTTTCACTGAAATAGGCGGCCCAATCCGAACCCTGATGCTCGGGAGCCCGCCGGATGTGGATGGAAACGACGTGGTCAGAGCGATCCAAGGCGTCGAAGGCGTGGTCGACGTACATCATGTTCACCTTTGGCAAATGCAGGAGCACGCTGCGGCATTGGACTGCCATATTGTCGTCGAACGCGAACGGATGGGTGAGGCCGACAAGATTAAAGAAAACGTCAAATCGGTGCTGCATGAACGTTTCTCAATCGAGCATTCCACGCTTGAATTCGAAGCGAGCGACAATGCGCATCAGGAGGCGCAGGTGTTCGGACACCGCCCATGACGATTGCCCAAGGCATACTAGTGGTCGTTGGCCTGCTGTCCGGTCTGGTTTTGATTGGTGCGCTCCTTTGGTCGATCGTCCGCCCGTCCAAGCGCATCTGGCCTCCAAACAGAGAGCATTCAGTATCCACGCTCTGGAGCAAACCCACCGACTTCCAGTCGGTTGCGCTTCAGCGTGAAAGAATCGTCTTATGAACATACCCTCTGAAAAATGAGCCGCAGCCGGGTCGGAGGCTCATTTTTCAGAGGGTATGTTCATGCAATACGACACCGGCAGCCACTGTGTTTTCTATCATCGGTATCACTTGGTCTGGTCCACCAAGTACCGCTTCAAGGTTCTCAAAGGTCGGGTGCGCCTGCGTGTGCGCGACATCTGCCGCCAGGTGTGCCACGAGAACGAAGTCGACATCTTGCGCGGCGTATTGTCGAGCGACCACGTTCACATGTTCGTATCAGTGCCACCGAAGCTCGCCATCTCCGATCTGGTGCGCAAGATGAAGGGTCGTTCGTCCCACAAGGTGCAACGGGAATTCCCGGAGTTGCGCAGGCGCTATTGGGGCCGCAGGTTCTGGGGCCGAGGGTATTTCTCAACGACCAACGGTGCCATCACCGAAGACATCGTACTTCAGTACTTGGAGCAGCACATCGCCGATCCTACCGGCGCCAGCCGGTAGTGGTTCAGTCATACCAAACATTGCATGGGGACTCACATTGGCCGTGTTTGGGGCGGTGATCGGTTTGGGCATCTTGGATTGGAAATCCGCTTCTATGGCCAACGCACTCCGTTGGGCGGTCGGGCCGTTCTTGATCGCAACCGGAAATCTGATCGTCTGGTGGGGGGCATTCAGCATTGGACTGAAAGCCACCAGCGGTGCGAGAGACGAGCTTATCACTTCGGGTCTCTACCGTTTCTCTCGGCATCCGCAGTACCTTGCCGACATGGCCATCCTGATAGGTTTTGGTCTTCTCTTCGCCTCATCTTGGGTTTGGCCTATCGTCATCGTTGGAGTTGCCGCGCTGGCCCTTGCCCCGCTCGCGGAAGAGCCATGGCTGCATGAGCAATACGGCTCCAAGTATCGCGATTATTGCGCTGAAACCCGTCGATACCTGTAAACTCGCTGCCTCACGAGAACGTCATCGTTTTTCAGTTGAACCTCTAGCTGCTAGAGGTCGTATCCGTCAGCCAACAAAAGAGTGAGGCAAGGCATATGACAAAAACACTGAAAACACGACGCCAGTTCGTCTCGACAACTATGATCGGACTTCTGGCAGCACCTTCCCTTCTCCGTGCTCAGGAGCCCTCGGCGGTACGCAGAAATATTTCGTCCTTTAGTGCGGATCCCTGGCAAGACCACTTCGATAACCTTCAGCACGGTGCAATTTTGTGCGACATCGACTCGCGTGCAGTCCAGTATTGGTCGGAAGACGAAAGTGTCTACAAACTCTACCCGTCGAGTGTCCCTGCCTCGGAAGAGTTGACCCGCAGGGGATATACAAAGGTTATAAGGAAGGTGGAGGGGCCGAGTTGGCGGCCCACTCCATCAATGAAAGAGCGTAACCCCGAATGGCCTGACTATTGGCCGCCGGGTCCTGACAACCCGCTTGGAACCCACGCGCTTTATCTGTCGTGGCAGTATTACCGGGTGCACGGGACCGGAGACACACGCAAGATCGGGCGCCAGTCATCAAACGGCTGTATTGGACTTTACAACGAGCACATTGCTGAACTTTTTGCTCTGGCAGAAGTGGGAACCCAGGTCAGGATTTTCTGAAACCCAAGGAAAGCTGGCTGATACTTCTATTTTTTAACATAAACTTCATTATGCGTATTTATACTGTAGCCGGGTGGATTCACATCCGAAGTGCAAATTCTGTATCACAACAGAACGTTGCAC
>NZ_AQQP01000004.1 GCF_002210165.1 Phaeobacter sp. 22II1-1F12B | reverse complement strand
ACGGAAGTCGCCGAAATACTTGGTGATCGCCGCCGTCAGCGTCGTCTTGCCGTGGTCAACGTGACCGATCGTGCCGATGTTTACGTGCGGTTTGTTGCGTTCAAACTTTGCCTTACCCATATCGCTTGGCGCCCTTTTGTGTTCTGGGGTCTGCCGACCCACGGTTTCCTATCTGCGGGCGGCAAATATGCGCTTCAAAGAGGAAAATCAAGCGCGTCGTTGCCTCTGGCCACGACGGGCCCGGTTCAGCCCTGAACCGCCGGTACCGTCGGCGGAACGACACCCTCGCTTTGGGGGACAAGTTCGTCGCGTGGAACGGTGGCCGAGGTGGCCGCGCCGGCGCGCGGTTCGAACCATCCCTGTTCGGCTTTCATCTCTACCATCCACTCTTCGATCTCGCGCACCGCGTTCTCGGCAAGGCCCTGCATCTGCTCTTCCTTGCTGCGCTGATGGCCCGATCCGACAAGGAAGGATCCCCCGGTCGTGCTCTCCAGAATGGTGAACTGCTTGACCTCGGGGTTCAGCTTGGCATTCGCCGCATCGTCCCAGACAGTGACATTGATGATCAGCGCCGATTTCGGCGAATAGATCAGCGGCACGCCGGGCGGTGCGAGCATGAAGCCCTCGACGCTGATGCCGAAGTGATAGAGCTGGTTGCCCTCGTAACGGCCAAAGCGACGGGCAACCGCCGGCCTCAGCACATCGACCCATTCGTCGCCGGTTGCGGCACGCGATACCGGGCCGGTCCGCGCCTTGTCGGCGATGACAACGTTATGGCCCAGCCTAAAGGCGCCCAGATCGGCAAGCGGTTCATTGGCCAGCGGAGTCGTTGTTGCACAGGCCGAGATCATCGTCAGGGCGCAGAGCAGGGTCATCAGTCGAAGCATTGAACGTCTCTTTCGGGGTAGTTCGCATTTGTACTGTCAGCGCCAGATAGCCCGGCGGGGCCATCTAAGCAAATCAAGACGCCGAATGTGCACGGCTGGTGCACAGATGGTGTACAGGTGCTGTACAGATGTCACCCCCCGGTAAACCGGTTGTCACGGGGGAATCCGCGCGGCGCCATGCGGCCGGTCCCGGCGCGCTTGCCCATCCATTCCGACAGGTCGGTCTGGGTGCGGGTACGACCCGCCGGGTCGAGCCAGCTGAGGCCCGCTTCGAGCAGGAAGCTCGTCGCATCGCTGAGACCGCCGTCCTTGTACTTTTGCAGCCGCACGCCCTTGCCGCGGCCCATCTCGGGCAGTTCCTCTGCCATGAAGACAAGCACCTTGCGGTTCTCGCCGACCACGGCGATCGCATTGCCGGTCAGCGGCGTGCAGACCTTGGCCTTGACGTCGCCCTTGACGTTCAGCACCTGCTTGCCCGACCGGGTCTGGGCCACCACCTCGGATTCCGGCACCACGAACCCATCGCCAGCCGAAGACGCCACCAGCAACCGGCGGTCCGGCACGTGGATGAACAGATCGACGATCTCGGATTCGTTGGGCAGGTCGACCATCAGGCGCAGCGGTTCCCCCATCCCCCGCCCACCGGGCAGGTTCGAGGCGCTGAGCGTGTAGAACCGCCCGTTCGAGCCAAATACCAGCAGGCGATCCGTGGTTTCCGCGTGGAAGATGAAGCGCGGACCGTCACCGTCCTTGAACTTCAACTCGCGTTCGAGGTCGATATGGCCGGTCATCGCGCGGATCCAGCCCATCTGCGAGCAGACCACCGTGATCGGTTCACGGTCGATCATCGCCTCGAGTGGCACTTCCTCGACCTCGCCAGCCTCTTCCAGACGGGTGCGGCGCGCGCCGCCGGGATAGTCCTTGCCAAACTGTTTCTTGGTGGCGCGCATCTGATCCGCGATCTTGGCCCATTGCAGCTCTTCACTGCCAAGCAGATCCTCAAGGTCCGCGCGTTCCGCCATCAGCGCATCGCGTTCGCGTACCAGCGCCTCTTCCTCGAGACGCCGCAGGCTGCGCAGGCGCATGTTAAGGATGGCTTCGGCCTGAACGTCGGACAGCCCGTTCTCACGTCCCGCATAGCTGCGCGGAATGCCTTCGGGCGCGGTTTCGGCCAGTATGCCCGGCGCCGAGGCGTCCAGATCCTGCACCAGCGTCAGCGAGGAAACATCGACCCCAAGCAGGGGCGAAACGTAATCGCGTTCCGAGGTCGCCCGGGCAATCGTCTGCTGGTGCGGACGGCTCCAGTCCTCGTACATCAGCGCTGCCTTTGGATCGTCATCATAGCGGATGATGTCGATCACGCGGTCGAGGTTGAGGAAAGCGGTGATCAGGCCCGAAAGTACCTCGAGCCGGTGGTCGATCTTGCGCATCCGGTGACGCGACCGGCGCAACAACACCTCTTGGCGGTGATCGAGGAAGGCCCGCAGCACCTCTTTCATCGAGCAGACCTTGGGCGTCACACCGTCGATCAGCACGTTCATGTTCAGCGAGAACCGCACTTCGAGTTCCGAATTGCGGTAGAGCATGCCCATCAGAACCTCGGGATCGACGTTCTTGGACTTGGGTTCAAGCACCATGCGGATGTCATCCGCCGATTCATCGCGAATATCGGCCAGAATCGGGATCTTCTTGGTCTGGATCAGGTCCGCGATACGTTCGATAAGCTTGGATTTCTGAACCTGATAGGGAATCTCGGTGACCACGATCTGCCACTGGCCGCGCCCGAGGTCTTCGATCTCGTAAGAACAGCGCAGCCGGAATGATCCGCGCCCGGTGCGATAGGCCTGTGCGATGCTCTCGGGCGGCTCGACGATCACGCCGCCGGTCGGAAAGTCCGGCCCCGGCACGTAGTTGAGCAGCGTATCGTCCTGTGCATTTGGCGTACGGATCAGGTGCAGACAGGCATCGCAGAGTTCGGCGATGTTATGCGGCGGAATATTCGTCGCCATGCCGACAGCGATGCCCGACGATCCGTTTGCCAGCAGATGCGGAAACTCGGCCGGAAGCACGACCGGTTCGGTCAGCGTGCCATCGTAATTCTCGCGGAAGTCGACGGCATCCTCGTTCAGCCCGTCAAGCAGCGCCTCGGCCACCACGGTAAGACGCGCTTCGGTGTATCGGCTGGCGGCCGGGTTGTCGCCGTCGATATTGCCAAAGTTACCCTGCCCATCGACCAGCGGATAACGGACGTTGAAATCCTGCGCCAGTCGCGCCATCGCGTCATAGATCGCGCTATCGCCATGCGGGTGATAGTTACCCATCACGTCGCCGCTGATCTTGGCGGACTTACGGAAGCCCCCGGTGCTGGTCAGGCGCAATTCGCGCATCGCGTAGAGGATTCGCCGATGCACCGGCTTGAGCCCGTCGCGCGCATCCGGCAGCGCGCGGTGCATGATCGTCGAGAGCGCATAAGTCAGATAACGCTCGCCAATCGCGCGACGCAGCGGTTCGGATACCTGCCCGAGATCCTCGGGGCGCTTCATGTTGGGGTCATCGACGTCATCATTCATATATGGGGTGGTACAATGGCCAATGAGCCGGGTAAAGACGGTGGTTTATCTTATCCACAGGCGAAAGCGGCCTAACCTCCGAAAGACGCGGCCTGTGTTTTTTCTACCGCATAACGTGTCCCGAATCGCCGATTTACGGTAGGCTGGTGGGAACCGAATGCTGCTTTTCGGTGTATTTCATAAAGTTACTAGTTTTTAGGGGGTGTTCAGTGCCTAAGTTTATCATTGTCTCATTTGGCCTTATGGCCTGGGTTTTCTATGAGCTGAGCGGCGGTGCCGATTTCAAGCCGCCGCATGCAGGTGAGGCGTTGATGGCACAGGCTCAGACCACGACTGCTTCCCCCTCTGCATCTCCGGCCACGAAGTCGTTGCTGAAACAGGTTCGCGAAGAACGCGCGCTGCAGGCGTCTCAGCCAGCCAAGCCCGAAAAACTCGCGATGGCCAAGACGCCAGCCCCCGCTGGCAACCCGATGATCCAGCCCGCTTCGCTCAAGGTTTCCGAAGAAGCCTCCAACAGCCTGCGCGGGTTGTCCCAGTTCGAAGGCGAACCGCTGAGCCAGTACAACGTCGCCTCGCTGCGTGATGTGAGCGCCACGTCGGACGCAACCGTCGAGGAAGTCGCGGTTCGCCCTGCCCCGGAACCCGAAGCCGACCTGCGCGAGATCGTCGCGACCCGCGTGAACATGCGCGCCGGACCGGGCACGGATAACGATATCGTCGACCGGCTTGACCGTGGCCACACGGTTGAAGTGCTGGAGAACAACGGCCGGGGCTGGCTGCGCCTGCGCGCCCTGCCCGAAGACCGGGTAGGCTGGATCGCTGCTCGGTTGGTTTCGACCGCCGACTGACGCGAAAGCGTATCGACCCAACCCTTTTTCGATCACTTCCGGCCATTGCGCCCGCCCGTATTGCAACGCATGACTTGCGCGAACTAACTTGGTCGGGACATGCAGAAATCCATTTTGATTACAGGGTGTTCATCGGGCATCGGTCTGGACGCGGCGCGCAACTTGCGCAACAGGGGCTGGCGGGTATTTGCTTCGTGCCGAAAGCAGGCGGATTGCGACGCGCTTATCGCCGAGGGGTTCGAGTCACCACGGCTCGACTATTGCGACACGGCAAGCATCGACGAGACCATGGACAGCGTGCTGACCGCTACCTCAGGCAAGCTCGATGCGCTGTTCAACAACGGTGCCCATGCCCTGAACGGCGCGGTCGAGGATCTGCCGACCGACGGGCTGCGCGACATCTTCGAATCGAACTTCTTTGGCTGGCATGACCTGACGCGGCAGGTGATTCCGGTCATGCGCCGGCAGGGGCACGGGCGGATCGTCCAGTGCTCCTCGGCGCTGGGGCTGACCTATATGCGCTGGCGCGGCGCCTACACCGCAACCAAACACGCGCTCGAAGGGCTGAGCGACGTGATGCGGATCGAATTGCGCGGCTCGGGCATCGACGTCATCCTGATCGAACCCGGTCCGATCACCACCGCCTTTCGCGAAAAGGGCATCCCCTATTTCGAGACCTATATCGACTGGCAGAATTCACCGCATCACGACGCCTACGAATCCGGGCTGGTCAAGCGCATGTACACCCCGTCTGGCCCGGACCGGTTCGAGCTTCCGGCCTCGGCGGTTACGGCGAAACTGGTCCACGCGCTTGAAGCCACAAGGCCGCGCCCCAGATACTATGTCACGACCGCGACATATATCGCGGCCTATCTTCGGCGCGTGCTCAGTACCTCGATGAGCGACCGGGTCATCTCGCGCCTGTAGCCTGCGCCAATTTGGGATTCGCAAACCGGTGGGTAACAGGATAGGCAGCTGACAAGTTCTACCGAGAGGATGCGATGTCTCCGTTATATATATTTATCCTTGTCATGCTTGGTGCCGTCGTCCTCGTTCTGGCCATCGGCATTGGCGGATTTGCCAAGGGCGGCAAGTTCAACGCGAAATACGCCAACAAGATGATGCGTCTGCGCCTGTTGCTCCAGTTCGTGGCGGTGCTGCTCATCCTGCTGTTCATCTATCTGCGCCAGAACGGAGGCTGATTGATGGTTGTCCTGAACAAGATCTACACCCGAACCGGCGACAAAGGGCAGACCGCGCTTGGCAATAACGCGCGCGTCGACAAATACGCGCTTCGGGTCGAATCCTATGGCACCAGCGACGAGTTGAACGCGCAGGTCGGTGTCGCCCGCCTGCATGCCGAAGGGGATGTCGACGCGGCGCTGATGCGCATTCAGAATGACCTGTTCGACCTTGGCGCGGATCTCTGCCGCCCCGATATGGCGCTGGATGCGCAATCCGAATACCCGCCGCTGCGGATGGTCGATGCGCAGGTCGACAGGCTCGAGGCCGAAATCGACGCCATGAACGCCGATCTCGCCCCGTTGCGCAGCTTTGTCCTGCCCGGCGGCAGTCCCCTGTCCGCCTATCTGCATGTCTGCCGGACCGTCGCGCGCCGCGCCGAACGGCTGGCCGTGGAACTTGCCGCCAGCGAAGAGGTTAATCCGGCAGCGATCCGCTATCTGAACCGGCTTAGCGACTGGTTTTTCGTGGCCGCGCGACATGTGAATGACAACGGGGACAAAGATGTGTTGTGGGTGCCGGGCGCAAATCGCTGAATTTTGCGGAATAAAATTCCGCATAGCGAACAAAAGATAGCGCTCCCACCCTTGCAAGAAGATGCCAAAGGGGCCAAAACGCGGCGTCGTTGGCTGTAACATGACGATTTTGCACTGTTTCAGACCCGTAACGCCCGTTATCAACTGCGGGGATGATTCAAATCGGGGCCGATTGCACGGCTCGAAAGACCAAGGAGAGAACCGCAGATGAAGGTACTGGTACCTGTCAAGCGCGTGATCGACTACAACGTGAAAGTCCGAGTGAAATCGGATGGCAGCGGCGTCGATCTGGCGAACGTGAAGATGTCCATGAACCCGTTCGACGAGATTGCCGTCGAAGAGGCCATCCGCCTCAAGGAAGCCGGCAAGGCAGAAGAAATCGTCGCCGTCTCCATCGGTGTGAAGCAGGCGCAGGAAACCCTGCGGACCGCTCTGGCGATGGGTGCCGACCGCGCGATCCTCGTCGTGGCTTCGGAAGATGTGCACAATGACATCGAACCGCTTTCCGTCGCCAAGATCCTTGCCAAGGTCGTCGAGGAAGAGCAGCCCGGTATCGTTCTCTGCGGCAAGCAGGCGATCGACAATGACATGAACGCCACCGGCCAGATGCTTTCCGCACTGCTCGGCTGGTCGCAGGGCACATTTGCCTCTGAACTGGACATCGACGGCGACAAGGCCGTTGTGACCCGCGAAGTGGACGGCGGTCTCCAGACCATCAAGGTCAACATGCCGACCATCATCTCGGTCGACCTGCGTCTGAACGAGCCACGCTATGCGTCGCTGCCGAACATCATGAAGGCGAAGAAAAAGCCGCTGGATGAAAAGACGCCCGAAGATTACGGCGTTGATATCTCCCCGCGTCTTGAGATCGTGAAAACGACCGAGCCCGAAGCCCGCGCCGCTGGCGAAATGGTGCCCGATGTCGACACGCTGGTCGCCAAACTCAAAGAAAAGGGAATCGTGTAATGGCTGTTCTTCTTCTCGCAGAAGTCACCGATGGCGAACTCGCGATGGACGCCACCGCCAAGGCGATGACCGCTGCCAAGCAGCTGGGTGACGTGACCATTCTCTGCTGTGGCGCCTCTGCTGCCGCAGCCGGTGAAGCCGCTGCCAAGCTGGATGGCGCGTCCAAGGTTCTGGTTGCCGAAGATCCCTCGCTGGGTCACCGAATGGCCGAAACCACCGCGGCGCTGATCGTGTCGCTGGCTGGCGACTACGAGCATATCGTCGCCCCCGCCACCACCGATGCCAAGAACGTGATGCCCCGCGTCGCGGCCCTGCTTGACGTGATGGTGATCTCGGATGCTTCCGGTGTCGTTGACGGGTCGACCTTTGAACGCCCGATCTATGCCGGTAACGCGATCCAGACGGTCAAATCCGCAGATGCGAAAAAGGTCATCACCTTCCGCACCTCGACCTTTGACGCGGCTGGCGAAGGCGGCTCCGCCTCGGTCGAAACCGTTTCGGCAGCTGAAAACCCCGGCCTGTCCGAATGGGTCGAAGACAAGGTTGCCGAAAGCGACCGCCCCGAGCTGACCTCGGCTGGCGTTGTCGTCTCTGGCGGTCGTGGCGTTGGCTCCGAAGAAGACTTTGCCCTGATCGAAAAACTGGCCGACAAGCTCGGCGCCGCTGTTGGTGCGTCGCGCGCAGCCGTCGACTCGGGCTTTGCTCCGAACGACTGGCAGGTTGGCCAGACCGGTAAGGTCGTCGCCCCCGATCTCTATGTCGCAGTCGGCATCTCGGGCGCGATCCAGCACCTTGCAGGCATGAAGGACTCCAAGGTCATCGTTGCCATCAACAAGGACGAAGAAGCGCCGATCTTCCAGGTTGCCGATTACGGCCTGGTCGCGGACCTCTTCGAAGCCGTTCCGGCGCTGATCGAAAAGCTGTAAGCGCCCTTCAAAGAATTTTGGAATGGCCCGCCGTCAGGCGGGCCTTTTTCTTTGGGCCTCGGGTTTCAGCACCCGGCGCAATTCCTTGGCGATGCGATGATGGGTCGCCTGCCCGATCATGTTTGCCGCCGCTTCCTGTTCGGCCGTCGCGAAAATCATCGCGTTCATCTCCTGCGCTGCCGAGGCCGGCTGAACCGGTATCTCGACCACCTGCCGCAGATTTCGCTTGAGCTCGGCCACCATCGCCTCGTCCACGAGAAACGGGTTATGCGTCGCCTCTCCAAACCCCGACACGGTGTCGTATCGCAGCCAGAGCAGGATAGGCTTGCGCGCGAACTGGCGCAGCAAGAGGTGCATCCGCTTAACCCACGCCTGTTTCAGCTCATCCGCGATCAGGGAAAACCGGCGCGAAGATACCTGCTGCAGGCTGTGCATCATGTGGTTGGTAAAGGCGAAATCGGTGAAATCCACCTCGGGGAACACGTCGAGAAGCACAGGAGTCGGTTCGAGGAACCGGTCATTGCGCCGGGGATGAACCCGGAAAAACCGGTTGGTCAGGTTCTGCGCGCCCATCGCCTGAATGATCGCAAGATCGGCGGATTTGGCGATGCGGATCAGGTCCGGGTCCTGCAACAGCGCATCGAGGCCGGAATTCGGCGAACCGAGATTGACGCAGGGAATGCCGATCGACTTTTCCAGCAGCGCGGCAAACGGATATTTCACGAACTTTCCGAACGTTTCGCTGTCGCCCATTGCAACCATATACGGCGTATCGAATTGTCGCGCCGGACCGCGACATTGCAATTTGGACGCGCCGTAATGGCACGACTCCTCACCGGGCGCATCTGCGCCAAAGGTCTGAAAACTCATAACACCCACCAAAAATTTCTTTCACCCGCCGAAAGGTATGACGCAAAGCGATTGCCAAAATCCTAAGAGACCAAATCTAAATATTTTTCTCCGGCGGTGGCCCCTTGTCCCTGCCCCGCCCGCACAGCTAAACTCGGGCAGCAAAATCAGGGAAAGATGCGATGGCTATTCAGACAATCGGGGTGATCGGCGCAGGCCAGATGGGCAACGGAATCGCGCATGTTATGGCCGTCGCGGAATACGATGTGCTGCTGACGGATGTGTCGCAGCAGGCGCTCGACAAGGCCCTTGAAACCATTCGTGGCAACCTTAGCCGGCAGGTGTCGCGTGGCAAGCTGGAAGAGAGCGTCATGGAAGCGTCGCTCTCCCGTATCAAGACGACCCTGCAACTGGCCGACCTAGGCCAGTCCGATCTGGTGATCGAGGCCGCGACTGAGCGCGAAAGTGTAAAGCGCGCAATCTTTGACGATCTGCAGCCCCATCTTCAGGATCACACGATCCTGACCTCAAACACCTCGTCCATCTCGATCACCCGTCTGGCAAGCCGTACGGACCGGCCCGAACGGTTCATGGGGTTCCATTTCATGAACCCGGTGCCGGTGATGCAACTGGTGGAACTGATCCGGGGCATTGCCACCGACGAGCCGACCTACAAGGCCTGCCTTGGCGTGGTGGAACGGCTGGGCAAGACCGCTGCCTCGGCCGAAGATTTTCCTGCCTTCATCGTCAACCGCATCCTGATGCCGATGATCAACGAGGCGGTCTATACGCTCTACGAGGGCGTCGGCAATGTGAACAGCATCGACGAGGCTCTCAAGCTTGGCGCGAACCATCCGATGGGCCCGCTGGAGCTGGCCGATTTCATCGGGCTCGACACCTGCCTTGCGATCATGAATGTACTGCACGACGGGCTTGCGGATACGAAATACCGCCCCTGCCCGCTGCTGACGAAATACGTCGAAGCCGGATGGCTGGGCCGCAAGACTCAGCGCGGGTTCTACGATTACCGCGGCGAAACCCCGGTCCCGACGCGCTAAGCGCGTCAGTCGGTCAGCGAAAGCGTGTGATTGCGAAGCCAGGCCATAAAGCCGCGCGGATCATCGGCGAAACTGTCAATGGTTTCCTGATCCAGCGGCTGGCCCACGATCGGCCCCTGCGGCTTGTTCAGCGCATGGACGATTTCATGCAGCAACAGACCCTGCCGCAGGATCGGCGACAGCTTGTTGGCGATCTGGTAGGCGCGCGAATTCGCGCCGGGGAATTTCATCGGCACCACCGTCGCGCCCGAGCGGCGGATCAGCTTGGCGGTAAAGACGTTCCACTCGGCCTCGATGGCCGGGCCGAACCATGTCTCTGACGCCGCGACCACGCCCGACGGGAACAGCGCCACAACGCCACCATCCTTGAGATGCGCCATCGCGCGGGCACGCATCTCGACCCCCTTGCGCTGCGCTTCGGGATCGTGCGGGAAGGGCACGGGGATCATGTAGCTCCCGGCTTCCTCGTCGATTGCCGTCAGGAGCGAGCGGGTCAGGATGCGGTAATCGGGCCGGACCTGCCCGATCAGATCGGCAAAGATCATGCCGTCGACCATGCCATGCGGGTGGTTCGCCACCACGATGACCGGTCCTTCGGAGGGTATGCGTTCAAGCTGGTGCTGCGGGGTTGTCAGGTCGATGCCCATGACATCAAGGCAGGCCCGCCAGAATTCCTGCCCGCGCGGCGCACCGCGTCGCTCAAACTCGCGGATCAGCCGCACGATGGTCAGCTTGCCGGTACAGAACTCAATCGCACGGATCAGGTTCGCCTTCCACGGATCGTCGAATGTCGTCGCGTAGGAAAGCGTGCTGCGGTCGTATTTTTTGAAATCGACCGTTTGTTCCGCCTCTGCACCAGCGCCGCCATTGGGCACCACGCCGCGACCGGCAGGTGAAGTGTTGTGAAAACTGTCTACCACAGGCTATCCCCACCCTGTATCAACATAATCGCCCGGCTACGGTCAGAAACCTTCGCCGAACTTATCCGCCACCAGTGCCTCGATCGCCTTGGCCAGTGCCTCAGCATCAGGTCCGGATGTTTCCACGTCAATAGTCGTTCCGCGGGAAGCTGCCAACATCAAAAGGCCCATAATGCTGTCACCTGATGCAGCAAGGCCATCCCGCGACACCTCGGCCTGCGCATCGAAGGATTCCACCACTTCGACGAGTTTGGCCGATGCGCGCGCGTGCAGCCCTTTTTCGTTGACGATCTTCAAGGTCAGCTGCGTCATCTTCTGCGGGAGCCTTTATTCGGGACTGACATTTTGGGTGTTGATGTATTTGCGCCCGGCATCCATTGCGATGCGCACCGCATCGCCAACGGGCAAGTGGCGGCTTTTGGCCAGTTTCAGCAGCATCGGCAGGTTCGCGCCATATAGGATTCGGCGGTTGACAGGGCGGCAGGCCAGAAGGCTCAGGTTGGAAGGCGAGCCGCCGAACAGATCGGTGACCATCACAACCCCGTCACCCACATCCACCGCGTCCGCCGCAGCGCAGATTTCCTGCTGCTTGGCGTCCCGGTCGTGGTCCGCTTCGATAGAGACAGCGATCATGCCGGGCTGTTTGCCCACGACATGCTCGATGGCGGCCAGATACTCCTTGGCCAACCCACCATGCGCCACGATTACGATACCGATCAAACCTTACTCTCAGTCGCCAAGCGGCCCTGGTCGAGCTCGCGATGCCTAATTGACACTTGCTGCCCCCCCTCTGCAAGAGCCTTGGCAAGGCTTTCCGCAAGGGTGACAGAGCGGTGTTGCCCGCCCGTGCAGCCAAAGGCAATCGACAAATGCGATTTGCCCTCGTCTACATAGGCAGGGAGAAGCATTTTTGTAAGGTCCAGCACCTTGTCAAAGAAGGGTTCGAACCTCGGGTCATTCGCAACGTAATCCGCAACCCGCTGGGACCGCCCGTCAAGCCCGCGCAGATCGGGTTGCCAATAGGGGTTGTTCAGAAACCGGCAGTCGAAAACCATATCGATTCCGCGCGGCAGGCCGCGCTTGTAGGAAAAGGAATGGATGGACAGCGCCAGTTCACGCCTTTCATTCGGCGCGAAAAGCCTTGCGATCTCGGCCCGCAGTTCATGCACGTTGAATTCCGAAGTATCGACAAGCGTATCCGCCCGCTCGCGGATCGGTGCCAGCAGGTCCATTTCCCGCGCAACGCCGATATCGGGACTTTCCGCGGGGGCCAGCGGATGCCGACGGCGCGTTTCCGAAAACCGGCGCAGCAGCACATCGGGCTGGCAGTCTAGATAGAGCACGGTCAGGTCGATCTCACGCCGCGCGGCAAGCGCATCGATCACGTCCAGCAGACCCGAGGTCGAGAAATCACGATTGCGCGCGTCGATCCCCAGCGCCAGGGGACGATCCGCCCCCGGCCCTTCGAGCAGGCGTGGGACAAGGCCAAGCGGCAGGTTGTCGATCGCCTCGAACCCCAGATCTTCGAGCACGTTGATCGACGTGGACCGCCCGGCGCCCGAGGGCCCGGTGACCAGAACCAGTTTAGATGGCTGCGGCTGCGTCAGCATGAGTTGTCTTCCTGTCGTCCGGCCTTGAGGAGTTGCAGCACGGACGCGGCAAAATGAGGCGATTTCACCGCATGAAGCAAGGGGACAGAGTGCCCCAGCAGATCAATTTTTCGATTGTGCGGCAGGCGTTCCGTTTCTTCGCGATCAAGATCGACCGCCCATGCCACCCTTGCCTGCGCCACCGTTTCGGCACGCAAGAGGCCGACACCCCGTGCCTCGATCAGACCACGGATCGGGTCGGGGCAAGAGGCGATCAGGTCCGGCGGGGAAGAGGTCAGCGCCGTCCGGTCATCGGCCACAAGCAGGCAACCATGGGCCATCAATTGCAGGGCCAGGCCCGATTTACCGGCACCCGACGCTCCGAGGATCAATAACGCCCGGTCGTTCCAGGCCACGCAGGACGCGTGAATGATGGTATCTGATGGGCGCTCCATCGCGGAGCGGGCGGATCAGACCGGCAGGCCCACGACAAAGCGTGCGCCCAGCGGGTCAGACGTGATGTCGGCCTGCGTAGGCCGGATATTCTCGGCCCAGATCACCCCGCCATGCGCCTCGACGATCTGTTTCGAAATCGCCAGACCAAGGCCGGAGTTATTGCCGAAATGCTCTTCGGGTCGCTGCGAATAGAACCGTTTGAAGACCTTGCTCAGCGCCTGATCTGGAATGCCGGGGCCGGTATCCTCAACCACGACCAGCACCCTGTTTTCCCGTTTGCGGACCCAGACACGGATCGCATCGCCCTCTTCGCAAAAGGAAATCGCATTGGTGATCAGGTTGACGAACACCTGCGCCAGACGCGCCTCGAGACCCTGAATGACGATAGGGCCGGACGGCAGATCGGTGATGTAATCCACGCCCTTTGCCTTGGCGTCTTCGCCGAGATACTGGTTGAGGTTGGTGAGCATCGACAGAAGATCGAAAGGCTCTTCTTCCTCCTTGACCAGCTCGGCATCAAGACGGGAGGCGTTCGATATATCGCTGACAAGACGGTCGAGCCGGCGCACGTCGTGTTCGATCACATCCAGCAGCTTTTCGCGCTGATCGTCACGCTTGACCATGCGCAGTGTGCCGACGGCGGATTGCAGGCTCGCCAGCGGGTTCTTGATTTCGTGCGACACATCGGCCGCGAACTGCTCGTTCCCGTCGATCCGGTTGTAAAGCGCCGAGACCATGCCACGCAGCGCCCGAGACAGGCGCCCGATTTCATCGGGACGCTCCGACAGGTCGGGAATACGCACGCGGCCCGGCGACATCGCGCGGGCATTGCGGTCACGGTCAAGCTCGGCCGCCTCGGCCAGATCGGCAAGCGGATTCGCGATGGTTGACGCCAGCACAAGGCTCAGCCCGATGGAAACAAGGATCGCAATCAGGAACATCTGCAGCACACGCTCGCGTCCACTGCGCACAAGCGCGTCGATTTCACCGGAACGGCTGGCCATCGCGACGACGCCAATGGCGCTGCCCTCATGCATGATCGGCGCCATCGCCGACAGGACCGTGCCCCCGACCGTATCAAGCCCGGTTTCCACCATCATGCCGTTTTCGAGCGTAGGCCGCACCGCCTCGCGCAGCTGGTCCTCGAGGCTGCGGAAATCGGCAACTTCGCTCGGTGCGAAAATCGAGGTGGCCGCATTCCAAAGTTTCGTCAGACCGTCTGTCAGCACGGTCCGCGACGATGTTTCCTGGGTCAGCGCGGTAAGCGTCGCGTTCTGGTCCGATCCCTTGGTGCGGCCCACAAGCCGACCGGAGATATCGAATACCAGCACTTCGACACCGTTGCGAAGGCTGAGAATTTCCAGCGTCTGCTGGACCACCGCATCGTTCCGGCGCGCGAAAGAGGCCTGGTCAAGCTCCCCGATACGGGCCTCGAACACGTTCGCGACAAGCCCGGTTTCACCGGCAAGCGCATTGGCGCGCTGCACCACAAGGCTGTCACGGGTTTCGTTAAGATAGAGGATACCCGCCACGAGGATGATCAACGCGATCAGGTTGAACATCACGATCTTGCGCGTCAGGGGCGATCCCTTCAGCGACAGAAGGTTACGCCGGGCGCGCTTGACCCGCAGTTCCTCGGCAACATTGTTGTTCGGGGCGACCCAATCGTCCCCCAGCACAACATCGCCCCTGCGATGGTTCGGCGTGGTGCCTGCGTCGCGCACGAATGTCCTTCCGGCGATGCTCATGCGAGCTGCTTATTCTTCGTTGTAGCGATAACCGATGCCGTAAAGAGTCTCGATGGCCGAGAACTCATCGTCGGCACTGCGCATCTTTTTGCGCAAGCGCTTGATATGGCTGTCAATCGTACGGTCGTCGACATAGACCTGATCGTCATAGGCCACGTCCATCAGCTGATCGCGGGATTTCACGAAACCGGGCCGCTGGGCCAGTGCCTGCAGCAACAGGAACTCGGTCACCGTAAGAGAGACGTCCTTCCCTTTCCAGCTGACCGAATGGCGCAGCGGGTCCATGCGCAGATGTCCGCGTTCCATTACCTTGGCCTCTGGGCCGGTGCCGGTCGCGTCGCCCTCGACCGCGTCCTGACGGCGCAGAAGCGCGCGGATACGTTCGACCAGGAGGCGCTGCGAAAAGGGTTTCTTGACGTAGTCGTCAGCGCCCATGCGCAGACCAAGAACCTCATCGATCTCGTCGTCTTTCGAGGTCAGGAAGATCACCGGCATCTGGCTTTTCTGGCGGAGGCGCTGCAACAGATCCATCCCGTCCATGCGCGGCATCTTGATGTCGAGCACGGCCATGTCGGGCAGGTTCTTGTTGAACGCATCCAGCGCCGCCTGACCGTCATTGTAAGTTTCGACTTCGAAGCCTTCTGCTTCGAGTGTCATGGACACGGATGTCAGGATATTCCTGTCATCATCTACCAATGCTATCTTAGACATAAAGCGCCCCTATTCTGCCCATTATATACTGTTTTTTTCCGCATACATTGCCGCTTTGCCCAACCGAATCAATCCTTAACTACGAATCATCCCATTCTTTGAATGCGATTAGTGCAAAAAAACATTATGATTGACTGAATTGTCGCACAGATCACGCAGGATTGTCGGCACCGAATTTCTTGGTTGCGCTAAACCTCGCCTTGGTTGCGCTAACTCAGCCAAACCCTTCTGTTCATGGATTAAACCGTCATGTTAAGAGGCCTTTACGACACGTTGTTTGGTGTCGGAATTGGGCCAGTGCCGCCAAAGGAGACAACACGATGACATCAGGACGGGTAAATCCGAATTTCCAGCTTGAAGACCAGGGTATCGAAGGTCTCGGCAATGTCTATTATAACCTGATGGAGCCTGCGCTTGTCGAAGCGGCGCTCAAGCGTGGCGAAGGTTCGCTTGGCAATGGCGGCGCCTTTCTGGTCAGCACCGGCAAATTCACCGGCCGTTCCCCCAAGGATAAACACGTCGTAAAAACCGAATCGGTGGCGGACAAGATCTGGTGGGAAAACAACGCCGAGATGTCGCCCGAAGGGTTCGACGCGCTGCACGCGGACATGCTCGAACACATGAAGGGCAAGGATTACTTTGTGCAGGATCTCGTCGGCGGCGCCGATCCGGCAAACTCCATCGACGTGCGGATGATCACCGAACTGGCCTGGCACGGTCTCTTCATCCGCCACATGCTGCGCCGTCCCGACCGCGCCGACCTTGACGAATTCGTGGCCGATTACACGGTAATCAACTGCCCGAGCTTCAAGGCGAACCCGGAAAAGCACAACTGCCGCTCTGACACCGTGATCGCGATGAACTTCGACAAGAAGCTTATCCTTATCGGTGGCACGGAATACGCAGGCGAAAACAAGAAATCGGTTTTCACCCTGCTGAACTACCTGTTGCCCGAAAAAGGCATCATGCCGATGCACTGCTCGGCCAACCACGCCACCGGCAACCCGGTCGACACTGCCGTCTTCTTCGGCCTGTCGGGCACCGGTAAAACCACGCTCTCGGCCGACCCGGACCGCACGCTGATCGGTGATGACGAGCACGGCTGGTCCGACCGCGGCACCTTCAACTTCGAGGGCGGTTGTTACGCCAAGACGATCTCGCTCAGCCCCGAAGCCGAGCCGGAAATCTACGCGACCACCAGCAAGTTCGGCACCGTCATCGAGAACATGATCTTTGACGAGGAAACCTTTGAACTCGATTTCGAGGATGACAGCCTGACCGCGAACATGCGCTGCGCCTACCCGCTCGAATATATCTCGAACGCATCCAAGACAGCGCTTGGCGGGCACCCCAAGAACATCATCATGCTGACCTGCGACGCTTTCGGCGTTCTGCCTCCGATCGCGCGGCTGACCCCGGCGCAGGCGATGTATCACTTCCTGTCGGGCTTCACCGCCAAGGTGGCCGGAACCGAGCGCGGTGTGACCGAGCCTCAGCCGACCTTCTCGACCTGCTTCGGTGCGCCCTTCATGCCGCGCCGCCCCGAAGTCTATGGCAACCTGCTGCGTGAAAAGATCGCCCAGCACGGCGCGACCTGCTGGCTGGTGAACACCGGTTGGACCGGCGGTGCCTATGGCACGGGCAACCGGATGCCGATCAAAGCCACCCGTTCGCTGCTGACCGCCGCGCTGGACGGATCGCTCGCCACCGCCGAATTCCGCAAGGATCCGAATTTCGGCTTTGACGTGCCCGTCGACGTGCCGGGCGTGCCGCAGGTTCTGCTCGATCCGCGCCGCACATGGGGCAACCCCGAAGGATACGACAAGCAGGCCGCCAAGCTGGTTCAGATGTTTGCCGACAACTTCGAGCAGTACGTGCCCTATATCGACGATGACGTAAAAGCCTGCGCCATCGGCTAAGACCTGCCACGAATTGACAAACGCCTCCCTCACGGGGGGCGTTTCGCGTTCAAGTGATCCTGCCTCCGCTTGACATCACCCCCGTGCGGGCGTCACGTGAATGCATGCGTTTTCTAGCCGCCGCCCTGATCCTGCTGGCCCTGCCTGCCCAAGCCGCCGAAGACGGCCCGAGTTTCGATTCCGAGGTCCTCTCGATCAAGTTCGGCGCGTTCTGCAAGCTGGTGTCGGTTGGCGAAGTCCCCGCCCCCGAAACCCACGCCCAGAAGATCGACCTTCTGCCCGAAACGCCCGAGATACGCTGGGAAACGCGGGTGATCCCCGCCGCGCCCGGCATTTCCTTTGGCGTGCGCACGCAGACGCACAGCGATGACGTACTGTCGCCGGTGCTGATCGAACTGATCCACCCGCCCTTTACGTCCTCCGGCCAAAACGCCCAGCGCTATGTCACCGTGCTGGGCGGCGAAGGCCCGTCGATCAACGCCTACAGCTTTGACCTGATGGAAGAGATGGTGCCCGGCGAATGGATCCTCTCGGCCTATCACAACGGTGAAATGCTCTACCGGGTGCCGTTCCACGTGGTGCCTGCCGAAGAACTGCCGCAGATCGCCGGCGGATGCGAAGGCTACATGGGCGCCTGATTAAAGGCCCAGCCCCCGCCGCACGAGGTTCAGCCCGGCAACCAGCAGAACCGCAAGGGTGATCTTGCGAAAGGTGGTCTGGTCGATCCGGTCCTGCAACTTGCCCCCGATCCACATGCCCACAAGCGCGGGCACGATCATCAGGGCGGAAAACGGGATACTGTCGCGATTAAGCACGCCCGAGCCGAGATGCGCGATCACAAGCGCCACCGCGCCCATGCCGTAAATCACCCCCTGCACCCGCATCTGGTCGGCCTTGGGCGTGTTCAGCGCGGTCAGATACAGCACCGTCGGCGGCCCCCAGACACCGGACATGCCGCCGATGAACCCGGCAAAGGCCCCGACCCCGGCCTCGATCTTTTGACTCGGGGCCGCAAGCGTCATCCGCACGCCGAAAAGCTGGATCAGCGCAAAGATCGACACCGGAACCCCCAGCAAGAGCAGCATGGTCTGCGGATCGAGAAACCGCACCAGCTGGGCGCTTGAGAGTAGAAACACGAGCCCCACCAACAGGAAGACCCGGAAACGCTTGATCGATTCGACCGCCGCAGCCCGGCCATGGCGCAGCGCCTGGAACCCGTTGGTGGCAACGGTGGGCAGGATCAACCCGGCGAGCGCGATTTCCGGGGGCAGGAAAATACCAAGCCCCGAGATCATGATCATCGGCATGGCAAAGCCCACCATGCCCTTTACCGTGCCCGCCACAAGCACGACGGCAAGCGCGAGGGCAAAACTGGCAGGGGTCATCAAGTCGAATAGAATGCTCATTGCGCAGTCATATCATTTGCTTAGTTAAGTGCACGGCCAAAATCTTCGCGCAATTATTGAACGCAAAGACTTATCTTGGCGTATTATTGTTGCGCTGCACCTGCAAAGTGATTAGGACCAAGCAACACCAGCAAAGGAGCCGATTCATGCCCCATGATGGCCAGGACATTTCAAGCGCCGCCGATATTCTTCTCCCCGATCTTCTGGCGCTGACCGGCGCTGCGGTCGCCCCGGTCGAAGACATTCTCGAGCGGGCGAAATCCGTTCTGCGGGACGTGGTAAGCGTGGATGGAAAGGTCTCCGCCAAGCTGATCGAGGCAAACCAGACCGCCGCGCACGGTCTGGCATGGCTTGCCACCTATACCGAAAGCCTGCGCCAGATGCAGGCATGGGCGGAAAAGCTGTCAGCCGAGGGCAAGTTCGGCGAGATCGAACAGATCATCCACCAGATCGCCTTTGGCGAATACCTCTGGCAGATCTATGGCGGCATCCCGATGAGCCAGGGCGAAATCCTGCGGCTTCAAGATATCGGACTCTCGCAGGACGACATGCGCGGGCTGATGTCCGATGCGGTGATGACCCTCACCCAGTCCGGCAATTCGCAGGCGGCGCGCTCGCGTCTGGTCGAGTTGATGCAGGAGCAATCGGCGAATATCACCATGGGTGCCTCGGGCCTTGATGAAGAGCTCGAGATGATCCGCGAGCAGTTCCGCCGCTATGTTGTCGACAAGGTCGAACCGCATGCCCATGACTGGCACCTCAAGGATGAGCTGATCCCGATGGAAGTCATCGGCGAACTGGCCGAAATGGGCGTCTTTGGTCTGACCATCCCCGAGGATCATGGCGGTTTCGGCCTTTCCAAAGCGTCGATGGTCGTTGTCTCCGAGGAACTCTCGCGCGGCTATATCGGCGTCGGTTCGCTTGGCACCCGATCCGAGATCGCGGCCGAACTGATCCTCTGCGGCGGCACCGACGCGCAGAAGGCGCAGTGGTTGCCTAAGATCGCCAGCGGCGAAATCCTTCCCACGGCTGTCTTTACCGAACCGAACACCGGATCGGACCTTGGCTCGCTGCGGACCCGTGCGATCAAGGATGGTGACGATTACCGCGTGACCGGCAACAAGACATGGATCACCCATGCGGCGCGGACCCATGTCATGACCCTGCTGGCCCGCACCGATCCCGACACCACCGATCACCGGGGCCTGTCGATGTTCCTCGCCGAAAAAACCCCCGGCACGGACGAAGCCCCCTTCCCGACCGAAGGCATGACGGGCGGCGAAATCGAAGTGCTCGGCTATCGCGGCATGAAGGAATACGAGCTCGGCTTCGACAATTTCCACGTCAAAGGTGAAAACCTTCTGGGTGGCGAGGAAGGCAAGGGCTTCAAGCAGCTCATGGAGACCTTTGAATCCGCCCGTATCCAGACCGCCGCACGCGCCATCGGCGTGGCGCAATCGGCGCTGGATATCGCGATGCAATATGCGCAGGACCGCAAACAGTTCGGCAAGTCGCTGATCAACTTCCCCCGCGTATCGGGCAAGCTGGCGATGATGGCTGTTGAGATCATGATCGCCCGCCAGCTCACCTATTTCTCTGCATGGGAAAAGGATCACGGGCGGCGCTGCGATCTTGAGGCAGGGATGGCCAAACTGCTGGGCGCGCGTGTTGCATGGGCGGCGGCCGACAACGGCTTGCAGATCCACGGCGGCAACGGCTTTGCGCTGGAATACAAGATTTCGCGCGTGCTCTGCGATGCCCGGATCCTGAACATCTTTGAAGGGGCCGCCGAGATTCAGGCGCAGGTCATCGCGCGCCGCCTGCTGGCCTGAACCTTTTTCAATTCTTATGAAACGGGCCGTGCATCCGCACGGCCCGTATTCGTTTCCGCCCGCCTTAAAAAGTCGGGACACAGGTACTTGCCATTCCGCGCGGCGCCCTCTATTCGGAAACTGTAATGTTATAACATTACAAATCACGAACGAAAGAAGGCACCCCGATGCAAAAGACCATTGCCAGTCACCTCGCCGTCGTCACTGCGGCCGCTTTTCTGCTCGCACCCATGCAGGCGCAGGCCGAACAGGCGGCCACGGACACCAGCGCTCACCCCCATGATCACGCGCATTCCCACGATCACGACCGCGACATCTACAAAGGATATTTCGACGACGACCAGATCGAAGACCGCGCGCTTTCGGATTGGGGCGGCGACTGGCAGTCGGTCTACCCGCTGCTGCAGGACGGAACGCTCGACAAGGTGATGGCCCACAAGGCCGAGCACGGGGACAAGAGTGCCGAGGACTACAAGGCCTATTACACGGTCGGTTACGAAACGGACGTGGACCGCATCGAGATCAAGGGCGACACGGTCGTTTTTCATCGCGGCGATGAGGTTGTCGCGGGGGTCTACGAATCCGACGGATACGAGATCCTGACCTATAAAAAGGGCAATCGTGGCGTGCGCTTCATCTTTGAGAAGACGACCGGCGACGATGCGGCCCCCGGTTACATCCAGTTCAGCGATCACCGCGTGGCCCCGGCCAAGTCGGATCATTATCACCTCTACTGGGGCGATGACCGCGCCGCGCTGCTCGAAGAGGTGACCAACTGGCCGACCTATTACCCCTCGGCCCTTGGTGGCGAGGAAATCGCGGCCGAGATGATGGCCCACTGAGAACGCGCCCGTCTATGCCTGATGGGTGCAGGCGCGCGCCCATCAGAGCCGGGGCGCATCAAAGATGCGAAAGCCGGGTGAACAATTCGGTGAAACGGGCGCGCGCCTCGGGCAGAGGCTTGTGCCCCAGCGCCGGGGCGAGCTTGTTTTCGAGGAAATACCCGGTCATGCGATAGCCTTCGGCGATGCCCGCATCGGTAATTTCCGCCCCCATGCCAAGGAAATCAGGCAGGGGCAGCATGCGGTCGGCCCATTCCCCCGCCCCCTGCCGCGACACGGCCTTGCCCGAGCGGGGCGAGACATAGATCAGCTCCTCATTGGTGCCGGTCGCGGCGCAGGCGCTCAGATCGAGACCAAACCCCATTTCCTCGAGCAGGGCCATTTCCCATTTCAGATAGGCGAGCGGCCAGATGTCGTCCTGCCCCAGCAGGTCGAGAAGCTGCTCACTGCGCTGGTAGAGCGCATGATGCGCTTCGCGTTCGGGCAGGCAAAACCGCAGCAGCGCGCAGACCGCGTTGAGACCGGCCAGCGCCAGACGCCCGGACATCGCCGCCGCCGCGCGGCTGCGCATCGGTTCGACGGTGAAGCTGCCCATGTGATCTTCGAGCCGGGCGCGCCATGTCACGTCGAGCTGGGCGCCCGGTTGCAGGATCGGCGCGATCTTGCGACTGGTGCCGCCGCGCACGATTCCCGCATGTCTGCCATGGTCGCGCGTGAAAACTTCGATGATGGCAGAGGTCTCGCCGTGGCGGCGCTGGCCCAGAAGGATGCCATGATCGCGCCAGTCCATCTCAGTCCGCCAGCCCCGGTTCGTCGAGCAGATGGCGGCCCGCCCTGTCCTCGACCTCGATCACCCAGAGATCGGGGTCGAAGCCTCGCTGGCGGGCGATTGCCGCGTCGACCTCGGGTTCGTCCCCTTCGGTAAGGATGGCCCAGTTCCGCGCGCCGGTCATCAGGTCGAAACTGCGCTGGAAGGCGCGGGCCTGCCCGTCGAGCGTGTTGAGCTTGACGAGAACGGCCCCCGCCATGTCATCGCCCCGCGCAACCACGAAAGCGGGGATATCGTTCAGCCGCAGCCGCGCGAGATAGGCCTGTACCCAGAATTCGGCGGCAAGTCTTGTCATGCCTTTGCTGCACCTGCGCCGGTCGAAAGCGCGGATGCCTCCGGCAGGAGTATTTTCGGCAAGAGGAAACAGCCGGTCATCCGATCAGGCCCCGTCTTTGAAGTCGAGACCCATTTCCGAGTAGCGTTCCGATTCCTCGAGCCAGTTGGGGCGGACCTTGACCTGCAGGAAGAGGTGCACCTTGCGGCCAAGGAATTCCTCGAGCTCTTCGCGGGCGGCCTTGCCGACGGATTTGACGGTTTCGCCTTTGTGGCCGAGCACGATGCCCTTGTGGCCATCACGAACGACATAGATGACCTGATCGATTTTCGCGCTGCCGTCCTTGCGATCTTCCCAGTTCTCGGTTTCCACCGTCATCTGGTAGGGCAGTTCCTGATGCAGGCGCAGGGTGAGCTTTTCGCGGGTCATCTCGGCGGCGATCATCCGCATCGGCAGATCGGCGATCTGGTCCTCGGGGTAAAGCCAGGGGCCTTCGGGAAGCTGCTGCGCGAGCCACTGGCGCAGGGCATCGACGCCATGGCCTTTTTCCGCCGATATCATGAAGGTTTCGGCGAAAGCGTAGCGGTCGTTCAGTCCCTTGGTCAGACCGAGCAGGGTTTCGGACGGCACCCGGTCGATCTTGTTGATGGCAAGCGCGACGGTGCGGCCCTGACCGATATCGCCAAGACCTTCGAGGATGCTCTCGACACCTTCGGTGATGCCGCGATGCGCCTCGACCATGAGCACGACGACATCGGCATCGGCGGCCCCGCCCCAGGCGGCGGCGACCATCGCGCGGTCAAGCCTGCGGCGCGGTTTGAAGAGGCCCGGCGTATCGACAAAGACGATCTGCGTGTCGCCCTCCATTGCAACGCCGCGAATGCGCGCACGGGTCGTCTGCACCTTGTGGGTGACGATGGAAACCTTGGCCCCGACCATGCGATTGAGCAGGGTGGACTTGCCCGCGTTGGGCTCTCCGATCAGGGCGACAAATCCCGCGCGTGTGCTCATCATGTGATCCTTTTCTCTCGAAGCGGCGGAATTACAGGAGAAACACGCGCTTCACCAGTGCCTTCTACCGCTTGGGTTCCCTCTCGATCCGTTCCGGATCCATGAAATGGTCGATCATCACCGAGGTCGCATGCACATAGGCCAGTTCCAGCGGCATTTCGAGCTGGCGGTAAAGCGTCTGCTTGCCCGCCGCGATGGCGGGCTGGTGGCGGGTGGCGAGGCGGGCGGCAAAGTCATTGACGAAGGGCAGAAGCTCTTCGACCAGCATTGAGCGGTTGATCAGACCCGCGCCGCGCGCCCAGTCGGCATCGAACATCTCACCCGAGAGCGCCATTTCCATCACCTGCTTGCGCCCGATCACCCGGGCGACCGCCACGGCCGGGGTGGTGCAGAAACCGCCGTTATTGACGCCGGGCAGGCAGTAACGCGAGGCGTCCGAGGCAAAGGAAAGGTCGCAGGCGGCGACAAGCTGCAAACCGCCCGCCGTCGCCACGCCTTCGACCGCTGCGATGGTAGGTTTCGGGCAGAGTGTGACGGCCTTCATCATCGCGCCGCAGCTGTTGAAGAGCTGTTCGAGATAGGCGCGGCCCTTGTCACCATCTTCGCGGTGGCGGGCGATTTCCTTGAGGTCGTGGCCCGCGCAGAAGATGGGCCCTGGCCCGTGGATCACCACCACCCGGACCGAGGTGTCCTCGGCGGCGCGGTGAATGCTGCGGTGCAGGGCCGCGATCATGCCAAGCGACAGCGGATGGGCCTTGCCGCCCCCCAGCGTCAGCGTCAGCACACCATCGGCCAGCGACTCGGAGACGAGATCGGGCGGGGACATCTGGTTCATCGCTAAATTCTTTCCTTGGGCAATTTGCCGGAAAGCTCAGAGCATCCGGCTGACCCCAGATTGCCCGCATTCCCCGGCAACTGGCAAGCCTTGCTCAGCCCTTGTCGAGCTTGGTCATCAATGCGGCAGCGGCGGCCTGCTCGGCCTGCCGCTTGGATCCAGCGGTGGCGCGGGCCTCGGTACCGTCGCTGAGCCGCGCGGCAATGGTGAAAACCGGGGCATGATCGGGGCCGTCGCGCGATATCTGGGTATAGGTTGGCGGGGTATCGCCACGCGCCTGCGCCCATTCCTGCAAGGAGGTCTTGGCGTCGCGGGCGTCTTCTTCGACATTCGTGATGCGATTGCCCCAGAGCCGCAGGATCATGTCCCGCGCCGCATCGAAACCGGAATCGCGATAGACAGCGGCGATCACTGCCTCGATGGCATCGCCCAGCAGCGCCTGCTTGCGACGGCCGCCCGAGAGCATCTCCGAACGGCCCAGTTTCAGCACTTCGCCCAGTCCGACCTGCCGCGCCACATCGGCGCAGGTTTCCTTGCGCACCAGCGCGTTGAAACGGGGGGCCAGCTGGCCTTCGGTCGCGCCCTTGTCGTGTTCCAGCAGGGCGCTGGCCATGACCAGCCCCAGCACGCGGTCCCCAAGGAATTCCAGACGCTGGTTATCCTCGCGCGTGGGGGAAGAGACCGAACCATGGGTCAGCGCACGTATCAGCAACTCGGGGTTGGCGAAACGATGCCCGATCCGCCCCTCGAAGGCGCGCAGTTCGGCCGAGAGTTTCACTCGATCCCCTTGAAGAACCGGTCACCCCGCCATGTCCAGAAGAACAGCATCGACCGTCCGGCTGAGGAGAACATGATCCGGTCGGCGCGACCGATCAGGTTTTCGTAGGGCACGTAGCCAACGCCACCCGCAGTCTGCGGCACACGGCTGTCGGTGGAGTTGTCGCGGTTGTCACCCATGAAGAAATAATGCCCTTCGGGCACCACGTAGACGCCTGTGTTGTCCAGTCCCATGTTGCCGACGTTCAGGATCGGGTGGCTGACGCCGTTGGGCAGGGTCTCAATCTGGCGCGACTTGGTGCAGACGGCGCCCATGCCGACCGGCGCGTTTTCGCAGCGCGGGGGCGAGCCTTCGGGGCCCTGACGTTCCATGATCTCTTCGAAATCACCGTCAGCCTGAAGCTCGACCGGGGTGTCGTTGATGATCAGCACGCCTTCTCTCACCTGCACGCGGTCGCCGGGAAGCCCGACCAGACGCTTGATGAAATCGCTGCCGTTGACCGGGTGGCGGAACACGACCACGTCGCCGCGTTCGGGTTCACCGCCGATGATGCGATCGTTGTCGCCCTTCATCCAGCCACAGATATCCTCGGCATCGATATTGATCCCGATCTGGGGAATCTTCACGCTTGGACAGGAGGCGTAGGAATAGCCATAGGCCATCTTGTTCACGAAAAGGAAATCGCCGATCAGCAATGTCTCTTTCATCGACCCTGACGGAATCCAGAACGGCTGGAAGAACAGGGTGCGGAAAACCCCGGCGATGAGCAGCGCATAGACGATGGTCTTGATCGTCTCGATGACGGAATTTCCTGACTTCTCTTTGCTGGCCATTCGGCTCTCCGGGGCTCGATAAGGTTCGCGGGCTACATGCGGCTGCGCCCCGCCGGTGTCAAGGCAAAGCCCGACCCTGCGTTACATGGTAGCGCCGGGAACGGGCCGGATACGCAGGGGCTTACCGATGTCCGTCCGTCATCCGGGACAAGACAGACAGGTATGTTCATGACCCGGTCTTTTCCGGCAAAGGCCGCGCCTCGATCACCACCATCGCCTGCGCCCATGGGTGATCGTCGGTCAGCGTGACATGGATGATGGCCTCGTGCCCCGGTGGGGTCAGCTCCTCAAGCCGCGACTTGGCCCAGCCCGTCACCTCCATCACCGGCTGTCCGGTGCGCAGGTTCTTGACCGACATGTCCTTCCACGCGATACCCATGCGCAGCCCGGTGCCCAGCGCCTTGGAGCAGGCTTCCTTGGCCGCCCAGCGTTTCGCATAGGTGCCGGGTGTGTCCGCGCGGCGTTCCGCCTTGGCCTGCTCGATATCGGTGAAGACGCGGTTGCGGAACCGGTCGCCGAACCGATCGAGCGTGGCCGAGATTCTTTCGATATTGGCAAGATCCGTGCCGATTCCGATGATCATGTCAGCCGCGCCGTCAGGATCTTGAAGCTGGCCGCGCCGAAAAGCACCGCGAAAGTCAGTTCGAACCAGCGTTTGACCCGCGCATAGCCGAGCGCCACCGGACGCCATGAAAAGATCAACGCATAGCCAAGAAACACCACCGACGAGGCCGAAACCAGCGACAGGAACAGCCGCCAGACCGACGCCGTTCCCGCATCCGGCGCCAGCGCAATGGCATAGATCGCGCCCCAGCCCAGGATCGCCTTGGGGTTGGTCAGGTGCAAAAGCAAGCCCTTGTAGAACAGCGACCTCTGCCGCCCGGGCGTAATCGGCGCAACGGGGTCGCCCCCCCATGCCGAACGCAGGGATTTCACCGCGAGATACATGAGATAGGCGGCGCCTATATAGCGCAGCACTTCGAACAGCCACGCGTTCGCGACCATTACCGCCGAAAACCCAAGCGCCGCCGCAATGCCCCATGTGGCCGAGCCCATCAGCACGCCCAGCGCGATGGTCAGGCCCGCCCGGCGGCCGAGTTGCATTGAGGTGCCCGAAATCGCCAGCGTTGCGGGACCGGGGCTGCCGCCCGCCACCATCCAACCAGTCAGCACCGCCGAAAGCGGCAGGATCAGCGCCGGGTCAGCCATCGCGCGCTTCGTCCATCAGGCGACGCATTTCGGAAATCGCGGGTTCCAGCCCGCGAAAGATCGCCTCGCCGATCAGGAAATGCCCGATGTTCAGCTCGCGCACCTCGGGGAAAGCGGCGACCGGTTTGACAGTATCATAGGTCAGACCATGTCCCGCGTGCACCTCAAGCCCAAGCGAATGCGCAAAGGCAGACATCTCGCGCAGGGCTTCAAGTTCGCGGTCGCGGTGCTCGATCCGGCCCTCGGCATCCGCGTCGCAATAGGCGCCTGTATGCAGCTCGATCACCTCGGCCCCGATCCGATGCGCCGCCTCGATCTGGCGCTTGTCAGCGGCGATAAAGATCGACACGCGGCACCCGGCCTCGCGCAGCGGCGCGATGAAATGCGCCAGCCGGTTTTCCTCACGGGCGACTTCCAGCCCGCCCTCGGTGGTGCGTTCCTCGCGCTTTTCCGGCACGATGCAGACCGCATGCGGCTTGTGGCGCAGGGCAATGGCCTGCATCTCGGGCGTGGCAGCCATCTCAAAGTTCAGCGGCACGCTCAGCGTCGCCATCAGCCCGTCGATATCCGCATCGCTGATGTGACGCCGGTCCTCGCGCAGGTGGGCGGTGATCCCGTCAGCCCCGGCCGCCTCGGCGATACGCGCCGCGCGCAGCGGATCGGGATAGGCCCCGCCCCTTGCGTTCCGCACTGTCGCTACATGGTCGATATTCACCCCGAGGCGCAGCTTTTCCCGCGTCATGGCCGACTCCTTCATGGTCATTTCGCGGCCAAACTAGTGAGTCACGGGCAGAAGGTGAACACCTCTTCACACGCGGGGAAAAGCACAGCCGAACCGGCCTACTCGACGCCCTGCCCGCGCGGATCGTGCTGAGCGGCGGCCTTTTTCTTGATCGCCTCGAACTTGGCCTTAATCGCGCCCTTGCGGCGCTTCTTGTAGGCCCGGATCAGCGGCAGAGACAGGTAGGACGCCACCAGCCCGGCCACGATCCCCGGCAGCAGCCCGCCAATCAGGTAGGGAAAGAAAACCTCGTGATAGAAGACGCTCAGCCCGTGCCAATCGGCGGTACGCTCGGTAAACAGGGCAAAGAAGTTATCCTTGAGATCATCCGCCGCATCGACAAACTTGCCGCCGAACGAACGATGCGCCCGGTCGTCAAAGTTCGTCCCGAGGATGAAATGCCCCATCTTCAGCGAGATCAGACCAATCGGCACATAGGTCAGCGGGTTGCCGAAAAACGTGCCCATAAGCGCGGCAAGGATATTGCCCCGGCACAGCTTGGCCACGATGGCCGCGACGATAAAATGCATCCCGTAAAACGGCGTGAAAGTCGTGAAGACGCCCGCGCCGATGCCCCTTGCGATACGCTCCGGCGTGTCTGGCAGACGGCGGACCCGGTGCTTGACGTAAAGAGCGGCACGGGTCCAGCCCCCACGCGGATACACAAAGTCCGAGGTCGCGCGCAAAACGGAGCGTCGGTCACGGCGTCTGAATACCAAGGGGACGTCCTTCTTGATCCCGAGTTAAAATTATCCGGCCCGGGCCGGTACCTGGGCTTTCTCGCGGTAACGTTCAACCGCAGCGACATCGCTATCCGCTTCGAGTGTCAGCATTAAGGAGTGAAGTTGTTCAGCGTCCCTTAATTCCACGTCGATCATAAGGCGATAAAAGTCGGGCTTTCGATCTACAAACACAAGATTCGAGATATTTGCCTTCTTTTCCCCAATCAATGTGCAGATGCGGCCCAAAACACCAGCATCATTGCCGATGGTAAGATCAATGGTCGCACCATAAACCGCCGGATGCGTGCCTCCCTGCCACTGCAGATCGACCCAGCGTTCGGGCTGGTTTTCGTATTCGCTCAACCTGTCGCAGTAAATGGCATGGACGACCACACCTCTGCCGCGAAAAGTGATTCCCACGATCCGTTCTCCGGGCAGCGGCTGGCAGCAGGTGGCGCGTTCAAACGACTGCCCCGGTTCAAGGCCGACAACAGCACGGCGCGGTGAAATCTGATCGTCCTCAGAGCGGATCAGGTCGGGATAGACCGCCTGCACCACGTCATGCGAGGTCAGCTCGGCGCTGCCCAGCCGGGCCAGCAATTCGCGCCGCCCGTCGATGCGCAGGTGTTTCGACGCGGTCTCAAGTACCTTGTCCGTCGCCTTGCGCCCCACATGTTCGAAAGCCGCGCGCGCCAGTTCCTTGCCGAGCTTCACGAAACGGTCGCGGTCGACCTCGCGCAACGCACGACGGATAGCCGTCCGCGCCTTGCCGGTCGTGGCGATCTCAAGCCAGCTGACCTGCGGCACCTGCCCCTCGGCGGTGATGATCTCGACCGACTGCCCGTTCTTGAGCCTTGTCCAGAGCGGCACGCGGATTCCGTCCACCTTGGCCCCAACGCAGGCCGAGCCGATCCGGGTATGAATCGCATAGGCGTAATCGATCGGTGTCGCCCCGCGCGGCAGCTTGATCACATCGCCCTTGGGCGTGAAACAGAACACCTGGTCGGAATACATCTCGAGCTTGACCGCCTCGAGGAAATCCTCGTGATTCTCCTCGGCGTCGAACTGTTCGGTCAGGGACGAAATCCAGCGTGCCGGATCGACGGCAAAGGGGTTCTCGCTGCGCACCCCGTCACGATAGGACCAATGCGCCGCCACCCCGGTTTCGGCCACGTCATGCATCTGGCGAGTGCGGATCTGCACCTCGACCCGTTTGCCGTCGCGGCCCGAAACCGTGGTATGGATCGACCGGTAGCCGTTGCTCTTGGGCTGGCTGATGTAATCCTTGAACCGCCCCGGCACCGCGCGCCAACGCTGATGGATCGCGCCCAGCGCACGATAGCTGTCTTCCTCGTCCAGCGTGATGATCCGGAACCCGTAGATATCCGAGAGCCGGGAAAATCCCTGCTTCTTTTCCTGCATCTTGCGCCAGATCGAATAGGGCTTCTTGGCGCGACCGAATACCTCGGCCTCGATCCCCGCCTTTTCCAGTTCCTTGCGCATGTCGCGCGTGATGCGGGGGATCACGTCACCCGATTCCCGCTGCAAGGTGATAAAGCGCCGGATGATCGATTGCCGCCCCTCGGGGTTCAGCACCCGGAAAGACAGGTCCTCAAGCTCTTCGCGCATCCACTGCATACCCATACGACCGGCCAGCGGCGCGTAGATATCCATCGTCTCGCGGGCCTTCTGCACCTGCTTGTCAGGACGCATCGACTTGATCGTGCGCATGTTGTGCAAGCGGTCGGCCAGCTTGACAAGGATGACCCGCAGGTCCTTGGACATCGCCATGAAAAGCTTGCGGAAATTCTCCGCCTGCTTGGTCTCGACGCTGGAAAGTTGCAGGTTCGTCAGCTTGGTGACGCCATCGACCAGCCCGGCCACCTCGTCCCCGAATTTCTGCGCGACCTCGCCATAGGACGCCTTGGTGTCCTCGATGGTGTCATGCAGCAGGGCGGTGATGATCGTGGCGTCATCCAACCGCTGTTCCGTCAGGATAGCGGCTACGGAAACCGGATGGCTGAAATAGGGCTCGCCCGAATGCCGGAACTGCCCTTCATGCATGGACGCCCCATAGGCATAGGCGTCCCGCAGGCGTTGTACGTTTGTCTTAGGATTGTAGTTGCGGACCAGCTCGATCAGATCGTCTGCTGAAATCATCTGCCCCGCATCCCAACTCCGCTCAGCCTTGGCCTTGCGCTTCCATAAGAGCCCGAAGCAGTTTTTCCTCGGACATGTCGTCGTCCGCCGGCTTGTCGGCCTCGGCACCCATCAGCAACGCCATCGAATCCTCTTCGGGTTCGTCGACCTCGATCTGGCTCTGGTTGCTTTCGATCAGGCGCTCGCGCAGGTCGTCGGCACGCTGGGTTTCATCCGCGATTTCACGCAGGGACACGACGGGGTTCTTGTCGTTGTCACGATCCACGGTCACGGCGGACCCTGCCGAGATCTCACGCGCCCGATGGGCTGCGAGCATCACCAGTTCGAACCGGTTCGGAACCTTGTCTACGCAGTCTTCAACCGTCACGCGGGCCATTGTGTAATCTCCAGCTTCGCAATTTGTCTGTACAGAGATAGCGTATCTAAGACGGAATGCGCTGGAACACAAGGCGATAAGCTTCACGAATGCGGGTTCTCCGCTCCCCGCCGGCTTGTTTTTAAAGGGGCCGGACGGCCTCGCGGTCGGCTTCCGGCAGGGCGGCCACCATCTCGCGCACCGTAGTGCCAAGGATGGGGTGGCGCCAGTCCGGACAGATATCCATCATGGGAACAAGGACAAAGGCGCGGTCCTGCATCCGCGGATGCGGCAGGATAAGCTGATCCGGCGCCTTTTTCTGCTGCATTTCCAGCGAAAGCTCCCGCCACAGTTGATGCGACTCCACGTCAGGCGTGACATTCTGCCCCATGAACAGCAGATCAAGGTCCACGGTTCTCGCGCCCCACCGGTCCCGCCTTTCGCGACGAAAGTTTTTTTCCACCGCATGTAATTGATTCATCAATCCTTCTGCCGGAAAGTTAGATTCAAGAAGAATAACAGCGTTAACAAAATCTGGCCCCGCCCCGGCCGGAAAACAGGGAGTCGCGAAAAAACGGCTTAGAGAGCGAATCATGAGGCCGCGATCAGCCAGTTGCGCCACCGCGCTGACTAGCGTCATTGAGGGATCCATTTCGCCAAATGGCAGGTTGCCGCCGAGCGCAACGCAGGAAACTGACCGGAATCCGTTCATTTCTGTCGCCTTTTCATGATGTCTTTACCCTTGCGGTCAGACATAGTTTTCTTATTTTATTAGGACCGCTTCGCCGATTTTAGCACTCACTCACGGAACTCCAAGGTGGAGCGGATTACCGGAAGGACAACTTGATGTTTTACAAAGACGAACGGCTCGCGCTGTTCATCGATGGTTCGAATCTTTACGCGGCGGCCAAGGCTCTGGGTTTTGATATCGACTATAAATTGCTTCGTCAGGAATTTATGCGGCGAGGCAAAATGCTGCGTGCGTTTTATTATACCGCACTGCTCGAGAACGATGAATATTCCCCGATCCGCCCTCTTGTCGACTGGTTGCATTACAATGGATTTTCCATGGTGACAAAACCGGCCAAGGAATACACCGACAGCCTCGGCCGTCGTAAAGTCAAAGGCAACATGGATATCGAACTGGCGGTCGACGCGATGGAACTCGCACCGCGGGTTGACCATATCGTGCTCTTCTCCGGCGATGGCGACTTCCGTCCGCTGGTCGAAAGCCTCCAGCGTCAGGGCGTGCGCGTTTCCGTGGTTTCCACGATCCGCAGCCAGCCTCCGATGATATCCGACGACCTGCGCCGCCAGGCCGACAACTTCATCGAACTTGAAGAACTGCGCGATGTCATAGGACGCCCGCCGCGCGAAACGCCCGAAGAAGCGACCCGCGTCGCAGCCGCAGGCGCAAAGTAAACAAGGTCAGGCAAACCCGGAACCGGCAACTCACTCGGCACCGGACCAGCCCAACCTTGACAATTTCCCGTATCAGCCAGAATGGCTGCGTTTCGCGTTGAACCCCGGTTCGACGCGAAACGGGGTTCGGGATTCCGCTCATTCTCCGCCGCAGGTGGTGGACGACGCCGCTTTGCCGGTTTACCCCTGTCCCCAAGGAGAACCCGATGACCAAACCGCCGCTCACTCTCTATCTTGCCGCCCCCCGTGGCTTTTGCGCCGGAGTCGATCGCGCCATCAAGATCGTCGAGATGGCCATCGACAAATGGGGCGCCCCTGTCTACGTCCGGCACGAAATCGTCCATAACAAATACGTGGTCGACGATCTCAAGGCCAAGGGCGCGGTCTTTGTCGAGGAACTCGAAGACTGCCCCGACGACCGCCCGGTGATCTTTTCCGCCCATGGCGTGCCCAAGGCCGTACCGGCCGAAGCCGCCCGGCGCGAGATGGTCTACGTGGACGCCACCTGCCCGCTGGTCTCCAAGGTTCATATCGAAGCCCAGCGCCACGCGGAAAACGGGCTTCAGATGATCATGATCGGCCATGAGGGCCACCCGGAAACCATCGGCACGATGGGCCAGCTTCCCGCGGGCGACGTGTTGCTCGTTGAAACGGTGGACGATGTGGCCCGCGTCGAGGTGCGTGACCCCGAGCAGATCGCCTATGTCACCCAGACCACGCTCAGCATCGACGACACCGCCGAAATCGTGGCGGCGCTGAAGGCCCGGTTCCCGGCCATCGTCGGCCCGCACAAGGAAGACATCTGCTACGCGACCACCAACCGGCAGGAAGCGGTCAAGGCCATCGCTCCGCGTGCCGAGGCGATGCTGGTGGTCGGTGCGCCGAACTCCTCCAACTCCAAGCGTCTGGTCGAAGTCGCCGCCCGCAACGGCTGCACCTATTCCCAGCTCGTCCAGCGCGCGACCGATATCGACTGGCGCGCCATCGAGGGCATCTCGAGCCTCGGCCTGACCGCCGGTGCCTCGGCCCCCGAAACGCTGGTCAACGAGGTCATCGACGCGCTCGGCACCCGGTTCGACGTGACCGTTGAGATGGTGGAAACCGCCGTCGAAAACGTGGAATTCAAGGTTCCCCGCGTGCTCCGCGTCCCGGCATGAGAAACGTCCCCACGACCGCCCTGCTGCTTGGCCTTGCCGGGCTGATCCCCTTTGTCTGGGGGGCGCTGACCTATCTGAACCCCGGGCTAGCCAACTGGGGCGCCTCGGCGCTGGGGCCGCGTTTTGTCGGGCCCTATATCCAGCTCGCCTATGGCGCCGTTATCCTCAGCTTCATGTCTGGCGTGCTCTGGGGTTTTGCCTCCAAGACCAGCGGCGCACGCGCGGCCATCGGCTATATTCTGTCGGTCATCCCCGCGCTCTGGGCCTTTTTCATGACCGGCGGCGGACCTGTCAGCGCCGGCACCAACCTGATCTTTGGCTTTGCCGGCCTGCTGCTGCTCGACATGGCCTTTGCGTCATGGGGTCTTGCCCCGCGCTGGTGGATGCCCCTGCGCCTGCTGCTTACCGCCGTCGTCATCGCCTGCCTCGCCGTTGGAGTATTTCTATGAGCGATCAGAGAACCCTCGACGTCTATGCGCGCAAGGCGTCCGATTACAGTGCCATGACCGATGACTACGAGGCCCCGCAGCTTGCCGGTTTCATGGCCGATCTGCCCCCGGGCGGGCATGTGCTCGACCTTGGCTGCGGCCCCGGCAAGGAAGCCGCCGCAATGGCGCGCGCGGGCTTCAAGGTTACGGCAGTGGACGCGGTGCCCGAAATGGTCGAACTCGCCAGCGCCTACCCCGGCGTCGAGGCGCGCTGCGAAACCTTCGACGATCTTTCGGGCGAAGACATCTACGACGGCGTCTGGGCCAACTTCAGCCTGCTCCATGCCCCGCGTGAGGATATGCCGCGCCACCTCGCAGCGATCCACCGCGCGCTGAAACCCGGCGGGCGCTTTCACATCGCCGTCAAGACCGGGACCGAGGCGAAACGCGACCGGCTCGACCGTCTCTACACCTATTTTACCGGCCCCGAGCTGACCGGTCTTCTGGAATTTGCGGGCTTTACCTGCACCGCCTCCGAAGCGGGCCGCTCCAAGGGGCTCGACGAAACCTATGCCGGATGGATCGCGATCTCTGCCCATGCCTGAACTCTTTGCCTATACCGACGGGGCCTGCTCCGGAAATCCCGGCCCGGGCGGCTGGGGTGTGCTGATGCGCGCGATGGACGGCGACCAGATCGTCAAGGAACGCGAACTCAAGGGCGGCGAGGCCGCGACCACCAACAACCGCATGGAACTGCTGGCCGCGATCAACGCGCTCGAGGTGCTCGAACGGCCCAGCCAGCTGACCATCGTGACCGACAGCAACTACGTCAAAAATGGCATCACCAGCTGGATCCACGGCTGGAAAAAGAATGGCTGGAAGAACGCGGCGAAAAAGCCGGTGGCCAATGCCGAGTTGTGGCAGAGACTCGATGCCGCGCAGGCCCGGCACAAGGTCACGTGGAAATGGGTCAAGGGCCATGCCGGCCACCCGGAAAACGAGCGGGCCGATGAACTGGCCCGCTCGGGAATGAAACCTTTCAAGTCTTAAGTCGCGGCCTCAAGGGCACTGGTAGAACTTGGCCCGGTTGCTCCGGCATTCCGCCATGTTGGTGCCCGCTTCCGGCAGCAGTTTCGTGCGGCGCGGCTCGATACTGCCTTCCGGCAGGGCTGGCTGGCGCGGCGAGGTCTTCGGCGCCGGTTCCTGCACCAGCGGCTCGGGTTTCGGCGGCTTTGGCGTCGTCCTCGGCGGGGTGTGCCGGACCACCACGGGGGCCGGGCAATTCACATCGGGGTTTTCCTCGACACGGGCCAGCGCCTGCTTCAGGGCATCTTCGCTTACGCCCGGATCGCGCGGCACGTCGACACCCGATTGCTCGATGAAGCGATCAATCGCCGCCCGCGATCCGCGCCCGATGATCCCGTCGATTGCTCCACGATAACACCCTGCATCGCCCAGCAGCCGCTGCAACCGGCGTGCCGCCTCGTCACGGCTCAGGATCGACTGGACTGGCACGATGACCAGCGTTCGCGACTCGCCCTCCTGCTCGGGCAGGGCCGCGATCTCGCTGCTTTCCTCGGGATCGGTCGCCGGGGTGAAATAGGCATCCGCCTCGCGCAGGGCCTCGCGCTTTTCCAGTGCAAAGGCATAAAGCGGGTGATCCGCCTGATCCTGATAACGCACGAGGAAATCGTTCCAGTCTTCAAAGGTGCCGTCGCGATCAATGCGGACAAAATCCTCGCTGATGCCCGGCGCTGCGGGCGCAGCCTGAACCGGTTCGCGATGGCTGTTCGGGTTGATCACGAACTCACCACCCCCAAGCGAGGCATAGACAAAGGGCGCCGAATCGGGAACCGACTTGCGCATCTTGTCCCGCACCCGGCCCAGCAGGCGGCGCACATCGGTCGGCGGTTCCTGCATCGCGGCAAGGAAGGCCGTGGTAAAGGGAGAATTCTCTCCTGCGACGCCATCCGGAGTGATCCCGCCCGCCGCCGCCGCATAGGCGATCAGCGTATCGGACTGCGCGGTTTCGACCCGGCCAAGCCCGCTTGAAACGCTGCGTCCCCCGGCCGAGGACTGCATCCGCGTGACAAAGGGGTTGTTCCGGCAGGCGTCCAGCACCACCATCCGCAGCTTGCCCGCGCCGGAAATCTGGCCCAGCACAAGGTCAAGATCGACCATCTCAAGCTCGGCGTCGCGGGCGTCTTCAAGCCGGGCATCCACCGGGATCAGGTAGTTGCGACCGCTGACCTCGATGCCATGCCCCGCATAATAGACCAGCGCCATCTCGGCGGCATCCGCGCGTTGTCGGAATTCGCGCAGCGCATCGCGCATCTCGTTGCGGGTCAGGTCGGTGGCTGCGATCACGTCGAACCCCTGACGGGCCAGCGCCTGCGCCACATCCCGGGCGTCGTTATGAGGATTATCCAGCCGCGCCACCGCGCTGTACTCGGCATTGCCGATCACCAGCGCCACCTTCGAGGCCGCGGCAGAAAGGGGAAAAATCAGAAGGAAAAGGACAATCAGAAAATGTTTCATGGCTCTCATGAACCGGAAAGCGGTCCAAGCCTCTCGTGGGTTGGGAAGGGTCTGAATTGTACCCCGATTACATCATGCGTAGATGCAACTGTCTGTGAACCGGGTCACCCAGTCAAATTGCGGGTTCGAGGTGGGGTTTTGTACGGAAGCACTGGCAACCGATAACGGGCGCAGAACGATCTCGGCCTGCGCCGCCGTTTGGGAGTGGCAAGTTCAAGAGGAGCGGCTCACCTGCACTCTGATGGGCCGATACCTTGGCCAGTTCCTGAAAGAAGCAATTCAGGCAGTTGGCAGCAATCGTTGAACAAGCGGCAAAACTCACTTGTTCACCTGCACGGAAAGGGCTCTGGAGTTTCGGCAGGCTCTACAAGTCTACCCGGAACTCGACGTATCAACCGGTATAATCGCGGTGAAGATCAGGCTTTCTCTTACGGCGCATGCCGCCCCAAATCCCCCTCCACCTTGCAGGCACCTATCAGCTCTCGCCCAGCTGGCTCCCCATCGGCACAGGCCGACCGCGCAGGAACGTCTCTTCGTCCTGCGCGCCTTTGCCCGCGCGTTGCAGACGTTTCAGATGCAAGAGCCCGGTGCCGCAAGCGACGGTAAGACCCGGCCCGACGACCTCACCGGCCACCGCGCCGCTTGGCATTTCCTGCGACAGGACTTCTGAATCGAGTAGTTTGACCCGTTCGCCATCGATCAGGCACCAGGCCCCGGGAAAGGGCGAAAGGCCACGAATCTGCCGGTCAATTGCAACCGCGTCACCGCTCCAGTCGACCCGCGCCTCGGCCTTGTCGATCTTGGCGGCATAGGTCACGCCCTCTTCCGGCTGCGGCACGGGCGTCAGGCTATCGATATCATCCAGCGCGCGCAGGATCAGACCGGCGCCCATCGCGCTGAGGCGGTCATGCAGCTTTGCGGTGGTATCATCGGCGGTGATTTCCGTCGCCTCGCGCAGCAGCACCGGACCGGTGTCGAGTCCCGCTTCCATCTGCATGATGCAAACCCCGGTTTCGGCATCGCCCGCCATGATCGCCCGATGGATCGGCGCGGCCCCGCGCCAGCGCGGCAAAAGTGAGGCGTGGATATTGAGGCATCCGCGCCCGGGCGCATCCAGCACCGCCTGCGGCAGGATCAGACCATAGGCGACGACCACGGCAATCTCGGCATTGAGCGCGGCAAGCGCCTCTTGCTCTTCGGCTGATTTCAGCGAAACCGGGTGGCGGATCGTCAGGCCCAGCTCTTCGGCGCGCTGCTGTACAGGGGAGGGCCGGTCCTTTTTGCCGCGCCCGGCGGGCCTTGGCGGCTGGCAATAAACAGCGGCAATGTCATAGCCGGCCTCGACCAGCGCATTGAGCACCGGGACCGAGAAATCGGGCGTTCCCATGAATATCAACCGCATCGTCCCAGCTCCTGCCTGTTCGGGGCGGGATGTAGCAGGGCGCGCGCCGGGATGCTACCTTTGGAAAAGAAATGCGCCCCTGCGGGGCCCATGCCTCCGGCGGGGATATTTTGAGACCCAAAGAAGGGGAAGGTCGCGTGTTCAGCCGAGTTTGCGCGCCTTGCGCAGGAGCATGTCGCGTTTGACCTTGCTGAGATTGTCGAAATACATCCGACCGTTCAGGTGGTCGATCTGGTGCTGAACGCTGGTGGCGTCGAGCGCGACGAAATCCCGTTCGGTGATGGCGCCGGTTTCGTCCATGTAGCGTACCGTCACGGCGCGGGGGCGTTTGATTTTGGCCGAGACGCCAAGAAGGTTGGGGCTTGCCTCTTCGTTGTCGCGAAGCTCGACGGAACGGTGCAGGATCTCCGGGTTTGCGAGGCGGATCGCGCGGCCGCGTTCGCGAGAGGTATCAACCACCGCGAGCCGCAGCATCACGCCGATCTGGGGCGCGGCAAGGCCGACGCCGGGCATTGCTTCCATCGTGTCGATCATATCCTGCCAGATCGCGTGGATCTCATCGGTGATGGCGTCGACCGGTTCTGCGGCCGTGCGCAGGCGCTTGTCTGGCCAGGGCAGGCAGCGGCGGGCGGTCATGCGCGGGCCTTTTCGTACGCCGCGCGGGCGAGGTCGGCTTCGGTTTCCGACAGCCGGTCAAAGGTCACCGTCCCGTTGAGGTGGTCGAGTTCATGCTGCACGCAGGCGGCGGCAAAGCCCTGAAACCGCTGCTGTCGCGCGGCGCCGTCCGGGTCGGTCCAGGCCAGCTCCACCCATTCGGGGCGGGAGACATCGACGAGGATGCCTGGGATCGAGAGGCAGCCCTCCTGCCCGCTGGCGAGCGTGTCGGAGTGGTCGGTGATTTCCGGATTGATAAAAGCCATCGGCGTGGGCTTGTCTTCTTTCCACGTTGTATCGGTCACGAAGACACGTTTCGTCACGCCAATCTGCGGTGCAGCGAGGCCGCGGCCCGGCGCGGCATACATGGTCTCGAACATATCCGCGATCAGGTCGGAGAGGTCCTCCTCCGCGCCGACGGGCGTGCAGGTTTCCGACAGAACCGGATCGGGCCAGAGGCGGATCTCGCGCAATCCCATCAGCCGCGCGCCTTTTCACGCTTCAGCTTGACCATCTTGCGAGTGATCATCTGGCGTTTCATCGGTTTCAGGTAGTCGATGAACAGCTTGCCGTTGAGGTGGTCGATTTCGTGCTGCACGCAGGTGGCCCAAAGCCCGTCGAACCCAGCCTTTTGCAGCTTGCCATCGCGATCCAGCCAGCTCACCTCGACCTCGGCGGGGCGGGTCACCTCGGCATATTGCTCTGGGATCGACAGGCAGCCTTCCTCGTAGACCGAGGTTTCCTCGGAAGAGGCCGTCACCTCGGGGTTGAACATGACCATCGGGCGCAGTGCTTCGCCCTCTTCCTTGACGCAGTCCAGCACGATAAGGCGCGACAGCACGCCGATCTGCGGCGCGGCCAGCCCGATACCCGGCGCGTCATACATGGTTTCAAGCATGTCATCCGCCAGCTTGCGCAAGTCGTCGGACAGATCGTCGACGGGGGCACAGACCTTTTTCAGGCGGGGATCGGGGTGGATCAGGATATCTCGCTTCATGCAGGCGATTTAGGCGATTGGCCCGGTCTTCGCAACGCCCCTTGCGTCTGGCGCAGGGCGGGATAGCTTGTCCGCCAAATCTCAGGAGTCCCCATGACCACGCAATCCCCTTCCGAATTCGACGAAATCATCGACCGCCGCAACACGCATAGCTCCAAATGGGACCGTATGGAGAAGGTCTATGGCGTGCCCTCTGACGGCGGCCTGCCCATGTGGGTCGCCGATACCGATTTCCGCGCGCCGCAGGTGGTGCTCGACCGGTTGCAGGCAGCGATCGACCACGGCGTCTTTGGCTACGTGGACAATTCGGATGAATTCAACGCGGCGATCCAGTGGTGGATGAAGAACCGGCACGGCTGGGACGTCGAGGCCGACTGGATCTTTACCACGACCGGGATCGTCAACGCGGTCGGCATGTGCCTTGACGCCTTTACTGCCCCCGGCGACGGCATCGTCGTGTTCACGCCGGTTTATCATGCCTTTGCCAAGGTCATCAACGCGGCCGGTCGCCGGGTTGTCGAACTGCCGATGATCGAGGAAAACGGGCGTCACAAGATGGATTTCGCCTCTTATGACGCGCTGCTGGACGGGTCGGAAAAGATGGTGATCCTCTGTTCGCCGCATAACCCGGGCGGCACCGTCTGGACCAAGGAAGAGCTATGCCAGCTCGGCGAGTTTTCCAAACGCCATGACCTTCTGCTGGTCTCGGACGAAATTCACCACGATCTGGTCTTTCCTGGCGAAAAGCACCTGCCGATGCCGGTGGCCGATCCGTCGATCATCGACCGGCTTTTGATGCTGACCGCGCCCTCGAAAACCTTCAACGTCGCGGGTCTTCATACCGGCAATGTCATCATTCAGGACGAAGCCCTGCGCGAAACCTTTGCCGCGCGGATGCGGGCGATCAACCTCTCGGGCAATTCGCTGGGGGATTTCGTGCTGGCCTCGGCCTATTCGCCCGAAGGGGCCGAATGGGTGGATGCACAGATGGCTTATCTCGACGAGAACCGGAAAATCTTTGACGCGGCGGTCAACAGCATCCCGGGGCTGAAATCGATGCCGCTGCAGGCGACCTACCTGTCATGGGTCGATTTCTCGGACACCGGTATGAGCGCCGAGGAATTCTATCGTCGGGTCGAACAGGACGCGAAGATCGCGATCAACCACGGCGATACTTTCGGCACCGGCGGCGAAAGCTGCGCGCGGTTCAACATCGGCACCCAGCGGGCGCGGATCGAAGACGCCTGCGCGCGACTGAAAAAGGCCTTTGCCGACCTTCAGTAAGAAATGGCTGCCGCGCCCCTATTTCCCCGGCAGGTACGCCACAGGGGTCTTGGGGTCGCGGTAAAAATCCAGCGGCGCGGTGTCATGCGCAAGGGTCGAGCGTTTGAACTCATAGCGCATTTCGCCCAGATCGGCCTCGGAGGCCACGATCAGGCACTGGTAGAGATGCTCGGCCCCGTCATAAAGATCGACCAGCCCGCGCAGCGGCGGCACGGCCGCCTCTTCGACCGAAAATCCGTCACGCCAAAGGTGCAGCACCGGGTAGATTCTTTCGCCCACATGCACCCGAAGGCGGGACCTGCGGCGCATCCCGGCAAGACGCGCGGCATTCATTTCGTCCTGAATGGTTTTTGGCACAAAGGTTTCCATGGCACGACACTCCCCAGATCGACGCCATAAGGATGCGCCGAAGTCAGAATAAATCAACCGTTCACTTAACGATTGTCTGTTTCCGAAACGTGACAGCTGCGCAATTTTCTGTCCCGCCTGTGCATGCGCGCAAGCGTCCTGCGCGCTCAGCACCAATGGGGTTTTGCTCCGGACGCTCTATTTATCTGGCCAAAGCTGATCTCAAGGAGGAAGACATGGGCGTTCTGGTCGATGGAAAATGGCAGGACAAATGGTACGACACCAAGTCAACGGGCGGGGCCTTCAAACGCGAAGAATCCAGTTTTCGCAACTGGGTAACCGCCGATGGCAGCGCCGGGCCAACCGGTGAGGGCGGCTTCAAGGCCGAATCGGGCCGCTACCATCTCTATGTCAGTTTCGCCTGCCCCTGGGCGCACCGGACGCTGATCTTTCGCAAGCTGAAACAGCTTGAGGATCACATCGACATTTCCGTCGTGCATCCGGATATGCTCGAAAAAGGCTGGACCTTTTCCACCGATTTCCCCGGCGCGACGGGCGACAGGCAGTTCGGTCTCGACTACCTGCACGAGGTCTACATCAAGGCCGTGCCCGACGTGAACGGCCGGGCAACCGTGCCGGTGCTCTGGGACAAGCAGACCGGCCAGATCGTTTCAAACGAAAGCTCGGAAATCATCCGCATGTTCAACACGGCCTTTAACGAGGTCACCGGCAATACCGATGACTACTGGCCCGAAGACCTGCGTGAGGCCATCGAACCGGTGAACGACCGGATCTACAACACGGTGAATAACGGGGTCTACAAGGCCGGGTTCGCCACCACGCAAGAGGCCTATGAAAAGCCGGTTCATGAGCTGTTCGAAAGTCTCGACTGGCTCGAAGAGCGCCTGTCAGAAAACCGCTACCTTATGGGCGACAAGATCACCGAGGCCGACTGGCGTCTGTTCCCGACCCTGATCCGGTTCGATCCGGTCTACCACCTGCATTTCAAATGCAACCGGCGTCGGGTCATCGATTACCCCAATCTCTGGGCCTATACGCGTGAGCTTTACCAATGGCCGGGCGTGTCAGACACGGTGGTCTTCGACCATTTCGTGCGCCACTACCACTATAGCCACGACACGATTAACCCGAACCGGATCATCCCGATCAACCCGGTTCTGGATTACGACGAACCCCACGGTCGCGGCGATTAACGCTCCGAGGCGTAATGTTCGACCATCGCCGCCAGATCCTCTGGCGGCGTTTCGCTCTGCACATAGGCGCAGGCGTTGCAGCTATGCGCAAAGATCGACCCGTCCGAGAAAAAGCTGGTGTTGGTGACAAAGATCACCCGTGCCTCGGGCCGGCGGTAACTGGCGAAATCCGAAATCGCCAAGGCGCTGCCGTTATCCAACACAAGATCCAGCACCATGATGTCGAAATCCGATTTCTGCAGCTCGAGGATCGCGTCTTCCTGACTGTGAACCAGGGTCACGTCCGCCCCCTGGCGGACCAGGTGACCGCGCCACAGCTTGCCAAGCTCGGCATTGGATTCGACGATCAGAACCTTCATAACCGGATCACGCACCTGTTTGGTTCAGTTGTGGTGGCCCTCAAGCCACGCCATTGGTGATCTGCCCATACTGTTAACAATTGCTTAATGGTGAACACATAGGGCAATTTTCTTAACCAAGTCTTGTCATTCCGGCGGGTTTCCGCTTCAAAACCTGACAATTCACCGGTCATGAAAAGGACGATAGCATGGGTGGTCCGATAAAGACACTCGGAAAGACCCAGCGCGATCACGGCGGCAGAATCGATGCGTCGCGCGCGATCTATGGCGGAGACGTTGACGATTGGCTCGACCTTTCCACGGGCATCAATCCCCGCCCTTATCCGGTATCCGGCTTTCCTGCGCGTGACTGGACCGCCCTGCCCGATCATAATGCGCAAACCCGGCTGTTAAAGGCCGCGCGGCGCTTCTGGCAAGTCCCCGAAACGGCCGAGATTCTTGCCGCGCCCGGCGCATCCGCGCTGATCGCCCGCATGCCCGCGCTCGCCCCCACGGGCCGCGTCCGCATCCCTCAGCCCACCTATAACGAACACGCCGCCGCCTTTGCCGCGCAGGGCTGGGAGGTCACCGACACAGGCGCAGCCGACGCGCAGGTCGTCGTCCACCCCAACAACCCCGATGGCCGCCTGTGGTCCACGTCAAACTTCGACACGCCCCTGACCATCATCGACGAAAGCTTTTGTGACGTCACGCCCGGGCAAACCCTCGTGCGTCTGGCCGACCGCCCCGGCACCGTGGTTCTCAAGAGCTTTGGCAAATTCTGGGGCCTCGCCGGGCTGCGTCTGGGTTTTGCCATCGCCCGCCCCGACACCATCGCCCGCCTTTCCGATCTGACCGGCCCATGGGCGGTCTCCGGCCCGGCGCTGCGCATCGGTGCCAATGCGCTGGAAAACCCCGCCTGGGCCGAGGACACCCGCAAGCGGCTTGCCAGTGACGCAGCCCGGCTCGACACCCTGATGACCGCCAGCGGAGCGGAAGTCGCCGGCGGCACCGATCTGTTCCGCCTCTATAACGTCGACAATGCCGCCAAGTGGCAGGACCGGCTGGCGCGTTCTTATATCTGGACGCGGATCTTCCCCTATTCCTCTCATTTCCTACGGCTTGGCCTGCCCGACGGCGATGGCTGGGCGCAGCTTCAAGACGCCCTGTGAGCACCGCCGCCCTGCTGTCCCTCGCGCTGCTGCTCGACGGCGCATTGGGTGAGCCGCAATGGCTCTGGTCCCGCCTGCCGCACCCCGCCGTGCTGATGGGCCGCGCCGTCGGCTGGCTCGACCGCACCCTCAATAGCGGCCGCGCCAGACGGGCCAAAGGCGTCCTCGCCCTTGCCGTGCTGGTGACCGGCGCGATCTTCCTTGGCCTCGTACTCTCCGGTCTTGGCGACGTCATCACCGTCCTCATCGCCGCCATCCTGCTTGCCCAGCGCTCACTCTGCGACCATGTGGCGGATGTGGCCCGCGGCCTGCGGATTTCACTCGACGAGGGCCGCTCCATGGTGGCCCGCATCGTCAGCCGTGACACCTCGGGCATGGACGCGCCCCGCATCGCCCGCTCCGCCATCGAAAGCGGGGCCGAGAACCTCTCGGACGGGGTCATCGCCCCCGCCTTCTGGTTCCTGATCGCGGGTCTGCCCGGCCTGCTCGCCTACAAGATCGTGAATACGGCCGACAGCATGATCGGCTACCGCAATCCACGCTATGAGTCCTTTGGCTGGGCCGCCGCCCGGTTCGACGACCTGATGAACTGGATCCCCGCCCGCCTAACCGGTTTTATCATCGCTGCCCTCTCTGGCGGCCTTGGCGACTGGTCTGCCATCACCCGCGACGCGCGCCAGCACCGTTCGCCCAACGCGGGCTGGCCCGAGGCCGCGATGGCCCGCGCCCTGAACGTCGCCCTCGCCGGTCCGCGCAGTTATGATGGCGTGATGCGCGACTTGCCTTGGGTCAATGGCGATGGCCGCCGAGACATCGGCGCGTCCGACGTTGACGACAGCGTGAGAATGCTCTGGAAGGTGTGGCGCGTTGTGGTGATCTTTACCATCCTCGCCGCATGTGTGATGTCACTGACGACCTGAGAACAAATCATTGAACCGGATCAGATATATGCGCCTTTTGCCCACCGTCCTCGCCGCGATCACGGCCGCCTCCCCGCTCTTTGCCCAATGCGGCGGCTCGTTCAGCAGCTTTGTCAAAGGACTCGAGGAAGAGGCCATCTCGCGCGGACATGACCCGGCAACCGTCAATGCCTTCTTCGATTCCGCCCGGCAGGACGACAAGGTGCTGCGCGCCGACCGTGCGCAGGGCGTGTTCCAGAAACCCTTTATCGAATTCTCCCGCCGCCTGATCTCGCAGGACCGGATCAATCGCGGCCAGAGCAACGCGCAGAAATACGATGCCATCTTCAACAAGATCGAACGCGACTACGGCGTCTCCCGTGGCGTGCTCCTTGCCTTTTGGGCGTTCGAAACCGATTACGGCGCGTTTCAGGGCGATTTCAACACGCTGAACGCACTGGTCACGCTCTCGCATGACTGCCGCCGCCCGGAACTCTTCCGCCCGCAGATCTTTGCCGCGCTCGAACTCTACAAACACGGCGATTTTGACCCGAGAAACACCACCGGCGCATGGGCGGGCGAAATCGGCATGGTCCAGATGCTGCCCGAGGATATCCTTGAAAACGGCGTCGATGGCGATGGCGACGGCCACGTGATGCTGAAAACCTCCGCCCCCGATGCGCTCATGTCGGGCGGCAAGATGCTGTCCTCCCTTGGCTGGCGTCCGGGTGAGCCCTGGATTCAAGAGGTCACGCTGCCTGCCAATATGGACTGGTCGCTGACCGGGCTGGAAGAAAGCCGCACGGTGCAGCAATGGGCCCAGATGGGCGTTCTGCCCCGCACCGGATCGCTGCCCAATGCGAACATGCAGGCCTCGATCCTGCTGCCGCAGGGGCACAAAGGCCCGGCTTTCATCGCCTACCCCAATTTCCGCGTATATTTTGAATGGAATCAAAGCTTTACCTACGTGATGACCGCCGCCTATTTTGCCACAAGGCTCGAAGGCGCGCCGGTCTATGACGCGGGCAATCCCGATCAGGGCCTGAGCGGTGGCCAGATGAAGCAGCTGCAAACCAAGCTGCAGGCGCGAGGCCATGACGTAGGCGCGGTCGATGGCATCCTCGGCGCGAACACCCGCGCCGCCGTCCGCGTGGAACAGGCGCGACTTGGCCTGCCGGTCGACGGCTGGCCCACCCCGGCGCTGCTTGGACGCCTCTGAACAAGCCGCCACTGGCCGCAACGCCCCCTTTCGCCTACACTCCCCCGCACCACACGGTGCGGGCGCAAGCCGCCGCTCTCCATTCCCAGTGAGGAGCAAGGCAATGACGATACCCAAGAACTCGATCTGCCTCTGGTATGACCGCGAGGCCGAAGCCGCCGCCACCTTCTACGCGGCCACCTTCCCCGACAGCGAGGTCCGCTCGGTCCAGACCGCCCCCGCCGATTTTCCAAGCGGCAGCAAGGGCGACACGCTGCTGGTCATGTTCACGGTCTTAGGCATCCCCTGCATCGGCCTGAACGGCGGACCGGCCTTTATCCAGAGCGAGGCGTTCTCGTTCCAGATCGCCACCGACACGCAGGAAGAAACCGATCACTACTGGTACGCGATCACCCGCAACGGCGGGCAGGAAAGCGTCTGCGGCTGGTGCAAGGATCGCTGGGGCATCTCGTGGCAGATCACGCCCCGCGTGCTGACCGAGGCACTTGCGACCGGCGGTGCGACAGCCACCCGCGCCTTTAACGCGATGATGGATATGGACAGGATCGACATCGCCGGGATCGAGTCCGCGATCCGGGGCTGACCCGGATCAGGCCACCATCTGTTCGGCTTTTTTCAGATCGACCGAGACAAGCTGGCTGACGCCCTGTTCCTGCATCGTCACCCCGAACAGACGGTCCATCCGGCTCATCGTCACCGCATGGTGCGTGATGATCAGAAACCGGGTCTCGGTCCGACGACACATTTCATCCAGCAGATCGCAGAACCGGGTCACGTTGGCATCGTCCAGCGGCGCGTCCACCTCGTCGAGCACGCAGATCGGCGCCGGGTTCGCAAGGAACACCGCAAAGATCAGCGCCATCGCCGTCAGCGTTTGCTCGCCCCCGGACAACAGCGACAGGGTAGAAAGCTTCTTGCCCGGCGGCTGGCACATGATCTCCAGCCCGGCTTCCAGCGGATCGTCGCTTTCGACCATGACCAGATTGGCCTCGCCACCGCCGAACAGGTGCTTGAAGAGCATCGCGAAATTGCTGTTCACCTGCTCGAACGCCGTCAGCAGCCGTTCGCGGCCCTCGCGGTTAAGGCTGGCAATGCCTGATCGCAGCGTCTTGATCGCCTCTTCCAGATCGGCCTTTTCGTGCAAAAGCTGGTCATGCTCTTCCTGCACCTCACGCGCGTCTTCCTCGGCCCGCAGGTTTACCGCCCCCAGCGCATCGCGCTGACGCTTGCAGCGATTCACCTCGTTTTCCAGATCGTCCACCGTCGGGATCTGGTCCGGGGCCACATCAAGCCGGGTCAGCAACTGGTTCGGCGTCATCTGCTGGCTCTCGGCAATACGTTCTGCCGCCTGCGCCACGCTTTCCCGCGCCGCCTCGCTGCGTGCCTCTGCCGCCGCCCGCGCCTCGCGCGCCTCGGAGGCCGCCCGTTCCGCATCCCGCTCTGCCTGCGCCGCCTCGCGCAGCGCCGCCTCGCCCAGCGACAGCGCCTCGCTCGACGCCGCCTTGCGCTTTTCCGCCCGCGCGATCTCGATCGACACCGCGTCGCGTTCCTGCGCCAGCCGGTCGGGGGCGGCGCTGGCCTCGGCCAACTCGCCCTCACTCGCTTCCTTGCGCTCGGCCAGTTCCGCGATGCGCTTGCCCGCCGTCTCCAGCCGGTGCCGCCAGCCCGAAACTTCCTTGGTGATCTGCTGCGAGCGTGCAATCCGCGCCTCGCCCTCGCGGCGGATCTCGTCATGCGACGACCGCCGGGTCATCATGGTGATCCGCGCGGCCTCGACGCCCTGCTTGATCTCCTCGATCTGCGCCCGCGCCGTATCGAGATCGCTCAGCCCTTCCAGCGCCGCCTCGGCCTCGCGCAGCTGAGTTCGTGCCGCCAGCGCATCCTCGTTATGCCGCGTCACCGCGAGCGAGACGTTCTCAAGCCGCCCCTGCGCAAGGTTTCGTTCCGATTCCGCCCGGCTCAGCGCCCGCGCCGCATCGGCAACCGCCTGTTCCGCCTTGCGCCGCGCGTCCCGCGCCGCCTTGTCCGCCTCGGTCCGCTCCGCCAGCATCCGGCTCAGCGTCTCATGCGCCTGCCGCGCCCCGTCGGCGCGGGCAGTCACATGTTCCATTTCCTGCTTCAGCGCCTCAAGCCGGTTAAGCTGCTCCAGCCGCAGCGCCGCCGCGCTTGGCGCATCCTCGGACCATGCCCGGTAGCCGTCCCAGCGCCAGAGATCGCCCTCAAGCGAGACCAACCGCTGACCGGGGCGCAGATGCGATTGCAACCGCGCGCCCTCGTCCGCATCGACCAGCCCGATCTGCGCGATCCGACGCGACAGGGCCGCCGGTCCGGTCACGTGATCGGCAAGCGGTTCGGCCTCTTCCGGCAGCGGTTGATGTCGCTCGTAAACCGGCACCGTCACCCAGCCCGAAGGGCCATCGGCATCGACCAGCGGCGCGCGCAGATCATCAGCCAGCGCCGCCCCGAGCGCCTTTTCATAACCCGGCGCAACCTTCATCTCGTCCAGAACCTGACCGCCCTCGGCCGTGTCCCGCGCCAGCAGCTTGGCCAGCGCCGTGACCTCGGCCCGCAGCGCCCCCTGCTCGCCCTCAGCCTCGGACCGTTGCGCACGGGCTTCCGCCTCGCGGGTCTGGGTTTCTGCCCGGGCTTCCTCTGCCGCAGTCACCGCCTCTTCGGCAGCCTTTGCGGCCACCTGAGCCTCCGCCTCGGCCTTACCCGCCGCTTCGAAATCGACCGACGACCGACCCAGTGCCGCCCGTGCCTCTTCAACCGCACGGCGGGCCTTTTCCGCCTCGCTCTCGGCCCGATCCAGTGTCTTGCGGCTGTCTTCCAGCAGGCGTCGCCCGGACTGGTAGCGCGCCGCAAGCCGCGCCACATCCTCGGTCTCCTGGCTCAGCAGCGCCTCGCGCTCCTGCAGGACCGACGCCGCCTGTTTCGCCGCATCCGAGGCCTCGGCCAGCCGCCCCTCATGCCCCTCGCCCGCCTTGGCAAGCTCGGCGGCTTCCCAGTCAAGCCGTTCGATGGTTTCGCCCGCGTCCTTGTTCAGCCCCGATTCCCGATCGATATCGCGGGAAAGCTGCTCGATCCGGCCCGTCAGCGTCTCGATGGTCTGGCGCGCCCGCTCCTCCTGATCGCGGATCGTATCGCGCTGCACCATAAGCCGCTGCACCACCGCCGCCGCGATGGCCTCTTCCTCGCGCAGCGCGGGCAGCGCTTCTTCGGCGGCGGTTCTGTGTTTGACCGACTCCTGCGTCGCCCGTTCGGCCTGTGAGGTCGCCAGCATCCGCTCGCGCAGCGCGACCTGCGCATCGGCGCTGGCCGTGTCGGCCTCTTTCCAGCGGCGATAAAGCAACATGCCCTCGGCCTGCCGCAGCTGTTCCCCGATCTCGCGATAGCGCGCCGCCTGCCGGGCCTGCCGCGCCAGTTGCGCAAGCTGCGCCGCAAGCTGCTCGATCACGTCATCGACGCGCACAAGGTTCGCCTCGGCCCCGTTCAGCTTCAGCTCCGCCTCATGCCGCCGCTGGTACAACCCCGAAATACCCGCCGCCTCTTCCAGGATACGCCGCCGCGCGGTCGGCTTGGCGTTGATCAGCTCGGAAATCTGCCCCTGCCGCACCAGCGCCGGTGAATGCGAGCCGGTCGAGGCATCGGCAAACAGCATCTGCACGTCACGCGCCCGCACATCCTTGGAATTGGCCTTGTAGGCGCTGCCCACGTCGCGGGTGATCCGCCGCACGATCTCAAGCTGGTCGGAATCGTTGAATCCAGCCGGGGCCAGCCGGTCGCCATTGTCGAGCAACAGGGAGACTTCGGCAAAGTTCCGCGCCGGGCGAGTCGCCGCCCCGGCAAAAATCACGTCTTCCATGCCACCGCCCCGCATCGCGGTTGGCCGGTTTTCCCCCATCACCCAGCGCAGCGCTTCAAGCAGGTTCGACTTGCCACAGCCATTCGGCCCGACAACCCCGGTCAGCCCATTGGCAATGATCAGGTCGGTCGGATCGACAAAGCTCTTGAAGCCGGTCAGCCGTAGCTTGGTGAATTGCAAAACGCGGGTTCCTGATTCCTCTGAGGGTTCAGAGTGGAATCCTCAAACCGCTCCCGTCAACGATTTTACCCATCATCTCGCGCATTCGGTGCGCTTATCCACAAGATATCGGTGAAACGGGCGGGTTTTCGCGGTCAATAAGGCGTACATTCGTAGTCGACGTAGGGTGAACCTTCGCCATCCCGGACCCACCCTGTGAGTTCAAGACAGCTGTAAGATAGCGGCATAGGCGGCAGGGCACGCGGCACCGGCTGACCCTTGCAGGCGAGAATCCCGGTCAATAACGCCGGATCGCCACGAACCTCGCGCACCTTGCAGCCACTCACCTCGGCCATGGCAAAGGCCGCCCGCGCCCGGATCGGCCCCAGTCGCGGCGCATATTGCGGATTGATCCGTACCGCCTCGGCCAGCCGTCCCCTGACCCGGATGTCGAAAATCGATCCATCAACCGTCACCCGGGTGGCCGGGACGTTTTCGAAATGGGTCCCCGGCATATCACAGGCGACAAGAGCCAGCAGGCAGCCCGCCCCCAGCCCCAGGCGCCGAAGAATTTTCGAAAAATTCTTCCAAATTTTTCTCAAAAATTTGTCCCCGCCGCAGAGGTTTTGCATCACGCCCCCACTCTCGCTCACTGATGGTTAACACCCGCTTTCCCGGTCCCGCCCCGGAACCCGTTGTTGTGAGCGCCCCGCCACCTGCTTATGATCGCAACAAAAATCAGGAAGCGCCTCATGCCGTTCACCAGGGTGGAACCGGAAAAGCTCTCGACCTCGGTCATTCGCCAGATCGAACAGTTGATCCTGCGCGGCATCCTGCGCCCCGGTGAAAGGCTCCCGTCCGAGCGCGAACTCTCCGAGAAACTCGGCGTCTCCCGCCCCTCGCTGCGCGACGCCATTGCCGACCTTCAGGAACGTGGCCTTGTCACCGCCCGCCCCGGCTCCGGCATCTACGTGGCCGAGGTGCTCGGGTCGGCCTTTTCCCCGGCCCTGCGCCAGCTTTTCGCAGCCCATGACGAGGCGCTCTTCGATTACGTGGCCTTCCGACGCGACATCGAGGCGATGGCCGCCGAACGCGCCGCCCGGCTTGCCACCGATGCCGATCGCGCGGTGCTTCAGGAAATCTTCGACAAGATGGAGGCCAGCCATGACCGCCGCGACCCCGAGCGCAATGCCCGGCTCGACGCGCAGTTCCACAGCGCCATCATCGAGGCCAGCCATAACGTCGTGATGCTGCACATGATGCGCTCCATGTACGAATTGCTGCGCGAAGGCGTATTCTACAACCGGCAGGTCATGTTCGCGCAGCAGACCTCGCGCGCGGCCCTGCTCGACCAGCACCGCGCCATCAACGCCGCCATTCAGCACCGCGACCCCGAGGCCGCCAGCGCCGCCGTGCGCACCCATCTCGGCTATGTGGAACAGGCCCTGCGCGATGACCTCCGGGCGCGTCGCAACGCGGAAATCGCCGAACAGCGCCTCGCCCGCGAACGCCGCCAGCCCTGAACCCAGACAAGAAAAAACCCGGCCACCGGGCCGGGTTCATTCGGTTCACGCTAAGGTCGAAACCTCAGTGCAGCTTGGCATCCACCTGCTTGATCGAGTCGTTGATCAGCGCATTGGCGCTTGCCGCGGTCATCTGCTTGGCCAGCACTTCGCGGGCCGCTGCAACGGCGATGTTGATCGCCTGATCGCGGACGTCGCGTACTGCTTCGGCCTGCGCCGATGTGATCTGCTCTTCGGCCGCCGCCATCCGGCGCGCGATCGATTTCTGCAGATCAACCTTGGCCTGCTCTGCCGCCTGCTCCGCTTCGTGCTTTGCGGTCTCGACGATACGGTTCGCCTGTTCCTGCACTTCGCGCTGCTTGCGCTCATAGCTGGCCAGCACGGTCTGGGCTTCTTCACGCAGGGCGCGTGCTTCGTCCAGCTCCGACTTGATGCCTTCGGCGCGCTTGTCGAGCATGCCCATCAGCAGGCCCGGCACCTTGAAATAGATCAGGACCGCGATGAACAGCAGGAAAGCCAGCAACACGATAAAGTTCGTGTTGCGCAGCGATACGAAAGGACCGGTGGCCGCAAAGGCCGGGCTCGCCATCACGATGCCCGCAAGAAAGGTAAGGGAGGTCTTCATCGCGCTTATCCTTTCACCCGTGCGGAAACCGCACTGTCGATCGTCGCCGCGTCGGCCTTGCCGCCCATGGCGGTGACCAGCTCGGCAGCCGTATCCTTGGCCACTTCCTCGATCGCTTCCAGCGCACCTGCACGGATCTCGGCAATCGCCTTCTCCGATTCAGCCGACTTGGCCGCGATTTCGGCATCTGCCTTCTCGATGGCTACATCCAGATCGCTCTGGATATCGGCCTTGGCCGCGGCAACAATGCGCTGCGCTTCCGAGCGGGCGTCCGCCAGTGCCTTGTTATAGGCTTCTTCCGCTTCCAGCGCCTTGGCTTTCAGATCTTCAGCCGCGGCGATGTCATTGGTGATCGTGCCCGCACGCTCGGCAAGGATTGCCGAAATGCGCGGCAGGGCCACGCGGGACAGGATCAGGTAGATCACCACCAGCGTCACGATCAGCCAGAACACCTGGTTCGGGAAGGACCCGAAATCCAGCTGCGGCATGCCGGGCGCTGCGTCGGCGCTGTGCGAGGCTACGCCAGTCGCGTCAGCCAGGCCTTCGCCATTGGTTGCATGCGTCTCAGTTGCCATGTCGTTCTCCCTTGGAACTCGCCGTTACACCGGGCGGTACGTCTGCACCGCCCGACCGTAAGGAAATTGTCCAGTAGGGTTCAGACAGCAAACATCAGCAGCAGAGCGACGAGGAACGAGAAGATCCCCAGAGCTTCTGCGAACGCGATGCCGATGAAGAGAGTTGCAGTCTGCGAAGCAGCAGCAGAGGGGTTGCGCAGAGCGCCGGCCAGGTAGTTGCCTGCAACGTTGCCCACACCGACAGCCGCGCCGCCCATGCCGATCGATGCCAGACCTGCGCCGATGAATGCGCCCATTTGTACGATATCGCCTTCCATGATTTCTCTCCTTACGATGGAATTGGATGTTGTTGGTACGGTGGGCAGCCTGCCCACCGGCAATTAGTCTCCGGGGGAAATCCCCTCAGTGATGCGGATGCAGCGCGTCTTTCAGGTACACGCAGGTGAGGATCGTGAACACGTAGGCCTGGATAAAGGCCACCAGCACTTCCAGCCCGTACATCGCGGTGATCGCGACAACCGACAGCGGCGAAATCGCTGCAATGGCGGCGAAGGCTGCGAAAACCTTGATCACGGCGTGACCGGCCATCATGTTACCGGCAAGACGGATAGAGTGGCTGACCGGACGCACGAAGTAGGAAATGATCTCGATCACGGCAAGCACCGGGCGCAGCGCCAGCGGCGCCGAGCTGACCCAGAACAGGCCCAGGAAGGACGCGCCGTTCTTCACGAAACCAAGCACCGTCACCGTCAGAAACACTGCCATCGCCAGAACTGCGGTCACCGCGATATGGCTCGTGGTGGTAAAGGCCATCGGCAGCAGGCCAAGAAAGTTCGCCAGCACGATGAACATGAACAGGGTCATGATATAGGGGAAGTACTTCAGCCCATCCTTGCCGGTCACGTCCTCGACCATCTTGTAGATAAAGCCATAGGCAAGCTCGGCGATCGACTGACCGCGCCACGGAACGATGGAACGACGCGAGGTCGACAGCACCAAAAGAGCGATCACGGCAAGAATGGTGATAGCCATCCAGAGGGTGACGTTGGTCGGCGTGTACCACGCGACCGGGCCATCCCCGAACAGGGGTTTCACGATGAACTGGTCCATCGGGTGAAAGACCAGACCACCCTCTTCAGCGCCATGTGCCTCGGTTGCCATGCGTTCAGTTCCTCTCGTCATCCGCGGCCGCTTTGGCCTGCGTGTCGTTCTGTATCTCTTTGGCGCTGCGCAGCATGGTTTTGACCCCCGCCACTAGCCCCAGCATTGTAAACAGCAGCAGGAAGATCGGGATCGTCCCGAACAGGCTGTCCAGCCCGTACCCGATGCCAAACCCGATCCCAAGACCGGCAACCAGCTCGATCACCATCCGCCATGCAAGATGCGCCTGCGAATAATGCTCTTCGTTGTGAGACTTCACCGGCCCGGTATTCTTAGCCGCCGCGATCCGCGCCTCAAGCTGCGCCAGGCGCTGCTTTTGGTCCTCATCGCTCACCGTTTCACTCCTCACAAGTGTTGGCATGGTGCTAGGCAATGCCAAGGTCAGAGTCAATTACCTGTTGCGCCGCGCCCACGACAAAACAAACATCTGTAATATATAAGAAAATCCCAGTTCCGGGAAAGCCGCACATCGGCCCGGATGCCCTTCACAGGGCGAAAACGTGCGAAAATCCATATTCAACCATTTGGTTGACGAACATCCGCCGCTGCGCCAAGGCTTTGCCATGTCCGAAACGCTCGACACCGTCTTTGCCGCGCTCGCCGATCCGACACGGCGCGAAATCCTCCGCATGCTGCTCGAGGACGATATGGCCGTGACCGATGTGGCCGAGCCGTTCGAGATGTCGCTCGCAGCCATCTCCAAGCATCTCGTCATCCTCACCCGCGCCGGGCTCATCAGTCAGGAAAAACGCGGCCGGGTGAAATGGTGCAAGCTGGAGCCAGACGCCCTGCGCGACGCCTCGGTCTGGATGCAGGGCTTTGGCCAGTTCGAACCCGTCAACCTCGACGCGTTCGAACGGTTTCTGGCGTCAGAAATGCCGAAACAGGACTGACGCCAGGTGCTCAGATCACGCCAAAGGCGTGTTGTAATCAGATCGCGCCAAAGGCAAAACGCAGAACCAAAAGCACGATCACGACAAGCCCGATGATATAGATAATGTTGCGCATTCTACTGTCTCTCTTTCTTTTTTGATTTTAACCAAAATCAACGCTCGAGAGCGGCAGAAAGTTCCACGACCGGTTTCGTTTCATCGCGCAACAGCAGCGCCAGCGCCAGAACGGTCAGCCCGATCCCGATCAGAACCATGAATCCGGGCACCCCGTTGCCCAGCGCAATTTCCCAAAGGATCACCCAGCTTGGCGTCAGGTAGGTATAGGCCATGACCTTGGCCGAGGGCAGCCGCAGCGTCGCGAATTGCATCAGAACAAATGTCATCGCACTGGCGAAAATCGCCGTATAGCCGATGGCGACCCAGACGATCACCGGCAGGTTACCCCAGTCCGTCGCCCGGATATCCGACCAGCCATAGGCGGTCAGCACAGCGAACCCCGCCAGCAGCATGCCAAAGGTAAAGACAATCGCCGGTTCGCCCCGGTTCAGCTTGCGCACCATCGGCGTATAGGCCGCATGGGCGACACAGCCCCAGAAATAGATCACCTCGCCGCGCCCGATCTCGAACGCCCGGAATGCGGCCCAGTCAGCGCGGAACACCACCCAGAGCGCACCGACCCCGCCAATCGCCAGCGCCAGCGCCATGCGCGGTGTCGTGACCTGCCGCATCAGCAGCCAGCCGAACCCCGCCGCCATCAGCGGCACCAGTGTGAACACCGCCGCCGCGCTCACCGGCCGCGCGGTCTTGAGCCCCTCGAACATCAGCACGAAATAGATTGCGAAGAGTCCGCCCAGCACAAGGTATCGCCAGGGCGCGCGCAGCGCATCGCGCGACACACCCGTGGTGGCAAAGGCGGCCGCCCCGATCACCAGCGCCGCAATCGCGAACCGCACCGCGTTCAGCGCCGCCGGTGCAATCTCGTTCGCCGCCATCGACCCAAGCGAGAATGACCCCGCCACCAGCGCCGAAAAGGCCAGCATCGCAAGATGTCCCTGCGCCGAGGGCGTCATGCCCTCACCGCGCCTGTTCAGCACACCCATTCCTGCGCCCGCTGTTTCAGGAAGGTCAGAAAGGCCTGCACCTTGTTGGTCCGGTGCAGATCCACATGGGTCACAAGCCAAAGCGGTGCGGTCCATTCCTCCCGCGGTGGCATCACTTCGATCAGGCCGGGAATACGCTTGGCTTCGCTCTGCCCGATAAATCCGATACCGGCCCCGGCCATCACCGCCTCGCGGGCGGAATGCTCGCTGGTGACGCGGAAACTGATCCGATCCGGCGTGACCGCATCGCGCAACCAGCGATAGAAAGGCGCGCGGCTGTCCGGATCTTCCGGCCCCACGAACCAGTGCTGCGGGAAATCCGCCTCGCCCTGCGGCAGACCATAGGTGTCGCGATAGCTTTCGCTCGCATAAAGCGCGATGTTCTGGCTGACAAAGGGCTGCACCACGTTATCCGGCTGGTCCGGAGAGCGTCCGGCCCGGATCGCCACATGCGCCTCGCCGTATTCAAGCCGCAACAGCCGTCCGCTGGTCAGGTAGCGCACGTTCAGCCCCGGGTGCATCCGCTGGAAATCGACCATCACCGGCACCAGTACCGGCGCCATGCTCGACAGCGAAGTCACGACCAGCTCGCCCGCCACCTCGTCGCCCTGCCCCTTGAGCCGCGCGACAAGCTGGTTGAACTGGTCCTCGGTCGCCTGCGCCACCCGCAACAGGTCATTGCCCGCCTCGGTCGCCGTGTAACCGCGCGCATGGCGCTGGAACAGCTTGACCCCGATCCGGCCTTCAAGCGCGTCGATATGGCGGATCACCGTCGCATGGTGTACGCCCAGCACCTCTGCCGCGCCGCTCACCGTGCCCATGCGCGCCACCTGAAACGCGGTCCGCACCTCGTCCCAGTTCTCCATCGTCTGACCCGCCTTCGCGGCAAATGGCTCTTCTGCGTAATTCTTCATCGCTCGCTCTGTGCAGAAACTCACATGGGATGTTCATAATCGGTCGTTGCGTTCGTCAGTGCAATAGCCAAATCAGGGATGCAAGGCCGACTCCCCCATGGGCCGCTCCCTATCAGACAAAACATCCGTTACGAGGATACAGACATGACCACTTCCATTCTGCGGATCGAATCTTCCGCCTCCGGTGACGGCTCCGTCACCCGCAAACTGAACGACAAGGTAATTGCCAAGCTCGCGCCCGAAACCGTTGTCACCCGCGATCTCGTCGCCGACCCGCTGCCGCTGATCGACCCGACATGGGTTGCCGCCCGCGTCGTCCCCGCCGATGAGCGCGACGACCGCGCCAAGGCCAGCCTGACCCTCTCGGACGAGCTGATCGCCGAAGTTCAGGCCGCCGACACGCTGGTCATCGCCGTGCCGATCTACAACTTCTCCGTGCCCGCCTCGCTCAAGGCATGGATCGACCTGATCGCCCGCGTCGGCGTCACCTTCCGCTACACGGAAACCGGCCCCGAAGGCCTGCTGACCGGCAAAAAGGCGATTCTGACCGTCGCCTCGGGCGGCACCGCCGTTGGCTCGCCCATCGACCACGCCACCGATTACCTCAAGTTCATCCTCGGCTTTGTCGGCATCACCGATGTGACCATCGTCGCTGCCGACCAGCTGGCCATCGACGCCGATGCCAGCCTTGCCAAGGCCGATTCCGAGATCGGCGCCCTCGCGGCCTGATCCCATCCCCTTTCACGACCTGCCAGACGGCGGACCACCCCGGTCCGCCGTTTCGCGTTTCCGCAGGCGCCGAACGGCCCACGACGCTTGACTCCCGCGCCCCAACCCCCTATCGCAGCGCCAATACCGGATAGCACCTGCCATCCGGTCCCGGTTAATTGCGCCGGGATCGCCCTCCGTCAGCGCGTTGCGCCCACGGGGGCGTTTGTGCATTTCGCGGTCCCTTCCTAAGTTAGGGGTCAAATATCAACGGTCGAAAAGGAACCGGCATATGTTTGAAAATCTCTCCGAACGCCTGTCCGGTGTCTTCGACCGGCTGACCAAGCAGGGCGCCCTCTCCGAGGATGACGTCAAAACCGCCCTGCGCGAGGTCCGCGTCGCCCTGCTCGAGGCCGACGTCTCCCTCCCGGTCGCCCGCGATTTCGTCAAGAAAGTGCAGGATCAGGCCACCGGTCAGGCGGTTACCAAGTCCGTCACCCCCGGCCAGCAGGTCGTCAAGATCGTGCATGACGCCCTCGTCGATGTGCTCCGTGGCGAAGGCGACCCCGGCCAGCTGAAAATCGACAACCCGCCCGCGCCGATCCTGATGGTCGGCCTGCAGGGCTCGGGTAAAACCACCACCACCGCCAAGCTCGCCAAGCGGATGAAGGACCGCGACGGCAAGCGCGTGCTGATGGCCTCGCTCGACACCAACCGCCCCGCCGCGATGGAACAGCTCGCGATCCTCGGTACCCAGATCGGCGTCGACACCCTGCCCATCGTCAAGGGCGAAGACCCGGTCGCCATCGCCAAACGCGCCAAAACGCAGGCCGCGCTCGGTGGCTATGACGTCTACATGCTCGACACCGCCGGTCGCCTCCATATCGACCAGGAACTGATTGCCCAGGCCGCCGCCGTGCGCGACGTGGCCAACCCGCGCGAAACCCTGCTGGTGGTCGATGGCCTCACCGGTCAGGACGCGGTGAATGTCGCCACCGAATTCGACGACAAGATCGGCGTCACCGGCGTCGTCCTCACCCGGATGGACGGCGATGGTCGCGGCGGCGCCGCGCTCTCGATGCGCGCCGTCACCGGCAAGCCGATCCGCTTCGTCGGCCTCGGCGAAAAGATGGACGCGATCGAAACGTTTGAGCCCGACCGGATCGCGGGCCGCATCCTCGGCATGGGCGACATCGTCTCCCTCGTCGAACGCGCACAGGAAACCATCGAGGCCGAACAGGCCGAAAAGATGATGAAGCGCATGATGAAAGGTCAGTTCAACATGAACGACCTGCGCATGCAGCTTGAACAGATGCTCAAGATGGGCGGCATGGAGGGCATGATGCAGATGATGCCCGGCATGGGCAAAATGGCCAAGCAGGTCGAACAGGCCGGTTTCGACGACCGGATCCTGAGACAGCAGATCGCCCTGATCCAGTCGATGACCAAGAAAGAACGCGCCGCCCCGCAACTGCTGCAGGCCAGCCGCAAGAAACGCATCGCCGCCGGCGCCGGGATGGAGGTCTCCGACCTCAACAAGCTGCTCAAGATGCATCGCCAGATGGGCGACATGATGAAAAAGATGGGCAAGATGGGCAAGGGCGGCATGATGAAACAGGCCATGAAAGGCATGTTCGGCAAGGGCGGCATGCCCGATCCCTCGCAGATGGACCCCAAGGCGCTCGAAGCCGCGGCCAAGCAGATGGGCGGCAAGCTCCCCGGCGGCATGGGCGGCGGCGGTCTCCCCGGTCTCGGTGGCGGCGCCCTTCCTCCCGGGCTCAGCGGTTTCGGCAAGAAGAAATGACCATGACTTCTTTGGGTCTCAATAATCCCCGCCGGAGGCTCCTCCGGTCCCGGCCCGCACCGCGGGTCGCGAGGATGCGCGGCTGATGCTGATCCCCACCCTCCATACCCCGCGCCTGACACTGCGCGCCCCGGTCGAAAGCGATTTCGCCCCTTTCGCGGCCTTCTATGCCAGCGACAGGTCAAAATTCGTCGGCGGACCGCTCGGGCGCGAGGCGTCTTGGCGCATGCTGGCGATGGAGGCGGGCCATTGGACCCTGCGCGGCTATGGCCGCTGGATCGTCGAGGAAACCGAAACCAAAACGCCGGTCGGCCTGATCGGGTTGTTCAATCCCGAAGGCTGGCCCGAAGCTGAAATCGGCTGGGATCTCTTCGAGGGTTTCGAGGGGCGCGGTTACGCGACCGAAGCCGGGGCTGCCGCGCGCAGCTTTGCCTATGATACGCTCGGCTGGACTACCGCCATCAGCCTCGTGAAACCGGACAATACCGGCTCGGCCCGCGTGGCCGAACGGCTCGGCTGCAGGCATGATGGCGACTTCACCCATGAACGCCACGGCTTCATGCATGTCTGGCGCCACCCCTCCCCCGAAGACCTCGCCGAGGGCGGGATGGAGGCCTACGCATGAGCGGCTTCCCCCTCCCCATCCCGGTCATCGAAACCGAAAACCTGATCCTGCGCGGCCCCCGCGAAAGCGATTTCGAGGCTTTTGCCGAATTCGGTGCCTCGGACCGCGCGCAATTTGTCGGCGGGCCCTACCCGCGTATCCGCTCATGGGGCGGCTTTCTCGCAACCTACGGGCACTGGGCGCTGCGCGGCTATGGCATGTGGATGCTCGAGGACCGGGCCAGCGGCAAAACCGCCGGCCGCGTCGGCATGATCTTCAACGACGGCTGGGACGAACCCGAACTCGGCTGGCACGTTTTCAACGGGTTCGAGGGCAAGGGCTATGCCTACGAGGCCGCGCTGGCCGCCCGTACCCATGCCGCCCGCCACCAGAACCTGCCGCGCCCGATCAGCTATATCCGGCCCGACAACACCCGCTCCATCGCGCTGGCCGAACGTCTTGGCGCGAAACTGGAACGAGAAATCACCTTTTTCGACAAGCCCTGCCATGTCTACCGCCACCCTCTCCCCGAGGAGGCCGCAGCATGAGCGAGATCCCCACCATCGAAACCACCCGTCTTTCCCTGCGCGGTCCCGAACCGCAGGATTACCCGGATTTCAAGGCGACCTTCACCAGCTACCGCGCCCGGTTCATGGGCGGGCCGCTGAACGCCTATGAATCATGGATGCTCTATGCCGCCGAAATCGGCCACTGGGACATTCGCGGCTTTGGCATGTGGATGGTGCATGACCGCGTGACCGACGAAACCTACGGCATGGTCGGCGGCTGGCAACCAGCGAAATGGCCCGAACGCGAAATCGCCTGGGTGATCTGGCCCGACAAGGCCGGGCGCGGCTACGCGCTCGAAGCGGCCCATGCGGCGCGCGGCTATTTCTACCGGGTGCAGAACTGGGAAACGGCGGTCAGCTATATCGACCCCAAGAACCTCGACAGCATCCGCCTTGCCGAACGGCTTGGCGCGAAACGCGACGATTCCGCCGCCAGCATCGACGGCAATGACGTGGTCTACCGCCACCCCTCGCTGGCGGCGCTGTCGGGCACGCAGCTCGCGCACGGGATCGAGATGGAGATCGGCCATTACGCCGACCCGCTCTTCAAACCGGAGGGCTGGGCCATTGACTAATCGTTTACCTTTTACCCCCCGCACGGCCGGAACACCGGCAAAACGGCAAATGCTGCGCTGCGGCGGTGTACAGGAGGTGTACGGCCTGTGTACGGCTGTCACCCCCCGAATTTCCCTTTTCCGGAGGCTTTTATGACCGACACCAACACCAGCCGCGCGGCCAGCCTTCTGAAAGAACACCGCGAAAGCATCGACCGCCTCGATGCCATTCTCGTCTACACGCTGGGCGAGCGGTTCAAACACACCCAGGCGGTCGGCCGTCTCAAGGCCGAGCACGACCTTCCCCCGTCCGATCCCGCGCGCGAAGCGCAGCAGATCGCACGTCTCGAAGACCTGGCGCTCAAGGCCGATCTCGACCCTGAATTCGCCAAGGCTTTCCTGAATTTCATCATTCAGGAAGTCATTCACCATCACGAGAAACACCAGCAATAACCGGGCACGTCCCGGATCACGCCATTCACAAGGAGAAACTCAAATGGCCATGAAAATTCGTCTCGCCCGCGGCGGCTCGAAAAAGCGTCCCTTCTACCGCATCGTTGCAGCGGATTCCCGCATGCCCCGCGATGGCCGCTTCATCGAAAAGCTCGGCACCTACAACCCGCTGCTCCCGAAAGACAGCGAAGACCGCGTGAAGATGGATGTCGAGCGCGTTCAGCACTGGCTCGACCAGGGTGCACAGCCCACCGACCGGATCGCTCGTATGCTCGAAGCATCGGGTGTCCGCGCCAAGACCGAGCGTAACAACCCGAAAAAAGGCACCCCGGGCAAGAAAGCTCAGGAACTGGCCGACGCCAAGGCAGCCAAGGCAGCAGAAGCCGCCGAAGCAGCAAATGCACCTGCCGAAGAAGCATCGGCAGAATAAGACCGGACCGGGCGGCGCGGGTTACCTGCGCCGCCTGCCCTTCTCCCTTGGGTCGCGGAACATCCGATGCCAGAGAATGACAATCCAGAGCTGATCTGCGTCGGCGCGATCGCGGGCGCTTTCGGTGTCCGGGGCGAGGTGCGGCTGAAAAGCTTTTGCGCCCAGCCCGAAGATATCGAAACCTATTCGCCCCTCACCAACGAGGACGGCAGCCAGAGTTTCACGGTCACGATCAACCGCCCCATCAATACCGGTTTCGCCGCGATCCTGAGCGGCGTGAAGACCAAGGAAGACGCCGATGCCCTGCGCGGCACAAGGCTCTTCGCCCCGCGCGACCGGCTGCCTTCGCTGCCGGATGACGAATTCTACCATGCCGACCTGATCGGTCTTACGGTTGTTGATACCGGCGGTGAAACGCTGGGCAGGGTGATCATGGTGCTGAACCACGGCGCTGGCGATCTGCTTGAGATCAAACCGGAAAAAGGCGGTGAAACGGTTTTGCTGCCGTTTACGCTTGCCAATGTCCCGACCGTCGATCTGGGGGCGGGGCGCATTGTCGCCGACCCGCCCGAAGGGCTGTTCCAAGGCAAGACCTGATGGCGGCTCGGGTCATCGTCCACGCCGGTTTTCACAAGACAGGCTCGACCACCATCCAGCGTTTCCTGCGCAACAACCGCAAAGAGCTGTCGCCCCGCGTGCAGCTGCTTTTGCCGTTCAGGCTTGGCAAGGGCGCGGCGCGGCTGGCGATGCGCCATTCCCGTTTCCGCACGCCGCAACTGCTTGACGAATTCGCAGCCGAAATGTGCGAAACCCTTGCCCCGATTGACCCGGCACGCGATCTGGTGCTGAGCCATGAGAACCTTGCCGGACGGATGCCCGGACGAGACGGCCAGAAAGGCTATGACTGCGCGCCCGAGCTGATGGCACGGCTTGCCGTGATCCTGCGCGCGCATTTCGGGCCGGATGCCGATATCCGCTTTTGTTTCCTGACCCGTGCGCCGGACAGCTGGCTAAAATCCCTCTGGCTGCACAACCTTCGTGTCAGCCGGTTGCAGCAGGATCTCCACGAATTTCGCGCGGAAATCACGCCGCTGGATACAACCCCCGAAACGCTGGCCTTGATCGAGCAGGTCATCGCCCCGGCCAGCCTGCACACCGTCGCGCTTGAACAATGTGTCGCGACCCGGCTTGGCCCGGCGCAACTGCTGATCGACCAGCTGGACCTGCCGCAAGAGGTTCGCACGAAACTCGCGCCCGAACCCGCGCATAATATCGGGCCGGCTCTGGAACTGGCCCCCGAGTTGCTGGCGCTGAACCGCAGCGCCCTTGATGACGAAACCCTGACCGCGCGCAAGGCCGCCCTGCTGGAGCGGCCCGCAATCGAAAGCCCCACCCATGTCCGACACGCCTGAAACCAAACCTCGTTCGCACGGGCGCAAGACCATCCGCCCGACGCTGAAACCGCGCGAGCTGATTACCCCGACGCCCGATCTGGCCGGGGTCTGGAAGGCCAAGGTCATCACCCTGTTTCCGGCGGCTTTTCCCGGCGTGCTGGGCGAAAGCCTGACCGGCAAGGCGTTGCAGGACGGTCTCTGGCAGCTTGAGACGATCGAGCTGCGCCAGTTCGGCGAGGGCAAGCATCGCAATGTCGACGACACCCCGGCGGGCGGTGGCGCGGGTATGGTGCTGCGCCCCGATGTGCTGGGCGCGGCGCTGGACGCAGCGCAAGAGGGCACGCACGGCCCCTGGCCATTGATCTACCTGTCGCCGCGCGGACGACCGATGACGCAGAACCTCATGCGGCAGCTGGCCTCGGGGCCGGGCGTGACGCTGCTTTGCGGGCGGTTCGAGGGCATCGACGAGCGGGTGATCGAGCATTACGGCATTCAGGAAGTGAGCCTTGGCGATTTCGTCATGACCGGCGGAGAGATCGCGGCGCAGGCGCTGATTGACGCCACGGTGCGGCTGTTGCCGAACGTGCTGGGCAATGCGGCCTCGACCGAGGAAGAGAGCTTTTCCAACGGTTTGCTGGAACATCCGCAATATACCCGGCCCGCCGAATGGAACGGGCGAAAGATCCCCGATGTGCTGATGTCGGGCCATCACGGTGAAATCGCCAAGTGGCGGCGCGCGCAGTCAGAACGGCTGACGCGCGAACGCCGTCCCGACCTGTGGCAGGCGCATCAGGCCAAGCCGGACAAAGGCTGACCAATCAGATCAGCACGATATCACCGGCCAGCCCGTCCAGTGAGGAAACCCCGGCAAGGCGGATCTGGGCGCCGCCACCAAAGTCGAACAGAACCTCGCCACCGATCAGGTCGGCGAAATCATCGACCACCGAGGCTTCGTTCAATTTCCCCTGCCAGAGCTTCTGCGAAAGATGCAGCGCTTCGCGGCCTGCCTCGAAGTCGGTGATGTCATTGCTGCCAAGCTTGCCTTTGAAGACAAAGACATCGCGCCCCTTGCCGCCGGTCAGGATATTGTCGCCAGAGCCGCCGTCGAGCGTGTCGGACTTGCCGCCGCCGATCAGCCGGTCATTGCCGCCCTTGCCTTTCAGCGTGTCCTGACCTCCGGCCCCATCCAGCCGGTCGGCACCGTTCTTGCCGTCGAGCACATCGCCACCGCCCTTGCCGGAAATGACGTTGTCGCCGCCATTGCCCAAGAGCTTGTTCGCGCCCTTGCTGCCGGACAGGTCAAGGTCGGCCTTGCCCTTGATCCGCGCGTTTTCGACCTGTTTGTAGTTTTTCAGGTCGATATCGAAATCGCGGGCGATCACCATGTCCGTGCCGCCCTTGCGGAATTCCGACACCACATCGTCGGACTGGCTGAGCACGTATTTGTCGTTACCCTTGCCGCCGATCATGATGTCCTTGCCGCCCTTGCCGTCCAGCAGGTTCTTGAAGCGGTTGCCGATCAGCGTATCCGCCGCGCCGCCCCCAATCGCGGTCTCGATCTTGACGCCACTGGCGATGGTATAGCCGCCGAAAACGCCGCTTACGAAAGACACGAAACCGCCGCCGCCCGGTTCCGCCTTGAGCGTGGCTGCGCGCAGGTCGATGGTTGCGCTGTCATTCCCGGGGTTGACGATCTTGTCCTTGCCGCCGGTGTCCCAGATCGTTTCATAGCCGGTGCCGGTCTGGTTCGCGGTCCAGAGCGCATAGGAATCCTTGCCCCCGGCATAGCTGTCGTTCGCGCCGTATTTCTTCTGGATCTGCGCGATATCAAAGGCCATCGGCGTGCGCGCGATCCCAAAGGCATTGGTGCCCGAGCCGCCATTCGGCCCGGTCTGCCAGCCCTTGTTGTAGGACATGACGGTAAAGACCTCTTGGTTGAGATCGTTTTCCCCCTTGTCGCCGCTTCCGGTCACACCCGCAAAGATGGCGGATGTGCCGCCGTTGTCATGCGGGTGGGACAGGCCAAGCCCATGGCCGAATTCGTGAATGAAGTTGGAATAGCCATAGGCGCCTTTCTCCAGCAGACCGCCTGACTTGTCGCGCGACCAGACACTGTCGCTGGTGTTGAACCAGCCGACGCCTTCGTCCGGGGAATAATTTGGATCCTGCGGGATCATCCGGCCCGTGGTCGAGCCTTCCTCGAAATTCTTGACCATGAAGAAATCAGCCTCGGACACATTGCTCACCCGCGTGAAACTGAGCTGCGAGAAACGGCTGTATTCGCCCAGCGCCGCCATCGCCTGTCCGGACTCGTACGCGTTCCACGGCTGGTCGGTGGTTTCACCGCCAAAGGTTTCGCCCTGCGCGGCGAAATAGACCTTGATCTCGGTCTTGTCGAACTTGACGCCCCAGTCCAGCGCGTCGATGGGCGACGGCGGTTCCGGCGGTGAAAACTCATCGGCCCTGAGGATGAAGTCACCGGTATTGCCCGGACCGCCCAGCGCCTTGATGTAATAGACCCCGTCTTTTTTCGCTTTGAAAGTGACGGCGGCATCCCGCGTGACGCCGTTGTCGTCGTTAAAGGCGATTTCGCTCAGGCTTTCGTTCACCACCGACAGTCGGGGATTCGCCAGCGGGCTGGCGTCAGGAAAGTAGATCGGGCTTTGGGTCCGGTTGGTTTCAAGCGTGACCCAGTAGCTTTTGCCCTTTTCGACGGTGATCGCGTACCAGTCTTCGTCGTCGCTGAAATCGATCCGGCCTTCGACGGCATCACCGGCGTTGATTCTGCCCGCAAGCTGCGGCAGGTCGCCCACCGTATCCTCGTCGAAATTCGCCTCGCCCAGCGTGATCTCGTAATTGCCGACAGTCTGTTCGTCCTTGCCGAAACCGGTGGCCCCGGCGAAGTAGACGCCCGTTCGGGTCGCCGTGAAAGTCAGCAGCGCATCGTCGCCCTCACCCCCGTCGTCATCGGCAAGCAGGAAAGACCCTGTGTCGTCAAAGAGATAGACCTTTGGATCAGCCAGACCGCCAGACGGCAGCGCCCGCAGGCTGATCTGGTAGGTCTGGCCGGCCTCAAGCTGCATGCCGAACCAGTCAGTATCCCCCTGCACCGAAATCTGTGCGTTGATCCTCTGCCCGACGCTCAGCCCGACCGAGGTACCCGTGCCCGACGGTATATCGTAAAGCGTGCCAAATTCCGTCTCACCCCGTCCGGTTTCCAGCGTCTCTGCCGCCCTTTGCGACCAGTCGGCGAAATGGTCGCCCCTCGTTCCAGATGCAAACCCCGCATCGCCTAATCCGCACAGCCCGCACATAGCCTGCCCCCCTGTTTTAAATCATAAACATCAATCAAATACGGACCCGCAGAATTGCCCCGTCGCGTGCCCGACGGTTACAATTTTCGCTGGGGGCCATGTGAAAAGCCATTTGCATTTGGAAAACGGCTGGCGCAGGAATCGAGGCCGGATCGGATCACCCCAAAGCGGGGTTGATTGCGCACCCGCTTTGCCCTATTGGAACGCTGATCCGGAATCGCTTTGGCGGTTCACGGGTGGCTGGTCTGTGTTTCGCCCCGCTTTCTTCGGCCAAGGGCATTCCTGCAGGGACTGGCAAACCAAGGAACCGACGACCTGAACTCTGGCGGGCTGCTTAGGCGGGACCCGGTTGAAGACCAAGAGCTCTGAGGCCGCGCAAATCTTCGTGGAAAAACCACGAGCATGTAGGAGAGATGCGATGGACATTATCGCACAACTGGAGGCGGAACAGATTTCCGACCTCGGGAAGACCATTCCCGACTTTAAAGCCGGCGACACCGTTCGCGTCGGTTACAAGGTGACCGAAGGCACGCGTACCCGTGTGCAGAACTACGAAGGCGTCTGCATCAGCCGCAAGAACGGCAAGGGCATTGCCGGTTCGTTCACCGTTCGCAAGATTTCCTTTGGTGAAGGCGTGGAACGTGTATTCCCGCTCTATTCGACCAATATCGAAAGCATCGAGGTGGTGCGCCGCGGTAAAGTCCGTCGCGCCAAGCTGTACTACCTGCGCGCCCGCCGCGGCAAATCTGCCCGGATCGCCGAGGTTTCCAACTACAAGCCCCTCAGTGGCGCAAAAGCGTAAGGAGCTGGACGATGAAAAAAGATCTCCACCCCGATTACCACTTCATCGACGTCAAGATGACCGATGGCACCGTGGTCAAGATGAAATCCACCTGGGGCAAGGAAGGCGACCAGCTGTCGCTTGATATCGACCCCTCCGTGCATCCCGCATGGACCGGTGGCGGCACCCGCCTGATGGATACCGGCGGTCGCGTTTCCAAGTTCAAGAAGAAATACGAAGGTCTCGGCTTCTAATAGCCCGACCCTTTCGAATTCGGAACGCCGCCCCGTTTCGGGGCGGCGTTTTTCGTTCTGCGGTGACGAATTCGAAACCATATGCGGGGATGTTCTGTCCGTTCCCGTGAACGGATTTTCAATGCCTGCTGCCCTCTCTGTCGACCAATCCCTGAAACGCGCCCAGCGCGCCCTGAAAAACGGTGACCGCCGAGAGGCCAAGACCGTACTTACCGCGGTACTGCAAAGGTTCCCGGCCAACCGTCGGGCGCAGCAGGCGCTGGCGCAGATCGACGATGTGCCGGTCGCGGAACTCGTGGCCGAGGCCGAGTGGCTGGAACGCACCCGCGCCTATGACTCAGCTGAACGCGTCTGGGAGCAGGCTTTCCAGCGGTCCGGAAAAGCGGCGCGCGCCGGGCTTGGCCTTGCCCTGTGCCGATTGACACTTGGGCGCCCCGCACAGGCGCTTGAGGCTTGCGAGGCGGTGCTTGCGGCACGTCCGGACCATGCCATGGCGCTTGATACCAAGGGACGCGCCCTGCGTGACCTCGGGCGGCTTGATGAGGCTGAGGCCTGCCACAAAGCGGCGCTGGGACACGGGATAATCGACGCCGGGCCGCTTAATCACCTTGGAATACTGGCGCAGGCCCGGGGGGACCGGCGCGCCGCCGCCGAGTTCTATCGCCAGGCGCTTGTCCTTGCCCCGGACAAGCCCGACCTGCATCACAACCTGTCGCGCACCATCACTTATCACGCTCGGGAACCCCATCTGGCCAACCTGCACGCGCAGATATCGAACGCCGAACCGGGCGACACCGCCGCCGCGCCGCTGCATTTCGCCATGTTCAAGGCGCTGGAGGATCTTGGCGAATTTGACGCGGCGTTTGCCCATCTCGAAATTGGAAACAGGCTGCGAAAACAAGAGTTTGCCTATGATGTTCGCCGGGACGCCGCGCGATTTTCCTTTTGCCGGGCGCTGCTGGCCGATGCCCCGGTTCTGCGCAACCCGGAACCGGCTGCGATCCGACCGATCTTTGTGACGGGCTTACCGCGATCCGGAACCACCCTTGTCGAACAGATCCTGTCGCAGGCGCCCGGCACGCAGGCAGGCGGGGAACTTGCGGTCGTCGCGAGCGCCGCTGCACGGGTGCTGCGCGCCATGCAGATCGGCAAACACAACCGGATCGACACCGACACGATCACGACCTTCCGGACCGAGGTGCTGGAGGGGCTTCGCGACTTTTCGGACGGTGCGCCGGTACTCATCGACAAGATGCCACTGAATTTCCGGTGGATCGGACTGATCTGCGCCGCCTTCCCCGAGGCGCGGATAGTTCACCTTGAACGCAACCCGCTCGCCGTCGCGTGGTCGCTCTACCGGCACAAGTTCAGCGGCGCAGGCAACGGATTTGCCTATGACATCGCCGACATCGCCACCTACCTTGTGTTGCATCGTGACCTGATGAGCAGCTGGCAACAGCTCTATCCCGGCCGGGTCACGACAGTGGATTATGGCGAACTGGTTCAGAGCCCGGAACCCGCCATTCGCAAGATCATTTCGGCCTGCGATCTTGAATGGTCGGACGCCTGCCTTGCGCCCCAGAATTCCACCCGGTCTGTCCTGACGGCAAGCGCCGCTCAGGTGCGCGAACCGATCCATGATGAGGCCGATCAGGGCTGGCGGCGTTATGAAACCCAGCTTGCCCCCCTTCGCGCGGCGCTCAGGGCGGCAAACATGCTGCCATAGTTGTGTCCGCAATGCCCTAAATCCCTGTTCTAGAGCCGGTCACGGCTTTCCATCGCCCAACACACAACATATAGTGGAATGAAACAGCGGAATGGGTACGATCCGCAGGGCTGAGGGACCAAAAATGGCGCATATCATTGTCGTCGGCAACGAAAAGGGCGGCGCGGGAAAATCAACTGTTTCCATGCATGTGGCAACGGCACTGGCACGGATGGGGCACAAGGTCAGCACGCTTGATCTGGACCTGCGCCAGCGCACCATGGGCCGCTATGCCGAGAACCGGAAGACCTTTCTCGCCAAGGCCGGGCTAGACCTGCCCAGCGCGGATTGCCACGATCTGCCCGATATCGACCCTTCGACGCTTAGCCCGGGCGAAAACATCTATGACCACCGCCTTTCTGCCGCGGTGGCCTCGCTTGAGCCGCAAAGCGATTTCATCCTCATCGACTGCCCCGGTTCGCACACACGGCTGAGCCAGGTCGCGCATTCGCTGGCCGATACGCTGATCACACCACTAAACGACAGTTTCATCGATTTCGACCTGCTGGCCCATACGGATGCCAAGGGCGAAAAGATCACCGGTCCGTCGGTCTATTCCGAAATGGTCTGGAACGCCCGTCAGCTGCGCGCGCAGGCCGGGCTGAAGCCGATTGACTGGGTCGTCATGCGCAACCGCGTCGGCACCCAGCGGATGGTGAACAAGGAAAAGATGGAACGCGCGGTCAAGATGCTGGCCGAACGGGTCGGGTTCCGCATCGTGCCCGGTTTCTCCGAACGCGTTGTTTTCCGTGAACTTTTCCCGCGCGGCCTGACACTACTTGACCTCAAGGATATCGGCGTCAAGCAGCTTAACATCTCGAACGTGGCCGCGCGGCAAGAGCTGCGTGACATGATGAAAGAGCTGAAACTGCCGGGCGTCGACGTCAATTTTTAAGACATCGCCTTAAAATTCGAGATAGCGCCGCCGGGTCGTTTCATCGGCCTGCAATTCGGCGCTTGACCCGGACCAGACAACCTCTCCGCGCTGCACGATGTAATGCCGGTCGGAAATCCGCATCAGGTCGGCAAGGTTCTTGTCGACCACGAGGATCGACATGCCCGCCTTGCTGATTTCGCTGAGCGCATCCCAGATCTTGCGGCGCACCAGCGGGGCGAGCCCCTCGGTCGCCTCGTCGAGGATCAGCAGCTTTGGGTTGGTCATCAGGGCCCGGCCAATCGCCAGCATCTGCTGTTCGCCACCTGACAGCAGGTTTCCCATCGAGGACTTGCGGGTTTCCAGTTCCGGAAACAGTGCAAAGACTTTTTCCACGGTCCAAGGATCGCTGACGCCAAGGTGATTGCTGGCCGTGGCGACAAGATTTTCCATCATCGTGAGGTTGGGAAAGATCTGCCGACCTTCGGGCACAAGCCCGATGCCAAGGTTCGCCGTGCGAAAGCTGGCGCGGCCTACAAGTTCCTGCCCGTCGAAACGGATCGACCCGCCCGAGGCCTTCACGATACCCATGACCGAGTTGATCGTGGTGGTCTTGCCCATGCCATTGCGGCCCAGCAGCGTCGCGACCTGTCCGGCCTGAAGATCAAGGCTCATGCCAAAGAGCGCCTGGCTGGTGCCATAATGCGCGGTGACGTCTTTCAGTTCGAGCATGGCTTATTCCTCGCCCAGATAGGCATGCTGCACGGCTTCGTTATCGCGGATTTCGGCCGGGGTGCCGGTGGCGATGATATGGCCGTAAACCAGAACCGAGATCCGGTCAGCCAGCGCGAAAACCGCATCCATGTCATGTTCGATCAACAGGATCGTGTGGCGGCCCTTGATGCCGCGCAGCAGCTCGACCATCTGGTGGCTTTCATGGGTGCCAAGCCCGGCCATAGGTTCGTCCAGCAGCATCAGGTCGGCCTCGGAGGCAAGCGCAATGGCAAGCTCCATCCGGCGATGTTCGCCATGCGACAGGGCTACGGTCTGGTGATCCGCCTTTTCCGCAAGATCGACTTGTTTCAACAGTTCCAGCGCGCGGTCCCGCAGATGCGAGATCGACCGCGCGGGCCGCAGAAATCGGAACGAATGCCCGTCGCCCGCCTGCACCGCCAGCGCGATATTGTCGAGAACACTCATCTCCATGATCAGCGAGGTGATCTGGTACGACCGGGTGATCCCAAGGCTGGCGCGCTTGTAGGCCGGTTGCCCGGCGATGTTGCGGCCCTTGAACAGGATCTTGCCGGTATCGGGTTTCTGCCCGCCGGAAAGCTGGCTGATCAGCGTGGTTTTACCCGCGCCGTTCGGACCGATGATGGCGTGAAGCTCACCCGTTTGGACCGAAAGATTCAGATCGTCGGTGGCCTTGATGCCACCAAAGCTTTTGTTCAGGGACTGGATTTGCAGAATATCGGTCATCTTACCGGTCCTTCCGCTTTGTCAGCATGCCGACGAACCCGCCCCGTGCGAACAGGACCACCGCCATCAGCATAAGCCCGAAAGGCAGATGCCAGTAGATGGTGAAATGCGACAGGAATTCTTCGAGCACGATAAAGACCACGGCACCGATGACCGGTCCCACCGAGGTCGACGCGCCGCCGAGGATCACCATGAACATCAACTCGCCCGAGCGCGACCAGTCCATCATCTCGGGGCTGATGAAAGTGGTAAAGTTGCCAAGCAACGCGCCCGCATAGCCCGCCATCGCACCGGAAATGACATAGGCGACAAGGCGGAAGACATAGACGTTGAAACCGAGCGTGGCCATGCGCTCGGGGTTGCCCTTGGCGCCCTGCAGCACCATGCCGAACCGCGAATTCACGATCATCCGCACGATCAGCATGGCGATCACGAGCGAGACATAGGCAAGGAAGAAGAGTTGGATCGGGTCGTCGAGGCTGATCCAGTTGAATTCCGACCGGGTGTCGATCACCAGCCCGTCGTCGCCGCCGTATTCCTCGATCGAGAGGATCAGGTAATAGGCCATCTGGGCAAATGCCATCGTGATCATGATGAAATAGACGCCCGTGGTTCGCAGGCAGACGAGCCCCGTTAGCAGGGCGAAAAAGCCCGCGACACCGACCGCCAGCGCGATCTGCACATAGCCGGAGGTCGTGGCGATGGCATCCATGCCGCCGTAAAGCCAGTGATGCGCGGGGATACCGACCGCATAGGCCCCAAGCCCCACAAAGGCGGCGTGGCCGAACGACACCATCCCGCCGTAGCCAAGTATCAGGTTGAGGCTTGTCGCGGCGATAGCGAGGATCACGAGCCGGGTGGCGAGATCGAGGTAGAAAGCGTTTCCGGACCAGTAGAGCAGCGGCGGCAACAGGCCGACCAGCACCATGACCACGATTGTCAGGAGTGTTCGACGGGTCATTCAGCGCACCTTTGGGGGAAACAGCCCTTGCGGGCGGAAGGCCAGAACGCAGGCCATGATGATGTAGATCAGCATCGCGGAAATCGCGGGGGCCGAGTTTTCGGCAGCGGTGGGCGACATGAAGAGCGTGAAGATATCGTCAAGGAACGACCGGCCCAGCGTGTCGATCAAACCGATCAGAAGCGCCGCGATAAAGGCGCCCTTGATCGAGCCGATGCCACCGACGATGATCACCACGAAAGCGGTGATAATGATACCGTTGCCCATGCCGATATTGGCCTCGGTGATCGGGGCGATCAACATGCCTGCCAAACCGGCAAGCGCCGCGCCCAGCGCAAAGACAAGACCAAAGAGCATCTCGATATCGATACCCAGCGCGGAAACCATCGTCCGGTTCGACGCGCCTGCCCGGATCAGCATGCCGAGACGGGTGTGGTTGACCAGCCAGAACAATCCTCCGGCAGCAGCAAGACCGGCACCGATGATCATCAGCCGGAAGGTCGGCACGACCGTATCGCCCCAAAGCGTCACCTGCCCGCGCAGCCAGTCGGGCAGCGGCACGGCAAGACCTTCGGGCCCCCAGATCATGTGGGTCAGCGTATCGATGACAAGGATCAACCCGAATGTCGCAAGCACATGGTCGAGGTGGTCCCGGGTATAAAGCGGTCGCGCAACAAAGCGTTCAACCAGATAGCCGACAAGCGCGGTGATCGGGAGCGAGATCAGCAGGGCAAGGATGAAACTGCCAAGCCAGATCGTCAGCGTCGCGCAAAAGAACGCGCCCAGCATGTAAAGCGAGCCATGCGCCAGATTGACGAAGTCGAGAATGCCAAAGACCAGCGTCAGCCCGGAGGCCACAAGGAACAGCAGCAGGCCAAGCTGCAACCCGTTCAATGTCTGGATGACGAGAAGGGACGTATCCAAGTTTGTTCTCCGCGTTAAAAAACCGGCCGGGTGCGGTGCCCCGGCCGGTTATCGAGACCGATAGGTCTCAGTTCATTTTGCAATCGGCCGCGTAGCTGTCCACGTGGTCAGTATACACGGTCTCGACCACTTTTGTGGTCCAGACGCCGTCTTCATCCTCGACCACTTCGCGCAGGAAGAAGTCTTCGACCGGCATGTTGTTGGTGCCGAACTTGAACTTGCCGCGGACCGAGTCGAACTCTGCTTCTTTCAGCGCGGCACGCAGGGCGTCCTTGTCCGACAGGTCACCACCGACTTTTTCAACGGCGCTGGCGATCAGCATGATCGCGTCATAGGACTGCGCGCCGTAGTAGGACGGGTAATGGCCATACTTTGCCTTGAAATCGGTGACGAATTTCTTGTTGGCCTCGTTGTCGAGCGAGGGGTCCCACTGCTGCGTGACCTTGGAGCCCAGCACGTCGGTGAACCCGGCCTGCTGCAGTTTCGGCAGCGAGATCGCGTCGACCGTGAAGACCGAGTAAAGCGGCAGCGTGTCTTTCAGGCCCGCCTGCTGGTACTGCTTGATGAAAGCACCGCCAGCCGCGCCGGGATAAAACACGAACAGACCGTCCGCGCCGGATGCCTTGGCCTTGGCCAGTTCCGCCGAGAAGTCGAGCTGCGCATCCGCGCCCCACTTGGTGAGATCCTTGCCAGCGATTTCGCCTTTGAAGGTCCGCTCGACCCCCGCAGTCATGTCCTTGCCCGCGGCATAGTTCGGCGCCATCAGGTAGAGCGACTTGACGCCCTGCGAGTTCAGCACGTCACCCATCGCCATCGGGGTCTGGTCGTTCTGCCACGAGGTCGAAAAGAAGTTCTTGTCGCAAAGCTTGCCCGCCATCTGGCTGGGGCCGGCATTCGCCGAAATCAGGATCTTGTCCGCGTCCAGCACCGATTTGCGCGAGGCGAGCAGAACGTGGGACCAGATGTAGCCGGCGACGAAATCAACGTCGTCCTGCTTGACCAGCTTGTCGGTGGCCTGCTTGCCGGTTTCCGGGGCGAACCCGTCATCGGCATAGATGACTTCCAGCTCGGTATCCCCGGCCTTGCCACCAAGGTGTTCCATCGCAAGATCGACCGCATTGGTCATGTCCTGACCGATGACGGCGGCACCTGTTGTCAGCGTGGTGACAAAGCCGATCTTGACCGGTTCGGCAAAGGCCGACGTGCTCAGAAGGCTGGCGGCAAGCGCCAGTGATGTGACTTTTCGCATTTCAACTCCCTTTGGTATGATGCCGTTTCGTTGCCGGCCCTTGCCCCCGTTTTTCGAGGTCTTCCCGTTCATTTGTGCATATCCGGTATGATGTAGCAACATGATACTTTAAGCTTTAAGCAAATTGAGAATGGTTTGCCTGTCGATCTTTCCGGTTCCCGTTTTCGGCAGATCGGCCGCGAACAGGATGCGTCTTGGGTACTTGTGCGGAAGCAGCGCTTTCTTCACATAGTCCTGCAAATCGCGGGTAAGATCCGCACATTCGGGCGTGTCTTTGCGCAAGGCAACCATCGCGCTGAGCGTCGTACGGCGGTCACTCATTTCATGCGCTATCACGGCGGATTCATGAACCGCCGGGTGTTCGTTCAGGCAGCGTTCGACCTCAAGCGGCCAGACCCATTGCCCCGATACCTTCACGAGATCATCCGCGCGGCCCTGGAAGTAATAGAACCCGTCCTCTTCGATGAACCTGTCACCGGTATAGATCCAGTCATCGCGCATCGTGTCTGCGGTCTTGTCGGGCCGGTTCCAGTAGCACGGGGCCGAGGAATGGCCGCGCACGTACATGATGCCATCCTCGCCGGTCGCAACCGGGTTGCCCTCGGCATCGCAAAGCTTGATCTCATAGCCCGGCACCGCCTTGCCCGCCGCGCCCAGCCGTTGTTCTTCGATGGTGTTCGAGAGGTAGACATGCAGCATCTCGGTGGAACCGAGCCCCTCTATCGGGGCCAGCCCGGTCAGGGATTTCCACTGGTTGAAGACGTCTTCGGACAGGATTTCCGCCGCCGACATGCACTGGCGCAGCGAGGAGAGATCGCGCTGTTTGGCGGTCTCGTTCCGGCATAGCGCCGTGTAAAGCGTGGGCAGGCCGAAGAATACCGTGGGGCGGTAGGTTTCGATCAGCTCAAGGATATGCGCAGGATCGGGACGGCCGGGCATCAAAAGCGTGGTAGCCCCGACTGCAAAGGGAAAGGTCACCGAGTTGCCGAACCCGTAGGCAAAGAACATCTTGGGCACGGAAAAGCAGATGTCATCGGCGTTCAGCTTCAGCGTATGCGCCCCGAAACTGTCCTGGCTATAGGCCATGTCGTGATGCAGGTGCACGATACCCTTGGGGCGTCCGGTGCTGCCCGACGAGTACATCCAGAAGGCCATGTCATCCGGCCCGGTATCGGCGCATTCGATTGTCTCAGGCTGATCTTGCAGGAAATCCTCTGCCATCGTCTGACCGGACTGCGCGGCACCGTTCACCACGACTGTCTTACGCAAGTTGGTGCCCTTGGTGACATCGGCGCTGAACCGGTCGGCGAATTCCGCCTCGCAGATCGCGACACCGGCCCCAGTATCGGCAAGGTAAAAGTTCAAAAGGTCGGGCGTGGTGAGCGTGTTGAGGAGGACGGGCACGAAGCCAGCGCGCACCGCGCCGAAGAAAGCCGCCGGGTACTCGGGCGTGTCATCCATGAAAAGCGCGATACGGTCGCCTTTCCGCAGGCCGGTCGCTTTCAGCGCATTGCCCCAGCGCGCGGCTCTAGCGCAGAGTTCTCCATAGCTCAGCGTACCCGCCGGGCCGATCACCGCGGCCTTGTCGGCATTGTCGGGCAGGTTCTCCCAAAGGATCGTGCTGCAGTTCTTTTGGGCGGCATGATCGAAACCGATGTCGCGGCCACCAGGCGTGTCGCCCACGGGGTCGGTCACCTCTGGGTTCTTGTAGGCCTCGTATTCGGCCATGAATTCCGGCGACAGTTTGCGCAGCCGGTCCATATCGATCCGGCCCGAGCGGGTGACATAGTCAAAGGCGAAATCGAGCGGCGGTTTGTCCATCTTGGACGCGAAATCTTCGTACCAGGCGCTGGACGTATTGGCCGCATCCACGATCTTTTTCGCAATTGGCTGGCGGGCCGCCTGATAGGCGGGCAGCGCGACGGCAGGGTCGCGGCTGTCCTTCAGCGCGGCGACAAGCGCGATTGCGTCCTCCATTGCAAGACGCGTGCCCGACCCGATGGAAAAATGCGCCGTGTGGACCGCATCGCCCAGCAGCACGCGGTTTCCGGAGTACCAGTTTTCGCACCAGAGCTTGGGGAACTGCCGCCAGATCGACCGGTTCGCCACCAGCGGCGCGCCGTCTAGCACATCGGCAAAGACCTCCTCGCAGCGGCTGGCGGTCGCGGTCTCGTCCAACTTGTCGAAGCCTTCGGCAAAGAAGGTGTCCTTGTCGCACTCGACGATAAAGGTGCTCATATCCGGGGTGAACCGGTAGTGGTGTGCGTTCATCGCGCCCTTGTCAGTGGCGCGGAAGGTCTGGGTGAGCGTGTCAAAGGGACGCCGCGCGCCAAACCAGGCAAAGCGATTTTCCATGTAGGAGATCGACGTGCCGAACGCCTCTGGATCGGCGTTGCGGATGAGAGAGTTCAGCCCGTCCGCCCCGATGACCAGATCGCCGGTCAAGTCATTCAGATCGGTCAGCGGATGGTCGAAACGCAGCTCGGCACCAAGCGCCTCGGCCCGGGCCTGAAGAACCTGCAACAGGTGAAGCCGCCCGATGGCCGAGAACCCGATCCCGTCAAGCACGACAGTGCCCTGCGGATGGTTCAGCGTCATGTTGCGCCAGCGTTCCATTTCCGGCGCGATCAGGTCATGGGTTTCGGGGTCATCCGCGTTGAGGAAATCAAGCGCCTGATCGGAAAAGACGACTCCGAACCCCCATGTCACATCGCGGGGGTTGGCCTCGGTCACGCGCACCGCAACGTCCGGCAGGGCGCGCCGCAAAAGGATCGCCGTATAGAGACCCGCCGGTCCCCCACCAAGAATGTCGATTGTCGAAATTGTCGCCATGCCCCTCCCCCGGGAATCGCGTCCTGCTCCTCTCAATAACGGTAACTATACTTTCTATATTGTGCAATATTTTTCACATTGGGAAAAATAGTGCCAGCCGCGTCAAAGCGGCTGGCGGGCCTTTAATACGGGTTCTGAGGTGCCCGGCTTTGCGACAGCGTCTGTTGGCTGCGTTCGACCAAAAGCTGGATCGCATCGGCAAGATGCACTTCCTGAATATGGTTGTCGCCCCGTTCGACCCGGATGCGGTGTGCCTCGATCATAACGTCGGCATGGCGGCAGCCTTCCGGCGGCTCGAACCGGTAGCAGGCCAGTTCGATCAAGAGCCCCATCGGATCCTTGAAATAGATCGAATCCATGAAGCCCCGGTCCTTGATCCCGGAATGCTTGATCCCGCGTTCATCCAACCGCTCGATGACCTGCGAATGCACCGCCTTGCTCACGTTGAAGGCAAGGTGATGAACACAGCCCGGCTCGGTCGGGGTACGGCGCGGGTCGGGTCGGCGCGATTCATTGTTAAAAATCGTTATCAGCCGCCCGTCGCCTGGATCGAAATAGAGATGGCCCTCTTTCGGGTTGTCCAGATTGGGCTGATCGAAAACGAATGGCATGCCCAGCAGACCTTCCCAGAAATCGATGGATGTCTGGCGATCCGCGCCGGTCAGCGTGATATGATGCACGCCCTGAACCTGTATCTTTCTCATTCTTTCCTCCGCTTACTTTTCGAACATGTCCAGCTTGAGCGCCGGCATGGACCCCATCCAGATCGCGTGGTCGCGGTGATCGACCAGTTCGTCCCCGGTTTCGAGATGGGTGAAAACCGTCAGTCCGCGCCGGTTCATCGCCAGCCACGTGACCACGTCAGCAAAAGCCTCAGGCGCAAACGCAAGCTGGCAGCTCCATGCCGGGTGGGGCCCGACGGGTTTTTCATGCATCCGGCCCATTTCGACGGGCAGTTGGTTGCGGGCCGCCTCGCAAACCTCGCGGGCAATATCGATGGTGTCGGCATCATAATAGACATGGGCGTGAAAGCCGTGGATGTCCTTGTTCATTTCCCCCTCCTAATGTCTGACCGGGCGCGGGATGACCCTTTGGTCGAATATGGCCTTGCCGTGGCGTCAGGAAAACACGGCGGGTGGCACAAACCCTGTGCGCCTATACGCGATGATGCAGGACCCGCCCGATGGTGTTCAGCAACATCTGCGCGGCGAGGATACTGGTCCCGCCGGTCGGATCGTAATCTGGAGCCACCTCGACCAGATCGATCCCGGCCACCGGATTGCGCCGCGCAATCGCGTCGATCAGTTCCAGCACCTCATAATAGAGGAAGCCGCCATGGCTGGGCGTTCCCGTGCCCGGCGCGATAGAAGGGTCGAACGCGTCGATATCCAGTGTCAGATAGATCCTTGCGTCGGCAGGGATACGATCGACCATCGCCGCCACGCCCATCTGGCGCAAGTGGCGGACAGACTGGATGTCCGAGCCCATCGCGCGCGCCTCGACATAGCCTTCGCGGGCGGTCGAAGAGACGTTGCGGATACCGATCTGGGTCATCCCGGTCACATAGGGTTTTTCAATCGCACGACGCATCGGGTTGCCATGCCCGAACCGGACCCCGTGGCGTTCATCGACGAAATCGAGATGCGCGTCGATCTGGACGATATAGATCGGGTCCTGATCGTCAAAAGCGTTGATGCAGGGGATATTGACCGAATGATCGCCCCCGATCACGACCGGGAGCGCACCGGCGGCCAGCATCTTGCGCACGCCGAATTCGATATTGGCATGGCTTTGTTCGGTATCCGTGTGGATGATATCGGCGTCCCCGATATCGACGACGCTTACCTTTGCCGGGTCGAGATAGGTGATGTCCTCCTCGAAATCGTAAGCCCCCGCATGTCCAAAGGCGAATAGCGTCGAGGCCTCGCGCACACCGCGCGGCCCCATGCGCGCACCCGACCGCCATTGCGTACCGGCATCAAAAGGTGCACCCATCACCGCCACATCGGCGCTGATCGCGTCCCAATCGGAAACATAGGGGTACTTCCCGAAGGTACAGATGCCGACGAAAGGCAGGTTTAGCCGCCCGCCCTGATAGCCATGCCCCGCCATTATGCTCTCCCTGTTGCCGCGGCCTGATCGTTCCCGGCTTTTCCCCGGATTTCAAGCACCTGCCGCGGATGGGCATGCGGCAAAAAGAAAGGGCCGCCCGAAGGCAGCCCTTTCGATCAATTCAGTCCGGTTCAGGACACCCAGCGCAGCTTGGACGGCTGGATTACGAAGGAGATATGGTGGTTCCCGCCTTCGAGATTGTCCTTGGTGTGGTTGTACAGCGACCGCCAGTAGGGCTGGATGGTCACGCCATCGTCCTGCAGCATCTTTTCGCCCTGCGCCATCAACTCGCGACGCGCATCGACATCGGCCGTGGCCAGCGCCTTTTCCAGCACCGCGTCGAATTCGGGGTTGTTATAGCCGAATTCGTTCCACGCCTCGCCCGACTTGTAGGCCAGCGCCCAGATCTGCACGCCCAGCGGACGGGCGTTCCAGTTGGTGCAGCTGAACGGATACTTGGTCCAGTCGTTCCAGAAGGTCGACCCGGGCAGAACCGTCCGCTTGACGTTGAAACCGGCGTCGCGCAGCTGCGCGGCAACGGCGTCGGTGGTGTCCTTGCGGTAACCGTCGTCGATGGAAACGATATCCATCTCGAAATCAGCCATACCGGCCTCTTGCAGCATCGCAAGCGCGGCTTCCGGATCATGTTCGAGCGGCGGAAGCTCGGCATATTCCGGGTGCATCGGACCGACATGGTGGTTTTCGGCCACCTGACCGCGACCGCCATAGCCCAGTTCAAGCAGGACGCTGTTGTCAGTCGCCAGCTGGATCGCCTTGCGCACCTTGGGGTCCGCGTAGGGCTTCATGCCATCGACTTCGGCCATCTGGTTCGGACGGATGACAACGGTGGCAGCGGTCACGATTTCATGCTGCGCCCAGCCGTCGAAGGAACCGATGATGTCGATGTAATCGCCATCCACCGAGTAGAGCATGTCGATCTCGTCGGATTCCGCCGCCGCGACCCATGCCGACGGATCGGTGCCGTAGTCGATGTACTCGACACGGTCCATCCACGCGCCATTGCCTTCATTCCACCAGGTGTGGTCCTCATTGCGCACCAGCACGCCTTTGACGCCTACTTCGAGCGATTCCGGCAGGTAGGGGCCGGTGCCGATCGGATTATCGAGCATCGAATCAGCGCTGAAGCTGGAATGCACGATAGAGGCCGGGTAGTCGGCCATGCCTGCGATCAGCGTGATGTCGGGACGCGGCAGGTGCAGTTTCACGGTGTGGTCGTCGACCACCTCGATCGCGCCTTCACGCGCCTCGCCGGTATCGTCGTCGATCAGAACCGCGAAACGACCGGCCATCGAGTTGCCTTCAAGCGCCTTTTCGCACCAGCCAGCGATGTTGCGTGCAACGTCTTCGGCGGTGAAATCGTCGCCATTGTTCCACTTTACGCCCTGGCGGACATTCAGCGTGTATTCGGTCGCGTCGTCATTGATTTCCCAGCTCTCCAGAAGAACCGGGGTAAAGGTGCCATCGTTCTCCCAGGCGACAAGATATTCCAGCCAGCCGTTCGAAAAGTTGGCGATCTGGCTCCAGTCGTAGGTGCGCGGATCCTTGAGCGCGCGCACTTCCTGCTGGATGCGGACGGTGCCGCCCATCTGGGCATGGCTTTCAGCATGGGCCGGGGCGGCCATACCAAGCATCGAGTAGGCCGTGGCCGTGGTCGCACCGAATGCGCTGGCCAGGGCCAGGAATTCCCGGCGATTTACCGGATCATTGCCGACCTTGCCCGCCGATTCCGTGATCGACTTTGGCAGCGGTTTGCCGGTTCGCGTGAAAAATGTCATCTTCTTCCTCTCGGTTGGTTCGTTTCTTGTTCGGAGGGTCGTGCCCACCTTGTTTATAATTCAATAAGTTGTCGGGACCATGTCGTGGATGTCAAGCATCGGGTCCGGTCAGTTGGTTCTGCGGCAAAGCCCGGATGGCCAGTCGAGTTCGCGCAATTCCATGAATTGTCATTCCCTGCTGTGGCTGGACATCCAACCCGATCAGACCCTGCAGAGGGGAAATGGCATGCACGTCAACGACATGTCATGTACCAGATCGGACTCTGGGAGGGATTCCCAGCCCTCGTTCAACACATTCGTGTCAGACAACACCGAGAGCAACCATATGGCATTGCAACCCCGGGTGGATAACGCCGGTCATCGCCGTGATGCGGGGTCGAGCGTCGCAGGTATCATTCCGGGTGACAATTTTTCGGTTGAGCAGTCGCCCCTGCCGCTTTTCCCGGCAGTCGTGCCACCGAACCGGGCGACGGGGAACCCTACGTTTTCAATCGTTTTCCGGTGACCCAGCCGGTCAGAGGCCGGGATAAGTGATGGCAAGCCACCGCCGTCAAAACAGGGGCGGGGGCGCAGCCCCCGCCCCCCTGTCGGATCGCGCAGCGATCCGAAACCATTCAGTAAAGAGCGACCGGGTTGATGATCATCTGCACCGTTCCCCGGATTCGCGCCTGTCCCAGCACGAACATGAACTCGTTCACACCCTCGCGCAGCAAGGGACCGGTGTTCATCGTTTCAAGGATGTAGATGCCGTTCTCCTTGAGGAACACGACATGGCCGTAAAACGCCCCGTCCCCATCGGCTGGCGGGATCGGCTCCAGCCCCCATGTGTCGGCCCCGACCGCCATCGGGTTCAGCGACGCGATATAGCGCGCGCCTTCCACGTTGATCCCCGGCTCTCCGGAAACCCAGGCCGTCGGGTCACTTTCCAGCATGCCTTCGGTCCAGCCGGTGTGGAACAAAACCACGTCGCCTTCGCGAATTTCGACACCCTGCGCTTCGGCAGCGGCCTTGATCTCGGCCTCGCCGAAATGTTCACCCGCCTCCATCACGTCCTTGCCCGCATGGCTCGCCATGTCGATGATGACACCGCGCCCGACAAGGGGCGGAATGTCATGGACACCAAGCTTGGTCAGCCCGGTGATGACCGAAATCTCTTTTTCGTCCAGACAATTGTAATAGTAACCCTTTTCGCCCAGGTGCCCGAGCCCGTCGATCTGGCTGCCGATCCCAACCCAGGTTTGCAGGATATCGTCGTTGTAATTGCCCGGGTAACCGAACTGGCTCAGCTTTTGCCCGCCCTGCTGGTTGGGCTGCACCACCTGCAGGTTCAGCGACCGGGGCGCGAATGCCGGTGTTTCAGAATCGATGACGATGCCAAGCGGCATGGATTTGCCCTGCGTGATCAGCTTTGCGGCTTCGAGTGTCCGCTCGGGGCTGACAAGGTTCGCAGACCCCGCAGTATCCTCTGCCCCCCATTTCGACTCTTCACAGTCCTGCGCGCTGACCATCCCCGCGGACAGGCCAATGACGCAAGCGACGCTTGCCAAATACTTTAGTTTCAATGTGTATCCTCCCAGATATGTCACCGGCTGCAGAATGAATTTCCACAACCGGAAAGCGATCCGAGTTTCACACACATTCGTGATCTGGCAAGCTTTTTGACGCAGCCCCCGGAAAGGACCGCAAAAGCCGACCGTTTGCGCTGCGGCGCGGCGCGCGGTCAGCTCAGCCCTTGGGTTGCCATTTGTCTGGGTGCGCCGCCGCAAAGGCCGGGTGCTCGGCACAGGCCTTGGCGACCGCACTGACCCGTGGCAAATCGTCGATCTCTGCGCCCCAACGGTTGGCGTTATAGACCTGCGGCATCAGGCAGATATCGGCCAGTCCCGGCTGGTTTCCACAGCAATAGGGGTCTTGTTCGAACCCTTCGAGCAGCTTTTCGAAAGCAACCATCCCGGGTCGGATAAACCATTTCATCCAGTCGGCACGGGCCTCTTCACGGCCGGTGATTTCCACCGCATAGGCGGCGACCTGAAGATTGCAGACCGGGTGGATATCGACGGCGATTGCATGCGCCAGCGCCGTCGCTTTCGCACGTGCAGCAGGCTCCTGCGGGAGCAGACCAAGGCCGCGCGTCTGGTCCAGATAGTCGAGAATCGCTAGTGACTGGGTCATCCGAAGACCGTCGATATCGAGAACCGGCACGAATCCCTGCGGGTTTCGTTCCAGATGCTCGGGCGTTTTATGTTGCTTTGTCGGCAGGTCCACCGGAACCGATTTGTAAGCGATGCCCGCAAGGTTCAGCGCGATGCGCAGACGATAGCTGGCCGACGAGCGCCAGAAGTCGAAAAGAACCACGTCACTCATCGTTGTATTCCCGCGCTTTTTCCAGAATGTCTTTCAGGGTTTCAATGTCACCGATCCGGTTGGAGAGCATCAGCACCAGCCGGGCGTTCAGCGCGTGGCTGGCCTCTTCGCTCAGACCCGCGTGAGCATCCATCAGCGCATTGTAGAAATCGTCCTGATAGGGACCGAGATTGTCGCTCATACCGCCTGCTCCATCATCTTGCCTTGCGCCCGGGCGCAGGCGCGTTCCACGTCATGCCTGTCGGGTTCGCTGAAGACCGCGCAGACATGGCCGTCCGGGCGGATCAAATAGACACCGTCCTGCCCGTAGCGTTTGGTGGCAAACCCGTCGCGCGAGCTGAAACAAGGGTAGTCGCGGATCGTATTGATACCGATACGCGCCACGCCCGGCACTTCGGGCAGATCGACCTCACCAAAACCGATCAGGCAGAATTGCGGCGGCACCACGTCAATCAGCCAGGTGGGTCCATCGGCACCGTCAAGCGGCGCATCCAACAGGGGCTGCCCCGGCTCCAGCGGCGCGACCCCCGGGCTTTGCAACCGCATCCCCGCCAGCGAACAGGGCTGCGACAGTCGGCCGGAATTCACCAGCCGGCGGGCGAAGGGCTGGTCATGGGCAAGCTTCAGCACCTCGGCCCGGAACAGGGCCTCGACCGGGGTCTTGGGCGTCATGAAGTTCGTCGCGCGGCTTGAGTTGAGGATATTCTCGGCCGAGCCGTGGCTGCGTTCCTCGTGATAGGTTTCGATCAGTTCTGCGGGCGCGCCGCCTTGCAGCACCGCCGCCAGTTTCCAGCCAATATTGTCGACATCCTGAATGCCGCCATTGCCGCCGCGCGCGCCGAAGGGGCTGACCACATGGGCGCTGTCGCCGACAAAGATCACCCGGTTATGTACAAACCGGTCGAGCTTGATGCAGCGGAACTTGTAAACACTCACCCAGTCGAGCCGGAAGGGCTTGTCCCCGACGATGGCCTTGATGCGGGGCATGACCTTTTCCGGCGCTGACTCCGCCTTGCCATCGGCATCGACATCCAGTTGCAGGTCGATCCGATAGATATTGTCCGGCTGGGCGTGCAGCAGCGCGGACTTGCCTTCATGAAACGGCGGGTCGAACCAGAACCAGCGTTCCGGCACCGCGTTTTCGCCAAAGGGGCTGTCCTCCATTTCGATATCGGCGATCAGGAACTGTTCCTGAAAGGTCTGGCCGGTGAAATCCAGCCCCATGCGTTCACGCGTGGCGGACCCGGCCCCATCGCAGGCGAGGTAATATTCCGCCGCCATTTCATAGGTGCCGTCAGGCGTTTCGACAGCCAGTGTTACGTGGTCGCCGTGATCGACGTGGCCGGTCACCTTGTTCTTGAAACGAAGATCGATCAGGTCGGGGAAGTCGCGCGCCCGTTCGACGAGGTATTGTTCGACATAGTATTGCTGAAGATTGATGAAGGCCGGGTACTTGTGGCCATCCTCGGGCAGCAGGTCGAAACTGTAGATCTCCTGATCGCCGTGGAAATTGCGCCCGATTTTCCAGGTCACGCCCTTTTCCAGCATCCGTTCACCGACCCCGAGCCGGTTGAAGATTTCCAGCGTGCGCTTGGCCCAGCAGATGGCGCGGCTGCCAACGGAGACGACGTTGTTATCGTCCAGAACCACGCTTTTGATGCCGCGCTGGGCAAGGTCGATGGCAAGCGCCAACCCGATGGGCCCGGCCCCGATGATCGCGACCGGATAGCGGCCCGGTGCCGCGCCGGAAAGCTCTGGCGGCTTTACGTAGTCGAACGGCTCATACTTGTATCCGGCCATCGGAACTCCTCCCCTTGATCCCATTGCGGCGCACCAACTCCCCGTCGCCACATGAATAAACGGCCCGGCAGTCGACCTGCCGGGCCGTGTTGCCGGTCAGCCCTGAAGGGCCTCCCACATTTCGATATCGCGCTGAGCGGTCCAGATGCGCGGCGTGTCGATGTCCAGCGCCTCGTCGTAGGCGCGGGCGACGTTGAACGGCAGGCAATGTTCGTAGATCGCGTAATCCTTGAACTTGGGATCACACTCGGCGCGCACCGCGTCCCATGCCTCTTTCAACGTGCCGCCCTTAAGCGCGACCCGGGCTGCCGGGCGATAGGTGGAACGCACGAAATCCTCGGTGGAATCGAGCGCCGCATTGACCATCTCGCGCCCGACGAGCGCATCGCCGCGCCCCGGCGCAATCGCGTCCAAATCGAAGTTGCGGATGTTGTTCAGCGTCTTGGGCCAGTCATGGAAATGCCCGTCGCCGCAATAGCAGGCCGAGTGGTATTCAACGATATCGCCGGTGAACATGGTGTTGGCATCCGGCACATAAGCGACGATATCGCCCGCGGTATGCGCGCGGCCGAGGTGCATCAGATCGACCCGGCGCTTGCCGAGGTAGACGGTCATGCGGTCGTTGAAGGTGGTCGTCGGCCATGTCAGGCCGGGGATGCTTTCATGGCCTTCGAACAGGCGCGGAAAGCGCTGGAATTCGCTGTCCCAGTCCTCCTGTCCGCGCTCGACCACCATCGCCCGGGCCTTTTCGCCCATGATCACGGTCTGGGCGTTGAAGGCGGAGCAGCCCAGCACCCGGACCGCGTGGTAATGGGTCATCACCACGTGGGTGATCGGCTTGTCGGTGACTTCGCGCACCTTTTCGATCACCTTGTTGGCAAGGCGCGGCGTGGCCTGCGCCTCGACAATCATGACGCTGTCATCGCCGATGATCACGCCGGAATTGGGGTCTCCCTCGGCGGTGAAGGCCCAGAGACCCTCGCCCACTTCGGTGAAGGAGATGTTCTTTTCGCTCATGTCGCCCTGAGAAGCGAATGCCTTGGCCATGGTGGTGCCTTTCTTTCAAGTGTCGCGTCCGGGGCAGGTTCGGGAGCCTCCGGCGGGGATATTTTAAGAACCCAAAGAAGGGATCAGCGCTTGTACGGATCGTCGAGCGCCGGGAGGAGTTTGCCGGTGCAGTCGCCGAAGCCAATCGTGTAGCCATCGCCACGGGCGGCGCCGCGCAGGGTCAGCGTGTCATTGTCTTCGAGGAAGCTGCGGGTCTCGCCGCTGTCGAGAGTGACGGGTTCCTTGCCGCCCCAGCTGAGTTCGATGAGCGAGCCGCGTTCAGTCTTGCCGGGGCCGGAGATGGTGCCCGAGCCGAGCAGGTCGCCGACATACATCGGGCTGCCCGCCGTGGTGTGATGCGCAAGCTGCTGGGCCGAGGAGTAGTACATTTCCTTGTAATTCGTGCGCGCGATGGTGGTTTCGGATTTGCCTTCGGGTGCGAGGGTGACCTCGAGCTCGATATCATAGAGCATCGGGCCGCAATCCTTGAGATGGTCGAGCAGTTCGACCTCACGCGCGGGCGTGTCCGTGCGGAAGGGTTCGAGCGCCGGTTTGGTCACGATCCATGGGCTGATGGTGGTGGCCGTCGCCTTGGCCTGGAAGGGGCCGAGCGGCTGGTATTCCCAGGCCTGGATGTCGCGGGCCGACCAGTCGTTAAGCAGCACGTAGCCGAAGATATTGTCATCGGCCTCTTGCACGGTGATCGGGCCGGTGCTGTCGGTGCCGACGATGGCCCCCATTTCCAGTTCGAGATCGAAGCGGGCACAAGGGGCGAACCGGGGTTTGTCATCATTCGGGCCCTTGAGCTGCCCCCAGGGGCGGCGGATATCGGTGCCGCTGACATAGACCGAGGAGGCGCGACCGTTATAGCCGATAGGAATGTGCAGCCAGTTGGGGGGCAGCGCGTTTTCGGCACCCCGGAACATGGTCCCGATGTTGGTGGCGTGATGCTTCCCTGCGTAGAAGTCGGTGTATTCCGATACCATGAAGGGCATGTGCAGGGTTGCATCCGCCATCGGGACAAGCAGTTGCTCGACCGCTTCCTGCCCATCCGCGCCGTCGGCCAGCAAGTCGGTCAGCCGGTCGCGCAGGGCGGCCCAGACGGTGGGACCTTCGGCCATCAGGTCGTTCCAGAAGGGGACGTCGAACAGCGGGTAGTCGGCCAGCGCGATCAGGCCGGTTTCCTCGGCTGCTGCCATGTCGAGGATCATGTCGCCGATGGCGACCCCGCAGCGGGGTTCATTCTCGCCGATGGAGAAGACGCCGTAGGGCAGGTTGTTCAGAGGAAAGGGATGCGCCGGGTCATTGGCGCTGTCGATCCAGCTTTTCTTGAGGGGCATGGTGGTCCTTTTTGATTTGGGCCGGAGCGGCGGGCGCGATCAGTCCTTGTCGCGGTTGCGTTTCTGCAACCAGCGGATACCGAGGAAAAGCGCAGCGAAGATGACGATCCAGAAGATCAGATCGAGCAGAGCAGTATTCATTTCTTGCCGGGTGTCCCGTCGAATTTCTTTTCGATATCGCTCCAGCAGTCGATGTAATCGTCTTGCAGCGGCGCTTCCTCGGCGGCGAAGCGGGTCAGGTGCTGCGGGAAGCGCGTTTCGAACATGAAGGACATGGTCTGATCGAGCTTGTCGGGGCCGAGATTGGCATTGGACGCCTTTTCAAAAGCCTCCTTGTCGGGCCCGTGGGGCAGCATCATGTTGTGAAGGCTCATGCCGCCGGGGACAAAGCCCTGCGGTTTCGCGTCGTACTGGCCATAGATATTGCCCATCAGTTCGGACATGACGTTCTTGTGGTACCAGGGTGGGCGGAAGGTATCTTCCATCACCATCCAGCGTTCGCGGAACAGAACGAAATCGATATTTGCGGTGCCCTCGACCCCGCTGGGGGCGGTCAGAACGGTAAAGATCGACGGATCGGGGTGGTCGAAGAGGATCGACCCGATGGGGCAGTAATTGCGCAGGTCGTATTTCACCGGCGCGTAATTGCCGTGCCATGCCACTACATCCAGCGGCGAATGGCCGATCTTGGTTTCGTGGAACTGGCCGCACCATTTGATCGTCACGGTCGAAGGCGTTTCGCGGTCCTCGAATGCGGCGACGGGTGTCTTGAAATCGCGCCGGTTCGCCATGCAGTTCGCGCCGATCGGGCCACGACCGGGCAGGTCGAACTTTTGACCGTAATTCTCGCAGACGAAACCGCGCGCCGGGCCTTCGAGCACTTCGACCCGGTAGAGCAACCCGCGCGGCAGGATGGCGATTTCCTTGGGCTCAAGGTCGATGATGCCGAGTTCAGTGGCAAAGCGCAGGCGGCCTTCCTGCGGGACCACCAGCAATTCGCTGTCGGCGGAATAGAAATAGGCGTCCTCCATCGAGGTATTCACGAGGTAGATATGGCTTGCCATGCCGACCTGCGTGTTCACATCGCCCGCCGTGGTCATGGTGCGCATGCCGGTCAGCCAAGTGAGGCTTTCCCCGGCATGTGGCACTGCGTCCCAGCGGTACTGGCCCAGCGAGGTCACGTTTTCGACCACGTGGGGCGCCGATTTCCAATAGGGCAGATCGATCCGTTCGTAGCGGTGAGAATGTTTGACCGAGGGGCGGATGCGGTAGCACCAGGTGCGTTCGTTCTGATGGCTGGGTGCCGTGAAGGCCGTGCCCGAGAGCTGTTCGCCGTAGAGGCCGTAATTGACCTTTTGCGGGCTGTTCTGGCCCTGCGGCAGGGCGCCGGGCAGTGCTTCGGTTTCGAAATCGTTGCCAAAACCGGGCATGTAGCCTTCGGTCGTGCCAGCGGATTGCGCCGCCTGCACCATGTTATGCGGGTTGCTGGGCCGATTCATGTGAACTCCTCCCCTTTGTTCTGGGCATGAGGTAATAGTTGATTTTGTAACTAACAACCGGCAAGAAGACCTGATGAGCGAAAAAGATGACTTCGACCTGCAATATTTCCTGCCCTACATGCTGAACCAGGCGGCAGAGGAATCCAGCATCGCCTTTCAGCGTCATTACAAGAATCGCTATGGCATGCTGCGGACCGAATGGCGGGTCCTGTTTCACCTGGGTCGGTACGGAGAGATGACCGCCAAGGAGATCGGCGAGCGTGCCCGCATTCACAAGACCAAGGTCAGCCGCGCCGTCCAAAAACTGGCCGACCGCCGGTTCCTGACCCGGAAGAAGGACGAAAACGACCGCCGGTCAGAGCGGCTTGAGCTGACGCAGGCGGGGCTGGCCGCCTATCGCGATCTGCGCGGCGTGGCGCAGGAATACGACGCCAAGCTGGTGGCCGGTTTCGATCCGGAAGACGTGGCAACCCTGCGCCGGTTGCTGGCCCGGCTGGCGGGATAGACCGGCCAATTCCCTTGGAATGTCATCTCTATCCCAAGTCGGACGTGTTAAAAGAAGGCAACGGGAAGGAACCGAAAGCCGGGTGAATGGTTCACTATGGCTGGCCAGACTGGCACCGGGGACATGACATGCAGATCTTTACCTGTCCGGGATGCGGACAAAACCTTTATTTCAGAAACACCCAATGCGCCTGTGGCCAACAGGTGTTCTTCGATCCTGACCGGCAGGTCATGCTGGCCGATGGTGAGGCCTGTGCAAATCGCGACAAGATCTCGTGCAACTGGATTGCCGAGAGCAACGGCTATTGCCGGTCCTGCGCGATGACGGAAACCGTGCCGGACACCGACCATCCTGAAAACCTGCGGCTCTGGCTGGAAACAGAAACGGCGAAACGCTGGATGCTGGCCAACCTTGCGCGTTGGGGCTGGTTCACACCCTCGGACGAAGGCGCGCGCCCGGTGTTCAAGTTGCTGTCGGAAAATACGGCAAAGGGGGAAACCGACGTAATCATGGGCCATGCCAACGGGCTCATCACCATCAACGTTTCCGAAGCAAGCGATGCGACCTTGAGCGAAAGACAGGAGGAGTTGGGCGAGCTTTACCGGACCATGCTTGGGCATATGCGTCACGAGATGGCGCATTTCCTGCATCTGCGACTAAGCGAGGAAGATGGGTTTCCCGATAGTTTCCGCGCGATGTTCGGCGATGAGCGCGAGGATTACGGAGAAGCGCTCAAACGGCATTACGACCAGCCGAAAGAGGCCGGGGAGCATCACATCACCAGCTATGCAAGCGCGCACCCGCATGAGGACTGGGCCGAGACGACGGCGCATCTGCTGCACCTTGTCGACCTGCTCGACAGTGTCGCAGCAACCCGGCTTTCCCTGCCCGAAGGCCCGCCGGACGGCTACGACGCTTACTCGGATGATGATTTCGAACGGATTCTGACCTGGGCAATCGATACTTCGCTGGCGGTGAACCATATCAACCGGGCGATGGACCTTGCCGATCTTTACCCGTTTGTCCTGAAACCGGCTGTCCGCGACAAGCTTGGGTTCGTTCACACGCACCTGCGGCGGGGGTAAACCGGCAGCGGGCAGGCCGAAATCCGGCCCGCCCTTCATCTCAAGTCAAAGCGCCTCGATGATCGTGACGTTGGCGATACCGCCGCCCTCGCACATGGTCTGGAGACCATAGCGTTTGCCACGCGCCCGCAGCGCATGGAGCAGCGTGGTCATCAGTTTTGCGCCCGACCCGCCAAGAGGATGTCCAAGCGCGATGGCGCCGCCGTTCACGTTCAGCTTGTCAGGGTCCGCCCCCGTGTGCTGAAGCCATGCCAGCGGCACCGGCGCAAAGGCTTCGTTGACCTCGTACAGATCGATGTCCTCGATCTTCATCCCTGCCCTTTTCAGCGCCTTATCGGTGGCAAAAAGCGGCTCTTCCAGCATGACCACCGGATCGCCCGCGGTTACCGTCAGCTCGTGTATTCGCGCGAGCGGTGTCAGACCGTGTTCCTTGAGAGCGCGTTCCGACACCACCATGACGGCCGCCGCCCCATCGCAGATTTGGCTGGCATTCCCGGCGGTGATTTTGCCGCCCTCAACCAGCGTGCGCAGGCCGCCGATGCTTTCCATCGAGGCATCGGGACGAATCCCCTCGTCCCGCGTATGCATCTCGCTGCCGTCTTCGGTGCGGATCTTGATCGGCAGGATTTCATCGTTGAACGCGCCGCTGTCAGCAGCAGCAGCCGCGCGCCGATGGCTTTTGAGCGCGAAAGCGTCCAGGTCATCGCGGCTGTGCTGCCATTTGTCAGCGATCATCTCGGCCCCGGTGAACTGCGAAAAGATGGTCTGCGGATAGTTTCGGTCGATGCCGGGGCTCGACGGGCTGCCCGGCTGGGGATGTTTCGACCAGCGACCGGTGGACCCCATGGCCACGCGGCTCATGGATTCCGCACCGGCAGCGATGACCACATCCTGCACCCCGGACATGACCGCCTGAGCGGCGAAATGGATGGATTGCTGCGAAGACCCGCACTGCCGATCGATGGTCACCGCCGGCACCGAGCGCGGCAGGTTCGAGGCGAGCACCGCATTACGTCCGAAATGCAGCCCCTGCTCGCCCGCCTGGCTGACGCATCCCATGATCACGTCGTCCACGGCCTCGGGCGCGATACCGGCCCGCGCAACGACGTCATCCAGTACGGCAGCGGCCAGATCGACCGGATGCCATCCGCTGACCCGCCCCTCGCGCCGACCGCCCGCCGTCCGCGTGGCGGCGACGATATATGCTTCTCCCATGGTGCTCCTCCTTACAATTCTTCGGCCTTACCGGCTCACAACTGCGCGCTGGGTCTCGACTTTATGTTCTCATACCAGGCCTGCGTCGCGGTGAAATCTTCCGGAATGCTCAGCTTGATGACCCGCGCAAATTCCACGAAGACAAAGGCGGTAATATCCGCCAGCGTCAGGTGATCGGTCGCAAGAAAGGGGCTTTCGCGCAGCCGGTTCTCGAGCATGTTGAAAAACGACTTGGCCCGCTTCATGCCCCGCTCGGCCAGCTCGGGGATCTGCTCGACATTTTCCTGACCGGTCAGCGCCCGGCCTTTCATCCGGGGGTTACCGTTGCGCAGGGCTTCGGCGATGGGCTGGCCGCCCTGTATCTCTGCAACCGCGTTCCACATCAGCACCTGCCCCTTTTCCTCGGGGGTGCGGCCCATCAACGGCGGCTCGGGATGCAGCGCTTCGAGATAGGCGGCGATCCCGAGGTTTTCCGTCAGCACGCTGCCGTTCTCGGTGATGAGAACCGGTACCGTGGCCCGGGGATTGATCTCGAGGAACTCCGGCGAAAGCTGTTCGCCCTTGCCAATCGAGATTTCACGCGTTTCGATGGTCAGTCCCTTTTCGGCAATGAACATGCGTGCCCGACGCGGGCTCGGGGCCGTGCTACAGTCGTAAAATATCATGAAATCCTCTCCCACGGTCGAAACCGGGCAATGCCCGTCTGGACCAGAACTCTCCCTGACCCGACCTTAACAGGCATATTGCCCGGTACAATCGGCCCGAGGCCAAGAAAATTTAATTTTCTTGTTAAATTTTCTTCGAAAATTTGGCGGCGGCGTCAGATATGATCCGCGACCGAGCGCGCGATCACCAGTTCCTCGTTGGTTGGAATGACAAGAATATCGACTTTCCCGTCGCCGATCCTCGTTTCTCTCTGCTGGTTCGCCGTTTGATCCAGCGACAACCCGAGAAACCCGAGTCCCTCGACAACCCGTGCGCGTATCTCGGCGGCATTTTCGCCAACGCCACCGCTGAACACCAGCCCGTCGATACCGCCCAGCGCCGCCGCCATTGACCCGATCTCGCGCCGCAGCCGCGCCACGTAATACTCAAGCGCCTGCGAAGCATCCGGCGACTGACTGGCCAGAAGCTCACGCATGTCATTGCCGATCCCGGACAGTCCTTTCAGACCGCTGTCGTGATAGAGCAGACGGGTCAGTTCCGCCGACGACATGCCCTGATCCATCAGGTAAAGCATCACACCGGGATCGAGCTGTCCGGGCCGCGTCCCCATCACCAGACCATCCAGCGCCGAGAACCCCATCGTCGTGGCAATACTTTTCCCGTTCAGCAGACCGCACAGCGAGGCCCCGTTGCCCAGATGGGCAACAACAACCCGGCGCTTGGCTATTTCCGGGTGGGTGCGACGCAACTCTCCGGCGATGTAGTCATAGGACAGGCCGTGAAACCCGTACCGCCGGATGCCCTGCTCGTAGAAATGCAGGGGCAGACCATAAGCATCGTTCACGAAAGGCTTCCCACGATGGAAAGCGGTATCGAAACAACCGATCTGTACCGCCCCCGGAAAGGCCACCTGCGCCGCGCGGACCGCAGCAAGGTTATGCGGTTGGTGCAGCGGAGCCAAAGGCACCAGCTTTTCCAGCATCGCCAGCGTCTCGGGGCTGAGCCTTGCCGGTTCGCCAAGATCGGGGCCGCCGTGCACGATCCGGTGACCGACCCCGGCCACCTGTCGACCCTCAAGAAGCGGCTCGACCGCCGTCAGGATCGCCTGCACGGCCGTTTCGTGATCTTTCGCTCCGATGGAAACGGGCGTATCGCCTGCCAGCTTCAGCTCTGCCGCGCCGCCGATGTTTTCCACCTGCCCGACGTAAAGAAGTTCGGGATCACCATCACCCGTCAGGTAAACCGCGAACTTGATCGAGGAACTTCCCGCGTTCAGCGTCAGGATCGCGCTCATGCGACGCTTCCCCGCGCCGCGTGAAGGGCCGCCACAGCGCAGGATGCAAGGCGCGATTTGTCGTCATCTGCCCGGCTGGTCAGGATGACCGGGCAGCGGGCCCCCATCACGATCCCGGCCGACTGGGCATGGGCGAGGTAGGTCAATTCCTTGGCCAGCATGTTGCCGGCCTCCATGTTCGGCGCCATCAGGATCTCGGCCCGACCCGCCACGAGAGACTTGATGCCCTTGGTCATCGCGGCCCCGAGGTTGATCGCGTTGTCCATCGCCAGCGGCCCGTCCACGAGACCACCGCTGATCTGGCCGCGATCCGCCATCTTCGACAGGATGGCCGCATCCAGCGTCGACGGGATCGCCGGGTTGACCTTTTCCACCGCCGACAGCACGCCGACCTTCGGTTCTTCAATGCCGATGGAATGCGCAAGATGGATCGCGTTCTGGATGATGTCCGCCTTGGCCTGAAGATCCGGCGAGATATTGATTGCCGCGTCCGTCACCATCAGCAGATGCTCAAGCCCCGGCACGTCCATCACGAAAACATGGCTCAAACGGCGCGAGGTGCGCAAACCGGTCTCACGCTTGACAATGGCACCCAGGAAGACATCCGTATGCAGGTGACCTTTCATCAGGGCAGCCGCCTGCCCTTCGTGCACCAGTGCAACCGCCCGTTCGGCAGCCGCCTTGTGGTCCGGTACATCGATGATCTGATATCCTGCAAGGCTCATGCCCGCCGCTTCGCCCGCCGCGACGATCTTTTCGGGGTCACCGATCAGGATCGGGGTAATCAGCGTGTGCTGCGCCGCCAGCAGTGCACCAGCGAGCGCATCAGGCTCTTCCGGTGCGACAACAGCTGTCGGGATCGGATCAAGCGGCGCGGCCAGCTCGAGCAGCCGGTCGAAATGCTTGTGACTGCGCACCGTCAGCCCCGGCACGTCCAGAGCCGTGAAATCCAGCGGTCTCTCGGGCGCGACCACCTGTGCCTCGCCCTCAACGATGGGACGCCCGTCTTCGGTTTCGACCCATGTGTCAAAGCTGACCAGCCTGCCTTCGCCCTTGGCGGTCAGCCGCACCTTGATCCTGAGCGTATCCCCCGCATGGGCCTGATTGACGAAACGCAGGGTCTGGCTGTGATAGGTCGTGCCCGGCCCGGGGAGGTCGCAGCCAAGGACAGCCGAGATCAGCGATGCCATCCACATGGCCGGGGCGATGGCCTCGGGTTTGCCGTCCCCGTCGCCGTCCACCCGGGGCAGGTTCATCGGGTTCATGTTGCCCGAGGAATTGGCGAAGACATAAAGATCCTCTGCCTTGAGCACGCGGGTCTGTTCCGCTTCCATGCCGACGCTCAGCGCATCATAGGGGGTGTTCTTCATGGCCCGTTTGGCTGGCTGGTTCATCACTCTGCGTTCCTATTTCGAATTCTGGTCGGATCGGCGCGAGGGGCGAAAATGGCCATGCACAACCCGTACAGCATCCGTACACATCTTATATGCCGCTCGTATGTCACCCCGTGGACGGGCGAGAAGCGAAATTACCGACGGTAAACAAAACAGCGGCCCTCGACCGCACCGGTCGGCAACGGCAGCTCTGTCAGGTTCTCGAAATACATCCGGTCGCTCGACACCATCAGACCGCCCTCGGCCAGCAGCGGCTCGACAAGCGGTGAAATCTCGCGCGCGAAGATATCGTTCTTGGCGCGGTTATGCCCGCCGAGATCGGCGTGGATCAGGCTTGCCACCGGGCCGAACCGTTCCAGCGTGGCTGGCAGTGTGTCGTGCACATCCCCGAGGATCGTGAGGGATTCGGGCGGCGTGGAATCCGGGTGCGAGGCAATCGCCCGTTCGAACACGTAGATGTCGCGGCCTTTGATCCGTTCGCGCATGTGGTGATAGGTGCGACCGTTGCCAAGACCGAGTTCGTACACCGGCCCGGTAATCAGCGCCGTTTCGGCAATCGCGTAGTCGAGACAGGCGCGTTGCGACACCATCCGGTCGATAAACAGGTCAAGGCGGCTCATTCGATGGTCACTCCTGTAACGACGGCCGATTTACCCGGCCTGCCCTGCAACTCATGCCAAAAAGATAAGCGGATGTGTAGGCTTGGCGACACATTCCTCTCATCTGAACATGCAATTGGTGTTTGACTAGCTGGTAAAGCGCAAGCGAAGGTGACCGGGCTTGGAAACTTTGGTTAACCCGGACCTGACAGGACGAACGGAAAACAATGCCCCCTCTGCTAAGTATAGAGAACCTGAGTATCGGTTTTGGCCGGGGCGACAACGTGGTCGAGGACGTGAGTTTCGACGTGCAGAAGGGAGAGACCCTTGCACTGGTTGGCGAATCCGGGTCGGGCAAGACAGTCACCTGCCGCGCGGTGCTGCGCATTCTGCCCCGTATTGCCAAGATCCGTTCGGGCCGCATTACCTTCGCCGGGCGCGAAGGCCCGGTCGAGCTCAGTTCGATCCGGGAACGTCAGATGCGCGAAATCCGCGGCAACGAGATCTCGATGATCTTTCAGGAGCCGATGCGTTCGCTGTCGCCGCTGCACCGGATCGGCAATCAGGTCGGCGAGGTCCTGCGGCTGCACAGGGGTGCGGCCCGGGGCGATGCAAAGACGCAGGTGCTGGAAACCTTTGAGCGGGTCGGATTTCCCGATCCCGAGCGGGCCTTTCGCGCCTACCCGTTCGAGATGTCCGGCGGGATGCGGCAACGGGCTATGATCGCGATGGCGATGGTGGCCAAGCCGGACCTGCTGATCGCGGACGAACCGACGACGGCGCTCGACGTGACGACGCAGGCGCAGGTGCTGGGCCTGATGAAGGACCTGCAGCGCGAAACCGGCATGGCGATGATACTGGTAACCCATGACCTTGGCGTTGTCGCCAACATGGCCGAACAGGTCGTGGTGATGCACAAGGGCCGGGTGATGGAATCCGGGTCGGCCGCACCGCTGCTGAGCGACCCCGCGCATCCCTATACCAAGGCCCTGATCAATGCCGCACCATCGCTGCCGGAGGATTTCGCTGTAAAAGAGCGTCCCGCGCGGCAGGACTTCATCCTCGAGATGAAAGAGGTCTCAAAGACCTATCTCATTCGCGGCCACAAGGCCTGGCAGGAACAGGCACTGGTCCACGCCTGTCGCGGGGTCGATCTGGCCCTGCCGCGCGGGCGGACTCTGGCCATCGTCGGTGAAAGCGGATCGGGCAAGACCACGGCGGCACGGATCGCCCTTGGCGCAGATGCGCCCGATCCGGGCAGCGAAGTGCTCTTTCGGCCCGAGCCACACACTGAACCGATCACCGTTCATGACATGACCCGCGAAGAGCGCATCGCGTTCCAGAAACAGGCCCAGATGGTGTTTCAGGACCCGTATTCTTCGCTGTCGCCGAGAATGCGGATCGCGGATGCCCTGACCGAACCGCTGGACATTCACGGGATCGGGTCGAAATCGGAACGGCGTGACCGGGCAGAGGCCATGCTGAAGCAGGTCGGGCTGAACGGCGATATGCTGATGCGGTATCCGCATGCCTTTTCCGGCGGGCAGCGACAGCGGCTTTCCATCGCGCGCGCGCTGATGCTCGATCCGTCGCTGCTGGTCTGCGATGAACCGACCTCGGCGCTGGACGTTTCGGTGCAGGAGCAGATCCTGACGCTGCTGGAAGACATCCGCGATCGGATGAACCTGAGCTACCTGTTCATTTCCCATGATCTGGCCGTCGTTGCACGGATCGCCGATGACGTCGCCGTGATGCGACAGGGTCTTGTGGTCGAACAGGCCCCTCCCGATGTATTATTCCACAATCCGCGCCATCCCTATACAAAGGCGCTGATCGCGGCCCAGCCGACTCCGGATATCAACCACCCCATCGACCTCGATCTGGTCGCAAAGGGTGCCGGGTCTCCGGAAAGCTGGCCCGAAGCCTTTCGTTTTTCATCTGCCGTGATACCGTCGCTGACGGTGATGGAACCCGGCCATAAGGTACGCTGCCATGTTTAAGCCTCTGAAATCTCTTTTACTGACGGGCGGGCTTTGCCTCGCCCTGCCTGCACTGGCCGACCCGGTCCTGCAGGAAAGCCCGTTCCTGTCCGAGCAGGTCAACGCAGGCAGCATGCCCGCCGTGACCGAACGCGCGCCGGATACACCGCTTTTTGTCGATCTCGAAGCGCGGGGGCGTACATCGGGCACGCAGGGCGGCACCTTGTCCACCTTTGTCTCGCGGGACAAGGACATCCGCATGATGGTGGTCTATGGCTATGGTCGCCTTGTCGGGTTTGATGCCGATTACAAACTGGTGCCCGATATCCTCGAGAGCTTCGAGAACGAGGGCGACAAGGTCTTTACCCTGCATCTGCGCCCCGGCCACCGCTGGTCGGACGGTGCGCCCTTCACCTCGGAGGATTTCCGGTACTGGTGGGAAGACGTCGCGAATAACGAAGCGCTCAGCCCGTCCGGGCCGCCGGATTTCCTGCTGGTCGAAGGCAACGCGCCCGAGGTGACATACCCGGACGAGACCACCGTGGTCTTTTCCTGGGCCGAGGCGAACCCGAGCTTTCTGCAGTCGCTTGCACAGGCACGCCCGCCGTTCATCTATCGCCCCGCGCATGTGATGAAGAAGTACCACATCGATTATGCCGATTCCGATCTGCTGAACACCGAAGTGCAGGAGGCCCGCGTGAACAGCTGGGCGGCGCTGCATAACAAGCTCGACAACATGTATAATTTCGACAACCCGGACCTGCCCACGCTGCAGCCGTGGATCAATGCCAGCGATGGCAAGAAGATCCGGCACCAGTTCCTGCGCAACCCCTATTACCACCGTTTCGACAGCAAGGGCGTGCAGCTTCCCTATATCGATACGGTCGAGATGGAAGTGGTGAGCGGCGGCCTGATCGCGGCGAAATCCAACGCGGGCGAGGCCGATCTTCAGGCGCGGGGACTGGATTTCCGCGACATCCCGATCCTGCGCAAGGGTGAAGAAGGCGGCGATTACCGCACCTATCTCTGGGCCAATGGCACGGCGAGCCAGATCGCGATCTATCCGAACCTCAACTACAATGACGACGTCTGGCGCGAGGTGCTGCGCGATGTGCGGGTTCGCCGCGCCCTGTCGCTTGGCATTGACCGGGACACCATCAACCGGGCGCTCTATTTCAACCTTGCCAAGCCCGGCGCGATGACGGTGCTGCCCTCAAGCCCGTTCTACAAGGCCGAGAACCGCGAGGCCTGGGCGAGCTTTGACACCGAGCAGGCCAATGCCCTGCTGGACGAGGCCGGGCTTGCTGAACGCGGGCCGAACGGTATCCGCCTGCTGCCCGACGGGCGTGAAATGGAACTGGTGGTCGAAACCGCCGGCGAGCGTCAGGAAGTCGAAAACGCGATGCAGATCGTGACCGACACATGGGCCGATATCGGCATCAAGCTGGTCCTGCGTCCGCTCGACCGGGACATCCTGCGCAACCGGATCTACGCAGGCACCACGATGGCGGCCGTCTGGTATGGCTGGGACAACGGTATCCCGCAGCCCTATACCTCGCCCGATTATCTTGCCCCGCGCTACCAGGAGTTCTTTGCCTGGCCAAAGTGGGGCCAGTTCTACCAGACCGGGGGCGATGTGGGCGAAGCGCCTGACATGCCTGCCGCCGAAGAGCTGATGGCGTTGTCGCGTGAATGGGATCACGCAACCAGCGACGAAGAGCGCAGCTTGGCTTGGGAGAAGATGCTGAAGATCCATGCCGACAACGTATTCGGCATCGGCATCCTTGCCGAGGCACCGCAGCCAGTCGTCGTGTCGAACCGTCTGAAAAATGTCCCGCAAAGCGCGATCTGGGCGTGGGACCCGGGTGCGCATTTCGGGGTTCACCGGATGGACGAGTTCTATTTTGACGGCACCGGGACGAATTAATGCTGGTACTGCGCTATGCGCTCTACAGGTTCGGGACGATGCTGCTTACGCTGCTCGTCGTCTCGGCCCTGATCTTCCTGATCATCAATCTCCCGCCGGGGGATTACCTGTCGAACCAGATCGCCGAACTGCGTTCGACAGGGCAGACCGCCGGGGTGCAGAAAGCTGAATTCCTGCGCCGCGAATATGCGCTCGACCGTCCGCTTTGGCAGCAATACCTGATCTGGGTGGGCTTCATTCCCGGCCCGCAGGGATTTTCGGGTCTGATCCAAGGCAATTTCGGCTGGTCCTTTGAATTCGACCGCCCCGTTTCGGAAATCGTCGGGGATACCCTGTGGCTGACGGTTCTGGTCAACCTCGCCGCGGTTCTGTTTGTCTACATGGTTGCCCTGCCGCTGGGCATTCTGGCTGCGGCTAGGTCAAAAACATGGGTCGATTACACCTCGGCCTTTGTCGGGTACCTTGGTCTGGCGACCCCGAACTTTCTGCTCGCTCTGATCCTGTTCTATTACGGCAACCGTTGGTTCGACCTGCCCATCGGCGGGCTGATGGACCCGATCTACGAAGGCGAGCCAATGAGCTGGGACAAGGTGCGTTCGATCCTGTTGCACCTGATCGTACCGACCTTCGTGATCGGCACGTCTGGCGCGGCGGCGATGATGCAGCGGCTGCGCGCCAACCTGCTGGACGAATTGGGCAAGCCCTACGTGGAAACCGCCATCGCCAAGGGCATGTCGCCGCCGAGGATGCTGGTGAAATACCCGCTGCGCATGGCATTTAACCCGTTTGTCGCCGATATCGGCAACCTGCTGCCCGCAATGGTGTCGGGATCGGTTCTGGTGTCGGTCGTGCTGGGCCTGCAGACCATCGGCCCCACCCTGCTGATCGCACTGAAATCGCAGGACCAGTTCCTTGCCGGTTTCGTGCTGATGTTCGTCGCCCTGCTGACCCTGCTGGGCACGATGATCTCGGACGTGCTTCTGGTGCTGCTTGACCCGCGTATCCGCTACGAGGGGAAAGCCGGATGACACAGCTTTCCGATGGCCGCTACGTCGACGACGCGCCTTATGATCCGCAACTGAGCATCCAGCAGCTTGAGCGGCGCGATCTCGATGCGCCGAACTGGGTCCTGATCTGGCGCAAATTCAAGCGGCACCGGCTTGGGCTGGTGTCGGGTATCTTTCTGCTGCTCTGCTACCTGATGCTGCCCTTTGCCGGGTTCATCGCGCCCTACAGCGCGAATGAGCGCCACTCGGAACATATCTATGCGCCGCCGCAGATGGTGAATTTCTGGCACGAAGGGCAGTTTCTGGGGCCTTACGTCTACCCGATGACATCCGAGGCCAATCTTGAAACCTTCAAGTGGGAGTTCGTGCCGGACGAGACGCGCCCCCTGCCGCTGCGTTTCTTTTGCGAAGGCTCCGAGTACAAGCTGGCCGGGCTGATCCCGTCGGACACGCATCTCTTCTGCGCGCCCGAAGGCGCGACGATCTTCCTCTGGGGCGCCGACCGGCTGGGCCGGGACGTGTTCAGCCGTATCCTTTACGGCGCACAGCTTTCGCTGACCGTCGGGCTGATCGGGATTACCGTGTCCTTTGTGCTGGGCATCTTCTTTGGCTCTATCGCCGGGTATTTCGGGGGCGGGCTCGACTGGGTGATCAACCGCATGATCGAAATCCTGCGGTCCCTGCCGGAACTGCCGCTCTGGCTTGCGCTGTCGGCGGCGGTGCCTTCGAACTGGGGACCGGTGGCGGTGTTCTTTATCATTTCGGTGATCCTTGGCATTCTTGACTGGCCGGGGCTGGCACGATCCGTGCGGGCCAAGTTCCTGAGCTTGCGCGAAGAGGAATACGTGCGCGCAGCGGAAATGATGGGAGCGTCTTCGGGGCGCGTGATCCGCAAGCACCTGCTGCCGAATTTCATGTCGCACCTGATCGCCAGCGCCACGCTGTCGATCCCGGCGATGATCCTTGGCGAGACCGCGCTGTCCTATCTGGGCCTTGGTCTGCGCGCGCCTGCGGTCAGCTGGGGTGTGATGCTGAACGACGCCCAGAACCTCGTGAACGTGGAAATCTACTGGTGGACGGCGATCCCGATGATTCCGATCATCGTGGTGGTTCTGGCGTTCAATTTCCTCGGTGACGGGCTGCGCGACTCGCTTGATCCATATCACGACTAGATTTTTGCCGCGAAATGCGGCAAGGTTAACGGATAGTAAACAATCATTGACTTCGAAACGGATTGATACCCAAAACCATTGTTTTCCACGGTCTGCCAGCACGTATCGCTATGGAAGTAATCGGATCTTGAGGCATGTTTGGTAACTGAGATCACAGACGTGTCCCAAAAGACGCCGCAGAATGAGCTTATGAATTCCCTGCGGAACCCACATAGCGATCTTAGGTTTTGTTCAGACCAATTGATAAGTGAGAGATGTAATGCGTGCCCTGAAACCCCACACGACCCTTCCCTTTGAAAACAGCCCGATGCCGACCTTCTGGAGCGAACGTGTTCGCGGCGCCAAGGAAACCTCGCTTGATAGCGAAACCGCGATTTCCCTGGCCTGTCATCTGGGGCGCTGCTTTACCGAGGCCACCGACTGGAACACGCTGATCAAGGAACTGGCCGACCGTCGTTTCAGCCTATGTTTTGAAGATGGCCGCCTTGCGCTGGTCAACGAAGAAACCGGCGTGTCGCTTTGCACCTGTGCCTCGATGGGCCACAGCTTTGCCTCGCTGATGGCGCGGTTCGGCAAGCCGAATGTCGCCGCCGACACAGGCCGCCTTATCCAGCGCGCCTATGCCAGCTGATCGGTAGGACGATCCTAGCGATCGTCGCCGACCCCTTTCATATCATCCAGCTCGCCGTCATCCACGGCGGCTCGCGCGGCGCCTGCAATCGCCTCGCGCTGCTCGTCGGTCAGGTCGTCGACGTGACCATCGGCCAGACGGACGGTAACCTCGCGGTTGGCGAACTTGATGCCTTCACGGGCAAAGAGAATACGGATTTCTTCGTAGACCCGTTTGCGGATCAGCCACTGATCGCCCGGCTTGCTCATGAACTTGGTCCGGATGATCATTGCGCTGTCCTGCATTTCGATGACGCCCTGTGATTTCAGCGGTTGCAGAAAGGTTGGGCCGATGACCGGATCTTCGAGCAGGTCCTGCCCGAGTTTCTTGATCAGCTTGCGGACCTTTTCAACGTCGGTGTCGTAAGTCACGCGAAGCGGCAGTTTCATGATGACCCAGTCGCGTGAATAGTTGGTCAGCACGCGGATCTCACCGAAGGGGATCGTATGCAGCGCGCCCTTGTGGTGGCGCAGCTGGAAAGAGCGCACGGATATCTTTTCCACCGTGCCTTTCACAGATTCAATGTCGATGTATTCGCCTTTGCGGAACGCATCGTCGATCAGGAAGAACGCCCCCGAAAAGATGTCGCGCACGAGGGTCTGCGCGCCGAAACCGACGGCCAGACCGACCACCCCGGCACCGGCGAAGAGCGGGCTGACGTTAACCCCGATTTCGAGCAGGGCGATCAGAACGATGGTCACGACGATCACCGCAAGGATCGCGCCCCGGAACAGCGGCAAGAGCGTGCCAAGCCGTGTCGTGGCGCTGTCGCCGCCTTCGTCCCCGGCCTCGGCATCGCCCGGCGCGTCATACGACTCCTCGGCGATCTTGCTGTCGAGCCAGATGCGCAGGAAGTTGTAGACGACATAGCCAATGAAAATGATGGTGATGACGTCAAGCAGGTTCTTTGTGAAAGACTCCTGCAAAACCGCGTTGTCCGGATCCCAGAGCCGCAGCAATGCGTAAAGCCCGGCCACAAAGGCAAGGATACCCGCAACCCGTCGGGCCAGCGCCTCGTAGGTGGTGATCGTCGGGCCGGTAAAGCTCATCGGGCCAACCGAGTCCTCGCTCGCATCCGAGGCCGCGAGTTCGCTGTTCATCCGGTCGACGGTAATGCGACGGTCGAAATAGCGTTCGATCAGGTAGTTGATCGCGCCATAGACGATCATCATCGCAAGGAAGACGATATAGGCGCCGATTACCAGCGGCGTGGCTTCGGGACGGTTCATCACGAGGTCAAAGATCAACCGGCACCAGCCGAAGATCAGATAGAGGATCAGCACCGGCGCCCAGCCGTAAGCGATGACCTTTTTCAGCCATGACACCTGCGACGTCGGTTTGCCGACAAGGATCGCGTTGGTGATCGCGCGCCGGTTGGCGAGGATCATGGCGAGGTTCAGGACAAAGGCGATGGACGCCAGCACGCCCGACAGAGCCGCGTAGACGTTGTAATCGACGCCAAAGTCATGAATCCAGGTGCTGAGCAGGATGACAAAGACGTTCACCCCGGCAAGGGTGGACGCCCAGTAATAAAGCTTTTTCGCGTCGCTGTCCGAGAAATGGGTCAGGCGGTACTGGCTGAGAAAGGGCGACAGGATCATCCGCCAGATATCGGAGAGCGTGCGCCCGACGAACCACGCGATGAAGATCGCCGTAATGGTGAACTGGATGGTGATGTTGTCGGTCATGCCGAAGATCAGCGTGCCAAGCGCATAGGCGACCACCATGCTGAAAATCGTGCCACCGATACCCATGACAAACCGGAAGGCAAGGAACGGCATCTTCTCCAGGTAGCCCTGCGGGTTTTCCTTTACCCGGCCGGTGACGAATTTCCGCACCATGCGCTTACCGTAGATTTCGGTGGCGGCGATGCGGCCGATGATCAGCATTGCACCGCAGATCAGGAAGATTCTGACAAAGGCCCAGATCGAGCCATCCGGACTTTTGGCCCGGAGCATTTCGCCAACCCGGTCGAGCGAGTTCGGCAGGGCCTCCATTCGCTCGGAAAATGTGCTGCGGAATTCCTGTATACCCGCCTGCGCCTGCATCAGGCCCGAGGCCCCCGCCATGCCGGTTTCACTCGGTTCTGCACGGGCGTTACCGGTGCCGGTCTGCCGGTTCACGATATTGCCGGCGGTGTCGATGACGATGACATCCACGCCGCTTTCGCCCGCCTGTCGGATCGCTTCGGCAATTTCCGCGCTTGTCGCGGTTGCGGCAGGTTCGCTACTGGTTCCCGTCTGCTCGGCCTGGGCCGATAATTGGGCAATCCCAAAGGCAAGAAAGCAGAGCGAAAGAGCCAAAAGTCTGATAAAATGCATATTGAAATCCCACCGACATTCTTGAAATTCCTCAAGAAACCGTACATGAGCGATTTTTTTTACGCAATGAGGTTGAGTTCAGAATCGAAAAACACAACCATAAGTATTTATTTCTTACCTTTCACCGTTGGATTCGTGTTTTAAATGCCCCAGAGTTGTTGATAGCAATTGTGAAACGTCGTCGTATCGACATAGAGACGGCATAGAAAGCAGGTGGCCGCGCCACCGAAACTGCAATCAGACCGCGGCCGCATTGAAACCCGCGCTGACCAATTCGGAACGAAGGACGAGGCATGGACTCGATCAAGCGACAGTTCCAATCCGCGCGGGCGTCTGACGCGATCACATCCCCAACCGGGTTTTCGGAGACTCGATGATGCGCGACGATATGCAAGGGGCGCATAATGCGCCACGCATCATGCTTTACAGCCACGACACCTTCGGGCTGGGGCATCTTCGGCGTTCGCGCGCGCTGGCGCAGGCGATCACCTGCGCCTATCCGATGTCCTCGGCCCTGATCCTTACCGGGTCGCCGGTTGCCGGTCGCTTCGATTTCCCGGCGCGTGTCGATCACGTGCGCCTGCCCGGCGTCACCAAACGTCAGGACGGCAGCTATGTCAGCCAGTCCATGAGCATGAACATCGAGGAAACCACCAGCCTTCGTGCCGGTCTGATCCGTTCGACGGCGGAAGAATTCCAGCCGGATGTGCTGATCGTCGACAAGGAACCAACCGGGTTTCATGGCGAGCTGCTACCGACGCTGGAAATGTTGCATCGCAACGGCAGCGCCAAGCTGGTGCTGGGCCTGCGCGACGTGCTGGATGAACCCGAAGTGCTTGCCGCCGAATGGGCGCGCAAACAGGCCATCGAGGCCATCGAACTCTATTACGACGAAACGTGGATCTACGGCACCAAGGCTGTTTATGACCCGCTCGCCGGTCTGGACCTCAGCCATGAGGCGCGGTCGCGGATGCACTGGACGGGATATCTGCGCCGCAGTGACACGTCCGACGAAACGCCGCCCGAGCAGCCTTATATCCTGATCACACCGGGCGGCGGCGGCGATGGAGAGGTTCTGGTCGATCTCGTGCTGGCCGCTTATGAAAGCGATCCGACCCTGTCGCCGCGTGCGGTGCTGGTTTACGGCCCGTTCCTGTCGGGCGAGACGCTGCAGGCGTTCGAGCGGCGCGTGGCTGCGCTGGACGGGCGCGTGACATCGGTCACCTTCGATACCCATATCGAAACGCTTTTTGCCGGGGCACAGGGCGTTGTCTGCATGGGCGGATACAACACCTTTTGCGAAGTCCTGTCTTTCGACAAGCGCGCGGTGATCGTGCCACGCACGGTGCCCCGGCTGGAACAATGGCTGCGGGCAAGCCGGTCGGAAGAGCTTGGCCTGATCCGGATGCTCGACGAATACCGCGACGGGCTGACGGTGGCGTCGATGATCGGCGCGATCCGGGGGCTGCCGGGGCAGAAACTGCCAAGCGAGGTGATGCCCGCCGGGTTGATGGACGGTCTCGATTACGTCACCGACCGGATCGGGGCCCTGCTGCACCAGAGATCGGACCAGGCCGCAGAATGACAATACCCCTTGCGGTCGTGGTCAAGGGCTGGCCACGCCTGTCCGAAACATTCATCGCTCAGGAACTGGTCGCGCTGGAAGAAGCGGGTCACAGGCTTGAGCTGTGGTCCCTGCGCCATCCGACCGACACCAAGACCCATCCGCTGCACGAACGGCTGAAGGCGCCGGTGCATTACCTGCCCGAATACCTCGGTGATGAAAAGGCGCGCGTTTTCAAGGCGTTTCGCGCCGCACGACGCTTGCCGGGCTTTCAGCGCGCATGGCAGATCTGGCGGGCCGACTTTGCCCGTGACCGCAGCAGCAACCGTGCCCGGCGTTTCGGGCAGGCCTGCGTTCTCGCGAGCGAAATGCCCGAGGGCACCCCGGCGCTTTATGCGCATTTCCTTCATACTCCGTCTTCCGTCGCACGCTATGCGGCGGTGATGCGCGGCCTGCCATGGTCTTTTTCGGCCCATGCCAAGGACATCTGGACCTCACCGGACTGGGAATTGCGCGAAAAGCTCTCGGTCGACCGGGCCGGGGCGGCTTTTGGTGCGACCTGCACCGACTTTGGCGCGGGTCATCTGCGCGATCTGGCCGCCGATCCCGACCGGATCGAGCTGATCTACCACGGTCTTGACCTTGCACGCTTTCCCGAGCCGCCCGCCCGGCCTCTGCGCCATGCTGATTCGCCGTTTCATATGCTCTCCGTCGGGCGGTTGGTCGAGAAAAAAGGGTTCGACCGGCTGATCGACGCGCTGGCTCTCTTGCCCGAGGGGCTTGACTGGCACTGGACCCATATCGGTGGTGGCACGCTGAAAGACGCGATGTGGAAGCGCGCCGAGGTCGCCGGGCTGAACGCGCGGATCACATGGCGCGGGGCCTGCGACCAGCCCGACGTGATCGAGGCAATGCGGCAGGCCGATCTTTTCGTGCTGCCCAGCCGTATAGCCGATGACGGCGACCGCGACGGGTTGCCGAACGTGCTAATGGAGGCGGCATCGCAAAAGCTGCCGATCCTCTCGACCTCGGTCTCGGCGATCCCCGAGTTCATCACCTCGGGCACGCATGGTCTGCTGGTCCGCGACAAGCCCGAAGACCTCGCCGATGCGATGGTGCAGGTCGCGACCGAACCGCGGGCCGCGAAAGCGATGGCCGAGGCCGCCTTTGACCGACTGCACAATGCTTTCACAATGCAACCGGGCATCGCAAAGCTCTCGGCACGCCTGACGGAACTGTGCGGCGGACCGACATGAAAGACGCGAGGATCGCCTTTTTCGCGCCGATGAAAGCGCCCGACCACGAAACCCCCTCGGGTGACCGGGAAATGGCGCGCAACCTGATGACGGCGTTGCGGGCAACCGGAGCGAAGGTCGATCTGGCCTCGGATATGCGCATTTATGATGGCGCGGGCGACCCGTGGCAGCAATCGGCGCTGATGGAAGCGGCCAAACCCGAAATTGCCCGCCTGACCGAGGAATTCGCACAAGACGCGCCGTCGATCTGGGTGAGCTATCACAACTATTACAAATCGCCGGATCTGATCGGTCCGCCCGTCTGCGCTGCGCTGAACATACCCTATGTGCAGATCGAAACCAGCCGGGCACGCAAACGCCTTTCCGGCCCCTGGGCCGGATTCGCCCGCGTTGCGGAAGAAGCCTGCGATGCGGCCGACCTTGTGTTTTACATGACGGTACACGATCAGGAGACGCTGGAACGCGACCGGCCGAACGGACAAAAGCTGGTCCGACTACCACCGTTCCTGCCGCTGGAAGATCTGCCTGCCTCCTCCTCGCTTGACAGTTCGGACATATTCGCCGCAGGCATGATGCGGGCGGGTGACAAGCTGGCCTCCTACGAACTTATCGCGGAAACCTTGGCCCTGCTGGACGACCAGCCGATGCGGCTGCGGATCGCCGGGGACGGGCCGATGCGCCGCGAGGTGGAAAAGCTGATGGCGCCTTTTGGGGACAAGGTGCGTTTTCTCGGACGGCTGGATGCGGAACAGATGGCACGGGCCTATCGCAATGCATCGCTGTTTTTCTGGCCGGGCGTGAACGAGGCCTATGGGATGGTTTACCTTGAGGCGCAGGCGAAGGGCCTGCCGGTCGTGGCGCAGGACCGGCCCGGCGTGCGCGACGTGCTGGCTCCGGGCGATCACCCGGCGCCAAAGGACGGTCCGCAGGCCATGGCCAAGACGATCCGCAGTCTGCTGAACGACGCCGCATTGCGGGCAGAACTGGGCAGGCTGTCGCGTGCCCATGTGGCCGAAAACCATCTGCTGGCGACGGCGCGGAGCATTCTGACCGGGGCGCTGTCTCCCCTGATCGCGGGGGCCTCATGATCCGGCTTGCCCTGCTTCGCCATGGTCCCACGGAATGGAACCGCATGGGGCGCATTCAGGGGCGCAGCGATATTGCGCTGGACGATCAGGCGCGGCTGGATCTGAGTGCGTTACGCCTGCCCGGCGCATGGGAAAAGGCGGAGCTCTGGTCCAGCCCGCTGGCCCGCGCCCGCGATACGGCCACCTGCCTGACCGGACACCCTCCGCAGATCAGTGACGCCTTGATCGAGATGAACTGGGGCCGCTTTGAGGGGCAAAAAGGGGCCGAGCTGATCGAAGACCCGGAAAGCGGATATCGGCACATCGAGGACTGGGGATGGGATTGCTGCCCGCCCGACGGGGAAAGCCCGAGGATGGTCAGCGAACGACTGGATCCGTGGCTCGACGGGCTGACCCGGGATGCGGTTGCGGTTTGCCATATCGGGGTGATGCGGGTCTTGCTGGCCCGCGCGCATGGTTGGGATTTCACCGGCCCTGTGCCGTTCCGGATCAAGCGCAACCGGCTTTATATCCTGACGCTGGATGAAAGCCTGAGCGCCGATCCCGAACCGCTTCGCCTGATTGCGCGCGAGGCGGGCGCATGAAGGTGATGATCGTGGTCACGCACCTGCTCGGGTCGGGTCATCTGGCACGGGCGATGGTGCTGGGTGAAGCCTTTCACGCAGCCGGGCACGAGGTGACGGTTGTATCGGGCGGTGGCGCGATCGAGAGGCTGCAAAGGCCGGGCGTCAGCTTGCTGCAATTGCCGCCGCTGCGGTCGGACGGGACGAATTTCACCCGGTTGCTGGACGATACGGGCAAAGAGGCGGATGAGGCCTATCTTGCCGCACGCCGGACGTCGCTGGTCAAAGCCGTGGGCGATGTCGCACCGGATATCCTGATTACCGAGCTTTTCCCCTTTGGCCGTCGCGTGCTTCGCGCCGAGTTTCTTGAACTGCTGGGCGCTACCCGCAACATGGCACAGCCGCCGGTCATTCTGAGTTCGATCCGCGACATCCTTGCCCCGCCGTCGAAACCGGATCGCGCGGCCAAAACGGATGAGATCATCGACTGGTTTTACGATGGCGTGCTGGTGCACTCCGATCCGGAGACGACTCCGCTCGATGCAAGCTGGCCGGTGAGCGATAACCTGCGGACGCGCCTGCATTACACGGGTTACGTGGCCCCCGCGCCGGCAGGTGATCACCCCGAGGAGGCGGGGCACGGCGAAGTTCTGGTGAGCGCCGGAGGCGGTGGCGTTGGTGGTGCCCTGTTCGATGCGGCGATTGGGGCTGCAAGGCTATTGCCGTCGTACCGCTGGCGGCTGCTTGTGGGCGGGGAAGACGCAACGGATACGATCGCGTGCTTGCAAGGCAATGCACCCGATAACGCGGTCATCGAACCCGCGCGACCGGATTTCCGCCAGATGCTGCGGCATGCGGCAGGTTCGGTCAGCATGTGCGGCTACAACACGGCACTTGACCTGATGCAGGCGGCAACGCCTTCGGTACTTGTGCCATTTGATGCGGGGAAAGAAACCGAGCAGAGCCTTCGGGCCGAGGCCCTGGCGCGACTGCCCGGATTTGAAGTGCTGAAGTCGGCGGAACTGACGCCGGAACGCCTTGCCAATGCCGTGACCGAAGTCATCGCTGCACCGAAACGCTCCGCTTCCCATTCGCGTTTCGACGGAGCGGCGCGGTCGGTCGAAATCGCCTGTGCCATGGCAGAGGCGCGGCAATGAACTGGGACGCGCTGGAAGCTGAGCTTGGGACATGGCGAGCGGAGGGTCTCACACTGCCGTTCTGGTGGCGGGATGACGACGCGACTGAACCGACAGCGGCGCTGGACCGGCTTTACGGGATTGCCACATCACTGGACCTGCCGCTGCACCTTGCGGTGATCCCGGAACCGGCAACCGAAGAGCTGGGACAGTGGCTGAACGCGCGCGGGCTGGCCGTGCCGCTGGTGCATGGCTGGGCCCATCGCAACCACGAACCGCCGGAGCGGAAGAAAGCGGAATTCGGCATCGCCCGGCCCGCCGAAACCGCGCTGGAGGATGCGCGCAGGGGCTGGTCCCGGCTTGGCGATTTGCTCGGCCGCCCGCCTGCCCCGCTTTTCGTGCCGCCGTGGAACCGGATTTCGTCCGAGGTCGCCGCAGGCTTGCGCGACATCGGATACCGGGCGCTGTCGACATATGGGCCACGCAAGAACGTGACCGAAATCAACACCCACCTCGACCCGATCGACTGGCGAGGGACGCGTTCAGTCGTGGTGCCGGAAAAGCTGGTGGATCAGGCCGTTGCCCTGCTGGCAGACCGGCGAGAGGGCCGGGCGGACAATAGCGAGCCGTTTGGCCTGCTGACCCATCACCTTGTGCACGACCCGGCGATCTGGGACTTTACCGAAACCTTTCTGCGCCTGATGGCAGATGGACCTGTCCGGCCATGGCGCGCAACCGAACTGGAAAATAACTGATGAGCCGACTGGATTCGATGCTGCGCCGTCTGGCGGCACAACGCGACGGGCTGAACTGGGCGGCGCGGTTGATTTCTGACCTACCGGGGGACGTGGCCGACCTCGGGCTTGGGAATGGCCGCACCTATGATCACCTGCGCGAGATTCTGCCTGACCGGCGGATCTGGGTGATCGACCGGTCACTGAACTGCCACCCGTCCTGCGTACCTCCCAAAGAGGACTTTCTAGAGGGCGAGGCAGGGCCGATGCTGGAGCTACTTGCGGAAAAGGGCGTCAAGCTGGCGCTGGCGCATTACGATTTCGGCTTTGGGGTCAAGGATCAGGATGTGGCCGAGGCCGCGCGGCTGAGCCCGGCAATCGCCAAGGTGATGGCGCCCGGTGGTATCCTTGTATCGGGCCAACCACTGGTCGGTTTCACCCCACTGCAAGGGCCAGAGACCATCGCCCCGGACCGCTATCTTTTCTACCGCCACGATGGGGAAAACTGAATGCGCAACGACAGCGAACAGGCGCACCTGAATTCCGCCAATCGGTTTTGCCGGGCGGTGAGGAGCTAGACCGTGGAATACAAACGCTACGCGCTTTACTACGCACCGCCAGAGGATGCCGAATGGGCGCGCTTCTGCACCCGGTGGCTCGGCTGGGACATGACCGAAGGGCAAGTGGTGGCCCCGCCCGAAATCCCACCGCTGCCGCTGGATCATGCCGAAATCATCCGCGCACCCCGGAAATATGGCCTGCACGCAACGCTGAAACCGCCGTTTCGCTTGGCCGACGGCACCACGCGGGAATGTCTCGAACAAGCCTGCGCGGACTTGTGCGCCCGTACTGCTCCCTTCGATCTGGATGGGCTGCAACTGGCACGGCTGGGCCGGTTTATTGCCCTGCGCATCCAAGGATCTGACACGGCAATGGGCGCATTGACCGACACGCTGGTCCGCGACCTCGACGGCTTTCGCGCACCGCCCACCGAAGAAGAACTGAAGCGCCGCCGGGGCAAGGGGTTGCCCCCCGCGCAGGAGGCCAATCTTGTGCAATGGGGCTACCCTTATGTAATGGAAGAATTCCGATTTCACATCACGCTGAGCAGTTCCCTACCGCGCGATGCGATTGAACCCGTCGAAACGGTGCTGCATGAACGGCTGACCCCGCTCTTGCCACAGCCCGTACCGATCCGCGATGTTGCGCTAGTCGGTGAGGCTGAAGACGGCAAATTCCACATGGTCCGGCGCTTTGGTCTGGGCGGATGAACACTGAAAATGACAGGAGGATACGATGACTGTCACCAATAAAACCGTACTCATCACCGGGGCGAGCCGGGGCATCGGCGAAGCCACGGCGCGCCACCTGGCCGATCTGGGGCATAACGTAGTTCTGGCCGCCCGCAGCGGCGGCGCAATCGAAACCATCGCGCAGGAAATCAACGATGCGGGTGGCAAGGCGCTGGCCGTGACTTGCGACGTAAGCGACTGGGCCTCGGTTTCTGATCTGGTCGCCAAAACCGAAGAGCGGTTCGGCCCGGTGGACGTGCTGGTCAACAATGCCGGAGTGATCGACCCCATCGCGCGGATTGACGAAAGCGACCCCGAAGAATGGGGCAAGGTCGTCGATATCAACGTCAAGGGCGTCTATTACGGGTTCCGCGCGGTGCTGCCGAGCATGGTTGAGCGTGGCGAAGGCACGATCATCAACATCAGTTCCGGTGCCGCGACCGGCGCGCTCGAGGGCTGGAGCCATTACTGCGCGACCAAGGCGGCGGTTCTGTCGCTGACCAAATGCGGCGATGTGGAATACCGTGACAAGGGCATCCGCATCATGGGTCTGAGTCCGGGCACCGTGGCGACCGACATGCAGGTCAAGATCAAGGCCTCGGGCGTGAACCCGGTTAGCCAGCTCGATTTCTCCTCGCATATCCCGCCGGAATGGGTGGCAAAGGGAATCGCTTTCCTGCTGACTGAAGGTGGCGATGCGTTCCGGGGCACCGATTTCTCGCTGAAAACCGACGAGGGGCGCAGGCTGGCCGGTCTTCCGGCAGCCTGACCCCACGGCGCGGGCCGAAAACGACAAGTTGCCCCTATCGACCCGCGCCGGCGGGGCTTATATGCCTATCAACTTTTGCCGCACAGGTGCTGCCATGACATTCGACCGCAAGATCAAGATCGCCCCGTCCATCCTCGCCTCGGATTTCGCCAATTTCGGTGCGGAATGCGAAGCCATCGAAGCCGAGGGCGCGGATTGGGTCCATGTAGACGTGATGGACGGGCATTTCGTGCCCAATATCACCTTTGGTCCGGCCACCTGCGCCGCGATCCGCCCGCATATCAAGGGCGTGATGGACGTGCACCTGATGATCGCCCCGGTTGATCCCTACATCGACGCTTTCGCACAGGCGGGGGCCGATGTGATCAGCGCCCATGTCGAGGCCGGTCCGCATATTCACCGCACGCTTCAGGCAATTCGAGGTGCAGGAGTCAAGGCCGGTGTCGCGCTGAACCCCGGCACACCGGCAAGCGCTGTGGCTCATCTGCTCGACCTCACCGATTTGATCTGCGTGATGACAGTGAACCCCGGCTTCGGCGGGCAGAAGTTCATCGATATGAGCGCCAAGGTGAAAGAACTGCGCGCGATGATCGGTGACCGCCCCGTGCATATCGAGATTGATGGCGGGGTGGATGTGAACACCGCGCCGCTGGTCGCACAGGCGGGTGCGGATGTGCTGGTCGCGGGTTCCGCCGTGTTCAAGGGCGGCTCGGTCAGCAACCCCGGCCCCTATGGCGAAAACATCCGCGCGATCCGCGCCGCCGCCGAGGGCGTTTACGTCTGAACGTGACGGCGGGGGGGTGACGCTTTCCCCTGACGGTTCCGGGGCGCTGAGTTTCAGCGCCTTTTCCTAGCTTTACGGCAATTCCCGTGTGAGGATGCGGTCGTTGTGCCTGTTGGCGTTCGATCCAGTAGGCTTGCGAAAAGAAGGAAGGGAGATCAGATGTTTACGGCCACCCTTTCCACCCTGCTCGACATGCTCGGCACCTTTGCCTTTGGACTTAGCGGGGCGATGGTCGCGATCCGCAGCAGGCTCGATCTGTTTGGTATCCTTGTGCTTTCGGCGGCGACCGGCGTGGCGGGCGGGATCATCCGCGATCTGCTGCTGGGCGATGTGCCCCCTGCCGCTCTCCAGACTTACTGGCCGCTCGCGGTGACCGGCGCGGCGGGTCTCTGCGCATTTTTCTTCGGGCCGCTGATCGATAGGATGAACCGTCCGGTGATGCTGCTCGATGCGGTCGGGCTGGGCGTATTTGCCGTGGCGGGTTGCCAGAAGGCGCTGGCCTTTGGACTGGAAACGCCCGGCGCGGTTCTGCTGGGCATGATGACGGCGATTGGCGGCGGGATGCTGCGTGACATCATGGCCGCCGAAGTGCCGCGCGTGCTGCGCGAGGATGTCTATGCGCTCGCGGCTCTTGCCGGAGCTTCCGCCTATGTCTGCGGGCTTTGGCTGGACGTTCCCGATACGGCAGCGGTGGTCAGCGCGGTTTTGCTGGCCATCGTGCTGCGGATCGCGAGTGTTCGCTACGGCTGGAAGCTGCCGCGCGCGCGGGGATCGTGACCGCCGTTGTGAACCATAACCGCTTTGCCGGACGCCGGGCCTGAACCCGGCTTTCACTCAATCCAGCTTGTCCGCGAAGGCTTCGAGCAGCTTGTGCTTGAGGATCTTGCCCGTCGGCGCGGCGGGCAGTTCGGTGGCCACGATGATCCGCTTGGGCCGCTTGTAACCGGTCAGCCGTTCAGCGGCAAAGGCGCGAAGTTCCTCGACATCCGGCATATCGTCCGGGGCCGCCTGCACGAAAGCCAGCACTTCCTCGTCCCCGCCCTTGCGGCGACCGATCACCGCGCACTGGATGACTTTGGGATGGTCGTTGATCGCGGCTTCGACCTCGGGCGGGTAGACGTTGAAACCGCCATGAATGATCAGCTCTTTCGAGCGGCCCACGATGTGCAGCCGGTTCTGGTCGTCGATTTTGCCAAGGTCTCCGGTACGCAGCCAGCCTTCGGCATCGAGAACGGCCGCCGTGGCCTCGGCATTCTTGTAATAGCCCTTCATGATGTTCGGGCCCTTGCAGAGGACTTCGCCCACGCCATCGCCGCCACCGGGCACGTCTTCATCGATCTTCAGGGCCGTCCCCGGCAGGGCAGGCCCGCAGGAGGTGTCCGGATCGCCGATTTCGCTATGGGTCACGGTGGCCCCGGCGGTGGTCTCGGTCATGCCAAAGCCGTTTTGCAGGGGCAGCCCGTAGAAGGCCTCGGCCTTGCGTTTCCACGCCGGATCAAGCGGCGCGGCCCCCGAAGAGACATAGCGCAACGTCTTGCCCGGCAGTTTCTCGTGCCCCTGTTCGCGGGCATATTGCATCAACAGCGCGTGCATCTGCGGCACGCCGGAAAACAGCGTAACCCCGTTGTTTAGCGCCTCGTAAAGACGGGCGGCGGAAAAGCGGGCCTCGAAATGTATATGAGCGCCCGCAACCGTTGCGGCGGTGATCATCGAGGTCAGGCCGAACACATGGGTCATCGGCAGAACACCGTAAATCTTGTCGCCCGCCACGATGGCCCGGCTGTTGGCCGAGCTTTGCCCGCCAAAGCGCAGATTGCCATGGGTCAGCATCACGCCCTTGGGCGCGCCGGTTGTGCCGGTGGTATAGAGCAGCACGGCAACATCGGGCAGATCATCGGGATCGCTGTCATAGGGTGTCGAAAGGTGCATCTCGCCAAAGGCACCGCTGATCGGTTCGGCGCCAAGCCGTTCGGCATGGGCCTTGGCATCGGGCGAGACCGCCGAGGCGAAAAGCATCGCGGCCGGACGGGCGTGTTCCATCAGCTTGGTCAACTCGCCTGCGGTTTGGCGTGCATTGATCGGAGACACAATTGCCCCCATGCGCGAACAGGCGAAGACGCTGGCCATGCCCGCGCCGCTGTTTTCCGTGACCAGCATCACACGGTCGCCCGCCTGGACACCCTTGGCGCGCAGCAGATCGGTTATCTCGCGGCAGGCCGCATCCAGCCCGGCGAAATCCCAATGGGTGCCAACGGAATCCGTAACCGCAAGCGCCGTGGGACGCGCGGCGATCTGCGCATCAAGGTAATCGTGCCATCTGCCGTTCATTACTTGAATTCCGCTTTCCGCTTTTCGAGAAAGGCCGAGATGCCCTCACTCGCTTCATCCCCGACCTGCGCCCGCGCCATCGCGTCGCGTTCCAGATCAAGCTGGGTGTTTTCACTGTTGTCATAGGCCGAGGCGACGAGCCCACGGATCACGCCCTGCGCCACGCGTGGACCTTTGGCAAGCTGGTCGACGATCTTGTCGGCGGCGATTTCTGCCTGTCCGGCCTCGACGACTTCGCTTACCACGCCAAGCTCTGCCATGCGTTCGGCGGTAACGGGACGCGCCAACAGACACATCTCCATCGCCAACTGGCGCGGCAGCATCTTGGCCAACGAAGAGGTCAGCCCGCCATCCGGCACCAGACCCGCGCGCACATAAGAGGCGATGAACTGCGTCCCCGAACTGGCGACGATCATGTCGCAGGCCAGCGCGATGGAGGCCCCTGCCCCGGCGGCACCGCCTTCGACGGCGGCAATCACCGGCACCGGGCAATTGCGGATCGACCGGATCATCGTGTGCAGCCCGTCGATCTTTTCGCGCCGCTCGGGTTCCGAAAGTTTGCGCCGCTCGATCAGCACGTTGAGGTCACCACCGGCGCAGAAATAGCCGCCTTCGGAGGTCAGGATGACGGCGCGGATGCGCGGATCTTCGGCGCGCTTGGTCGCCTCGACAATGGCCGCGTAAAGCTCGGGGCTGATCGCGCCCCGGCGCTTGGCGTTCATGTTCACGACAACCAGCCGGTCGCCCTTGTCGTCTATCCGCGCCAGAGTCATTGCCTAGCTCTCCTGTCGTACTGTCTTGTAGACGCCGGTGCTGGTGGCAACCAGTACACCGTTGGCATCGCGAAGTTCGCCTTCGATGAACATGGTCTTGCGCCCGCCCCCGGTCACCCGGCCCGTCGCCACCACCTTGCCCGGACCCGCCGGGGCAAGGTACTGGGTGTTAAAGGACAGGGTCAGCATCTGCGGCAGCTTTTCCCGGTCAAGGCTGAGCGAGCCGGTATAGCCACAGGCGCTGTCGAGGAGCATCGCAATGATCCCCCCGTGCAGCACCTTGTGGCGGTTCGTATGCTGATCACCGACCTCGAGCGTGAGACGCGCCCGACCGTCCGGCTGGCCGACATCGACCACCCATCCGATCAGACGTTGCGCCCCGGTTTCGCCGGTGATCAGCCCTTCATCGGTGACTTCAGGCGGCGCTGAGCTCAATGAACCGCTCCAAGTGGTAGTCGATGTCGCCGAAACGGTGGTCGCACATGACGATCCGCTTCGCGATATGGGCAAGCTCGTATTCCTTGGTCATCGCGATACCGCCATGCATCTGGATCGACTCTTCGGCGACCAGACGACCGACGCGACCGATCAGGTTGCGGGTCGAGGCGTTCTGTCGCGCCGCATCGGCGGTTTCCAGATGACCGGCGGCATTGATAACCGCGGAACGGGCCTGCTCCATCTCGATCAGCAGGTCCGAATAGCGATGTGCCAGCGCCTGAAATGAGCCGATCGGACGCCCGAACTGCTTGCGCTGGGTCAGGTAATCACGGGTCAGCTCAACTGCGGTATCCATCGCGCCCAGCGCTTCGGCGGCAAGCGCCACATCCGCAACCGCGATCACGTCGGTCAGCGCGGCAAAGCCCTTGCCCGCCTCGCCCAGACGGGCGCTTGCGGGGATCTTGACCTCGTCCAGCGTGACCTCGGCCGCACGACCGCCCGCAAAGAGGGGATAACCGCGCATGGTCAGACCAGCGGCATCCACGGGCACGAGGAACAGCGAGATACCGTCCTTGTCCGCCACATCGCCGCTTTCACGGGCCGAAACAATCAACTGGCCCGCCGCCTCGGCGTTCACCACGACCGATTTGCGCCCGTTCAGGACGATATCGTCGCCGCTTGACTTGGCGGTGGTTTCCACGTGGCTCAGGTCATAGCGCGAGACAGGCTCGCCATGGGCGAGCGCGATGTGCAGAGAGCCACCGATGACCTCTTCGACCAGCTCCTTCTGGCTGTCGTCGCCCAGCCGGGCGATCAGACCGCCACCAAGCACGGCGGTGTCGAGGAAAGGTTCGACCACGCCCGCGCGGCCCAGTTCCTCGAACACGGTCGAGACGTCGAAACCAAAGCCGCCGAAACCGCCCTGATCCTCGGTGAAGAGCGCACCGATCACGCCAAGCTCGGCCAGTTCGGCCCAGATTTCGGCGCTCATACCCTCTTCGCTGTCGATAATCTTGTTGCGGGTCTCGGTGTCGTATTTGTCGGACAGATAGCGACGCAGGGTATCCTGCAGCATCTGCCGTTCTTCAGTCAGGTCGAAATTCAAGGAATTATCCTCCCATCTTCACTTTGGCGATGATCCCGCGCTGGATCTCGTTCGAGCCGCCAAAGATCGACAGCTTGCGGTTGTTGAAATAGGCAGCCGAAACAGGCGCCGCGTAATCCGGTCCGATCGGGTCGTTGTCGCCTTCGACGGTTTCCGAGGGGAAGGGCATCGCGTAGGGGCCGACCGCGCGGCGGGCGAGATCGTTGATCTCTTGCCGAATGATCGTACCCTTGACCTTGAGCATCGAGGATTCCACGCCCGGCGCCTGTCCGGCGGCAGCCTTGGAAATGATGCGCATGTTCGACGTGGCCATCGCCATCAGGTCGATTTCGACATTGGCGAGACGTGCTGCGAACTGCGGGTTCTCGATCAGCGGCTTGCCGTTGGCGCGCTCGGCGCGGGCGATCCGCTTGACCGATTCCAGACCGGCCTGCGAGTAACCGACGCCCGCGATATTGGTGCGTTCGTGGGTCAGCAGGTACTTGGCATAGGTCCAGCCCTTGTTTTCCTCACCCACAAGGTTTTCGACGGGCACTTTGACGTCGTCAAAGAACACCTCGTTCACCTCGTGCACCCCGTCGAGCAGGATGATCGGGCGCACTTCGATACCGGGGGTGTCCATGTCGATCAGAAGGAAAGAGATGCCTTCCTGCTGCTTGACGTCCGGGTCGGTGCGCACAAGGCAGAAGATCTTGTTCGCGTATTGACCCAGCGTGGTCCATGTTTTCTGACCGTTGACGATATAGTGGTCGCCATCGCGCACAGCGCGGGTCTTCAGCGAAGCAAGGTCCGACCCGGCACCCGGCTCGGAATAGCCCTGACACCACCAGTCTTCGCCGCTCAGGATCCGTGGCAGGTAATAATCCTGCTGCTCTTTCGAGCCGAATGCCTGAAGCACCGGCGCCAGCATCGACAGGCCAAAGGGCACGATGCGCGGGGCGTTGGCGCGGGCGGTTTCTTCCTCGAAGATATGCTTCTGAACCGCGTTCCACTCGGCACCGCCGAATTTCTTGGGCCAGTTCGGCGCAAGCCAGCCCTTTTCGTTCAGGATCGCATGCCAGCGTTCCATGTCCTCTTTGCCCAGATGATCGCGCGCGGCGACCTTGTCGGACAGTTCCTTGGGCAGCTTTTCATCGAGAAAGGCGCGTACTTCGTCGCGAAAGGCGATCTCTTCTTCCGTATAGTTCAGGTCCATCGTCTTGCTCCAATCATGTTGGGTCGTTCAGCTTGCGGCCTTGTTCATGTCATCGAATGTGCGACCTTCGGCGACCAGTTCTTCCAGCAGCGCCGCCGGTTTCCAGAAATAGTCGTCCTGCTCGGCATAGGATTTGATATCTTCCAGCAGGCCCGGCAGGCCCACGATATCGGCCCATTTCATCGGACCGCCGTAATAGCGCGGGAAGCCATAGCCAAAGAGGAAGACCATATCGATGTCGAGCGGACGCCGCGCGATGCCTTCTTCCAGCACCTTGGCGCCTTCATTCACCATCGCCGCCATGTAGCGACGCACGATTTCCTCGTCGGAGAATACGCGCGGGGTGATGCCAAGCTCTTTGCGCTCGGCCTCGATCAGCTCCATCACCTCGGGGTTGGGCACACCGGCGCGTTTGCCAGCCTCGTAGATGTAATAGCCCTTGCCGGTCTTCTGGCCAAAATTGCCCGCTTCGCAGAGTTTATCCGCATAGGTCGGCACCCGTTCACGCGCATCACGCGTGGGGGCAAGCCGCTTGCGCGTGGCCCAGCCGATGTCCAGACCTGCAAGGTCCGCCACCGCGTAAGGCCCCATGGCGAAACCGAAATCGGTAAGCGCCTTGTCGATCTGGTAGGGGCTGGCCCCGTCCAGCACCATATGCTCGGCGGCGGTGCGGTAGGTTTTCAGGATACGGTTACCGATGAACCCGTCGCAGACCCCGGCGCGGACCGAGACCTTGCCCAGCTTCTTGCCCAGCGCAAAACCGGTCGCGACAACTTCGGGCGCGGTTTTGTCGGCAACGACAACCTCGAGCAGTTTCATCACATGAGCGGGCGAGAAGAAATGCAGCCCGATCACATCCTCGGGGCGCGAGGTGCAGGCGGCGATTTCGTCCACGTCGAGATAGGACGTGTTCGACGCCAGAACAGCGCCTTTCTTGCAGACCTTGTCGAGCTTGGTAAAGACGTCTTTCTTGACGCCCATCTCTTCGAACACGGCCTCAACCACCAGATCGACATCCGAAAGCGCCTCGTAATCGGTGGCCGGTGTCAGCGCCTTTTGCGTCAGATGCTCGAACTTGGCCTGATCGATCTTGCCGCGTTTCAACGCGCCTTGCAGGTTGCCTTCGATCCGGCCCCGCGCGGCCTCGGCCGCCTCGACGCTCATCTCGATCAGAACGACATCGAGACCGGCCAGCAGGGCCGCCGTTGCAATACCCGCGCCCATCGTGCCGCCACCGATGACGCCGATGGCGGCAACATCGCGCGGCTCGACCCCCTTGAGTTCCGGCAGCTTGCTGACGGCACGTTCGGAAAAGAATGCGTGGATCATGCCCTGACGCTGATCCGTCTGCATAAGCTCCATGAACAGCGCGCGTTCCTTGGCAATGCCTTCGTCGAACGGCAATTCACAGGCGGCCTGCACGGCGCGCACGCCATAGGCCGGGGAAAGCTGACCGCGGCTTTTCTTGAGCGCGGTCTCATAGGCGGCATCGAAATCAATCGCTTCGGGCGCGGGAAGCTCGCTCACCGCGCGGCGGGACGCGCCGCTTTCCAGCAGTTCCTTTGCGTAGGCAAGGCCGATCTCGCGCGGTTCGCCCTCTTCGATCTTGTCGATCACGCCGAGTTCCAGCGCCTCTTTCGCGCCGAACTGGCGGCCCGAGGTAACGATGTCGAGCGCCGCCGGAACACCGGTCAGGCGCGGCAACCGCTGGGTGCCGGTTGCGCCGGGAATCAGGCCCAGGTGAACTTCGGGGAGACCCATGCGCGCTTTTGGCACCGCCACCCGGTAATGCGTCGACAGCGCGATTTCGAGACCGCCACCCAGCGCCGTGCCGTGCATCGCCGAGACGACGATCAGCGGGCAGGCTTCGATGCGGTTACAGACATCGGGCAGGTAGGGTTCTTTCGGCGTCTTGCCGAATTCCTTGATATCGGCGCCAGCGAACCACGTCGCACCATCGCCGTAGATCAGGACGGCGCGCACGCCTTCATCGGCTTCGGCCCGCGCGATTCCTTCGACAAGGCCGACGCGCACATCGTATCCAAGGGCGTTGACCGGCGGGTTCTGCGCCTTGAGCACGGCGATATCGCCAACCCGTTCATAGGCAATTGCATCGGACATCCGAATCTCCTTCTTCGTCGCATGGGAAAAGGCTGTCAGAACATATCTGACCGCTTCTCCTCCCACCGCGATTCTTAACCTCCACGCGGCGCGCCTCGCAAATCCTCTGTCGCCCGCAATGCGGGAACCTAACGTCACAGCCCGGGTTTGCAAGAACAGGCTTTGCGAGACATTCCGATCTGCGAAATTCTATTCCACATCTGAAAAGGCTCGGCAACATGTCGAGGCAAGAAACATGCGGGAAAATGCCAGAACCTGTGTTTTCGAAGGCCCCGAACCGGTGGCGGCCTTACCGGGTACAGGTCCAGATGCGGCGCGTGGAATGGCTTTCGAGCGGGTCGAAACCGGCGGAAACAAGGATGTTCTTGCATTCCTCCATCCCCTCATCGCTATAGGCACCGGGGTGGAATTCGATGATCACGGCGCGAAATGCAGAAAGATCGGCATCACGCAACAGCGACAACTCGCCGCCCTCGATATCCATCAACAGGACGCTGGGCCGGAAACCCGCGACGACTTCGGCAAACCCGGCCGTGGGCACCTTGATCGTCTGAACCGGCGCTTTTCCGCGTTTCAGCAGCGAAGAACTCCGGAAATCTCCGGCGATGTTGAAATCGATCAGCGCCGGACGCGGACCGGGGCCGCAAAGCACGGCATTTTCTACCGAGATGGTGTTTTCCAGCCGGTTGACCCGGTGCAGTTCCCGGATATGCGGCAGCAAGTCAGGGTTCGCTTCAAAGCTCAGCACCGCCTGTGGCTGGCAATTGAGCGCGACAGCCCCGCTGACGATGCCAAGACCGGTGCCAAGTTCCAGAACCCGGTCCTCTGGCGTTGTCACATGCATCGCGCCGCGAATTTCGTGCCCCTCATAGCCCTCTTTGTCGATCCAGCGGGCATCCTCATCGGATATCAAGGGCGAGCCGGGCACGCGCAGCCCGTGACAGGTGGCGACGATATTATCCATCGACCCCCGCGAAACCTTTGTTGCTGTGATCACCTGCGGGCGACATGGCCATTTCCTGCGTCAACTGACCGGTTTCTTGTCGATCCGGCGCGGTTTGGCAACAGGGCACGGCCCACCCGCCTGTCAGTCGAGCGCCGCCAAGAGATCCATCACCGTGACCTGATCGAAACAGAGATGCCGCTCCATGACCCGCGACGCCTCATCCGTGTCGTGATTCAGAATCAGCGTCGCGATCCTGCGGTGTTCAGATGCAGAATGGGCGATCGCGCCCGGATAGCGGTAAGCGACGCGGTAATAAGCCATCAGCTTGCGCGCGTTCGCCTTGATCATTTCGAGCAGGAAGGGATTGCCGGCGGCCTGGGCAACCGCCTGATGGAAACGGATGTTCAGATGGTAATAGCTGTCGGCATCACTGCTGGGCTTTTCGGCGGCATGCTCTTCACAGGCCAGCACCGCCGCCTCGATCGCCGCCGCATCCGCCGCTCCAAGGCGGCGCGCGGCCAGCCCTGCGGCCTGACCTTCCAGTCTTGAATGCACCTCGACGATGGCAAGGAATTCTTCGAGCGTCGGCTTGAAAAGCACCGCGCCCTTTCGGGGCAGGCGCCGGATCAGCCCTGCCGCTTCGAGATGAATGAAACACTCGCGCACGGGCGTCCGCGACACCCCATATGTTTCCATCAACGGCGCTTCTTCAATAATGTCACCGGGATTTAATGTGCCCCGGTCAATCGAAAATAGAACCGCATTCAATACCTGATCGGTCTGTCCTGCCATACGATGCCCCCGCTTCGCGACAACCCGTCTATAGCTGACGCGAATTAGATGCAATTCCTCTTATCACCGGTCAAGCATTGCATGAAAAGCAAGGCGGCTATTTGTTCGCGTTGGTTGTTATATCAACTCGACCCGCCTAATTTGCATGCCGAGGGAGGTTAGTGAACAGATACGGATATCGAGCAATGGCTTATACATCGACACATGACGCAGACGTTTCTGCAGTCCCCGGCGCGTTTTCGCGCTTTTTCAACGCCGTCCTGAACGGCATGACCAGCATCGCTGAAAACCACCCCAAGATGCGCCAGGCTGCCGCTCTCCAGGCGATGAGCGACGAAGAACTGGCCAAGCGTGGTCTCAAGCGCGACGACATCGTCAAAAAAGTTTTCGCGAACAGCTTTCACATCTGATCCGGACGTCCCGCCCCGCGTGAGGGCCGCGCCAAACGAGCATCCGGCTCGGCGCGGCACGCGGGAGGGTTTCCGTCGGTTTATTCAAAAAAGAGGAATTTGAACATGGCATACACATCGCTTCATGCAGCCGGTACGGCGCAACATACGTCTTTCAGCCTTGGCGGCGCCATTTCGTCCCTTTTCAACGGCTTCGACAAGGTTCGCCAGTTCGAGGCGGTTTCGACCTTGTCCGACGCCGAACTGGAAGAGCGCGGGCTCAAGCGTTCCGACATCGCCCGGACGATCTTCCTCGACAACGGCCTCAGCTGATTTCAGCGGCGCGAAACAGCGCCTGCGCCTTGTGAACAATGGCTTTCAATCCGCCCATCTCCCGGGCGGATGAAGTCGTTAATGAATATCACGGATACTTTATTCAGATCGAAATGAGTTGACAAAGCAACTCGCTCGCCTCTTTAAGGTGCAAAAGTGATACCTGCCCGGAATCTTTTGACCTAGCGAGGGGATGTTGCATGCGAACTCAGGTGGCGATCATCGGCGGCGGCCCTTCCGGTCTCTTGCTGGCACAGCTTCTTCATAAAGAAGGCGTCGATACCATCGTGCTCGAACGCCGGACGAAAGAGCATGTGCTCAGCCGCATCCGAGCAGGTGTTCTGGAACAGGGCCTCGTGGACATGATGCGTGCCGCGGGCACCGCCGAGCGGCTTGATCGCGAAGGTTTCAAGCACGACGGCACAGTGCTTTCCTTCAACGACGAAATCGTGCGGATTGACCTTGCCAAACACGCCGGGCGCCCGGTCACCGTCTACGGCCAGACCGAAGTCACCGCCGATCTCTATGCCGCGCGTGAGTCATGGGGCGGCGAGACCCTTTTCGAAGTCGATGACGTGGAACTCAAGGGGCTCGACAGCGATGCGCCCTATGTAACCTTCCGCCATGACGGGCAGGACAAGCGGATCGATTGCGACTTTATCGCCGGATGTGACGGGTTCCACGGCGTCAGCCGCAAATCCATCCCCGAAAACGTCCGGACCGAATACGAAAAGGTCTATCCCTTCGGCTGGCTTGGTATTCTGTCGGAAACGCCGCCTGCCAATCACGAGTTGATCTACGCCAATTCCTCGCGCGGCTTCGCGCTCTGCTCAATGCGCAACGCCCATCTGAGCCGCTACTACGTTCAGTGCGAGCTGAGCGACAAGGTCGAGAACTGGTCCGACGAGGCCTTCTGGGACGAATTGCGCCGCCGCATCCCGCAGGAAGTCGCCGAAACCCTGGTGACCGGGCCTTCCATCGAGAAATCCATCGCACCGCTACGTTCATTCGTGTCGGAACCGATGCGCTGGGGCCGCCTGTTCCTCTGCGGGGACGCCGCACATATCGTTCCGCCGACCGGGGCCAAGGGGCTCAATTCGGCGGCGTCCGACGTCTATTACCTGCATCAGGGGCTGACCCGTTATTACAACGACAAGGATAACGAGGGCATCGACCGTTATTCAGAAAAAGCACTCGCGCGGGTCTGGAAGGTCGAGCGTTTCAGCTGGTGGATGACGTCGCTGCTCCACCGCTTTCCGGATCAGAACCCTTTCGATCTGAAAATGCAGCAGGCCGAAATCGCCTTCCTTCAGGAAAATGAAGCGGCGCAACATGCGCTTGCCAACAACTACGTCGGCTTGCCATATTGAAAGTCCATTGACCGACGCGGATACGGGACCACCTTTGAATCCGTAGTTTTAGCAAGCGACGGCACATAGACCTGCCCAGCCAGCCAATTTGAACGGAAACTGCTTTTGACCAAAACGAAAAAAAACGCGCGTGCTTCCGGCCTGCCCGTTCCGACACGGGTGACCGACGACGGCGTGCGCGTCATCGACATCAACGTCTACGCGCCGTATTTTCTCGCCTCGATCAACAGCTCGCTTTCCCGGGGGGCCTCGGCGCTTTACCAGAGCGAATTCGGTGTCGGCGTCACCGAATGGCGTGTTCTGTCCTGGATCGCGACGGAACCGGGGTGCGGAGCGGCGCGCATCTGTGACGGCATCGCCATCGACAAGGGCGCGGTCAGCCGGGCGATCACGCGGCTTGAGACGATGGGCCTGCTAAGCGCGACCCCGGCCGCGAACGACCCAAGGCGCAAGTACCTGACCCTGACCGAGGCAGGTTTCGATCTTCATGCCCGGATGATGGAAGTGGCGCTGGAACGCGAGATCGAACTGCTCGATGGCGTCGACCCCAAGGATTACGAAGCTTTTCTCAGGGTGATGCGCAAGCTGCGCGCCAACGTCAAACACCTCTGAGTTGTCCGCCCCGGCGTGACGAAAACGCCCACAAGCGATTTACTTCACAGACTTTTGCCGATTCCCGTGTATCGCTGGACCTGCGCTTTGGTTAAACTGAGGCGCATGGTTTGAATTTATTCTACAGGTTTTCAGCGATGTACCCGGTGATCCGCCCCTTTGCCATCCTTCTGGTCCTGCTCTGGTCAAGTGCTGCGACGGCGGCATCCGACCGGGTTGCACTTGTGATCGGGATGGGCGCCTATCGCAGCATCGATCCGCTGGAAAACACGCTGAACGATTCCTCGGACATGGCCGAGACCCTGTCGAATATCGGCTTTGACGTGACACTTGCACAGGATGCAACCTCAGCGCAGCTGTACCAGTTGCTCGACGATTTCGCCTTTCAGTCGGAAACCGCCGATCTGGCGCTGATCTACTATGCCGGTCACGGGATCGAGGTGCAGGGCGAGAATTTCCTTATTCCCGTCGACGCCAAGGTGTCGTCGAACCGCGATGTGCAACGACAGTCGGTGTCGCTCAAGCAGTTGCTGGGCGCGGTGGAACGGGCCCGCAAGATGCGGATCGTGATCCTTGACAGCTGCCGCGACAATCCGCTGGGCGACCTCATCCAGCTTGACCAGTCCGGGAATATCCAGCGTTCCGGGCAGCAGTCGCGCGGCGGCGGCGGTCTGGCAGCGGCCGACCCGGACCGTGGCACGCTGGTGGCCTTTGCCGCCAAGGACGGACAGGTGGCACTGGACGGGGCGGGCAGCAACAGCCCCTATGCCCGCGCGCTGATGGAAAAGATGGTCGAACCCGGTCTGGAAATCAGCCTGATGTTCCGGCAGGTGCGCGATCGCGTGCTTGAACAGACCGGCAATCTGCAAGAGCCGCATACCTATGGCTCGCTGACCGGTGTTCCTTTTTACCTCGCCGGGCCTGCCGAGGGCGAAAGCCAGATCGCCAGCTCCGACGCGGTGGATGCCTGGGCGGCGATCAAGCCGGATCAGGAAGAACAGCTGCTGGCGCTGGCCGATCTGGGCGACACCCGCTCGATGCTGGGGCTTGCCTATATGCGGCTGAACCCGAACGAGGGGCGTTTCGATCCGGCCGAAGCGGTAAAGTTCCTTGAACGCGCGGCGAAATCGGGCTCACCCGAAGCACAGTTCGAGCTGGCAAAGCTTTACGAGCGCGGCACCGGCGTGGCCCGCGATGAGAAACGGGCGCTTGAACTCTACCGCTTGGCGGCCGAACAGGATTTTGCCGATGCGATCAACGATCTTGGCTTCCTGCATTACCAGGGCGGGCTGGGTCTGCCCGCCGACCCCCAGCGCGCGCTGAGCTACTTTGAGCGCGCCGCCGACCTGCGCCACCCGCAGGCGCAGTTCAACTTTGCCGCGCTGATCGACGATGGCCTGATCGCCAGCAAAGGGCCGGATGACGCGGCGAAATACCTCTATGCCGCGCTGCGCTCGGGCAGTTCCGATGTGCTCAACCTGCTGAGCGAACGACCCAACATGTTTACCCCGGAAACCCGCCGCGCCCTGCAGCGCGAGTTGAAATCATACGATTTCTATACCGGTGCGATCGACGGCGATTTTGGCCCCGGCACCCAGCGCAGCATCCGGCTTGCCTATGGGCTGAGCGAATAGGTTTATCGGGAGCTCTCGATCAAGAGTCCTTTATGGCGCCGCTTTCAGCGGCGCTGTGCCTCCGGCGGGGATATTTTAAGACCCAAAGAAGCAGGGGATGTCAGAGCAGACCTTCGGCGAGCCATTCGTCTAGCTGGCGGCGGCTGATTTCGAAATGCATGCTGTCTTCGCGCTGGAAGCCCGCGCCCCAGACCCATCCTTCGGCATGGAAGAAGTCGGCAAGGATCGTCAGGCCGAGTTGCGTCTTGCCATCGGTGAAATTGTCGAGCTGACCGTCGATGTTGAGGTCGACGGCAAGACCGTAGCTATGGGTCGAGAGGCGGTTTGTGGTACCACGGATGCGTCGGACGCAGAGCGAACCCGATGTATTGATCCGTGCGTAGAGATCGGGATCGGCCCGTTCCACGTTGGCAAAGACGCGGCGCAGCGAGTCGACGGCCGGTTGCAGCATGTTGACACGGATCGGGCCGACCTCGGTCAGGACAAGCTTGCTGCGCAGGTTCTCGTTGGTCATTGGCTCGCAGGTGTCGCTGAGCACGTCGCGTGGGCGGCCCAGCGTCGCTTCGAGGTAGTCAGAGCCGGCGACCTCGAGACCGCGATTGACCTCGGTCCGGTTGGCGATCAGGACGACCTGGGCATAGGCGTCGATGATGTCATTGGGGCCGGTGCCGCGCAGCAGCGCGTCTTCGGCATCCGCGTCGGAGCGGAAATTGCCACCGCTGTTGCCGGCAGGCAGGCGGGCCACTTCGTTTTCGAGGGTCTCCATCCGGCTCTGGAGATCTTCGACCTGCTGGCGCAGCACCTCGATCTCGATACGGGCGCCGGAGTCGACGGCAGAGCCCTGAAAGTCTTCTTCGGAGAGGAACCAGGTCAGCCCGACCCAGAGGACGGGCGCGAGGATGACCGCCACCGCGACGATGATTGCGGGGAGCAGGCGCATGGTCTGCCATCTCCTTTCTGCCTTAATACGGGCGCAATTTTATGAGACCCGAATTGAAGTTTTTTTAACGAAAGTGACCGAGATCACTGATGCAATAGACGTTGTCGTACCATGATCCACGGTATAGTGTCTTTACGTAACCCATATGGATAAAAGGGGAAAGCGAACGATGGTCCGTTTTAGCAACCTTATCGCCTGTTCTCTGACCGCCGCCATCGCGCTGACTGCGCCGGCTGCGACCTTTGCGCAATCCGCCGACGAAATGACGGCCGAGCAAATTGCAGAAGCTTTCAAGAAGCAGAAGACCCGTGGTCTTGTCATCGTCCCGTCGGGACAGCAGGCCGAGACGAGCGAAGCGACCAGTGTCGCCCCCGCGACGCCCGCCGCCTATTCAGAGGTCGACCGCGCGGACCAGGTCAATGTGCAGATTTCCTTTGGCTTTGACAGCGCCACGCTGGCCGATGACCAGAAAGCCAAGCTGACCACCCTGTGCGAAGTGATGAAAAACGTCGATGTTTCGGTGTTCCAGATCATCGGTCACACCGACAGTTCGGGCAGCGCCGCTTACAACGAACGCCTGTCACTCTTGCGCGCGAAAGAGGTCAAGCGTCATCTTGAAAGCGACTGCGGCATTGCGGCCGAGCGTCTGGAAGCGGTTGGCATGGGTGAATCCGCGCCCTTCGATGCCAATGATCCGGCAGCGGACGTGAACCGTCGCGTCGAATTCCAGGCGCTGGGCTAACCGCCTGAGCAACCCGGAACGGCCAGCACCGGCGGAGCAGTACTCATGATCGAATCCCGCCCCGGCGATGCTTTTCAGCCCGGCGAGCTTTTGAACAATACCTACCGGATCGAAGCGCTGCTTGGCCGGGGGGGCACATCGGATGTCTACAAGGCCCGGAGCGAGATTTCGGGCCGTCTGATGGCGCTCAAGGTGCTGAAGTCCGAGTTTTCCGGCAATGACGATTACCTCGTTCTGCTGACGCGCGAAGAAGAAATTCGCGATATCCGTCATGATGCGGTGGTGCGCTATTCCGAATGTAACCGCACGCAGGACGGCCATGTCTACCTGATGATGGATTACGTCGAGGGCCCCGGGCTTGACCGCAAGCTCAAGCAGGGTCCGATGTCGGCCGAGGATCTGCTGGTGGTCTGCCGCCGCGTCGCGGGCGGGCTGAGCGCGGCCCATGCGCGTCATATCGTGCATCGCGACCTGTCGCCCGACAACATTATCCTGAAGGACGGCGATCCGGCCAAGGCCGTGATCATCGATTTCGGCATCGCCAAGGATACCAATCCCGGTGCCGAAACCATCGTCGGCAATGAATTCGCGGGCAAATACGCCTATGCCGCACCCGAACAGTTGAACGGGCAGACCGATGCGCGGTCGGATATCTATTCGCTTGGCGCGCTGCTTCTGGCGAATTTCCGTGGCGCACCACCGGATATCGGGCGCAACCCGATGGAAGTGGTGCAGAGAAAGAGCGAGCCGCTCGATACCAGCGGCGTGCCTGAACCGCTCAAGACGCTGATCGACCGGATGACCGATCCGAACCCGGATGCCCGCCTGTCAAGCGCGGCGGCCGTGGTGGCCTTTCTCGACAACCCCGAGACCAGCGACCTCGACGACCTTGAAGCGACGGTGATTTCGCCGCCACCGCGCGACCGTAAGACCGCTGCGACTGCCATGCCCGAGCGAACATCCGGATCAGGTGCCGCTGCGGCGGCTATGCTGGACCGGGACGGCGTAGAAGAAAGGCAGACCGCTGGCGCGCCTCAGGCTTCCCAAGCCTCGGCTGCGCCCGCCCCTGAGAGTGATCGAAAATCGCGTGGCGGTCTGCTCGCGGCGATGCTGGTACTGCTGGTCGCAATGGGCGGCGCGGGCGGTTATTTCGCGGGGGCTTTCGACAGCCTGCTGGGGCCGCAATTCCCGGTCGCCGAGCCCTATACGCTGCTGGTGGCAAAGTCGGAGAACGAACCGCCGAACGCCGTTGGCAATGTGCCATCCGAGGAGATGCGCGACCGGCTGAGCGCCCTTATCGGCGAGGCGAATGGCGATGCGGACCTGACCCTGTCCTCGGGCGATATCGCCGAAAGCTGGGGCGACGATGTGCTGGCCACGCTCGACCAGATACAGGCCCTGGATGACTGGCGCCTGTCGCTCAGCGGCAATCGCGCCCAGGTCACCGGGTCCACCACGGATGAGGCGCTGCAACAGCGTCTGATGGCAGCGATGGAGAATGATCTGCCCGGCGCGCTTGAAGGCCGCGCGCGGATCACCTTTGAACAGACCTTCCTGAGCGAAGATGCGATCACGCCGGTGCTTGAGAATTTCACGGATTGCGGTCCTCTGACCCTTGCGGGTTCCTCGCCGGTCGGCTTTGGCCCGGACGCGCCGATCACCGTGTCGGGACGGGTCAGCGAAACCGCGACCCGCGTACAACTCTTTGACGCCCTCCGCGCCATCGCCGGCGAACGCAATGTGGTGATTGATGTCGAGGTTCTGAATCCGACGCTTTGCCTGATCGAAAGCCACCTGCCGGATGCGCCGCCAAGCGATATCGACGTCGCCTTCCGTGTCGGCGACCGGGACGAACCCAACCCCTCCGGGCGGTTCTTTGTCGGTGAGAACCCGGTGATCGACGTGGTCCTGCCCGCTGATGTGACCGACGGTTTCCTGACCGTGTCGATCCTCGATGTGTCGGGCAGCGTGTTCCACCTTTTGCCGAACCTCAACCGCGAGGATAACGCCGTTGCCGACCTGCGCGACGGGCAATCGGGCGAGGTGCCGGTGCGCGTGGCCTATGACCTTGAAGAAGCGGCGCAAAACGGGCGCATCGCCTTCCGTGTCGATGACAGCACGCTCGGCAAAAGCAAGGTCATCGTGCTCCATTCGACAAAGCCGCTGTTCAACGGGTTGCGGCCGACGTCGGAATCCGCCTCGGGCTACGCCGAGGCGCTGCGCGAATTCGCCCATGACAATGAACAGAGCATCCTGTCGCTCGACAGCAAGATCCTGACGACAGCCCAGCCCTGATCAGATCACGTCCACGACAATGACCGAGATGTTGTCGGCCCCGCCGCCGGTCAGCGCGATCTGCACCAGCTCGTCCGACACGGTTTCCAGCGGAAAGCGTTTCAGGGTCCGTTCGAGGATGCTGAATGTCGCATATTTCGTAAGCCCGTCGGAACACAGCAGGAAACGGTCGCCGGGGCGGGTTTCGCCGCGCACCTTGTCGAGGTCCAGATCGTCCCCCACGCCCACAGCCCGGGTGATGGCGTTGGATTGAGGATGCTGTTCCGCCTCGTCCCATGTCATCCGGCCAGACGTGACAAATTCCGCCACCGCCGAATGATCGGTCGTCAGCATCTCGATATGACCGTCGCGCAGGCGATAGATACGGCTGTCGCCCGCCCAGAGCCCAACGAAATGCCCGTTCGCCATGATCAGCGCCGCAACAGTCGCCCCGATCACTCCGCGCCCGCGATCCTCGGCCTCTTGCACGATGATGCGATGGGCCTGCTGGATCGCGTCGCGCAGCGCATGCATCCGGTCGCCCGGCTCAAGCCCCTGTGGAATGGTGGCGATGGAATCCGCGATCAGGCGGCTGGCGAAATCGCCCGCCTCATGGCCGCCCATCCCGTCGGAGACAACCCAGATATCATGGCCGGGCAGCGCCAGAACGGAATCCTCGTTGACCTTGCGCTTGAGCCCGACATGGGTCTTGGCGTTGTAGCGGAACGCGTTGAAATCATTCATGCGGGACGGGCCTCGTTCCAGACCGGGGCGTTGAGGTGAAAGAGACCTTGAATTTCGGGACCATCGGGCAAACCATCACAAATCATTAATCTGGGCACTTCGTTAACAACCGTACTCCACACGCTGGGCGCGGGATAGGCACGGGCCAGCAGACCCGATGCGAGTTCGGGCAGGATACCGCCCGGCGCAGCCTGCGTCAGAACCAGGCTGCGTCCGGCCCGCCGCAGGGGCGCGGCACTGCGGAATTCCGGCGTTGGAATGTCGGCAAGGCGCTGTTCCAGCATCTCGCGCGTCATCCCGTCTTCGAGCGCGTCAAGCGCCAGATCTTCCAGCGTCATGAACAGCGGCTCTTCGTTGAAATGATCGAGCGAGGCCGGCCCCGGTGTTGTCACCGCCGCCGCCAGCGTCAGCGGAAAACGCCGCCCCACGCGGTCGACCGATGGCATCATCACACCCAGCATCTTTTGCTGACCGGCCAGACCCGCCGACAGGGAAAACCGCCAGATCGGGGCCGACATGTAATGCGTGTCCCAGACCTCGCCCAGCATCTGCTGTCCGGTCAGCAGGGCATTCTGCACCCATGCATCCCAGGCGCTGACAAAGCCCGAGGGCATGGTGATCCGAAAGAAATCACCCACCGACGGCATTTTCCCAAAGGCCCCGAACCCGGTCATCGTCACATCGATTTCGGGCAGCTGAACTCGGCCAGCGCAGGGAGGGCAAAGGGGTTCAGAACCGATCCCGATTGCAGTTGGAAGATCGCGATACGCCCGCCAACGTTGAAGATGACGCGCTTGCGGTCCGATACATTGGTGCGGCGCACCTCGGCCGCATCCAGCAGGCGGAACCAGCCCCACGGCCCGTCACGCTTCAGCGAGCTTTCGATGTTCTTGCGATCAGGCTCAAACAGGATCTGCGCAAAGCCGACGCTGCCCGGCCATGTGACGGCAACCGGGTTGGGCTGACCACCACGATGGGCAAAGCCCACGTCCTGCCCGTCGATCTGAAGCACGACCGACTTCGCCTTGGGGTCCAGCGCCTCGGGCGTCATCTGGAACTGCACCGCCGGGTTGGGGCCACCCGCAAAGAAGGCATCGCGAATTTCCGCCGCGTTCTGCATCTGCTGCAACACGCCCTGGCTGATGCCCAGATCGACATTGTTCACCGACTTGAAGGTCCAAGGCCGTGTCCGCGTATCCACGTGTCTCAACAGGTTTTCATTAAAGAAGCTGTCGATCAGCCCGTTCGGCGCGAACAGCTTGGCAAAATCGGCAAGCGCCACGTCTGCCCCCGCCCGCCGATTGAACGGATAGCGGTTGGAAAGCGCCTGTTCGCAGAACGGCAGCACATTCGCCTGCCAGCGCGCATTGATCGAGGCGCGGGTGCTGTCCGAAGTGATCCCCGAGGACCCGGTCGAAATCTGCGAGGCCCAGCGCTCCAGAGGCCCGTCGATCCGGCCCGCCGCCTGCTGGAACTGCAGCAGCGCCTGCCCGGTTTCACCACCGGTGGTCACACCGCTGAAGGACAGCTTTTGCAGTTCCTGATAGACCTGCGTCAGCACACCCATAAGCTGATCCAACTGCGAAGGCTGGCCCTCGGGCCGCTCCACCAGCTGTTGCAGCCATGCAAAACGGTCCTCGACATATTGGCCGGGCTCCTGCGGTTCGCCGCCGGGCGTGGCAGAGGCGGATTTGCGCAGGGCTTCCAGCAGGATCTGCGCCTGAATGCCAAGGTTCTGCCGCGACTCGAGCCCGACAATCGTCTCGCCCGCATTCGTCAGTTCCGATGTATCCACCAGATCGCGGTTTTCCGTCAGCCGGGTTTCCTTCGCCACCTCGGTCAGAATGTTCACGATGGGCGAGGTCGGCCCCGACAGCACGTTCGTCACCTCGACCGCGTGGCTGAGCGATTCCAGTGGCACGATGTCGATATCCGCCAGAATGCCGTCATAGCGCGAGATGTAATCGTTGTAGTAAAGGTCGAGCACATCGCGGCTCAGCGCCAGCAGGGCACCTTCGGTCTGGATGGATTCGCCGCGCTCACCCAGCACCCATGCTTCGCTGCGCACACGCTCGGCGACGCTGACCGCTTCGGGCAGGAACACATCGTTGAACCCGTCATAGGTGAAAATCCCCTCGATCCCGTCGTTCAGCGCCTTGCCCGAAGATCGCACCAGCACCCGGCTCACCGCCGGACCGCCCTTTTCGGTGATCCGCCATTTCGGCAGCGCGGTGGCCTCGGCGCTGTTGATGATGCCGTTATAGACCCGCTGCGCCAGCGGCAGTTCGGTCAGGATACCCTGCACCTGCTCTACCAGCGGCCCGTTCAGCGCGATTTCCTGCATCGGCTGCGACAGCAGCGCGTCCAGATGATCGCGCAGATCGTCGCGAAGCTCTTGGCGCACAACGCCGGGATAGGAAACCTCCCAGTCGACCTGCATCCACTCCTTGACCAGATCCGCGTTCATCGGCCCCTGAAGACCCAGCATCAGGTAGATCTTGAGCGCCTCGTACAGCAGTTCGGGATTGTTCATATTCGCCATCATCTGCTCTTCGAGCCGTAGCAGAAGACGGGGAAGATAGCGTTTGTTCAGCGCCGCGCGATAGGTCTGGGCCGACTGCGTGCCGATGACCTCGCCCTGATACAGGCCATAGCGTACGCGGCGTTCCGGGTCGGGATCGGACAGCACCGGATTGGTCGGCATGTCGCGCAGGTTGTTCAGAGCCGCGACCACCGGCGGCAGATCGGTATCACCCACGGGGCTTGGCGGCAGGGTATCGGCAGCTTCCTGATAGGCGAGCACTTTACCGGCCGCCTCGTCAATCAGAGCCACGTTGCCCATGTAGCTGCGCACCCAAAGCGCGCCCATACCCAGCGCGATCAGAATGGTGGCCGCGATCATCGCGCGCTGGGTCCAGCGATAACGCCGCTCGACCTTGTCATCCGCCGACACCAGACCGGCCTCGTTGAACATCACGGTCTCGAACAGCCGCGTCAGGAAGTAGGACCGACCGGTCCCCTGCCCGGTTCCGATGGCCTGACGGCCAATGCCAAAGGTCTGCGCCATGCCCAGCATAAGCCGGTCGATGGGCGTACCTTCCTGCGTACCCGAGGTCAGGTAAACGCCGCGCAGCATCTGGCGGCTTTCATAGCGATTGTCCTGAAACACCTCGGTCAGGAATTCCCGCGCGACATTACGCATAGAGGCCACCTGCGCCGGGAAACCGGCAATCAGCGAGCGTTTCTGCTGATCCGTCTCGCGCTGCATCTTCTCAAGAAGCTGCGCGTTCAGCTGGCCCAAAAGCTTCGCGTATTCCTCGTCGAACGCCGAAACCGGCGAGGCCTCGCCTCGGGTTTTCTCCAGCGGCAAGGTAAAGCCCCAGACCTGTTCGCGCTCTTCCTTGCCCAGATCGTCATAGAATTCGTTGAACCCGGCGATCAGGTCGGCCTTGGTGAACAGCACGTAAACCGGAAAGCGCACGCCCAGCTTTTCGCGCAATTCGTTCAGACGCCGCCGAACCGCCTGCGCATGGGCCTTTTGCGTGACCTCATCCTGAAGCGACAGGTCCGAGAGCGAAATCGCGATCATCGCGCCGTTGATCGGCTGGCGCTTGCGGTATTTCTTGAGCAGCCCGAGAAAGCCCAGCCACGAGGCGTTATCGACCTCGGCATCGCTTTCCTGCGTGGTGTAACGCCCCGCCGTATCGATCAGCACGGCTTCGTTGGTAAACCACCAGTCGCAGTTGCGAGTCCCGCCAACGCCGCCCACAGCGGCCTTGCCCATCTTGTCGGCCAGCGGGAATTGCAGGCCGGAATTGACAATCGCCGTGGTCTTGCCCGCGCCGGGCGGGCCGATCATCACGTACCACGGCAATTCGCTCAGGTGTTTCTTGCCGTTCTTCGACTTGCGCAACTCGGCCATCGCCGCCTTGAACTTGCCGCGCAACTCGCCGATTTCCTCGCCGACCACATCGTCTTCGACCGGATCAGCGGCCTCGGCCATTTCCTCGGTCATCTTCTTGGCCCGGTGCCTCCGCACAAGGAAGACGGTCAGCATGATCGCCATAAAGAATACCGAAATGCAGGCAATCGTGACGATGCGCGCGGTCAGGCTGGCAAAGGGATGCCAGTCGTCGGTGCCGATGTAGGGCGCGAAATACCATGCCGCGACCGACAGGATGACGGCCAGCGCGATAAGCACGAAGTAGATCGACCGGAACATGCGCAGGAACAATCTGATCATTGGTCACTCTCCCGGACGAGCACAACTTCGATACGCCGGTTCTTTGCCCGCCCTTCGCGTGTGCCGTTATCGGCGATGGGTTCTTTATCGGCCCGGCCCTCGGCGGTCAGCCGGGACGGGTCGTCGAATGTCTTGGCGATGCCCGACATCACCGATTTCGCGCGCGCCAGCGACAGGTGCATGTTCGACGGGAAGCGCGACGAACGGATCGGCACGTTGTCGGAATGGCCGACGATGATCACCGGGCCCGGTTCCTCATTCAGCGAATTCGCCACGCGGTTGATCGGCTCTTCGAACTGCGGCTGCAGATCGTCCGAACCCGAGCCGAACATGTTCGACCCCGCGATACGGATCACCAGCGTATTGCCTTTCTGGAACACCTCGATGATGCCATCGTCGATCTCTTCCTGAAGAAAGCCTTCGACCTTCTGCAATTGCTCTTCGGCGGTCGGTGCCGGCGGCGGCGGTGGAGGTGGCGGTGCCCGGCGCAAAAGCTGCGCGACCGGACCGCTATCGATGATCGACAACTGGCCGATCACCCGCTCGGTCTGGTTCGACAGCGCGTAGGACAGGCCAAGGAACTGCGCGGTCAGCAGGGTCACCGTGACCGCCAGCGCGGCCCAGACCAGCTTCCATGCCGAGAGTTTCTTGAACGGTTTCTTGATACCTTCCCAATTCGGCGACAGATCGTGCTCCAGCGCCCCGCGCTGGCCGCGGATGATCCGGGCCAGCGATGCGCGTATCTGGGTATGTTTCTCCATCCCGCCCTGCTCGACGCGCAAGCGGCCCTCGAACCCAAGCGACATGCACATGTAGAGGAATTCGAGCATGTCGATATTCGCGCCCGGATCCTTTTCCAGCCGCGCCAGCAGGTCATAGAAACGATCCCCGCCCACGGTTTCGCGGTGGAACGTGCCCACCATCGACTGCATCCCCCAGGACGACTGCCCGCCCCATGGCGTGTTCAGCACCACGTCATCCAGCGTCGCGCACAGCGCATACCGCGCGACCTTGACGGTCTGCGCCGGGATACCGGCCTGAAGCGCGCGGTTCTCGAATTCGCGCACCTCGCTCACAACACTCTGGCGCAGCTTGTCCGGGTCCATGTGCTGCGCCCGGTTGCGGATGCGCGAGATCAGGGAAAACAGCGTGCTGGCACAGGCGGTCAACTGGTTCATGCCGGTCATCGACACCGAGGCATCCGCCGATTTCGCCGTCGGTCGGGGCGTTGCGCCCTGTGGCACACCATAAGCGCCTGCAGACCCTGCACCCGGCTCGGGGAAACCGCCAGGATCGGGCGCGGCTGCGGGGGTCGGCGCGGCCATGCCGCCGCCGGAACGCCGTCCGCCCGGATTGGGGCGGATCACCGTCTTGTCGGTATCGTCCGGCTCTGCAAAGGGATCGTTGTCAGACATGCCGGTTCCCCTTTCCTCAGTTATTGCGGATCGCCCACAGTTCCATCTTAAGCCCCGGGTATTGCCCCGAGACATGCACCGCGATCCCGCCCGAGGTGGTCATCTTGGCCCAGTACTGGCTTTCCGGTTCCAGCTCGAAATAGACGACGCCCGCGTGATAGGGAATCTGGCGCGGTGCCACCGGCAGCGGGCGCAGCGTGATTCCTGGCAGGGCCGAGTTCACCAGCTGGCGGATCTCCTCGACGGGGCCGATCTTGGCCTGCCCCGCGAAATGCCGCCGCACGTCCTCGGCCGGGATATCCGCGTCCACCGCCAGCACGAATCCAGCATTGCCAAGCAGCTTGCGGTCGGCGATGACACCGACGCTGATGCCGTATTTCCGCTCTTCCAGCTTGATCGCGATGGCGGTCTGTTCCAGCACCGAGCTCAGATATTGCCGCAGGGTGCGGATCACCGGGCTGAAACTGCCACTCAGGTTATCATGCTCATAGGCCGGGAAATTCGGCGGTTCCTTGTCGGCGGACATGAACACCGAAAGCTCGCCCGCCAACGATACGCAGGTGCGGTAGAAATCCTCGGGATGCAGGTTCTCGATCCGCGTCAGGTGACGGATCAGCGGCAGCGACCGGTTCACCACCGACAGCAGCATGAAATCCTGCACCTCGGCCGCGCCCCTCGCCGAACCGGATTCCGCCAGACGGCCCGATAGCGCCTGCATCCGGTGCGAAAGCAGCCCCTCCAACTCGCGCACGAAAGCATCCAGCGGATGCGCCGCGCGGATATCAAGGCAGGACGGAATGAAGGCCTGATCAAGGATAATCTCCTTGTCGGGGCGCACTTCGATGATGCGGGCCACCGGGATTGCCAGCTTGTCGGCCAGATCATCCACCGCCAGCGCGAATTGCAGGCGCATCTTGCCGACGCCCAGCACCACCGGCTTCTTTTCCTGACCCATCGTGTCGGTGACTTCGATCTCGGTCGGACGCAACCGGCTGGCCGACATCTCGGCCCCGGACATATCCACCTCGGTCGCGCCCTGACGGCGCTGCGGCACGGTCAGGTAGACGACGCAATCCTTTACCGTCGTCGGCACCTCGAGCGCGGGCGGATGGTCATCCGTCATCGGCACCCGGAACACGGTGCCGTCATGGGTCAGGCCCGACACGCTCTTGAGCGCGAACTGCCCGACCTTGAGCACCTCGTCATCGATCTCAAGCGCGCTCACACCCCAGCCATAGGGGCGAATACGGCGCGCAAGCCCGCTGACAAGCGCCTCGGTATACCGGTCCGCCTGCTGAAAATGATGAGGCTGCAGAAACAACCCCTCGGTCCAAAGCACCTTGCTGTCCCAGGACACGTAATTCTCCCTTCCTGCGGGTCTATTGCTTCAGCTTTTCAAGCTGTTCCTTGTAGGCCCGCGCAAATTCCCTGCTGAACAGGTCGTGAAAATCATTCTCGGCCTGATCTGATATTTCCGCGTAGATCTTTTCGTAAACTTCCCAATAGCGCGCCTTCTTGCCGCGCAGCAGGCTGCCAAAGGCACCCGAAACCTCGATCTGCCCGGCCAGTTGCTCGGGGTCGAGCTTTTTCAGCACGCCTTTCAGCGCGGCCTCCATGCCGGTCACCATCGCAACCTCATGGGCCTTGATGTCCTGCAACGCCTGCTCGGCTGCGCTTTCGGGGCTAAGGTAGCCCTTGGTCGCGGGCTTGATCATCGTTTCGACCGCCTGCTCCGGGCTAATCGAGAATTTTAGGGGGTTGTTACCCCCCGCGCTGATCATCGTCTGTTCGATGCGGAATTCGCTCTTGATCGAGGTCCGCGTCATCAGGATTTCGCGCAGGCCCGTGATCAGGGTTTTCATCACCCGCCCCATGCGCGCCATTGTCTGCGGCAGTTCGGCGTCGTCGATCCGCACATCCTCGGCCCCGGCCCCTTCTAGAAAGGCGCGCGCCATGTCGACCTGCCCGGCAGTAACCGGCTGTGCGGGCACGGGTTCAACCGGTGCGGCAGGCTTCTCAACTGGCGCGGCGGGTTCTTCAGGCGCCTGGGGTTCGGGTGCAAACACGTCGTCGCCCAGATCCTCGGGCGGCAGAACCGGCGGCGTGCGACGCGACGCTTCGGGCTCAGGCGGCGCGGGCTGCGGTTCGGGCGGCGCAGCGAAGGGATCATCCTTTGGACCGCCATTGTCGTTACCGATACCTTCCAGCAGATCGTCCCAGTCATCCGGGATCATGTTGCTGGACGAACTCTGCTGCGGGCGGAAACTGTCGCTGGCCGAAGGGTTATGCGACGAAATACTCGCCCCCGTGCCTTCACGCCCGTCACTGGGCTTTTGAAAAAAGGGATCTTCCTCTTCGCCCATCGGCGGCAGCAGGTCGTCGATCGGATCGACCGGGTTGATCTGCGACGGGCCGGTCGGTTTTTCCGGCCCCAGCAGATCATCGAGGAAATCGCCCGACCCCGCATCGTCCAGCAGATCGAACGGATCGGGTGCCCGGTTCGCATCACCATGCGAGGCGCCACCTTGTGCCGAAGGCGGCGGGATGAAATCGCCCATGTCGGGCGTGTCGGCGGTGATCTCGACCACCAGTTCGTAATTGCCAAGGGCCAGCACATCGCCGTTGTTCAGCGGCGTCGGCGTATTGCCCAACGGGATCTTGGAGTAATTCAGAAACGTCCCATTCGTCGACAGATCGACGATCACCACGTTGCCATTATGATCCTCGATCACGAAATGGCTTTTCGACAGCAACCGGTCCGGATCGGGCAGGACAAGATCGTTCGCAGGGCCACGCCCCACGGTCAGGCTGCCGCCCTGCATCGGAACGGGGCGGGCATTTCCCGGGACGGTCCCGGAAGACTGGAATTTCAGCATCACGGCCATTTTGTCGGGCTTATCCTCCTGTCCGTGCCAAAAGATGGCATTCGCGTGGCCCTTGGGTCAGAATTGGCATGGAAACGGTAAACGAGATCTGAACCGCCACACGGCGCGGGCTTCCCTGCGGGACAGACAGGCGCATCGCGCCCTGTGCGATCCGGGGCATTCCCATCAGGCGTTTCCCTTTTCCAACGTGTCGTCGTTTTTCATCTGGCCATTGCCACCACGGGCAATATCGACGGCACGGTCGATCAATACCTGCGTATGTGCTTCAAACTTATCAGAAAGCTCTCCCAGCGCCACCATATTCATGGCAAAAGCCGAGGTCTCCGAGGCCCCTGCCGGGGCCGGGAACTTGGCCAGATCGCCGGGCCCAAGCGTGCCATCGGAATAAAGCACGCACATGGCGCAATGCACGGTTTCATCGTCGATATAGGCGTGGTCCAGCGACTGCCGCGCCGCTTCGCGATTTTCATCCGTCGGCTTGAAAACCCAGGCTTCGGCCGCCTTGAGCGCCGCCGGATCGCGGTCCGATTTCGGACCGATGTAATCGCGCGCCGCAAGACAGGCCCACCACACCCTTTCGCGCGGCGGCAGGATCACCCCCAGCAACATCAGGATGTCGATCCATGCACTCTTTTCAGCCAGTTCGCCCAGCACCACATCGGCCGGCGCGCTGGCAGGCGCATCAAGCGGCGTCTTCAACAGGACATTCGCATCCGCCAGCAGCCGCGCCGCCGGATCCTTGGGGACTTTGACCATGCCATTAAATCTGTCACTCATCACATCCACCTCAGTTGATCATCGTGATGCCGCCCTTGAGCGTCAGCATCGCGTCTGCCTTGACCGTGGTAAGCGGCGCCTTGACCTCGGCCATCGCCGTGCCCTGCACCTTGATCATCGGGCCCTTGATCGTGACCCCCGAAGGGTCGATCTTGATCGACGACCCGCCCACCTTAAGCTCGATGCTCTGGGCGGCGGTCATGGTGATCTTGCCCGCACTGGCCTTGGTCGTGATATTGCCAAGCTTTACCGTCGTGGTCTGATCGCCGGATTTCACCGTCGTCGTCTGATCGCCTGAATCGATCGAAGTCACCTGATCGCCGGACTTGACCGTGGTATCGTAATTGCCGGTGATCGTCTGTTCGTGCTTACCCTCGATCTTCTGGGTCTTGTCGGTCTTGATCTCGATCAGCTGGCTGCCGGACTCGATCTTGAATTCCTCATCGCCCTTGGTGATCGTATGATAATGGTTGCCTTCCTGAATGGTCCGCGTGACGTGGTTGCGGATCACTTCGGAAAGACTGCCCTCGTCATCATGGGCACCGGCGTCGATCGCATCCTGCCCGATGGTCACCACCGACTTGTTCTTGATCAGGAACTGATGATCCTTCTGCGCCTGAACGCGCATGAACTCGGCGTCCTTCTTGTCTTCGAACATCAGCTCGTTATAGCCGCCGCCCCCTTTCGAGGAATTGGTGCGGATGCCAAGCTGTGTCGCATCGTCAGGGTATTTGAACGCGGGCTTGGTTTCTTGATTGAACATGCAGCCGGTACAGATCGGCCGGTCGGGATCGCCCTCTTCGAACTGGATCACGACCTCTTGGCCGATGCGCGGAATGGCGACCATGCCCCAGCCCTTGCCCGACCACGGGGTCGCCACGCGTACCCAGCAGGATGAGTTTTCATCCGATTGGCCAACGCGGTCCCAGTGGAACTGCACCTTGATGCGGCCATGTTCGTCGGTCCAGATTTCCTCGCCCTTCTTTCCGACGACCATGGCCGTGTGTAGGCCGGAAATTTCGGGCCAGTCGGTATCAAGCGGCGCGCGAAATTGCACTGCGTTGGGGATCGCGCCAAAGGTCACGACGTAATCGGTATCTTCCAGTTCCGGCGGATATTGCAGCTCGGCCCGGTCCCGGTCCAGACGCCCCGGCGCCACGCGGATCGAATCCGTCGGGCGAATGTAGTGCACCGCGTCGGTCACAAGGTATTCGCCGTTTTCCCCGTCAAGATCGGTCAGCTTAAAGCGATAGCCAACCGAGACCGCCCGCGAATTCGAGGCACCGCGTTTCGTCTGATAGGAAACCTCGTTCGCCTGCATCATCACGCGGGCCAGCCTTTCGCCGCGGCTCTTGTCCTTACGAAACTTGCCCGGATAGTGGTATTTCTCGTACGAACCGTGGGAATGCGACGTCCTCGCCGTGCCCTGCTGGACCAGTTTCAGATCCTGCTTGGGTGTCAGCATGTCGAAATCATTCAGCGTAACCTTGCCGGTGACGACGTTTTCGCCGCGCGTCCAGTCCGTCACCGTATCACCTGCATCCGTCTGTTTCCCGCCCGAGCCGGTGAACTTCAGCTCGTCCTGCACCGGGTTTTTCGAATGCGATCCTGTCTTGTCATCGCACAGGATCAGCTTGTTCGTGACCCCGGTGCCCGGCGCATTGTCGAAATAGAAATAGATCCCTTCCTCTTCCATCAGGCGGCAGATGAAGTCGTAATTCGTTTCACGGTACTGTACGCAATACTGGCGCACCTCGTAGGTTTCCCGCAGCTTCTTGCTGAAATCGGAAAAGCCAAGATCGCCAAACACCTCCTCGATGATCTGAACCGTCGTCTTTTCCTGAAAGATGCGGTTTTCCGATCCGCGCGTCAGCATCCAAAGCCAGTGCCGCACCTGCGCCACGTAGTGATAGGCCGTGCCGTCGGGGTGTTCGAGCTGGCCGATACATTCCACCGATACGCAGATGCCCGAGAAATTGCGTTTCTTGTCCGACAGGTGATCCTCGACCTCGACGCCCATCAGCTGACCGACGAGATCCTGAAGTTTCAGCGATTTAAGGGCAACGAATTCAACCGTCATGTCGGTCAGACGGCTCAGCCCCTCGCGCACGATCGCACCTGTCACAAAGCACTTGTCATCCGTCTTCGGGATCAGGTCGGTGATCTTGCCCGTTAGTCTAACATGTCTTTCAGCCATAGGGCTTCCCTCTCAATACGCTGACCACCAGATACGCAGTGGCGCGTTCGTTCAATGAACTGGATCACAGATCGTCCAGCAAAGCGGCCAGGTCCGCGTCCACGTCTTCCGCATCGTCTCCGCCGCCAAGGTCCTCGAACCCGGCAAGCAGCGAATCCAGATCGTCATCCCCTGCCCCGGCCTCTTCCGTCGGTTCCTCTGTCGCGGCGGGCGCCGGGCGTTCGGCCCGCACCACCTTGGGCGGCGAAGGTTCGGGCGGCACTTCGCCCGACCACGGCCCAAGGATCTCTCCGCCGCCGACCGACTGGAATGATGCAAGCCGGATTTCATCGCGCCCCTTGATCGACACGACCGGCATAAAGCCCCGCGCCATGACCTTTTCCACCTTGTCCTGCGTCAGATTACGCTCGGTGCAGGGCAGCTGGACCTGATCGCCATAACGGTCGTTCACAAAGTGATAGGGGATGTCGCCCAGCGACATGATCGACCCAAGCCCCATGGATTTACCGTTCTCCTTGAACGACTTGGCCATCAGGATCGCGACCAGCACGACCGGGTTCGCCCAGAGCATGCCGCCAAGGCCCGATTTCATGGTGAATTCCTCGAACTCGAACTCATAGATCGGTTCGGATTTCGCGCCATAGGGTCGGCGCAGCATGAAACGCGGGGAAACAAGACCAAGGTATTTTGCCTCGCTCATCCCGCGCAGCGTATCCCAGGCCTCGGCCACCAGCGGATGACGCTCCTTCTTGTCCACGTCCATGAACCCGGGCGTCATCGCGGCAAAGAAAGGCGCGTCCACATGGGCCGCCACCCGCGCGATCCGGCCCAGCAGTTCCGCATGCGGCGGGGTTTCCTCAAAGCTGTACAGCCCGAACATCGCCGAATACCCACCGCGCCCGTTTTCCTCGTCGAGCGGTTCGCCGGTCAGCAAACGCACCAGCCCGCTTTCCGAAAGATCGTCGGCGCTCGCCAGATCCACGGCGATTTCCTCGGCCGAGACGTCGTAAAGCACCACGTCAAGCGTATCGTCCACCTCGATGCTGCGCGCGATCAGGTCGAGAGAGCGCCACTGCGCCTCAAGCGACTGGAACTCGGGGTGATGCAGCACCAGCCGCATCGCCGCCGACAGCGATTCATCCACCGCCTTCTGCATCGCCACCGCATCCGCATCCGGGATCGCCCGGATATGCGGCCCGACAACACGCGCCATCAGATCCTCGATCGGCGAGGCCTGTGTGAGACTGCCCGAGGTATCCCCGATCAGCTTCTGGAACTCGCTCATCTTCAGGTCGGCGCGCACCGCGCTGCCGCCTGCGCGTGTCTTTGGGGGTGCGGCATAGGTGCCATGCGTCTCGGCCCATTGCCGCAGACGCTTGGCCGCGTTCTCCGCCGTCGCGCCCATGCCCAGCTGCCCGCGCAGCCCGACCAGCTCCGAGAACAGCTCGACGTTTTCATAAAGCTCGTCTGGGTGCAGGTCGTCCAGCTCCGAAAGTTTCACCTCGACCCCGGCGCCATCCTTGCCGATGGGCAGCACCAGCGTGGTGCCAAACCGCTTGATCACATCCTCGACCGTATCCGGATCGAGTATGATCGGCGCGCGGCTCGCCAGCCCGTCACCGGTTTCGATGACCCCCCGCGCAGCCCGGCCCGAAAAATCGCCGAACAGGGCAATCCGGAACCTCTTGCGCTTGAGAGCCTCGGCATCCGGCCGCGCCGAGCTCATCGTTCCGTAGGCGAATTCCGGCTCCGCAAGGGCCGCGCCGCCGCCGCTCTCTCCGCCCGCGGCAATATCGTCGAGGCCACCCGCGTCCGTATCATCATCGCCAAGACCGCCAAGCAGATCGTCGAGATCGTCCGCCTCAGATGTTTCTTCGCCAGCCGCTGCAGGGTCTTCATCCAACCCACCGAGCAGGTCATCCAGCCCACCATCGGCACTATCATCCGCGTCCCCGAGAAGATCGTCGAGACCGTCGGCCTCGGACGTATCGTCGTCAGGAGTTGCGATTTCATCATCCAACCCGCCGAGCAGGTCATCGAGTCCGTCTTCGGCAGTATTTCCCCCGCCCCCGAGCAGATCATCCAGACCGTCCGACCCGACCTCTGCATCATCGCCGACACTTCCCGAGAGCGCATCATCCTCAACGGCACCCGACGCATCGTCCGACCCGCCAAGCAAGTCGTCGAAACCATCAGGCTCGTCCATGACCTGACCTGTCGTCTCAGCTTCCGGCTCATCGATGACACCGTCCAGAAAATCATCCAGACCGTCATCCGCAGCCTGATCCGGCGTGTCGTCCAGACCTCCAAGCAGATCGTCGAACCCGTCAGTTTCAGCCCCTCCAGCCTCGCTCTCGCTGGCCGACAGGTCGCTTGCATCATCGCTAGCATCCGACCCGAGTAAATCATCAAGACCGTCATCGCTGGCAGGTTCCGACGCAATCTCTTCGCCGCCCAACAGATCATCAAACTCGTCAGATCGGGGAGCTTCCTCGCTCGCTTCACCTACCGGAGTAGACGCCAGATCCTCTGCATCGCTGGTCGCGGGGCCCTCCTCGAAACCTCCCAGAAGATCGTCCAGATCGTCGCCCGCCGACCCGATGTCAGTCTCAACCCCGGACGCCTCTGTTTCCTGCGCCGTCAGGTCCGCTTCGACACTCTCCGGCGAGTCATCCAGCCCGCCGAGCAGATCGTCCAACCCGTCCGACTCCACCTCGGCGACAACAGCCTCGTCCGACCCGCCAAGGAGGTCATCGAGACCCTCGTCATCGGACGCACCTTCCTCGGCACGGCCGGAGATATCGCCCATCAGGTCGTCCAGACCCTCTTCAGCATCACTGTCCAAAGCGACCTCAGACAGATCACTATCGCTAAAGTCAGCGACCACAGACGCATCCTCTGGGACGGGATCAGTGGTCCCAAGTAGATCATCCAACCCGTCATCTTCGCCCGCTGCTTCCGGTTCGGCGACCAGCCCGCCCAACAGATCGTCAAGCCCGTCATCCGCCTCGGGCTCGGATACTTCCGCGTGCGCCAGGCTTTCCAGCGCCGCAGCCGAGCCGTCCTCTTGCGGTGCGTCGTCAACGTCCATCCCGGCCAGACCAGCAAGCGCGTCATCCGTCGCGTCCGCGTCCGGCGCCGACACCTCAGCCTGCGCGAGGCTTGCAAGCGCCGCAACGGTTCCATCGTCTTCCGGTTCCTCGTCCAATCCAAGATCCGCAAGACCGGCAAGCGCATCATCGGCCGAACGGTCTGGCGCGCTCTCAGCCGGTGTCGCCTCCCGCAGGGCATCCAAGGCCGATGCGGCATCATCCACTTCGGCTTCCTCCTGCGGTTCGATGTCCCGCAGGTCATCCAAGGCCGAGAAGGCGTCCTCCTCGGCAACCCCTTGTTCCGGCTGACCGGCCAGAGAAGTCAGGGCATCGTCCACTGAACGATCCGGGGTTTCCTCGGCCGGGGCTGAGGTGCGCATCGCGTCCAGCACAGAGGATGCGCTCTCGTCTTCCGTGTCATCCGGCGCTTCTACCGCCCGCAAAGCATCCAATGCCGCAGAGCCGTCATCATGGGGCTCTGCTTCAGTCTCCACCGCACGCAAAGCATCCAGCGCAAACGGACCGTCATCCGCCGCGTCCTCCTCAACCGTTTGCCCTGCCAGCGAAGCCAGCGCGTCATCGGCAGTGGTATCCGGAGCCGCCTCGGCGGGTGCGTCGGAGCGCATCGCGTCCAGAACTGATGCAGAAGCATCCTCCTCCACGGTTTCCTCTGTCTCCACCGCACGCAATGCGTCCAGCGCAGCAGCACCGTCATCCGCCGCAACTTCCTCAACCGTTTGTCCAGCCAGCGAGGCCAGCGCGTCATCGGCAGCGGTATCCGGAGCCGCCTCGTCGGGCGCGTCGGAACGCATCGCGTCAAGAACGGATGCAGAAGCATCCTCTTCTACGGCATCCTCAGAAGCAGACGCACGCAATGCGTCCAGAGCGGAAGACCCGTCATCCTCCACTGCCGCTTCCGGAGCCGCCGCGCGCAGGGCGTCGAGCGTGGCAGAACCGTCATCTTCGGCGACGTCCGCAACCGCCTGACCGGCCAGCGAAGCCAGCGCATCCTCCGTCGACCTGTCCGGCGCGGCGTCTTCCGGGGTTGAGGCCCTCAGCCCGTCCAGCACCGACGCCGATCCATCGTCTTCCGCCGTCTCCACCGGCATCGCATCTCGCAGGCTGTCGAGCGCCGCCTGCTGATCGGGAGCCGTGGCACCGCCGCCCGAAACAGCGGCGAGCAGCGACGGATCGGCAAGAATCTTCTCGATCAGCGTCTCGGCCCCGGTCTTACCATCCATGTAGGCCATGAGATTGCTAAGCTCGGTCCGCGCCTGCAACAGCGCCTGCAAAGGCTCGATCTTGGCGGCAATCGCGGCAGGCGAGAAATCGTCCATCTTTTCAAAGGTCAGATCGACACTCAGGTTGCCGTCGCCAGTCAGCGTGTTCGGCACGCTGAACGCGGCCCTCGGCTGCATCGCCTTCATCCGCTCATCGAAATTATCCGCATCGATCTCAAGGAATTTCCGCTCCGAGACCGAGGGCTGCTCGACCTTAGACTTGCCGGACAGGTCGCTCATCACCCCCATGACAAAGGGCAGCTGAACCTTCTTTTCAGAGCCGTAGAGTTCGACGTCATATTCGATCTGAACCCGAGGCGCCCGATTGCGCGCGATGAACTTCTGCGAATTATCGGACATCGCCCGTCCCCCTCTGCTCGGCCAGCTCTGCCCGCAAGGCGCGCAGCTCGGCGTGAAGCTCGCTCACATTCTCGGCCACGATGTCGGTCTCGCTCTTGACGAGGTCCCGCAGCTTTTCGAACTCGGCCTCGGTTTCCTCTTCCACCGCCGTCTGCATGGTGTTGACCAGAAGACCGATGAACAGGTTGAGCACCGAGAAAGAGGTGATCACGATAAACGGCACAAAGAACAGCCATGCCGAGGGATGGACCTCCATCACCGGGCGCACGATGCCCATCGACCAGGACTCAAGCGTCATGATCTGGAACAGCGAATAAAGCGACCGGCCCAGCGTGCCGAACCATTCCGGGAAGGTGTCGCCATACATCAGCGTCGCCATCACGCCAAAGACATAGAACACGATGGAAATCATGATGATCACCGCGCCCATGCCGGGCAACGCATCCAGCAGCGCCTGAACCACCGCCCGCATCTGCGGGATCACCGACAAGAGCCGCATGGCGCGGATCACCCGCAGCCCCCGCAGCGCCGACATGCCCCCGCCCGAGGGCAAGAGACCAACCGTCACCACGCAGAGATCGAAAATATTCCACGCGCTTTTGAAGAAACGCAGCCGGTAGGCATAGAACTTGAGCGCAAGCTCGACCACGAAGATCGCCAGCGCGATATCATCGACCATCTCGATAATCGGACCGATGGAGCTCATCACCGATTCAGAGGTCGACAGCCCAAGGGTGATCGCGTTGATGATGATGACGGTCATCACCGCGTTCGTGAAACGGTCGGTCTCGACCAGTTTCCGCACCTTGTCCTGCAAGCTCATCTGCCGGTCGTCCTCTGCGTCGCTAAGGGTCACTTGTCTTAACCTTCTATGCGGCTATTGCCGTCTGCCTGTTCGTATCGCCGTTCGGCGTGTCACCGGGGGCCGCAAATCGCGGCCCCCGGCGTTTCAAAGTCATTCGAAGCTGTAGGTGAAATCGCCATCCGCCACGTCGATGGCGACTTTCTTGATCTCCTTGCCCTCCATCATCCGGCGCAGAAACTCGGCCGAAATCTCGGGCAGCATGGTGTTGGTAACGATCGCGTCGATCATCCGTCCGCCGCTTTCAAGCTCCTGACAACGCTCGACAATCGTATCGACCACCGCGTCGGAATATTCGAACGGCACACCATGGCTTTCGGCGACACGCTTCTTGATCCGGTTCAACTGCAGCTTGGTGATCTCGGCGATCATATGGGGGCTGAGCGGGTAATAGGGGATCGTGACCAGACGCCCCAAAAGCGCCGCAGGGAAGATCTTCAGCAGAGGATCGCGCAGCGCCTTGGCAATGCCCTCGGGTTCGGGCATCAGCTCGGGATCGGCGCACATATCCATAATCATGTCGCTCCCTGCGTTCGAGGTCAGCAGGATCAGCGTGTTCTTGAAATCGATGCTGCGGCCCTCGCCGTCTTCCATCACGCCCTTGTCGAAGACCTGGAAAAAGATCTCGTGCACATCCGGGTGCGCCTTTTCGACCTCGTCCAGCAGCACCACCGAATAGGGTTTGCGCCGCACCGCCTCTGTGAGCACCCCGCCTTCGCCATAGCCGACATAGCCCGGAGGCGCGCCTTTCAGCGAGGACACGGAATGCGCCTCTTGGTACTCGGACATGTTGATGGTGATGACGTTCTGCTCACCGCCGTAAAGCACCTCGGCCAGCGCCAGCGCAGTTTCGGTCTTACCCACGCCCGAGGTGCCTGCCAGCAGGAAGACACCGATGGGCTTGCTCGGGTTGTCCAGCCCCGCGCGCGAGGTCTGGATGCGTTTGGCGATCATCTTCATCGCGTGGTCCTGACCGATCACGCGCTTGGCCAGATGGTCTTCCAGTTCCAGAATGGTCTCGATCTCGTCCTTGACCATGCGGCCGACAGGGATACCGGTCCAGTCGCCGACCACGCTCGCCACCGCCTGATGATCGACAATGGGCAGGATCAGCGGGCTGTCGCCCTGTAATTCGACCAGTTCGGCGTTCTTGGCTTTCAGCTCTGCAATCAGGCGCGCGCGGTCTTCTTCGCTGATCGGGCTGGCGGGCGCATCCGATGCCTCTGCGACTTCGGCCGCCGGTTCTCCCCCGGCCAGATCCACATCCACCGGCTGCGCACCCTCGCGCAGTTTTGCGCGCAGATCGAGGATCGCCTCGACCACGGCCTTTTCCTTGTCCCAGCGCCCGGTCAGCTCGGCCAGCCGCGCCTCTTCGCTCTCTTTCGCAGCTGTCACCGCCTCACGCCGGTCCGCCACGTCATAGCCTGCGGTCTCGTCGCGTCCGATGATCTCCAGCTCAGTCGCCAGCGCCTCGATCCGGCGGCGGCTGTCATCCACCTCGGCAGGCACCGCGTGCTGCGACACCGCCACGCGGGCGCAGGCTGTATCCAGCAGGCTGACCGACTTGTCGGGCAGCTGCCGCGCCGGGATATACCGCGCCGAGAGCGTTACTGCCGCCTCGATCCCTTCGTCCAGCACCTGCACGCGATGATGCTTTTCCAGCATCGAGGCAATGCCGCGCATCATCAGGATCGCCTTGGGAATATCCGGTTCATCCACCTGAACGACCTGGAAACGCCGGGTCAGCGCCGGGTCTTTCTCGATGTATTTCTTGTATTCGGCCCAGGTGGTCGCGCCGATGGTGCGCAGCGTGCCCCGCGCCAGCGCCGGTTTCAGCAGGTTGGCCGCGTCGCCCGTGCCTGCCGCGCCACCAGCGCCGACCAGCGTGTGGGTTTCGTCCACGAACATCACGATAGGAGTCGGGCTGGCCTGAACCTCGTCGATGACCTGCCGCAGCCGGTTCTCGAATTCGCCCTTCATGCTGGCCCCGGCCTGCAACAGGCCCACGTCCAGCACCAGCAGGCGCACGTCCTTCAGCGCTGGCGGCACATCGCCCCGCGCGATGCGCAGCGCGAAACCCTCGACCACGGCGGTCTTGCCCACGCCCGCCTCGCCGGTAAGGATCGGATTGTTCTGCCGCCGCCGCATCAGCACATCGACGATCTGACGGATTTCCTCGTCACGCCCCACGATAGGGTCTATTTCGCCATTGCGGGCCTGCTCGGTCAGATCGGTGCAGAACTGGTCCAGCGCCTCGGTCCCGCCCATCTGCGCCGACCGCGCACCGCTCGCCTCGCCGGGTTCCACACCGCCACCTGTGGTCGAGCCATCCTGCGCGTGCTGATGTTCCTCGGGCGATCCATCGGTGATCTTGTTGAAATTATCCGCCAGATCGTCTGGGCCGATCTTGCCCAGCTCCGGCGACATGGTTTTCAGAATGTTACGCAGGGCAGGTGTTTTCAGCATGCCCAGCAGCAGGTGACCGGTGCGCACATAGGACGACGAATACAGAAGCGAGCCCCAGACCCAGCCACGCTCCATCGCGTCCAGCAGGTGATCCGAGAGATCCGAAATCGCGCTTGCCCCGCGCGGCAGCGCATCCAGCGCCCGGGTCATTTCAGCCGCGATCTTACCGGGGTCCAGGTCGTAATGATCGATGATCCGGTGCATGTCGCTGTCCTGACCGTTCAGGATCTGGTGCATCCAGTGCACCACCTCGACATAAGGATTGCCGCGCATCTTGCAGAAGACCGTCGCCCCCTCCACGGCCTGATAACCCAGTTTGTTCAATTTCCCGAAAAGGGATACCCGGCTGATTTCGGTCATAAAAATACCTTCCCAATCTAATGGTGGCGGATGTGGAACCGCCTTGTTCTGCTATTGCGCCGGGATGCAGGAACAGGTCCTCTGCATCCGGGCGGGTTTCGTCATCGTCACGCCGCGACGCGATCCAGCTGGTGTGACCCAGCCGTGTCGTTCCTCCCAGAGAAGCGCGCGGAATGTCGTCTCCTGCCAAAATCAGGTTCACGTCCCAGTCCAGTGCATCACCGACATAGGTCCGCACCACCGATTGCAGCCGGTCGAGCGACTCTTCCCCCGGCAGCAGGCGCTGGTATTCTTCAAGCGAAAGCGGCCCGATCCGGATGCGGAACTTGGCTCCCCGGGTCCAGACCTTCTGGCCGATGCTGGTCGACTGCCCCAGCCGCGCCGGACCTCCCAACTGCCACTGGTCATCCGGTTCCAGCTCAAGCCAGCTGCCCACGAACTGCTGCAGATGCACCGGAGCCTGGAAAAAGTTCGACAGGATCGCGACCAGCCCCTCGGGGTTACGCGCACTTTGGGCGAACTGGCCCACATGGTGCAGCCGGGCCAGATCAGGCAGCGCATCGCGGTCGCGCAGATGGGTGCCGTGGAACCCGGCCAGCGCCGCCACTTTGCGCGCCATCGGATCATCGCCCCGGTCGAAACTCGCCGTCGGCTGTCCCTGCCGCCACGCCTTGTACAAGAGCCCCGCCATGCGGTGGATCAGCATATCGACAAAGGCGACGATAGTGCGGTCGCGGTGATTGCGATACCGGTCGCGCACATATTCCGTCATCTGGAGAGGCATCGGCCCGTTCGGCCCGAACAGACCAAAGAAACGGTTGGTCAGCCGCCCCGGCCGCTTGCCTTCGGGCGGGGTAAAAGCAGCGATGGTCGACGGCGGGAAAGCCAGTTCGGCCTCTTGGCCGATACGGATTCGGTCTTCGCGCGGACGGCGGCTCTCCCCCAGTCGCGGAGACTCGGGGTATGCCGCTTCCAAAATACGTAACGCCTGAAAAACGTGATGTTTTTCAGGGTCTGCAGCCAACCTTTCCAGATGGCTCAGATCATCCGGCCGAGACCCTTTTCCGGTCGCCATCTCGCAATTTCCCCGCGTTTCTGCGTCTTCAGAACAGTCTCAGTGAAACTGTTGATTGTGGCGTATTTGCGCAAAAACCGCTCAAGAACGGCCCCCAGCACGAATACGCTCGTCCCTTCGAAAAAACTTTCATCAAACCCGATTGTCACTTCGAGCCCGCGCACCGCCGTCGACATCACTTCGTCGCTCATCCGGCGCACGATGGGGCGGCTGTTTACACTCACCACGCCCTCAAGCTGCTTTTCAGTGACGCGGTCGCCCAGCGGCGCGTAAATCCCGATCAACTCGCGCAGCGCCTCGGCGCCGCTGCCCTTTCCGGTCTCGACGATGGACAGGTAATTCAGGCTCAGATGGCTGATCAGCCGCCACGCCGTGTCACCCTGCGCCAGCGTCGGATGTGGTCGCGTCGGTGACACCGGCAGGCGGATCGACTTGACCGGCCCGCCCTCGGGCAGCTGGAACACATCCGCGTCGCCCGTGCTCAGCAGCATCGGCAGGTCGCGGTTCGAACAAAGCGCCCGCACCGCAAGCTGCTCAAGATCCGCCCCATAGGGCGCCTGATTGCGGTCGACCAGCGACAGGTAAACCTCGGAACCAAGGTATGATGTGCGCACCCCGCGCAGACGCTCCTTTTCCGACCGCTGCCGCATGCGCCGACGGATCGAATAATAGGCCGGGTGCGATTCCCCCGCCGCCGTGAAATCCGTCGCCGAATAGAACGGGCGGAACTCCACGTCATCCTCGCCTTCGCCGCTGATCCCTTTGACCTGCTCGATGGTGTGAATCTCGAAATCCATCGCCGCCGTCCGGTTCGGCACAACATGCTGCTCCGTATCGCGCGAGGTGATCTGCACGCGGTCGCAACGTTTCGGAAACAGGTTGATCGCGGGAACCGCATGCAGCGTAAAGGCCTCGGGCACCACCATCGGCCCGATATCGCGGCGGGGTTCGTTCAGCAGGATATAGATATCCACATCGCTGCCCGTCGCCCGCTCAAGCGCGGGGCGCAGCCCTTTCAGCGCCACGAACAGGAACCGTTCGGGCATCGCGAAATATTCCTGCAACAGCCGGTAGCCATCAAAGGACCGGCGCGGAGTCGGCAACAGCGCCTCTTCGGGTTCGAACCCGCGCGGCTCGACCTCGCCTTTCAGCGGTTGCGCCCAGTCGGCCCGACGATCCGTCGACCGCCCGCAAAGCCCGACCGAACGGGTGCAGAACAACTCCAGCAAGGCCCAGTTATTGCCCGAACCGCCGTTCATGTGAATGACCAGCTCGTCCATCTTGAGGGCCGAAATCTTTTCCCCGTCGGTGCGCCGCAGGCGCAGACGCACCCCGGCCCGCGCTTCGGGATGCACCGCGACACCCGCCGCGACCAGCTCGCCCCGGCTGTCGATATACTCGGCCTCGGCGATTTCAATCGGCCAGAGCGCCAGATCGGCAGCGGTGCGGAATTCGCAAGGGGTATGCTCGCCCTCGGACAGGCGCGAGCGCAGCACCGTATGGCGCGGCAGCACGTAACCCGTCTTGACCGCCGAATTCGTGATATCCGGTTCAAAAGCGGCGATCATCATCGACGGGGTCGGCGCAAGGTAATGCGGATAGACGATTTCCAGCAGGTTGCTGGTAAAGGCCGGGTATTGCAGTTCCAGCTCAAGCTGGACCCGCGCCGACAGGAACGCGACGCCCTCAAGCAGCCGTTCCACATAGGGGTCAAGAACCTCGACCCCCTCCATGCCAAGGCGCGAGGCGATCTTGGGGTAGGCTTCGGCAAACTCGGCGCCCATGTCCCGCAGGTACATGAGTTCGGCCTCGTAATGCTTCATGAGCCGCGTATCCATGCGCCTAGCTTCTCCGTTCCATCTTCACTTCGCCCGTGGTCACATCGACCTCGCTGCGCAGGTACAGTTCCATCGGCAGGGGCTGCGCCCACATGTCCGCCCGGATCACCAGCGCCACGGTCATGTTGCTGGTCTTTTCGTCCGGGTTGATTGTCACGTCTATCGAACCGGGCACGATGCGCGGCTCGTGGATCGAAATGGCCCGCGCGATCGACCGGCGGATCATCTCGGCCCGGTCGGTCGTCGAATACTCGCCCGATACCTCGCTCAGCCCGTAATTCAGCACCGATCTCGCCACGTTCGGGTATTTTTCCTCGTCGAATTCATGTCCGAGATTGGCCGTGTTCAGCAGCCAGGACAGGTCGCGCTGGATGATCTCGCGCAGCCGCGAAATATCGATCACCCGCGAATCCCGCGCTTCCTTCAACTGTCCCGGCGCATCGTCGGTCAGCCGGTCAAGAAGCGACGGCTGAAGCCTTTCCGACAGGGTCTTGTCAGCCATCGGCTTCGGCGTCCCCGGTTTCCTCGGTGGCCAGAACCGACGGATCGAACCCGTCCATCCGCAACAGCCGCAGATCCATCAGCGGCAGATCGCCCTGATCCGTAGTCAGCAGACGCTGGCCGATCCCCACGAATGTTTCGGCCCCCACGTCCTGCCATTCAGTCGACCGTGCCAGCTTGGACGACGCATCCCCCGATTGCGTCGTCCCCGCATAGCGTGTCGGGATCAGGGCAGGCACCTGCCCGCCGTTCATCAGTGTCAGCGTGGACGCCGTCCAGACCGCATCGCGCAGATCACCCGGAGCTTCGATCTCCATCGCGCCTATCGCATTGAACGGTAACCAGAAATACCGCCCGTTCACGATCACCTCAAGCACGGGACCAAGTCGCATATCCGCGTCCGCGATCCATTCGAACGCCTGACCGTCGGCACCGCCGCTTGTGGCGGGCGCTTCGTCAAAGGCACGCGCCCGCAGGTCCGCCGCCTTTTGCGCATCGCCCCGCGCCAGAACCTTCTGCGCCTCGATCAGCAGGGCCAGCCACTCCTGCGGCTCGCCAAAGATCAGCGGCTCCTTTTCACCGGCAAACACCTTCTCGCGGTAAACCTCGCAGATGATCGCCTCGCGATAGGTGCGCGCCATCATCGTCGCCGATTCGTCCATCTCGGCCGAAAGCTTCAGCTGCGTGATCGCGCGTTTCCAGTCGCCCAGAACGCAAAGCAGCTGAAACAGGAAGATCCGCAGCTTGGGATCGGCCGGGTTCGACCGGACCTTTTCCTGCAGGGTCGCAAGGGTGGCGTCGAGATCGCCCGCTTTGAGATGTTCTTCCGGTGTCATGCCCGCCAAATCCAATCGCCTTTCAAAAACGCAGAAGGTCCGGACCCCGAAATTCAGGGTCCGGACCGGGTTGCCATGTCAGGCTCAGGTCTGCTGGCCGGTCAGCAGGTTCCAGCTGAAGTCGCCGCCTTTGCCCAGCTCGCCCGAGTTCGGGTCGGCTTTCTTGTAGACCAGTTCGATGCGACGGTAGGCCATGTCCCAGTTCTCTTCCGGCACCTGCTCTTCACCGCCAGAGACTTCGTACTTGTCGATCACGACGTCGAAGAGTTTCCACGTGAGGTAAGGCTCCATGCCTTTGGTCGACTTGGCACCCGAACGGCACATCTCGATGGTGATTTCCTTGCGCACGGTGCCATCGGCCACGGCCAGCATCAGCTTGGGCGAAGCGATGCTCAGCTCGGTCGAAACGCTGACCTTGCCAAAGCTCGAGTTGGCATAGCCGCGCTGCGTGGTGCCAAGATCGTCCATGTCCAGCGTCCGGGTAACTTCCCAGGACAGGGTCTTTGCCGGGATCCATTTCTCGTGGTTATGCTCTGTGCATTCGCCGTCGATGTCACCGATCTTGATAAAAGTATTTTCCATTTTCTGTATCCTTTCATGGGGTGGCGCGCTGCGCCTTTTCTTGGGGGGTCAAACCTTCGAGAGCCCTGAATTACGCTCCCTTTTCCGAAGGCAGTTTCGAAACCAGTCTCAGGGACACTGACAACCCTTCGAGCTGATAGTGAGGGCGGAGATAAAACTTCGACGAATAATAGCCGGGGTTCCCCTCTACTTCCTCGACGACGACTTCTGCCGCGGCGAGTGGTTTTCTCGCCTTTTCGCGTTCTGACGAGACATCCGCGTTGAAGTCGACGTATTGATCGATCCAGTCCTGCAACCAGCTGGCCATATCCTGCTGACTTTTGAACGAACCAACTTTGTCGCGCACCATGCACTTAAGGTAATGTGCAAAGCGGCAGGTCGCGAACAGGTACGGCAGACGGGCTGCCAGGTTGGCGTTCGCAGTCGCATCCGGATCGTCATACTCAGCCGGTTTATGCAGCGACTGGGCGCCGATGAACGCGGCAAGATCCGAATTTTTACGGTGGATCAGGGGCATCATGCCGTTCTTGGCAAGTTCCGCCTCGCGCCGGTCGCCAATGGCGATCTCGGTCGGGCATTTCTGATCCACGCCACCGTCATCGGTGGCAAAGGTGTGCGAGGGCAGGTTGGTCAGCGCACCGCCGGATTCGATCCCGCGGATCCGCGAACACCAGCCGTATTCCTTGAAGGACCGGTTGATGTTGACCGCCATGCCATAGGCCGCGTTGACCCAACCGTACTTGCTGCTGTCCGCACCGTCCGTGTCTTCTTCAAAGGCAAACGCCTCGACCGGATCGGTTTTCGCGCCATAAGGCAGACGCCCAAGGAAGCGCGGCATCGCCATGCCCACGTACTTGGAGTCCTCGCTCTCGCGCAGTGACCGCCAGGACGCGTATTCCGGCGTCTGGAAGATCTTGGTCAGGTCACGCGGGTTGGCAAGTTCCGACCAGCTGTCCATCTGGAACAGGCTCGGCTTGGCACCGGTGATAAGCGGCGCATGGGCCGAAGCGGCGATCTTGGACATCTCGCCGAGCAGCTCGACATCCTGCGGGCTGTGGTCAAAGTGATAATCCGCCACCAGCGAGCCATAGGGTTCGCCACCGAACTGGCCGAATTCCTCTTCGTAGACTTTCTTGAAGATCGGCGACTGGTCCCAGGCCGTGCCTTTGAACTTCTTGAGGGTCTTATGCATTTCCTTCTTCGAGATGTTCATCACGCGGATCTTGAGCATCTCGTCGGTTTCGGTGTTGTTCACCAGGTAATGCAGACCGCGCCACGCGCTTTCCATCTGCTGGAATTCTTCGTGGTGCAGGATCAGGTTGACCTGTTCGGTCAGCTTCTTGTCGATCTCCGCCACGATGCTCTCGATGGAACGCAGCGCGTCATCCGAGATCAGCGCGGTATTGGCCAGCGCCTGCTGCGCCAGAGTCTTGACCGCGCTTTCCACAGCCGTCTTGGCCTGGTCCGACTTGGGGCGGAATTCCTTTTGCAGGAGGTTCTCGAACTCCGAAGAGCCGAATGCCGTTGCGCCGGCGCCTGCTTCGACCTGTGCTTGTTCTTCAGCCATGATCGCCTCCCTTACGCTTCGTCTTCAGCTTTGGGCGCAGGCTGCGCCGCAAGCGTTTTCAAAAGGCTCGGGTCCTGGATGATCTTGCTGATCAGCGTCTCGGCCCCGGTCTTGCCGTCCATGTAGGTCATCAGGTTGCTCAGCTGGGTGCGTGCCTCAAGCAGCTCCTTCAGCGGTTCGACCTTGGCGGCGATGGCGGCGGGCGAAAAATCGTCCATGCTCTCAAAGGTGATGTCGACAGCCAGGTTGCCTTCGCCAGTCAGCGTGTTGGGCACGGTGAATGCGGCGCGGGGGGCAATCGACTTCATCCGGTCGTCGAAATTGTCGACGTCGATCTCAAGGAACTTGCGGTCGGCAACCGCGGGCTGTTCCACCTCGGACTTGCCGGAGAGGTCGCTCATGACGCCCATGACAAAGGGCAGCTGAACCTTTTTCTCTGCGCCGTACAACTCGACATCGTATTCGATCTGTACGCGAGGCGCTCTGTTGCGCGCTATGAATTTCTGTGAACTTCCGGCCATGTCGTGCTCCCTTGATGTCCCTAATCTGTCAGTGGTTACGGCTGCTGTATGTGAACCATGTCACAGCCACGCAATTAATCGTCGTCGAGCCCGCCAATAAGATTGACGTTGCTCATCCCGTCAGGCGCCAAGTCCTTCATAACAGTAAGGAAATCGGCATTCACCAAACGTTTTGCCCGCTTCAGAAGAATTGGAAGCGGGCTCGAAGGTTCGTATTTCTGATAGTATTCGATGATCCGGTCGAGCGCATTGGCCACGTCCGTCGGCGACTTTATTCCGCCGACCGCGCCACCACTGGCCCGAACCGGGGCGGCAGAATCGCCAGCAACGGAATCGGCAGGTGCCGCGCTCTCGCCGGTCTCGTCCGCCGCTTCCTCCGGCGCGTCGCCCTCGGCATGGGCGGCAATCGCCTTGCCCATCTGCATGACCAGCTTGATCACCGGATCAAGCTCCGGTCCCTGCCCCGGCGTATTCTCGTCAAAGACCTTGGAAATGGCCTTGAGATTGTCGGCGGCAGTCTTCAACGCGCCCTGCAGCGCCTTCAGCTTCTCCGCGTCGCTGTCCTGAAACGCGGCCGAGACGGTCGCCATATCCGGCACGTTCTGCGCCCCTTCGGGCGCCGATCGCTTGCCTTCCGCGATTTCGATGTCGCGCATGGACAACCGGCCAAAGGCGCGGCTTTCGGTCAGCGGCGCGCGCTGGAGCGAACGATAGACGGGCGAGGGCCCGCTCTGTCCGCCTGGATTGCCGCAAAGCCCCTGGATCGTGTTGATCCGCATGGTGGGATCATCGTCGTCATCTTCGTCCAGTTCGGGATGGCAGGTCGCCCAGTGATCTTCCAGACAGCCGCGAATATAGGTCGTCACATCGGCAAAGCCGCTCAACCCTTCGCTGTGCAGGATCGCATCCGCCAGATAGACTGCAGCCCGCAGGTCATGGCTCTGGGCCAGCACCTCAAGCGCCTTCTCCTGTACTTCGCCATAATCGGGATCGTCGACCTCGCCGCCGAACTGACTGTCTTCGCCGGGTTGCCCGGCCAGTTCCATTTCGACGAATACCGGGTCGTATTCGAGATTCTCTCCACTCGGCGCATCATCGCCGCGTGGTTTAAGTAGTTCTACCGGGTCCATTTCGCCTATCCCTGCGATGGTATTTCTGGGCCTACCCGAATGATCAAAGCCCGCCCCCGGTTTCGGCCTCTGCAATCGAGTTCACACTTACTAATAAAACAATGGCTTGACCCCAAGTCAGCCTTATCGTTTTCTCAAAGTCAATTGCTTTTAGATCACACAATAAAGGTTAACGAATATGGCCAGTACAAAGACAGAAGGCCCGGAACTGAAGAAAATGATCAAGCTGGGAAAGAAGCAAACGCTGCCTTTCGCTTTCTGTCCCGGCAAGAAGATGGAGGAGCATGTGGTGATGATCGATCGCCGCAAGAACCCCACCATTCTGGGCAAAGCTGCAAAGGCCGAAGGTACCGCGCCGAAAGTGTCTTTCGGCACTTTCGAGGTCAAAGGCAAGATCGTGGAAATGACCTGCGAGCGGGTCGTGCCGAAAATGGCCAAAACGCTCAAGATGTATTTCAAGACCCAGAAAATCTCGGTTAATGTCGTTATTCTCGATGCCGACGGAAACACGCTGGAATCCGAGATCGAGGAATTGCCATTCGATCCCGAATTCGATGGCGACGATCAGGACACGGATGCCGAAGTTAATACGGATGACGTTAATACGGTAACGGATGAAGAGACCGATTCCGACACCGCCCCGGCCTTCGATGCGAAAGCGCTTGCCGCGCGGCTCAAGGCGATCCAGCCCGCGATCATGGGCGCACCCGCCCCCGCCGCCGAGAAACTGAAAGCCGCGATGGGCGCGGCGGTCTCGCAGATCAAGGCCGACGATCTCACCAAGGCCGACCAGACAATCACCGCGCTCGAAACCGCCATCGCCAAGCTTGGCGCCACCGCACCGGCCGCCCCTCCGCCCCCGGCACCCGGCGCGCCAGACGCCCGCGCACTCGCCGCACGCGCGAGTTCGCTTAAGCAGACCATCGACTCGATGGCGGAACCCGCCAAGGGTAAATTGCTGGCCGCACTGGGCACGGCGGCGAAATCTATCAAGGCGCAGGATCTCCCCGCCGCCGACCAGATGCTGACCAAGATCGAAGCGGCGGTGAACAAGCAGCAGACCGGCGCGGCCGAGACGACCGACCCCAACGCCGCCAAATGGGCCGCCGCCGAAGCCAAGCTGCAACCGCTTGTCGACAAGGCGATGACCGAGAAACGCGGCGATCTCGACGGCATCAACCGCGCCTTCAACTACGCCAAGGACATGGCCGCCGATGGTGCCTTTGACAAGGCGCTGGCCTCGGTGCCGCGCATTGCCGAACTGCTCAAGGCCGCGCAGACCGCGACCACCACCGCCGCCGCCGACGAGGCCCGCGAGTCGATCCCCGACAACGTCGTGCCCTACGTCAAGTCGCGCCTTGCCTGGATCAAGACCCGTCAGTCCCTGCAGAAGGAACTGGAAAGCCTGAAATCCGCCATTGATGCCGCCACCCGCGATGTCGAGGGGCTCGAAGAGGTCTCGTCGAAATCCTCGGTGCTTTTCGACTATCTCGACGGGATCGACACCGATCTCGAAGATACGCTGGAAAAGCTGGTCGAGGCCCCCGATGGCCCGGCACGCGAGGCGCTCAAGTCGCAGGCGCGTGACATCATCGCCACCTATCGCGGCGTGCTGGATTCCCCCTTCTTCCATGATGTGGATGAAAATGGTTTCGTGCAGACGAACATCCGGGGCAGCGCGCTTCAGTCGCTCGACGAGGTCAGCACGGCCCTGGCCGCCTGATACAGCTAGCCCGGAGGAATCGCATGCTGACGTTTAAATCCCTTACCGGCGCGGCCCTGATCGGCCTCGCCACCTGCCTGCCCGCACTGGCACAGGACACTGAATCGGGGGACGGGCTGACAGTCGAACTCAACAAGTTCGAACAGATCGAGGGCGGCGGCTGCCGCTCTTACTTCCTGTTCCGCAACGACACCGACAACAGCTTTGAAGGCTTCGAGATGAGCCTTGCCATACTCGACGGACAAGGCGTCATCGACCGCCTGCTCTCGATCGACGCGGCCCCCCTGCCGGTTTCGCGCACCACGCTGAAACTCTTTGAAATTCCGGAAATCGCCTGCACCGATATCTCGGAAATCCTGCTGCACGAAATCACCTCCTGCCGTCCGCAAAACGGTGAAGAGACGGATTGCTTTCCGATGGTGACGCTGGCCAGCAAAACCTCGGCCTCGCTGGTGAAGTAAGCGATGCCAAACTCGTTCAGCGCCCTTGGCACCGGCGGCCCGATCATTGTGATCCTCGCGCTGCTGTCGCTGCTCTCGCTGGCGCTGATCGTCGTGAAAATCGGACAGCTCTGGAACGCGCGTTCCGGAGCTGACCTGCGCGCCAAGGCGTTCGAGCAGTGGAAATCCGGCGACAAGCACGCCGCCCGCAAGACGCTTGAAACCGGCAAATCCCCCGCCGACCGGATCACCGCCTACGCGATGCGTGCCCTGGCGGGCGGGTTCTCCGGCGCGCCGCTCGACGCCGAACTGACCCGGCGCGGCAACGAAGAACTGGCGCAGATGAACACCATGATCCGACTGCTCGAGCTGATCGCGATGATCTCGCCCCTGCTGGGGCTGCTCGGCACGGTCACGGGAATGATCCAGTCCTTTCAGCAGCTTGAAATGGCCGAGGGCGCGGCGAACGCCTCCGTCCTTGCCGGAGGTATCTGGCAGGCGTTGCTGACAACAGCCGCCGGGCTGCTGGTTGCCATTCCTGCCGCGGTCGCCGCCGGTCTGCTGTCTGCACGGATCGACCGCTCGGCGCAAATGATTGAAAGCGCGGTGGGCGAGCTGATGCTCGTCGACCAGAATCCGAGCCTCTGACAACAAAGGCAGGCCAATGGCGAGCCCGGTCACGCTGAAACGTCCCACCCGAACCGGCCCGCTGATTTCGCTGGTGCCGATGATCGACGTGATGATGATCCTGCTGGTCTTTTTCATGGTCACCTCGACCTATCTCGACCTCGACATGATTCCTGCTGCCCAGACCGCAGACGAGGCAACCGGCACCGGGTCAGGTCCCGCGCCCACGGTCATGTTGCGTATCGGAGCAGACGGCACCCCCGTGCTGCGCGGCCAGCCGCTTTCCCGGCAGGAACTCGCACGCTTTCTCGAAGGACAATTGCGCAGCGAACCACTGACCCGCCTGCTGATTCTGCCCTCGGGCGGAGCGACGACGCAGGCGCTGATCTCGGTGATGGATCAGGCCACCAGCGCGGGCGCCACGCGGCTCCGCGTGGTCCGGCTCGAGGCGCGGCCATGAAGCTTACCCGCCGCACGCCCAATCCCCAGTCCGAAACCATCATTGCGCTGATTGACGTTGTGTTTTTCCTGCTGGTGTTCTTCATGCTGATCGGGCGCATGGACGCCACCGCGCCTTTCGACGTGACCCCACCGCAGGCCGAAACCGGGGCCGACATGCCTGCAGGTGGCGCGACACTGTCAGTGTCGGAGGCTGGCGAACTGGCGCTCGACGGGCATGAAGTTACCGGGGCGGATCTGGAAACCGCGCTTGCGGCTTTGCTTACCGATGACCCGGATCTGATGCTGCGCATCAACGCCCATCGCGACGCCGAACTTCGCCATGTGTTGCCTCTTGTCGGGCGCGCCGAGGCCATTGGTATCCGCGATGTGGTACTGGTGGTTACGCCGGGCGCCGCGCCATGAAACAGGCCGCGCTCTGGACCGCCGGGCTGGCCGCCTCGCTGGTGTTTCACGCCGGGGCCGGTGCGGCGCTGATGATCGCCCTGCGGCCCGATCCGGTTGATGACCAGCCACGCCCGCAGACCGAGATGCAGGTCGAGTCCTACGCGCTGGATCGCAGCGAGGCGACCGAGGCTCGCCCCGACGCACTCGAAGCCCCCGCAGAAACTGCCGAGGGCGACAGGCTCGGGTCCGGCGCAATCCCGCAATCCGCTGCCCGCCCCGCAGAGGCTCCCCCGGCCGCGCGTCTGAGTGCCGCCCAAGCCACCGCCGCACCGGTGACTGAGTCAGAAACACCTGCCGAGACCGCGCCGCTCGCCATGCCGGAACCCGCGCGGCTTGGCGATACCGCGCCCGCCTCCAGCACAATCTTGGCGACCGAGGCGCCGGTACAAAGCTCGGGAAGCGTGCCGCCCCCAGAGACCACGGCATTGTCCGGCGCGGCGGTCACCTCAACGCCCGTCAGGGCGGACTTTGCAACCGCAACAGGGATCACGCCCGCTTCCCTGCGTGTTCAGGCGACGGCTGCAATTCAACAACCCGGCACGGCGCTTGCCGCCAGCAGCGAACCCGCCGTCACATTAGCCGCACTTTCCGCCGAGGCCCCTGCGGCGCAGGCAAGCGGGCCCGATGCACAGCCCATTACTCCGGCGACGGCCACCGCCGCGCCCCTCGGCACCGCACCTGTAACGCCCGACGCTGTTGCGGCTTTGGCCACCACTTCTGCGCCCCTTCCCGAAAGCGAAAGCCAACCGGACCAGATTCGCGCAACGCTGGCTTTTCCCGGCGGCAGGGAAGGTATCGACCCGGCCTCGCTCGCCGCCTTTCAAAGCTTCATGGAACCGGGTGACGTCACCGGCGGTGGCGATCCGCTGCGTGACGGAGTCTCGGCACTTCTTGCGCAAGTGCCTTGCTCGCGTCTGCAGGTCGGGTTTGACCCTGAAACCACAACCCTCACGGTCAAAGGCCATGTACCCGAAGGCGATCTCCGCGCGCCGGTCCTTGCCGCCCTGCGCGACCAGATGGGCGCCGACATCACTGTTTCGGACGACATCCTGATCCTGCCGCGACCGCAATGCGGCGCGCTTTCCGGCATCGGCAATGTCGGCCTGCCCCAGTCCACCGACCAGATCACCAACCCGCTGCTGATTGGCGAAGACACCCACGCCCGTGTGCTGGATTTCGTCAAGGATGATCGCTTGTTCTTTGACATCACTGCCCCGGACTACGCGGCCTATGTCTATGTCGATTACTTCGACGCTGACGGGAACGTGCTCCACCTCTCACCGAACCAGCAGTCTCCTCTCACCCGCGCCGAACCGGACACCGCCCTGCGGATCGGGACAGCCAACGATGATGAGACCGGGCTGCGGCTGTTTATCGGCCCGCCTTACGGTCAGGAAATCGCCGTTGCCTTTGCCGCGTCGGAACCGCTTTACGAAGGGCTGCGCCCGCTGGTGGAACCTGCCGCGCCCTATCTGGACTGGTTAAAATCCCGGGTGGCCGAAGCGCGACAGCGATACCCGGATTTCAAGGGAGAATGGGTTTATTTCTTTGTGACCACCGCCGAGGAATGAACCCTCGCGACTGACCCGGTAGGTCGTCGCAACGCCCAGAAACCGTCATTCCGATGTACGGGGGGTGTACAGGGGGTGCACAGATGTCAGACGCCCTGTGCACCGGCTTTTTACTGGCAGCCGCCCGCTGCCCAGGCCTTGAGGTTGCGTTTCAAAGAACCGCCAAACGGGTGCGCCTTGTCGAGCGAACGCTGCATGTTCAGGCTGAGGTAGGTGTTGGCCTGCGTGCAGATCCGCTCCCGCGTCCATTCATGGCAGTTCGAGCAATGCTGATCTTTCCAGTAGCTTTCCGGCAGACCTTCGATCGGTGGGAAGAGCGGCGTGGACTCGATCAGTTGCGCGATGGTCTTGCCATCGACAAGAGGCTGTTCCGCGATCAGCGGGGTCTCGAACGTGACAATTCCCGGTGTCATAACTTCTTCGGACGGTGCCGGAACCTCGGCGGTTTCAATTGGGCCGGTGCCGACCGGGTCAGCGCCGTTCTTTTCGCGTAGCGCGGCCAGTTCCTGCTGGGCAAACTCGGCAAAAACGCCCTGCGGATAGCTCTCGAGATAACCGGCATAGGCCTCTTCGCTTGGGTTGGCCTGGGCCGTTTCGAACATCTCCTGCTCGGCCTCGGAGGGTCCTTCGATCGCGGGGGTGGGTGTCGTCGGCGCATTGCCGGCCAGTTCCGCCTCCATCACCTCGGCCAAAAGCGCCTTGGCCTCGGAAGCATAGGCGCTGTCGGCGTAGCCGCGCAGGAAGAGCATGATCTGCAACGGGTCGCGCGAGGCCTGTACCGACCTCCAGAACTGCTGTGCTTCAAGGTCGGCGCTGCTTTGAACCGGTGCCTCGGCAAAGGCGAAATTGCTGGTCAGGGAAGAAGCATCCCAGGGTGTCTGGAGACCGTTGGTCTTTTCGATCACATCCACGCGGACCTGTTTGAACATCTGTTCGATAGGCATGCCCGGCGTGGTCATCAGGCGGGCAAAAGCCTGTGTAAACGGGCTGTTACCGTCGAGACCATCCAGCGCGACCGCCCCCGGTGCAGTGGCATAGGCCAGAAATGTGCCGGTGGGCGCCTGCATTTCCGCGAGGCCGTTGTCGTTGAAGGCGGGAATGTCGCTGAACGGGTTGTTACGGCAGGCATCGAGGATAACGATATTGGTCTTGTTGCGCGCCGAATACATCTGCCGCAGCACCGATTGCGCCTCGACCGCGACGAGGTCGAGATCAGCGGCATCGCTCACCGCCACATCGACCGGCAAAAGGTAGTTTGAGCCAAAGGACTGAACCCCGTGACCCGCGTAATAGAACAAGCCCGTGGCTTCGCTCCCGGCGTCACGCAGGGCGCGGCCGAAATGCGCGATGCCGCGCTTCATCTCGATCTGGGAACTGTCAACTAGCAGGGTAACGTTGAAACCAAGCGTTTCCAGCGTTTCGGCCACAAGCCGGGCGTCATGGGCGGGATTGTCGAGCGGAGAAACCGTTCCGTAGGCAGAGTTGCCGACAACCAGCGCGATGCGCTCCTCGGCCCGCAGCGGATCGGCAGAAGCGACCCCAACGATCAGCGTCATGAGGAGAAATGATATTCTTACGATTGCTCGCACGGATTATTCCTGTCTTGCCTTTCCCTGCGACGGTTCACAAGGATTGTTGCCCGATCCGAATGCCACAATGTCCGTAAAGTTCGACATTTATTTGGCCTTTTTTAAGACTTCGCAGGGCTTTTCCTTATCATAGCCCATAGTGTCCTGATAAGTCGTTATAGCGGTGGCTTTTCCGGGCGGCTAGCGGTGAGAAAGTCACGATCGGAGGAAAATCATGTTCAAACTCCCTGATATCAGGTTGTTCCGCTGGGCAAGCGTGCTTGCCCTGGCTTTTTGCCTTGCCGGACCGGCAGCGGCGCAGACCATCGACCCGTTCGAAAACGGCTGGACGCTGGATGCCGAGGCCTCGGACCTGCGATTTCTTTCGGTCAAGAAGGGCAACGTGGCCGAAACCAGCCGTTTCGCAACCCTGTCGGGACTGATCACCAAGGACGGCAAGGCGCAGATCCGCGTGCTGATGGATTCGGTGGATACCAGCATCGACCTGCGCAACGTCCGGATGCGGTTCCTGTTCTTTGAAACCTTCAACCATCCCGAATCGATCATCACGGTTCAGCTTGATCCCGACATGCTGCGCGACCTGCACAGCACAAGGCGCAAGATGATTGAACTGCCTTATACGCTGACCCTGCACGGTGTGACCGTCGAACGCAGCGCCGAAGTGGCCGTCACGCTGATGAGCAACGACCGGGTGAATGTCTCGGCGACGACGCCAATTGCCCTGAAACTGGTGGATTTCAACCTTGAGGACGGGCGCGGCAAACTGCAAGACGCGGCCAAGGTGGATATCGTCCCGGTGGGGATCGTCAGTTTCGATTTCGTCTTTGACCGCGCCAGCCCCGGCACCCCGCCGCCGCAGGTAGAACAGCTCGCGAGCACCGATGTGCCACGGACAGCAGCGTTGGAGACCAAGGGAAACCTTGATCGCGAGGCCTGCGTCGGTCGTTTCGAGATCCTCTCGCGGACCGGCAATATCAATTTCACCACGGCGAGCGCGCGGCTGTCCAACGACAGTTTTCCCCTGCTCGATAATCTCTACGACATCGTGAACCGCTGCCCGGAGCTTGATATCGAGATCGGGGGGCACACGGATTCCGACGGCAGCGACGTGGCAAATCAAAGACTTAGCGAGCGCCGAGCCGGTGCGGTCGCGGCTTACCTCAAGTCAAAGGGCATTCCCACGGCACGGATGCATATCGTCGGCTATGGCGAAGCGCGTCCCGTCCGCCCCAATGACAGCCGGGAGAACAAGGCCCGCAACCGGCGGATCGAATTCACCGTTCTGAACTGAGCGGGAAGGGGTCGGCGTCAGGACAAGGGGGCGCCGCCCCCGCCGCCCTGCGGGCGACTCCCCCGGGATATTTTGGGACCCAAAGAAGGGGAATAGTTCGTCTGGGTTGGCCTGCGCGATTGGTTGCGGAGCCAGGATTTTTGTACTGGATTTAGAGCCTCGCGTAGCCTGGCATACTCCTATTTCGAGGGCGTTTCGGTGTCATCCTGGCGGGATTCTTCTTCGACCACTTCTTCGAGCCATTCCGCCGCTTCGTCCGCCTCTTTCAGGTATTCCGCCTCGGACACCAGTTCGAGCCAGTCGGAAACGCGACCGCCCTTGGCCTCTTGCATGGCGATATGCACCATCCCGGTATCCGGGGCGGCGCCGTGCCAGTGTTCGACACCGGGCGGAATCCAGATGGTATCGCCGGGGCGGATGACCCGGGGCACCGCGTCGCGCAGCGCCACCCGACCGACGCCCGACACCACGTAGAGGGTTTGTCCGAGAGGATGGGTGTGCCATGCGGTCCGCGCCCCCGGTTCAAAGCTGACGCGCAGGGCGCGGAGGGCCGCTGGTGCCGGGGCTTCGATGATCGGATCCTGCCAGACGGTGCCGGTAAAGTAATCGGCCCGCGCCTTGAGCGTGGGCCGTGTTCCTGCCTTGATGAGTTCCATGCTGTCCTGCCTCTCTGGTTGCCCGCAGTGGTGAAACATAGCGCGGGTCGGCAGAGATGACAGGGCGGGCGGATTATCGCCCGCCGTTGAGACGCACGACCGGGGCTGTCAGATCAGCCATGCCTCGGTGATCTCGGTATAGTCCTTGACCGTAGTCAGGATGCAGATATCGACGGCATTGCCGCCGCCATCCGCATCGAAACGGAGAGTCGAGCCACGGCCCTCTTCTTCTAGCCAAAAGGCACCGTCGGTGATTGCATCGGCAACGCTGCCATAGATCGAGCCTTCGAGAAGGGCCGAGACATTCAGGGTTTCTCCAAGGCCGATGGCAAAATCCGCAATTGTATCCCCGACATCGGCCATCGAGTCGAAGACGAAGCTGTCTACGCCAGAGCTGCCACGCAGGAAATCGCGGCCATTGCCGCCGATGATCACGTCATCGCCCGAGCCTCCGTTGATTTCATCGTCCCCTGCGCTTCCGTCGATCAGATCGTCGCCCGCATCCCCAAAGAGGGAGTCATCGCCAGCACCGCCGTTTACGCGATCATCATCAGTGCCTGCCTTGATCCGGTCGTTACCATCGCCGCCGTCGATCACGTCGATGCCTTTATCGCCATAGATGGTGTCGTCGCCCGAGCCGCCATCAATCGTGTCGTCGCCACGATCTCCTTTGAGATAATCGTCGTCGGCGCCGCCATTCATGATGTCATTGCCGATCTTGCCATAGATCCGGTCCTCTCCGGCGCCACCGTCAATCACGTCGTCGCCGGTATCGCCGCTTATCCGGTCATCGCCATCGCCACCGTCGATCATGTCATTACCGTCATTTCCGTAGAGCCGGTCATCATCGGCGCCGCCGGACAACTGATCGTTCCCATCATCACCGCGCAGGTAATCTTCGCCCTCACCGCCATCGAGGATGTCATCGCCGTCTCCGGCGTAGATCCTGTCGTTGCCGTCCCCGGCGATCATCTGGTCGGCACCGTCATCTCCGCGCAGGTAGTCATTGCCTTCGCCGCCGATCAGGGTGTCGTCGCCGTCACCGGCATACAGCTTGTCATGGCCCAGACCACCGTCCAGCGTATCGTTGCCTTCTTCGCCCTTGAGGTAATCGTTGCCTTCGCCACCGGTGAGCGTGTCATCCCCTTCGTCGGCGTAGAGCTTGTCGTCTTCGGTGCCGCCTTCCATGATGTCATTGCCAAGACCGCCATAGAGGTAATCCTTGCCTCCGCCGCCGATCAGCGTGTCGTCTCCGAGTTCACCATAGAGGCGGTCATTTTCGAGCCCACCGTCGAGCGTGTCATCGCCTTCGCCGCCATAGGCGCGGTCATTCCCATCACCGCCCAGAAGCGCATCGTTGCCTGCTTCGCCATAAAGCCGGTCGCTGCCATCGCCGCCGTCGATAAGGTTATCGGCGGCGTTGCCATAGCCGATATCGTTGCTGCTGCCTAGCAGCAGGTTCTCGATCACGGTGCCATTGTCGATAAAGAGCTTCTTGGTACCGATCTTGCCGTATTTATCGACGGTTAGTCGGATCACGCAGCGATAGGTAACGTCGCTCAGGTCAAGCGTATCAATCCCGCCATCACTGTCCGAGATCCGGCTGTTGAATTCGTTCCAGAAGACGGTGAAGTCGTTGGTAAGCGTGTAGACCGTGTCGATATCGGCGACCGGTGGGGTCGGTTCGTCCGGCGGTGTGATCGTGGTATCGACAATATCGCTGACCGAGGTCGTGTCAGCCACACCGGTCAGAAAGGCAAGCTGCACGTCCGGCGCGCCGGCGAGCATCAGCCATGACCCGCCGGTGCCGGCGCTGAGATAGACGGTGCCGTCGGCGACCGGATCCGTTCCGGCATAGCCGATGGCGGCGAGCAGTTGCGAGATATCGATACGGTCGCCTTCGGCGAGGGAGAAATCGGTGATCGTGTCACCGCCATCGGCGGTCGTTTCATATGCAAAGATATCGCCGCCCGACCCACCGGTCAGCGTATCGGCGCCCGTGCCGCCGGTCAGGCGGTCATGCCCGCCATTGCCGAGGATCGTATCGTTGCCCCCGCCAGCGTGGATGTCATTGGCCGCATCGTTGCCGATGATGTAATCCGCGCCGCTGCCGGTTTTCGCGTTTTCTATGACAGTGCCCCGCGCGATGGTCAGGTTGCCCACGTAGCCGTTGATATCGGAAAAGCTCTCTGCGTTGAGGTCGAGCCGCTGGTTGGCGCTGCGCGAGGCAAGGTTGATCGTATCGTCGCCGTCGCTGTCAAAGATCGCGATGCCACGGCCCGAGGGCAGGTCCATGCCGAACTGCGTCAGGTTGGTGTTGTCGCCGTAGATCGTATCGCCTGCCTGCGCATTGGTCGGCGTGCCGTACAGGTTCTGGATCGCGAGGATATCGGCGATCTGCGCAGTCGCGAGGAACACACGCGAGGCGTTGACGTTCGGATTCTGGTTCTGGTCGAAATAGGACATGACCGTCATCTGCCAGCTGTCATTGGCAAAATGCGCGTCATAGCTGAAGGTGGCGCTGCCGTTGTAATTGCCGCTATGGCCAAGGCCCAGCGCATGGCCGATTTCGTGAATATACGTCTGCAGGTAATAGTCGCCATAACCCTGCCAGGCATTGTCGACATTGATATCAGAGCTGATGATCGTATTGCCTGAGGTCATCGAGGACGCATAGGCCCCGGACTGGTTGTCGTCGAAGGTCATCATCGCCGAAGAGGACTGCACGAAGTTCAGACCGCTCACCGCTGTCCAAGCCTCAAGCGCCTGCAGGGCGGTCGCCTTGCCCAGCGCGTCGAGCCCGTTGATGTTCACCGTGATTGTACCGCCAGTCTGGACGTTGAACGATCGCTGAGCGCCGCCTTTGTCCTGCCAGAAACCGCTGGTCAGGTAATCCGCCGCCTGATCAATCGTATAGGTTGGCAGACCGGCGGCAATCCCGGTGCCGCCATAGCTGGTCTGCACGTTGTCCAGGCTCTGGACGCCGTGGTCATCATAAACGGTGTTGGTCGGATCGAGTGAGATACACTGCATGCACATGTCGAAAGTCCTCGTGAAATCGGTGGAACAGGGTCAAAGGGGAAGATTGCTGTGACGCACGAGCTGCGCGGCAAAGGCCGCGAGCATCCTGTCGTTCAGCGTTGCATCCATGACAGTGAGTTCCAGCGTCGGACCTTGTCCGGCGGTGCGCATATGCCCGGTCTTGCCCGGCGTGACCCGCCATTCCAGATGACCGGACAGGCTGGTATTGGTCGCTTTCTCGGCCACGAAGGTCACGTCGGGCTTTTTCGCATCCTCCCGGGATGTCAGTTCGACCCGGTGCACGGGGAACCGCGCCGTAATCGCCTCGGCCAGCGACCGGCAAAAGGCCGTGCCGCCCGTGTCACATTCGAGATGCAGAACCGGGGGTTCGGCAGATAGCGGCGAAAAGGACGAAGCAGGCAGGTCGACAGACATCGTCAGCGACGCCGCCGCCCCGACCAGAAGGGTCGAGAAGGGAGTCATGGAACGCTCCAGTTTTGGATGTGGGGAATTGGAACGTTCTGTCCCTGACGAATGTGTTAATCGTCAAAATAGGATTGAGTTGGACGGTAATCCGGCGAATTTACGGCAGATCACTTCCCCCGCAGGCGCCAGTCAAAGGCAATCCGGGTCAGAAAACGTCACGGATATCCGTCACGGTACGAAGGATGATCGCGCTGACCGCGTTTGCGATACTGTCGATAAGGTGATCGGTCTGTTCCTCGGGCGTGGCGCCAAAGCTGTCGAGCCGTCCCTGCAAGCTCTCCAGCCGGGCCGACAGCTGTTCGACCTGCGCCGTCAGCCGACCCTGCGCCTCGGTCACGACCTCACCATCGCTGCTGGCAAGATCCCCGCGCAGACGCGCAAGCTCTCCCGTTGCGTTCTCGATCGAGAGCCTTAACGGCGCGATCTGCTCGGCGCTTTGAGCAAGGTTGGCCGTTGCCTCATCGACCCGGCCAGCCAGCGACCACGCCAGCCAGAGGCACAGCGCGATCAGGACAAGCGTCGCATTGAGGCAGGCCAGAAACAGCATCCAGATCGTGTGCAGCAGTTTTCGAAACGCCATGGCAAATACACCAATAGATTGTACGAAGGTGACGCTAATCCATTCAGGGCGGCAGGTAAATAAGGCCGTGAATTCAACCTCTGCCACGCCGGGGTGCGACACCGCGTCCGGCGGATATCAAGCGGCTTTCCTTCATTGACAGCACCTGCCAAAGCTCTGACCATAGCCGTGTTCCTCGAATGTCCGGTGGCCCTTTTGCAGACAAGCCCCTTTGTCAACATCGTCCTCTCTGCGATGCTCCTCTTCCTGATCGGCTGGTTCCTGTACCTCGGTCGACCGATCCTGTTGCCCATCGTCGCCGCGGTGATCGCGGTTTACCTGCTGATTTCCGCCTCGGACCGGCTCAAGAGCCTGCCGGTGCTGCGGCATCTGCCACTCGTGATCATCCGCAGCTTTCTGTTGATCGTCTTCACGCTGGCAATTGTCGTGCTGGCGACAGTCGTGGCCGCCACCGCACGGGAAATCGTTGCTGTCATCCCGGTCTACGAGGCCAATGTGGACGCGCTGGTTGACCATCTCGCGGATGTCTTCGATCTCGACCGGCAAGAGCTCTGGGACGAACTGCGCGCGGTGACCATCGACCAGATCGATCTTCGCAGCGCGGTCCTGCGGGTGCTCAGCGGGTTCACAAACGTCGGCATGTCGATTTTCGTCATCGTCATCTACGCCGCCTTCATCATGCTGGAACGCGACGGTTTTGAACGGAAGCTCCGCGCGATCTGGGCAGACGAAGCGCGCGCCCGCGCCACGCTTCAGACCGTGAATGAAATCAACCGCAAGATCAGTGACTATCTCGAGGTCAAAACGCTCATAAACATCATCCTTGGCGCGATCTGCTACGCGATCCTCTGGTTCATGGACGTGGATTTCGCGCTTTTCTGGGCGGTGGCCATCGGGTTTCTGAACTATATCCCTTATTTCGGCTCGTTGCTTGGCGTGGCCTTCCCGGCAGTTCTGTCCGTGGCGCAGTTCGGATCGCTGTCCTATTCGCTTTTGTTGACCGTGTTGCTGGTGATCGCCCAGTTCGTCGTCGGCAATATCATCGAGCCGCGCATGGTCGGGCGGCACATGAACATCAGCCCCGTCATCGTTCTGATATCCCTGTCCATCTGGACGGCGCTCTGGGGCATCCCCGGGGCCATCCTCGCGATTCCGCTGACCTCGATGCTTGCCATCATCTTCGCAAATATTTCCCAGACCCGCCCCATCGCGCTGGTGCTTGCCGACAGGATCGACGAAACCGATCTTGTCTCGGTCAAACCGGCGTCGGGAAGATAGGGGCAAAGCATGAAAGACCTTGTGGAACGCATGACAGGGTGGCGTCGCGATCTGCACCGCCATCCGGAATTCGGGTTCGAGGAACAGCGCACGGCGCGGTTCGTCGCCGACACATTGCGCGATCTGGGTCTTGATGTGGCCGAAGGGATCGGCGGTACAGGCGTTGTGGGCACCCTTCAGCGCGGCACCTCGAACCGGGCCATCGCCCTGCGCGCCGATATGGACGCCCTGCGGATCACCGAAACCTCTTCGGCGGAATGGGCATCGACCACCCCGGGCACCATGCATGCCTGCGGCCATGACGGGCATACGGCCTGTCTTCTGGGCGCGGCCAGCATCCTCGCGCAAGAGGGCGGTTTCGACGGCACCGTCCGGTTCGTCTTTCAGCCTGCCGAGGAATGGGGACAGGGCGCGCAGGCGATGATCGATGACGGATTGATTGACCGCTTTCCCTTTGACGAGATTTACGGGCTTCACAATATGCCCGGCCTGCCCGTCGGCCATGTGCAGACCCGCCCCGGCGCGATCATGTCCGCCGAGGACATATTCGAGATCGAACTGACCGGGTTGGGCGGGCACGCTTCGCGGCCCCATGCCGGGCGCGAGGTCATGACGCCGGCATGTGCCCTCGTTCTCGAATTGCAGACCATCGTGTCGCGCAGGGTCGATCCGGGCGACATCGCGGTGGTTTCCGTTACCGAACTGCTAACCGACGGGGTGCGTAATGCGTTGCCCGGCAAGGCGCGGATACTTGGCGACGCGCGCTCCTTCCGGTTAGAGGTGTCGGCCCTGATCGAAGCGGAGATGCGCCGCATCGCAAGCGGCGTCGCCCAAGGACACGGGGTGGAGGCGCAAGTGACCTACAGCCGAGAGTTTGTCCCGCTGCTGAACGACCCGGAACTGACGACCGCCTTTGGCGAGGCAGCGACAGGTGTTTCCACCGATGTGGATGCAAACGCGCCCGCCATCACGGCGTCAGAAGATTTTGCCCGGTTCCTTGCCCATGTACCGGGATGCTTTGCCTTTTTCGGGAACGGCGAAGACTCCGCGCCGCTCCATAACCCGGGTTATGATTTCAACGACGCGAGCCTGTTGCATGGCGCCCGTCTCCATGTCGAAATCGCCCGTCAGCGGCTGGCTGACCGGTCAGCCTGAACGACCGGCATTTCTCCGCCTGTACTGATCGCGACGTCGCAACCCCTGCCCGCCTCCGGGCGTTGAGATGACGTGGCTATACGGAGGATAATACCATGTCACAGACAGAGCAGACAGAACACGAGACCCGCCAAGTCGGGGCCGGAAGCGCAATCAAGGCAACGGCGGACCGGCAAAAGCAGCGCGACGGAGAAAACGATAATTTGTCCCCGCGCGAACGCGATCCCAAAGCAGCGCCTTCGACCGTAGAAGAAGCACAGAAGACCGGAAGCAGGCCATCTTCGCCCTCTTCCGAGAAAACTTCCGGACAGCAGTCTGGCGGTGACACTCAAGCCAAGGACCCGACCCCAGTCTGACGCGGCAACCCCATGCGGACAGGGGATAAGATTATTCCTGTCCGCGCGTGACAATACCGGGGCGCGCGCCTAGCGTGCGCCTCATGACGAGCGACTCTATCCACGACAGCGCCTATTCATGGCTCCGCCTTCTGGTCACGGTACTGATCGCAACCGTCGCCAATGTGGGCATCTGGGCCGTTGTTGTCGTCATGCCCGCCATCGAAGCCGAATTCGGCGCGGACAGGGCCTCGGCCTCGCTTCCCTATACGCTCACCATGATCGGTTTTGCCCTTGGTAACCTTGTGATCGGCCGGATCGTCGACCGGTTCTCGGTCACTATCGCGCTGATCGGTGCCGCGCTCGGGATTGCACTAAGCTTTTATCTAACCACCCTTGCACCGTCGATCCTGATGATCTCGGCCGCGCATCTGCTGGTGGGCATCTGTACCGGCGTGGGCTTTGGCCCGTTGATCGCAGATATCTCACACTGGTTCCTGCGGCGGCGGGGCATAGCAGTCGCGCTGGTTGCCAGCGGCAATTACCTCTCGGGGGCCATCTGGCCCACCCTGCTGGCCGATATCCTTGCGGAATCCGGCTGGCGGCAGGTTTATGTTCTGCTTGCCGTCATCACCCTTGCAACCGTCATTCCGCTGTCACTGCTGCTGCGCCGCCGCGTCCCGGATGAGGCACATGGCATCGCGCAGACGGCCTCGGACCTGCGCGCGAAAAGCGCGGGCATGTCGCCGAGGACGCTGACCTGGCTCCTTGGTATCGCCGGGATCGGTTGCTGCGTGGCGATGTCCATGCCGCAGGTCCATATCGTCGCCTATTGCGTCGGCCTTGGTTACGGTCCCGCCGTCGGGGCCGAGATGCTGTCGCTGATGCTCCTCGGCGGTGTGGTCAGCCGTTTGGTTTCCGGTCTGGCCGCGGATAAACTTGGCGGGCTGCGCATTCTGCTGATCGGTTCGACGCTTCAGTGCCTCGCCCTGTTCTTTTACCTGCCCTATGACGGGATGATCTCGCTCTATGTCATCAGCGCCATGTTCGGTCTGGCGCAGGGCGGAATCGTGCCAAGCTATGCACTGGTGGTGCGCGAATATCTCCCCGCGCGCGAGGCCGGGGCGCGGGTCGGATTCGTGGTGATGCTGACCATCGTCGGTATGGCTCTGGGCGGCTGGATGTCGGGCTGGATCTACGATCTGACCGGCAGCTATCAATGGGCTTTCCTGAACGGCATCCTGTTCAACGGCCTGAACCTGGCCATCGTCTTGCTGCTTTTGCTGCGGTCCCGCCCGCGACGACCGGAAATGGCGACGGCCTGATCAGTCCTGCAGGGGGATGTGACGCTCGCCACGCGCCCGTGCGAGACCGATCTGTTTCTGCCGCTCGCGGAACCGGGCCTTGTCCGCCGCTGATGTCTCATCAACGCATTGATGGCAGGACACGCCCTCTTCATAGCCCTTACGCTGTTTGTCCTCGGGCAAGAGCGGACGACGGCACCCGTGACACAGCAGGTGCGGACCCTCTTTCAGCCCGTGGCCGACGCTGACGCGGTTATCAAAGACAAAACATTCGCCCTGCCACGCGCTTTCCTCCTGCGGGACTTCCTCGAGATACTTGAGGATGCCGCCTTTGAGGTGGAACACGTCCTCGACCCCCTGCCCCAGAAGGAAGTTCGTCGATTTCTCGCAGCGGATGCCGCCGGTACAGAACATCGCGATGCGCTTGTTGTGAAAACGGTGGCGGTTTTCTTCCCACCACGCGGGAAATTCGCCAAAACTCTTGGTTTCCGGATCAACCGCGCCCTCAAACGTGCCGATGGCCACCTCGTAATCGTTCCGGGTATCGATGACCGCGACATCGGGCGAACGGATCAGCTCATTCCATTCCGCCGGCTCGACGTAATGCCCGACGCGGGCCTTTGGATCGACGTCGGGCTGACCCATCGTGACGATCTCTTTCTTGAGCCGCACCTTGAGCTTGGCAAATGGCGGCTTGTCGCTGGTGGATCCCTTCCATTCCAGCCCCTCGCATCCGGGCAGCGCCCGGATATGGGACAGGACCGCCTCGATCCCAGCCGAGGGGCCCGCGATGGTCCCGTTGATCCCTTCGCGCGCCAGCAAGAGCGTGCCACGCACCTCGCCCGCACGGCAGACCGCCTCAAGCGCGGGCTTGAGCGCGGCCGGATCTTCGAACCGGGTGAAATGATATAAGGCAGCAATCCTGAACATGCGCGCTGATTTAGGCCCGAGAGCCACCCCGCGCAAGACCCCGCATTGACGCGGCGCCCGGCTCTGCGTACCCATTCATGGTCACAGCTACGAGGTCGCCATGTCCAGAGCCCTGATCGTCATCGATGTCCAGAACGATTTCTGCCCCGGCGGCGCGCTTGCCGTCCCCGGCGGAGACGAGGTTGTCGCGCCGATCAATGCCATGATGGACGATTTCGACGCGGTGATCCTGACACAGGACTGGCATCCGGCCGGGCATTCGTCTTTCGCGACGTCGCACAAGGATCGCCTGCCCTATGACATGATCGACATGCCCTATGGGCCGCAGGTTCTCTGGCCGGAACATTGCATCCAAGGCAGCGAAGGCGCAGCGTTCCACAAGGATCTGCGCATCAAGGGCGACATGATCATCCGGAAAGGGTTCCGCCCCGGCATCGACAGCTATTCCGCCTTTTTCGAGAACGACCAGAAGACACCGACCGGATTGAACGGTTACCTGCGCGACCGGGGTCTGACGGTGCTGACGATGGTCGGGCTGGCGACAGATTTCTGCGTCCACTATTCGGCGGTGGATGCAGCCCGGCTTGGCTTTGACGTTACCGTTGACAAATCCGCCTGCCGTGGAATCGACTTGGAAGGATCCATGCAGGAAGCGCTGGAGTCGATGCAAAAATCCGGCGTGACCATCGCCCTACCCTGAAATTGGCCAAATCTTAAGGCTCTCGGCCTAGCAGTAGACCCACGTTGCAACTGCTAAGGGTCCTGTCATGCAGGATGGAACGGGGCCAGCCGACCATCGCCCGACAGGCGTAAAGGCATATTTCGAACCGCGAAACCTGCTGGCGCGCTATGCGCGTGGCCGGGTGATCCATTTCGCGAAACGCCAGATCCTGACGCTTTCCGCCGGGCTTGTCGTCACGGCCACGGCAAACCCCGCCACCGGGCTCATGGCCATCGCCATCGCGCTGGCCTGCGAATACCTCGATTTCCTTCTACTGCGTCACATCTGGCGCGGGATTCGGCACAATAGGGACGTGGATCACCTGACGCCTTGGATCCCGGTGACAGCGGCGATCCAGACAATCGGCGTCTCGATCTGCATGATCTTGCTGCTTTTATCGACAAAAGACGGCGCGCCGCTTTTTGCTTTCAGTTTTCTTGCCGGCGCGACGATCAATGCCGGGCTTTCGCTGCCCTATCACAAACCCGCTGCCATCGTCCGGCTGGTGATCTTTGGCATCACCACGTTTGCCTTTGTCGTCGCGCTATTTGCCGGGCGATCCTGGGATGGCACCGCCCTGCTGCTCGATTGCGCCGGGGTCATGATTATGGGGTTCATCGTCTACAGCATCCTGCGGTTTGCCAACGCCACTTTTTACCGGAATCGCAAAAAGCATCTGGCCCTGCTCGACCATCAGGAGGAACTCGTCGCGGTAAACGCCGAGCTTGAGCAAAGCCGAAAGGAAGCCGAACAGCTTACCCTTGTTGCCCGGAATGCAAATGACAGCGTATTCATCCTTGATGCCGATCAACGCATCATCTGGACCAACGATGCCTTTACCAAGATCACCGGCTATTCCCGGGCAGAATCCATCGGAAAACGGGCAGGCGACCTGATGAACGGCCCCGAAACCTCGGCTGAAACCGTTGCGGCCATCCAGCACGCAAACCGCAACAGTCTGCCGTTCCGGGGCGAAATCCAGAATATCACGCGGGACGGGCGCGATATCTGGCTTGAAACCAATCAGGTGCCAGTTCTGGATGAGAACGGCAATCTCTCGATGACACTCGCCATCGAGCGCGACATAACCTCGGCCCGCGAAATCGCGAAACAGCTTGAAAGCGCCCGGGACCGGGCCGAGGACGCGGCACGCGCCAAAACCGAATTCCTCGCGAATATGAGCCATGAAATACGAACGCCGATGAACGGGGTGATCGGCATGGCGGACCTGATCTGCGACTCCGATCTGAGTGACGAACAGAGGATCTATGCCGAGGCCATTCGCAGTTCGGCCCAGTCATTGCTTTCGCTGCTGAACGATATCCTCGACATCTCCAAGCTCGATGCCGAGCGCATGATCCTGAATCCCGTCGATTTCGATCTGCACGCCTGTCTGAAAGATACCGTCCTGCCCTTTCGCACGCTCGCCAACGACAAGGGCATCGATTTTGTTCTCGACATCGCGCCGGAGATACCCCGGTTCACTTTTGGAGATGACAGCCGGTTCAGGCAGATCCTCGTCAACCTCATAGGGAATGCGCTGAAATTCACCGAGAGCGGCGGTGTTACGGTGACGGTTACACGTGCAGACCCGGGTTTTGTGGTTCGCGTAAAGGATTCAGGCATCGGCATAGCGCCAAAACACCTTGAAACCATATTCGAACGCTTCTCGCAGGCCGAAGATTCGACCGCGCGCCGGTTTGGCGGTACCGGTCTTGGACTGACCATTTCACGCCTGCTCGCCCGCGCGATGGGCGGCGCGCTCGAGGTGACATCCAATCTGGGCGAAGGGTCGGAATTTACGGTCTCGCTCCCCTTCCCGCCGCGCGAGAAAACCGACACCCCCAAAGGGCGCGACGCAAGAAAACAGCTTCGCACCGGAGAACTGGTCGGGAAAAAGATCCTCGTCGCCGAAGACAACAAGATCAACCGCGTGCTGATCCAGAAATACCTGCGGGATCTGCCGGTAAAACTGTCCTTCGCGGAAAACGGTCGCGAAGCCGTTGAAAAATGCCGGGCGGAACAGCCAGATCTAATCCTCATGGACATGTCCATGCCCGAGATGAGCGGGCTGGAGGCGACCGAGGCCATCCGCCGGGAGAAAGGAGCTCAACCCGTCATTGTCGCCCTGACCGCCAACGCCTTTGCAACGGATCAGGCTGCGTGCCTGCGGGCGGGCATGACCGGATTTCTGACAAAGCCCGTGCGCCGAAATGATCTGATCAAGGCCATGCTGGAATTGACGAACCCTACGGTGCCCCCTTCGGCCACCGATCCCGCACCGCCCTAGACAAAAGCCGACGCGGTTGGTTTAACCGGCGGGCCTGTAACCGCCGGAGCGCAAGATGGTCGATATCGCAACCCGCGTCTATAATCACAAGTGGAAGATCGATCCCATCGTCCGCTCACTGATCGATACGGACTTTTATAAGTTGCTGATGTGTCAGTCTGTTTTCCGCAACAAGCGCGACACACGGGTCACTTTTTCACTGATCAACCGGTCGACACATATCCCGCTCGCCCGCCTCATCGACGAGGGTGAATTGCGTGAACAGCTCGATCATATCCGCTCGCTGTCACTCAGCCGTGGCGAAAGCACATGGTTGCGGGGGAATACCTTTTACGGAAAGCGGCAGATGTTCCGGTCCGATTTCATGGAGTGGTTCGAAAACCTGCGCTTGCCGCCCTATCACCTTGAACGCAAGGGCGACCAGTACGAGCTGACCTTCGAAGGCGCATGGCCCGAGGTGATGCTCTGGGAAATTCCCGCTCTGGCCGTGCTGATGGAGTTGCGCGGGCGCGCTGTGCTGAATGACATGGGCCGCTTCGAACTTCAGGTGCTTTACGCGCGGGCGATGACCCGCCTTTGGGAAAAAATCGAACAGCTTCGACCTCTCGAAAACCTCGGGATTGCCGATTTCGGCACGCGCCGGCGGCATTCCTTCCTCTGGCAGGACTGGTGCGTTCAGGCGATGATGGAAGGGCTCGGTCCCAAGTTCACCGGCACCTCGAACTGCCTGATCGCCATGCGCCGCGAGGTCGAAGCCATCGGCACGAACGCGCACGAGCTTCCGATGGTTTACAGCGCGCTGGCCGATACGGATGAGGAACTCCGGAACGCGCCCTACAATGTCCTGATGGACTGGCACGAAGAGCACGAAGGCAACCTGCGCATCATCCTGCCCGACACCTATGGCACGAAAGGCTTCCTCGATAACGCACCCGACTGGCTTGCAGGCTGGACAGGTATCCGGGTCGACAGCGGCGACCCAGAGAAAGCGGCGGAAATCGCGATCGACTGGTGGCGTGCACGTGGCGAAGATCCGCGTGAGAAACGGGTCATCTTCTCGGACGGTCTGGATGTCGAGAAAATAATTGATCTGCAAAAGAAATTCTCTGGCCGCGTCAAGGCATCCTTTGGCTGGGGCACCTTGCTGACCAACGACTTTCGCGGTCTTGTAAAAGACGATGCGCTTTCGCCTTTTTCTCTGGTCTGCAAAGCCGTTTCCGCCAATGGTCGCCCGACGGTCAAGCTTTCGGACAATCCGGAAAAAGCGATGGGTCCGAAAGACGAGATCGAGCGATACAAGCGTGTCTTCGGCGTCGGCCAACAGGAAGCGATAGAAGTGATTGTCTGAGCGGGCACGACCGGGGTTAGGCTAAAGCTCAGATAACAGGCATAGAGAACCTGAAAATCGCACCGGTGGGGTTTGCGTTGCTGAGTGAAAGCTCTGTTCCCCAGCGGTTGACGATCCGGCGCACCAGCGCCAGCCCGACGCCTGAAACATCGCCGGTTTCCTTGTCGAGGTTCGGCGTCCAGAACATGCCGAATACTTTCTCGGCATGTTCTTCGGGAATGCCCGGGCCATCGTCTTCAACCTCGAACTGGTGCAGGCGCACCTTTCTGGAATAGCGCAAGGTTATCGTCGGTTTCCCGGTCGGATGGTGTTTTACGGCGTTCGACATGAGGTTGCGCAGGATGATCTCAAGCTCGACCCGCTGGGCACGGACAATGGGAAACTCCCCCTCAAGCCGAAGCGTCCCGCCCTCGGGGATGTGCAAGGCGCCAAGATCCGTGACCAGTTCCCGCAGGTTTACGGTTTCGATTTCCTGCGATGCGCCATCGATCATGATGTAGCGGAAGATGGCCCGGATCAGCGCCTCGAGTTTTCGTGTCCGTTCAAAAATGCCGTCGATATGCTCTCTCGCAGCGGCGCGGGCCGGGGGACCATCGTTTTCAAGCTCTTCGGCTGCGAACTCTGCCATCGAGGCGATATGGCGCAGGGGGGTACGCAAATCGTGGGCCGCGATCTGGGTGAACTGCTCCATCTCGGAGACGCGCAGCGCATCGAAATCGCTCCTCAAACGCGCGCGTTGGCGCACAAGAAGCAAGAGCATCGTGAGCAGGACAGCGATGATCAGTGTCGGTTGCATCAGGAGGAGGTTCTTGCGCGCGATTAGTTCACGCTGTTGTTCGCGCATGATCGCGATCATTTTCTGTTGCAGCAGTCGCAGTTCGGTAAGAGCCTCATCATCATCGATCCTTACCCTGTCATCTATATCGCCCGGCAACATACCCTGGGCATGAAGTTCTGACGCAAGGTCGATGTTTTCGATATAGGCTTGGATAGTCCTTCGTTCAGCATCAAGCGAGAGCCCAAGGCGTTTGAAACTGTCGGTAGTCTCAAGATGATCGAGAAGCGCCAGAGCCTTTTGCCCGGTCTCAAGGGCGCGGTCACGGTAATAGGGTTCATCAGGCCGCAGCACCCAGTTCTTGAATTTGTGAATCATGCCGCCATAGCCGATGGCCGCCTGCAATTCGATCAGCGTGTTATGCGCGTCAAGCTGCGCCTCGATCAGGTTTTCCTGCTCGCGGCTATTGATAATAAACACAAAAAGAAAAAGCACGACCGTCGAGACGCCAATCGCCATGATGGTACAGGTGATGATCCTCAGATTGCGGGCAAGCTGCGACTTTGGCGTCATCGGAGATCCATATCAGATGAAGGTTGGCGACCTTCTCTCATCAATGGGGCAGTTTGATTAACTTTTGCCTAACGGCGACCAAACATGATTAACCGGCAGCGGCAAGGCGTCTTTCGCGCCAGATGATGATCAATCCGCCAAGGATGATCAGTAGCGCCCCGGGGAACAGATCGCCAAACGGCGCTTCGCCGAAAAAGATCCAGCCAAAAGCAAACGCGGTGGGGATGCCGAAGTAGGCAAAGGGGGCAAGATTGCTCTGTTCAGTCATGCGATAAGCAACCACGAGGCAAAGCACTGCCATCCCGCCGATGCCGCCCATGGCAGCGATCCACCAGATGTCGGCCCGGTGGTGGATCGGGGAAAACCCGCCCATAGCGAAGGCAAAGATCACGGATCCGACGGTGGCGACGCAGGCGGAATAAATATTGGCCAGCGGGCTTGGCACATCATCGTCCAGCATCCGCGCGCTGACCCCCGAAAGCGCATAGAAAAAGGCGGCTGCAAGCGCCGCGATAGCTGCCCATGAGAAACCGTCCGAGGTCGGTCCGACGACAAGCACGACACCGAGAAACCCAAGCACGACGGCGCCCCAGCGCATTATCCCGACTTTCTCGCCCAGCAGCGGCACGGCCAGCGCCGTCATGAACAGGGCATTGGAATAGGTGATGGTATTGGCCGTCGCAAACGGCAGACTCGCGAGGCTGTAGTAGAACATCAGCTGTGCGAAGGTGACGATCAATCCTCTGGCAGAGGCCAATTTCCATTGCCGCATCCGCAGACTGCGCCCGGATCGATGCCAGGCGCGTGACGTGAGCAGGATGATAAAGGACGGCACCAGACCGAACATATTGCGATAGGCAGAAAGCTCTGGTGCCGTGTAATCCGCCGAAAGGCGTTTGATGATAAGCCCCATCCCGTCGAAGAGCACGATCGCCATCAGCGAAATCACGATGGCAAGCGCAACTCTGTCGCCGGGACGGGCACTCATTGTCGTTTACCCATGAAAGGCGGCAACCGTCTTGAGCTGGGAAAAGCCGTAAAGCGCCTCAAAGCCTTTTTCGCGGCCATGACCGGATTTGCCGACACCGCCAAAGGGCAGTTCGACGCCGCCACCGGCACCGTAGTTGTTGATGAACACCTGCCCGGTGTGCAGCGCCTTGGCGAGCCGCATCTGCCGGGCGCCATCGCGGGTCCAGACACTGGCAACAAGCCCGTAGTCGGTGCCATTCGCGATGGCCAGCGCCTCTTCCTCGGTATCGAAGGGAATCATCACCTGAACCGGGCCGAAAATCTCGTTCTGGGCCAGCGGGTGATCGGCGGGAACATCGGCGAAAAGCGTCGGCTTTACATAGGCACCAGCCTCGGGCGCGTGATCCACGATCACGCCTTCACCGGCGACGGGCAGATCGCTGCCCTTGGCAATGAAACCGCTGACGATTTCCTTTTGCCGTGCCGAGATCAGCGGCCCAAGGCGCAGGTTCTCGCCTGCCGGACCAACGCTCAGCTCACCATAGGCCTCGCCCATGCGCTTGCGCACCTCGTCATAGACCCCGCGTTGCACGAGGATACGGGAAGAGGCGGAACAGGTCTGGCCCGCGTTCTGCACGCCCGCGTTCACAAGGAAGGGCAGCGCCGCATCGATATCCGCATCGTCGAACACGATCTGCGGGGATTTCCCACCAAGTTCCAGCGTGACCGGGATCACGTTCTTGGCCGCCGCCGCCTGCACCAGCGCGCCGGTCGCAACCGAACCGGTAAAGCTGACGTGCTGGATCTTCGGATGGCCCGACAGGGCGGCACCGGCCTCGGCACCAAGACCTGGCACCACGTTCAGCGCGCCGTCCGGCAGCCCGGCTTCCTGCGCGATATGGGCAAAGGCCAGCGCGGTCAGGCAGGCTTCCTCCGCCGGTTTCAAAACGCAGGCATTGCCCATCGTCAGCGCCGCGCCGACCGAGCGGCCGATGATCTGCATCGGGTAGTTCCACGGCACGATGTGGCCGGTTACACCATGCGGTTCACGCAGCGTATAAACGGTATAGCCGTCCATGTAGGGGATGGTTTCGCCATGCACCTTGTCCGCCGCACCGCCGTAGAATTCCATGTAACGCGCAAGCGCCACCGCGTCGGCGCGGGCCTGGCCCAGCGGCTTGCCCACGTCCATCGCTTCGAGCGCGGCGAGTTCATCGACCTTTTCCAGCACAAGCTGGCCGATGCGGGTCAGGATGCGGCCGCGTTCCAGCGCGGTCATCTTGCCCCATGCCCCTGCGCGGGCCGCGTGGGCCGCCTCGACCGCCGCATCGATATCTGCCGCGTCGCCGCCCGCGATCTGGCAGATCACGCTGCCGTCCGACGGGTTCACCAAATCCAGCAGCTTGCCCGAAGCAGGCGCTTTCCACTCACCGCCGATCAGGCAGGTCGCAGGGTCAAACCAGAGGGTGTTGTTGATTGTATCAGGCATCGGTCAGGCTCCTTCCAAGCGCGTCCAGATCGGGAAGAACCGGCGCGGCGTCGATGAGCGTACGCGTATAGGGATGGCGCGGGTTAGAAAAGACCTCTTCGGTCTCTCCCTGTTCAACTATTTCACCCGACTTCATGACAAGCACCCGGTCGGTCACAGTGCGCACCACGCTCAGGTCATGCGAGATGAACAGGTAGGACAGGTCATAGGCGCGGCAGAGATCGGCCAACAGGTCAAGGATCTGAGCCCGGACCGAGACATCCAGCGCGCTCACCGCCTCATCGAACAAGATAAGTTCGGGCCGGATGATCAGGGCACGGGCAATCGCGATCCGCTGCCGCTGGCCGCCGGAAAATTCATGGATGTACTTGCTCGCATCGGGTGCCGCCAGGCCGACGGCCTCGAGCGCTTCTCCGATTGCGGCCTCGCGCGCCTTGCCGGTGGGCGGTTCGTCCAGCAGAAAGAACGGCTCGGTGATCAGCCGGTCGACACGATGGCGCGGGTTGAAAGAGCCAAACGGGTCCTGAAACACAACCTGCATCTTGCGCCGAACGGCAAGGTTCGGCTTTGTCCCCGAGAACACCGGTTCGCCGTCCAGCGTGATCGACCCGCCCTGTATCGGCTCCAACCCCAGAAGAGCCCGCGTCAGGGTCGACTTACCGCAACCGGATTCACCGACTAGACCCAGCCGTTCGCCCCGGTGCAGTTCGAAACTCACGCCTTTTACGGCGCGGAAATGCCCGTGAGGCGCAAAGGGGCGCGTGCGTGGCAGGCGATAGTCGCGCACCACGTCTTTTACCTCAAGCAAGGGCTTGGGCTCGGGCCGCGGCGGCAGATCGACCTGATGGCCCGATGCCTCGAACAACTGCCGCGTATAGGGGTGTTTCATCTGCGCCAGCAGCGACCTGGTCGGGCCGCGCTCGACAACCTCGCCCCGCCGCATGACCACGATCCGGTCCGCCATATCCGCCACAACGGCAAGGTCATGGGTAATCATCAAGAGACCCATACCGAAATCCTCGACCAGCCCCTTGAGCAGATCGAGGATCTGCGCCTGCGTCGTCACATCCAGCGCGGTAGTCGGTTCGTCCGCAATCAGCAGCTTGGGCCGCAGCGCGATCGCCATGGCGATCACGACGCGCTGTCGCTGCCCACCCGAGAGTTCATGCGGATAGCGCGACAGGGGGAACCGATCAGCCGGAAGCCCGACCCGATCCAGCACTTCCCGCGCCCGGGTCTTTGCATCGGCAGGCGACATCGCCTTGTGGATCAGGATCGTCTCGGTCACCTGATCGCCGATGGTCTTGACCGGGTTCAGCGCCGTCATCGGTTCTTGAAACACCATGCCGACCGTATTGCCTCGCAATCGGCACATCTCGGCCTCGGTGGCCTGCAAAAGATCCTTACCATCAAGGTAAATCGACCCGCTGGTCTTCACGCTCTCGGGCAAAAGCTGCATTACGGAAAAGGCCGTCATCGACTTGCCCGACCCGCTTTCGCCGGTGACAGCGACGATTTCGCCGGGATCAACCGTCAGCGTCACGTCCCGCAGGATGGACGTGTTCACGATGTCCATCGACAGGTTATCGATCTGAAGCAAACTCATGCGCGCGATACTCTCAGCCGTGGATCAAGATAGTCGCGCAGCCCGTCACCCATGAGATTCAGCCCTAGCACCGTCAGGATAATCGCGACGCCGGGAATAAGAGCAATATGAGGCGCGATGGAAACCAGCGTCTGCGCATCTGCCAGCATCCGGCCCCAGCTGGGCGTCGGCGGCTGCGCGCCCAGCCCGATATAGGACAGCCCCGCCTCGGCCAGGATGCCCAGAGAAAACTGGATCGTCCCCTGCACGATCAGCAAGTTCATCACGTTGGGCAGGATATGTTCGAAACTGATCCGCGTGGCCGATTTGCCGGACACCCGCGCCGCCATGATGAACTCCCGCTCCCATAGGGACAGGGCCGCGCCACGGGTGATCCGGGCAAAGACGGGGATATTGAAGATACCGATGGCAATGATCGCGTTGATCGCCCCCGCCCCGAAAACGGCAGTAATCAGGATCGCGATGACCAGCGAGGGGAAGGCAAAGACCAGATCGTTGCCGCGCATGATGACCTCGTCCAGCCACGTCCCTTTGCGCGCAGCGGCCGCAAGTCCCAGCGGCACACCAAAGCCCATGCCGATCCCGACCGCCACCAGCGCGACCGCAATCGAGGTCCGCGCCCCGACCATGATCATCGACAGGATATCGCGTCCGAAATGGTCAGTTCCCAGCAGGTGCTCCCCATTGGGGCGCTGGAACTTGTCGGGAATGCTCATCGCCGTGTGGTCGAACGGCGTCCAGAAAAAGGATACAAGCGCGGCCAGCACGAAAACTGCGGTCAGGAACGCGCCGATGATCAGGTTGCGTCTCATGTTCTGGACCTCAGTCGCGGATCGACGGCGGCATAGGCCAGATCGACAAGGAAATTGACCGTGATCACCGCGAAAACCAGCAGCATCACGACGGATTCGACGACGATCAGATCGCGCGAGCTGATGGCCTGAAACACCAGACGCCCAAGGCCCGGCAGGTAAAAGACCTGCTCGATGATGATCGACCCGGCCAGCAGAAAGGAAAACTGCAGCCCGATGATCGTCAGAACCGGGATCAGCGCATTGCGCACCCCGTGCCGCCAAAGCGCCTGTCGCCGGGTCAGCCCCTTGGCACGGGCGGTGCGCATGAAATCCTCGCCCAGAATATCCAACAGGGCCGAGCGCATGACCCGCGCAAGGATCGCCGCCTGTGGCAGGGCCAGCGAGACGGCAGGCAGGGTCAGCGAATGTATCCCGGTCCAGAACCCCTTGTCCCAGCCTGCGAACCCGCCCGCGCTGAACCAGCGCAGGTTGATGGCAAAGATCAGCACCATCATCATCGCGAACCAGAAGTTCGGCACCGCCACGCCAAGCTGGGTGGCCCCCATCACCGCCATATCACCGCCCTTGCCCCGGCGCGCGGCGGCGTAAATTCCGGCAGGAAAAGCGATGACCGTCGACAGGGTCAGCGCGTAGATCGCCAGCGGTAGCGACACCCAAAGCCGGTCCGCGATCATCGTGCTGATCGGCGTGCGGTAGGTATAGGACGTACCGAAATCTCCGGTCACCAGCCCAGCGACCCAGCCGAGGTAACGCTGCCATTTCGGCACGTCCAGACCAAGCTCGGTGCGCAGCGCGGCAACCGTATCGGGCTGGGCGTTGATCCCCAGCATGAATTGCGCCGGATCACCCGGCGCGACTTCGATCACGAAAAAAATGACAAGGCTTGCAACCGCCAGGCTGATAATCAGCGAGAGGAAGCGTTTGAAGATATAGTTCAGCATCGGCGCCACGTTATGCGCGCGGACAGGGAGCGTCCAGAGCGCGCGTTGACCGCGTGATAGCGCATGACAGCGGCGCTCATCAATCGGGCGTTTTTATCGGACTGTTCAGGCCGCCGCTGCGGGAAATTCGCCTTCTTCGATCCAGCGCAGCAGAATGGTCACCTTGGTGCCCTTGGCCGAGGAACTGATCTGCAACCCGCCGCCAAGCTCGCGCGCAAGCCCGAGCACCATGGAAAGGCCGAGACCCGATCCGTGACCCACGGGCTTTGTGGTGAAAAACGGCTCGACCACGCGGTCCATGATCGCGCCGTCTATGCCTGTGCCGGTATCCTCGACCTCGAATACCACGTAAGAGCCGGGCGGCAGGGCATCGCCGTCGACCGTCGGCACAGGCTGCTTCGACTTCCATTCGCGGGCAGAAAGGGTCAGAACGCCACCGTCGGGCATCGCATCGACCGCATTCTGAGCGAGGTTGATCAGAGCGGTGACAAGCTGCTTGCTGTCGGCCCAAGCGAACATCCCCTTTTCGGGCCGTCGTGTCACCACGCGGACAGTACCGGGAACGAGATGCCGGACGAGCGACAGGAATTCCTCGAACATCAGGTCAACATCATAGCTGCCGACTTCCATGACGGATTTGCGCGCATAGACCATCAGCTGCCGGACGAGAACCTCGGCCTGACGCGATGCCGTATGCGCCCGCCTGACCGAATCGTCCTTGTCGCGCGGGTCGGTAAATTCATCGTAGAGTTCCAGATTGCCCTGGATCGCGGTCAGGATGTTGTTGAAATCATGCGCGACGCCACCGGCGAGACGACCGATCGCCGCCATCTTCTGCGCCTGCGCCGTACCCATCGCGGCAGCCTCGGATGCCAGCCGGTTGGATCGACCCTGAAGGATGGACCGCGTGAGATATCCCAAGAGCGCCAGACCACAGACAACGATTGCCAGCTGCGTCGGAAGCTGCCCGAAATCCGGCAGTACGTAATAAAGTATCCAGCCGATCATCACTGCGACGATGACGATCTCACCGACGACAAGGTACATCAGTGTGTCGCAGCGGTAGACGAGAAAGACGAGAATGCAGCCAATCAGCGCCGCCCCCGCGAAATTCAGCGCTTCGTCGTCCTGCACGATAAGAACTGTCGGCAGCCATAGAAAGGCGATCAGCAATAAGAGAAAGAGGGTTGCGGCGATATAGTGCTCGCGCCGGGTGACCACTTCTCCCCGACTGCGCAGAAAGAGAAAATAGAAAAGGTGAAGCTTTACGAAGAAGAACACCCAAAGCAGCGATATGAACCAGTGAGAATGAAAGTAAAGAACGATCCCACCGGCCACGACACCGACAAAACGCGCGATGACTTCGGGCGTCTCACCATAGTCAAGCATGTAGAGCCGATCCAGTTCGGCCCGGTGATCAATGTTCAAACCCAAACCATTTCACCTATCAACCCGCTACGCTCCTCCACGTCTCGGCCTCGCAAAATATGTTTAGTGCTCTAATCTGTTTCCAAACTCATACCCTATCGGGCCGCACTGAAGGAACATATTTTTCGTATGTTACAGACTGCGGAAACGAAACAGCGCGCCAAAGGTATATTCAAGGCGTTTTTCCGCATATGTGGACCGCAAGCGATTATCCACCACCGGTCCACTTTCCCGCAAGCAACCATCTTACAGAGTGATGAGCTGCTTGCCGGATGGAGTACCGGGCCGGACATACCGGCCCAGTGTAAAACGGGTTTATTCGGACCAGCTAACGGCCGTCAGGTCCACCGCCTGTGTCGGCGCGTCTTTCCACAGGCCCTTGAGCCCGGCTTTAGCGATCACCGGATAGGCAAGCTGGAACAGGTAGCCGTTCACGTAGTCATTGGCGATGATTTCCTGCGCGTCCTTGAGCATCGTGGACCGCTCGTCAGGATCGGTGGTCCCATTCAGCTTGGTCATCAGCTCCTGGAACGCCGCATTGTCATACTGGAAATAGTAATCGGGCCGCGCATAGATACCGATATCCATCGGCTCCGTGTGGCTGATGATGGTCATGCCGAAATCCTTGCCTCGGAACACCGTTTCCAGCCACTGAGCCCATTCGACGTTGATGATCTCGGCGGTGATACCGACTTCGGCCAGCTGCGCAGCGATGATTTCGCCACCGCGACGGGCATAGGACGGAGGCGGCAGGTGCAGCGTGGTTTCAAACCCGTCTGCCATGCCGGCCTCTTCCAGCAGGGCCTTGGCTTTGGCCGGATCGTATTCCGAGACCCCCGTGAGATCGACGTAATCGGGGTTATGCGGCGCGAAATGCGTCCCGATCGGCGTGCCAAGCCCGAACATGGCCCCGTCGATGACCGACTGGCGGTTGATGGCATGCACAACGGCTTCGCGCACCTTGACGTTATCGAAGGGCGGGCGCTTGTTATTCATCGCAAGGATGGTTTCGCCCTCGGTGGACCCAACAAGCACCTGGAACCGCGCATCGGCTTCGAACTGCGGCAGGTTCTCTGGCGCGGGGAAGCCCGCAAAGGCGTCGATATCCTCGGCCATCATCGCGGCAAAGGCGGCGGTCGGGTCCGAGATGAACTTGAAGGTGGCACTGTCCAGCATGGCCGGCTCACCCCAGTAATCCGCGTATTTCTCGATCTGGATGCTGTCGCCCTGCGACCAGCTCACGAATTTGAACGCGCCGGTCCCGATGGGCGTCGACTTGATGTCATCGATGCTTTCGGGCGCCACGATCACCGCGTCACCCCATGCCATGTTGAACAGGAACAGACCGTTCGGCTCGCTCAGCGTGACCTTGACGGTCAGCGGATCGACAACTTCGACCGTGTCGATCGCTGTGAACAGCGCCTTTTGCGCGTTCACGCTGTCTTCGGCGCGGGCACGATCGAGGCTGAACTTGACGTCTTCGCCATCCATCGTGGTGCCATCGTGAAACGTCACACCATCGCGCAGCTTGAACGTATAGGTCAGCCCGTCTTCGGAGATTTCCCAGCTTTCGGCCAGCCCGGCAATGATCGACCCGTCAGAGGCAAAGCGCGTCAGGCCCTCGAAGATATTGGAATAGGTCACCGAGTCGATGGCCCCCGCGGCGGCGGAAGTCGGATCGAGATGGGGCGGCTCAAGCTGCATGGCGACGGTGGCGCTGGTCTGAGCCTGTGCGGCTCCCAGTCCGGCCATCAGGGCCACGGCGCTTGCCAGTGCCAGCCTTGAGAAAGAAGTCATGATGAATTTCCCTATTGGTTGCGACAGGTTCCGGTTTTCCGGTTATACAAGACAGAAACAGTCTTGGCCGAGATTGGCGCGGATACAAGTCAAACTTGCCTCCGACGCTGCTCACAGCGCGAAAAAGCCAGTGTTTTCAGTCCCCCGCCCGCTTGCAAGGCGCGTGCCTTTCCGCCGGTGCCGGCGCTGCCACAAGACAAACCTTTTCAAAGCGGCCAATCCCGTGTATGGGCGGCCAATCTGAGACGATGTGCCCGGACCCTGGCACGCGGATGAAGGTATAAGGGTCGGCGGCAATGGGGCCGCCATGCAAACGGGAGACCCGGAACGCCGGGAGCGCTCCCAATCAGGATACGATGATGTTTAACACAACGACAAAAAGCATGCAGTGGGGCGAAGAGACGCTCACGCTGGAAACCGGCAAGGTTGCGCGTCAGGCTGACGGTACCGTGATTGCCACGCTGGGCGAAACCAGCGTCATGGCGAACGTGACCTTTGCCAAGGCACCCAAGCCCGGTCAGGATTTCTTTCCGCTGACCGTTCATTACCAGGAAAAATATTACGCGGCCGGCAAGATCCCCGGCGGTTTCTTCAAGCGCGAAGCACGTCCGACCGAAAAGGAAACGCTGACGGCCCGCCTGATCGACCGTCCGATCCGTCCCCTCTTTGTACCCGGCTTCAAGAACGAAGTTCTGGTCATGTGCACCGTGCTCTCGCACGATCTGGTCAATGACCCCGATATCGTCGCGATGATCGCCGCTTCGGCTGCCCTGACGATCTCTGGTGCACCGTTCCGTGGCCCAATCGCCGGTGCCCGCGTTGGCTTTGAGGATGGTGAATACATCCTGAACCCGACCGTCGACGACATGCAGGACCTGCGCCTGAACCCCGAGCAGCGTCTCGACCTCGTCGTGGCCGGCACCAAAGACGCCGTCATGATGGTCGAATCCGAAGCCTACGAACTTTCCGAAGCGGAAATGCTCGGCGCGGTGAACTTTGCGCATGAGCAGATCCAACCGGTGATCGACCTGATCATCTCGCTGGCCGAAGAAGCGGCGAAAGAGCCGTTCGATTTCGACGCACCGGATTACTCCGAGCTGTACGAAGCCGTTAAAGCCGCAGGTGAAGCGCAGATGCGTGAAGCCTTCGCCCTGACCGACAAGCAGGAACGCACCACGGCCGTTGCTGCGGCCCGCGAAGCGATCATCGCTGCTCTGACCGAAGAACAGGTCGAGGACGCGAACCTCGGTTCCGCCATGAAAAAGCTCGAAGCAGGCATCCTGCGCGGCGACGTGGTGAAAACCGGCAAGCGGATCGACGGCCGTACCACCACCGACATCCGCCCGATCGTTGCGGAAACCGGCCTGCTGCCGCGGACCCACGGTTCGGCTCTGTTCACCCGTGGTGAAACCCAAGGTCTGGTCGTGACCACGCTTGGCACCGGCGATGACGAACAGTTCATCGACGCGCTGCACGGCAACTTCAAATCGAACTTCCTGCTCCACTACAACTTCCCTCCCTATTCGGTGGGTGAAGTAGGCCGCGTTGGTTCGCCCGGTCGCCGCGAAATCGGCCACGGCAAGCTGGCATGGCGCGCGCTTCAGGCGGTTCTCCCGGCTTCGACCGATTTCCCCTACACGATCCGCGTCGTGTCCGAGATCACCGAATCCAACGGTTCCTCCTCGATGGCTTCCGTCTGCGGCGGTTCGCTGTCGATGATGGATGCAGGCGTTCCGCTCAAGGCGCCGGTGGCCGGTGTTGCGATGGGTCTGATCCTCGAAGACGATGGGTCCTACGCGATCCTGTCGGACATCCTTGGTGACGAAGACCACCTCGGCGACATGGACTTCAAGGTCGCAGGCACTGAAAACGGCATCACCTCGCTCCAGATGGACATCAAGGTTGCCGGCATCACCCCCGAGATCATGGAAAAAGCCCTGGCCCAGGCCAAGGACGGCCGTATCCACATCCTCGGCGAGATGAACAAGGCCCTGTCCAGCGCAGGCGAGTTCAGCGCACACGCACCGCGCATCGAAACCATGCAGGTGCCCACCGACAAGATCCGCGAAGTGATCGGGTCGGGCGGCAAGGTGATCCGCGAGATCGTCGAAGTTTCGGGTGCCAAGGTCGACATCAACGACGACGGCATCATCAAGATCGCCAGCCCGAATGCCGAAGCCATCCAAAAGGCCTATGACATGATCTATTCTATCGTGGCCGAGCCGGAAGAAGGCAAGATCTACAAGGGCAAAGTCGTGAAGCTCGTCGATTTCGGCGCCTTCGTGAACTTCTTCGGCAAGCGTGACGGCCTCGTGCACGTCTCCCAGATTGAAAACCGCCGCCTGAACCATCCGTCGGATGTGCTCAAGGAAGGTCAGGAAGTCTGGGTCAAGCTGCTGGGCTTTGATGACCGTGGCAAGGTTCGCCTGTCGATGAAAGTCGTCGATCAGGAAACCGGCGAAGAAGCCGCCAAGGAAGAAGCGGCAGACTAAGCCCTTCTCTCCGAAAGAAGAACGAACGCCCCCGGTGCAAACCGGGGGCTTTTTTGTGGCAGGCCCGGTAGGTTCGAACCTGTAATGCAACTTGTTCGCATTAGCATTTATCCTTATTTTATTGACACTTAGGATGCTCGCTCCTACCTACCGTCCCTCAATGGCCGCAACGATTCCCGCCGCCCGGTTACAGACTGCGCTTGCGTTTGCAGCGTAAGGCCGGATTTGCCGCTGCCGCCCCGTTGGAGACCGGAAAATGACCCCTCTGACCATCGCGCTTTTGGCGTTCAGCATGTCTGCGGATGCCTTCGTTGCGTCAATCGCAAAGGGAAGCAGAAACCAGCAGACGCCCTCCATTGCAACGGCACTCGGACGCGGGCTCTTGTTTGGCACGGTCGAGACCATCGCACCGTTGATCGGCTGGCTACTGGGCCGCGCGGCAACACGCTACATCGAAACATGGGATCACTGGATCGCTTTTGCCCTGCTGGCGGGAGTCGGGCTGCACATGATCTACGTCGCCTTTCACAATACAGATACCGCGCCGCGCAAACGCAGCGCCTTTGCGCTTGTTGCGACGGCCGTAGGAACTTCGATCGACGCGACTGCCGTCGGGATATCGCTGGCCTTTCTCGATGTGAACATCCTTGCCATCGCGCTCGCCATCGGCGCGGCCACCTTTGCAATGACGACCACCGGAACCCTGCTGGGCGGCGTCTTGGGTCGTCGCTTCGGCAATATCTTTGAAGTCGTCGGAGGCGTGATTCTCGTCGGCATGGGAATTTTCATTCTAAGCGATCACCTCGCCTAGGCGGAAACGACAAGAAAGAATTGAACTGAATACGGAAACAATACTATTTCAATGTTTCCGCACCTGTGCCCTACTCCCCCTTGGCGCCGCGTCCAGCGCGCCAACGTTCTTTGGGAGGAGACGACATGCTGAAACGAACACTCGCGGCGATCGCCGCCATTTGCCTTGCGCTGCCCGCAAGCGCCTCATCCATCGACATGAGCTTTACCAGCTTCTTCTCGCTGGGGGATAGCCTCAGCGATGACGGCAAACTCGGCACGCTTGCCCCGCCAAGCCTTGGCGGTCGTTTCTCGAATGGTCCCGTCTGGACCGAACTTCTCGCCGACTCCTTCACCGCCAATGGTAAATTCACAGCGAACTTTGCTCTCGGAGGCGCAACCGCCGGAGATGTGAATGCCAATACCTATCCCCCTGCCCTGCAACCGCTGGCGACTTTCATGGGGCAGGTCGGGGTGATGTCATCCTACGTCGGCGCCGCCGGGACCAACCCGCTAGTTTCGGCTCTCTTCGGGGCCAATGATCTGTTCCAGAGCTTTGGCGCGACCGGTACGGCAGATGGCAAGGCCGTCGCCAATTCTGTGACCGACGGCATTCGCGCGGTCGCCGCACTGGGGGGCAATTTCAACAACTTCCTTGTCTCCAATCTGCCCGATATCGCTGACAATCCGGGCTTTTACGGCAACCCTGCCGCTGGCGCTCTCAGCGCCGCCTCGGCAGAATTCAACACCCAGCTTGCCGCCAACCTGATCGATCTTGAGAACGAGGGGCTGAATATCTTTTTCCTCGATTTCACCGATTTCATCGACGAACTTCGCCCCCGTGCCGCGGCGTTGGGTCTGACCAATCTTACCGAAGCTTGCACGCCCAGCATGTCGACCTTTACGCCGCTGGACAACTGCGCCGTCAGTTTCGATTCCAACGGCGGACTGGTCGTCGACGTCAGTGAAGCAGATTCCTATTTCTTCGCCGATTCGGTCCATCCAAACAGGATCGTGCATCAGGAATTCGCGGAATATGCGGCGGCCCAGGTTTCCGTGACTGCCGTGCCGCTTCCTGCGGGCCTGCCCCTGCTGCTCGGCGCAATCGCGGCGCTTGGCCTGATCCGCCGTCCCCTGCGCGTCGCCTGAAACGTAGGATAGTCCCTAGCGATTTTTCCTTGCCCCGTCCGTGCATCTGGCGCGGGCGAGGCAGTCTGTCTATGAACGGCATATGAGATCCTACATCATTCACATGTCGTCCAGCACGCAACGCCGCGAGAACGTCGACAAGCTGCTGTCGACTTTGCCGCAGGGTGAAACCGTCGAGGCGGTGAATGGCCGCGATCCGGCGCAGATCGCCTCGATGACTGTTCATGGCGGCGACCTCCACAACCCCCGCTATCCCTTTCTGCTGATGCCTGCAGAGATCGGCGTGTTTCTCAGCCACCGGAAATGCTGGCAAAAACTGGTCGACAGCGATGACGATTACGCGCTCATTGCCGAGGATGACCTGTCACTCGCCCCCGACCAGTTCGCCCGCGCCCTTGCCTTGGTCGAAGGCAACATGACCAGCGGCATGTACGTTCGACTTCCGGTAAAGACACGTGAGAAACCCGCACGCACACTGGCGCAGGTCGGCAAGATGCGGCTGATCCTGCCGCAGGTGATCGGACTGCAATGTATCTGCCAGATCGTCGGACGCGATGCAGCGGCAAAGCTGCTCGACGCGACGCAGGAAATCGACCGCCCCGTCGATACTTTTCTTCAGATGCACTGGATCACCGGTCAGCCCATCCACAGCCTGCTGGGCAACGGCAACCGCGAGGTCGCCTCGGAAATCGGTGGCTCGACGATCCAGACACGCACGCCGGCGCGCGGCAAACTGCGTCGCGAATGGGCCCGCGCGGCCTACCGCGCCCAGCTTCGCCTGCGCCCCCAGACATGGCCTCGATAGTATCTCGGGGTACTCGCATCTGCGGCGCCATCAAGACGGCCCCTGACCCCAACCAGGCCCCAAAAAAGAAAGCGCCGGTCACTGACCGGCGCTTGTCCTGAGAATTAAAGGATACCTCAGGCCGGGGCCTTGGTCGTTCGCAGGTAGGGAAGAACGGTCTTGAACTCACCGAACTTTTCCTTGGCATCCGCGTCACTGACCGACGTGGGGATGATCACGTCGCCACCGGGCTGCCAGTTTGCGGGGGTCGCAACGCCCTTGGCCGACATCTGCAACCCGTCGAGCGCGCGCAGCACCTCGGCAAAGTTGCGGCCAACCGTCATCGGATAGGTCATGGACAGTTTGAGCTGCTTATCCGGCCCGATGATAAAGACCGAGCGCACGGTCGCGCTGTCGGCAGGGGTGCGCCCGTCGGGAAGATAGGCTTCTGCCGGTAGCATGTCGAACGCCTTGGAAACCTCAAGACCTTCGTCCGCGATGATCGGAAAGCCCGCCTTGGCGCCGCCTGCCGTTTCGATATCACCTTTCCATTTCTTGTGATCCTCGACCCCGTCGACCGAAACACCGATCACCTTGGTGCCACGCTTTTCCCATTCATCGGCAAGCTGCGCGACCGCACCGAATTCTGTCGTGCAGACCGGCGTGAAATCCTTTGGATGCGAAAACAGGATCGCCCAGCTGTCGCCGATCCAATCATGGAACTTGATCGTGCCCTGATCGGTCTCTGCGGTGAAATTCGGAACGGTATCGTTGATGCGTAAACTCATTTGGTTTCCCCCCATTCATGGAGTTGACGACTCTTGTACCCCCTATCTAGTCACAAGACGCGGCAGTTTCATCCCCTGACTTGCCGAGCATGCGCTGCAGTGACAGAGTGGCGCGAATCTCCCGACCGGGCGGTCGGGACTCATTTATTGGGAGCTGAGATATGATCGAGAAACGCGACTTTTACATCAACGGCAAGTGGGTTGCCCCCTCTGCCCCGAACGATTTCAACGTGATCGACCCTTCCACCGAAGAGCCCTGCGCCGTGATCTCGCTCGGCAGCCAGGCCGATACAGATGCAGCCGTGGCCGCCGCCAAGGCCGCTCTCGGCGACTGGATGTACATGCCCGCCGCCGAGCGCATCGCCTATCTCGAGAAACTGCTCGAGGTCTATAACACCCGTGGCGAAGACATGGCGCAGGCGATCAGCATGGAAATGGGCGCGCCCATCGACATGGCACGCACCCAGCAGTTCGGCTCGGGCAGCTTCCATCTCAAGAACTTCATCCGCGCCGCCAAGGAATTCGAATTCGACGCGCCGCTGAGCGAAAAATTCCAGAACGACCGGATCATCAAGGAAGCCGTCGGCGTCGCCGCGCTCATCACGCCGTGGAACTGGCCGATGAACCAGATCACGCTCAAGGTTGGTGCCGCCGCCGTTGCAGGCTGCACCATGGTGCTGAAACCGTCCGAGCAAAGCCCGCTGAACGCGATGGTCTTCGCCGAGATGATGGACGAGGCAGGCTTCCCGGCCGGTGTCTTCAACCTCGTGAACGGCGATGGCGCGGGCGTTGGCACCCAACTGTCCAGCCATCCGGACGTCGACATGGTCTCCTTCACCGGCTCCACCCGCGCCGGTACGGCAATTTCGAAAGCCGCAGCAGATACGCTCAAGAAAGTTCACCTCGAACTGGGCGGCAAAGGCGCGAACGTGGTCTTTGAAGACGCGGATGAAAAGGCTATCAAGCGCGGCGTGCTGCACATGATGAACAACTCTGGCCAGTCCTGCAACGCGCCCTCGCGGATGCTGGTGCAACGCCCGATCTACGACAAGGCCGTTGAAACCGCTGCCGAAGTTGCGAATTCTGTCACCGTGGGCAGCGCCCATGACGAAGGCCGACACATCGGTCCCGTTGTGAACGAGGTTCAGTTCAAAAAGATTCAGGACCTGATCCAGAAGGGCATCGACGAAGGTGCGAAACTCGTCGCCGGTGGCGTTGGCCGCCCCGACGGGATGAACCGTGGTTTCTACGTGAAACCGACGATTTTTGCTGATGTGAACAACCAGATGACCATCGCCCGCGAAGAGATCTTTGGCCCGGTCATGACGATGATCCCCTTCGACAGCGAAGAGGAAGCCATCGAGATCGCCAATGACACGGTTTACGGTCTCACCAACTACGTCCAGACCCAGGACGGCGAACGCGCCAACCGCATGGCCCGCAAGCTCCGTTCCGGCATGGTGGAAATGAATGGCGCAAGCCGCAGCCCGGGCGCGCCGTTCGGCGGCATGAAACAGTCCGGCAACGGCCGCGAAGGTGGCGTCTACGGCATCGAGGACTTCCTCGAGATCAAGGCCGTCGGCGGCTGGGCGGCAGAATAAGCCACACGCGTCTCACATGAATGGGGCCGCTCCGGATACCGGGGCGGCCCCTTTTCATTGTTCTGGTCACTGCTTTGCCGATCCGTCACAACCCGGCGTGGTGCAGCACCAGTTGCGGGGCCCCGCTTGAGATGCGGTAAAGCGACCGGCCCTCGTCATCAATCACCGCGCTCACCCGCTGGCGAAAGGACGAGAAGCTGTCGAAGGTCACCACATCGACAGGTTCATCGAAATGCAGCGTGATCCGCTGGTATTTGCCCTGCGGCCCGACGGAAAGCCCGTGAACATAGCCAGTGAAGGGCTGACCAAGATACTGGCCTTCCACCCGATCTCCGACCGCGAAAGGACGCTTGTTCCCGTTCCGACGCACTGTCGCGGTAAGGGTATTCCAGTCACGCGCACCCTGCTGGTGCGCGATCATTTCAAGCGCCTGACCATGGCTGATATCACGACCAGTTTCGGCCATGTCGCGCCGCAGCCGACGCGCTTGCGATTTCAGATCCGTAAGCCGGTCTGTTGTATTGGATGTCATCATCTGTAGCCTCATGACAGGCATGCAATTGATAAGGAGGTGCCCGCGTTACCAACCGTTGCACATGCCACTGGACAGAGACGTAAGATGCAAAGCGGGTTTCACCATGGCGAAATGCCTGCGAGCGGCAGGGAACCCGAACCTGTCGGCCAGATAGGCATGAACTCCCGCCACGTCAAGCCACCGCAAAATTCTCACAGAATTTTACCAAGAAAATTCAATTTTCTTGGGCTGCGCCGTTGGCCCGCCGTCACGCGCCCATTTCAGGGTTTGAGAAGATCTCCGCGCTGTGGCACAGCAGGACAAGCCCGCGCACAGGACGACCAATGATCATTTCCCGCCTTCACGGCCGCCTCGGCAACCAGATGTTCCAATATGCCGCCGCACGGGCCTTGGCGGCGCGCCTCGATCTGCCGGTGGGGCTGGATGCGCGCGAGGCACTCGCACGCGGCGAAGGGTTTCTGACCCGCGTCTTCGACCTCCCCCTGACCACGCCGGAACCGCTCCCCCCCTCCCGACTTGAAAAACCGTTGGCCTATGCGCTCTGGCGTTACACCGGGCGCAAACCCTACCTGCGGCGGGAGCAAGGTCTTGGCTACAATGCCGCCTTTGAGGCATGGGGCGACCAGAGCTATCTGCACGGTTATTGGCAAAGCGAAAAGTACTTCTCTGCCATCGCCGACACGATCCGTGCCGACTTTGCCTTTCCGGAATTCTCGTCATCGGAAAACGCAGACATGGCCCAGCGCATCGGTGAAACACTTTCCATTGCCCTGCACGTCCGGCGCGGCGATTACGTGGCGCTCGACGCGCACGTGCTCTGCGACCAAGCCTATTACGATGCAGCGCTTTCCCGGATTTCAAAGGACCTCTCCAAAGACCCCACGGTTTTCGTCTTTTCCGACGATCCCGATTGGGCCCGCGAGAACCTGCCGCTGCCCTTTGAGAAAGTCGTCGTCGATTTCAATGGACCCGACCGCGATTTCGAGGACATGCGGCTCATGTCACTCTGCCAGCACAATATCATTGCCAATTCATCGTTTTCGTGGTGGGCTGCGTGGCTGAACGCACATTCGGACAAAATGGTCGCGGGGCCGGCAAACTGGTTCGGTAACCCCAAGCTGCAGAACCCGGACATCCTCCCGCCCAATTGGCTTCGGATCGAAACCTGATTTTCAGAATGGCGCGGGTGCTCGGAATTTCAACGAGGCACCGCCATCCGGGTGCTTGATGCGCAATTCCTCGGAATGCAGCATCATCCGGTCGTGATCCAACGCCGCCCCGCTGGCGTAAAGAGGGTCGCCAAGGATCGGATGGTCCAAAGACAGCATATGCACCCGCAGCTGGTGGCTTCTCCCGGTCTTGGGGAACAGCCGAACCCGCGTCGTATCCCCCTCGTGACGCAGAACTTTCCAGTCGGTCTGCGCCGGGCGTCCGTTCTCGGGATCGACCATCTGACGCGGTCGGTTTTCCCAATCCACGATCAGCGGCAGATCCACCGTGCCCGATTTCGGCTCCAGCTTGCCGTCCAGCCGCGCCACATAGGTCTTCTTGGCATGGCGTTTCTCGAATTGCAGCCCAAGGTGACGCTGCGCATGCGGCGTCAGGGCAAAGACCATCACGCCCGACGTGTCCCGGTCCAGACGATGCACCAGCAGTACATCGGGAAACACCGCCTGCAAGCGAGTGATCAGGCAGTCCGCCAGATGTTCGCCCTTACCCGGCACAGACAACAGCCCGTCGGGCTTGTTCACGACGACGATCTGCGCATCGTGGTGCAACAGGTCCAGCGGACCCTCGGGCGGGTTATATTCTGATCCGGGTGCCATGCGCCGCTGCTTACGCGCTGCGAAGGGCGCGCACAACAACGCACTTGCGGCCTTACCCGCACCGGGCAACAGTGCCCGAAACAGGAGGAGATACATATGCACCCGACCATCACCCGCATGCAGGAGGTCGTCGCCAGCGGCGATGACACCAAGATCGCCGACCTGCTGGCCGAAGACGTGAAATTCCTGCCTCCCACCTATTTCGCCACATGGACCGGGCGGGAACCGGTGGCCGCTGTTCTGGGACATGTGGGCAAGGTTTTTACCGATTTCAGCTACCGTCGCGTGATGGGCGACGGCAAGGACTGGGCGCTGGAATTTCAGTGCAAGATCGGCGAGCTGGACGCGGTCGGCGTCGACCTGATCACCCTGAACGATGACGGTCTGATCGCGGTATTCGAAGTGGTCATGCGCCCGCACAAGGCGGTTGGCGCCCTGCGCGAAGCGATGAACGAGCGGGTCAAGACCGACGCGCGCTTTCTCAAATACCGCGAAGCGTTAAGCTGATCGCGGATCAAGAAATGTGTCAGTTAAGTCAGCAATATTGACTTAACTGATCCGATCCGCACAGTTCGCCCCAGTCACGTTGATCGAAGGATGAAAAGATGAACTGGGAACAGGTATTCGCAACCCGGATGACCCGCATGAAGGCGTCGGAAATCCGCGAACTGCTGAAACTCCTCGAGCAGCCGGATATCATCTCTTTCGCGGGTGGCATCCCGGATCCCAAGCTGTTTCCCGCGAAAGCTTTTGAGGAGGCGTTCTCGACCATCCTCAGCGGTGACAAGGCTCAGGCAGCGTTGCAATACTCTGTCAGCGAAGGCTACCTGCCGCTGCGCAGCTGGATCGCCGGGCAGATGGCCGCCCTTGGCGTGCCCTGCAGCGAGGAAAACATCCTCATCACCTCGGGATCGCAGCAGGCCCTCGATTACCTCGGCAAGCTGTTGCTGTCCCCGGGCGATACCGCCCTTGTGGGCTGGCCGACCTACCTTGGCGCGCTCGGGGCGTTCAACGCCTATGAGCCACGCTATGACCAGCTCGCGCCCGACACCAACAGAACCCCGGAAAGCTATGCCGATGCTGCCGCCAAGGCGGATAGCGAGGTGAAATTCGCCTATACCTCCGCCGATTTCGCCAATCCCACCGGACGCACGCTCGACCGGACGGCCCGTGGCAAACTGCTCGATCTGGCGGAAACGCTCGACATCCCCGTGATCGAGGATGCCGCCTATCAATCGCTGCGCTACGACGGTGAGGCGATCCCCCCGATCCTCGCGCTTGAAATCGAACGGACCGGCGACATCAATGCTGCGCGTACGCTCTATTGCGGCAGTTTCTCGAAAACCCTGTCGCCCGGTCTGCGCGTGGGATGGGTCTGTGGCGCGGCCCCGGTGATCCGGCGGCTCGTCCTGATGAAACAGGCGGCGGACCTGCATTCCTCTACCATCAACCAGATGGCCATCGCCGAGGTGGCCAGCCGCCTGTTCGAAAGCCACGTGGCAAACCTGCGCGACGTCTATAAATCGCGCCGCGACTACATGCTGGATGCTCTGAAGCGGCATATGCCCGAAGGCGTGGAATGGACGCGACCCGAGGGCGGCATGTTCGTCTGGCTCACCCTGCCCGAACGCCTCGACGCGGCGGATCTTCTGGCGAAATCTCTCGAAACCCAGCGCGTCGCTTTTGTGCCCGGTCGGGCATTCTTTGCCGACGGCAGCGGGGGCAATACGCTCCGGCTCAGCTTTTCCTGCGCCGATCAGGCCCAAATCGAGGAAGGCATCACCCGCCTTGGCCGCCTGCTCAGGGAATAGCGGGCGGGATCGTGCCGATTATCGAGAAATCACCGCAAGTGTTTCGCGCTTCGGTCACATTCCGGCGAAAAGCATGTCAGACGGAAAGACAGGGCCCTCCAAGCACCCGGGTCCCTGTCGGATAGACATAAGGAATTGAAAATGAACCTTTTAGCCCGCCTGAGCTGTACCGCCGCGATGGCGTCTTTCGCCCTTGGACAACCCGCCTTTGCGGATGTCAGCGCCGATGATGTCTGGACCAATATCAAGGCCTATCTCGATACCTTTGGCGGCAAGCCCGAAACAACCATTGAACGCTCGTCGAATGGCGTCAGCGTCGGTCCGATCACGATGTCATGGGACCTGCCAGAGGATGCGGGCACTTTCACCCTGACCCAATCGGGGTTCGATCTGGTTCAGAACGATGACGGCACGGTAGATGTGCAGTATCCGGCCACGCAGAGCGTTACGATGCGGGCCGAGATCACCGACGAAGGCACCTATGCCGGGACCGTCGACGTCACCTCGACCAACCTGAACATCTCTGCCAGCGGTCTGCCGGGCGAGATTTCCTACGCCTACTCGGCGGATCAGCTCGATTTCGCCGTCCGGGATGTCGAATTCGAGGACGTTCAATCCGAAGGTCTGACCATCGGCGGCACCGCCCGCGATCTCTCCGGCACCGCCAGCATCGCCGCCTCAAGCCTTGTGACGGTAAACGGGCAGATGCAGCTGGGCGCGAATGAGTTCAACGCCGATTATACGGATACCGCCGGTGCAAGGTCGGTTTTCTCCGGCACGGCGCAGGGTCTGACGGCCTCGCATGAAATGCTCCTGCCGCGCAGCGGGATCTCGTTCTTCAACCTTGCCGACGCGATGGAACGTGGTCTGCGCTTTAGCGGTGAAAGCAGCCTCGACGGGTACCGGTCGGAACAGACCATCACACTCGACGGGGCACCGGTCTCGCATCAGCTGTCGGAATCCGACACCTATGACACCAGCTTTTCCCTGAACCGCGAAAGGCTGCAAGTTGCTGCCCTGATGGAAAATACCCGTTTCTCTTTCAGCGCGCCCGACGCAATCCCCTTTCCGATAAGCGCGATCATCGCGAGAAACACGGCCAGCGCCACGCTGCCGATCTCGGCCGGGGAAACGCTTCAGGACGCGGCCCTTTCGCTTGACATGACCGGTCTGGAAATCCCCGAACAGCTCTGGGGCATGGTTGACCCTACACGCGAAATCCCGCGGGATCCGATGGCCCTTTCGCTTGCCCTGAACGCCAAGGTCAAAAGCTTCTGGGACTGGTTCGATTTCGCCGATGTCGCGGCCCGCGGCGAGGCGGGCGAACTGCCAGGCGAATTGCACGCCGTCACCCTTGAAAACTTCCGGCTCAAGGCCGCCGGGGCGGAACTGACCGGCATGGGCGAGGCGAGTTTTGATAACAGCGACACCACCACCTACGCGGGCTTTCCCAAGCCCACCGGCGTCCTCGACCTGACCCTGCGCGGCGGCAACACACTGCTCGACCGTCTCGTCAAAATCGGGATCTTGCCGGAACAGCAAGCCATGGCTGCCCGCATGATGGTTGGCATGGTTGCCAAACCCGATGACAGCGCTGGCGAGGATGTGCTGAACTCCCACCTCGAATTTACCGAGGACGGAGAGCTTCTTGCCAACGGCATGCGCATGCGCTGAACCTGCAGCCTCGAAGGCCCCCGCCCGGGGGCCTTCACTCAGGCGCGCACCCTTTCGCTCTTGGGATCGTACATGGGTTTCATCGAAGCCTCAGCCCTTACCCGAACACCCGCCACGTCGATCTCGTAGCTGGACGCCAGCATCTCTTCCACGCTTTCGCCAGCGCAGGGCACATAGCCCAGCCCCATCGCGCCGCCCAGATGGTGCCCGTAGGCGCCTGAACTCAGGAACCCGACAATCTCCCCATCCCGTTGGATGGGTTCGTTGTGGTACAAAAGCGGTTCGGGATCGGTCAGTCGGAACTGAACCAGCCGCCGCTTCAGCCCCTCTTCCTTTTTGCGCAGCACCGCGTCTCGGCCAATGAAATCCGGCTTGTCCCGCTTCACCGCAAAACCAAGGCCCGCTTCAAGTACGTGGTCCTCGCAGGTGATGTCATGGCCGAAATGCCGAAAACCCTTTTCCATGCGGGCGCAATCCATCATGTGCATGCCCGCCAGTTTCAGCCCCAGATCCTGCCCGGCCTCCCAGAGCGTTTCAAAGGCATGGGCCGCCATGTCAGAGCTGACGTAAATCTCCCAGCCCAGTTCACCGACGTAAGACACCCGATGCGCGCGGGCCAGTCCCATGCCTAGTTCGATTTCCTGAGCCGTGCCGAAAGGATTGACCGCGTTGGTGAAATCATTGGGCGATACGGCCTGCATCAGCTTGCGCGCATTCGGTCCCATCACCGCCATCACCGCTTCGCCCGCGGTGACATCGGTGATCACCACCGCCCGGTCCCCCACATGACGCCGCAGCCATGTTTCATCCGCCAGCCGAGTCCCCGCCGGTGTTACCACCAGATAGGCAGTCTCGGTTAGGCGCGTGACGGTCACATCCGCTTCGATTCCGCCGCGCGCGTTCAGGAACTGGGTATAGACGATCTTGCCCGGTGCCACGTCCATCTCGGCCCCGCAGACACGGTTGAGAAAGGCCATCGCATCGCGCCCTTCGATCCGCAGCTTGCCGAACGAGGTCATGTCATACATCGCTACGTTCGACCGAACCGCCGCATGTTCCCCGGCCACGTTGTCGAAAAAGTTCTGACGACCCCAGCTGTATTCATACCTCGGCGATTGCCCCTCGCGCGCGTACCAGTTCGCACGCTCCCAGCCTGCCAGCTCTCCCATGACCGCGCCACGTTCCAGCAGATGCGCATGAAGCGGCGAGCGACGCACGCCTCGCGCCGTAGCCTTTTGGCGGAAGGGGAAGTGGTCCGCGTAAAGCAGGCCCAGTGTTTCGGTCGAGCGTTCTTTCAGGTAACGTTTGTTGCCCTGAAACGGCTGCATCCGGCTGATATCGACATCGCCAAGGTCAAACGGTTTCTCACCATCTTCCATCCATTGCGCCAGCGCCATACCCGCGCCGCCGGCCGACTGGATACCGATCGAGTTGAACCCGGCCGCGACCCAGACATTGTCCATCTCGGGGGCCAGACCAAGGTGATAGGCATCGTCCGGCGTAAAGCTCTCGGGCCCGTTAAAGAACGTATGGATACCCGCCTCGGCCAGGATCGGCACCCGGTTAACCGCCTGTTCGAGGATCGGCTCGAAATGATCGAAATCCTCGGGAAGCTGGTCAAACTCGAAATCCTCCGGGATTCCGTCCATGCCCCAGGGTTTTGATACCGGCTCGAAAGCACCCAGAAGGATCTTGCCCGCATCTTCCTTGTAATAGGCGCATTCATCCGGCACCCGCAGCACCGGCAATTGAGTCAGAGAGGGGATGTTCTCGGTCACGATATAGAAGTGTTCGCAGGCCTGAAGCGGCACGTTGACGCCTGCCATCCGGCCGACTTCGTGCCCCCACATGCCGGCGCAGTTCACGATCATGTCGCAGGCAATATGACCGTCGCCATCCGCCCCCTGATAGCTGACCCCGGTCACCCGGCGTCCGTCTTTGTGAATCTCCGTAACCTTCGTGCGTTCGGCAACGACCGCGCCACGCTGGCGTGCGCCTTTGGCCAGCGCATGGGCGATATTGCCCGGATCGCCCTGCCCGTCCTTTTCAAGGTAGACCCCGGCCACCACGCCATCGAGGTTCAGATGCGGGTAAAGCTCGCCGATCCCTGCCGGGTCGATCTCTTCAACAGAAACACCAAAGGCCCGCGCCATCGCCGCCTGGCGTAAGATCTCTTCCCGCCGCTCCGCCGTCAGCGCCACGGTGATCGAACCATTCCGCTTGAACCCGGTGGCAACCCCGGTTTCCGCCTCGAGGTCGCCATAAAGCTCCTGGCTATACCGCGCGAGTTTTGTCATGTTCGCCGTCGCCCGAAGCTGCGCGATCAGCCCCGCCGCATGCCATGTCGTTCCCGAAGTCAGCTGCTTGCGTTCCAGCAGCACCATATCCGTCCAGCCGAGTTTGGTCAGGTGGTAGGCCACCGAACAACCGATCACGCCGCCGCCGATGATGACCACGCGGGCCTTTTCAGGAATAGTCAAAGCTTACCTCGCTTCTTTTCGTATGTCGGGCACGTGTCATGCGCGTATTCTGCTGTTATCGGCATCCCACACGGCAGTATGCGGCTGCAGGATGGCCCGGTATTTCTTTCCGTAGATTTCGACTTTGACTTCTGTGCCGGGCGCGGCCAGATCTGCACGGATCATACCCAGCGCCAGCGAGGCCCCGACCCGATAGCCCCAGCCGCCCGAAGTGGTTTCGCCCACGATCTCACCCTCGTGCCAGAGCATCGACATATAGGGAGCGTCTGCCTCACCGGCCTCGACCTTAAGCGACACAAAACACCGCTTAGCCCCTTCTTCTCTTTCAACAACAAGAGCGGCCTTGCCTGGGAAATCCGGTTTTTCGAAATCGATAAAACGTTCCAGACCTGCCTCAAGAAGCGTGTAATCCGTCGACAGATCGCCCTTCCAGGCGCGATACCCCTTTTCAATGCGAAGGGAGTCGAGCGCGCACATGCCAAAGGGTTTCGCCCCCGCCGCTGTAACCAAATCCCAGATGGCCGGGGCTGCATCACTTGCGCAGTGGATTTCCCAGCCCAGTTCGCCCGCGAAGGACACGCGCAGCAAGACGACGCGATGCCCGGCGACCTCGGCCTCTTGATAAGACAACCACGTCAGCGTGAGGTCCGCATCGGTCAGTTCTGACAGGATTTCACGTGATTTCGGCCCGGTGACGAGCAAACAGTCATATTTGTCAGACCGATCGTGTACAGATAGTGTACCGGGGGTGCCACGCTCCAAAAGCTCTTTGTCGTGCCATTGTGCCACCGCCGCGGTAATCAGCCAGATCTGCTCGTCGCTGCGCGGGATCACCGACATCTCGGTCACGACCCGCCCGCGATCATCCGCGAAATAGGCCAGCCCCACCCGCCCCGGTTGCGGCAGGCGCGAAGCCGTCAGTCCATCCACGTATTCCCGCGCTCCGGGCCCCTCAACGGAAAGCCGGGTAAAGCCTGAAATCGCGATGACACCGCAACCGTCTAGCACCGCCTCACATTCTTCGCGAATGCGTTGTTCCCACGGGCCGGAGCGGTTCCATGTATGGGTCGCCTCATCGCTCAGGTCGTCACCCGGTTTCGCGAACCATTCGGCGCGTTCCCAGCCGTTGTAGCTGCCAAATACCGCGCCTGCGTCTTTCAGCCGCCCGTGCAGCGCCGAAAGCCGCTTGCCCCGTCCGGCGGGCCAATCACGATGCGGGAAATGCATATCGTATTCAAAGCCATAGACCTCAAGCCCCTTGGCGATGCAGTGATCTTGGTCGGCATAGGCGGTGAACCGGCGCGGATCGCAGGACCACATATCCCATTCGGTCCGGCCTTGCGTGACCCATTCAGCAAGCACCTTTCCCGCGCCACCGGCCTGCGCGATGCCGAAGGTAAAGACACAGGCCTCGAAAGCATTCGGCACGCCCGGCATCGGTCCGATCAAAGGCAGGCCATCGGGCGTATACGGGATGGGTCCGTTGATGACCTTGTTGACCCCGACCGACCCCAACAGCGGCACCCGCGCCATTGCATCCTCGATGTACCATTCCAGCCGATCCAGATCGTCGGGATAGAGCTGGAAGGAAAAATCTTCCGGCATCGGATCGGTGGCATCCGCCCAATGCGCCCGCCCCTTACGCTCATAGGGACCAAGGTTGAAACCGGCCTTTTCCTGCCGCAGGTAATAGGAACTGTCCACGTCCCGCAACAGGGGCAGCTTGTGCCCCGTCTCCCGGCTCCATTCGGCCAGCTCTGGGATTTCTTCTGTCAGAAGATACTGGTGGCTCATGACCATCAGCGGCAGGTCGCGACCGCCGTAGGGCTTGAACCAGTCGGCGACACGGGCCGCATAGTAACCCGCTGCATTCACGACATATTCGCAGCGAATTTCGCCCTTGTGGGTTTCGACAATCCAGCTTTCCCCATCGCGCTGGACACCAGTCGCCGGGCAGAACCGTTCGATCCGCGCCCCCATGTCACGCGCGCCTTTCGCCAGCGCCTGCGTCAGCTGCGACGGGTCGATATCGCCATCGTTCGGATCATAAAGTGCGCCTTTGAGATCATGCGTTTCGACAAAGGGGTAGCGGGCGCGCAGGTCATCAACAGAGAGGATCTCTAGATCCATCCCCTGCGACCGCCCCATACTGCGGGCGCGTTCGAATTCCTGCATGCGCTGCTCGGAGTGAGCGAGCCGCACCGACCCCGTCACATGGTAGTTCATCGGATAATCGACGGCTTCGCCCAGCCTCCGGTACAGCTCGGTCGAATAGCGCTGCATATTCATGACTGACCACGAGGTTGAAAACGTCGGCACGTTGCCTGCTGCATGCCATGTCGATCCGGCCGTCAGCTCGTTCTTTTCGAGCAGCACGCAATCGGTCCAGCCCGCCGTCGCAAGATGATAGAGCGCCGATGCGCCGACCGCGCCACCGCCAATGATGACCACGCGGGCCTGTGTGAGAAATTCGGCCATGCTCCCTCCTAGCTCGACTGCGGCAGGCCATCGGCCAGATCGTAATAGTCGCCCTTGTCGGCCACAAAGATATGTCGGCCAATCTTTACGCCGGTCGGGGCATCAAGCGCCCCCATCGACACGGAAATCTTGTCTTCGTCATCCGGGTTCCAGAACAGGAAACAGCCGCAGGTGCCGCAGAAGCCACGCTGCACCTTGGGGCTGGATTGATACCAGACAAGGGCCGCCTCGCTTTGAAAGGTCAGCGCGGCTTTGGGTATGTGAGTCGACGACCAGCAGTACCCGGTCTGCCTGCGGCACTGGGTGCAATGACAGACCGACGGTTCGGCCAGTTCGCCGCTAATGGTAAAACTTACCTCGCCGCAATTGCAGGCGCCCTTATGTTGTCGTCCGCTCATCAGAAGCTCCCGAACCATCAATAAACCGGCGGCGCGATGACCCAGATCGCGCAGGCGGTTTCGTCATAGGGGTTGATCCATTCAAACGGTTCCCCCCGGATGCGAAAGCTATCGCCCGGTCGGATCGTGAATTTCCGGCCCGAGATGATCAGGTCGAGCTTGCCGGAAAGGAGATAGGCAACTTCCTGTGTCGGACGCTGCACCACTTCGCCGATGCGGGAATGTGGCTCAAAGGTCGAATGAACCATTTCGAAATCATCGGTGAGATCGGGCGACAAAAGCTCTTCGACAAGGCCCGCCTCATTGGAACCGATGGGGCGGCGCGACTCCTGTCGCACCACGTATCCGGCTTCGCCTGCGGGCGCGGGCGCGTGACCAAAGAGCATGGACACGGAGACATCCAAACGCGCCGCAATATGCCGAAGATCGGTGATCGACGGTTCGGAAAGGTCGCGCTCCACCTGGCTCAGCCAACCGACGGAACGGTTCAAATCCGAGGCCAGCTCGGCCAGCGTTACGCCCCTTGCCTTGCGCAGGGCGCGAAGGTCGGCGCCAAGAGAAGCAGGCTGGTCGGGCGGGTGAATCATGGAGGTCTCGTCGTGAAAAATCTCTCGATAATTTCACCGTGACCCAGTTTCGTGAAAAATGAAAGAAAAATTTCACGCCCCCCCAATCAAACGATTGAGTGAAACGGTCCATCTGGCCAATTGCAGAAATATTCATCTTTCGCGATGATCATCAGGTGTCAGGCCCTCACATCGTCATGACGTGGGCGCCCCGAACCGACAGGACTGGCTATGTGTCTCACTGCGGAAATGCTGGCAATATTCCTGAATCTGCTGAACCCGCAGATGGTCACCACAAGTGCCGGAATCATTACTGTTTCAGCGGCAACGCAGGAAACTGTCTGGGTCCAGCAGGGCGACCGCTGGTGCACGCCCGCCAGCAAACAGTAACGGTTATCGCGTCAGTCCGCGAAAACCTCGCGCAGGATAGCAGACAAACCATCAGCGTCATGCTGCGTGAATGCGGCTGGCTGGTCGCTGTCGATATCGAAAACAGCGATCAATTCGTCAGCGTTATTGAAAACCGGAAGAACGATCTCTGACCGGGTCGAGCTGGCACAGGCGATGTGACCGGGAAAGCTGTGCACATCGTCTACAACCTGCAAGGACTTTTCGCGCGCCGCGGCCCCGCAGACACCGCGAGAAAACGGGATCTGCAGGCAACCGTGCCCGCCCTGATACGGGCCGATCTTGAGCATCTCGGGCCCTGTCACGCGGTAGAACCCGGTCCAGTCAAACCGGGAATCCGCGTGATGCACCTCGCAGACCACCGTTGCCATAAGGGCAACTTCGTCAGTTTCGCCCTCGGTCAACGCGCGTATGGTGCGAGACAAGGCGGCATAATCGAGCCGAAGGGTTTCAGTTACGGCAACCGACATCTCAGCCCCGTTCTATCGCGATTGCGGTACCTTCACCGCCACCGATACAGATCGCCGCGATCCCGCGTTTGAGATCGCGTTTTTCCAGCGCATTCAGCAGAGTCACGATGATCCTCGCACCCGAGGCACCGATCGGGTGCCCCAGCGCACAGGCTCCGCCGTTTACGTTGACGATGTCCCGCGAAAGGCCCATTTCCTGCATGAAAGCCATGGGCACAACCGCAAAGGCTTCGTTCACCTCCCAAAGGTCCACCTCGTCTTTCGACCAGCCGATCCTCTTAAGCAGTTTCTGCGCCGCGAATACCGGGGCGGTCGTGAACAGACCAGGTGCCTGTGCATGGCTTGAATGACCAAGAATGCGCGCCCGGATCGGAAGGCCACGGGAATCGGCCACTTCTTTCGAAGACAAGACAAGCGCCGCCGCCCCGTCCGAGATGGAGGAAGAGTTCGCCGCCGTTACGGTGCCGTCCTTGCGAAAGGCGGGTTTGAGCATCGGTATCTTTTCCGGGCGCGCTTTTCCGGGTTGCTCATCGCGGGTGATGATCTCTTCGCCGGTACGCGCGTGGATCTTGACTGGCGCGATTTCATCGTCGAATGCCCCGTTGCGTTCTGCATCCAGCGCGTTGTCGAGCGAGCCGATGGCGTACTGATCCTGAGCCTCACGCGTAAACTGGTAGGTTTCGGCGCAATCCTCGGCAAATGTCCCCATCAGGCGCCCCTTGTCATAGGCATCCTCGAGACCGTCGAGAAACATGTGATCAATCACCTGCTGGTGGCCGATGCGTGCGCCACTGCGCATCTTTGGCAAAAGGTATGGCGCGTTGCTCATGCTCTCCATGCCGCCGGTTATCATCACCTCATTGTGGCCCAGTGCGATCTGATCGAAACCCATCATGGTGCTGCGCATGCCCGAACCGCACATCTTGTTGAGCGTCGTTGCAGGCACATCTTCGCCCAATCCCGCGTGAAATCCGGCCTGACGCGCCGGTGCCTGTCCCTGCCCCGCTGGCAGGACACAGCCCATCAGTACCTCGTCGACCGTCTTTACGCCTGCGCCTTTCAGCGCGGCCTTGATGGCCACACCACCAAGCTCAGAGGCCGAAACCCCGTCGAATACGCCCTGGAATCCCCCCATCGGCGTGCGCGACGCCCCGGAAATGACAACTTCTTTCATGGTGAGTTCCTCCCTGTATTTGGCCCTGAATACCGAAAAGTAAGGATTGCCGTCTAGCCTTGTCGTCGAGAGTGAGTGCAAGGACTTTGTCAATGAACCTTACCAGTACGGTAAAAGACGGATCACAGATCATCACTGTGAACGCCAGCAGGATCGACGCGGCCATTGCGATACGGTTCAAGGAGGACATGCATGGCATGACCAGAACCGGGCCAGACAGGATCATACTCGACCTGACTTCCGTGGATTTCATCGACTCGAGCGGGCTTGGCGCCATTGTCGCGGCAATGAAAAACCTTGAGCCGCATCGGCGCATCGACCTTGCGGGCCTCAACCCGTCGGTGGACAAGGTCTTTCGTCTGACCCGCATGGATACTGTTTTCAAACTCTACCCGACTCTCGATGGCGCATTTGAACCTCAGGAAGGTTGAGTCCCGGCACGGGTGTGACACGCACAGTCTCGATCCGGACGGCGACGTAATAAAAGGGACGCGTTGTTTTCACGCGACCATCCATGCCGTACGGTCAGGCGTTTGCGCGGTGATTGACGATCTGGCAGGTGACGGCCTTGCCTCACCTCACCTTGAAACGGTTGAAATTGTCCTGGCCGAAGTGATCAACAACATCGTCGAGCATGCCTATGGGCCAGACGAGGAATCTCAGGCCGACGAACCCTGCATGGTCCGGGTCTCTTACGACCTCTACCCGAAAGCCATGGCGCTGACGGTAGTTGACCGTGGCAAGCCATTTCCCGGCGCGGAGCTTCCCCCCGGTCGCACGCTTGCCCCGGATACCGACCGAGAGGAGCTTCCCGAAGGTGGATTTGGATGGCGGATCATACGCGATCTGACTGTCGAGCAAATCTACCAACGGGATTCGGAAGAAAATTCCTTACAATTGCGGTTCGATTTTTCCTGACATGCTATTCAATGGCGAAGCACCGACACGTGCAAGCCTACCATAAGCCCTTAAAAACATACAATTTTAGATGCCGCAAAAGCGCCCCAATCCCTCCTAACTGCTGCCCGAAATAACAGTCAAAAAGAGCTTGTAGCTGCATATGGCTTCCCTCGGCGCTGCGTTATTATAGCCCCCACCCAGTGCGTGGCGTCGAGGACTTACCCCCAACATCAGATTGGCTTTCAAAACGACTGGCTCTAGGGTCGCGCCAATCAATGAGGGGACAACCATGCGCGATTTTCAGAAACCCGGCCGATCTACCGTTTTTGCGACGAACGGAATGTGCGCCACGTCGCATCCCCTTGCTGCACAGACGGCGATCGAAACCCTCAAAAAGGGTGGAAACGCGATGGATGCCGCCATCGCTGGTGCCGTTCTTCTTGGTATCTGCGAACCCCAGATGACCGGGATAGGCGGCGACTGTTTCGTTCTTTATTCTCCGGCAGGAAGCAATGAAATCAAAGCGCTGAACGGATCAGGCCGGGCACCGGCCAAGGCTGACGCCGCCGATCTCCGCGCTGCAGGCAACCTTAGCGTGCCCGTCTATAACGCCCATGCCGTTACCATTCCCGGCGCAATCGACGCATTTTGCCACCTGTCCGAAACCGTCGGCAGACTTGGCATAGACAGCCTGCTTGCACCTGCAATCCATTACGCGGAGGAAGGTGTACCGGTCGCACCGCGCGTGGCTTTTGACTGGGTGGGTGACAGCGAAGTTCTGCAGGGCAAGGCGCGTGACCTGTACCTGATAGACGGCAAAGCACCCAAAGCGGGTCAGATCTTTCGTACGCCGGGTCAGGCCCAAGTTCTTAGGCAGGTTGCGAAACAGGGCCGCGATGCGTTTTACTCGGGCGAAATCGCGCAAGACATGGTCGACAGCCTCAAGGAAATTGGCGGCGTTCATGAGATGGAGGATTTTGCCTCCACCGCTTGCTCTCCCACGATACCGGTGACTGGAGCCTATGGCGGCGTGGATCTTGTGGAACACGCACCAAATGGACAGGGCGCTACGGCCATTCTGTTGCTGAATATCCTGTCGCACTTCGACATCGCGAGCATGGATCCGTTCGGCGCAGAACGCATCCATATCGAAGCCGAAGCAAGCAAACTGGCTTATGACGCGCGGAACCGCTTTCTTGCGGATGCGGATTACGTCACGCGCCTTGAGCACATGCTTGCACCCGACACCGCAGCCGCGCTCGCGGCACTGATCGACCCGAACAAGGCGATGCCCGCCGCGGCACCGCTGACCGAATCTGTCCATAAGGACACCATCTATATTACCGTTGTCGATAATGACGGCATGGCAGTGTCGTTGATCTATTCGATCTTTCATGGGTTCGGATCGGGCATCGCGTCGGACAAGTTCGGTATCCTGCTGCAGAACCGCGGCGCCGGCTTCACGCTGGAACAAGGTCATCCAAACGAGCTGAAAGGCGGTAAGCGCCCGATGCACACGATCATCCCGGCCATGCTGCGCGATGGTGGGAGAGTGACAACACCGTTCGGAGTTATGGGCGGCGCTTATCAGCCGACCGGACATGCTCGGTTTGTCAGCAACCGGCAGGATTTCGGCATGGATCTGCAAGCCGCGCTGGATGCGCCCCGCGCCTTTTCATACGAAGGCGTGCTGGAAGTCGAATCCGGCTATGGCGACGAAGTTCGCGCAGAACTGGCAGCAAAAGGCCATAACGTCATAGTCCCCGAAACCGCGCTTGGCGGGGCTCAGGCCATCCATATCGGGCCGGACGGCGTTCTGACAGGCGCAAGCGATCCGCGCAAGGACGGCTGCGCTCTTGGGTATTGAGACTTAGTTCAGGTTGAAATGCAGCGGGTAGATGCCATCCTGAAACGGACCGAACATGTCCGGGATGTCAGGGTGATCTACCGGCTCGCCGGAGTAGTCGGCGACAAGATTCTGTTCGGACACATAGGCCACGTAATAGCTTTGATCGTTTTCGGCCAAGAGATGATAAAAGGGTTGCGCCTTTTTCGGCCGGGCGTCTTCGGGGATCGCCTGGTACCAGTCTTCGGTGTTTGAAAATTCGGGATCAACGTCAAATACCACGCCCCGAAACGGGTGCTTTTTGTGGCGTACGACCTGGCCTAGATTGTACTTTGCGCGTTTCGTCAACATCATAAAACTGCCCCTAAAAGCTCGATATTAGCCGTTTCGACCCCGATTTGTCCAATGTTTGGAGCCTCATTTAGCGAAACAGTTTGTGAATACCATCTCGACAGTGGGCGGCGTTGTGATGATCCGGGAAGCAAAGGTCAAGGCCTGTATCCTGCCTCCGCGCTTTGGCACCGAAAGTGATTTGCCTGCGCCGCTTGTTGCTGTAGGATTACGCAAAAAAGGCAAGAGGCAGATGAGCAGAACTCTTTGCGTGATGATCATGGCGCTGATGCTTGCGTCCTGCGGCGGAGGATATTCCTCGCCGCCGAGCAATATGGATAACGCCTGCGCCATCGCGCGTGAGCGTCCGAAATACGTGCGCGCGTTCAAGGCGACCGAAAGGCGCTGGGGTGTTCCCGTGGCGGTGCAGATGGCGACGATCTACCAGGAAAGCCGGTTCCGGGGCGATGCACGCACGCCCTACCGCTATGCGCTTGGGATCATCCCGATGGGACGCCAAAGCAGCGCCTATGGGTATAGCCAGGCCTTGGACGGCACATGGGACGATTACAAGAAATCCACCGGCAAACGTCGGGCCAAGCGGGACAAGATGCGCGATGCGTCGGATTTCATCGGCTGGTACATGAATGAAAGCAACCGCAAGGTCGGCATTTCTCTGACCGACGCCCGCAACCAGTATCTGGCCTATCACGAAGGTCATACCGGTTTCTCGCGCGGGACCTACAACTCCAAAAGCTGGCTCATGCGCGTGGCTGCGGACGTCGAGGCGCGGGCGATCCTTTATGAATCACAGCTTTCGCGGTGCCGCGCTTTCTGATCAGCGCCTGTTCCCGCCTCGCCCGATCTGGGTGTTGAAAAGGTTGTCGCTGAGCGAGATGCCCGTCGTCATGCCGTCCAGAACGACGGCAGTACGATCACCAAGTTCGTTCGTGATCACCCATTGGCGCAGCGTCACTGGGTCGCGCGAGAACTTGAGGTCGATAAAACCGTATTCGGGGTTTTCCGGGTCCTGCGCACGGACGACAGTAAACTCATCCTCTTGTCCGTAGCCAACCACCATGTCGGCTTGCGACAAATCGACATTCCGCTGAAGGATGATCGACAGCGGCGTACGCCTGAGCGGGTAGGTTTCCGGTGCCTGGTTCGACTTTTCGTCGCGCACAAGAACCGTACCGCCACCGGCCAGCACAAGACCTTTATTGGGCGCATCGTATTCGAACCGCATCCGGCCCGGACGCTTGACATAGAGCCGCCCGGTCGAACGGGAGCCGTTCTCGTTATATTGAGTAAACGTGCTTTCCCCGGTCGTAAGCCCGTTCAAATAGGCAGAAATCTCTGCAAGCGGAATGCGTTCATCCTGCGCAATGGCAGGGGCGGCGAGCACCGACAGCAGGGCAGCGGCGGCGAATTGGCGTCTGTTCATCATGGAATATGAGATAGGTGCCCGGTCAGGAAAATCCAAAGGGCGCGTGGCACAAATTCGCCGGTCGGATAAAGAAAGGCCGGGCTGAACCCGGCCTCTTTTCTACTGCTGTTCAGGCACCAGAATTTCGCGTTTGCCAACATGGTTGGCGGGCGAAACCAGCCCCTCCTCTTCCATCTGCTCAACCAGCCGCGCGGCCTTGTTATAGCCGATGGCCAGCTTGCGCTGGATGTAAGAGGTCGAACACTTGCGGTCCTTGATGACGATCTGCACTGCGGTATCGTACAGCGCGTCTTCGCTGTCGGTATTGCCACCAAGTCCGAGAACCGCATCGATATCGCTGGATTTGTCCTCATCCGGCCCTTCGAGCACGGTATTGATGTAATCCGGCGGACCGTAAGCCTTGAGGTTGTTAACCACCTCTTCGACCTCTTCGTCGGATACGAAAGGACCGTGGCAACGGGTGATGCGCGCACCGCCGGCCATGTAGAGCATGTCGCCCATACCCAGAAGCTGTTCGGCCCCCATTTCGCCAAGGATCGTGCGACTGTCGATCTTTGATGTGACCTGGAAAGAAATCCGGGTGGGGAAGTTCGCTTTGATCGTACCGGTAATGACGTCGACCGATGGGCGCTGGGTTGCCATGATCAGGTGGATACCCGACGCACGGGCCATCTGGGCAAGACGCTGAATACAGGCTTCGATTTCCTTGCCCGCGACCATCATCAGGTCGGCCATCTCGTCGACGATCACCACGATAAAGGGCATAGCCTCGGGTGCGAATTCTTCCGTCTCGAACACGGGTTCGCCTGTATCGTCGTCGAACCCGGTCTGCACCGTGCGGCTGAACATCTCGCCCTTTGCCAGCGCATCGCGCACCCGACCGTTGTAGCCCTCGATATTCCGCACGCCCATCTTGGACATCTTGCGGTAACGATCTTCCATTTCGCCGACGACCCATTTCAGCGCGACGACGGCCTTTTTGGGGTCGGTCACAACGGGGCTCAGCAGGTGCGGGATGCCGTCATAAACGGAAAGTTCCAGCATTTTGGGGTCGATCATGATCAACCGGCATTCCTCGGGCGTCAGCTTGTAGAGCAGCGACAGGATCATCGTGTTGATCGCCACCGACTTACCCGAACCGGTCGTACCGGCGATCAGCAGGTGAGGCATCTTGGCAAGGTTCGCAACGATGGGATCGCCGCCGATATTCTTACCCAGCGCCAGTGGCAAGCTTTGGTTGCTGTCGCCGAAATCGCGTGAGGCGAGGATTTCGCGCAACACCACTTTTTCGCGATTGTCGTTCGGTAGTTCGATACCGATGACCGAGCGTCCGGGTACAGTGGAAACACGCGCGGACAGTGCCATCATGGAACGCGCGATGTCATCCGACAGACCGATCACGCGGCTTGCCTTGAGACCTGGCGCAGGCTCGAGTTCGTACATCGTGACGACAGGACCGGGACGAACGCTGACGATCTCACCTTTGACTCCGTAGTCGTCGAGCACGTTTTCCAGCATGCGCGCGTTCTCTTCCAGCGCCTCGTCGCTAAGGTGATGACGCTGCACCGTGGCAGGATCGGTCAAAAGATTGAGGGGCGGCAATTCATAGGCCGTCTCGGATTCATCGAAAGCCAGCGCGGGCTGCGCCTCGGCAACCGCGCGGCGCGACGGGGCTGGCGATTTGCGCAGCGGGTTCATTACAACCTTGCGCGGTTCGGCAGTCGGAATCGCCGGGCGCTGCGGTTCGGGCTCGGAGAGCGGCAAGCCCGCATCTTCGACAATTGTATCTTCCGGTTCTTCCCAGACGGGTTCATCGTAATGGCCTTCGGCCACCGGCGCCGCGGTAAGCGGCGGCTCAGCCCTGGCAGCACCTGTGAGAGGCGGCTCAGCGCGCAGGGCGTTCCCGCCGCCACGATTCAGCAAAAGAGGTTCCGGACGACGGCCACGGCCCTTGGTCAGGGGCAGGTCCGGATCAGGTTCGGGCTCGACAGGCAAACCAGCCTGCTTGCGGGATTTGACCACGTCCGCGATCTTGGCACGGATCCGGTCATCGCCTTGATAGACGTCTTCGTCATCATATTCGGGCGGCTCCTGTTCGATCAGTTCCGGCATCGGTTCCGCGCGGCGGATCAGGCCGGGCATGCGCGACAGGAAACCGCTGCGTTCCTGCTCGGGTTCGGACACGATTTCGATCGGTTCAAACCCCTTGGCCGGCGCGGAAATCTTGTGGGCCTGCGCGGCGTCTTCGCGTGCCAGCCGTTGTTCACTGCGCTTTTCGGCCAGCCGATTACGCTGGTTCGCAAGCGAAACTGCCGCCCCCTGTGCGCCACGACCCAGCAGGTTCATCAACGCAGCATAGCCCATGATCAGCCCGATCAGCGAGAAACGCAGACCGCGCGACATTTCGGCCTTGGTAAAGCCCAGAACGAAACCGCCCAGCCCAAGCATGGCAATCGCCATCAGCAATGACATCAGTTTCACCATCAGGTGCGATCCAACCGGCAGCAGGGTCAGCACCGCCCCCATGACCGTATCGCCGAACATGCCGCCCAATCCAAAGCTATGGGTGGCGCGCCATGTGTCGCCGGGCAGCAACGTGGCGGCATAAACCGACGTCACGGCAATCGCGATCGGTGCAAAAATCAGACGGGCAGGCGCACGGTCTTCGCCGCTGTGAAACGCGAAACGAAGCCCCCAAACAAGGAATACCAGCGCGATGCTCCAGCTTCCCCAGCCGACGATCATGAACAGCGGGGCGGCAATGGACGCGCCCAACCGGCCCATCCAGTTCTGCACCGGCGCATCGGTCGAAACCATCCAGTTGGGATCATCCGGCGTGTAAGATCCAATCATCGCAGCCGCCGCGATCCCGAGACAGATCAGGGCAATCCCGATAAGCTCTTTGCCGCGTTTCTCGATAGCCGCCTGCATATCGCTGTCCAATAGCGGATCCCGACTGCGTGATTGGTATGCCATGCCTGTCCTCGATCTTTGTTTTAATACAAGCAGTCGCGCAAAGTGATCAGAGCGCGCTGCATGTTTTCTTTTGGGGCCACCATCGCGACCCGAATGAATTTCTCGCCGGGGTTTGCGCCCGGTTTGCCTTGCGAAAGATAGGCGCCGGGCAGCACTCGCACGCCGGTTTCCTTCCACAGGCGCAATGCCGCCTCTTCGCCGTTTTCCACGGGAAGCCAAAGAAAGAACCCGGCCTCGGGCCCTTTGTAGCCCGGGACATCCGCGAACACCTCGTCCGCAACCACGTATTTTTCCTGATAAAGAAGGCGGTTTTCCTGCACATGCGCCTCATCCGCCCAGACGGCGGCGGCGGCGGCTTGCAGCGGTCCGGGCAGCGGCGCCCCCGTATAAGCGCGAAGCTGCTTCATCGCGGCGATGGATTTGGGTCCGCCAACGGCAAAGCCCGAACGAAGCCCCGGCAGGTTGGATCGCTTTGAGAGCGAATGGAACGACACGACACGCTCGGGGTCAGCGCCCATTTCCTTGGCCACCTCAAGCGCGCCGGGCGGAGGCGTATCGCGATAGATCTCGCAATAGCATTCATCCGCGAAGATCCGGAAATCATACTGCTCGGCCAGCGAGATCAGGTTTTCCCAATACTCGCGACTTGCCACCGTGCCCTGCGGATTCGCCGGAGAGCAGATATAGGCGATCGTCGTGCGATCCAGCACATCAGCTGAAAGCTTTGAGTAGTCAGGCAGATGGCCGGACTCTTCCGTGCAGGGCATGAACACCGGCGCGGCCCCGACGGAAATCGCCGCGACCATATAGACCTGGTAGAACGGGTTGGGCGTCAGAACGACCGGTTTGCGACCGTTCTTCTGCTCGGGGCACAGCGCCATGGCGGCATTGTACAGACCTTCACGCGTGCCATTCAGCGCCAGCAGATTTTGATCAGGATCGACGCGTACGGAATAGCGACGTTCAAGCCAATCCGCAAAAGCACCGCGTAGCGCATCCGTTCCTTCGTTCTGCGGGTAGTTGTTAAACTGCGACGCGTTTTCGACGACGATATCCGTAACCCATTGAGGAAACGGATGTTTCGGCTCGCCGATTGTCATGTGCACTACGCTGCCGCCGGGCGCGTGCGCGTCCAGCAAGCTCCGCAAACGCGGAAACGCATAAGCCGGTAGGTTCGAAAACCGCTCGGGAAAATCCATAATGTAGCCTCAAGGTCGGGATCATAGCGCCCCGTTTTGAAGCAAGTTACCGCCCCCCTGCCCTTGCGTCCAGACCAACTGAGCGATGAGAGGCGATTTGTGGTTTTTATGTGTTACTCAATGCCGTCTCGGCTGCCGCACCCAATCTAAGGAGCGCCGCTTCGCAATTGGGCTGTACCTGCATCATGAGTCCGCAGCTTGGCGTACCGGTCGGCAGTGTCAGGGAACACAGGCCCAGCAGGTTCCCCATGCGTGTATTGCGAAGCGCCAGCAGGTTCGCCTTGACGTAGTAATCGCCATCGTTCTGCAACCGTTCAAGATTGGACGGCATCAGCGGGCTGCTTGGAAGGATCACCGCGTCATAACCGGCTGAAACCGCCTGATAGGCCTTGCGTATCGCCTTGAGCCGCAGCCAGCCCGACGTGAAATCCGCCGCCGAAAATTCGGCGCCGGCGCGGAAACGGGTCCGAATCTCAGAGAACATCAGCTTGGGATTTTCCTCGATCTTGTCCCGCCAGATGCCATAGGCCTCTCCGCAATACAGAACGGCAGTCAGCGCCAGCGCCTCGGCAATTTCAGGAAACTCCAGCGTTTCGACCCTAGCGCCCGCCGCTTTCAGCTTCTCGACACTCGCTTCAAAAGCCGCGCGTGGCTGTTCCTCGATCTCGTCAAGAGCGACCGAGCCCATAATCGCAAACCGGCGGCCCTCGAGCGATGCGCCCCGCAGATCGGGAGACTTGCCGCCGCCCATCGCGCTGAGCAAAAGAGCCGCGTCCTCGACGCTGCGAGTCAGCGGACCGACCGTATCAAAGCTGTAGATCAGCGGGACGACGCCTTCGAGGCTCAGAAGAGCCGAGGTGGTCTTGAGACCGACAAGATCGTTCCACGCCGCCGGCACCCGGACCGATCCGCCGGTATCCGATCCAATCCCGGCAGCGGCCAGCCCAAAGGCCACCGATGTCGCCGCGCCCGAGGAAGAGCCGCCCGACACGGCGGCATGATCGTTCACGCAGGGCGAGGTAGCCGTGATCGGATTATACCCGAGACCGGAAAAGGCCAGTTCGCTCATGTGTGTTTTGCCTAGGCAGACCAGCCCCGCCTGTGTCGCAAGCTCAAGAACATGGGCATCGCTATCCGGCACGCGATCCTTAAGCAGAGCCGAGCCTGCTTCGGTCACGACGCCCGCCGTATCGAACAGGTCTTTCCAGCTGATCGGCACACCGTCGAGCGGCGACAGGCGGAGTCCCGCCTTGGCCCGATCCGCCGCAGCCTTCGCCTCGGCCAGCGCACGTTCGCGGGTGAGGCGGGCGTAGATGCGGTCGCGGAATTCATGACCCTCGATGGCATCCAGATAGGTTTCGGCCAGAGCGACCGGGTCAATCTCTCCCTTTTCGATGCCACGCCCAAGATCAGCCGCCGTCATGCTCAGCCAGTTCTGCATTCCACTTGTCCCCTTGATTTTCGTGCAGACGGTAGCGACAGCAATGCGCATGGACAATCCTGCATCCGACCGCATATTGGCAGGCATGAGTACAAAGGATGAAATTCTCATCGTCGGTGGCGGGTTAAACGGCCCTGCTCTTGCCTTGGCGCTTGCCCAGGCAGGATTCGCTGTAACTGTTATCGACGCGCTTGAGATCGACCCGCGCGAGAATCCCGACTTTGACGGGCGTTCTTATGCACTGGCGCTTGGATCACAAAGGCTGCTGGACGGTATCGGGTTGTGGGACCGGCTGGCCGGTGACGCGCAGCCGATGCTGGACATCAAGGTGACCGACGGTCATGCCGGGCATGGTCCTTCGCCGTTCTTCATGCATTTCGACCATCGCGAGATCGAAGAAGGCCCGATGGGCTACATGGTCGAGGACCGGCACCTGCGCCGTGCCCTGCTGGACAAGATGCGCGAAACGGATGGTGTGACGCTGTTGAATGGCAAGTCCGTCACGGGGCAAAGCACCAGCGCAACTGGCGTAAGCCTGACGCTTGACGACGGGTCGCAGATATCCGGTGCGATTGTCATCGGCTGCGACGGGCGGAGCAGCGGTACTGCTCAGAGGGCAGGCATCAAGCGCACAGGGTGGGACTATGGCCAGACCTCGCTCGTTTGCTCGATCTCGCATGAACTGCCTCATAACGGTGTCGCGCACCAGTTTTTCATGCCGTCCGGACCGCTTGCGATACTGCCCCTCACCGGCAATCGCAGTTCAATCGTCTGGAGCGAAACCACCGGGCTTGCTCATGAGATCAACGCCCTCGACGATGATGGCTATCTGGCAGCACTGCAGCCACGTTTCGGTGACTTCCTTGGTGAAATTTCGCTGGCGGGAAAACGGTTCACCTACCCGCTTGGCCTTACCCTAGCCAATGCGATGATTGCTGACAGGCTTGCACTTGTGGGCGACGCGGCGCATGGAGTCCACCCGATCGCCGGTCAGGGGCTGAACGCAGGTCTACGCGATGTCGCAGCATTGGCCGAAACGCTCGCGGATGCCAAGCGACGCGGCGAAGATCCTGCATCGCCATTGGTTCTGGCTCGTTACCAACAGTGGCGCCGCTTCGATACGGCGTCGATGGCGCTTGCGACCGACACGTTCAACCGGCTGTTTTCCAACGACAACCCACTCCTGCGTCTGGGACGTGACATCGGCATGGGATTGATCAACGCGGCCCCCGCCCTTCGACGCGGATTCATCCGTGAAGCGGCGGGGCTAAGTGGCGACCTGCCACGTCTGATGCGCGGGCGACCGCTCTAAATCGGTGAATACGCCGCGTTCCGATTTATCGGCGATCTTGCAAAGGTAGGGTCGCGTAAGCGGCTGCGGTACGTCGAACCGCCGCACCGGCAGAAGGGCTATTAGAGTACGCGCGCCTCGTCGACCAGCATCACCGGAATTCCGTTGCGGATCGGGAAAGCAAGCCCGGCAGGCTTCGAGATCAATTCCTGAGCCTCGGCATCGTATTCCAGCGTCGTATGCGTCTGGGGACAAATCAACGCCTCGAGCATACGCCGGTCAAAGCTCGTTTCGGTGTCTCTTACTGCCATTTTTCTTCTCCGTCGCCACTCCGCATGGCGAATTCCATCAGGGTGACCAGTGTCTCGCGGCGCGTGGTCAGCGAAGGCGCTTCGAGCAAAGCCTGTTTGTCCTCGGGCGCAAAGTCCAGAAGCATCGAAAGAGAATTGATCAGCAATTCATCCTCTGCCTCTTTCAGCGTGTCCCAGTCGGTCGACATGTTGCGATGTTCGAAAAGCCTTTGCAAAAGGGCAAGGAACTGCTCGCGATTGAAATCCACATCGGTTTCAGCACGGCCCAAGTCCCGCTCGAACCCGGTCCAATCGACCTCGCAACGTCTATAGGGCGTGAATCCCGACACCTCGGTGTTGACCCGAAAGCGAGAAATTCCCCCAAGGGTGATCATGTACCTGCCGTCCTCGGTCTCGGAAAACTGCGTCACCCGCCCCGCGCAACCGATGCTGTGCAGCGTATTTTCGCCGCCCGGTCGCGGGTTAGGTTGGATCATTCCGATCAGGCGATGAGATGTCTTGAGCGTATCGTCCAGCATCTGAAGATACCGCGGCTCAAACAAGTGAAGCGGCAGGCGCGAACGGGGCAGTAGCAGTGCCCCCGGTAACGGGAACACCGGTAAAGTATCAGGCAGGTCCGAGGCTTTCAGCATGAACTGCAATCTAGCCCTCGCCCTCCCTTAGGCAAATATCATCGAAGAGAGCTTGCGCCGTCCATTAAGCACGATCGGATCGTTGGGCTTCAGAGCGTCGAAAATCGTGAAAAGCTGAGTTTTAGCGGCGCTATCGTTCCATTCGCGGTCTCGGCGGAAAAGCTCCAGAAGCTGATCGACTGCCTCACCCTGTTTGCCATTGGCGGAAAGCGCCAGCGCCAGATCAAAACGCGCCTGAAGATCATCAGGATTTGCGTCGACTGCGGACTGCAGTTCAGCAACCGGGCCGGCACCTTCGGCCTGACGCGCCAGTTCGATCTGGGCATGCGCCGCTTCGAGTTCTGCCGAAGTCGAAATCTCGGCAGGCGCACCGTTCAGAATGGCCTCGGCCTTGTCGAGTTCACCCAACGCGATATGCGCCTTGACCAACCCGGCATAAGCGCCGGGGTGGTTGGGATCTTCGCCAAGGATCGCGGCAAATGTCTGGGCCGCATCGGTCACCGCGCCTTCTTCCAGCATGGCCTCGGCCGCCTCGACCGCTTCGGCGAGTTCATCGCCGGGGGCGGAACCGCCACCCTGACGTGCAACACGGTCGACAAAGGCCTTGATTTCGGACTGCGGCTGCGCGCCTTGGAATCCGTCGACAGGCTGCCCCTTGTGAAATGCATAAACGGTCGGGATCGACTGAATCTGCAGCTGACCCGCGATCATCTGCGCTTCGTCCACGTTGACCTTGACCATCTTGACCGCGCCCTTGGCTGCGCGAACCGCATCCTCAAGCATCGGGCCAAGCGTCTTGCAGGGACCGCACCACGGCGCCCAGAAATCGACGATGATCGGAACGTCCTGGCTGGCCTGAACGACATCCGTCATAAAATTGGCTTCGGTCGTATCCTTGATCAAATCCGCATCAGGGGCCGTGCCAAGGTTGAGTTCCATCATGAACACCTGTCGTTAAGTGGTTTTGCGTTGCCCACCATATGTGAGCAGGGCGCTAAAAAGTCAAAGGGTCGCTGGTTGTGAAAGGCTCAGGACCCCGGTCACAGATCGAATGTCGCGAAGACGGGCGCATGGTCACTGGGCTGTTCCCAGCCACGCGCATCACGCAGAATCCGGCTGGAATGCGCCGCATTCGAGATATCCGGCGTTGCCCAGATGTGATCCAACCGGCGGCCTTTGTCCGCTGCCGACCAGTCCTTGGCGCGGTAGGACCACCAGGAATAGAGCAAGCCTTCGGGAATGTCCTGCCGGGTGATGTCGACCCATTTTCCTGCCTCCTGCGCCGCGCCCAGATGCTCGACCTCTATCGGCGTGTGACTGACGATCTTCAGAAGCTGTTTGTGGTTCCAGACGTCGTCCTCACGCGGAGCGATGTTGAGGTCCCCCACGAGGATCGACTTCTTGGGATTATCGGAATGGAACGCGTCGCGCATCTCGGTCAGGTAGTCCAGTTTCTGGCCAAATTTCTCATTGATCTCGCGATCGGGCTTGTCGCCGCCCGCTGGGACGTAGAAATTGTGGATGGTGACCCCGTTTTCGAGCTGCCCGGCAATATGCCGCGCGTGCCCAAGCGAGGCGTAATCGTTCGCTGCGACCTCACGGATCGGCAGGCGCGAAAAGATCGCGACCCCGTTGTAGCCCTTTTGCCCGCGACCGATCACATGCGTATAGCCAAGCGCCTTGAGCCCCTCGAGAGGGATCTTTTCCATCGGCGATTTGCATTCCTGAAGACACAGGACGTCCGGCTTTTCCTCGGCCAGCAACTTGAGGACAAGCGGCTCTCGCAGCCGGACCGAATTGATGTTCCAGGTGGCAAGCGTAAAGGACATGGGCAATCTCCGATTTCGGTGTCGGCGACCCTAGGGGAGTTCGCGGGGCAGCGAAACCCGAATGCTGACCAAATCGGTCGGCCAAAGCGCTGGCAGACCCGAAAATAAAAAAGGCCGGGCGCTAAGCCCGGCCAGTCCAACAGGGAGGTGCATATCGTGACCCGGATATGCGCGGGATATCTAGAACTACCATAATCACCATTTAAGTTCTGTGAACAGAATTACGCAACCTGAGATTGAAGAAATTATGCAACCAACCGATATCCGCCGCTTTCTGTTACCAATAAACGCGCATTCGAGGGATCCGGTTCAATTTTTTGTCTGAGCCGGTAAATATGCGTTTCCAGCGTGTGCGTAGTTACCCCGGCATTGTATCCCCAGACCTCGTGCAAGAGCACTTCGCGCGCCACTACCCCCTCGGTCGAGCGGTACAAGAACTTGAGAATATTGGTTTCTTTCTCGGTCAGGCGAATCTTGCGATCATCTTGGGTGATCAGCATCTTCATGGCTGGTTTGAACGTATACGGCCCTAATTGGAATACCGCATCTTCGGATTGTTCATGCTGCCTGAGCTGCGCGCGAATTCTTGCCAGCAATACCGGGAACTTGAATGGTTTTGTGACATAATCGTTTGCGCCGGCATCCAGACCCAGAATCGTATCCGAGTCACTGTCGTGGCCAGTTAGCATCAAAATCGGAGATTTTACGCCTTGTTTGCGCATTCTTTTACACAATTCACGCCCATCCGTATCAGGCAATCCGACGTCGAGAATCACCAGATCGAATAACCCTTCGCGGGTCCGCTCCATCGCGCTTGCACCGTCCGCGGCTTCGAACACGTCGAAATCCTCGGTCATGTCGAGTTGTTCGCTCAGCGCCTCACGCAAATCGTCATCGTCGTCTACCAGCAAAATCTTTTTGAGCTGCGCCATGTATATTTCTCCTGTGCTGGTAAACGAAATGTGTCGACCCGGTGTGGAAGGCAAGTTTTGCTTCAATTCTTTCACGCTCACGTGTGCATATCGCGCGAATTGTTTCACATTGACAGAAAGAAGGCTTAGGTAAGTCTCGGACTTCAGCAAGGACAGTGGTCATGAGCTTCGCGCCGCATATCTCGGAACTTCTGGTGCGCGCACGGGCCGACTTGCGTATGGGCCTGCCGGTTGTACTCAACGGCTCCGACGGAGCGATCCTTGCCATATCCGCCGAAGTTCTGACGGCGGAGCGCCTTGCGGATCTACGGGAACTCGACAGCGAAGCGACGCTTGCGATTACCGCGCGGCGGGCCGAAACATTGAAGGCAAGACCATACGACGGCGACCTTGCCCGCGTGATCCTGCCCCAGGATGCCGATCTGGCCTGGATCGAATCCGTCGCGAACCCGGCCGACGATCTGCGTATGCCACTGAAGGGACCGCTGGTTTCGGCGCGAAGCGGCAATGCAGACTTGCATCGTCTTGCGATCAAGATGGCCAAGTCCGCCCGGCTGCTGCCCGCCGCCGTCACGGTGGAATTGCCAAATGGGCACGAATTCGCGGCTCGTCACGGCCTGACCCTAATCGAACATGCTGACGCCGCGCCCCACCTTTTACAGCCCGGCACCCTGCACGAAGTCGTCAGCGCCCGGTTGCCAATCGAAGTTTCCGAAGCAAGCCGGCTCTATATATATCGGCCCGATGACGGCGGCGAAGAGCACTACGCCATCGAGATCGGCCGTCCGGACAGGGCGCAACCAGTTCTCGCCCGACTCCATTCGGCTTGTTTCACCGGCGATGTCATGGGATCGCTGAAGTGCGATTGCGGGCCACAGTTGCGCGGCGCGCTTGCCCAGATGGGAAATGAAGGCACCGGTGTACTGCTCTACCTCAACCAAGAGGGGCGCGGCATCGGGCTTGCCAACAAGATGCGCGCCTATTCCTTGCAGGATCAGGGGTTTGACACGGTCGAGGCCAATCATCGCCTCGGCTTTGAAGACGACGAACGCGACTTTCGGCTTGGGTCGGATATCCTCAAGAAGATGGGCTTCAGTTCTGTCCGGCTTTTGACGAACAACCCCAGCAAACTGGCAATGATGATGAAGAACGGCGTGCATGTGGCCGAACGCGTGCCCCTGAAGGTCGGCGAAACCGCTTTCAACAAAGGTTATCTTGCCACCAAGGCGCGTAAATCGGGCCACCTCCTATGAGTCGCGACGATCTCGTTCTGACACCGCTGGGGCTTAGATACGGCAACCATCGCTACCCCTGTTCTATCGGGCGGGGCGTCCTGACACGCAGTAAACGCGAAGGCGATGGCGCGACTCCGCGCGGGATTCATCGGATCGTCGGCATGCTGTACCGCCCGGACCGCCTTGCGCGCCCCGCAGACTGGGCGGTTCCGATTCGTCCCGGCGATCTATGGTCTGACGATGTGACGGATCCGGAATACAATCTGCAGGTCCGTGCGCCGCATCAATTCAGCCACGAACGATTGCGCCGGGCGGACCCCCTGTATGATCTCGTGCTTGTGACAGACTGGAACTGGCCGCGTGCCGAACCCGGCAAGGGATCTGCCATCTTTGTTCACCAGTGGCGGCGCCCGGGTTACCCGACCGAAGGCTGCATCGCGTTGCGCCGCGACCATCTGGCAACGATATGCGCCCGGCTGGTACCGGGAACGCGGCTTATCGTGCCTTAGGTGTAATCTCTTTCGCCGAAGATTGCCGATCCGACCCGCACATGTGTCGCACCCTGCGCAATGGCGGATTCGAAATCGCCGCTCATCCCAATCGACAGACCGCTCAGGCCGTTGCGTTCCGCGATCTTTGCCAGCAGCGCAAAGTGGAGAGAGGGTTCTTCTTCGACCGGCGGAATGCACATCAACCCGGCAACCGGAAGATCGAGCCCCCGGCATTCGGCGACGAAAGCGTCCGCGTCACGCGGCATGACACCTGCTTTCTGCTCTTCTTCGCCGGTGTTGACCTGAATGAATAGCTCGGGGCATCGCCCCATTTCCTGCGCCAAACGGGCAATCGTCTTTGCCAGCTTTGGGCGGTCCACCGAATGGATGACCTCGGCAAGCTCCATCGCCTGACGGGCCTTGTTCGTCTGCAAGGGGCCGATCAGGTGCAGCGTGATTCCATCGAACTGCTCGCGAAACGCAGGCCATTTGCCGGCGGCTTCCTGCACCTTGTTTTCGCCAAAGCTGCGGTGGCCCTGTTCCAGGACCGCGCGCACGCGGGAATCGGGCTGCACCTTTGATACGGCGATCAGCGTCACGCTGTCGGGCGCGCGACCAGCCTTTTCCGCCGCAGCCGCAATGCGGGATTTGATTTCGTCCAGCGCCATGATGCCCCCTTGGTTTCGTGGCGCCAGACAAACACCAGCGGGCGCAAAAAGAAAAGGGCGGGTCCGAAGACCCGCCCAAATTCACGTCAAGCGTGGTGTCTCAGCTTAGAAGCTGAATACAGCACCGGCCTGCACTTGGGTGTTGCCGTGGGAAGCGCGCTGAGCGCCAGCTTCGAACGATGCACCGCCACCCAGGTCATAGGAGTAGTTGATGCCGTACGAAGTACCTTCCTGCTTGTTCGAAGCCACAACGCTGTCGCGGTTGTCGTTACGACCGGCTACGACTTGAGCGGCCGAAACAGCGCCTTCGTCGGTTGCCCAAACAACAACGTTCGACGCAGCACCGATGTCCATGTTGCCGTACAGGCCGAATTTGTCGACACCGTCGTTGTCAGCATACGCCAGCCGAAGGCCGAACTGACCGAGCTGACCTGCCAGGGTAACCAGGGTCTTGTCTTCGAACCGGTAGTTCGAGTCCTGGTATGCGACAGCTGCAGTCCAGTCGTTCCAGGTGTAGGACACGTTGATTGCGGTACGCTCACGCCCAACGGCACCCGCGGTATTGGCCAGAGCACCACTGGTGATCGGAGCCGGGGTTGCCAGGTTGCCGTTGCTCGACGAGTAGGAGATGTGACCAGCGAAACCACCTGCGGAGTACAGGGCTTCGACGCCGTTGAAGCCCATGCCGTCCGAATCAAAGTAATCCCAGTTGAAGTATTCGTTGTTCACGTTGGTCACAGCTGAGACGAACTGCATGCCGTCAAGGCCGGCACCGGCCGCGCGGGTTTCAAGGTACAGGCCAGGTGTACCTTCAAGTGCGCCAATGATGTTGCCAACCCCCAGCGTAAAGCCGCCGACGGTCGCGAAGAAGCGCGGTGCGCTCAGAAGGCCAATTTCCTGAACGTTGCCGGGGCCATTGTCGGCCTCGATGCGCATACGTGCACCAAGTGCGACGCCGCTGTCAGTCTCGGTGGATACGTCAAACTGAAGGCGCATACGGCTGACGATGTAGGTTTTTGAAACCCCGTTGAGGTTTTTGGCGTTACCATTCGAAGGGTACCCACCGGACCCACCGACTACGTCCGTACCGCTTGTGTAGCCCATACCGAAACGGCCATAGCCGCTCAGACGAACATCGGCAGCGGCCATGCTTGCGGTAGCAATCAGCGCTGTCGTTGCGAAGAGAACTTTTTTCATAGTTTTTCCCTCGGTTTTCTAATCATACGCTTACACCAGAGAATCTGGTACAAGTATGTTCAGCGGTTTCACCCGGATGGCCCCGTGTTTGCAAGGTTTGCCGACGCCAATGTGGCAAAGTCGTGGCGGATGGTGCAGCTTTGCCACAGTTTCCCCGACCCCCGGATTACACGGGCGGATCTCCGCAAAATCGCCCGAAATATAAAGGTTCGTCAGCGGCCGCATAGGGAATCGCATGGCTTCATGCGCAGGCACATTGGTCTTGCTCCCCGACACTTGCTTGGGTAGGACTTTCGCCAAAGGCATTGTCAGGACTGGAATATGACGTTTAACCGCCCTTTAAAGGCTACCCTGATTCTCGCGCTTTGCGCCGGGCTTGCAGCATGTGGCGGCAACCGGTCGCGCGGCGTTTCGGCGACGGCTGCCAATTCCGCGCCTCCGGGTGGTGTAGAGCTTGGACGCGAAGGCAATGTGGAAACTTATGCCAAGTCTTCGATCTGGGATGTCTTCGGTCCTGACTCGGGTGACCAGACTGTAAACGTGAACCGTTACATCTGGGCCGCGTCCCTCGATGTCCTGAATTTCCTTCCGGTTCAATCGGTTGACCCGTTCACCGGCGTCATCATCACCGGGTACGGCACCCCGCCGGGCGGCGGACGCTCCTATCGCGCGACCGTTCACGTCCGCGACCCCGCGCTCGATGCGCGTTCGCTGAACCTTTCGCTACAAAGCCGGAACGGCGCCGTCAGCCCCGCCACGACTCGCGCCGTCGAGGACGCCATTCTGGCCCGGGCGCGGCAGTTGCGCATCCGGGACCGGAAGTTGTAAGGCGACGGAAACCATGACGCGCTAGGGTCTGGCCACCCAAAGCGCAAGCGATTATTACCACGCCGGGTTCCAGCCCGGCGTTTTCACTTGAGGGACTACACGGCATGTCGCGATATTCGCCCGCGGAAATCGAAGCTAAATGGCAAAGCGCCTGGGAAGAATCCGGCATTTTCAAGGCACAGCGCGATGCCGCGCGGCCCAAATACTATGTGCTCGAGATGTTCCCCTATCCGTCGGGCCGGATTCACATGGGCCACGTGCGCAATTACACGATGGGCGACGTGATCGCGCGCTACAAAGCGCTGACCGGGCATAACGTTCTGCACCCGATGGGATGGGATGCCTTTGGGATGCCAGCTGAGAACGCTGCGATGGCCACCGGCGGTCACCCCAAGGAATGGACCTACAACAACATTGCAGAGATGCGCGCCCAGATGAAACCGCTGGGCCTCTCCATCGACTGGAGCCGGGAATTCGCGACCTGCGATCCTGAATATTACGGCCAGCAACAGGCGCTGTTCCTCGACATGCTTGATGCAGGTCTGGTCGACCGCAAAAACGCCGTCGTCAACTGGGATCCGGTCGACATGACCGTTCTGGCGAACGAGCAGGTGATCGACGGCAAGGGCTGGCGCTCGGGGGCCGAGGTCGAACGGCGCGAGTTGACCCAGTGGTTCTTCAAGATTTCCTCGATGGCAGGCGATCTGCTTGAATCGCTTGGCGATCTGGACAACTGGCCGGCCAAGGTTCGCCTGATGCAGGAAAACTGGATCGGCCAGTCCCGCGGCCTGCAATTCTCCTTTGACATGGTGCAGGACGGTTTCGATCCGGTCACCGTTTACACGACTCGCCCCGACACGCTGATGGGCGCGTCCTTTGTCGGCATATCTCCGGATCACCCGCTGGCGCGCAAACTTGCCGCCGAACGCCCCGAGATCGCCGATTTCCGCCAGCTTTGCCAAAAGGGCGGCACCACGGCGGAAGAGCTCGAAACCGCTGAAAAGCTTGGGTTTGACACCGGCCTCACGGTTCGCCACCCGCTTGACCCCGATTGGGAACTGCCGGTCTGGATCGCGAATTTCATCCTGATGGATTACGGCACTGGCGCGATTTTCGGCTGCCCCGCCCATGACCAGCGCGATCTCGATTTCTGCCGCAAATACGATCTGCCCGTCGTCGCGACCTTTATGCCGGACGATTGCGAAATCGCGCCCGACAGCATGTCCGACGCCGATTTCGCCAATGATTGCATCGCCAAGGTCAAGGACGAGAGCGGGACGCATCGCTACTTCCGGATCGCAAAGACGGCCTATGTGCCGCCGAAGGACCAGAAGGTGAAATGGATCAACCACTTTGCCGGCCTCAAAGAGGCGACCGGCCAAGAGGCTATCGATACGACCATCACCTTTGCCGAAGAAAAAGGCTGGGGCGAAGGCAAAACCCAATATCGTCTGCGCGACTGGGGTCTTTCCCGCCAGCGTTACTGGGGCTGCCCGATTCCGGTTGTCCATTGCTCTGATTGCGGCGTGGTGCCCGAAAGGAAAGAAAACCTGCCGGTCGAACTCCCCGACGATGTGAGCTTTGACATCCCCGGCAACCCGCTCGACCGTCACCCCACGTGGCGCGACGTGCCCTGCCCATCCTGCGGCAAGCCCGCGAAACGCGAAACCGACACGATGGACACTTTCGTGGACAGTTCGTGGTATTACGCGCGTTTCACCTCGCCCCATGCGGATACGCCCACCTCGGCCAAAGACGCTGACTACTGGATGAATGTCGACCAGTATATCGGCGGGATCGAACACGCGATTCTCCACCTGCTCTATTCGCGCTTTTTTGCGCGCGCGATGCAGATCACCGGTCACCTGCCGGAGAAAAGCCGCGAACCCTTCGATGCGCTTTTCACCCAAGGCATGGTCACGCACGAAATTTACCAGACCCGTGATGACAAGGGCCGCCCGGTCTATCACCTGCCCGAGGATGTGACCGACGGCAAACTCGCCGACGGAACCGAGGTTGAAATCATCCCTTCGGCCAAGATGTCGAAGTCGAAGAAAAACGTGGTCGACCCGGTCAATATCATCTCGGCCTATGGTGCCGACACGGCCCGCTGGTTCGTGCTCTCCGACAGCCCGCCGGAACGCGACGTGGAATGGACCGCCGCAGGCGCAGAAGCCGCACATAAATTCCTCGTGCGGGTCTGGCGCATGGCCCGCGACCTTGCGGATCAGCGCGATGCCGGTGTCGGTGAACTCGACAAATCGCTTCAGGACCTGATGGATTCAATGCAGCTGGGCCAGAACCCGCTGGACGACGAACTGCTGCGCACGACTCACAAGGCCATCGACGAAGTCACCAAGAGCATTGAAAGCTTTGGCTTCAACGCGGCCATCGCGCGAATCTATACTTTCGTGAATACGATCAACAAGTCTCAGGCCTCCGCTCGGGTCAAATGGACCTCCATGCGCGTGCTCGCGCAGCTCATGTCGCCGATGGTGCCCCACCTCGCCGAGGAAATCTGGGCCATCCTTGGTGGCGAAGCTTTGCTTGCGAAAACCGCTTGGCCAACGCCTGACGACGCGATGATTCAGGACAATACCGTCACCCTGCCGATCCAGATCAACGGCAAGCGCCGCGCCGAAATCAGCGTTCCGACCGAGATGGGAAAAGAGGATGTTGAAAAACGCGTGCTCGAAGTCGATGCTGTGAAAAAGGCGTTGGAAGGAACTGCGCCGAAAAAGATCATCGTCGTCCCCGGTCGTATCGTGAATGTCGTCATTTAACCGCCGTTTCCTGCTTGCCCTGCCGCTTGCGCTCGCCGCATGCGGCTTTACGCCGGTCTATGCGCCGGGAGGGACAGGCGCGGCCCTGCGGGGCAAGGTCACGATCGTCGCGCCCAAGTCCGAAGAAGGCTACCTGATCCTCCGGAACGTCGAGGAACGGCTGGGCCGGGCGCAGGCAAACGTCTACCGGCTGACGCTAACGCCAGTTCTCGAGCGGCAGGGCCAGGCGATCACCGAGGCGGGCGAAATCACCCGGTTCAGCATCATCGGACGGGCCAGCTATGAACTCAGGCTGACCTCGGATGACAGTCTGCTGGCCTCGGGCACCGTTCAGGATTTCGCCGGATATTCCGCGACGGGGTCAACCGTCGAAACGCTGGCCGCCGAGTCTGACGCGCTTGACCGGCTGATGGGCAGCCTCGCCGACCGGGTCACGGCAAGGATCTACACGCTCGCGGACCTGCCGGGATGAAGCTCAGCCCGCGCGATGCAAACGGTTATTTCGCCAAACCCGATGCCGACAGTACCGGGCTGCTGATATTCGGCGCAGATGCCATGCGCATCGCGCTCAAGCGCCAGCAGGTTCTCGCGGCGCTGCTCGGACCTACCGCCGAGGAGGAAATGCGCCTGACCCGGATCATGGGCGCCGATCTTCGCAAGGATCCTGCAGCCCTGCTGGATGCGGTAAAGGCCGTCGGATTCTTCCCAGGCACCCGCGCGGTTTTTGTCGAAGACGCCAATGACAATTCCGCGCCGGCCCTTGCCGCCGCGCTTGATGACTGGGCACCGGGTGACGCGCAGATGATCGTGACCGCTGGCGCGCTCAAGGCATCGTCCAAGCTGCGAAAGATGTTCGAAGCCCACCGCAACGCCTATGCGGTGGGTATCTATGACGACCCGCCAAGCCGGGCGGAGATCGAGAAAATCCTGTCCGACGCGGGCCTTACGAACATTCCCGGCGACAGCATGGCCGCTTTGGGCAATCTCGCCCGCGAACTTGGACCCGGCGATTTTGCACAGACGATGGAAAAGCTGACGCTTTACAAGCGCGGCGATTCGACCCCGCTTTCGATCGACGATATCGACGCCGTCGCCCCCCGCTCGACCGAAGCTGCGCTGGACGATGTGCTCAATGTCGTCGCAGAATCGCGCAGCGGTGAAATCGGGCCGCTGATCCAGCGGCTTCAGTCGCAGGGCACCACTGCGGTCAGTCTCTGTATCGGTGCGACGCGCCATTTTCGCACGCTCTATGCGGCAGCGTCCCACCCCGGCGGTGCCGCCGAAGGGGTCGGTCGCCTACGCCCACCGGTATTCGGACCGCGTCGGGACAGAATAGTAAGGCAGGCTCAGAGTTGGGGCGCGCCCAAGCTTGAAACCGCGCTTGGTGTTCTGACCGACACCGATCTCCAATTGCGCTCTGCTGGTCAGACCGCGCCCGCCATGGCGGTCGTTGAACGGGCGCTGATCAAACTCGCCATGCTGGGCAAGCTTTAGCGCTTCACCAACCAGTCCGACGCCGCCCGCCCCACCCAGCGCCCTGTCGCTAGGCAGGCCGTCAAAAGATACCCCCCCGTCGGTGCCTCCCAGTCAATCATCTCTCCGGCGCAGAAAACACCGGGAAGCTCGCGCAACATCAGGGTGTCATCCAGCGCTTGCCAGGCAACACCACCTGCGGTCGAAATCGCTTCGTCCATCGGGCGAAAACCGCCGTGACGCACGGGCACCGCTTTGATACGGGACGCAAACTCCATCGATTCATCCGGAAAGGGCCGGGCAAATTCATTAAGCAAGGCGATCTGCACCGGGGACAGCTTCAGCCTTTTGCGCAGATGATTGCTGAGGCTCGCCTTGCCGCGCGGCCGCGACAGGTTTTCGGCCACGTCCTCAACGCTCTGGTCCGGTAAAAGGTCTATTGTCAGTGCCCCACCTTCGCGCACGCCTCGCGATACGGAATAAATGCCGCCGCCCTCCAACCCGCGCCCAGAAATCACCGCCTCGCCACGGGATGCAAAAGCACCGGCACGAATGGCGACATTCTTCAGCGGCTGCCCCATGTACGGTGCCATATGGGGGCTCCAGTCAACGCAGATGCCTGCGTTGGCCGGTGCAAACGGTTCGAGATTGACGCCTTTTTCAGCCAGTACATCAGCCCAAAGCCCATCAGAGCCCAGCCGTTTCCAACTGGCCCCACCCATCGCAAGAACGGTCGCTTTCGCCCGCACACGGACCGACCCATCGGGTGTTTCAAACACGGCCAAACCTTCGTCACACCCTCCCCATCTCCATCGCGTATGCGTCTCAACACCGCGTTCGGCCAGCTCCTGCAGCCAAGCGCGGAGCAGCGGCGAAGCTTTCATCACCTCGGGGAACACCCGCCCGGTCGAACCGGTAAAGACCGGCTGGCCAAGACCCTGCGCCCATTCCTGAACCGCATCAGGTCCAAAAGCGTCGAGCATCCGTTCCAGAACCGCCGCAGCTTCTCCGTAGGCCGCCATGAACTTGTCGCGCTCTTCGACCTTCGTCAGGTTCAGCCCTGATTTCCCGGCCATCAAGAACTTGCGTCCGATGGATGGCTTCGCCTCGGCCAACAGCACCTTATGCCCAGCGCGGGAAAGCTCGCCCGCCGCCATCAATCCCGCCGGGCCGCCGCCGATGACGAGCGCATCGCAAATGATTTCGCCCGTCTCATCACTCATCAAAGCTATGCCCTTGCCAAACTCCGGATCGCCGCCACATCTGCCCCGAGTACTGTTATGGTTCAAGCCTCATGACCGATACCGATCCGATCTGTCCACTATGCGGGCGCCCTATTCCGCCTGATGTCGCCCAGAGCCTTCATCACCTGGTGCCAAAGCTCAAAGGCGGCAAGGGCGGGCCAACCGTTCTTTTGCATCACATCTGTCACAGGGAAATCCACGCAACGCTTAGCGAAGCGGAACTGGCCCGGTCCTATGCAACGATAGAGGCACTGCGCACGCACCCGAGACTTGAAAAATTCATTCGCTGGATCGCAAAGCGTCCCCCCGGGTTCCAATCCAAGATCCCCGGGAAACGCAGGCTTTAGGCCTGCCCGCACATGCCCGAAATCCCGGCGACAATCGTCGGATCGGCGGCGATACTGTCGGCCAGAATATCGCGAGCGGTAATCATAAGCTCTTCGCCCGGCACGATCTTGTCGATCAAACCGAAAGTATACGCACTTTCCGCCGAGATTTTCTGTCCACCCATCAGGATCAGCTTGGTCCGCGCCGGGCCGATCAGGGCGGCCATGCGCATCGGATCCGAAGGTTGAGGCAGGACGCCCCGCTTCAGAACTGGATAAAAGAAATTGGCCTCGGGCACCGAAATCCGCAGATCGCAGGCAAGAGCCATCCCCATCGACCCACCCGCGAGGGTGCCGTTCAATGCCGCCACACTCAGGCAAGGCAGGGCAGCGATGGCTGTCGACAGCCGTTCCCAAAGTGGTGAAACCGCCAGAGCGTTGTCACGCACTTCCTCAAGATCGGCCCCGGCACTGAATACCTTGCCCTGCCCGGTCAGGATAAAGCCGCGCGCATCAACTGCAGCCTCGGCGATTTCGCTCAGTTCCTGCAGCATGGCTTCGGTGACGGAATTCGCCTTGTCCTGCCGATTGATGGTGACGACCCAAAGCCCGTCCGTTTTATCAAGTTCGATCATCGCCCGCCTCTTGCCAATCTTCAGCTCTTGTTAAGCACTCGGCACCTACAGGTCCAGACGCTCTGCAAGCGCCCCCCTTGACCATCCCGGCCCAAAAACAGACGATGCCGCGATGGCTCATCAAAGAGGTTCGATTATGACTCGTTATTTCCGGTACGGCAGTTGCGCTGCTCTCATCTGTTCGCTTTCCGCGCCCGCAGCCTATGCCGACCTGACCGCGCAGGATGTCTGGCAGGAGTGGAATAACTATCTGACCTCGACCGGCTATGACGTGACAGCGGATACCGAGACGTCCGGTGACACGCTGACAGTCAGCAATCTTAAAATGATGATCCCCGTCCCCGATGAAGATACGGTTGTGACGCTCGGCATCCCATCGATGGCGCTGGTGGAAAACGGCGACGGGACGGTCAACGCGATCTTCCCCGCCTCGCTGCCGATCAGCGTCGAGGTCGAGGGTTCGGACACCGAAGAGCTGGATGCCGTGGTTACGATGACCCATTCGAACGGCAAGATGCTCATTTCCGGCGACCCGAGCCAGTACACTTATGTGCATTCTTCGGACACGCTCGAATTCGAACTCACGAGCCTCACAATCGAGGACGAACCGGACGCTTCGGATGCGATCAAGGCAAAATTCTCCGTGAACGGCTCGAACGGCGAAAGCACGATCGCCTTGGGCGACATGCGCTCTTTCACGCAGGACTACAAAGCGGATTCACTGTCCTACGACCTTACCTTCTCTGACCCGGATTCCACCGATGCGGGCAGCTTCAAGGGCGAACTTTCCGGTCTTTCAATGAACGGGTCCGGTGAAATGCCGACCGAATTCGACAACTCGGACATGGCCGCCATGCTCGCCGCTGGTTTCAAGATGAAGGGCAACATGTCCTATGGCGCTGGCAACAGCGACATTCAGGGGTCCGGCGACGGTCAGGAATTCTCCGCAACCACCTCGTCTCAGGGTGGGTCGGTGGCCGTCCAGATGGATTCGACCAATATCGGCTATGATCTGAAAAGCCAGAACACCACGGTCGCGGTAACCGCATCCGAACTGCCCTTCCCGGTCTCGCTCGAAATGGCGCAGGCCGCGCTCAGCTTCCTGCTCCCCGTGGCAAAAACCGAAGACCCGCAGGATTTCAGCTTTGCCATGAACCTTCAGGACTTCAAGATGTCCGATATGCTCTGGAACCTCTTCGATCCGCAGGGCACCCTGCCCCGCGATCCGGCAACGGTTTCGATAGACACCACCGGCAAGGCGACGCTTGCCTTCGACATGCTTGATCCCGAAGCCGCGATGCAGATGGAAACCATTGGCACACCGCCGGGTGAGTTGAACGAGATCGACATCAACAACCTGCTGATTTCCATGGTTGGCGCAAAACTCGAGGGTCAGGGCAGCTTTACCTTCGACAACTCCGATCTCGAAAGTTTTGGCGGCGCGCCGCGTCCGCAGGGTGAAATGGATCTCTCCCTGACCGGGGCGAACGGTTTGCTCGACAAGCTGATCGAAATGGGCTTCGTGTCGTCTCAGGACGCCATGGGCGCACGGATGATGATGGGCATGCTGGCCGTCCCCGGCGAAGGTCCGGATTCGCTCAAGTCCAAGATCGAGATCAACGAACAGGGCCAGATTTTGGCTAACGGGCAGCGCCTGAAGTAATCCCCGCCCGCTCCTGACGATACTCACGATCAACTAGACCAAGGGGCCGCCAAGCTGCGGCCCTTTCAATTTGCCCCCTTGCGAGCAGGACCTGCCGGGTCTACCTCCGGCGGGTAGCACAACTGACCGGAACCAAGCATGACGCAATCGCTGGAACAGCTGACCAATGACCTGATTTCCGCCGCCCGCAAAGCAGGGGCCGACGCCGCCGACGGGCTGGCCGTGCGGGGCACATCGGTCTCGATCGACGTTCGCGAAGGTCGGCTGGAACATGCGGAACGCGCAGAGGGAACCGATCTTGGCCTGCGCGTGCTGCTGGGCCAGCGCCAGGCTGTGGTGTCAGCATCAGATGTTTCCGCACGGACCATCTCGGAAATGGCCGAACGCGCCGTTGCGATGGCGCGCGAAGCGCCCGAAGATCCCTATTGCGGGCAGGCCGCCGCCGAGCAGCTTGCCACAAGCTGGGATATCGACGCGCTCGAACTCGCCGATCCATCCGCCGAACCCGACCCCGAAACGCTCGAAAAAGATGCCTTGCGGGCAGAGGCCGCCGCGCTGGCCGTTGATGGCGTGTCGCAGGTAAGCTCGGCAAGCGCGGCCTATGGCGCCCAGCAGGTCTTTATGACCTGCACCAACGGTTTCGCTGGCGGATACGCCCGCACCAGCCGCTCGCTCTATGCCGAAGCGATTTCCGGCAGCGGCACCGGGATGGAGCGCGACGTCGATGGCGATCACCGCATCTTTCAATCCGACCTCCGTAGCCCGGAAGAAATCGGCACACGCGCTGGCGAACGCGCAGTGGAACGGCTTGGCGCGCGCAAACCGGTCACCGGCAGCTACCCCGTTCTCTTCGACGAAAGAATTTCGTCGTCGCTCATCGGACATCTTCTGTCCGCAGCAAATGGCGCGGCGGTCGCTCGCGGTTCTTCATGGCTGATCGGCAAGCTGGGCGAGCAGGTTCTGCCCGAACATCTCTCGATCATCGAGGACCCCCACCGCCCCCGCATCGGCGGCTCGCGCCCTTTCGACAGCGAAGGTCTGCCGACACGCAAACGCTCCATCGTCGAAGACGGCATCCTGACCGGGTGGACGCTCGACCTGTCGCGTGGCCGCAAGCTTGGCATGGACTCGACGGCAAATGCTGCGCGCGGCACTTCCTCGGCGCCGTCGCCCGTCAACTGGAACATCGAACTGACCCAGGGCGACAAGACCCGCACCGACCTGATCCGCGATATGGGGACCGGGCTGCTCGTCACGTCGATGATCGGCAGCACGATCAACGCCAATACCGGCGACTATTCCCGTGGTGCGTCGGGCTTCTGGGTGGAAAACGGTGAAATCGCCTACCCGGTGAATGAAATCACCATCGCTGGCAATCTTCACGAGATGCTGCGCCGGATCATCCCGGCCAACGATGCCCGCACCTATCTCAGCCGCGTCGTACCGTCGCTGCTGGTCGAGGGGATGACACTTGCAGGCAGCTGATCTCGACCTGCTGATCGACTCGGCCCGCGCCGCCGGGGAAGTTGCCCTGACCTACAGCGGCAAAACCGCGAAGAAATGGGAAAAGCCCGATGACGCCGGCCCCGTCACCGAGGCCGATCTGGCGGTCAATGACCTCCTCGCCGACAGGTTGCAATCGGCCCGCCCCGGCTATGGCTGGCTATCCGAGGAAACCGAAGACGACGATGCCCGCCTGTCGCGCGACAAGGTCTTTATCATCGACCCGATCGATGGCACGCGCAGCTTTGTCGATGGCTCTGACACATGGGCGCACGCGCTCGCTATCGTCGACCAAGGCGTTGTTATCGCTGGCGTAATCTACCTGCCAAAGCGCGACCTTCTCTATTCGGCATCACTCGGCCAGGGCGCATTCCTGAACGGAAAGCCCATTGGCCCAAAGGAATCCAGCGACCTCTCCGGCGCGGAAATCCTTGCCGCCGGGCCGGTTCTCAACGCCTCCCACTGGGCCGGGGATACCTCGCCCGAGTTTCGCCGCGTCTATCGCCCCTCGCTCGCATACCGCATGGCGCTGGTCGCCGAAGGCCGGTTCGACGGTATGCTGACCCTGCGCCCCTGCTGGGAATGGGATATCGCCGCAGGCGACCTAATCCTGCGCGAGGCCGGGGCCGTCTGTACCGACCGGACCGGCGGCACGCTGCAGTTCAACAACGCCCATCCCATGCAGAACGGCCTGATCGCGGCGGGCCGGTCAATTCACAAACAGATCGCAACATCGCTCAAACAGGATCGCCGCGACATCCCGCGGGCTTGACGCAATTCGTCAGTACCGTAGTTTCGCCGCGATGCATCGCGTACAAATCGAAGGGATTCCAGATGGTTCAGCGACTTCACCTGGTTTTTGGAGGCGAATTGGTCGACCCCCAGAAAAACAAGTTCAAGAACGTCGACGACATCCACATTGTTGGCATGTTCCCGAATTACGAAACTGCCTTCAACGCCTGGAAATCCGAAGCCCAGCGCACCGTGGATAATGCCCATATGCGCTATTTCATTGCTCATATTCACCGCCTGCGGGACGAAGAGGCACAGGCCTCGCCGACCGAGGAACTGGGCTGAACCTTGGCAAAATCACTGGGTCTTGCGGCCTATCGGGCGCTTTCGCGACGTAATCAGGCGGGCCTCGCCCAGTGGCAATTCCCGCCTCGCCCAAAGGGCGAGCTTGTCTGGATGCATGCGACGGATCACATGCGTTTCGACGCCCTTGGGGACATTGCCGCACGCATGCGCCAGCAGCGGCCCGACATCCATGTTCTCGTAACTTTTGATCGCGCCGCGATCGAACACCCGTCGCCCGACGGGCCGCCGGACGGCGTCGACTGGGTGTTTGGTCTCGAATCCGATCACCCCTCCGGCGGGCGGCCTTTTATCGAACATTGGCTGCCGGATGTCTGTCTCTGGGCAGGCGGGCGTTTCATGATCAACCTCGTGAACTGCGCCTCGGAACATGGTATTCCGATGATCCTATGCGATGTCAGCGAAGCAGACATGCAGCCCCATCGACGCAGCTGGATTCCCACGCTGGCGCGAACAACGCTCGACTTCTTTGACAAGATCGTCGTGAACAACGACTCCACGCTACATGCGATCAGGCGGCTCGGGATAACGGCCGATAAGCTTTCCGTCGCCCCACGCCTGCGCCCCAGCGCCCTGCCGCCGGACTGCCTTTCCCAAGATCTGGACGATGTCATGAACGACCTTGGCGGCCGCCCGGTCTGGCTTGGCGTCAAGGTACTGGGTTCCGAATTCGACATGGTGTTGACCGCGCATCGTACAGCCATGCGGCTGGCGCACCGTCTGCTCCTGATCCTGACACTGGCGGATCGCAACGATCTGGAGGTGCTAAAGGCCAAGGTCACCGCGCGCCAGCTGCGATACGCCGACTGGGACAAGGCCGATCCAATCGAGGACAACGTCCAGATCATAATATGCTCCGACACGGCAGATCTGGGACTTTGGTACCGCGTGGCGCCCCTGGCCTTTCTCGCCTGCTCACTCGAAAAGGATGCGCGCGGCATCAGCCCGCTGGATGCGGCGGCGCTCGGGTCAGCCATCATCTATGGCCCCAATGTCAGCGCGCATATCGACAGCTATTCGCGCCTGTCCGCAGCAGGTGCCGCGCGCACTGTGAACGATGGCGAAAGCCTTGCCGCCGCGCTGATCCACCTCATCGCCCCCGATCATTCTGCTGCCATGGCACTTGCGGGATGGGAGGTCGTGACCGAAAGCGCCGCGCTCACCGACGGGTTGATCGAACAGATCATCGATGGGCTCGACCAGAAGGCCGCCGCACATGCGCGCCCCTGACTTCTGGAATACCTCGCCCGACAGCCCAGACTGGCGGGCTCGCCTGCTCTCTCCGCTGGGCCATCTCTATGCGAAAGCAACGGCAAGACGCCTGAAACAGGGAACGCCGTTTCGCGCGATTGTCCCGGTTATCTGCGTCGGCAATCTGAACGCGGGCGGCACCGGCAAGACGCCGACGGTCATCTGGCTCGTCGAAACTCTGCGGCGGATGGGACACGAACCGCATGTGGTCAGCCGAGGCTATGGCGGCTCTATCACCGGGCCTGTCCGCGTCATCCCGGCCGAACACAAAGCCGATGAAACAGGGGACGAACCGCTGCTGCTCTCGGCCTTTGCCGAAGTCTGGGTCTCGCGCGACCGCGCTGCCGGGGTACGGGCCGCCGCTGAAGGTGGCGCAACGGTGATTGTTCTCGACGACGGGTTTCAGAACCCCTCAGTGGCCAAGGATCTTTCTATCGTGGTGGTCGATGCGGCGGCTGGGTTTGGAAACGGGCGCTGCCTGCCCGCCGGCCCCCTGCGCGAGCCGGTGGATACAGGGCTTGCCCGCGCGGATGTGCTTCTCTCAATCGGCCCCGCAGACAAGCAGACGGCTTTTGCGGATCAATGGCGCGACCAGATCAAGCTGCCCCATGCAACCGGCGTGCTCGAGCCGCTACAGACGGGCATGGACTGGTCCGACGCCCGTGTTCTTGCCTTTGCCGGCATCGGCCATCCGGAGAAGTTCTTTGCCACCCTGCGCGGTCTTGGGGCCGATCTGATCCGCGCTGAATCGCTCGACGACCACCAGCCCCTGACCACCGCCTTGCTGACGCGACTTGAGAAAGAGGCGTTCTATCGCAACGCCCAACTTGTCACGACCGAAAAGGACGCCGCGCGCCTGCCCGCCTCGTTTCGCAGCAAGGTGATCACCCTGCCCGTGCGCCTGACGATCGACGGCGAGATACTAGAAGAAAAGCTGCGAAAGACCGCCCCCGCGCCATAGGCCGATATGAAAACGGGGCCCGAAGGCCCCATTCTCAGCAATCAGTCATCTTCGCCCAGTTTCGGCCCCGGTCGCGTCAGCGCCAGTTCCGCATCGGAAAAACGAAATGGCGAACGCACGCCTGGCACACCGTCGAGTTCGATCTGCATCTGTCGGGCAACCACCTGCGGATCGGCCATGACCTCGGCCAAATCATTGATCGGCCCGGCAGGAACACCTTGTGATTCACATCCTTTAAGCAAATCTTCCTTGGTCCAACCTGCCGTCGCACCGTTCAGACGCGCGATCATGACACGGCGGTTGGCGATGCGGTCCTTGTTGTGCAGAAATTCTGGCGCTTCGGCCATGTCATCCAGCCCCAGAAGACGACACAGACGCTGGTACTGCCCGTCATTACCCGTTGCGATGATGATGTAACCATCCGAACAGTCGAACACCTCGTAGGGCGTCAGGTTCATATGCGCGTTGCCCATGCGGCCCGGCGCGACACCTGTCGTCAGGTAGTTCATCGCCTGGTTCGCGGTGACGGCAACCGCCACGTCCAGAAGCGCCATGTCGATATGCTGCCCACGCCCGGTCTTTTCACGCTGATGCAGAGCGGCAAGAATACCTGTCACCGAATAGACTCCGGTAAAGATATCGGTGATCGCCACACCGGCTTTCTGAGGCTGGCCTTCGGGATCGCCGGTGATCGACATCAGACCCGACATGCCCTGAATGATGAAATCATAGCCCGCGCGGTGCGAATAAGGCCCGGTCTGGCCAAAGCCGGTGATCGAGCAATAGATCAGGCGCGGATTAATCTTGGCCAGACTGTCATAATCCAGACCGTATTTCGCCAGACCGCCCACCTTGAAATTCTCGATCAGGATATCCGCGTCCTTGATCATCTCGCGGATTTTCTCCTGACCTTCCGGCTTCGAGAAATCGATAGTGACCGACGCCTTGCCGCGATTGGCCGAATGGAAATACGAGGCAGAGACATCCTCGTCCCGGGTCACGAATGGGGGGCCCCAGGCACGGGTATCATCGCCTTTGGGAGATTCAACCTTGATGACCTCGGCGCCGAGGTCAGACAGAGTCTGACCGGCCCAAGGGCCGGCCAGAATCCGAGCAAGTTCAATGACTTTCAGTCCAGCAAGTGGTGCAGACATTACTTCTCCAGCTCTGCGTCGATCAACTTGGCGAATGCCTCGTAAGAGCCCTGGTTGGCGATTTTCTGACCGTTCAGGATAAAGCTGGGCGTGCCGGTGATATCGTCGGCCTCGGCATGATGCTGATACCAGGCGACCATCGTCTGCGCCTGCTGGCCGTCCGACAGGCACTGGTCCAGCGTTTCCTTGTCCACACCGGCCAGACGCGCGATCTTGCGCAGCTCGCCCGCGATCTCGGGCGCACCACCGGCACGAACCCATTCAGCCTGCGACTTGTACATCAGGTCGGCGATGCCAAAGAATTTGTCGGCTCCGCCGCAACGGGCAATCAGCGATGCCCAAAGACCGTACTTGTCGAAATAGACCTCGCGGTAGACCAGTTTGACCTTCCCGGTGTCGATGTAGTTCTTCTTGATATCCTTAAAGATATTCTGGTGGAAGTTCGCGCAGTGCGGGCAGGTGAAAGACGCGTATTCGATCATCGTCACCGGCGCGTCCTCGGCTCCAAGCGTCATTTCCTCAACGGTCGAGATATCGATCTCGCTGCTGTCCTGCGCATTTGCGGCGCTGACAAAGGGCGAAATTTGAGTTGTGTTCGTACCGGAAGTGCCCAGCACGAAATAGCCACCGATGCCGACAGCCATCACGGCACAGAGAAGTGCGACAAGACGGGTCATGTCATTCCTTTCTTAACGTTTTGATTTGATTAGTACGTTGCGGCCCAGACGTTCAAGTGCGGCTCGCAGATCATCATTCTGCACGGGCGTCACGGCCTCGTGCACGGCGGCCACCGCTTCCGGCGCCGGTTCGGGTTTCGGGGCGGGCTTGGGGGCGGCGAACTGGGCCTGTCCCTCGGCAAACCCGGTCGGGGCGGTCTGGGTGATCCGCACCCGCGAAATCGCGTTATAGCCATAGGCGGCGTTCACCCGGTCGCGCAGCTTTTCCTTCTGCATCTCGAGCATCGGCGCCTGCGCACCAGTCGTCAAAACCGTCAATGTCGCGCCGAACCCGCCACGCCCATAGCCGATGTTCACCGGCCGGGCGATCTCGGCGATCTCGGCTCCTGCGATTTCTGCCCAATGGGTCAGTACTCGTGATACGGCGAATCCCCGGCTTTCGCCCGCGCGGCGGATCTGGTCGTCCAGAACGCTTGCGGTTCGTTTGAACCCGCGTGTCGTAGAGTTTCTTTTGTTCATCGACATGGTTTCCGTTCGCATCGGCGCTAGTGTAAACCTCTGCCGGGCAGGCACCAGAGAAACCACACCGCAGGGGGCATAAAGATTGCGTGACGAAAACGGCCGGATTTGTTTCATCGCGCCCGAATTGCTTGCGTGGTACGATGTCCACGCCCGCGATCTGCCCTGGCGTGTCGGCCCTGCGGCACGGGCCGCAGGAGTCCTACCCGATCCTTATCGCGTCTGGCTGTCCGAGATCATGCTGCAACAGACCACGGTCGCCACGGTCAAAGCCTATTTCGAACGCTTCACTACGCGCTGGCCGCGTATATCCGATCTGGCAGCAGCCGAGGATGCCGATGTCATGGGGGAATGGGCGGGTCTCGGCTATTACGCCCGGGCGCGGAACCTGCTGAAATGCGCCCGTGTCGTCACCAAAGAATACAACGGGCAATTCCCCGAGGAACGTGCCGATCTCCTCGCCCTGCCCGGGATCGGCCCCTATACGGCGGCCGCTATTGCAGCCATTGCCTTTGACAGGCCCGAACCGGTTATGGACGGCAATGTCGAACGGGTCATGGCCCGGCTATACGACATCCACACGCCGCTCCCCACGGTTAAACCCGAACTCGCGCGGTTGACGGCCGTGCAGACACCCGAACAGCGCCCGGGCGATTACGCGCAGGCTGTCATGGATCTGGGCGCCACGATCTGTACCCCGAAATCCCCGGCCTGCGGCATCTGCCCGCTGCGCGACCCCTGCCTTGCCCGCGCCGCTGGCACCGCGCCCGAACTGCCCCGCAAAGCGCCAAAGAAACCCAAGCCGACCCGTTACGGCATCATCTACCTTGCCGAACGCGATGACGGTGCCGTTCTGCTCGAACGCCGCCCCGACAAGGGCCTTCTTGGCGGCATGCTGGGCTGGCCCGGCTCTGATTGGGGCGATTCACCCGCCGAGCAGCCACCCCTGACCGCCGATTGGCAAACCCTGCCCGGCGAAGTTCGGCACACCTTTACCCATTTCCACCTGATCCTGTCGGTCCGACACGCAAAGGTGGCGCAGAATCAGCTCGCCCAAACCGGAGAATTTCTGCCCAAGGAGCTTTTCCGGCCGTCCGATCTTCCGACTGTGATGCGAAAGGCCTATGATTTATGGCGTGATTCCTAGTACCGTACGGTGCTTGAGAAATCAGTTAACCGGAAAAATTTAGGTGATAATCATTCAACTCAGCTACGAGAGAGTGCAATGATCGCGCCCGAAACTCTTGCCCGCTGGCAGCAAATCCTGCCCTACGCCTCCGCCTTTCTGCTCGCCCCCCTGATCTGGTTCTGTACGGTTCAGGGCGGCTGGTATGTTCTCCTGATCCCTTTGATCACCTGGAACTGCTACACCGCGCTCGACAAGGTGCTCGGTCTTAACCTGGAAAACGCCGATCCCGACACGCCAGAGACGCATCTCTACTGGTATCGTATGCTTGTTCTGGCATGGCCACCGATCCAGTTCGCAACCCTTTTCTGGGCGATCTGGTACGCCACCCGCGCCGACCATCTTGGAACGGCGGAACTGATCGGGCTGTTCTTTGGCATCGGTGTTGTGACCGGCACGATGGGCATCAATTACAGCCATGAGTTGATGCACCAGAAATCCCGGATCGAACGCGCCTTTGGCGACTGGTTGCTGGCGATGGTGCTCTATTCGCATTTCCGCTCCGAGCATCTGCTGGTGCATCATCGCTATGTTGGTACGCCGCGCGATCCGGTAACCGCTCGATATAACGAGAATTTTCATCGCTTTTTCGCCCGCGTCCTGCGCCAGTGCCTTGTTTCGGCATTCCGGGCCGAAAAGGAAAAACTGGCAAAGAAGGACCGAAGCTGGACCGACCTTGCCAATCCCTTCTACCGCTACGCGCTCCTTCAGGCCCTGATGCTCGGGCTTGCCTTTGCCCTTGGTGGCGTGACCGGAGTCGGCCTTTTCCTGCTTCAGGCCTTTATCGCGATCTGGCATCTCGAGCTGGTGAACTACGTCGAACATTACGGTCTGACCCGCAAACACCTTGGCGATGGCAAATACGAACATGTCCAGCCCCGCCATTCGTGGAACGCGGCGCATAAGGCATCCAACTGGCTGCTGATCAACCTGCAACGCCATTCCGACCACCATTACAAACCGAACCGGCGCTTCCCGCTGCTCCAGAATTACACGCAGGACGAGGCGCCGCAGCTTCCGCATGGCTACGCGGTCATGACGACGGCAGCGCTGATCCCGCGTCTGTGGCGGCGGATGATGAACCCTCGCGTGCGTCGCTGGCGAAGCATGTATTACCCCGAAATCACCGATTGGGGCCCGTATAATCAATGGGACCTGCCCAAGCCCCGCTGAGGTGAACCATTCCTTAAGACTTGCCTGCCAGACTTCGGCCGAATGCATGTCTTGAAAGGGATGGCTCATGCCCGACAAATCGCTGACTGCACCGCAATGCCTGATCATCGAAGACAGCCGGTTTGATCAGATGATGATGACCCGCGTCATGCAGAAAACCGAACAATACATCGACATTCGGGTTGTCTCTACTCTGGATGCCGCGCGCCGGGCGCTTTTGTCCGGGCGGGTATCGCTCATCCTGCTCGACAACAACCTGCCCGATGGCAAGGGTGCCAATTTCGCGCTCGAACTGGCAGAGCACGTCACGTTTTCCTCGATCCCCGTGATCCTTGTCTCGGACTGGCCGTCGCCCTTCATGTTTCAAAAGGCAAAGATGGCCGGCGTTTCCAATATCGTCACCAAGGCAGATTTCACGCCCGAAGTAATCCTCTCTGCCATGCCAGAGAGTGCGACGATGCACTAATGCAGACGAGCGGCAGGTTCCGGTGTCTCCTGCCGACAGGTCCAGACGTCGATGGGTTCATCAAGTCCGCGAATCTGCTGCCGCTCGCCCTGCATCAAGGTCGTTAGAAACGGTTCATCGGGCGACTGGATCTGCGCCAGCGATTTCAGCTGATCCGAAACCGCCATCTCTACGGCCAGCTTTCGGGTCAGTTTTTCCATCCTGCTCGCCACGTTGACCGTGTTCCCCAGCACCGCGAACTCCAGCCTGTTGGCACCGATATTGCCAAGAACCACCGGACCGTAATGCAGCCCAAGGCTGCCTTTGATCTCCGGCTTGTTCTGCGCCCGACGGTCTGCATTCAGCTCTGAAATCGACCGCATCATGGCCTGCGCACAGCGCAGCGCGTTGATCGCATCCTGATCGCTCGGCAAAGGTGTTCCGAACGTCGCCATCAGCCCGTCGCCAAGATACTTGTCCAGCGTCCCGCCATGCCGGAACACTTCCTTTTCCATCCGGCTGTGGAATTCCCGCAACGTATCAATGACTTCGCCCGGCTCATGCGTTGCGGCGAAATTGGTGAAACCGACGATATCGACGAACAGCACCGCCGCGTCATGCATCTTGGTCTGTTTGAGCGGCTCGTCATTATGGGAAAGCTCGGCCACCACGTTCGGAGAAAAATAGCGCGACAGGTTTTCACGCTCACGCGTCAGTTCGGCATTACCAAGAACCAGCCGGTTGAACCGCCAGACCGTTATCGCAAGCGTATAGGTCACGATCAGAAAGATGACGACCTCCTGGATACGGCGATCAAATCCAACCTCGTTCGGGTCCAGCAGGTCGACCAATAGCGGATAGCCCGCAAATGCCGTCCGCGTGGCCTCGCTCAGCGCCGGGTCGGTAAAACCAAACCACCAGACAAGGCCCGATCCAATCAGCCAGACCGCCGCCGTCCAGTGCCCGATCGCCACGATAGTCCGCCACGAATAAGAGAGGGTGCCAGCCGCAAGGATGATGAAGAAGTAAAGGAACCCGTCATACCGGTAGCGCGCCGCATCCGGTATAGTTTCACCGGAGAAAGGATTGGGAAAGGTCACGATAAACGCCATCAGAACCAGATCGAGCGCCAGAAGAAACAGTTCTGGCCGCGACACGCCAACCCGCCCCACGTAATATTGCAGCGCCCCCACGCCCGCGAGCGCCAGGAGCAGGGCTTCGTAGTAAAGCACCGACCAGTCACCAATCAGAAAAATCAGCATGACGCCCGTGATCGTCAGCGCGATCCAGCGCGCCTTGACCGCAAAGGTCATTCCTTCCGTCTTGTGCCGCGCAAGGATCTCCTCGGCGAAGCGATGCGTTTCAGCATCCTCCTCTCTGCGCGGCGGACCGTTGGGAATGAAATCTGAAATGGGCATCGGAACGCTCCTCTGTCAGCGGTCCAAAGATAGGCACTGCAACAGGAAAATGCTTGGATAAAAAATGCCCCGCCGGAAAGGGCGGGGCAAGGTTAGTGCCATGTGTCAGGCCACAGGCACCGGCGGTATTCCGTAATGTATTGATTCAGTTCTGCATTTCGGCGCGGATCTGCTGGCGCAGCACATCGATCGGCACCGTCTTGCCATCGCGTTTAAAGCACCAGTAGGTCCAGCCATTGCAGCTTGGCGCGCCCTCGAGATGGGCACCGACCTGATGGATCGATCCCTTTACGTCCAGCCCGATAAGCGTGCCATCGGCCCGCACCTTGGCCTTGTGACGCTTGTTCATCGAGAACAGTTCTTCACCCGGGCGCAACATGCCGCGTTCGACAAGCTGGCCAAAGGGAACACGCGGTTCCGCCCGTTTCGAGGCGCTGACCTGCAGCGCTTCACGGTCAAACTTGCGCACGTTTTTCAGACGTTCTTCGGCAACCTTGCGATACTTGGCCTCACGTTCGATGCCGATGAAATCACGGCCCAGCATCTTGGCAACCGCGCCGGTCGTGCCGGTACCAAAGAACGGGTCGAGCACAACATCGCCGGGATTGGTCGAACCGACCAACACGCGATGCAAAAGGCTTTCCGGTTTCTGCGTCGGATGCGCCTTGTCGCCATGCTCGTCCTTGAGCCGTTCGTGACCGGTGCACAGTGGCAGCACCCAGTCGCTGCGCATCTGGACGCCTTCGTTCAGGGATTTGAGCGCTTCGTAATTGAAGGTGTATTTCGCACCTTCATCGCGGCTCGCCCAGATCATCGTTTCATGGGCATTGGTAAACCGCTTGCCCCGGAAATTCGGCATCGGGTTCGATTTGCGCCAGACGACGTCGTTCAGGATCCAGTACCCTTGGTTCTGGAGCGCTGCACCAACGCGGAAGATATTGTGATAAGAACCGATCACCCAGATCGCGCCATTCGGTTTCAACAACCGACGCGCGGCGGCCAGCCAGTCGGTCGTGAACTTGTCATAGGCGGCGAAAGACGCGAACTGGTCCCATTCGTCGTCGACCGCGTCCACGTGGGAATTGTCCGGCCGGTGCAGATCGCCCTTGAGCTGCAAATTATACGGCGGATCCGCGAAAATCAGGTCCACCGACGCCTCGGGAAGACTGTTCATCACTTCGATGCAGTCTCCGTCCAGAATCGCGTTTAGAGGGAGCGCCGCCGCGCTCTTTACTTTGGTCATTGTCATTTCTGCCTCTTCACCGGACGCGTTTTCGCGCTCTCTTGGTTGACAGCAGGATGAGTCAAAGCCGAATCGGCGTCAATTTCTTTTTTGAATCAATTGGTTACGGTTTTATCTTGATACAAGATATTGTGTACCGGCTTAAAGGATCGTCTATGGTGTGGGGTCACGCCGAGATTTTGAAGCGCCAATCTGTGGCTTTTCGTCGGGTATCCCGCATTGGTCTCCCAGCCGTACCCGGGGTGCTGTTGCGCCAAATCCACCATGATCCGATCGCGGCATGTTTTGGCGACGATTGAGGCCGCCGCAATCGATACGGAAATCGCATCGCCGCGAACCACCGTCCGGCAGGGAAGCCGCAAACCACTCGGCCGCATATGACCGTCGATCAGCACGAAATCGGGCGCCGGGGACAGCGCGGCCACCGCCCGTTCCATCGCTAGGTGGCTGGCCTGCAGTATGTTGATCTCGTCGATTTCCTCGACCGTGGCATGGGCAATCGATACCTCGGCGCTTTCATTGATCTGCTCGGTAAGGAAACCGCGCCGCCGCGCCGTCAGCTTCTTGGAATCGTTCAGCCCCTCGCAGACGGCTTCAAGGTCCAGAACCACGGCGGCAGCGGTCACTGGCCCGGCCAGCGGGCCACGGCCCACCTCATCAACCCCTGCAATGCGCGTGAAACCCTCGCGCAGCAGATGCCGTTCAATCCTGTCGTCCGGTCCATTCATACCCCTCTGGTGACCCGATCATGACCGGATTTGCAAGCGTCATTCAGGGATAAGCCCTATTTCACCTGATTGGCGGGTGTATCGCTTAACGGTTCGGTTCGGATCTCGGGCATATTGAATTCAAGCGTGGTTTTCTGCTTTTCGGGCCGAGGCGCGGCAGGTGTTTCGCGTCGGGCGACCGCCGCAAACAGACTTGCTGAATCGATCTTGTCCACGGTCAAGGAAAGCGCCTCTTCAACCGGTTCCGCCTTTGACCTGCGATCCTCCTGATCGCTGCGCATAAGGCCGGTTTTCTCAGCAACCTCCGTTGTTGCCGGTTTGGTCCGGACAACCGATGAAACGCGTGGCGTTGCTGCCGTATTGGCAATCGGGTTCATGACAGGCTCCTTTCCTCGGATCGCTCAAATTTAGCCGGAATAGCTTGTCAAATCGTGACCAAATAAAATGGGGGAGGCCTGAGCCTCCCCCACAAGGCGACGCAAAGCGCCGCTGACCCGGTCAGTACCGGGCGCTCCGGTACCCGCGCTGGCGGAGGCAGGCTGAATCATAGCCATTGCGCTTACCTCCACCACTGATGAACTGGAACTTGCAGGCTTCAGGCAAAGACGCCTTATACCCGTACTCGTAACGAAGGCAGCGGGCACCAAACAGTTGGACAGGCCTGTTGTTAAGTTTGAACGACCGCAGGCATTGTCCGGGAAGATCGAACCGCGAAGGCCGGGGGCGAACCGGATACGGCGTGGGGTGTCGCCGGATTGGATAGCCGTGCACGGAGTAGTTAAAATTCGACCGGGTCCGGGGCGGTGTATACCCATAGACCGGCGGGCGGGGGGTGTGACCATAAACAGGCGCGGGCGCATGCGTGACATGATCGTCGTCGTCGCGCCGGTCCGAAATGATCTTGCCGACAATCGCCACCCCGGCAATCGCTGCCAGCGCGCGGGCCAGATCGTCGCCATCGGCGCGGGCAGAAGAAGAAGCGCCGGTCACGAGAACCGAGGCCATGAGGATGAGTGCTATGAACTTACGGTGCATGAAAGCGTTCCTTCCAAGGCGGTACTGGGTAAATCCGATCAACGTGACCGGTCGATGGCCCATTCCTGCCCGCCAATGCCAAGGTCAGGCAATAACGCGGGGATGTTATTGGATAGCAAACCTCCAAACGCCTGAAGTTATTGAATATCGTCGCGAGCGCGCGCAGGATGCCGGAATGAGAAACATGATGCTGATATCGACTCTGGTCGCCGTTTCGATGCTCGCAGGCAGTGCCGCGGCAGCGGAATGTTACGCTGATTACAAGGCCAAGCAGGACAGCCCGCTGCGCCTGCACTACGGCGTCATGCAAGTGAGTGGCCCCTGCAACAAGCAGTCGGCGCGCGCGGAACTCGCCTCCCGGCTCAGGTCGCAGGGCTGGACGCTTCTGAACGTGCTCACGGTATTCGGCCCCGAAGGTTTGCAGCAAAGGAAGGCCAATGCCGGCAACTTCTTTCTCCGTTACTGATACGCGTAAATCCGGAACGCTGATCGTCGGCGCCGGGATCGCCGCCATCGTCCTGATCCTTGCCACGGCCGGGATCTTCCTGCTGCTGACCCTGCCTGACGCAAATGCCTTCAACGCGCGGGTGGAACAGCTCTTTGTTGAAAACGACGGGCTGACCCAACAGGCCGAAATCCGGCTTCTGGAAATCCTCGCCCAGTCCGGCACAGCTTTTTCCGACACGCTGTCCAGCTACCGGATGGTGATCTTCGTTCTGCTTGTCTTTGCCACCGCGATGCTGATCGCCGCGATGGTTTTTCTGGTGCTGCTGACCGCACTGAACCGGCGCATGGCCCAGATCGAACGCACAGGCATACAGGTCAACTCACTGCTGATCAGCCGCGAGGAAAACACCGTCTACCTCAACAACCTCGATTTCAAACTCACCGCCGCCGCGATGGAAACGCTCGCCGTTCTGGCCGAGGCGCGGCTGGACGATGACGTCCTTTCAGGTGCCGAGATCGAATCCGTCATTTCCGGCCGCCCCGCCAGCGATTGCGACGAAGCCGCCGGTGCCACGCGGATCAAACGGCTGCGCGATACGCTCGGCAACCAGATGGTCAGTGCCCTGCTGGTCAAGAACATTGCCCGGCGCGGCTATATGCTCGCGATCGAAAAAGACGTGATCAGGATGGTCTAGATCACGGTGCCGGACCCGACGAGCCGCGCCGGACAAGATTGACGGTCCCGTCCTGATTGCGCTGCATATTGTAGAGAACAAGCACCCCCTGCTCGTTGAACCCGTCGGGCGCAATCTTTTCCTCGCCCCCGGCGGTCCTGCGCAGCCACCCCTCGAAAGTGCCGTCGTCACCATAAAGGAACGTGTCGCGCCACGGCGCGGACCAGAACAGCAGCGGATCGTAACGGCGCTCCATCTCTTCCGAATCGTAATTGACCTCCTGCAGGCGGACTTCGCCATCGTCTCCCCGCCCATACTGACGTTCCTGGTGGGTCGGAAAGCTGACCGACAGGAACGAAGGCGCGCCGATCTGCGACCCCTTCGACGCAAAAACGCCGATATCCACGCGCGACGTCTTACGCGGCCCATTCTTCCCGGCCTGCAACGGCGGCGCAGGATAATCGTCATGCCATTGGATCCGGATGCGGGCGCGCGTACCGCGTTCATCAAGTGGTTCGATTGAAATCTTCTGCGGATTGCCACGCAGGATACGCCAGAAGAACTGCACATCCTGCCCCTCGGGCACCTCGGTTCCGGCGGCACTCAGCGTGATCTCGCGCTCCCAGTCGTAACTGCGCCAGATCCGCGCGATGGCCGCAGGCGTAGTGAACAGACGTTCTTCCATCTGCATCAACCCTCCCTTCGGCCCGAAATCTTCCTCTTCGACTTGCAGCCGCACCATCGGCGGGATGTGCTCCGGCTGCAGGGCTCCGGCCTGCGCCACCATCCGCTCTGGCCTGAGATCGGCGCCGTCATAGGCGGACCGCTGCGCGATCCCGGACATGTAATCGACGTTCGAATTCACCCCGGCCAGATTGCGCCGCATGATCATCTGCAAGGTCGGCGCCACCAGCTTTCTTTCTTCAAGCGCCGCGCGGGTCTTCTCCGAAAACCCGGCCAGTGTCATCAGCAGCGCCCGCATGAACAACCTATCCGATCCCGACGACCCCTGGCTGTTGACCGTATAGGGCCAGATCGCCGGGTACAGGTCGCGGGCATCGTGGTCGCGATGTTCCGGGTAAACATAAAGACTGTTTGACGTGTAATGGAGGAAGGCCGTTTCGGGCCCCAGCGGAACCGTCATCGCCGCACGCATCTGGCTCCGGGCATTGGGTCCCGCCGTCAGCGCGGTCGAAGAGTTTCCGATGAGCGGACCGGGGATCACGATCTTGTTTGCCAGCCCATAGTCCCAGCCGACTTTTTGCAGGATCGGGTCGTATTCCAGATAGGTCATCTGGGGAAACAACATCTTGGGCAGGGTCGAATGGCCCCGGTCGCGATTTTCGAACATGATGCCGCCGAAACCGCCTGAAATGCCGCGTGCGATCTGTGATTTCAAAAGCTCCGCCTCGGGCGCCCTGAACCGCGGACCGAACAAAGGTTGCGACAGATCGGGTTTGCCCGGCTCAAGATATCGGGCAATCAGCACGCCGCGAATATCACTCGGGACAAGATCGTTCTGCTCGATCATAACGGTGCCAGCAATCGCGACCGGCGCAAGCAAGCCCGCGAGCACCGATAAGATCCACATTCGCCTCATGCAAGCTTGGCCTCCGCTGGTTCCCGTCCCGACGTAAACATCAGTTTTAGTGCAGCACAAGTGACGCCATGTCACGCTTGGATGAGCAATACGGCCCTGCTGCCAATCGCCACTTGTTTATTGCACCCAAACACGGCATCGCTTGGCAATGAGGACATCGCGCAGCAAGATCGAGGACCCTAGCGGCTGGTGGCTGCCGGTCCCGCTTTTGCTGATATTTCTGGTCGTTCCCGTGACCATCGAACTTACTCTCATGGCAGCGGATTACGGGCTTTTCGCGACGCCCCGGCTTCGTCATACGGCCTATCAATACGGGGCTTTCTGGGCGGGTCTTCTCGACAACTGGCGTCCCAACTACGCGGCGCAGCCGTGGCTGATGTTCTTTACATATTCCTTCCTGCATGCCGGTTTCCTGCATATCGCGGGCAACATGACCTCGCTTGTCTACCTCATGCAGCTGAACGCCCGGAACCTGCGCGGCTGGCCCTTTTTCCTTCTCTACCTGATTTCCGCATTGGGCGGCGCGCTCGGATTTGCCCTGCTCGGCACGGCATTCAACCCGATGGTCGGCGCCTCGGGCGCGCTCTTCGGCCTGACGGGGGCGTGGCGCTATCAGGACTGGATCGCCGAGCCTGACCCAAACCGGCGCGCCCGTATCATCCTCAGGGACTGCTTTCTGCTCGCCCTGCTGAACCTGTTCATGTGGGTTCTCGAAGACGGCGCGCTGGCATGGGAATCTCATCTTGGCGGTTTCGTCGCCGGTGTGGCCACGATGGCGGTCATGAACCGGTTCCGAAACCGCAAGCGCAGCGTTCAGTAGTATTCGTTCTCATAGCCGTGCGCGCCCGTCGTATAGCGGCAACGGTTCAGCACGATCCCCATCACGTTGGTCAGTTCCGACAGCTGCCGTTCGGCCACGTCGAGCTTGTCCATCGAGGTGATCTCGGCCGCCGCAATCAGCAGCGCGCAGTCCATCTGCTCAAGGAAACCGTGGCTATCGTCGCTGACCATCAACGGCGGCGTGTCAAAGATCATGATATCCGGTTCGTAATAAGATTCGATCTCGTCCAGCACCTGCGCCGTCACCGGGTTCTGCAGGATCTCCGACGGGTTCTTGACCCGCTCGCGGTTGAACCCGAAGACCACGTTGCCCTCAAGACACTTGCCATGGTCGGCAAAGGGAACCCGGCGCTCAAGCACATCCGACATGCTCGTCTTCGATGACTGGCCCAGTGCCCGCGAAAGCCCCGCACGACGCATGTCGAAATCCATGATCGTCAGGCGTTTTTCCCGCATCCGGCTGAAACTCAGACCAAGGTTCACGGTAACCGTGGTCTTCCCCGCGCCGCTTTCCGGCGAACAGATAGCGATCCGTTTCCACTTATTCTTACGCGCCTGCTGCAGGATTTTCGTCCGCAGCATGTCGAAGGGGATAGAGCTTTCGCCCGAGCTATAGGCGACCAGACGGTTGTTCGTCACCGTCTTGGCGTCGATGGTCAGCGGCTCGAACTCACCCCAGCGGGCGTCCAGTTCGCTCAGCCCCTGCGCCTGAGGCTTTCGCTCCTTGCGCTCGGGATGGGCGGGCTTGCCCGCCGCGGGCGCTTCGGCCCCTTCGCGGCGCATCCGCGCCTTGGAAATTGCCTGCTGCAAACGGTCCATCGTCAGACCTCCGACCCAAGATACATACTATTAACCATATTCATCATCACCAGCGCACGCCCATCTTGTTCATCACCTTCTCGGCCAGAAGGTCGAGCGGCAGATAGAACTCGTGTACGGCCCAGACCGTGATCGGCCCCCCCACCAGAATGATGAGGATCAGGGCCAGTTTGCGACTGCGCTGCATTACCAGCTCGCGGCGCGTACGGGTGTAGGGAAGCGCCGCGATCGGCCAGATATCCATCTTCTTGATGATATCCTCCGGACGGCGTGGCGCCTTGTTCAGGAACTCGATCAGGAAGATCAGCGCCAACCCAAGAGCGATGCCCATCGCCGTACCTGCCCCGGCGATTTTCATCCGGTTCGGCTTGGTCGGGCGGTTGGGCACGGCGGGCTGTTCGATCACCGTCAGGCGTTCGCCACGCGACAGCACCTCGATCCGCTCACCGGTCGATGCCTGCGACAGGCGCCCCACCGAGGTGTTGTACTGTTTCTGGATGTTATCATAGTCGCGCAAAAGCGAATCCAGCACCACGTCATTGGCGGGCGTCTTGTTGATATTCTCGGTCAGCACGGCGATCCGCTGCTCGGCCGAGTCTCGCTGACTTTCAAGCCTTTCGATGCGTCGGTCGATCTCGTTCAAACGCAGCTGAAGCGCGGGGTTGGATACTTCCGCATTCTCCGGCAGTTCTTCGCCAGAGGCATTGATCGCGGCATCCGCCTCGGCCTTTACCTTTTCTTCAAGCTGGGCAACCCGGGATTGAAGCAACCGCACCTTGGGGTTGGTCTCCGAGTAAAGCAGCAGCGAAGAGGCCAGCTCGCCACGGGCCTGTGCCAGCGCCTTTTGCGCCTGCGAGGCCTCGCCAAGCTCGCCCTGCATATTACCGCTTTCGAAAATCGCGATCAGCTGCTTGCGCTGCGACTGCAGTTCATAGACCTCGCGGTCGATGCTCTCGGCCCGTTCCTGAAAATTCGCGCGCTGCTTCTGGCGAAAGTCGAGACTGTCGGGAAGTGCGTTCGCATTCTCGCTCTTGAACTTGAGGATCGCTGCGCTCTTGTCGGCAAGCTCCTTGCTCAGGCGGTCAACCTCGATCTCGAAAAAGTCGAGCGTTTGGCCGGCGCGGGCCTGACGGAAGTTCAGATCGTCTTCCTGGATCAACTTGAGGTATTCGTTGAGCACCCCGGCAGCGAGCCGCGGCGAGCGCGCCTCGAAACTGATCTGCATCAGCGAGGCCACGTTACGCCCCGAAGAGCTGCGGATGCGTGTGCGTGCCATCATCGCGCCGACGATCTCGTCCGCCGTCATCTCGTCCTGGTCTTCCAGCACGTTAAGACGGTTGGCAATGTCCAGCATATTGGCGCGGGTCAAAAGCCGCTGCTCGATCAGCTGAAGCCGCTCGGCACCGGACACGTTGACCGTACTCGGGGCAAGGTTCGCCGGAATCTGCGGTGCTTCGACGAACAGGCGCGTCCGCGACACATAGGCGGGCGGCAGGCTTGTGGCGACGATGATCGAAACCGCCGAGACCAAGGCCGCAACCAGCAAGAAAGCGGGAAGCCTGCGCAGGAAGAGCGAAAGATAAAAACGTATCTCGTTCATTGATTTTCAGTCTCCGTCGGCCGTCCCTCGGCCCAGAAGAAAGTACCATCGTCCAGAATGGACTGGATACAATCCTTATGAACAACGCGTGAGTCGTCTGTCCACGAATAGAGCAGTCCGAAATCACACAACTGGTTGATGAGGCGGGGAACGCCGCCCGTCGCCTCAAAGATGAGCGTCGTGGCGTCCTTTGTGAATTCTTCGCCGGTCCCACCAGCCGTCTTCATTCGATGCACAATATAAGCCCGAGTCCCGTCACGATCCATCCGGTTGAGGTGAAAACTCGCCGCGACGCGCTGCGCGAGCTGATTCATCCGGGGGTCACGGATCATGTCGCGCAATTCCGGCTGCCCCACAAGTATAAGCTGTATAAGCTCATCCTTGTTGGAATTGATATTGGTCAGCATCCGCAGTTCCTCCAGCCCTTCGACCGAAACGTTCTGCGCCTCGTCAAAGACAAGTATTACACGTCTGCCTTGTGCATATTCGTCGACGAGAAAGTCCTGAAGCTTCTGAAAGTTCTGCACGTAGCTGGCGTTCGGTTCGAATTCGACGTCCAGCGAGTTCAGCACCCACTGCAGGATTTCGCCCCGATTCCCCTGCGCGTTAGAGATCAACCCTACGGTGACTCCATATTCTATCTGACCAAGCAGTTTCTGCAGCAGCGTCGTCTTGCCCGCGCCGATCTCACCGGTCAGGATCGTGATCGGTGCCCGCGACATGATCCCATATTCCAGTACGGCATACCCGCGCCGGTGCTGCTCCGACCAGTAAAGGAACTCCGGATCCGGCAGCAGGGTGAACGGACGTTGGTCGAGCCCGAAGTAGTTTAGGTAGAACTCATTCACTAGCGATCGTTTCCATCCAAATGTTTACCAAGCAACGCCTACTGGCGTGCCCGGCGAGTGCAACCGGCAATTTGACCATTCCAAGAGCACGATCATCAAAGGCTCGCCCCAGCGTAGCTGACCGCGAAGCATATTAAAAACCGTCCGAACTGTGGACGTGTCTTAAACCCCGTTTCGGGCCACAATCTGTCAAAAACCACTCATTTCCAAGGTAGCTGCCTGTAACAATGTGTTTTTTTGCATCACCTTCCCGTTGCGGCCTTGCCCACCGGAGAACCGCGCCCCTAACGTCACCTCCAAGGGGGGCGACGGGGCCTGATTCTCGCTTCCGGGCAGCAATAAGGCGATTTTGGGGCATAGGTTTCGGCAAGTTTTTCACGCGATTGTCGGTAAAATGTCTACAATTACCGCAATCTCCTGCTACAGTACGTTGTGGAGTTAACAGTAGGGCTGAATTTGTTGCCTCGAATCGGTTTTTGTTACACCTATTGAATTGTCAGGTGGTTAAAGATGGCCAGACTAAGGCTGGATGTTGAATTTTTTGAAGACATCTGTAAACGAGACCCGAGCTCATGTTGAGCTCATCTCTTTAGTATAGTGAGCAGTATGACGTTACATTTCAACAATTTGGACCCGCATGACCCCACCAACGTAGGTCGGGTCGAACTAAAACCTTCCTCTTCGCACCTATATCGCAGCTTCGGTAAACGTCTTCTTGATATCCTCCTCGTAGGCTGCTCGCTTCCAATTGTTCTTCCCGTCATCCTGATCATGGCCGCCCTGGTCGCGCTCGACGGACACAACCCTTTCTACTTCCAGCTTCGCGTCGGCAAGAACGGCCGTCACTTTAGCATCTTCAAAATCCGCACGATGGTGCCGAACGCCGAAGAGCACCTGAAAGAATACCTCGCCCGCAACCTCGAAGCGCGCCAGGAATGGCGGATCAATCAAAAGCTGCGGAACGATCCCCGCATCACGCCGATTGGCAAATTCCTCCGCAACAGCTCGCTCGACGAACTCCCGCAGTTGCTGAACGTGCTCAAGGGCGACATGTCCCTGATCGGCCCGCGTCCGATGATGCTGGCACAGGCAACCCTCTACCCGGGTCAGGCCTATTACCACCTGCGTCCGGGCATCTCCGGCTCCTGGCAGGTCTCTGATCGCAATGCCACCAGCTTCGCTGCGCGTGCCACTTACGACAATGACTATCACCAGAAGGTGTCCCTCTGGGGTGACATTAAGATAATTGCTCGCACCGTAGTCGTTGTTTTGCGCCGGACCGGGTGCTAATCCTCCTGCGTCATTGAAGTATATCGAGGATTTAAAAAGTGTCTGTGTCATCCAAGGCAATTGTCGGGCATTCTGTGTCCCGAGTTCTGAATTCGTCCGGACTTTTTCTGGCGCTGGCTTTCGCGGCCCTTGTTCTCGCGGGCTGTGACAGCGCCGAGGAACGCGCCGAGGAACATTACCAGGCGGGAATGGAACTTCTTGAACAGGGCGATGTCGATCGTGCACTGATCGAATTCCGCAACGTCTTCAAACTCGACGACACGCATATGGAAGCCCGCCTTGCCTTTGCACGGGTCCAACGCGAGCGTGGCAACAACGGCGACGCCTACGGCCAGTACCGCCGGCTTGTCGAACAGTATCCGAACAACTTCGAAGGCCAGCTTGCGCTTGCCGAGATGGCGCTCGACTTCAACAATGTCGAAGATCTCCAGCGTTATTCGGCCAAGGCGGTTGAACTCGAACCGACCAACGTCAAGGCGCAGTCGCTCTCCAACACCGCCAATTACTTTCAGGCGATTCAGGACCGCGACACCGATGCTCAGCGCAAGGCCGTCGAGTCGGCGACCCAATTGATCAGCGAAGACGGCGACCTGCCGGGCGCGCGCAAGATCCTGATCGACGACCTGATCCGTCAACAACAGTGGGAAGAGGCGCTGACCCAGCTTGGCGAAGCGATCCGGATTTCCCCGAACGACCTTGCCCTTTATCGTCTCAAACTGGGTCTGCTGCAGCAGCTTGGTGACACCTCCGCCGTGCGGCAGGAACTCGAGACGATGAATGAAAAGTTTCCGAACAATGCGGAAATCAAGCAGGCGCTCGTCTCCTACTATGTCGCGCAGGAAGATCTCGACGCGGCCGAAGCCTTCCTTCGCGCCGAAGCCGAAGCCTCCGACGACGTCGACATCACCCGTCGCCTGATAGCGTTCATGCTGCGTTTCCGCAGCCCCGATGCGGCGATGGCGGAACTGGACCGCGTCATCGAAACGGCTCGCTTGTCGCCCCTGCCCTTCGAAGGCATGCGCGCGCGTCTGAAATTCGATCAGGGTGACCGCGATGCGGCCATCGCCCGGCTCGAAGAACTGACCGCAAACATCCCCGAAGGCGAACAGACGGACATGACCCGCTCGCTTCAGGTGGAACTGGCGCGGATGTATTTCCAGACTGGTAACCCGGTTGAAGCCCGTCGTCTGGTCGAAACGGTTCTGGCCGAGGACGCCTCCAACCCCGAGGCCAGCAAGCTCAAGGCAGCTTGGCTGATCCAGGACGATGAAACGCAGGACGCGATCCTTCTGCTGCGCGAAGCGATGGGCAATGCGCCCAACGATGCCGCACTGATGACGCTGATGGCGCAGGCATACGAACGTGAAGGCAACCGCGAACTGATGGCGGAAATGCTCTCGCTGGCCGTGGATGCGTCGAACAACGCGCCGACCGAAACCCTGCGTTACGCCCAGTACCTCGTTTCCAACGATCAGGCGCTGACGGCCGAGGGCATCATCATCGAATCCCTGCGTGCCGAACCGACCAACAAGGAACTGCTGGTCGCGCTTGGCAATATATACATCGGGACTGAAAACTGGAGCCAGTCGCAAGGCGTCATCAACCGTCTGCAGGAACTGGACAACGAAGAAGCAACCGCGTCGGCGCTCAGCCTTCAGGCCCGGTCGCTTGCCGCCCAGAACCGCAGCAGCGAGCTGATGCAGATGCTTGAAGGCGTGGCCGAGAACCCCGGCACCCAGAAAGCAGCCGAAATCGCGATTTTCCGCACCCGTCTGGCAACTGACGGACCCGAGGCGGCGCTGGAATACATCAACGGCCTGCTTGAGAACGCGCCCGGAGATCCGGACTTCCGTTACCTCAAGGCCGGTTCGCTCGTCGCGCTGGAACGTCAGGACGAAGCCGAAGCGATCTATCGCGAGTTGACCGAGGAACACCCGGAAAACGCCCGCACATGGGTCACGCTCTATCGTCTGAACCGTCTGACCGGCGATGACGAGGCCGCTTCGGAAACCCTCGACAAAGCCATCGAGGCGAACCCCGATGATCCTGCCCTTCTCATCACCCTTGCCGAGCAACTGCAGGCGGATAATGAGATCGAACAGGCGATCGAGATCTATGACGGCCTGTACCAGCGCAACACCAATAACGTCATCGTCGCCAACAACCTCGCCAGCCTGCTGTCGGATTACCGCGAAGATGAAGAAAGCCTGCAAAAGGCCTATTCGGTGGCCCGCCGTCTGCGTGGCGCCGAGATCCCGGCCTTCCAGGATACCTATGGCTGGATCGCCTACCGTATGGGTGAAACCGAGGAATCCCTGCCCTACCTCCGCGCCGCTGCCGACGGTCTGACGCAGGATCCGATGGTTCAGTACCACTATGGTCAGGCGCTTGCGACCGCAGGTGAGACCGAGGCCGCGATGGAACAGCTCACCAAGACCGCCGAGATGCTTCAACAAGCCAACCGGCCCGAGCTGCTGAACACAGTACAAGGCGTTCTCGAAGAACTCCGCAACAGCGCAAGCGAATAAATAAAAGGGTGCGCGGGTCAGATCCTGCGCACCCATCCCTGCCGGGCCATCTCCAGTGCTTTCAGGACGCGCCGGCAAGGAACAGCAGCATCCCCTGAAAATCAGTTAGCTAGCCCTACGGCCTCAGCCCTCGCCCGCGACGTCCTTAGCCGCGTGCCGGACGATTTCCGCGACCCGTGCGATCTCTGCCTCATCCGTCTCGCCGCCAACCAGCCGGGCCCGCAAAGCCGCTTTCAACTCGTCCATCGCATCCAGAACCTCCAAGGGGACCTCACGCAGATGCGGCGGCACATCACGGCGCATCAACTCATCGGCCTCGCCCCGGCTCACCTCCAGAAAGCGCTGCCCCTCCGGCGTTAGCCCATAGAGTTTTCGCCCGCCCGCGCCCGGTTCAATCGCCGCATAGCCCATGTCTTCAAGCCATGAGAGCGTCGGATAAATCACCCCCGGGCTGGGCGAATAGCTGCCGCCAAAGCGGCGCTCGATCATCTTGATCAGTTCATAACCGTGGCAGGGGCGCGCCTCGATCAGCGCCAGCAGCAAAAGCCGCAACTCGCCATAATCGAACAGCCGCTTGCCCCGGCCCTTGCCCTTTTTTCCGGGCCGGGGTCCGCCGCGTTCCGGTTTCTGCTCGCCCTGTTTCATCCGAACCACCTCCGGATCACATCCCGGCCCTATTCACCGATAGACTTGTCCGAGGCGTCGGCCTGCCCCTTGATCCAATAGCCCGAGGCCTTGATCCATTGCAGATCATGGCCCCGGTCCAGCAGGTAGCTGCGGATTTCGCGGGCCACGGCAGCCTCTGCGGCGACCCAGACAAATGTCTGCGGCGGAAGATCGATCTTTTCCAACGCCTCGATATAGGGACGCGCCTCGGTCGCTTCACTCAACGGGCGATGCAGCCAGACAGGATCGTGGCGGGCAGCTGTCTCGAACCGCTGCTCATCCTCCGGGCCGGGCACCGCGACAATGCTCATGACCGAACTCTCGGCGGGCAATTCCTCGATCCGGCGACCGATGGCAGGCAGCGCGGTTTCATCGCCGATCAACACCCAGTGCCGGATATCCCCCCCGATCACCACCGAACCGCGCGGCCCGCCAATCATCACGCTGTCGCCCGTCGCCGCCAGCCGCGCCCAATCCGCCGCCGGTCCGCCCGGATGGTCGACCACGTCGACAGTCAAACGCCCGTCCTTGTACAGACGCGGCGTATAATCCCGGCGCGCGTCGCCTTCTTCCCCATCCGGCACGAAAAGCTTGAAATGATCGTCCGGTGCCGCGCTGACGAAGCCCTCCAACTCAGACCCTTCAAGAGTCAGCCGGATCATATGCGGCGTCAGCCGTTCACTGCTTGCGACCTTCAGGTTACGCCGATGCAACTCATGCCGCATACGGGTGATCTGGGGCGAGATCGGCGCGCCGGTTTCCATATCTGATTGTTCTGTCATGTTTCTTCCTTTCGGGACGGCTGGCAGATCACCAGCAGGCGCGCATACTCACGGGCCACCGCGTCATACTTCACGCGCGTCACGTCTCGTTAACGCTAACGAAAACGGCGCGAAGTCGCGCCGGTCAGCACAATACTTGTGTGATTTAGTCAGGATTGCAAGCAAAAATCCCGATATATCTAGAATGCCTTCGGAAACCGCAATAACCTGCCCAGCGCAACCGCAGTCGCGCCCGGACAGATAAAACTGCAACTTGTCTAAAACGCCGGTTCCGCCACCGACAAGGCAACCCGCTAGCGGCTCAGGAAATCCTCGATCTCCGCCCGGGTCGGAATGGCATCGACCGCGCCGACCTTGCCAACCTGAAGCGCCGCCGCCGCATTCGCCGTCTCAAGCGCCTGCTGCGGAGAAGCCCCGGCGTCGAGTTCCGACAGGAAGACCCCAAGGAACACATCCCCCGCCCCGGTCGTATCCTTCACCTCTACCTTATGCGAAGACACCCGCAGACTCTCACCACCAAAGACATATTCGGCCCCTTCACTGCCGCGCGTCACCAGCAGATCAAGCCCCGACGGCAAGTTCCCCGCCCCGCCAACCGCCTCTTCAAGCTGGGCAAGCTCCACCGCATTGACCGAAAGCAGATCAATTTCCCCTAACAGTGGCACGACATCCTCGGCACGGAAGGGTGCGGCCGAAAACACCACCCGCATCCCCTGTGCCCGCGCCAGCCTCGCCGCTTCGCCGGTCTGGTTGGTTTCGTTCTGGAACAACAGCCAGTCCCCCGCCTGCGCCTGATCCACCGCTTCGGACACCGCCGCCCCCGGCAGCTTGCCGTTCGCGCCCTCATCCAGCACGATCAGGTTTTCACCGCTGTCATCCACAAGGATCGTAGCACTGCCGGTTTCAACACTGACCACGCCGACGATAAAATTGTCACGAAGCCCCAGATCCTGCAGCACATCCCGGATCCGCGTATCGTTCGCCCCAACCGCGCCCACATGCTGTACCTTTCCCCCTGCACGCATGATCGCGATGCTCTGGTTCAGCCCCTTGCCGCCCAGCCCGACGGAAACCGAGTGCGACCGCAGGGTTTCCCCCGGTTCCGGGAAATGCGGCACGCGGATCACACGATCCCAGTTGATCGACCCGACATTCAGGATGGCCATGAACGAAACTCCGGCTTTTACCTCTCGTATCTTCAAGAGGCTAAGATTATCTTGCGCTCAACCCGCGATATCCGCGTCGATCGGCGTCTCATAAGTCATCAGGATATAGCCCAGCGTGGCATAGAACCCCACCGTCGCGATCAGGTCGAACACCGCCTGCCGCCCGATGGCCTGCGCCAGCCTCGATTCCAGCTCGGCGGGCAGCCGTTTCTGATCAAACAACGCATCGACCGCCTCGGCAATCAAGGCATCCTCGCCCTCAGGCGTCTGCCGCATCGCCTCGATCCGCGCCTCCGCCATGCCAAGCTGGCGCGACCGATGCACATGATGCGCCCATTCATAAGCCGACCCCATCCGGTAAGCGGCGCGCAGTATCACCAGTTCAGACCGGACCGCGCCCAGCGCGCTGTCTTTCACCACATGCTGCCGCAGATCGGCCCAGGCACGCAGCAAGGCCGGGTGATGCGCCATCGTGCGATAGACGTTCAGCCCGGTCGCAAAACCGCCCTTCATATCGGCCAGTTCCTCTGGCCAGTCCGCGTCGCTGATCGGCGGGCAAGGGCTAGTCATATCGGCCATATTCTCCTCCGGCGTCATTCCTCGCCGCAACAGAGCCTCGCCGCCGCCGCGATGCAAGCCGAAAACCGAAAAGCTCTCAGCCTGCCTCGAACAGACCCGAACGGCCAAGCTCCTGCGCCACCTGCTGCAATTCACTGATACGCCGCAGGCGCATCTCTTCGTCGCGCAGCTCGAAATTGGGCTGCGACATGCCCACCACCGCGCGCAGATCGCCGGGACGACCAACCGGCACCGCGAACCCGGTCACACCCGCGTCAAACTCCCCGTTGGAAATGGCATAGCCCTGCGTCCGGCAGATTTCGACCCGACGCTCGATCTCGGCGCGGTCCATCTCGGTATCCGGCGTGTATTGCTCGAACCCCAACTCCCGGATGCACGCCGCGCGCCACGTCGCCTCGCCATAGGCCAGCATCATCCGGCCAATCGCCGTGTGCAGCAGCGGCAGACGGCTCCCCACCGTGAACCCGAACGTCACCGCCTCTTCCTGCGAGGACGACTGCGCCACGTAGACCGCCGCATCCTCATCCGCGATAGCCAGCGAAATCGCGCAGCCAAAGCCGCGCGCATACCGGTTAAGCAGCGGCTGGATATGGCTGCCGAACCGGTTGCCGCGCAAAAAGCTCCCCGCGAGGATCAGCACCCGTGGCGTCAGCGAAAAATGCCGCCCGTCCTTGCGAGCATAGCCAAGATAGACAAGCGTCAGCGTCAACCGCCGGACCGAGGCCCGATCAAGCCCGGTGATCCCGGCAATATCCGTCAACGTCAGCCGCGTGTTGTTGTCGTCGAACGCCTTCAGAACAGCCATCCCCTTGACGAAGGTCGAGGAGATGTCGCGCTCGGACAGCCCGTGTGCCGACAGGTCGCCCTCAATGCCCATAAACTCTCCCACAACGCCTGCGTCCGCTTTCAGAAACTCGCAATCTCACACCCTGATAACCGCCCCCACCTCTTATGCAACTCCCCCTGTTTTCCTCTTGCGCCAAATACTCCGGGGGGAGGCCAAAGGCCGGGGGGGCAGCGCCCCCTTGCCCACCGATAACCGCACTCCAAACCGCAGATCTATATTATTTGACTTTCTGTGCGTTATTCAACATTTTCCGTTTCAGGCACGGAAACATGCTGCACCCGTACCCAAGGAGGAAAGCCAGATGATCAGCAAGGAACTCAACGAGACCCTCACCCGCACCGGCCCCGGCACCGAAGCTGGCGAGGTCATGCGCCGCTACTGGCAGCCCGCCGCGCTTTCCGATGAACTGGCCGGCAACCGCCCCGTGGTTCCGGTCAAGCTGCTGGGCGAAAACCTCGTTCTGTTCCGCGATGATGACGGAGAGCTTGGCCTGATCGACCGTGCCTGCCCGCATCGCGGCGCCGATCTCTGTTTCGGGCGGCTTGAGGATAACGGGCTGCGCTGCCCCTTCCACGGCTGGCATTTCAACCGCGACGGCCAGTGCGTCGAACAGCCGGGCGAGCCGGAAGGCTCGAAAATGCACGAACAGATCAAGACCACCTCTTACCCCGTGGTCGAAAAGAACGGCATCATCTTCGCCTACATGGGGCCGGGTGAGCCGCCGGAGTTTCCCAACTTCGACTGTTTCCGCGCGCCCGACACCCATGTCTTCGCCTTCAAGGGTCTGTGGGAATGCAACTGGCTGCAGGCGATGGAGGTCGGCATCGACCCGGCCCACGCCTCTTTCCTGCACCGCTTCCTCGAAGACGAAGACCCCGCCGACAGCTATGGCAAGCAGTTCCGCGACAAGGCCGCCGATACCGACATTCCGATGACCAAGCTGCTGCGCGACTATCCGCGCCCTGACATCACGGTCGAGGAAACCGAATATGGCATGCGCATCATCGCCCTGCGCCATCTCGATAACGGCAAGACCCATGTACGCATCACCAACCAGATCTTCCCCGAGGCGATCTCCATCCCGATGAGCCGCGAGATGATCATCACCCAGTGGCATGTCCCGGTCGATGACGAAAACTGCTATTGGTATTCCATGTTCACCAGTTTCACCGATCCGGTGAACAAGGAGCTGATGCGCGAACAGCGGCTCAAAGAGCACCGCCTGCCCGATTATGCCCCGCTCAAGAACAAGCGCAATTCCTACGGGTTCGACCCCGAGGAACAGATGCGCGAGACCTATACAGGCATGGGCCTCGATATCAACGTGCACGACCAATGGGCGGTGGAAAGCCCTGGGCCGATTTTTGACCGCACCAAGGAACATCTCGGCAAGACCGACGTGGCGATCATCCGCTACCGCCGCATGATGCGGGCCGCCATCGCCAGCCTCAAGGAGGGCAATACTGACGGGTTGCCGATGCTGAACGGCACCCCGCCGGGTGACATCTATGGCCCGATTTCCAACGATACGATTGGCGATCGCGAAAAATGGCGCGAAGTTTCAGCAGCCAGTGACGCAGAGAGACGTGCGGCCTGTACCGGATGGAACGCCAAGGTATAGTCCGGGTCACGGACCATCGACAGCAACGGGAATCCCCAGGCCATGACAGAACTTACCCGCAAGATCGCCGAAGGGCGGCTGGCCCGGCTCGGCCTGCTCGACGGGGTTTCCAACGACGCGGCGGCCAAGCTGGTCGGCACCGCACGGCAAAGCGATCTTGAAACGGTTCGGGTTCTCTTTGCCGACCAGCACGGCGTATTGCGGGGCAAGACCATCGTGGCCGAGGCGCTGATCTCGGCCTTTACCTCCGGCATTGCCGCGCCCTCGACCCTGCTGCTCAAGGACACGTCGCACCGCACGGTGTTTCCGATCTGGGACGATGTGCCCGACATCACCGGCATGAAGGGCGCGGGTGATATCCTGCTGCTGCCCGATCCGTCGACCTTTCGCACCCTGCCCTGGGCGCCGCATTCAGCGTGGATTTTCTGTACCCCGCGCCGGACCGACGGCTCTGCGATACCCTTTGCCCCCCGCGACGTGCTGCAATCGGCCATCGACCGGCTTGCGTCCTCTGGCCGGGCGCTCATGGTCGGGCTCGAGGTCGAATTTCACGTCTTTCAGAAACTGGATGACAGGCTGGCGCATTCGGATGCCACAATGCCTGCCCAACCTGCCCGTACGGCCAATTTGGGCCATGGCTACCAGTTCCTGACCGAATCCCGCTATGACGCCGCCCAAGAGGTGCTGGACGATCTGCGCCGTAATGCGCAGGCGCTTGGCCTGCCGGTTCGTTCGGTGGAAATCGAAATGGGCCCAAGCCAGTTCGAATTCACCTTCGACCCCGCCGATCCCATGACCCACGCGGATAACATGATGATGTTCCGCGCAATGGTAAAGGAAACCTGTGAGCGCAAGGGCCTGCACGCAACCTTCATGTGCAAGCCGAACGTCGAAAACGGCGCCGCCAGCGGCTGGCACCTGCACCAATCGCTCGTCGATCCGGAGACCGGCACCAACCTGATGATCCCCGGTGATGACGGCACGCTTTCAGCCGATGCACAGGGCTGGATCGCCGGGCTACTGGAACGTGCCGCCGAGTCCTGCCTGCTGACGACCCCCACGGTGAACGGGTACAAACGCTTTCGTCCGCACCAGCTTGCGCCCGACCGCATCCAGTGGGCGCGCGACAACCGCGGCGCGATGATCCGGGCGCTGATGACGCCCGGCGACTCGGCCAGCCGGATCGAAAACCGGGTCGCGGAAACCACCGCCAACCCGTACTACTTTTTCGCGAGTCAGATCCTTTCCGGTCTCGACGGCATCGAACGCGGCCTCTCCGCCCCCGATCCGGTCGAAACCCCCTATGCCGGAAACGCCCCCCGCCTGCCCGAAAGCCTGCTCAGCGCAATCCAGCTTTTCGAAGGTTCGGCCTTTTATCGTGGCGCTCTCGGCGACACATTCGTCGATTACCTGAGCCATATCCGTCGCTCGGAATGGAACCGCTATCACCTCGCGGTCTCCGAATGGGAACAGGCGGAATATTTCGGAATCTACTGAAAAACGACTCTCCCTAGGGTTGTTTTAAAACTGCAAGATGGCAGATTTTCCCATCGGCAAGTGTCCGCCGCTTATTCTGGCGCTTTTTTGCGCAGGGATACCGGCCGAAAATAGGCAGTAAGCATATGCTTCTGGCAATTAGGGACATTTTTTGTCATAAAAGTTTGAATTCACTGCATGTCAAAGTACCCGAACAATACTCGGAAACCCTGCCCGGGGTAGCCGACGAGTTGCGCCCTCGGAGAAGGTCAAGCCCGTGACGAACCTTTCCAAAATAGGAAAGAAACCGCGCAAGCGTGATGCCGCCGCCACAAGGCTGCGCATCCTTGATGCGGCCCGTGCCGACTTTGCCGCCGAGGGGTTCACCGGCGCGAGGATCGATCGCATTGCCAAGACATCCCAGACCAACGTCCAAATGATCTATCGATACTTTGGCAACAAGGAAGACCTCTATCTTGCCTCGTTGACCGAAACCTTCAACGATCTGCGCGAACGTCAGGACAAGCTCGACCTCAGCGCCCTGCCGCCCGTCGAGGGGCTGCGCAAACTGGTCGAGTTCACCTTTGACTACATGGAAGACAATCCCGAATTCGTCGCCATGATCCGCAACGAAAGTGTGGTGGGTGGCAAATTCGTCAAAGGCCTGCCAGTCGCCGCGGATTCGACCCGGACGCTGATCGACACGATTGGCGACCTGCTGCGCCGGGGCTATGACAGTGGCGCGTTTACCGCGCAGATTGACCCGGATCATCTCTACGTCACGATCCTGTCGCTCTGCATGGAACATCAGGCAAACGGGGACACGCTCTCGGCGATGCTGGATCAGGATCTGGCGGCGCCGGAATGGCAGAACACCCAGCGCCGCATCGCGATCGACATGTCCGTCAGCTACCTCACCGCCTCCTGACCGCTGCGAAATGTCAGACGGCTGATGCACAGGGGGTGTACGGGTGGTGTACAGCTATCACCCCCCGATTTTTGCCCCATCCGCCGCCATTAGTCTCTCTTTAAGCCTCCGGTGCTATCCCTTGCCTTGGGTGAGTTAAAAAGGTGGTGGAGATGAGTGCGCAGCCAAATGTCGCGCCAATCATCATCAAGCGGAAAAAGGTAGTTGGTGGCGATGGCCACCACGGTGGCGCATGGAAAGTGGCATATGCTGACTTCGTGACAGCCATGATGGCCTTCTTTCTCTTGATGTGGTTGCTGAACGCAACGACTGAAAAGCAACGGATGGGTCTGGCCGACTATTTCGCCCCCTCCGTGCCGATTCACAGAATATCCAGCGGGAGCGAGAATCCCTTCGGCGGCGAAAATGTCTTTTCGCAGGAGACCCTGATCAACAGCGGCACCGGCGGCAGCGAGGATTCAACTAAACCAGGCGACCCTGCGAAGGGGATCGAGACGCCGCAAAAAGGCGGCGGCCTTGGCGGCCAGAGCGAAAGCGATGAGACAGACCAGCTCAAAGAGATCGAGGAAGAGCTTTTTGGTCGCGGTGGCGAAAGCATGGTTGCCGATAACTCCATGAAGCACATCGTAACCCAGGTCACCGACGAAGGACTCGTCATCGAGATCTTTGCCCGTGAAGGCGCACCGCTATTCGACGAGGGAACAGCTGATCCGACCCCCCTCTACCGCGAGTTGGTCGAGATGATCGCGCGGCGGACGATGGACCTGCCACATGGGGTGGCAGTCAACGGATTCGTGCGTGCAAACCCAGTTGTGGCCGCGGAAAATCCGGTCTGGGAGCTGTCCGGCAGCCGCGCGGAGAGAACCCGGAGTTTGCTGGAGTTATTCGGCACCCCCTCCGAGCGCATCAAGCGGATCACCGGTCACGCCGACCGTAAACCTGCCGATGATAATCCGATGGCCGTACGCAACGACCGCGTCGAAATCACCATCCTCAGAAAGGGGCGCTGACGGACCACCGTCAGTAAGTGCGGAACATTTTAGATGTTAGCGGCACGTTAAGCCGCAATGTCTAGGTGTAGTGCCAAGTTTTAAAGCATCAGAAAGGGCATTTCATGACCATGTCGTCCTCCCTCAATGCGGGGATTGCGGGCCTTACTGCGAATTCGAACCGTCTGGCATCGATTTCCGACAATATCGCGAACTCCTCGACTTTCGGGTACAAGACGGTGCGGACCGACTTTCACTCGATGGTCATCTCTGCATCTGGCGGGAACTATTCGGCTGGCGGCGTCCGGTCCACCTCCCAGCGGCTCATCGACCAGAAGGGACCGCTTGTATCGACTTCGAACGCGACCGATCTCGCCGTTCGCGGCCGGGGGATGCTGCCGGTCGCCTCTTCTGCCGAAGTTGCGGCTGACAACGGCGCCCCAACGATGCTCCTGTCGACGACAGGCTCCTTCCGTACCGATTTCGAGGGATACCTGACCACCGAATCCGGGCTTGTCCTGCTCGGCTGGCCTGCGGACCCGGATGGCTCCATCCCGACCTATCCCCGCGATACCTCCGACGGGCTTGAACCGGTACAGATCAACGTGAACCAGTTCTCCGGCGAACCGACCACGCAGATGTCGCTCGGGGTCAACCTGCCCGCGACCGAGACCGAGGCAGGCGCATCCGGTGATGTACAGGAACTGTCCATTGAATACTTCGACAATCTCGGAACCTCGGAAAGCCTGAACATCACGTTCGAACCCACCGTTCCGGCGACAGGCGTGTCCAACGCATGGACGATGGTCATCCGGGATTCAGCCTCGGCCAACGCAATTGTCGGCGAATATGACGTCACCTTTGACACCAGCCGCGCATTGGGCGGGACACTGGCGAGCGTCAGCACGACCTCCGGCGGCACCTACGATCCTTTGACCGGCACGCTTATCGTCACGGTGGACGGCGGTCCGATCGAGATTGACATCGGCATGATCGGGCAAAGCGATGGGATGACCCAGCTCTCAGATACTTTTGCTCCGGTTTCGATCATCAAGGACGGCACCCCCGTCGGCAATATGACCAGCGTCGAAGTTGACGCAAATGGCATGGTGCACGCCTTCTTCGACACGGGGATCACGCGAGTCATCTATCAGGTGCCGCTTGTCGATCTACCTAATCCGAATGGCATGGTGGCTCTGGATCAGCAAACCTACCAGCCCTCCACCGAAAGCGGCACTTATTTCCTCTGGGATGCAGGTGATGGTCCAACCGGCGACATCGTTGCCTTTGCCCGCGAAGAATCCGCAACCGACGTTGCAAGTGAACTGACGAATATGATCCAGACCCAGCGATCTTACTCGTCCAATGCCAAGGTCATCCAGACCGTCGATGAAATGCTGCAGGAAACAGCGAATATCAAACGCTGACCTGCAGTAATTTCACTCTCAGGTAACGTAACGAGGAACCGACACCATGTCACTTTCAACCGCATTACACGGCGCTCTCAGCGGGCTTTCCGCTGCGGGCCGGGCTTCCGGCGTGGTGTCGGAAAACATCGCCAATGCTCTGACACCCGGATACGCAAAACGTTCGATTATTCTCTCCTCAAACAGCGAGGTCAGTCCGGGCGTCCGGGTACTTGGCATTCAACGACAAGCCAACCCCGGTATCATTTCAAGCCGACGTCAGGCCGATGCCGAGTTTTCGAATGCCAATCCGCTGGCAAGCTTCCAGACGCGGTTCGCCAGCGCGGTCGGCGATCCCACGGATACAGATTCCATCACAGCGCGGCTTGCCGCCTTCGACAGCAGCCTAATCTCGGCATCAAGCCGTCCGGACAGCGCACAGCGATTGGACGACGTCGCAATCAAGGCGAATGATCTCGTCAATCTGATCAATAACGCCAGCGATACCGTCCAGAAGATGCGTTCGGAAGCAGATCGCAAGATCTCAATCCAGGTTGAAAGGCTGAACAAGGCGCTCAGCGACGTCGAAGACCTGAACGTGAGGATTACCGCCCTTGAGGCCGGAAATGCGCCAACCGCTGCCCTACTCGATCAACGTCAGGTGCTAATTGACGAAATCAACAATATCGCACCAGTAAACGTGGTCGAGCGCAATTATGGACAGGTGGCCCTTTACACCATCGGCGGTGCCGTTCTTCTGGATGGGCAGGCGGCGACGCTCGAATTCACCCCGGTCAATACGATTGTGCCGGAAATGACGCTTACCAGTGGCGGGCTGTCTGGTCTCACGCTCAATGGGAACCCCATCAGAACCGACAGCCTGCGTGGCGCGCTCCGGGGCGGCTCGCTGTCGGCACAGTTCGAAATCCGCGACGAACTGGGTGTCGAGGCGCAGGCCGAACTCGACAGCGTCGCGCGTGATCTCATTGAGCGCTTCGAAGACCCGGCTCTGGATCCGACCCTCTCACCCGGCGACCCCGGCCTGTTCACCGACAACGGCAACGCTTTCGATCCACTGACGGAAATCGGTCTTTCCGCCCGGCTGAGAGTCAACCCGGATGCAGATCCCGAACAGGGAGGAGAGAGCTGGCGCTTGCGCGACGGGCTGGGTGCGGTCGCCCCGGGACCAAGCGGCGATGCAAGATTCCTGCAATCGTTGCAATCGGTTCTGGAAACTGCGCGCGTACCCGGTTCGGGGAATTTCGGCACGGGCGCATTGACGGCCTCAGAAATCAGCGGCGCGCTCGTTTCGAGCGCTGCCCAGGCAGAAGCGGTTTCGGATCAAAGATTGGTCTTCAGCTCTGCCAGCCTGACAGAAATGAAGAACGCCGAACTCTCGCAAGGTGTCGATTCAGATGAGGAGCTGAGCCAGTTGATCCTCATCGAACAGGCATATGCGGCGAACGCCCGCATGTTGCAGGTGGTCGATGAATTGATGGAAACCCTATTGAGGCTGTAAGCATGAACCTGACATCTATCGGAGATCTATCTCGGAATCTGCTTCAAAGGACCAGAAGCACCGAGATCAAACAAGACCTGCAGCGCCTGACCCAAGAGCTTAGCACCGGACAGGTCACGGATGTGAATAACCGCCTTGGCGGCGATTTCGCCTACCTGACAGACATTGATCGCAATCTGGCCCGCCTCCGTGGATTTCACGTCACTGCGACCGAGGCCGGGCTTTTCACCGACGCTGCCCAGAACAGCCTAGATAGGCTCCAATCCGTTACATCGGAACTCGGCAATGACCTCCTCTCGACGGTTCCGACCCATGTGACCACGCTGAGAGAACACAATGCCATCAGGGCCAGGGGAGATCTGGATATTGCGCTGAACATGTTGAACGGACATGTCGCCGGGCGAAGCATTTTCGGAGGTATCCAGACCGACATTTCGCCCCTGCGCGATGCGGAAACGTTGCTTACAAACCTTCATGCCGAAATCGCCGGGCTTACGGATCCGAACGACATACGTCTGGCCGCCCAGACCTGGTTCGATGATCCTGCTGGCTTCTCCGCTGTCATGTATCAGGGTTCGAATACGGATCTCGCTGATATTTCGGTCAGCCCCGACCAGACGGTTTCGATGGCATTGAAAGCAAATGATCAGGATTTCCGGGACATCCTGCGCAACATCGCCCTTACAGCCCTAAGTACCGACCCGACCCTTGCCCTCTCCGGAGACACTCAGAACAATCTGATGCAGCGGGCCGGTGAGGAATTGCTGAACGGGCAGGACCAGCTCGCGAGCCTTCGCGCCGACATCGGCGTGGCGCAAGCCAGGATCGAGGAAGCCACGGTTCGGATCAGCGTGGAAAGAACCAGTTTCGAGCACGCCCGAAACGTGCTGCTCGAAGCCGATCCGTTCGAGACGGCCTCTCGTATAGAAGAAGCACAGTTCCAACTGGAAAGCCTCTACGCGGTGACCGTCAGAAACTCCCAACTTTCCCTGCTGAATTTTCTGAAATGATCCGCGCGTTCCTCATTTTCCTGTTTCTGGCCAATGCCGCACATGCGGGCGCCGTACGGCTGAAAGATCTCGTCGAATTCGATGGAGTCCGTGGCAACGACCTTGTCGGCTACGGTCTCGTGGTGGGCCTGAACGGCACGGGCGACGGGTTAAGAAACGCCCCCTTCACCGAAGAGATCATGACCAATATCCTTGAACGGCTGGGGGTTAACGTCAACGGAGAAGAGTTTCGTCCAAAGAACGTAGCGGCCGTTCTGGTTACTGCAACCCTACCGGCGTTCGCCCGCGTCGGCGGTCAGATAGACGTGACCGTTTCGGCGATTGGCGATTCCGACAGCCTTTTAGGTGGCACACTGATAATGACGCCATTGAACGCCGCTGATGGTCAGATCTATGCAGTTGCCCAAGGGGCAATCCTCGCGGGCGGCGCCGCTGCGGGCGGTGACGCGGCCGAGGTGGTTCAGGGCGTTCCGACCTCCGGAACCATTCCTTCCGGTGCCCGGGTTGAGCGCGAGATCGACTTTGAACTTGGCTCTCTGTCGACCATAAGGCTTGCCTTGCGCGACCCGGATTTCACAACAGCCGGCAGAATAGAAAGCGCGATCAACCGGGAATTTCGGCGCACCGTCGCGGTGATGCGGGATTCCGGCACGGTAGAATTTGATATCGGAGCCACCCGAACCGCTTCGACAGCTCATGCGATTGGTCGCATCGAAAACATTCTAGTCGAACCGCAACGCAAGGCCAGGGTGGTCGTTGACCAGCGGTCGGGGACGATTGTCATGGGCGATGATGTCCGGCTTTCACGCGTGGCGGTATCGCAGGGTAACCTGACCCTGCGCATAGAAGAGGCGCCCCTCGTCGTGCAACCAAACCCATTTACCGATGCTGCTCCGATAATCATTCCCCGGACCGGCGCGGCACTTGACGAAGAGCCCGGCGTATCGCTCGCCGAAGTTCCTGAAGGCACCTCGCTTTCACAAGTGGTGTCCGGCCTCAACGCCCTCGGCGTTTCACCGCGGGACATGATTGATATTCTCAAGAGCCTTAAGGCCGCGGGTGCCTTGCATGCAGATTTCGTGGTCAGATAAATCGCTAAACTACGGGTATCAGCGGTGTCGCAAAATGCCTTCTGCGCCAAGTCGCGCTCACGGACGTGGTCCGGCCAGAACTGTCGAAAGAGACGCACAGGAATGAGGAACACGAAAATTTCCATCAAGTCTGTTTCGCGCAATACGATGTCGTAATCGTACGTCGGATTCGCATATTTCAGGCTAGGGTGTTCGACAGATGTTGGGTGCGGTCGAAAGACCGAGAATTGGGAAGCCGGTGTAAATCCGGAACTGCCCCCGCAACGGTAAGGAAAGCGCTGGTTTCGACATTGGCCACTGGGGAGGAGACCCTTGGGAAGGCGTCGAAACACCGGACATGTCCGGGTTTTCCAAGTCCGGAAACCAGCCTGGCATCACGTCAAACCGCGGGCGGCGGTGGAGGCGGCGCTTTGTCATGCCGGTATCCTCGGCTAGGCGGCCCGTTTCCTTGCGCCATTCGCAGAATAACATGCAATCGGGCCATGCGCCCGGAATCGGAGTTCGGCCATGAACGCAGAGGCCAATACGCGTGACCTGTTATCCCGGCGCAAGCCCGGCTTCTCGCTGGAACAAGCGTTTTACAGCGATCCGGATATCTTCTCTCTGGACATTCAGGAAATCTTTTGTCGCGACTGGCTCTACGCCATTCCGGCCTGCGCTCTGCCGAAAACCGGCAGCTATGTCACGCATCGGATCGGCGCTTATGGAATCGTCATCATCCGGGGTCAGGATGGCGTGATCCGCGCCTTCCACAATACATGCCGGCATCGTGGTTCGATCATTTGCAAAGCTGCCTCGGGTCATGTGCCGAAACTGGTCTGCCCCTACCACCAGTGGACCTACGAGCTGGATGGAAAACTGCTCTGGGCACGGGACATGGGTCCGGATTTCGACGCGTCAAAATATGGCCTCAAGCCGATCCACTGCCGCGAACTGGCCGGGTTGGTTTACATCTGTCTTGCCGATCAGGCACCGGATTTCGACGCCTTTGCCGCGCTGGCCGAACCCTATCTTGCGCCCCATGGTCTGTCCGATGCCAAGATCGCGTACCAAAGCACGATTGTTGAAGAAGGCAACTGGAAGCTGGTCTGGGAAAACAACCGTGAATGCTACCATTGCGGCGGCAACCATCCGGCGCTTTGCCGTACCTTCCCTGATGATCCGGCCGTGACCGGCGTCGAAGAGGGAGATACGCCGCCCGCGCTTGCAGCCCATTTCGACCGTTGCGAAAACGCAAATCTTCCTTCGCGCTTCCACATCGACGCGGCAGGGCAATATCGCCTCGCACGCATGCCACTGAAAGTAGGCGCGAAAAGCTACACGATGTCGGGCGACATCGCGGTCCGACGGCGCCTTGGTCGCGTGCCTTTCGATGACGCGGGTTCTCTGCTCAAGTTCCACTACCCGACCACGTGGAACCATTTCCTGCCGGATCACTCGATCACGTTCCGCGTTACACCGATCGGGCCGCAGCAGACCGAAGTTCAGACGACATGGCTGGTCCACAAGGACGCGGTCGAAGGTGTCGATTACGATCTGGAAAAACTAACCGAAGTCTGGGTTGCAACCAATGACGAAGATCGCCGCGTCGTCGAAGACAACCAGATCGGGATCAATTCGCCCTCCTACGAACCCGGCCCGTATTCGAGCATTCAGGAAACCGGGGTCAACCAGTTCGTCAACTGGTATTGCAACACGCTGGGGTCGCGCCTTGATCCCGTCCGACTGGCAGCGGAGTAAATAATGGCAAAGGATTCAATCGCTCCCGCCTACTGGGACGGACAGGAAATGCTGGAATGCGTATCGGTCATCCCAGAGGCGCCAAACGTGTCCACTTTCTGTTTCGTCGCGCCGTCAGGGGCAACGTTCGACTACCTCCCGGGGCAATTCCTGACACTGGAACTGCCTGTACCGGGGGGGCCGTTGCACCGGACCTACACGATTTCCTCCTCGCCCTCGCGCCCCGTCTCGATCACCGTAACGGTAAAGGCGCAGCCCGGCTCCGTCGGTACGCAATGGATGCGAGACAACCTGCGTCCGGGGATGCGGCTCAAGGCCATAGGCCCTGCCGGCAACTTTACGTCACACCACCACCCGGCCGAGAAATTCCTTTTCATTTCGGCGGGTTCCGGCATCACGCCGATGATGTCGATGCTCACCTACATGTATGACATCGGCCGCATCCCGGATGTCGTGTTCATCAATTGCGCAAAACGTCCTTCGGACATCGTCTTTCGGCAGCGGCTGGAACATATCGCCAGCCGTATCGACGGGATCGAATTGCGGTGGGTCGTCGAAGAAGGTGACCGCTATCAACCGTGGACGGGCTATCAGGGCACGTTCAACCAGTTGATGCTGGGCCTCATGGCGCCAGACTACCTTGAACGCGAAGTGTTCTGCTGCGGACCTGAGCCGTTCATGCAAGCGGTTCGTGAGGCGCTGACCGGGCTCGGCTTTGACATGGCCCATTACCATCAGGAAAGCTTTCATCCCTCGCTGGCAGAAGAAGCCAAGGATGCCACGGCGGATGACGTCATTCCCGATGACGCGGCACTGGCCGAGATCGAATTTGCCCTGTCCGGCGTCACGCAGAAATGCAACGAGACAGACACCATCCTGTCTACGGCGCGCGCTGCCGGGCTGAACATCCCGTCTGGCTGTACCTTCGGCGTCTGCGGAACCTGCAAGATCAAGAAGCGGTCGGGTCAGGTCCACATGGTTCACAACGGTGGCATCACAGACGACGATATCGAGGATGGCTACGTGCTTGCCTGCTGTTCCCATCCCATCGGCCGGGTGGAAGTCGAAATCTGACATTTCCCCAGCCGGAGCCGCTATGAACGTGGCTCCGGCTAACCAATTCTAAAGACTGCGCACGTAGCCTTGTTTCAACTGTGAAACAGGGTTGGATGGGCAGAATGCCACGACTTTTCAAGGTTTTGATCGGTCGCCAGATTCGTCGGTCGCGGTGGCCGTTCGCGAACTTTTTGATGCTGGTTCTTGGCTGCGCGGCCTTTGGCATCACGAGTGTCAGCGCCGCGATCCCGCCGGATCGGATCTGTGATCAAGCAGCCGCTATCGCAGCCCGCGCTCATCAGGTCCCTCTCGACGTCATGCGGGCCATTACGCGGACCGAAACTGGAAGGGGCGGCGAGGGCGGGCTGCACCCCTGGCCCTGGACCGTGAATATGGAAGGGGCGGGTCGCTGGTTTGACAACCGGGAACAGGCGCGCGCCTTTGCCTACAAGCATTTCGACCGCGGCGCGCGCAGCTTTGATGTCGGGTGCTTCCAGATCAACTACAAATGGCACGGAACGGCCTTTCGAACGATCGACGAGATGTTCGATCCGGTGCTGAACGCTAAATATGCCGCCCGTTTTCTGAAAGAACTGTTTTCGGAATATGGCGACTGGACAAGGGCAGCAGGGGCTTACCACTCTCGCACGCCCCACTACGCCCGGATCTACGAAGCCAGGTTCAAACGCATCCGCGCGGGCATCTCCGGCAATAGCGATGATACGATCCTGCGCAGGTACAGCACCTTCGGACCTCCCCAAAGTCTTGATATCCAGACCGGGCTGCAGTCTGGCCCGATGTTCGGCGACGGCGCGACCCGCATGGGTTCCCTGGTGCCACTCAACAATACCTCTGACCCCTTGAAAAGTAGCCGTTTTTCCATCTTCCAGGATTGACCCGTGCCCAAGTTTTCCAGTGACAACCTTTTTAGTCCGACCGTCCTGCTCGCGCTTGCGCTGATGGCCGTGATAATAATGATGATCCTGCCAATGCCGGCTTGGGTGCTGGACGTCGGGCTTGCCGCCTCTTTCGGCCTTGCCATCCTGATCTTTACCGTAACGCTCTTTATCGGACGCCCGCTGGATTTCTCGGCGTTTCCGACGGTGCTGCTTGCCTCCCTGATGCTGCGACTGTCGCTGAATATTTCCTCGACGAAACTGATCATCGGGCAGGGCCATACCGGTCCGGGTGCGGCCGGTGACGTGATCGAAGGCTTTGCCAGTTTTATCATGGGCGGCAGTGTCTTTCTGGGTCTTGTTGTCTTTGGCGTTCTGCTGATCGTGAATTTCATGGTCATCACAAAGGGCGCGGCCCGCATGGCCGAGGTCGGGGCGCGATTTGCGCTCGACGGGATGCCCGGCAAGCAGCTTGCCATCGATGCCGATATGTCCGCCGGCGCTATCGACCATAAAGAAGCCAAGGCGCGCCGCGAACTGGAGCAACAGGAAACGACATTTTTCGGCTCGCTCGATGGTGCGTCTAAATTCGTCAAGGGCGACGCGATCGCGGGTCTGCTGATCACCCTGCTGAACATCATCATGGGCCTGATCATGGGCATCATCGTTCATGACATGCCGATCGGTCAGGCTTTTGAAACTTATGCGATTCTGACTGTCGGGGATGGTCTGGTCTCGCAGATTCCCGCGGTCGTGATTTCGATTGCCTCGGCACTGCTCCTCGCCCGTGGCGGCACGACAGGCGCCACCGACCTTGCGCTGTTCGATCAGCTGGGAAAATATCCCGCCGCACTTGGCACGGTGGCAGTGCTCATGGCCCTGTTCGCGCTTGTGCCGGGTCTTCCTTTTCTGCCGTTCATTCTGGGTGGAGCCGTACTTGGGTTTGCCGCGTGGAAAATGCGGCAACGGGAAGAGCAGGAAGAACATGAGGCCTCTGAAGAAAATCGAAAACAGGAAGCACCAAAGGCCAAGGCGCTTGGCGATGTTCTGGATCTCGATGACGTTCACGTGGAATTCGCGCCCGATCTGGTAGGCATGGTTCTGGATTCGGGAACCGGGCTTGATACGCGTATCGCCAACATGCGCACCCACGTGGCGACGGTCTACGGTCTGATCCTTCCGGAGATCCGTCTGACCGACCAGCCCGAGCTGCAACTGGGCGAATATGTCATCCGCGTTCAGGGGGTTGAGCAGGTCCGGGGCATGTTGCACCCGGATCTTGTCCTTGCCCTGATGCCCGATGGGAACGAAGGCCTGCCCTCGGGCAAGGACGTGTCCGAACCAGTTTACGGCGCGCCGGCCCGCTGGATTTCGCCCAAGGATCAGGAAACCGCCGCGATGAGCGGCGCCACGATCGTAAGCCCACCCGAGATCCTCGCAACACATCTGCTTGAAACGATAAAACAGAACTTTGCCCGACTGCTGACACTCAAGTCGCTGCGCCGCCTGCTGCACGAGATGACCCGTTTGACGGACGCCTCCCGCGCCGAAGCGAACAGAAAGCTGCTTGACGAACTCATTCCGGACAAAGTGCCAATCGACTGTCTGCACAGTGTCCTGCGCCTGCTCCTCGAAGAACGCGTGTCGATCCGCAACCTGCCCCTAATCCTTGAAACACTGGCCGAAGGTCGGCAACAGACGACACAGCCCGAAGTTCTCTGCGAACTCGTCAGGCAACGTCTCGGCTTCCAACTGGTTGCCGAGATGAAACGGCCTGATGGCACCATACCGCTGGTTCAGCTTGCGCCCGAATGGGAAGAAACCTTTTCCGCCTACCAGGTCGAAACTCGCAATGGCGGCTATGACATCGCCTTGCCGCCGGAACTGTTCAACAAACTGGCCGAGGGCGTGACGAAAAGAATGAACGAAACTGCCGAAAAAGGTCTCTATCCGGCGGTGGTGACCTCGACACGCAGACGTCGTTTCCTGCAAACGATCATGCGGGCGCGCGGCATTTCCAACCCGGTGCTTTCCTTCGATGAAATCGGACTGGAAGCGCAGCCTTCACTGGTCGGAGTAATCGCCGCATGATCGAAATCCTGCCGGAATTGCAAAGCAGGCTAACTGAATTGTACTGGCACGGATTCGCCGTTTTCCTTCGTGTTGCCGCTCTGTCCTCGCTCTTGCCCGCGTTCGGAGAGCGGACCGTACCAATGCGGATCAAGCTGGTGATCGCGCTGATGTTCACCATGATCGTGGCGCCGGCGGTTCCCATGATCAGCCAGCCGGCGGATCTTGTGGTTCTTGGACTTCTTGTGCTGAGCGAAACAATCGTCGGGCTCGCCCTGGGTATTGCGATCCGCCTTTTCGTTCTTGCCTTGCAAACCGCCGGCTCGATTGCCGCTCAGGCGACCTCGCTTGCGCAGATCCTTGGCGGCGCTGCAGTCGAACCGATTCCGGCGATCGGATATGTGCTCGTCATTGCGGGCTTGGCGCTTGCGGTCATGTCCGGTCTTCACGTTCAGGCTGCCGAGTACCTGATTTACTCCTACGAAATCTTCCCGGTCGGTGAATTTCCCACGGCTTCGATACTGGCGGAATGGGGCATCTCGCGGATATCGCACGCCTTCTCGCTCGCCTTTGCGCTTGCAGCCCCCTTTGTCATCATTTCGCTGATCTACAACCTGACCCTCGGCGTGATAAACCGCGCCATGCCGCAGCTCATGGTCGCCTTCGTCGGGGCCCCGGTCATCACCTTCGGCGGACTGTTCCTGTTGTTCGTCTGTTCCCCGATGTTGCTGCAGATCTGGGCCGATAGTATCGCCAGCTTTTTCGCGAATCCGATGGAAATCGCAAGATGAGCGGTGCCCAGGACGACACCGAGAAATCCCATGAACCGACCGAGCAGAAACTCCTCAAAGCGCGGGAAAAGGGCGAAGTTGCGCGTTCAACGGATCTTTCGGTTGCGGCCGCCTACGCCGGGATTCTTGTGGCGGCTGTGGCGGTGGGTGCACAATCGCTTCAGGCCATGGGATCGGTTTTCGTCGTTTTGGTCGACCAATCTCATGAGTTGGCTGATCTGATTTTCAAAGGCAGCCCTCGACCGCTCATGGGTGGATTTCTCTGGCAAATGGCCATCTCCGCCGCGCCATGGTTTGTCGTTCCGACCGCCGTCGTGCTCTTGTCGATCCTCGCCCAACGTGCCCTGGTTTTCGCACCAAGCAAACTAAAGCCAAAGATCTCGCGCATTTCGATCATTTCCAACGCTAAGAACAAATTTGGCCGAAGCGGCCTTTTTGAATTCTTCAAAAGTTTCCTCAAACTACTACTCTACTCGGCTTGCCTTGCGCTCTTCATCAAGGCGCATTTACCGGAAATCGTTGGCAGCATCGCCGCATCGCCACGCCAGGTTGTTGCATTGCTGGCCGAGCTTTGTGTGCAATTCATGCTGATCGCCCTGCTGATCGCGAGCGGGCTGGGCATCATCGATGCACTCTGGCAGCACAAGGAACACAGACGCAAAAACATGATGTCCCGCAAGGAACTGACCGACGAAGCGAAAGAGGCCGAAGGCGACCCTTATATCAAGCAACAGAGAAGAATGCGCGGCCAGACTATCGCCATGTCCCAGATGATGGCAGCCGTGCCCGAGGCGGACGTGATCATCGTCAATCCGACGCATTTTGCAGTGGCGCTCCAGTGGGATCGCAAACCAACGACCGCCCCGGTCTGCGTCGCCAAGGGCATGGACGAAATGGCGGCATCTATTCGCGAGAAAGCACAGGAATGCGGCGTTCCCATTCATAGCGACCCGCCAACCGCGCGCGCCTTGCACGCGGTCACCGAAGTGGGCGAAGAAATTCAGGCCGAGTTCTTTGGCCCGGTCGCAGTGGCGATCAGATTTGCCGAAGATATGCGGCGAAAGGCACGCGAGCGAATGTCATGAGTCGCAAGCAACTGAAAGATCTTCATATTGTCAGCCAACTGCGGTTTTTGCAGGAATACGCCAAGATAAGCAGTATCCTCCGCGAAGAGGCACAGATCCGCGAACAATTGATGCGTCTGGAGCAGAAATCCCTTCAGGTAGACGCACCAACAGACGCGATCCAGACCATGAGCCTCGTCGGTGCGGATATCCTCTGGCAATCATGGGTATCGCGCTCCCGTCGCCAGCTGAACATGGAACTTGCGCAGGTCCTCGCGAGAAAATCAGACGCGATCGCAGGCTTCCGAAAGGCATTCGGCAAGCGAAAAGCGGTGGAACAGATGCTGCAACTGGAAAAGGACGACCGGAAAAAGCACCAGATGCGCAAGTTCTACGATCGCCTCATGTCGGGGAACTAAAAAAGCTACATTTCCTGCCGCGCGATTTCGGTGATCAGAACGTCGCGGATGACACTTCCCATCTCTTTCTGAGCAACTTCCCGCAAAGCATTCCGCAGCAATTCCATGTTTTCGTACTTTGTAAAGCTGCCCCGAAACCCACCCATATTGGCGTGATCGAAGAACACCCTGAGGAACAGATCCCGTAGTTTCGGTTCCCGTGCATAGATGGCGGACCCCTGGTCGGGATCGGATTCAATGCTAAGCGAGATCACCACCATCGCCGCTACGCGGTCATCCTTAATAAGCGGAACCACGAACTGGTTAGGGATACGCGTGTATTCGGAGTCGCTTTCAGGCTCTTCGGGTTCCTCGACGGGCGCCGTGTGCGCCTCGTCCGTCCCGCTCGGCCCAAGAAACATAGCCGCTCCGATGCCCGCTCCAAGGCCGACGAGGAGAAAGACAAGCGGTATAAGTTTGCCCATCACAGCCTCCCTCAGAACGGCAGGACAGCGTCAAGGATCTGCTGACCGTAACGCGGTTGCTGAACATCGGTAATCTGGCCCCGTCCTCCATAGGACACGCGGGCAGACGCGATCTTGTCATAGGTAATTTCGTTCTGCCTCGAGATGTCCTCGGGGCGCACGTAGCCGGACACAAGCAGTTCGCGGATTTCAAAATTCACGCGCAGTTCCTGAGACCCGTTGATCGACAAGACCCCGTTTGGAAGAACGTCGACAATGGTGGCCGCGACCCGTAAAGTCAGTTTTTCGTTCCGCTTTACAGATCCCTGACCCGATGTCTGGGTGCCTGAGCTCAGATCGACCGCATTTCCGAGCGTAGCGCCTTCGGGCAGTTTTTCATCAACCCGCTGCGGCAGCCCCAACAACTGTGGGATTCCCAAAGATTCCGAGGCGTTGCGCGACCGCGAGGTTCCGTTCGAAATTTCGGCCTCTTCATCTATTTCGATGACGACAGTCAGGATATCGCCCTTCTTGACTGCGCGTCGATCGCCCAACAGGCTTTCGCGTTCCCGGCTCCAGAGCGAGGCCCGATCCACGGTGCGCACGGTCTGGGTCGTAACCGGTAGTCCAGGCCACAGCATGGCCACATGCTCGGCCGTTTCCTTATTTGCGGAAAAACTGGGAGGACGCCCAAGATGATCGACGCGCGCGCAGGCGCCGAGCGCGATCAAGCCGACAAGGGCGAAAAAACTGGTACCAACACTGAAACGCATTACCTGACCTCGATTGTACCGTCCGACATGACATAGCCGGTGACTGTTGAACGTGACGAAAGGTTCATCACGCGCAGGGATTCCCCGGCCGCCGCGCGGTCAAGCGCGCGCCCCTCGGTCACGATATGCAGACCACCGCTGGAAAAAATGAGGGGCACGATTTCGTTCCGTGAAATCAAAGCCGGCGGGCCGATGTCCTTGCCGTAGACCGGCCTCCCCGCGTACAGCGACACCCGCGCCTCCATACCGACAACATCCGCCATTCGCCCAAGGGCACCGGGCACATCTGCTTTTTTGACGATGACGTCCTGAGCGGTGATGATTTCTTTAGCCCGGATGGTTCTGACGGGCACGAGAACTTCGGCCACGGCGGGCGCGCCAGCCAAAAGGAGGATAAGCGCGAAATAGTTCATCAGCGAACCTGCGTCGTCGCAGCAAGCATCTGGTCGGCGGCCGTGATGACCTTGGCGTTCATCTCATACCCGCGCTGAGCCTCGATCAACTCGGTAATCTCGCGCACAGCGTCGACCGAACTGGCTTCGAGATAGCCTTGCCGGACGGTCCCAAGACCGTCTTCGCCGGGAGAAGATACCTGCGCTGCACCGGAGGCTTCGGTTTCGAGGAACATGTTGCTGCCAATTGCTTCCAGCCCCTTGGCATTCGTAAAGCTGGCAAGAGTAAATTGCCCCAAGAGCTGGCCCTCGCCATTGTCGGTGAAGTAGGCGTAAACCTCTCCATCGCCGTTGATCGAAATGCTGCGCGCATCTGCGGGAATGGTGATATCCGGCGCGACCGGGTAGCCTTCGTTGGTGACGATCAGGCCGTCCGCCGAACGCTTGAAGCTTCCGTCGCGCGTAAAGGCCGACTGCCCCGATGGGAGTGTAACTTCGAAAAAGCCGTTCCCTTCGATCGCCATGTCGAGATCGGCTTGGGTCGCTTCCAGCGATCCCTGCTCAAGATGGACGCTTACGGCAGAGGGACGGACACCAAGCCCAAGCTGCACGCCGGTTGGAACGACTGTACCATCGGCGGCGTTGATCGTGCCCGCCCGGGTAACCTGCTGATAATGCAGATCGGCGAATTCGGCCCGGCGCGCGTTGTAGCCCGTCGTGCTCATATTGGCGAGGTTGTTCGAAATCGTCTCGACGCGCATCTGCTGAGCGCTCATTCCGGTAGCGGCGATTTTCAAGGCGCGCATCGTAGGTCTCCTTTATGTTCTGATCAGGGTCTTGATGGCCATGCGAACCCGTTCATCCTCGGCCTGAAGAAAGCTCTGCCCCATTTCATAGGCGCGCTGGACCTCGACCATTCGGGTAATCTGCAGCATGGGATTTACGTTCGAACCTTCCAGAAAGCCCTGAAGCAGACGCGCATCGTCGGCCGGCTCCACCCCTCCGGTAGTTTCGAACATCACGCCATCCTGACGCTGCATGTCGAGCGGGTCGGAAGGCAGATAGATCCCGACCTGTCCAAGCGGCTGACCATCGGCGCTGAGCGTTCCGTCAGCGGCCACGGCAATCTGGGTTCCGGGCGGCACGAAGACCGGCGCACCACCGGCGCCCAGAACCGGATGCCCGTCGGGCGTGACAAGGTCGCCATTCGCGTTCGGCGTGAAACTTCCGGCGCGGGTAAGTCTTTCGCCAGCTGGGGTTTCAATCAAGAAGAACCCATCGCCTTCGATGGCAAAGTCGAAACTGCCATTCGTCTGCGTAAGTGTCCCCTGCTCCATTGAGGTATTGCGAACCTGTGCACGCGACATCGAAAGCGAAGACTGGTGGGCCGCCGATTTGATGTATTCAGAGAAGACAATGCCTTCCTGCCTGAACCCGGTTGTCCCTGAATTGGCAATGTTATTCGCAATGATACGCATTTCATTCATCAGCCCTGACTGGCGCGACAGGGTGACGTAGGCGGTGGCGTCCATCAGGAACCTCCTGCAATCAGCGGTATGACGTGTCCTTCAAAGAAGGCGACAAGCGTTTCCGTCATGAAATCCATCGTGACCCAGAAAACGATCACGATCGCCGCCAGCTTTGGCACAAAAGTCAGGGTCATTTCCTGGATGGAGGTCAGGGCCTGGAACAAGCCGATGGCCAACCCGGTCACGAGTGCAACGGAAAGGATCGGTGTCGAGATGATGACCGCCGTCCACAATCCCTGCCGGAGTGTGTCAAAGAAAACGCCATCGTCCAGCATGTTACACCGGCATCCGGAGAATTTCCTGATAGGCCTCGACGACCTTGTTCCGAACCGTGACCGCGGTTTCAACCGCCAGTTCCGTCTGTGCGAGCGCCTGCACGAGTGCGTGAGGGTCCACGCTGCCGGTCATGCTGCCCATGGCCGCTTTTTCCCCGGCGCGAAGCGTCTCGGCAAATTCCTGTCCAACCGCCTGAAGCGATTGCATCATGCCCGGCCCACTCTCACCCGGTTCGGTTGCAGGTCGCGCCGAGGCATAGCTTTTAGCGGCAGATAAACTGCGGATATCCATTCTGGTTCTCCTTTATTTGCGCAGAAGGTCCATCAGCCCGGAAGACATCTGCCGGGTCTGATCGAACATTTTCAGGTTGGCTTCGTAGCTGCGCTGCGCTTCGCGCGCGTCAGCGATTTCTATCATCAGGTTGACGTTCGACCCCTGAAAGTGGCCGGTTTCATCGGCCAGCGGGTGCGAGGGATCAAAGACTTTCTCCAGGTCGCTCTGGTCAAGTTGAACGCGCCCTACAGAGACCAGTGCGGGGCCGCCGATCATCCCGCTCTCGACTTCGAAAGGAACTGTCTTGCGCCGGTAACCCGGTGTGTCGGCGTTGGAAATATTCTCTGAAACATGCCTTAATCGGGTGGCCTGCGCGCGCAGACCTGCAGATGAGACGGCAATGGCATCTGAAAAATCACTCATAATCTAGATCACCCTCTTCCAAGGCTGGTACGAAGAATGCTGAGACTGGAACGGTAAATCGCGAGCGCCCTGTCATGTGAGCGCTTTGCATCAACGGCTTTCATCATCTCCATTTCGACCGAAACAGAATTGCCATTGGGTTCGGCGATGGCATTCGGGTCCTCGATGACACGGATCATGCCGGGCTGCCGGTCAGCATCGAAATGCCCCGGACGCGTGGCGCGCATGCTGTCGCCCTGTTCCAACTTGTAGGTGCTGGAGAAATCGGGCACGTCCTTGGCCACGTAACCGGGCGTATCCGCATTCGATACGTTCTGCGCGATCACGGCCTGCCGTTTCCCGGCATGGGCGGCCATCGCGAAAGCAGTTTTAAAGACATTCAAGCCAGAGAACATCGGGGCTTCTCCCTCGATCAATTTCAATCAAGGCTTAACCCCGATTCCTTTAGAAACCGTTTTCAGGAAACTGAGGGAATTCAGCGATGGACGAGCTGTATACGGCTTTGTACGACAGCATTTCGCAGGTGTCTTTGTGGCGCACGATCGGGCGCGTTACCTCGATTTCTGGCGGTTTGGTGCATGCCTCGGGTCTTTCTGAAGAGGTTCGCATCGGCGATCGCATCGAGCTTCGCCGCAAGTCGGGAGTCCCCCTCATCGGGGAAGTGCTTCAAATTGACGGTAAGTCCATCGGGATTTTGCCCGACATGGCACCAGATGGCCTTGCGGTGAATGACAGGGTCGCGCCCTTGCCCCATGCCGACTTCACACCGAGCGAGCGGTGGATCGGGCGGATCGTCGATCCTTTCGGAGCCCCGATCGACGGTAATCCGCTTTTGCGAGGTCCCAAGGCGCTCGACATCATGAGCCCGCCGCCGCCCGCCGTATCGCGACGCCCACTGGGCGGTCGACTGAACACCGGCATTGCCGTGCTGAATACCATCTTGCCCATCGTGGAAGGGCAACGACTGGGTCTGTTCGCGGGATCGGGTGTCGGCAAATCCCGTCTGCTTGGCCAACTTGCGCGAAACATGCAGGCGGATGTCGTCGTGGTCGCCCTGATCGGCGAGCGGGGGCGCGAAGTGAACGATTTCGTCGCACGTGTACTTGGCGAGGAAGGCATGCGCCGGGCGGTCGTGATCGCCGCAACCTCGGATCAGTCGGCACTGACCCGCCGCCGCTGTGCGTGGTCGGCAATGACGGTCGCCGAATATTTCCGGAACAAGGGAAAGAACGTCCTGTTGCTTGCCGATTCAATCACGCGATTTGCCGAGGCACACCGTGAAATCGCGGTCGCTTCTGGCGAAACGCCCGCGCTCAGAGGGTTTCCACCGTCGGTAAACCCGCTGATAACAGCGCTATGCGAACGCGCCGGGCCGGGCACGGTCGACCAGGGGTCGATCACGGCCATCTTCAGCGTGTTGGTTGCCGGGTCGGACATGGACGAACCGATTGCCGATATTCTCCGTGGCGTTCTGGACGGCCATATCGTGCTGGATCGCGATATTGCCGAGCGCGGACGTTTCCCTGCCATAAATGTTGGAAAATCCGTTTCGAGAAGCCTGCCGGACGCGGCAAACGAGGCGGAAAACAAGATCATTGCCAATGCGCGCAAGCTGCTTGGTGCCTATGAACAGTCCGAGGTCATGATCAAGGCAGGGCTTTACGCTGCGGGCGCGGATCCGGTGCTGGATAGTGCCGTGAAGGTCTGGCCAGAACTGGATGCTTACTTTTCCAAGGAGGAAAGCGGTGAGATCCGAGACAGCTTCAACCGGCTTGATCTTTTGATTCGACGCGCGCTCGGGCCGGGGGAGAAAGCTTCATGAGCTTTCCCCCGGCCGCTTCATCGTAACAATCGGTTAGCGTTACCAGTACCCCCCCCCCCCCCTTGGGTCACGCTGCCAGTTCGAGACGGGTCTTGCATATGGCCAGCGCCGCCCGCGCCGCTTCTCGGCCTTTTTCCACGAAATGCTCGCGGTAGATCGCGTTGTGGTGGTCGGTCTCTTGATAATGGTGAGGTGTCAACGACACCGAGAGAACCGGCACGCCACTGTCCAGACCGGCCCGCATCAGTCCATCGACGACGGCCTGGGCCACGAAATCATGCCGGTAAATCCCCCCGTCGACAACGAATGCGGCGCAAGCGACCGCGCCATAGCGACCCGATAGCGCAAGGTCTCGGGCGACCAGCGGCATCTCAAATGCACCGGGAACGTCATGGACATCGACCTGCGCGGCGGGAACTAGCTCCAGAAATCCGTCGAGCGCGCGGTCGACGATATCGGTGTGCCAATTGGCTTTGACGAAAGCGAAACGGGTGTGTGTCATGATCATCTCCTGTAGGTTCGACACGTCACCCAAGGCGATCACGGGCAGGCATACCGCAAAGGCGGTACGCTGCACGTCCTCTTTCATCCGGACTATAACCGTCGGCCCCGGCCTCGCACCGGGTCTGCTGACCACCGGAATATTCCGGTGCGCTCGCGGGCTCGCGGATTTGACACCGCATACCGCCGGTGGGGAATTGCACCCCGCCCTGAGAACAGAGCAATCATTGCCAAGGCAGAAGACAAAGCGCAAGACTGCAAGAACTACTGACGAAGGTTTCCAATGCACCCAAATCCGGTCTTCCACACCGCAGACTCGACCCGAAACCTCGCCTTCGCGCGTGAACGCGCCTTTGGCGTGCTGAGCGTGAATGGTGCCGATGCTCCGCTGGTCAGCCATGTGCCCTTTCTGCTTGCAGACAATGGGAAGAGCCTCGATCTGCATCTGGTACGCTCCAATCCGATCGCGCGCGCCTTGAAATCTCCGCTTGAGGCGGTGATGGCGATCAGCGGTCCCGATAGCTATATCTCGCCGGACTGGTACGGCATCGACGATCAAGTGCCGACGTGGAATTACATCGCCGTGCATCTGCGCGGTTCGCTATCCGCCCTTTCTTCCGAAGAAATGCGCGACATGCTCGACCGGCAATCTGCCCTGTTCGAAGAACGGCTTTTGCCCAAAACGCCCTGGAAGACAGACAAGATGCCAGCGGATCTGCTCGACAAGCTGATGCGGTCGATCGTTCCCTGCCGGCTGCAGATCGAATCCGTCGATGGCACTTGGAAGCTGAGCCAGAACAAGACGGATCTGGCCCGCGAGCACGCGGCCGATCATGTGGACAGCTACGGTTTCGGCGCGGATCATCGCCTGCTGGCCGCGCTCATGCGCTCTGCATAGACAGGCTGTTGCGCCTTGCATAGGGTGACGCCGAACACGTCAGAAACGGGAGCCGTTACGTGAAACTCTTTTACAGCCCGACCTCGCCCTACGTCCGCAAGGTCATGATCGTACTGCACGAAACCGGCCAGCTTGATGATGTGACGCTGGAAACTGTGGCAACCACGCCGATCGCGCCGGCGAGCGAGTTGCTGGGGAAGACACCACTGACCAAGGTCCCCGCGCTGGAACGTCCCGATGGGCCTGCGCTTTTCGACAGCCGCGTGATCTGCGCCTATCTCGATGATCGAGCAAATGGCGGTTTATATCCGGAGGGTAACGGACGCTGGGACGCGATGACTCTGGAAGCGATGGCAGACGGGATTCTCGACGCGGCGCTGGCCATGACCTACGAAGGCCGTCTGCGCCCCGAGGAGAAGCGCTGGGATGAATGGGTCGAAGGCCAGTGGGGCAAGATCGAGCGCGCCTGTGCCGCGCTGAACGGACGCTGGATGAGCCACCTTGCCGGGCCGTTCGGCATCGGCCATATCGCCGTCGCCTGCGCATTGGGCTATGTCGATTTCCGTCACGATGCCCGCAACTGGCGCAAGGGAAACGATGCGCTGGCGAAATGGGTCGAAAACGTCGAATCGCGGCCAAGTGTCGCCGCCACACGGCCGCCAGAGGGCTGAACGCAGAGCAACGAGGTTAATGCACGGGCGCGTGAAGCAAGGCCAACCTGTGTTTTTTTGCGGTTTTGCAACCCCATGCGACGTCCTGCGCGGCTTTGACCGCTGGACGAACCTTTTTGACCTCGCTAGACACGCCAGATGAGGGGCCGTATTCCGTGCGGTCCACACGCATGTTTGCCCCCAGCGGGCGCTGGAATTGGAGAAAACCTCGTGTCCCACGCAGACGATCACGAAGGCACCCGGAGAGATTTCCTGTATTACGTCACGGCTGGCGCCGGTGCCGTAACTGCAGGCGCCGCGATCTGGCCACTGGTCAATCAGATGAACCCTTCTGCCGACGTTCAGGCCCTTTCATCGATCTATGTCGATCTGAGCGGCGTTGAGACTGGCACCCAGATCACCGTCAAGTTTCTTGGTAAACCCGTGTTCATCCGTCGCCGGACCGAGGCCGAGATCGAGGCCGCCCGCGAAGTCGACGTGAGCGCGCTGCCCGACCCGAACGCCGAAAACGCCAACATCTCGGGTGAAGCACCGGCAACCGACGAAAACCGGGCGCTGGACGAAACCGGCGAATGGCTGGTGATGATGGGTGTCTGCACCCACCTTGGCTGCGTTCCGCTTGGCGATGGCGCTGGCGACTTTGGCGGCTGGTTCTGCCCCTGCCACGGGTCGCACTACGACACTGCCGGCCGCATCCGCAAAGGGCCCGCGCCGCGCAATCTGCCGATTCCGGTTGTCGAATTCACCGACGAAACAACCATCAGACTGGGATAAGGGGAGGACTGAACATGGCCGGAATTCCGCACGATCATTACGAACCTTCGACTGGCGCTGAAAAGTGGCTTCACCGCCGCCTGCCTGTTGTCGGCATCCTTTACGACACCATCATGATCCCCACGCCCAAGAACCTGAACTGGATGTGGATCTGGGGTATCGTCCTCACCTTCTGTCTGGCGCTGCAGATCATCACCGGCATCGTGCTCGTGATGCATTACACGCCGCACGTGGACATGGCCTTTGCCAGCGTCGAACACATCATGCGTGACGTGAACGGCGGCTTTATGCTGCGTTACCTGCACATGAACGGCGCGTCGCTGTTCTTTGTCGCGGTCTACGCCCACATCTTCCGTGGTCTGTACTACGGTTCCTACAAGGAACCGCGCGAGATCACCTGGATCATCGGTATCCTGATCTTCGTCCTTATGATGGGCACCGGTTTCATGGGCTACGTTCTGCCCTGGGGTCAGATGTCCTTCTGGGGTGCAACCGTGATTACCGGCCTGTTCGGCGCGATCCCCTTTGTGGGTGAATCGCTGCAGACATGGCTGCTGGGCGGGCCTGCCGTCGACAACGCCACGCTGAACCGCTTTTTCTCGCTCCACTACCTTCTGCCCTTCGTGATTGCCGGTCTCGTGATCGTGCACATCTGGGCCTTCCACACCACGGGCAACAACAACCCGACCGGTGTCGAAGTGCGCCGCGGCTCCAAGGCCGAAGCCGAGAAAGACACCCTGCCCTTCTGGCCCTATTTCGTGATCAAGGACCTGTTCGCGCTGGGTTTCGTCATGGTGATCTTCTGGGCCATCGTCGGCTTTATGCCGAACTACCTGGGCCACCCCGACAACTACATCGAAGCCAACCCACTTTCGACGCCTGCGCACATCGTGCCTGAATGGTACTTCCTGCCGTTCTACGCGATCCTGCGTGCCTTCACCTCCGAAGTATGGGTCGTGCAGATCGCGTCCTTCCTGACCGGTGGCATCATCGACGCCAAGTTCTTTGGTGTTCTGGCGATGTTTGGTGCGATTGCTGTTATGGCACTTGCGCCGTGGCTCGACACATCCTCGGTCCGTTCGGGTCGTTACCGCCCGATGTTCAAATGGTGGTTCGCGCTGCTCTGCGTCGACTTCATCGTGCTGATGTGGCTGGGGGCAATGCCTGCGGAAGAACCCTATGCGACCTTCTCGCTGATCGGGGCCGCTTACTGGTTCGCGTATTTCCTCGTGATCCTGCCGCTGCTTGGCGTAATCGAGAAACCCGACCCGCGACCGGCAACGATCGAAGAAGACTTTGCCGCGCATTACGGCGATGCCGACAGCAAATCCGCTGCACCGGCTGAATGAGAAAGGGACAGGGAAACATGTTCAAGAAACTTGCAATCAGCAGCATCCTTGCGCTGGCCCTGACTCCGGCGGCGGCTTTGGCCGCCGGTGGAGAAGCCCATGTGGAGGATTTCGACTTTTCCTTCGAGGGTCCCTTTGGTGCCTACGACCAGAACCAGCTGCAGCGCGGTCTTCAGATCTACACCGAAGTCTGTGCTGCCTGCCACGGTCTGCGCTACGTGCCGATCCGTACCCTCTCGGACGAAGGTGGCCCCGGCATTCCCGAAGATCAGGTGCGCGCCTATGCGGACCAGTTCATCGTGCTGGACGAAATCTCGAACCCGCAACTCTTTGACAGCGAGACCGAAGAATACCGCCCGCTCATCCCGGCGGACCATTTCCCGGTCAACAACTCGCAGAGCGCGCCTGACCTCAGCCTGATGGCCAAGGCGCGGGCCGGTTTCCACGGTCCTTACGGGCTGGGCATCAACCAGTTCTTCAAGGGCATGGGCGGCGCGGAATACATCGCATCGCTGCTGGACGGATACGAAGAAGCACCGGCTTGTGCACCCGAAGATTTCCCCGGCCACTACAACACGGTCTTTACGGCTGGCGGCATTCCCGACAGCTGCCGTGACGAACATGGTCACGCAACGGTTCCGGGCAGCTGGATCGGCATGGCGCAGCCGCTTTATGGCGAAGATATCGAGTTTGCCGATGGCCACTCGAACGAGCTTCACCATGAAGTTCAGGACGTCGCCGCCTTCCTGATGTGGACTGCCGAACCCAAGATGATGGCACGCAAGCAGGCAGGCTTTGCCGGTGTGCTGTTCCTGACCGTTCTGACTGTTCTGCTCTACCTCACGAACAAGCGGATCTGGGCGCCTCACAAGGGCAAGAAAAAGCACGACTGATCGCTTTGAGATGAATTGAGAAAACCCGCCGGCGAAAGCTGGCGGGTTTTTTCTTTGGCCAGCCAAAAGTTGGCGGCATCTGAAGCGGCTGGAATTTGGAAGCGACCCAATTAAGAAGCCGTAAATTCGCTGCTCAGTCTGGAAGCGACTTAGCTGCTCACCCGCTTGGCCTTCCGCTCACCATAAAGCCGACGACGGACTATTCGGCTATTAAAACCCTTGCAAGAGGCGCTTCGTCTTAGGCCGTCAGATGGCCCGAGACATGTCCGGTGATCGTAGTTTGAACAAGCGCGCCTTCGATCTGAGCGCTGTCAAAGCGGACCTCGGTGAACTGTTCGGTGCGCCCCATATGCGGGTTCTCCATCAGCACTCGATGGTTCTGACCAACCTGAGCCGCGAGATGGCGCTGAACCTGCCTGGCCCCTGCGTCGCGCAGACGCGCCGCGCGAGCCTTGATGACATTCCCGTCCACTTGCGATGGTATCCGCGCCGCTGGCGTGCCTTCCCGCTTGGAATAGGGAAAGACGTGCAACCAAGTGAGATCGCATTCCTCGACCAGTTTCAGCGAGTTCTCGAAATGCGCATCGGTTTCGGTCGGAAAGCCTGCAATGATATCCGCGCCAAAGGTCATGTCCGGACGCAGACGGCGTGCTTCCTCGGTAAAGCGGATCGCATCGTCGCGCAGGTGACGGCGCTTCATCCGTTTCAGGATAAGGTCATCGCCATGTTGCAGTGACAGGTGCAGATGCGGCATGAGGCGCGGTTCTGTCGCGATGGCCTGCATCAGGTTCTCATCGACCTCGATACTGTCGATGGAAGATATCCGAAGACGCGGCAGATCGGGCACCAGTCGCAAAATACGCATCACCAGATCGCCCAGCGGCGGCGTTCCCGGCAAGTCAGCACCCCAGCTGGTCAGGTCAACGCCGGTCAGCACGACCTCGTTGAAACCCTTGTCGACCAGCCGTTTGATCTGATCGACAACAACGCCGGCGGGCACTGAGCGGGAATTGCCCCGGCCATAAGGAATGATGCAAAATGTGCAACGGTGATCGCAGCCGTTCTGGACCTGCACATAGGCACGGCTGCGGGTGCCAAAGCCGTCGATGAGATGCCCGGCCGTCTCGGTAACCGACATGATGTCATCGACCTGCACAGGCTCCGTCCCGAAATCGCCGGAAAGCCCGGCCCATGTCTTGGCCTGCATCTTTTCTGTATTGCCGATCACCGCGTCGACTTCGCTCATCGCGGCAAAGGTCTGCGGTTCAGTCTGGGCCGCGCATCCCGTAACGATCAGTCGCGCATTGGGGTTCTCGCGCCGCAGCTTGCGAATCTCCTGCCGCGCCTTACGCACCGCTTCTGCCGTCACGGCACAGGTATTGACGATCACGGCATCGCTCAACCCGGCCTGAGTGGCGAGGTCTTTCATCGCCTCGGTCTCGTAAGCGTTGAGCCGGCAGCCCATCGTGGTGAATTTGGGCGGGTTCATCCCAGTGATTCCAGAAATTCCGGTGTCAGAACGCCAGAGAAGACATGTGCTGTCGGCCCGGTCATCCAGACTCCATCCTCGCGCCAGTCGACCTGCAATTCGCCACCGTCCAGAACGATCGCAACCTTGCGTCCCGTCAGGCCCCGGCGGGCCGCGGCAACGGCTGTTGCGCAGGAGGATGAGCCGGAGGCCAGCGTCACCCCTGCGCCACGTTCCCAAACCCGCATGCGGATGCGATCCGGCCCGATCACCTGCGCGACCTGCACATTCGTGCGCTGCGGATAAAGCGGGTGATGCTCATAACGCGGGCCAAAGTTTTCCAGCGGCACCGCCTCGGCATCTTCGACGAAAAAGGTGCAATGCGGATTGCCCATTCCGGTTGCGACAGGCGCACCTTCGATCGGCAGCTCAAGCGTATCCATTTGCTCTGCCAAGGGAATTTCCGACCAGTCGAGTTGCGGCGGCCCCATGTTGACCGAAGTCAACCCGCCCCCCGCATCGCAGGCTTCAAGCGTCCCTCGGTCCGTCGTAAGCACAAGCTTGCCGGTTCCGGTTTCATCCATCAGGTAGCGCGCGATACAGCGCGTGGCATTGCCGCAGGCCGCCGAAGTGGACCCGTCGGAATTGTAGAATGTGAGGTGCGCGTCACCGGTGCCCTTGGTGATCAGCGCAAGCTGATCAAAACCGACACCGAAATGCCGGTCGGCCAGTCCACGCGCCAGATCGGGCGTCACCGCAAACCCGTTCTGCCGCGCGTCAAGCACGACAAAATCGTTGCCAAGCCCGTGCATTTTCATGAAGGGCAAACCGGTTTCACAGCGTATGTTCATGACGCTGCATATAGCGACAGGCTGGCCCAGAATCCAGTACATGAAAATTATCGCTCTTTGCCGCTTGACCCCTGTCGCCGCCTTCCCTAGTAACGCCCCGAACACCCCAACGGGATTCGTCCTGAACGGTGTTTATTCGTGATTTAAGCACTTGATCCGCGAGGAGCATTCAGCTTAGAGAGCGGGACCGAAACGGTCTGACCGTTTCAACAGAGAGTGGGCCGTTAGCTCAGTTGGTAGAGCAACTGACTTTTAATCAGTGGGTCGCAGGTTCGAATCCTGCACGGCTCACCACTGAAAACAGATATCTAACGAGTAGCAATAAAAGCTCATTTCGATAGTGGCTATCTTGGGACGCATCTGGGCCGCCCACTTGCCTAGACCTCAGACAATGCCGATGAACTTGGACGGAACAACATCGGAAATTGAGCTAATGGGATGAATTGCCTTCCATCCAATTCGCTCCTACTTCGTTTACTCCTCCTGACAAGCCGCACCTCAGTGGTCTGATTTCAACATTAGTGCATGACCGGCCTTTGGTGTATCTTGACGACGGTTTCCGGGCTAGGTTGTCGGCTGTCCGTCGTCGACATGGGCAGACGCGTTGCAAAGCGCAACCTTTGGATGTGCGTACTCTTTTTTGTAGCCTTTTCATCGAGCAGAATCCCCGTGAGACATGAGAATCTCCAGTGAATGTGGCATCGATCCACCGGTCTTGTCGCGGCTCAAATGACCCGTTCGATGAGCAGCCTCATCTGACTGTTCCAAAACGATGGTGGTACAAATTTGAGATAACCACTCTCAGTATGAAGCATATAGCACTTCAGCCCGGTGCTGTGGCGATGAAATGAGCGGGGCGAAGATGCCCTTGGTTCGCGATCAGGGCGCGCCTTTGGGCGGTCGCGACAAGCCGGGCGGCAGCCTCGGCACCGATCCTGCCGGTGATCTCGGACCAGTGCGAACCTGCTGCAAACTCCGCTTCCCGCGCTGCGAGCGCCGAGAACCAGTTGTTGCGATCCTTGGCCGCAATGTTCCTGAAGCCCGCGTGCTGCATGGCGGCCTTCGTATCGTTGATCGAAGCGATGACAAAACCCATGCCGTTGTCGAGCCATGCCGTCATCTCGGGAGAGTAAGGTGGCGGGCCGCAGCACCAATCGCTGAACGCACAGAGCCCGCCCGGGACCAGCACGCGTCGAATTTCGGAGAACAGCAGGGCCTTTTCGGTGATGTGAATGAAACTGTCTTTGCTGAAAACGACGTTAAACTTCGAATCCGCAAATGGCAGTACTCCCGGATCGACATGAAGCAGTTCAAGCCGTCCGGCAAGACCATGCTCTTGCGCGACGGCCGCAGCCCGGTTGAGGACCAAACGCTCGACATCGATGCCGGTGACGTGACCTGCACCAAACCTGTTTAAGAGAGAGGCGGCCGGGCCGCCCGCGCCGACGCCGATGTCGAGTACATTAAGGCCGTTTATATCCTGACCTTCCAGAAGGGCGGCGAGATCTGCTTCACCGCCCGGTGAGAGCCAGCCGGGCCCCCAGCTGGTTTCGAGTGTCCGGATCACATCCGTGCTGTAGATTGGGCGCGGCGCTTTAGCCGGTGTAGACGGATTCATTTCTTGATTCCGCATTGCCGTATCGTCGGTGGCGTTGGTCATCAGTCCATCCATTCAGTTCGTGATTTACTTGCGCGAGCCGGCGATCCACCGGCATGCGGGTTGGTAGTTATCCGACGGGCAACGGGCGACCGCCTATCCTTGGCGGTTGGTCTCCTCATCCTCATCGAACTGCGGCCCACCAAACGGGCGCGTGCACCTCCGTTGTCTCGACGAGCGGAGGCCTCTGCCACATCGACTTCGATGCCTGAGGCAATACGCTTGGCTGCGATCCCTGACGCGTCGAAGAAACCAGTGAAAATCGGTTTGAAACCCGTGAACCAGAGACCGGGGTTATCAGGGTCGCGCTCGCCCATCGCGTGGATTGGGCGTCCGTTTTCATCGAGCACACCGAGATGGCCGAGCAATGGTTCCAGACGGGTCCGATACCCGGTCGCCGCTATGATGACATCCACTTCTCGTGAGGTGCCATCGTTCAGAACGACGCGGCTGCCATCTAAGCGTTCAATTTGGGGCACGATCCTGAATCGGCCAGACTTCAGTGCTGCAACGAAGCCATCGTCGATCGCGAAAGTCACACCGTCCCGCAGGAGACGGGTGCTGCCACCTTCGGGGTGGCTGGTCAGCCCGTGGCGCCGGAGGTCTCCCAGAAGGAGCCGCTCGGTCAACTTGAACGCGGGATCGGTGACCTTGACCGGCAATGCCGCGAAGAGGCGCGCAAGCCCATGGATCGGGTAGCCGAAAATGCTTCGGGGCACGATGGCAGGGCCGTTGCGCACGGATACCATTACGGCCTTGGGCCGGTGCGCCGCAAGGTGGTTGAGCGCGTCGGTGCCGGAGTTCCCGGCGCCGACCACAAGCACGCGCTTTCCGTCAAACCGGGAAACGTCGCCGAGATCGCCGACATGGAGCAACTCGCCTTCGAAGGTCTTTCGCCCTGGCCAGTCCGGGATATGGGGCAGGCTTTCTCGGCCGGTAGCGATGACAATATGGGCCGCGCGGTAAACGCCGGTTGTCGCGGTGACCTGCCATCCGTCCGCAACCCGGACAATCTCTGTCACTTCGGTCCCGAAGTGGATAGGTGCATCCAGTTGCGCGGCGTAGCGTTCAAGATGCCTGACGACAGTATCTCTCTTGAGGTAGATGCCATCGGCTCTTGGCGCAGGCTGCCCCGGCAGGCCGGCGAACTTGCGGTGAATGTTGAGGCGGAGCGCCGGATGACGCGCCCTCCAAGGTTCTGCAACTCGATCCTTCGCTTCGAGTACGGTGACCGCAAGACCGCGGCCAGAAAGCGCCCGGGCGGTCGCGAGGCCCGAAAGCCCCGCACCGATCGCCAGCACGCGTTCTGCATGTATGGGAGACATTTCCAGTCCTTTCGGTTTTTGCTCAGAAGCTGTGACGCCAATCGGGGTCCGCGCGCCGCCAGGCCTTGTCCCGCACGTCTTTCTTGCGCCAGCCGACGCGGTCGTGCAGACCGATGTCGCGAAGCAGATATTCGGGCATATTCGTAAGCGCGATGATTTCACGACGGTTCTGCCGCCGCTTGCGAACGCGGTCGGTCATGCGTCCAAACACACGGGAAATACTGGGGCCACGGCGCCGCGATGCATGGATTTTCAAGTCGGTCATGTCATTGGTCCTTGTGGCTGGCCCGCTCTGGCGCGGGCGATGAAATAGGCATTCATGTCGTCATGCGGCAGCCGGTGTGTTTCGACCGAGGCAAAGCCGGTTTCCGCGAGGTATTCCTCGGCGGTCTCGACCCCCCACATCGCACCGAGCCCCGGACCGCCCTGACCGATTGAGATCGGCGTGCAGTGCATGCTCGAGATCGTGTAAAGGAGCGGCGCGAAGGGATTGGCGATGTTCTTCTCCAGATCGCGTGAGCCACCGATGTCCTGCATCAGGAAGACACCGCCGGGCCGCAGTGACCGGTGAATCAGGCGCAGAAATCCCTTGGGGTCCGCTTGGTCGTGAACGGCATCGAAGGCTGTCACGAGATCGAATGCTCCAACATTTTCTGCGGATGACAGGTCGCAGGCTTCGAAGTGAAGGTTCGCCAGCCCCGCCCTGTCGGCTTCCTCCCGCGCGTCGCGGAATGCATCCGCGCACAGGTCGAACCCTGTGAAACTGCTGTTCGGGAACTCCCGCGCAAGGCGTAGCAATGCCCGCCCGCCGCCGCAGCCAAAGTCGGCCACCGTGATGCCATCATGCAGGCGATCAATCAGGCCCGGAACAACTGGCAGTATCGAACTCGTCAGGTTGGCTACGACAAGCTGCGCGCTGTCCTCGGCCATGACCTCGTGGAAACGGTCGAAGTGATGGTAGCACAGGCCTTTCCCGGTGCGGAAACGTTCCAGCAGATGGTCCTCGACCGAGGCCGCGAGGCAGATGAACTGTGTCGTCACCGCCAGATTGTCGGGGCTGGCCGCGCGGGTCAGAAAGGCCGCGTGCTCGGTCGGGAGCGTGTAGCTTTTCCTCACCGGATCGTAATCTACGACGCCTGAGGTGACCATCACACCCAGCCATTCGCGAAGGTAGCGCTCGTTCACGCCGATCTTCTCGGCAAGCGCGACAGAGGTCGGGCCAGGATTGGCCGCGAGCCCGTCGAGTAGCCCGGCGCGGTGACCAAGCGACGTCATGACGGCCAGCGCCGCCTCATTCAATGTGCCGACGAAGCGTTCCGCAAAAGCTTGGGCCTTGGCTTCGTCGAATTTTGCAATCGGTGTTTGATCTGTCATTTTCAGTTCTCCGTGTCTGGGCCGTTCTGGCGCTGGTCTTGCGGAGAGTTCTGGCGCACTGGCCCGAGTCGTGATATGCGTTGATTTCACCGAAACGGTGAAAATCGGACATCAGCATGGATCAATCGACCGCCCCTCTGAACACAGTTGTGCTGGCGCTCCCCTTTACCGGCACATCAACGATGTTCTGCATTCTCGATGTGCTCAGTTCAGTCGGTCGCGACTGGGAACTGCTGCACGCGCAGGCCTTTCAGCCCAAAGTTTTCGACGCGCGGATGGTGTCGCTCGACGGCAAAACCTATGACGATGTTAATGGCCGGCGCGTGACGCCCGAAGGGCGGCTTCCCGAACCGGCCGACGCCGATCTGGTGATCGTTCCCGACCTGCACATCGATCCGGCCTTTTCACCGCCGGAACTGTTCGAGCCGGCGACTGAATGGCTCCGCGCAGCGGCAAAAGGGGGGGCAATCGTGACATCAGTCTGTTCCGGTGCCTGGCTGCTGGCCCATGCCGGTTTGCTCGACGGATGCGAGGCAACGACGCATTGGGGATTTGCCGATACGATAGCGCGACGCTACCCGGACGTCTGTATGCGTCGGGAGCGCATCCTTGTTCCTACGGGCGAAGGCCATCGCCTGGTCACGGCAGGCGGTATGTCGTCATGGGGCGATCTGATGCTCTATCTCATTGCGCGCTTCGCCGGTCAGGACGAGGCGCGGCGGATTGCGAAAATCTACCTGCTCCAGCCACACACCGAGGGGCAACTCTGTTACGCTTCATTGCTCGCCGGCCAACAGCATGATGACGCCCTCGTGGCCGAGGCACAGTCTTGGGTGGCGGATAACTACGCCAACCCGACGCCGGTTGCGGCAATGGCGGCCCGGTCCGGTCTGAGTGAACGCAGTTTTCTCCGGCGGTTTCGACGCGCAACGGGGCAGACCCCGGTCGAATACGTGCAGACGCTTCGAGTAGAGGAAGCCAAGCAGATGCTCGAAACATCCGACATTCCGATTGAGGAGATTGCCGACGAAGTTGGATACACCGAAACGTCTAGCTTTCGGAATGCCTTTCGCCGCCATGTCGGCCTGTCCGCTTCGGCCTATCGGCGCAAACATGCGAGCATAGCGCCAATTCTGGCGGCTACGCCGGGAGCGTGACTGCTGCGTCTCTGCCGCTTGTCTTTATGGTATTGAGGGCGCCGAAGACGAGTAAAGTGCATGATACCATTTGATCCGGGCCGATTGGTCGGAATGTCTGGCGAAATCGGTCACTCCAGAAACGGAAGGAGCCGAAATGAAAGTACTGGTCGCCTATGCATCGAGCGAAGGTCAAACGCGAAAGATTGCCCGTTGGATTTCAGACCGGATTGCAGATTCGGGACATTCAGTGGAACTTGCCAGCGTCGCGGACGCGGCGGGTATCGACTTTGGTCGATTTGACCGTGTGATCCTCGCTGCCTCAATCCACGTGGGTCACTATCAGCGCGCGTTTACGGATTTCGTATCCACTGAGGCGAAGAATATGCGCGGCACCCAAGTGCTGTTTTTGTCAATTTCCCTCGCTGCCGCAGGTCACGACGCCGAGGATTGGACAGGACTGGATCGCGTCCTCTCGGATTTCTGCGCGGCTACCGGGTGGACGCCTGACAAGACAGAGCAGATTGCCGGTGCATATAAGCCCTCGCAGTATGACGTTTTCCGTCGCTTTGTGATGCGCCGCATCGTTGCCGCGAAAGACCCGCAGGCGGAACTGGATGCCGACAAAGAATACACTGACTGGCAGCGCCTTGCTGAGGAGGTTGACGATTGGCTGGGACTGTGACGGCCTTCTCGGAACACCCTCGTTTCCGCGCGCATATGATCTCCGAGCGCAGTCAAGAAAGCCAATTTTCCCTGAAATTTTCGAGAATATATTGGGAAGCAGAATGTAACTCAGTCAACGGGATGACATCGAAGTACGGTGGAGCATGCCTGAAGTGCCGCTTTCACCGCTGCCTATTACAATCACTGCCGCCAATACGGCGAAATGATGCTGGGTCCCGCACTGCCAACTTTCTCATTACCCCGGGAATAGTTGGAACCTGTGATGCAGTGCAACAAAGGACGGCTGCGAACCCGTAGCATTCTTACCGGAAGTAATCTCCATTTTTGATCTGCCTCAATGCAGCGCAGCTTCCGAGCTGTAGTTATTGTTCCTGTTTGCTGGGAGGACATCGAACGGAGGTGCAAAAGCCGAGAACGACTGATCCCGTGAATTTTAGCAGGATGTATTGGTATGACCGAAACGCAACCGGCCATGGCCGTTCTTGAACGGCTTGACACGACCGACATTACAGCCTCGGCGCATCTTTTCGCAAAAAATGCCGTTTGGCATTACTCCAATCCCAATCTGCCTGAGTTGCAAGGCGACCATGTGGGAAGGGAAGGCATCGGCGCCTTCTTCGCCGCTCTCGCCGAGAAAAGTCATGGAACTTTCCGGATTGAGCCTGTTTCGGCGACACCCGTCGGCCCGGAACTGGTTGTCGTCCAATCCCGCAACACGCTGATCTTGGATGCACGATCCGTCACTATAGATGTCGTGGCGGTGTGGCGCATCGTGGCCGTTCAAATCCTGGAAGTATGGGACATTGTGCCCAGTCAGCCCACGGAGGTTCGAAATGTATGCGACTGAGAATACCCCGTGGGATGCCATCGTTATCGGCTCGGGCATGGGGGGTATGGCAGCGGCAGCCGCCCTGAGCCATGTCGGACACAAGGTATTGCTGCTGGAGCAGCATCACACGCTTGGCGGGCTTACGCACAGCTTCTCTCGGAACGGGTTCACCTGGGACGTGGGCGTGCATTACCTGAGCGAGATGGCACCCGGAGACCGCGCGCGCGCCCTTCTCGACTGGCTTTGCGATACACCCATGGACTTTGTACCGATGGGGTCGATCTACGACATCTTGCACATTGGATCCGCGGAACCTTTGTCCCTTTCCCGACCATACGAGTCGCAAGAAATGGACCTCAAGGACCGGTATCCCGATGAAACCGAGGCAATCGAAGCCTGGACTAAAGCGATGCGCTCGGGCCACGATGCGATGTACAAGATTTTTCCAACGCGTGCGATGCCCGAAGTCGCGGGGGACATGCTTGACTGGTGGAATCGTAGCTCAATTTCGAAATGGTGCGCGCGGACAACGCAGCAGGTCATTGACGAGATAACCGACAATCCCGAACTCGCAGCCGTCTTGTCGGCCCAATGGGGGGATCACGGCGGGAGACCCAGCAAGGCCAGTTTTGCGATGCATGCGCTCATCGCGGGAGCCTATCTGCCAAGTGGTGCGTGGTACCCTGTGGGGGGTGCCTCGGCCTATGCCGAGCATATCCTTCCGACCATCACAAAGCGCGGCGGTGAAGCACGTGCGGGCGTGCGTGTCGACGAACTTCTGTTCGATGGCGACAAAGTGGTGGGCGTGCGCACGGAAAACGGTACCGAGTTTCGGGCAAAAGTCGTGATCTCGGATATCGGCGCGCGTGAGACGGTCGATAGCCTGTTGCCCGAAAATCTGGGCTACGAGGACTGGATTGCAGAAATACGAACTCTGCCCTGCAGTATCGCGCATTTCAATCTGTTCCTTGGATTTGAAGGGGATATCGAAGCCGCCGGTGCCACTCGGGCCAACCATTGGTTCTATCCAACGGGGGCAACCGATGTTGTCTGGACTGACGCGCCTGACGGGTCGCCACCCCATATGGCTGTATCGTTCGGCTCACTCAAAAACACGGCGCATGACCCGGGTCCGCGCCGAAAACACATGGGCCAAGCCATTTTCTGGGCCGATTGGTCCACGGTCGAAGAATGGTCAGACATGCCTGGCAGCACACGAGGTGAGGACTACAAAACCTTCAAGCAGCGCGCAGAAGATACGCTGATGGGACACTTTGAAAACTGCTTTCCTGAACTCGCCAAACTGGTCGTGTATCATGAGCTCGCGACACCGCTTTCCACCGTAAACTATACGGGACATCGCAAAGGTGCCTTCTACGGGCTCGACGTGACGCCCGAGCGGGTCATGTGCCACGCGCTTCGGGCGCAAACGCCTGTCTCTGGTCTTTACCTCGCGGGTCAAGACGTGGCGAGCCCCGGCATACCCGGGGCACTTTGGGGTGGGCTGCTCGCAGCTGCCAGCGTCGATCGGCGAGTGTTTCGCCATTTCCAGAGGTGAGGCAATCATGCCGCTTCATCTCTGTAAGGGGAGTCCTGCAAGAATTGCGTGATGCGCTGCAGCGAACTTCGGCAACATCGACGCGGGATTTGGATGTGACAAAGGTCGCGGTTCACCGCCAAGGCGCAAGGAAGACGGCAAAATTCAACTGCTCCAGGAAGGAGGGATGAGATGCAAGGTGATCGAAGCTCTTGGGCAATCGGTGGGGGGGTGTTGCTAGGATTGGGCGTAGGCTTCTTTTTTCTTCCCGGATCTGCGTTGGCATTAGTCGGCAGCCTGATCGCCGGCCTTGGCATAGGTCTGATCGTCGCTGCCCTCATCGCGGCGATTGCAGGTAAAGAGTAACGGTCGTTTAGAAATACGTTGGCACCATCTGGATATCCGGGCGACGCTTTGAAGTCCTTCTGCTGCACCGATGTTGGCCCAGTTCTGAAACAAGATTTGAGGGATTCCGATGGCGCTTTCCCGGTTTTTGTTCCCTCGAAGCATTGTATGCCACGCAACTCCTATCGAAAACGCGCCCTGTTGCCTTGGGTCCCCTTGTTCATGGCGATTCTAGAAACACCAGATCCGGGATGCCCAGCCGCGGGCTTCACTTGCGGGTTTGCATGTAACCCGAGGCGTATGGCGAGCAGCTATTGGGAACGTATTCACTCTAAGCGCGCGCTTATTTAGCCGTCCGTAAGCTTCCGCCCACTGGTGCCGCACCGGAACTCGTCTGAGGTTGAACCAAGCGACGACGTGGTGTTGCCGCACAAAAGCGCCGGATGGCCGGCGCGTGTCACAAAGGAATAATCTCATGCGAAAACTCGCCCTTATCGCCCTGATGGCTTTCCCCTTTCCAGTGCTGGCCGAGGACGTGACGATGGACAGCATCCTCGGCACAACGATGGAGGAGGTTCAGGCCTCGCTAACCGCCATGGGCTACGAAGTCCGCAAGGCCGAAATGGAAGACGGCAAGATCGAGGTATACTTTGTTCGCGATGGCCAGATGGGCGAAGTCTATGTGAACCCCACGACCGGTTCCGTCATGAAGCTCGAGCTAAAGAGCTGAAACCATGACTTCTATTGCCAAAGAGAAAAGCGGGCGCGCAAGCGCCCGGGAGGTCGCGGTCTGGGACCCGTTGGTGCGTCTGGTTCACTGGTCACTTGCGCTCACCATCCTGCTGAACGGAGCTTTCGTCGAAGAAGAAAGCATGACCCATGAATGGATCGGCTATGTCGCATTGGGGCTTGTCGCGCTGCGCCTGATTTGGGCCCTGATCGGACCAAAACACGCGCGCTTCTCGGCCTTTCCGCCAAGCCCGATGCGTGCAGTTAACCACTTGGGCGCGATACTATCCGGGGACCGTAAGATCCACCTGTCACACAACCCGCTTGGGGCGCTGATGGTCTATAACATTTGGCTAAGCGTGATCGGTCTTGGTGTGACCGGCTACATGATGACCACGCTGACGTTTTTCGGCGTCGACTGGGTCGAGGAAGCTCATGAGGCGATCTTTGCCTGGCTGATCTTCTCGGTCGTCCTGCATATTGCCGGAGTTGCCTTTGACAGCTGGCGCTCCGGTGTCAATCTAGCGCGGTCTATGGTAACCGGACGGAAGAACATTCCGATGGGAAGCGAATTGGAATGAAACTTTGGCCTTGGCCTGCGAAAACGAAAGAGAGGCGTGCAACGATCCTTGCAGGCCTCATCCTCGTTCAGGCGCTGTGCGCATTGTTCTTCATCGGGGATGTCATCGAGGACCTGCGGGTCGACGGCCAATTGGACGGCCCGCATATGGTGCTGGAAACTGTCGCTGCCGTTGCTTTGGTCGGTGGTGTGATCTTTCTCATGATCGAATTGCGTGGCCTGCTTGCCCGGATGTCCGACATGCAGACCGGCCTGGACGTGGCCAAGGGGCATCTCGCGGATGTCATCGAAGGCTTCTTCGATGATTGGAGCCTGACTTCTGCGGAACGCGATGTGGCGATCATGATACTGAAAGGGCTCGATAACGAGACCATCGCTCAGCTGCGCGGGACTGCCACCGGAACCGTCCGCGCCCAGACGACAAACATCTATTCCAAGTCTCAGACGGACGGTCGGGCACAGTTCATCAGCCTGTTTGTGGAAGAGCTGCTGGCTGGGAACGACCATCTTGGCGAACTGCCACCAAAAGTTTCAACGGACCGGACCACGCAACACCCGTAGTATCGACAAATATTAAGACGGGATCGTCCGGACTTTACCTGCACGCGTGTCAGAACCAATACCAAAGATCGTCAGTGCGAATACTATTACGGCACGACCTCAAATGGCGTCGGAGGAAGAAAACCCCGGCTATTTGCCAATCAGCACACGAGCTGCTCGCATCAGAACCATCGGATCAAGGTCGGTACGTGCGACGGGCGGCGGTGGATCGACAAGACCCGTCAGGCTCGCAACAGCGGTACGCGCAGAGCGGACCGAGTATTCTACCGTGAATACGCAGTCGCGGGGTTGTTCGCAGAATTGTCCGAGTACCGCGAAATTCCGCGCGCCGGTGGGACGAATATCAGGACGGTCTCCCGGCTTGCGCGGCATAAACTGGCTGGTGATATAGGGCATTCGGCACGGCAGGACACGCGCGTCATCGAACCAAGCTTTCTGCGCCGCATCAAGCTTCAGATGCCCGCAAAGCTCTGTAATGATCTCGTTGCCGGTCGCCTCCCACATCGGTTTTCTGACGAAGTCGCCGTTGCGATCTCCACGCAATCCGTAACCCCAAAAGGTGTAGGTGCCGTGTTCTTGCTCTCGGAAATGTGGCTGGTGGAACAGCACGATGGACAAAATCCAACCTGAATCAGCGAAGGTGATCAGCCCGCCCGTGCCTGTTCGATTGGTCGAGAAATTTTCCATGAAATCGAAGAAATCCGAGCCATCCATCGTAACGGTAAACGAATGCCATGCGGTCTTGCGCGTGTCGCCACAGAATGTTTCGGGATGGCCGAGACCTTCCTGCGCAGCCGCGAGTCTGCGCCATAGCCGCCATGCCCCGCCTTCCTGATCCTCACGATCAGGCGCGCAGTCGTTCGCACCCATCACGCTTGCGTCCGTCATCGACCCCAGCGTGATGTAAACGCAGTCGCGCTCGCTGACCTCCACGCTTTCTCCATCGGCGAAAGCCAAGGACGTTACATGACGTTCCGGCGGCGTGCCCTCGATCAAGACGTCAACGACCTGCCTGCCCGTATCAATCTCAACATTCAGATCCTGAAGCCATGCGATGACGGGAGCTATCAGGGAATCATATTGATTGAAGCGTGTGCGTAGAATGCCCGCGACCCGCGTGAAACCGGGAAAGAGGTGGATGAATCGCCGCAGATAACGCCGCATTTCGGTCAGGTCATGCCACGGCTGAAAGGAGAACATCGTCGACCACATCAGCCAGAAATTGCTCTCGAAGAAAGACGGCTTGAACCAGTCGTCGATACTGCGCCCCGCGACGCTTCGTTCCGTTCGAAGCATAAGGCGGGTCACATCGAAAATGTCCCGCGAACCCAGCGTAAGATCGTAACGGTCTTCGGCCGGTCGCCCGTCCCGAACGAGCCGACAGTTGGAATATCCGCGAACCACTCGATTGAAAGCCATGATCTCCTCAGTGACACTGAGGTCGGGATCGGTCGCGGACGGGATTGACTGCAATAGATCAAACGTGCACGCAAAGTGTTCCTCGAACATGCGCCCACCGCGTATCACATAACCGGACACGGCGTCGCCCGCCCCGTCCAGCGATCCACCAGCAATCCCGAGTTGCTCGTAAATGTGGATGTTCTTTCCTTCCATCCCCGCGTCGCGGATCAGGTAAACGGCGGCAGCCAACCCGGCGATGCCGCCGCCAATGATATGATGTCGCTCTGGTAATGCGGCCTTTGGCATTCGCCCTTGCCCTCCCAGCCTGGCGCTAGGACAGCTTAGCGCCTGAACAATGGCGTCGGGTTGACATGGATCAGTTCGACATCCGACTCACGAATATTCGCCTCAAGAATCCTGACGACGGACAGTACCGGGGTAGGCTGATGGTATTTGCCCACCCCTGACGCTTCCCTCAGGTGAGCCGGATCAGCATGCCCCAGTCGTCCTCATACTGTTTGGGTTCGGCGCCATCTCGAGCTTTCAGTTCCACAAAACTGAGGCCGGTCGTATCGCCAGACCGCTTCCCGGCACCTGCGCTGAGCCACTCGTTGACCGCGACGTGATGGTGATACCCTCCGGTCGACAGGAACACCGCATCGTCGCGCGTGCTGACGGCGTCGAACCCCATGACGTCCTGCCACCATCGTCCCGCCCGCGTCGCGTCACCAACTTTCAGATGCACGTGGCCAACCGACGTGCCTTTGGGTGCGCCCTGCCAGCTGGGAGGAAGCAGCCCGAGCGTTCCCATGATCCCGTCGACGTCGAGCGGAAAGGACCCCATCTGCACTTCGCCGTTCCTCCACTGCCAGCTTTCCTGCGGCAAGTCGGCATAAATTTCTACGCCATTGCCTTCCGGATCCGTCAGGTAGATCGCTTCGCTCACACGGTGGTCGGCCGTACCGGTCACCGGCAATTGCCTTGCGATGGCCATAGCTATCCAATTGGCAAGATCCCGGCGGGAGGGCAGGAGGAAAGCCGTATGAAACAGTCCCGCCTCGCGATGATTGGCGAGCTCCAATCCGCTTTGCTCGTTTAATGCAAGCAAGGGCGTCCTTCCGGCACCCAGCAAGATGGTCGCGCCATCTCGACTGATCTCGCGCAGGCCGACGGCCTCTTGGTACCAGCGTGACAGCGTCTCTGCGTCACGGGTTCTCAGGCCAACAGAGCTCACATGAACCGGCGCGGAAAGAGGAAGGCTATTGGCTGCCCGCGCGCTCAGCGGAAAGGAAGAGGCAAGCGCCGAAGCGCCCACCCCCGTGATGACATGTCTGCGGTTCATCACAGTTCCTTCTTCAGCATGTGATCGACAGAAAAGCGCCCGCCGCCCTTGGCAACGAAACTCAGCGTCAAGGCCGACCAGAGCCATGCCAACTCGGCCCCTCTGTAACCCTGATCAAGGACGATCCAGTGGAAGTAGGTGGCCACCAAAAGGATGATCGTCGTCCCTGCGGCGGCAAGGCGGGTCAGCAGGCCCAGAACTAGCAACAGTCCGCCCGTGAACTCGGTCACCGACAACAGGATCGACCAGAGCCAACCCGGCGCAAATCCAAGACCAGAGACCATGTCGGCAGCGCCGGTCGGGTTCTGTATCTTGGGCCAGCCGTGAACCATGAGAGCCGCGCCGCAGACCACGCGAAGCCAGAGGTTGGCCAAAGGAGCAGCCGCATTGTAAATCGGGGCAAGGGCCGGCACGAGCAAGTCCGGACGGTTGTTCGTAGTAAGTGTCATATCATATCTCCAACAGGTGCGAACGCCTTATGGCTTCGCTTAAATGGCGCACATCCAGTGCTTTCTTCGGTGGTATTGGAGATCAGGCGCGTGGTGGTCGCCGGTCCGGAGGCACAACCCGGCTGAACAAGTTGCGAGTGCAATCCAAAGAGCCGAGGCAAGGCTGTGCATATGTTGGCGCGGCAAACATGCTGCCGACAGGAAGAACGCAGGTCAGACAGGGCTTTTCAATCGCTGGACGGGTCGATTGGGCCAAGCCCGGCGCGAGACAGACATCTCGCGCAAACCCAGTGCTGTCACATCCCGTGGAAGAGCCCGCTTGCGCTGGCAGAAGCATCGACAGCAGCAACGTCATGACCGTGAGACATATTGTAAGATGTTTCAGCATTTCGGCCCGGGATTTAGTTTGCCTCCGCATCGTTAGCCATGTTCGGTCGGGCTGCTCAATCCCGGCGCACCGCGGCTCTCATTGATGTGATCGTTTGCGCGCAGCGCCGCGGCTAGATGGTCCGTTCCGAGGCGCTTTTCCCTAAAAGTACACAATGACCTTACACAAGCCTAAGCGACTTAGAGCGAAGGGCGCAGTAACTCATCTTGGGAACCGTTTCATCCAACGTAACGCCGCGATCAATTTGGCAATGTCGGTCAATCTACTGACGGCTCTTACCCCAATGCATCGACAATGATCGCGTTGAGAGACGACCCAGAGCGGCGCAAGACGGCAAGCGTCTGAAAGTCTTTCGAGTTCCAGAATTCTTCTGCGTTCTTTCGATCGGGAAATTCTATGATGAATGCAGCATCCGGAACCGGATTGTCGCCTTCCATGCGCTTCGGGTCGCCACCACGTACCTTGAACGTTCCACCATGCGCGGCCACCACCTCCGGAATCTTGGCGAAATACTCCTCCATCCAGTCTCGGCTGTGGATCATCATTTGTCCGATCACGAATGCCGTCATCCGCAGAGCCTCCCTAGGTCGCGTGCCATCTTTTTGCCGAGCCTAAACCGTTTGCTCGCGAGCAGGCAAATTTAGCCAAACGGCGGCCAGATCGCGGGCAGCCTTTAAGATGCGGCATCGCGTTCAGCCTCCGCATGATCTGCAGCCCAGGCGCCTGCGGCTTCTACAGCGACCGGAGAGGCGGTCGGCAAGACGCCAAGATAGCTTTCTGTTTCTTCCACCGAGGGCGCGGGGCGTTGGGTCATGCGGTAAAGGGCATAAAGAGCGATACAGGCAAATGTCGCGCCAAGGGCAAGCCAGAAGGCGAATGGGCCAAACCATTGCATGATCGCACCGGTGACCAAAGGCCCAAGGATCGCTCCGATGCCGAACGTCAGCACCAGACCGCCAGAGGCCGCCGGCATGGCGTCGCTCGACAGCGAGTCATTAGTGTAGGCAAGGAACAGAGCGTATAGCGGTGTCGTCATGCCACCTGCGAAAAATGCGGCGGCCAGCAGGGCCCACAACAGGTCTCCGGCGACCCAGGCCAGTCCGCAGCAAAGCGCCCCCAGAACAGCGGATCCGAAAATCAGCAATCGCCGGTCCATCCTATCCGAGAGCCACCCGATCGGGTATTGCAGGACCAGCGCCCCCGCAAACAGCATCGCGACGAAAAGCGATATCTGGGCAGCGCTCATCTCGATGAGGGATCCGAAAACCGCCGCCATGCCGGATTGGGTTGCATAGACCCCGCCAAGAAAGAAAATTCCGATGGTCCCAAGGGGCGACGCCCTGAACAGCTCACGAAGCGGCATCGGACGCGCGACCTCGGCAGCCGGAACCGGCGAGATGGACAGAAGGATTGGCGCGAAAGAAACCGAGACAAATATCGATGCACCGATAAAAAGTGCCGAAGAGGCCGCGTCTCCAAGGTTGAGCAGGGCCTGAGCGCCAATAATTCCAAGCGTCTGTGCAATCATATAGGCTGCCAGTACCTGCCCCCTGTTTTCATTCGTCGACGCGTCATTCAGCCAGCTCTCGGCGGTCACATAGATGCCCGACATGCAAAAACCGATGAGAAGGCGTAGAATAGTCCAGGCCCAGGGTTCGGCCACCAGCGGAAAGGCGATAAGGCCAGCCGACATGAAACTGCCCAGCGCCGCAAAGACACGCACGTGCCCAACGCGACGGATCATGATCGGGCTGACCCGCGCACCGGCGAGGAAACCCGCAAAATAGCCAGATGTGACGATCGCGAGTTCGCTTGCTGAAAATCCCTCGATCCCGCCTCGAAGACCGATCAAGGTGAAATGCATGCCGTTGCCAAGCATGATCAGCACTATCCCGAGCAGAAGAGCCCAAACCCCCGACAAGACCTTGATCAAGATACCGTCCTTTCCGATGGCTATCGCAATGCGTATGACTTCAGCAGCGCATCCAGACCGGTCACGTGTCAATGCTTCCCGTCCGATTTTGACTTCGGAAACAGCGATAACTACCAATGCATTTTCAATGTTCCCCCGATCACTCGGCTGAGCATCGATTGCTCCAACTCCTATGAGTCAAATCTGATTTGCCACGTCGCCTCCGCGGAGAGACCAACACGCAGCCCTTTCCGCGTTGCTGAACGGCCAGCAATGCGCGGACCGACCAAGGGTCAGAATTCAAGGACGCGGATTGAAAAGCAGCTTGATGTATTGCCGCAGCAACATGATCTGCCCGGCCGTCATCTTTGGTTCGCCAAGCGATTTGGCCATCACGATGCCACCTTCGACAACCGTGTTGACGAAATCCGCCAGCGCATCGAAATCGACCTCTTCCTGTGGTGGATAGACCGCCGCGATCTGGTCGAACATCTCGCGAAATCGTTGGCGCCAGCCCAAGACAGCGCGTCGGTTGGCATCACGGACCTTCTGATTGAACAATCGATCCTGATAGGCCGCCGTTGCAACGATACAACCAGGGTGCCCGGCTTCCATATCTTCCAGCAGTTCCGCCAGCAGCTTCATCCCGATCAGCGCCCGATGCAGCGGATCATCCGACAATTCTGCCGCACGTTCAAAGAGGCTGTCAAAAAGCTGGTCCTCAAAGGCGACGTGGCGGTCGATCAGGGCGAGTGCGAGGGCGTTCTTGTCGGCGAAATGATAAAAGAACCCGCTGCGGGTAATATCTGCGGCTGCGACAATCTCATCAATCGACGTGGCATCAAAGCCTTTCGCCAGAATCGACTCCTGCGCGATGTCCAGAATTCGCTCTTTGTGGCTTGGTCTCGGCATTTCAAACTGGACCCTCAGTCGGGTTTCGCTTGCGGCAAGAGGTGCAGAGGCGCGCATCCCTGACAGCAACACGTTGATATAAAATGGATATTACGAACAAGGCGAAACTGTACCACGCGTTCGCTGTTCAAAAAAGACCTGTGCAGCCAGAACGGAGGCATTGAAAACAAGGAGCACAGCGATGACATATTCAACGAATTTCGAAGCTTTCCTGGCCTCAGACAAGACATGGGTTGCGGATGGCGGGCTTGAAACCGACCTGATCTTTTCCGACGGGCTCGACCTGCCGCATTTTGCCTCTTTCCACGTCTTCGACACCGACGAAGGGCGCGACATCCTCGCGCAATACTACGACCGCTACATCGAGGTCGCCCGCCGCTCGGGAACCGGCTTTGTCCTCGATACGGCAACCTGGAGATCCGGGGCATTCTGGTCGGATGTTGTCGGTCGACCGCTCGCCGAACTCGAAGCGGCAACCCGAGAGGCAGTGATTGCAGCCCGCGAGGCCCGTGAAAGGCATAGCGATGTGCCGACCGTGCTGAACGGTGCGGTTGGTCCGGCGGGTGACGGCTATGCACCCGATCGGCTCTACACGGCGGAGGCCGCCGAAAAACTGCACGCTCATCAAGTGCGCTGGATGGCGGAGGAAGGTGTCGAGATGATCTCGGCGGTGACCATGACCCATCCGGGCGAGGCGATCGGGATCGTCCGTGCAGCCCGCGCATGGGGTCTGCCTGTCGTGGTCAGTTTCACCACCGAAACCGATGGCCGCTTACCCACCGGCCAGTCCGTCGAAGAGGCAATTTCCGAGACCGATGCCGCAACTGGTGGTGCCCCGGTGTTCTACATGATCAACTGCGCCCATCCCGATCATTTTGCATCGGTTCTGTCAGGCGACTGGACATCGCGCATCGGCGGAATTCGCGCCAATGCCAGCCGGATGAGCCACGCAGAGCTGGACGAGGCCGAGGAACTGGATGCGGGCAACCCCGAAGAGTTCGGCGAACTCTACGGCGCGCTGCACCAGACGCTACCGCAGCTTCGGGTCATCGGCGGGTGCTGCGGCACTGACAAACGTCACATTGGATGTGCGGCCGACCATATCATTGGCGCGACCAGCGATCATAGGCACAATGAGGCCGCGGCCTGACCGCGGACGAAAATTGTGGATCGCGAAGGCCGGGCAAACGTCCGGCCTTCCGAATGTAAGGGCGCAAACCTGATGATCTCACGATCATACGTGCGCTTTGAGAAAATTGCTGATCTCTCGCTCGGCTTGCGGCCACGCCGTGTCGTACTCGGGCAGAATATGATTGTCGCTGTCCAGCGCAACGAACTTGGAGTTCGGTAGCCCCGCCGCAAATTTGCGCCCCTGATCGAACGGCTGCATCCGGTCGCCGCGTGAATGAAGCACAAGGCAGGGCACCTTAATGTCTTTCAAAAGATGCGTGATATCGATATTGTCTATGACTTCTCGATAACGCCCGGCGTTTTCCGGAGAAATCATCTGGCGCATGTCCTCAGCATAGAGATCTCTGTCTTCGATGCTGGCGCCCGGGATGATTATTTGCGCCAATAGGTCGCGCAGAGACGGATATTCGTCATCCCAACCTGCCTGCATCATGGATTTCAGCGCTTCAGCGCGCGCCCGGTCCTGCGGATTGCTCCGTTGCGCCCGACCAAGTGGAAAGCTTCCAAGCATTACGATTGCCGAAACGCGGTCCGGCGCCCGGGCCGCGAATGCAGCGGCCACGGCACTGCCCTGAGAGATTGCCAGTATAGGCGCCCTGTCGACGCCCGCCGCATCGAAGACGCATTCGAGGTCATTCACGAAACGTTCGAAAGAGATTTGATCTACATCCCAATCGGAAAGACCATTTCCACGCGCATCGAACCTGATCAGACGCCCCAACCTGCTGACCGAACGGATCATCGGAGCAATACCCGGGTTCCGCCAATCCAAATCCAGATGGCCGATCCAATTCGGGGCCTTGATGATCGGCCCGCCCTGCCCGGAACATTCCCATGCCAGCTTCACCCCGTCGGGCGTTTTGCAGAAACGGAGATCACCCCGCGTCGGAGCGTTATCCGCTCCGCGATCCTTCTCGGCTTCAAGTACCACGGAAAGCGTCTCCACAGGATGAGCGATGTTCTTGAAGCGGTGTACGCCCTGAGATTGAAGTGCGTAAGGCTGGCTGCCACAAAGATCGCGCACCAATCCCGATATGAGTATTCCCCCCGGTGCTGCCGCCGCCTGAAGCCGCGCCGCGATGTTCACCGGATCCCCAAAAAGGTCATTTCCTTCGACCAGAACATCGCCCGCGTGGACCCCGACCCTGAGCTGGATCGCCTCTTTGGGCCAGGGATGAGCACTCATTTTCTGCTGGATCCCAACCGCCGTCGACAGAGCGCTATAGGTGGCAGGAAACTCGACGAGGGCACCATCACCCAATAGCTTGACGATGCGCCCTCCACCCTCGGCAACGGTCGGTTTCAAGATGTCGCGGAATATCTTGTTGAGAGATTTGAGCAGCCCGGTGGCATCAAGCTGCATCATGCGGCTGTAACCCACGACATCAATGGAAAGTATCGCGGCAAACCTGCGCCCGTTCATCAAACCTCTTCCCTGCTGCAAATCCTTGCGAGAGCTTCCATCGATATTCCTGCCAATCAGGTTCGCGCAGGAATACCATCAATGTGGATGAATTGCACTGTCCGGCCTTCGTACGCTGCAAAAGCACGACTGCGCGCAAACCGCCCTAGATTGCGTCAAAATAAATAAAGCAATCATAACTTGTGCGATCTTGCGATATTTGGAACAGTGCCAGTCGAGATTATTAGCATCAAGTTATAGATATGACGCCCAAACTTCGTAAAACCGCAGTTGTCGGCATTTTGGCCTTGGCCAGCATGGTCCTCTTCATGGTGCTGGTCTTTGAAGATGTCAGAGCATTCCAAGATGCAGACTGGCGTCAGTTGCCCCTGGCACTTGTCGCACGCTACGCCGTTGCCATGGGTCTGGCCGGTGCCCTTGTGGGGTATCTCCTATCCGGCATGTTTGGCAGATCAGGTCTCAAAGGATGGGTGCTCGCTTGGTTGGGCGGCCTTTTGGTGGCAACGATCGCAGGCATCGTCGGCAGCGCCGTGGGACTTTTGCCTGACCTGATCGCAGGCGGGCCCAGAACCGGCGCCATCGTAGCCATTCTAGCTGGTGCGCTCGTCCTGCCACTGGCGCTGATCGGATGGCCAATATTGGTGCTCATCTGGATCTTGCTGGTATCTTTGGCTCATATCACCGCACGCGCGGGTAAATGACGGGTCAGAGTTCCGGCTCCCGGAGCTTCCACAGGTGACTCTTCATCCAAGGCAACACCACCAAGAGGCTGATGAGTTGAAAGACCATCTCGATGGAACCGACACCTGCATTCTGCCGCTCTAATACAAGGCGTTTTCGACATCGCTTACAACAACGCCATTTCGCCGTAAGCGAGTGCTCGGCTTCCAAAGTCGAAGCTCCCGATAATGAACTTCCTCTGCTTGCAGGCGTTTCCCTTCTGACCGCCAAACAAGCCTGCGTCGACCGCTCGGGCCACATGATCAACGCTGCCGATGAAAACAAATCAGACAATCCCGGATACATCCAAGGCCATGGCCCCGCTGGAACATCCGGGTGTGAGGATACGAAACGATGCTCGAATTCATCCGCCAGAACTCTGAACTGATGCAAATCGGGGCCAGCCTGACAACGACGCTGGTCTGGCTGGTCTATCTCCACGTTCTGCTGCGCGGTTTTCGCGATCAGCGCAGATCCAGCGTATTGATCAACCGTGGGGGTGGCGAGGATCTGGATGCAAGATGTCTGGTGTCCAACATGGGCGCGCAGCCTGCCTATCTGCTCGACGTACTTGCCTGCATCGAGACCGACGATGGCGCAGACGTGTCCAGCGTGGTCGACCGGCGTGAACTTCGGCGCGAAGAGCTGGAGCGGGCGACCGAGATGACAGGACAGGGGCCGTTGCCCAGTGGCGGCTACGTGGACATAGGAAGTTTCAAGGATATCGCCAAAAGGGCCGATAGCGATATTCGGATCGAGGATATGCCCCAACGGACTGTCAAACTCATCGCAGTCGCGGCGACCAACCAGGCGTCGCATATCGTGGCCGCCGTAAGGGAGTTTGACCTCGTTCCAGAGGGCAACAACATATCCGTGCGCCCGAAATCACTCGAAGCAAAACAATTGCGGTCGCGCCGGTCGCGAAAACAGGTGCGCACAGCGCTTGAGATGCTCCAGAACCGCTCAGGCTCCGGCCCGGAGATCGCTGCCGAATTGCAGAATGTCTGATGCGAAATGGTATTGTTAAGTCCATGTGACCGCTCTCCTGCCTCTAGCCGGTGCTTAAGCAAGAGTGACCAAAAACCATGCCAGTTTTTTTGCACAGGCTGGTAAAACATTTCGCCACTTCTGGCGCAAAGTCTACATGCACCTCCCCCCCTTGATTATTGGTCGCTTTCCCAAAGCGGACGGCGCCAAAGGCATGGCAGGGTAAATCCTTCTGGACAGAGTGCCGGGCGTAGCCAGTTACACGACATCTGGCTGGCCAAAACCGCATGATGCAACCGCAGCAGAATACAACAAACAGATTCGCAACCACAGAATGACGCGTTCGAGTAGCTGTCAGAGACTGTGACCGACCTTCTTTTCACCTCAATGAGAGCGTGAAATTTACGACCTCAAAGAACCGCCACACAATTGAAATCAAGTACTTTTCCCTGAACCCTCCACCCTTCTCTAGTCCCGAAATTAAGCCATTTCGCTTAACAAAATGAATGACAAAACGGGCGGCTTGCCGTGTGATGCGCCCAGGGAGCACTAAAAGTGGAGGAGAAACGACATGACGAAAGCGGCAATATCTCTGGCGCTGTTACTTGCACTTGGAGCGACGTCAGTTCACGGCCAGACCGCCGAAGAACTCATCAATGACACATCTACAACCGGCGACGTCCTGACGTACGGAATGGGATATGGTCAGCAACGATACAGCCCGCTCGACCAGATCAATACCGAAACGGCATCGCAATTGACCCCCGTCTGGGCCTACAGCCTCGACGATAGCCGGGGACAGGAAAGTTTCCCGCTGGTCCGCGACGGCGTCATGTATGTGACCACACACAAGGCCACGATGGCGCTCGATGCGATGACCGGCAAACAGATCTGGAAATCCTCCGTGGATTACCCCGCCGAAACGCCACGGGTTGCCTGCTGCGGTATCGTCAACCGGGGGCTTGCGATGCTGGATGGCAAGCTTTTCAGAACCACGCTCGACGCGCATGTAATCGCGCTTGATGCCGAAACCGGCGAAGAGATCTGGCGCAAGAAATCCATCGATTTCAAGACAGGATATTCATTCACAGTGGCGCCGCTTGTTGCCGATGGCGTTGTCATCGTGGGCATTTCGGGCGGCGAATACGGGGTGCGGGGGTATATCGAAGCCTACGACCCGGAGTCGGGCGAACAGCTCTGGCGGACTTATACGGTCCCTGCCCCGGGTGAACCCGGGTCCGAGACCTGGCCGGAAGGCGATGCCTGGGAACGCGGCGGTGGCCCCGCTTGGCTGACAGGCACCTACGATCCTGACCTGAACACGGTCTATTGGGGCACGGGCAACGCCGGCCCATGGAACGCCGGCCTGCGACCGGGCGACAACCTTTATACAACCTCCATTCTCGCGCTTGACCCGAAGACGGGCGAAATAAAGTGGCACTACCAGACAACGCCAAACGATCCGTTCGACTATGACGCAACGAACGAACTCGTTCTGGCCGATCTGGAAGGACAAAAGGTCCTGATGCAGGCGAACCGCAACGGTTTCTTCTACGTTTTGAACCGGGAAACCGGCAAACTGGTGGCTGCCAACAAGTTCGTCGACCGGGTCGACTGGGCCGAAAGCATCGACCTGGAAACCGGCAAACCCAATCAGACCGAAGTCGCGGAAGGCGCTCGCACCGGCGATCAGGTCGAATTCTGGCCTTCGGCTTTCGGAGGAAAGAATTGGTCCCCCATTTCCTACGATCCCGAACAGCAGATGGCTTTCGTCAATACGCTCAACGTCGGGATGAACTACAAGGCCGTCGAACCGCAGTACCGTGCCGGGGTCTTCTATTTCGGAGCCGAATTCAGCTGGTCATGGCCGGACGGCAACCGGGGCTTCCTTCGCGCCATCGATCCGCTTACCGGTGAGGTCAAATGGGAAGACGGAAGCGAGATCCCTCGACTGGCCGGAACACTCGCAACGGGCGGCGGACTGGTTTTCACTGGGGCGCAAACAGGGGAATTCGAAGCCTTCAATTCGGAAACCGGTGAAAAGCTCTGGTCCTTCAATACAGGTTCCGGCGTTATCGGCCAGCCGATGACATGGGAGATGGACGGCAGGCAATATGTCTCCATCGTGAACGGGGGCGGCGCGGTCTATGCGCTCTTCTCAGGTGACGAACGCCTTGCGGGCTACCCTGCTGGCGGAAACCTCTGGACCTTTGCACTGCCGAACTGAACACATGAGAATTTCAATAATTGGACTTGTCCTGCTGGCGCATCTGACTGCGCCAGCACAGGCAGATGAAGCCGCTCTCGCCAAGGGCGCGAGCACCTACAAGCAGTTCTGTTCCCATTGTCATGGGATCGATATGAAGAACCCCGGCACATCCTCTTACGATCTGCGGAAATGGCCGCAGGATCGGAAAGACGAATTCTACAACAGCGTCCAGAACGGGAAAGGCGACATGCCGGCATGGGGCGACATCCTCCTGCCGGACGAACTTGACGTGTTGTGGATCTACGTGGTGACACGCGGTGGAAAGGAGCCACTGCCCGAAGGGGCGGACAATGGGTAGTCGTAAGCTGCGGCTATTCTCGGGCCTTGCCGCTACCCTCTTGCTAACGCTCGCCACGCCCTCGGTTGCACCGGCCGAGACAGAGATCAAGACAATGGAACCCGGTGTTCTAACGGTTTGCTTGCCGCGGAACTCGGGCGTCATCGCAGGCAAGAGAAACGCCGGCGGGTCCGGTTTCGACTATCACCTGATGGAAGAGATCGCCTCGCGGATGGGGCTTTCGTTTTCCTCGGTCTGGTTCGAAGGCGAGCTAGAGGAGCAAAGCGATCCGCTACGCGATACCTACGCCATGTTGTCGTTCCCTCTCTGCGATGTCGTCCCCGGCCATCCGCGCTATGTGCGGGCGGTCGGCACCCCGGGCTACGACCGCGCAAGACTGCCGCGCTGGGTCGGCATGCCGCAAGAGATCGACCAGTCCACGAGTTTTCTGAAAGACGTGCAAACCGAATTCGTGGATGTTCGGCCCCTCGCCGTCTCGCACGGATACATGCGCTCCACCATTGGGCTCGTCTATCTCGACGGCACCACAGAGCCGAAAGACCTGAACGACCTTCAAGACCGGCCCTTGGCCTTTCAGCAAGGGACGCTGTCGGGGGCCATCGCGATGGCGGCCCTGCCGCCGCAGGATCGCCAGCAAGCTCGGCATTTCAATCCCGGCGCTTCTTTTCTCTGGCAGGCGGAAATCGAAGGAATGCAACTGGCCATCGTCGATGTAGCAGCCTTTGACAACTACCGGCAAAGCAACGCGATCACCCGTCTCAAACTTGCACAATGGCGGCATCCTTTCGGCATGGATATCGGCATCGCCGTGCTCGAAGAGCGCAAAGAGCTATTGCAGAGCCTGAACGGCATTTTGGATGACATGGCCGATGAAGGATGGCTTCAATCTCTCGCCTCAACAGAAGGGCTCACCTATTCGCTGCCCGCCGACACTGAACTCGCGCCGGAAATCACCATGCGCGATCTTCTCGCTTCGCCCTGAGCCTATTCGGCCAACACATTTCAGACCGCAGGGTAAACTGTTCTCACCCGGCATGGACGGGCGACAGCGTACTCTGCCGGAAGGCACGCGGGGTTATGCCTTCGCCGCGTTTAAAAGCGCGGGTAAAGGCGCTTTGCTCAGAAAAGCCGGTCAGAAACGCGATTTCGGCAAGTGAGTATTCCGAGCGTCGCAACAGTTTGCGAGCCAGCCGCCTGCGAGCTTCGGCCACAAGCTCCTGATAGCTTTTGCCGCCGTCGGACAGGCGACGCTGCAGGGTGCGCGTGCCCAGACCCAGACGTGCCGCGACCTCGGCAAGCTGCGGCACCCCGCCGCTAAGCAGCCCCGCGACCTCTTCGATCACCTGTGCCGCCAGCTTGTCCGGCTCCGTCTCCATCGGGGGAAGCGTGCTTTCCAGGTGATCCGAGAAGAACTTCCATATTCCGAGGTCCCCAATCGGGCTGGCACGATCCACGTCCTCGACCGCGAATTGCATCCCGTCCAATTCCTGATCAAAGATCGGCTCTATGCCGAAATGATCGGTCAGCGCCGTGGTGCTTCCCTCGCGCCGGTGCGCGAACTGAAGTCGGACAGGTTTTAGGTCCGGCCTGCTCGACTCGCGACACAGCGTGAGAAAGGTCGCAAGCGCAGCTTCGTTGGACAGGTAATTGCCAAGCCGCGCAGGCTGCGGCCTGCGATGGGTCCAGCAATAGACATTGCCTTTTTCCTCGACGGCAAAGGCCGAAGAACTGTTGTAGAGCCGCGCGTACCGATGCATCCGCTCAAAGGCGTGGCGCAGGGTCGGCGCCGATTTCATGGCTAACCCGACCGCGCCGAATTCCTCACATCGCATGGCGGCGCAGACGCGCATGTGGAAGGCCGGATCGGGCCATTCGCTCTCTGCGATCTTTTCCAGCAGGGTAAAGTAATCAGCCGTCTTGATCTTGGCGTCGGGCGCGCGCGCGGACTCTTCGGTCAGTCCAACCAAAGCGAATAGCTTGGCCTTGTCCGAAACGTTGCGCGCCTCGCTCACCTGCTTGCGCACGAACATCGCTGAAATTTCCGTCACGCCCCTTCCTCCGACAGCCCATTCCCCCGGGCTGTGCCGAGACCGGCGCATTCTGTCCCGCTTTGTCACGCGACGTCAAGTTTCTGTCAGGTCGGGTCAATACCGCCACGCCACCCAAAGCATATCCAAGAGGCATACGGAGACAGGCAAATAAACGACCACAAAGTTGGTCGCGCCCGGTCTCCGGTGGCTTTGAAATCACCTGCGCCGACAAGCGCGAAAAAGGAGGAAGATCATGGAATTGAAGAAGCGAAACATCAAACTGGCCCTGTCTGTCGTTGGCGCCTGTTTTGGCGCCGGGCTGACGGTTGCCGCAGGTGCCGCAGTCGTCGGGCTCGGCACCGGCCCGGCCATGGCGCAAGACGGCGAAGTGCGCGCCGCAACGGCCACTCTGCCGCCAATCAACGATGGCCTACCAATGCCCGGTTTCGACATCACCGCCGGTGATACGGCGCTTGTGATCACGGACCCGCAGAATGACTTTCTCTCGCCCGACGGCGTGACCTGGGGCGTAGTGGGCGAAAGCATCACCGCCAACGGAACGGTCGAAAACCTCGAGTCGCTGTTCGCCGCCGCCGAGAAAGCCGGGATGCCGGTATTCGTCTCGCCCCATTACTACTACGAACACGACCACAAATGGCACTTCGAGGGCACGCTCGAAACGGTGATGCACCAACTGGGCATGTTCGACCGTCCGACAGCGTTGGACATTACCGGTTTCGAAGGCTCCGGTGCGGACTGGCTGGAACGATACAAGCCCTACATCAACAATGGCGAAACCGTCGTCACCAGCCCCCACAAGGTCTACGGGCCGGAAAGCAACGACCTGCTTCTGCAACTCCGCAAGGCAGGCATCGACAAGGTCATCCTTGGCGGCATGTCGTCCAACCTCTGCACTGAATCCCACATGCGGGCGCTGGTCGAGGCCGGTTTCGAAGTCATGGTCGTCACCGATGCCACCGCCGGTGCGATCACCGCACATTACGATGGCTATGCCGCCTCGCTTACCAACTTCCGCATGATCGCCAGCGCCGTGGACAATACCGAAAACACCGTGCGCGCGATCGAGGAAGCCCACGCGATGTAATGCCGGTGGCAGTGGGTCCCCGCTCCCGGATCCGACTGCGGCCCAAGCATGCGGTCTGCCGCCCGCCCATTCCGGCAGGTCGCCGCAGGGTCCGGCCCCTTCTCGTCCCAACTCGCCTCACAGGGGCCGGACCATTTTCACCGCCAACACCGCCGGATTTTCGAAACCTGGCGCGTCCGGCGAAACATTCAGACATCGCCTGACAGGCCTCCCATTACAGGCCCAAACAAAGGAAAAACCAATGTACTCCAAACCTCTCACCCACCTGTTCCTCGCAATGAGCGTTGCCTGGGCCATCGCGACCCCGGCCATGGCCGAGGATGAATACAACGTCACCAACGGCTATACGATTGACGGCGTGCCTCTGGCGCTGCGCGGCATTGACCCGGTTGCGCTCTCGACACTGAACGCTGTCGCCACCGGCGCGGCAACCCAGACCGTGATCCATGACGGTGTGGCCTATTACTTTTCGTCCGAAACGACCGCCGCGATGTTCGAGGCCGATCCGGGCAAATACCTGCCGCAATACGGTGGGTTCTGCGCCTTCGCCGTCGCGCTTGGCAAGAAGCTGGACGGCGATCCGAGCTATGCCGATATTGTCGATGGCAAACTGTACCTGTTTGTGAATGCTGCGGTGTTTGCGAAATACAAGGAAGATCCAGAAGGCACGATCAGCAAGGCGGAAGAAATCTGGCCAACCATTCAACACGCCGCCGTTGGCAGCTTGTAACGTCACGACTGACCGGCAGCGCCCCTGCCGGTCAACTCGCATCCGCATGGGCAAGGCCACGCCTCGGTGCGTGTCGACGAAATTACTTTGATAGGATCTGACAATGGACACGAACACTACAACCGAGATCAAGCGATTGGCGGCGTTTTCCGATGGGGCCACTGGTGGAAACCCTGCAGGCGTTGTCGTGGGCAAAGCGCTCCCGTCTGAGGCCGAGATGCAGAAGATCGCGGCTGACGTGGGATATTCCGAAACCGTCTTTGCGGCGCCTGAAGCGGGTGGCTGGCGCGTGCGCTATTTCTCACCCGAGGAAGAGGTCGCGTTCTGCGGCCATGCCACCGTGGCGCTTGGCAGCGTCCTTGCCAAACAGGGAGGAGAGGGCACCTTCTCACTGCACCTCAATTCGGGAAACATCACTGTCGAAGCCCATCTCGACGGCGACACCGTTCAGGCCACCCTGACCTCACCACCGACCCGCAGCGCTGCCGCGCATCCCGATCTTGTCGTCGCCGCGCTGAAACTCTTCGGCTACGAGCCCTCCGATCTCGATCCCGCCCTCCCGCCCGGGCTTGCTCATGCCGGGAACGACCATCTGGTCCTCGCGCTTCGCGACATGGCTGCGCTTGCCCGGATGGACTATGATCTGACGGAAGGCGCACGCCTGATGCGCCAGCACGGACTGACGACAATAGACCTCGTCTGGATCGAGACAAAACGGAAATTTCACAGCCGCAACGCCTTTGCCGTCGGCGGCGTCCTCGAAGACCCGGCAACGGGGGCAGCCGCTGCGGCCCTTTCGGGTTATCTCCGTGACATCGGCTGGCCGCATGGCGGCGCCATCGACATCGTACAGGGCGAGGACATGGGATCGCGATCCCTGCTTCATGCCGAAATCGGCAATGTGGCTGGTGAAGGCATCAGGGTTTCGGGATCGACACGAGCCATCGGCCGATAAGAGATCGGCCGGACCAGAAAGACGCAAAACCCGGCACGCATCCCCGACCAACCCAAGGCAAAATTCAAAGGCGAAAATTGCCTTGGGTCAAAGTTCCTTGACCCCCCACGGATCTTCTATTTCCCGAGGTACCCAAGCCCCTCAACAACCTGCAATTGCCACAGCTTCATACAATGCTGAGCCTGCAGGCATTTTGTGCTAGGATCGCACAACCTGGCGGCGATTCTGATAAGAGCGTGTCCCTGAATTCAAAAGCGCCGATTTCGCTTTGACCGCCACGGTTTGCATTTTCGGGAGGAAGACATGACCAAGATAACTCTGAACGGCGCCGAGCGGGACTTTGACGTAGACCCGACCATGCCGCTTCTCTGGGCCATCCGGGACGCGGCAGGGCTTACCGGAACCAAATACGGCTGCGGCGCGGGGCTTTGCGGAGCCTGCACCGTACATGTCGAAGGCGAAGCCGTGCGGTCCTGCCAGACAAGCCTCGGCAGCGTCGAGGGCAAGGCGGTGACAACGATCGAGGGGCTGGACCCCGCGGGCAATCACCCGGTTCAGGTCGCCTGGCGCGATCTCAACGTTCCGCAATGCGGCTTTTGTCAGCCCGGACAGATCATGCAGGCGGCTGCCTTCCTGACCGAAACGCCAAAGCCCACGGATGACCAAATCCTGGAAGCCATGGCCGGAAATGTCTGCCGGTGCGGCTGCTACCAGCGCATCGTCGATGCCGTCCGTCACGCCAGCACGGGGATCTAAGTCATGCTCAAGTATCTTGAACCGCTGATCGAAACCGCCACTGCGCGGGTAAAATTCGAAAAAATCACCCGCCGGGGATTTCTTGGCACTTCCGGCGCGTTTGCACTGGCCGCTTACGCCGTTCCGGCCCGCGCCTTTGACACCTACGCCGTTGGCGGCACCGACATGCCCCACGGTATCGTCGACGATCCCCTGATCTTCGTGTCAATCGATGCCGACGGCACGGTGACGCTGGTCGCCCACCGCTCGGAAATGGGCACCGGTAGCCGCACCTCGATCCCGATGGTGATGGCCGACGAAATGGAGGCCGACTGGTCGCGCGTGAAAATCGTGCAGGCCCCCGGCGACGAACCGAAATACGGCAATCAGGACACCGACGGCTCGCGCTCGATGCGTCACCATATCCAGATGGCGCGCAAGATCGGTGGCGCGGTGCGCACCATGCTGGCCCGCGCCGCGGCCGAGGAATGGGGCGCCGATCCCGCGGATGTCACCGTCGAAATGCACGAGGTCAAAGGCCCTGCCGGTCAGACCATGGGCTTTGGCGATCTGGCCGCAGCGGCGATGGCACAGCCGGTCCCGCCCCATGAAGAGATCGCCTACAAAACCGAGGACCAGTTCCGCTATATCGGCAAGGGCGAGGTCCAGATCACCGATCTGCACGACATCACCACCGGCGACGCAGTCTATGGCGCCGATGTGACCTTGCCGGGTATGAAATTCGCCGTGATCGCCCGCCCACCGGTCCTCGGGGGCAAGGCTGCGTCCTATGACGCGACCCAAGCGCTGGCCGTTTCGGGCGTCGAAAGCGTGCATGAAATTCCCTATATCTCTGCACCGCCCCTCTTTGCCCCGCTCGGCGGGATCGCCGTTGTGGCCAGCAATACCTGGGCCGCGCTGCAGGGACGGGATATGCTCGAGATCGAATGGGAGGCTGGGCCGCACGGGGAATACAACTCCGAAAGCTACATGGCCGATCTGATCGCCCAATCGGAGAACCCGGGTACCATCGCTCGCGACCAAGGCGATATCGACGCCGCCTTCGCCAGCGCCGCAAAGACGTTTTCCGGCACCTACACGCAGGACCACATGGCCCACATCCCGATGGAGCCGCCAGCCGCCATTGCCAGCTACGCGGATGGCAAGCTCGAGATATGGGCCCCGGTCCAAAGCCCCTACACCACGCGAACGGATACGGCCAAAGCACTTGGGCTCGAACCCGAACAGGTCACCGTCCATGTCACGCTTCTCGGTGGCGGTTTCGGACGCAAGTCCAAGGCCGATTTTGTCACCGAGGCGGCACTTCTGTCCAAAGAGCTGGGCGCGCCGGTGCGGGTGCAATGGACCCGCGAGGATGACGTAAAGCATTCGTTCTATCACACCACCTCGGCAGAACGGATCGATGTCGCTCTGGATGACGCGAGCAAGGTCACCGGCTGGCGGCACCGCTCCGTCGCGCCCTCGATCCTGTCCACCTTCGCGCCAGACGAAGGCAACATGCTGCCCATCGAACTTGCCATGGGGATGACCGACCTGCCATTCGATCTGCCCAATATCCGGTGCGAGCACGGCAAGGCGCTCGCGCATACCCGGATCGGCTGGTTCCGCGCGGTGTCCAACATCCCGCACGCATGGGCCGTGGGCTCTTGCGTGGGCGAGCTGGCCCAGGAACTTGGCAAGGACCAGAGGGAGATGTGGCTGGAACTCATCGGCGCGCCACGCACTCTCGACCCGACAGCAGCCGGGCTGCCCGACAACTTCTGGAACTATGGTGAGCCGATGGCCGAGTTCCCCATCGAAACGGGCCGGCTGGCAAATGTCCTCAATATGGCTGCCGACGGTATCGGCTACGGCGAGGACCTGCCCGAAGGCGAAGGTATCGGGCTCGCCGTGCACCGCAGCTTTGTGTCCTATGTCGCCTGCGCGGCACGGGTAAAGGTGGCGGATGGCCGGATTACCGTGCCCGAGATGCACATGGCCATCGACTGCGGCTTTGCCGCGAACCCCGAACGGATCGAAAGCCAGATACAGGGTGCCGCCGTCATGGGCATGACAGTGGCCCTGCATTCGGGGATCACCTTCGAGGATGGCGCGGTTTTGCAGTCGAACTATTACGATTACGACGTGGTGCGCTCGGACAACTACCCCACGGTGGTTACCCATATCGTACCGCATCCCTTCTCGGTCCATGCCACCGGCGTGGGCGAACCCGGCGTCCCGCCGGTATCCCCCGCCATTGCCAACGGGCTGTTCGCCGCGACCGGAGAACGGCGCCGCCATCTGCCCATGGGCGTGGACGCATAAAGCTCTCCGGACCGCGCCGTTTCACCTCGGCGCGGTTCAACAATCAATCTGCGTTCCAGTCTGATTTAGAAAAGACCGAAGTCGCCCGACCTGCTGTCGGCGAACCGCTTCGATCACATTGTCGGAATATCACCCGGATCCTGCTATCCAATGACCTGACTCGGCCCACAGCCGCGTTTAACATTGCCGCCATACACAAACAGCAACTTGGCAACGGGAAAAACAGCGATGGCAGCAAACCTGACAAGACGCGGATTTTGCACCGCAATGGCTGGCGCTTCGGCTGCGCTTGCCCTGCCCGTCAGCGCGTCGACGCCAATGCCACTTACCGCGCGAATGGCCAAGGCACAGATCGCACCACCGCAATACGCGATGACCGATGTGTGGAGCTATGATGGCAAGATCCCCGGCTCAACCCTGCGCATCCCCCAAGGGGGCCGACTGAAGCGGCGGCTGGTGAACGACCTGCCAGTCCCGACTTCGATCCACTGGCATGGCATCCGCATAGACAACGCGATGGATGGTGTTGCCGGTCTGACGCAGGATGCGGTCCCGCCCGGCGAAATCTTCGACTACGATTTCACCACGCCGGACGCGGGCACCTACTGGTACCACGCACATACCAACTCGATGGAGCAGGTCGCGCGCGGCCTTGCCGGTCCGCTGATCGTCGAGGAACAGGAACCGCCCGATGTGGACCGCGACGAGGTCATCCTCTTTGACGACTGGCTGCTGAACCCCGATACCGCGCAATTCTCCGAGCCTTTCAACCACCCGATGATGCTGAGCCACGCCGGACGCATCGGCAACCTCCTCGGTGCCAATGGGACGTATGATCCCGTCCTGCCCGCAAAGCGACACGAAAGGCTGCGCCTGCGCCTGATCAACGCCGCAAACGCGCGCATCTTGGATCTGCGGCTGCACGGGCTGAAAGGCTGGACCATCGCCCTTGATGGCATGCCGCTTGAGAAACCCGAACCTGTGGACGGCGCGATCACCCTCGCCCCCGCCCAGCGCGTGGACCTGATTGTGGATGTTATCGCAGATACAGGGGAAGAAGCCGGCCTGCTGCACCTTGCAAATGACGACAGCTGGCAGGTGCTCGTCCGCATGCCCGTCACTGGAAAAGCCGCAACCCATACGCGCGATGCTCCCCTCGCACTGCCCCCGAACCCACGCATGGATGTGCCCGGCCTCGACACGGCGCAACAGCTCGAGATGACGATGGAGGGCGGTGCCATGCGCGGTCTCAGCTCGGCCAACTACCAAGGGCGCGACATGGGTTTCCGGGAACTGATGCAGAAAGGCCAGTTCTGGGCTCTTGCGGGTCAGGTCGGTATGACCGAGACACCCTTCGCCCAGCTCAACATGGGCGAAACCGTCCGGCTAAAACTGATGAATGACACGGTTTTTGCCCATGCCATGCATCTTCACGGCATGCATTTCCGGCAGGTCCGCGCCAATGGGAGCCTGGGTCCGATGCGCGACACGATCCTGAGCCTGCCGAACCAGCCGCTCGAAATCGCCTTTGTCGCCCACAACCCAGGCAAGTGGCTGTTCCACTGCCACATGCTTGCCCATGCGGCTTCCGGCATGAATACATGGATCGAGGTCGCGTAACCTGACAAGCTGCTCGGGCGACACACAGAAAGGAACCGGCATATTGAAAAGATACGTTACCCTTGCCCTCGCCATGGCGGGCACCGCCGCTATTGCGCATAGCGACGTGAAAGACCCGAATGTTCAGAAACGGATGGCTGGCATGAAGGAAATGGCCGCGCAGATGAAGACACTCGGCGCGATGTCGAAAGGACAGTCCACCTTCGACGCAAGCGCGGCGAATGCGGCGCTCGATGCAATATCGACGCAGGCGACAAGTATCCCGGCACTCTTCGAGGTCGAGGCAAACGACCCGCAATCCGAGGCTCTGCCGCGCATCTGGACGGACCATGACACGTTCATAAACCATGCGGCGCGTTTGAATGAAACGGCGGAAACGCTCACCGGAACCGTTCAGCAAAAAAGCGATCTTGGCCGTGCGATGAAACAACTTGGTCAATCTTGCCGCGGCTGCCACGAGACCTTCAAGGAATAAGCCGCGCCGCCGTCGCCTCTGGCCTTCGTCCTGTTTTGTTACCCATCGCACCTCCCGACGCCACGAAAAGGTTAGCATGTGAAATTTGTCACGATCCCCGCCGGTTTTGCCTTTCCCCTCTTCGCCCGTGACTCTAGGCTCACCGGGGGCTGTCCCGCGAAAGGTTGAATGGATGGAGATTTCCGACAAGCGTGGGTTCGGGCTGTTTGCCGCTTTGGGCACGGTCACGATCTGGGCGGGTTTCATCCTGATCACCCGGTTTGCCGTTCAGGGCACCTTTACCGTCGAGGAACTTCTTGTCCTGCGCCTGATCCCCGGCGCACTTCTGCTTGCGCCGGTCATGTTCAGGCTGGGTGTGCTGCCGCGCCAGAAAACATGGGCAAGGTCCGCCATCCTGATGGTCGGTGCCAGCGCGGTCTTTCCCTACCTAGTCTCGATGGGTCTGGCCTTTGCGCCCGCCTCGGACGGCGGCGCGCTTGCGCCCGGCATGCTGCCCTTCTGGACCGCACTGGCCGCCTTTGTGCTCATGGGCGAAATACCCGGTCCTCGCCGCCGCATAGGTCTGGCCATGATCCTTGTCGGCGCGATGCTCGTCAGCCTCTGGCAGATCATCGCCGGATCCGAGGTCGACGCATGGAAAGGGCACCTGATGTTCCTGCTGGGATCGCTGCTTTGGGCGATCTACTCGGTGATCTTCCGTCAAAGTGGGCTCTCCCCGCTGCATGGTCTTGTCATTGGCCTCTTCTGGGGCTCCGTCCTGATCGCGCCCCTGCTGATCGCGACCGGCAACGTGACGTTCTCGCGCGTAAGCCTGACCGACATCGCGGTGATGATCGTTCTGCAAAGCTTTATCATCGCGGTTCTGGCCATGTTCCTCTTTGGCTATGCCGTGCGCATCCTCGGCGCTGCGGAAACTGCGGCATTCGGCGCGCTCACGCCAATCCTCGCCCTGCTCGGCGGGGTCGCCTTCCTCGGCGAAACGGTCACGCCGCTGAAAATCCTCGGGGTGGCCTTGGTGGCGGCTGGCGTTTTCCTCGCCTCGGGCATCCTCAGCAAACAACGGCCCGCAACAGTTTCCTGATTTCCTCCTGAACCCCTGACAAATCGCCTGCGATCCAATCGTGGGCTGCACCGCGTTCCGAACTTCCTTCGGAACCGCGCCGCTCACCCGTTCGTTTTGCCTCAAGCGCCGGGGGCAAGACGAACCGGACGCGACCAGAGTTTTCACCAACAGTCGTACCGACGGTTTGTATCGAGAGGGTTCCATGAAAGACGCGAAACTAGACAAGGGCGGCGCACCCCGCCAGCAGGAAACGGACCGGGAGCGCACCATGACCACGGCGCAGGGCGCCCCGATTGCAGATGATCAGAATTCGCTCAAGGCAGGCGCGCGCGGCCCGACCCTGCTCGAAGACCACATCATGCGCGAAAAGATCTTTCACTTCGATCACGAGCGTATCCCCGAACGGGTCGTCCATGCACGCGGCTACGGCGTGCACGGCCATTTCGAACTGACCAAGGCTATTCCGGAACTGTCCTGCGCCGACATCTTCCAACGCGAGGGTGAAAAGACCCCTCTCTTCACCCGCTTTTCCACCGTGGCAGGTAGCAATGGATCCCCGGATGTCGCCCGTGACGTGCGCGGCTTTGCTGTCAAATTCTACACACAGGAAGGCAACTGGGACCTCGTCGGCAACAACATTCCCGTCTTCTTCATTCAGGACGCGATCAAGTTCCCCGACCTGATCCATTCGGTCAAACCCGCGCCGGACCGCGGTTTCCCGCAGGCCCAGAGCGCCCATGACAACTTCTGGGATTTCGTTTCGCTCTCGCCCGAGGCAACCCACATGACGGTTTGGGCGATGTCCGACCGCGCGATCCCGCGCTCCCTGCGCTTCATGGAAGGCTTTGGTGTTCACACCTTCCGCCTGATCAACGCCAAGGGCAAAAGCCATTACGTGAAATTCCACTGGAAACCGCGTCAGGGCATGCAATCGGTGGTCTGGAACGAAGCGCTCAAGATCAACGGGATGGACCCGGATTTCCACCGCCGCGATATGTGGGATGCCATCGACAGCGGCGATTACCCGCAGTGGGATCTGGGCATTCAGGTGTTTGACGACGAATTCGCCGACAAGTTCGACTTCGACATCCTCGACGCGACCAAGCTGATCCCCGAAGAAGACGTGCCCGTCCAGATCATCGGCACCATGACGCTCGACAACAACGTCGAGAACTTCTTTGCCGAGACCGAGCAGGTGGCCTTCTGCACGCAGAACATCGTTAACGGGATCGATTTCACCAATGACCCGCTGCTTCAGGGGCGTAACTTTTCCTACCTCGACACGCAGACGAAACGTCTTGGCGGTCCGAACTTCACCCATATCCCGATCAACGCACCGCGCTGCCCGATGCACCACTTTCAGCAGGACGGGCACATGGCGATGCACAACCCCAAGGGTCGGGCCAACTACGAACCGAATAGCTGGGGCAAGGATGGCGGACCCCGCGAAAACCCCGAGATCGGATTCAAAAGCTACGAAGCACCTATCGAAGGCCCGAAACAGCGCACTCGTTCGGAAACATTTGCCGACCACTACAGCCAGGCGCGCCAGTTCTTTATCAGCCAGACCGAGACCGAGCAGAACCATATCATCGCAGCCTATACTTTTGAGCTTTCCAAGGTTGAACGCGAGGAAATCCGCCTGCGGATGCTGGGTCACCTGATGAACGTCCATGACGATCTCGCCTCCGGCGTCGCCAAGGGTCTTGGCATCGAAGACATGCCTGAACCCGCAACGCCTGCACGGGAACCAATCACCGATCTGAAACCTTCGGACGCGCTCAGCATCCTCAAGAACGCACCCGAGAGCTTTGCCGGTCGCAAGCTCGGAATCTTCCTCTGCGACGGTGCGGATGCCGGGTTGGTCAAGGACCTGAAATCCGCCTTCGAGGACGAAGGCGCCAAGGTCGCGATCATTGCCCCCCATATTCAGGGTGCCAAACTGTCAGATGGCAAGATGATCGAGGCCGACGAAAAGATCGACGGTGGCCCTTCGGTTGTCTTCGATGCGGTCGCTATCATCCTATCCGACGACAAGGCCAAGGATGTCGCCGCGATGAAACCGGCCAAGGACTTCCTCAGCGATGCCTATGCACATTGCAAATTCATCGCCCATGCCTCTGCCGGTGCCTTGTTTGACGCCGCCGGGCTAACCGACGAAAACGACGAAGGGATCATGGATCTCTCCTCTGACAAGGCCGGGGATTTCCTCAAAGCCTGCCGCAAGCTGCGGTTCTGGCCGCGCGAAATGGCCTGATTTTCCGGAACGGGGCCTGCTATGCTAGGCCCCGTTCCGCTGCCTGAATACGGCAACACCATTGACGAAAGCACAGACGCGCTACCTGAAAAGTTCAACCTGTTCAGCAACGGTTTCAGGAGTCCTCCCATGTCTGGCCCTTCCCATCCGGGCAAGCCACGAACCATCGTGACTTTGGCCGGAGCCCTCGGCGGTTTCGCTGTCGCGCTTTACAACTATCTCACCCCGCTCACTGGCGTCACCGGCACTTTCGGCGCCGCGCTTGTCGTCCTCGCCTGCCTTCTCATCGCGATTGCCTGCGTCTTCGTCCAACTCAGCCACGCGCCGGGCTGGCGCGGCTTTCTTCGCTTCATGATCGCGCTGGGTGCCGTTCTCACTGGCCTTGCCGCCTATTTCCTTCACGAATGTTGGCTCATCGCGGCGATGGCCATCGCCTTGGTCGGATTGATCTACGACATTTCCGCAACCCGCAATAATTCTACGGAAGCCCTCGCATGACACGCCTGCCCACACTCCTCGTCATGGGCACCATGCTGGGCCTGCCCTCCGTCGCCTTTGCCCAGGAAACTCCGCAGCTTGAGGCCACGGAAACTGCCCCGCAAACTGAAACCCAGACACCCGAGCCTGTTGATCGCTTTCCCGGTGTCGCCGATCCGATCCTGAGCACCACGCCCCGGACACGGTCCGACATTCCCCTCGTGCCAGAAACCGCCACATGGGATGGATTCCACGGTCAACTCAATGCGCAGAAATACTCGCCGCTAACCCAGATCACGACCGACAATGTCGGCGAGCTTGAAAAGGTCTGGGAAATCCACACCGGCGATGTCTCCGACGGCTCGGGAGACCTCACCGCAACGGTCTGGTCGGCGACCCCGGTCTTTGCCAATGAAACGCTCTATATCGGCACGCCCTTCTACCGCATCCTCGCACTCGACCCCGCATCGGGCGAACAGAAATGGTCCTTCAGTACAGAGTCGACCCTTGAACCGCTGACCCAGCCGGCCCTCAAGAACCGCGGCGTGGCGTATTGGGAAAACCCCGAACCAGTCGAAGGCGAGACCTGCCAAAAGATCGTCTATATCGGCACGATGGACGCCCAGCTCTTTGCCGTCGATGCGGATAGCGGTGAGAAATGCACCCGCTTCGGTGAAGACGGCGTGCTGGATATGAACCAGTGGAACACGATCAACGACCGTTTCCCGCTCTCGCTGCTGCAACCCCCCACCATCGTCGGTAACCACGTGGTGCTTGGCTGGGCCGGTATGGACTGGGAATATGCCGAGGCCCCTCCGGGCGCGGTCTTCTCGGTCGATCCGCAAACGGGCGAGCTGCAATGGTCGTTTGAAACCCTTCCCGAAGACATCCGCCGACAGACCGGTACCGCCAATGTCTGGACCCATATGTCGGTGGATGAAGGTCTGAACATGATCTACCTGCCGGTGGCCTCGCCCTCGCCCAACTACTGGGGCGGCAACCGGGTCGAGGAAATCCCCTATGCCACCTCGACCACCGCGCTCGACCTCGACACCGGGGAGGTCGTCTGGTCGCGCCAGTGGGTGCATCACGACATCTGGGACTATGACATCAACTCGGCCCCGACACTGATGGACATCACCGTCGACGGCGAAGACATCCCCGCGCTCATGCAGGCCACCAAGATGGGCTTCCTCTTTGTCGTGAACCGCGAAACCGGCGAAGACGTCTGGCCGATCGAGGAACGCCCGGTTCCCGGTGGCGACGGAACGGTCGAAGGCGAATATTACGCGCCGACCCAGCCCTTCCCAACCAAGCCCGCGCCGCTTCTCGACCAGTCCGAAAAGCCCGAGGTCTGGCCAATTGCCGATATCGTCGGACTTGGCTCCTGCAGCAGGCTCTTCGACAACCTCTGGTACGAAGGCATATATACGCCCCCCACCACCAAGGGCGAAGGCGTACTGGCCTACCCGGATTCCGCCGGGGGTGTGCAATGGGGTGGCGTGGCCTTTGATCCAGAAAGCCAGACCGCCGTGCTCAACACCTCTCACGTGGTCCAGTATATCAAGCTCTTCACCCGCGAGGATTACGAACAGCAGGCCGGTGGCTCGGGCAATGAAAGCGGGTTCTACCCGCAGACAGGCGCGCCCTACGGCATGTCACTGATGAACGCGATGAACTGGCTGGGCATGCCCTGCTGGAAGCCGCCATTCGGCGAACTCGTCGCGCTCGACATGCACACGGGCGACGTGAAATGGCGCAAACCCATCGGGAACTCCCAGAAATTCGGGTTCTACATGCCCGACAACATGGGGTCTCCGACCATTGGCGGCCCGGCGGTCACCAAAGGCGGGCTGATCTTTATCGGCGCGACGATGGACGCCAAGGCCCGCGCCTTTGACCTCGCCAGCGGAGAAGAGCTCTGGTCCGACCAGATGGAGGCACCCGTTGTCGCCAACCCGGCAGTCTATGAATACGACGGCCGCCAATACGTGGCCTTCGTCAGCGGTGGCAACTCGATCCTAAAGCCCGCCGTCGGCGATCAGGTCGCGGTCTATGCCCTGCCGGATTGAACCGATAAGCGCCCAGCCGCTTGGAAACAGGCGGCTGGGGCCCCCACCCCAAGCGCTGCGTTGCATGGCGCTTGACCTGCCGCCCGGCTTCGACATTAATCGTTAACGGCGGGTTAAACTTTGCAAGACAAGTAATTTCCCGAACACACTGACCGCCACCAGAATTTGAAATTTGCCCACCAGCAAAGGACGTCAGCTGATGATCGTGAACGTGGCCAGCAAGCTCGTCTCAAAACTTGCGGGGATCGAAATCGAGGAAAACAAGGAACGCGACAATTTCATAAAGAAGTCGCTGGGTCTCGCCAGTGCCGGCATACCGATCGGTCGCGAACACGAGCCCGCAGGCTATATCCGCTGGAAAGCGGAAACCAGCGACGGGTCCTTTCAGGGATCGGTGGCCGAACCCGACGAAGACACCAGCCTTGCATGGCATGAATACCTCTGGACCAACCGCGTCTCCGTCGATGAATGCGACTGGGAACAGGTGCGCTGGCGGTTCTACAGCAACGGCCTCGTCTGCTTTGAATCGCGCATGTCCAATACCAGCGGCCGACTCGACAATGGCGATGTGCAGGGCCACCGGATCGAGCTGCGTGAGAAAAGCGGCCTGTTGCTCGGCGTCTGGATCGCGGGCTTTTTCGTGCGCAAGGATCTTCCCATGCGCGGTTTCGCGACCTCCTATGTCGATGAACACCAGCCGCTAAAGCTCCATTTCGCAGATCTTGGGGCAACCCAGACCGGCGCCTGGGTCTGTCTCTGAACCACTGAAAAACAGTAACCTACCCGACCGTTTCGCCATCGCTACGATGCGCGGCCTCGGTTTCTCACCAAAAACGCGCTCCGGTACATTTGTGGCCCTTCTCCCTCGCGAGCCATTTCCCGCCGACCATCTGTTGGCCGGGCGCAAGGTGCCAGGGCAACTCGACACCAGCAACGTACTGATAAAAATTGATAATCCCCAAAACTACTAGAGCACCTCCCCTGTAACCAAAGCGCCATTTCGCCGACACGGCCATTAGGGCACGCAGCGCGACTCGTGTTAAAATTGTGCCAGCGCCATGTAACGCGCGACTTCAGGTGCAAGTCACCGAATGCTTCAGGAGAGATTTCCATGAGCAAACTTCTTGTCGGGATATTAAGTCTTGTTGTCGGTCTGATCCTTGGCGGAATCGGGTCCTCGGCCATGATTGGCGGCGCAACGGGTGTCGGGCTTGCGGTCGGCCTGTCCTCGGGCATGTGCGCCCTCAGCCGGGCCGCCGTCGACGCTGGTTACCTCACGCCGGAACAGGTCGACGAGGTAATGCAAAACGCGGCGGGCACGCTGGCCGATATCGCCGGAACCGAGGGCGGTGACGGCGAAATCACCAACAGTACCGCGCGCTGCGACGAAGTGCTCGCCAAACTGCGCGGCCCCGAACCGACCGCCCCCGCCGAATAGAGTCGACCGGCCAAAGGATCACGGCATTACCGCTGCCCGTCACGAACCGGCCCTCGGATCAGGGCCGGAAACGGGGAACAAACCGATTTCAGGCGTCTTCGCGCGTCAGACCGGCAAGCGCACGGGTCAGCGAGGCGGCTTCCGCCTCGGCATACCGCTGATGCAGGTCAACGACCGAAGCGCCAAGGTCGCGCTCGAACATGTCCCGGTTCGGGTTGCCGCTGAACGCCTGCTGCGCTTCGTCGCCAAGGTTGGACTGGAAAATACCTGCCGCGCTGACCGGCAGGAAGTCTTCGTAAATGATCGGATCGGCGCGCAGAACGCCCTTTTCGACCAGTGCCGCTGCATCCAGCGCCGCGTCGCCTTCGGCCAGCGGTTTGCCTGTCGCCGTATAGCGGAAATAGCCCAGCTCTTCCTTGCGGATTCCGTCAAGGTCATCCGGGAAGGCCGCAAAGACCTCGGAGAGTTTCGCCATGTATTCGGCCGCGTTGGACCCATCCGCCTTGGGCGTGATGACCGCGCGGGTCTCTGCCAAAAGCTGGTCGTAAAGCGCCTGCCCTTTTGGTGTCAGCGCCATGCCGCGCTGTTCGATCTCACCAAAACGCGCCGTATGGCTGCCCTCGACGGTGGTTTCGCCATCCGCATAGGTCACCGGCTCTTCCAGCGCCTTGAACGAGGTCTGGCGCAGCAGGATCGCCACCTTGCGCGGCGGCGGACCTTCGATCACCGCCTTGGGCGTGATGTTCCACTCCGGCATCAGCCCCTGCACCTTGTCGATGTCCAGCGTGCGCGGCGTCAGATGGTTGATATGCGGCCCCTTGAACGCCACCACGTCAGCGACCAACCGGTGCGCGTCATGCAACCGGCGATACATCGCATGACCCACGTTGGCCTCTGCATGCCAGCGGAAGGTCTCAAGCGCCTCGGCGACAAAGGCCTCCGCGTCGGTCTCGGACAGCCCACCTTCAGCCTCTGCCTTTTCGATCAGCGCGACGCAACGGTCTGTATAGATCTGACGCGCGTCCAGAACGCCCTGCGCCTCGGCCCGCAGGTCTTCGTCTTCGATCAGGTCCAGCCGCAAGAGCGAGGTAAAGACCCGGAAGGGATTGTGGCGCAGCGCCGCGTCTTCAAGCGGGCGGAACGCAGTCGAATGCACCGGCACGCCAGCGACGCTCAGATCGTAGTAGCCGACCGGGTACATGCCCATGACCGCAAACAGCCGCCGCATCATCGCCAGTTCCGAAGCCGTGCCAAGACGGATTGCCCCGTGACGCTCTTCGCTGATCCGGTCAAGCTCCCCAAGATCCTGCAATCGGGTTTTCTCGGCCGGGTCAGCGGCCAGCGTCGCGTCGTTCACTTCGCGCACAAGGTCGAGAAGCGTGCCATAAGCGGGCACCTCTTCCTTGTACATGGCTGACATGGCACGGGAAAACAGGGTGCGGATCGCATCCCGGGAAATCTTGGTATCGGACATCGCGGCATTCCATCTTGTCGATTCTGATTGCGCCTGCGGTATCAGGGATCAGGACCGAAATGAAATGCCCGATGGAACTATCCCCATGCGCTTTGCGCATCACAACCTGCCGAACGACTGTTATCTGGTCACACCGCCGCGTGGGGGTGCATATTTCATCACCCCGTCAGAGGTGACAGCGCGGCAGGCGGCATGCCCAAGCTTGAGAAGGTGACAGGGAGCGCGCCTCAGCCGCGACGGAAGATGCGCGATAGCTCCGGCACATAGGCCGACCCTTCGCCGGCTTCAACAGCTGTGGAAATCGCCTGATGCACGCCATCCGCGATCAGGTGCTGTGCACCGGCCTGCTCCGACATGGTGCGGTAATAATCGATATCTTTCAGCGCGTTGCTGACGAAAAACGGCAGCGCGTCGCGGTTGCCATCGGTGATGAAAGGACCCATGCGCTGTAGCGCGACGCTGGCACCGCCGCCATTGGCAAGGATATCCACGAAACGCTGCGGGTCCACATCCGCATCCGCCGCCTGCGCCGCCGCTTCGGCCAGAAGGGTCATGAACCCGACCGAGACATAGTTGTGCAGCAGCTTCAGTCGATGACCATTGCCCAGCGCGCCCACATGTTCCACCGCCTCGGTAAAGGAATCGAGCACCGGGCGGACCTTGTCCAGAACCTCTGCATCGCCGCCCACCAGCAGGTTCAGCGTGCCTTCATGCGCATGCTGCGCGGTGCGCGTCATCGGCGCGTCGAGGAACGCGCCGCCTGCCTCGCGGACCTTTTCCGCCATGCGCAGGGTCGATTCCGGCAGCGCGGTCGAGCAATCGACGACAATCGTTCCCGGACGCAGACCTTCCAGCACACCACCCGGACCGGTGATGATCGCTTCGACCTGAGGCGATCCGGTCACGCAGAGGATCACCACGTCCGAGGCAGCCGCCACCTCGGCGGAACTGGCGCAGGACTGGGCGCCTAGGCCGGTGATCTCGTCCACCGGCTGGTTGCCCGGGTGGTCAAGGAACGACAGCGCGAAGCCGCCCTTCAACACGTTGCGCGCGATACCGTGGCCCATAAGCCCGACGCCGATAAGTCCTGTCTTCATGCCTGTTCTCCTTCGGCAGCGCCGCGGGCCACCTGTCCGGCGGGCTGTCGACCCACCGGGAATTCCGTGATGCGGCAGACCTAGCGAAAGCCGGACGCGGGGGAAAGAGAGGCTGGTGCGGGTTAGTCGATATTTTTACGCCCTCAAACGCGGGCCATCAGCCATGATTGGCCATGCTTGCCACCGCCAGCGCAGATTCCTGAAACGCTTCGCTCAGGGTCGGATGCGCGTGGATCGTCCCCGCCACATCCTCGGCCCGCAGACCCGCCTCGATCGCCAGCGCAAAGCCCGAAACAAGCTCGGACACGCCCGGCCCGACCGCCTGCACGCCCAAAATCACATGATCGCTTTCCCGCGCCACCAGCCGGACGAAACCTTCGGCCCGGTCCAGTGTCAGCGCCCGACCATTTGCTCGAAAAGAAAACTCGCTGACCCGCGCGCCTTCGGCCTCGGACGGCAACAGGCCGACACTGACGATTTCCGGATCGGTGAAACAGACCGCCGGAACGCAGGCGCGATCCCATGCGTTCGGCTCTCCGGCGACCACATCGGCGACGATCTCGCCCTGCGCCATCGCCCGGTGCGCCAGCATAAGCCCCGGCGTCACATCGCCAATCGCATAGACCCCACGCATCGAGGTCTGGCAGCGGTCGTCGATCTCGATAAAAGCGCCCTGCCGACGCAGGCTAAGCTCGCCAAGGCCCAGACCGTCGACCGCAGGTTCGCGCCCGACCGTGACCAGCACCCGGTCGGCCCCTAGCGTATCGCTGGTCTCGCCGCTTTCCAGCGTCAGCTTGCCGTCCAGCTCGTCCCAACCGGTAACCTTGGTTTCCAGCTTCAGCGCGATGCCCAGCGCATCAAGCTGTCGCCGCACGGGCCGGGTCAGCTTTTCGTCGTATTGCGGCAGGATCGCATCCGCCGCCTCGATCATCGTGACCTCGCTACCCAGCTTGGCAAATGCCGTGCCCAGTTCCAGCCCGATATAGCCCGCGCCGATCACCGCCAGCCGCTTTGGTGGTTCCTCCAGCGCCAGCGCGCCTGTCGAATCCAGGATACGCCCGCCAAAGGGAAGCCCCGGTAGTTCAACCGGGCGCGACCCCGTCGCGATCACGATGTTTTCCGCCCGCACGATCACCGGACCGGTTTCGCCTTCGACCTCGACGGTCTTGCCATCGCGGAACCGCGCCCAGCCGGTCAGCGTCTTGACGCCCGACTTTTCCAGCAGCCCGCCGACGCCGGAACAAAGCCGGTCCACCACGCCCTGCTTCCAGTCCTGCGTCCTCCCGAAATCGAGGCTCGGCGCCGAAACGCTGATGCCCTGCATGCCCTCGCCCGCCTGACGAACGGCGTCATGGTACAGCTCGGCCGCGTGGATAAGCGCCTTGGACGGAATACAGCCGACGTTCAGGCAGGTGCCGCCGACGCGCCGCCCCTCAACAAGGATCGTATCGACACCCAACCGCGCCGCCCGCGACGCGCAGACATAGCCGCCCGGCCCGCCGCCGATTACCAGAAGGGAACATCTGAGTTCAGTCATCGCGCCACTCCATGAACAGCATCGCGGGTGTTTCCAGCAGGCTCTTGATCTTGGCCACGAATTCCGCCGCCACATAGCCATCGACCACCCGGTGATCGAAACTGCACGACAGGTTCATCGTCCGGCGCGGCTGAAAGCTCTGACCGTCCCAGACCGGGCGCACCACCATCTTGTTCACCCCGACGATGGCCACCTCGGGATGGTTGATGATCGGTGTCGTCGCCAGCGCGCCGAGCGGTCCCAGCGACGTCACCGTCAGGCTCGATCCCGACAGGTTCTTCGGCCCGATCCGCCGGTCCCGCGCCGCCTCGGAAAGCCGTTTAATCTCGCGCGCCATATCCCAGAGGCTGCGGGCCTCGGCATGGGCCAGCACGGGCACCATCAGCCCGCTGTCCGTCTGCGTCGCGATCCCGCAATGCAACGCTTCGAACCGGGTGATGACATCGGCCTCGTCGTCGTAATGGGCGTTGATCTCGGGATGATCCACCACCGCCTCGCTCAGCGCGCGCAGCAGGAAAGGCAGCACCGTTAGCCGCCCGCGATCCGCGCCAAACCGGTCGTTGAGCGAACGACGAAGCTGCTCCAGCGCCTCGACATCCACCTCTTCGATGATCGAGAAATGCGGGATGCGCCGCTTGGCCAGCGCCATGCGCTCGGCAATCTTGCGGCGCACCCCGGTTACGCGGATTTCCTCCGTCCCGTGTCGCCGCACCAGCCCGCCGCCCTGCCGCATATCCGGGCCATGGGCGACAAAATCATCCAGGTCTTCATGCAGAATACGGCCCGCCGGGCCGGTTCCGCGCAACTGCCGCAGGTCGACGCCCAACTCGCGCGCGCGCCCCCGGACCGAAGGCGCCGCCAGCGGACGGCCCGAGGCGTTGCGCGCCGCAACCGGCGCCGCCGATCCGCCACCGTTCCGGCGAGGCTTGGGTGCCGGGCTTTCCTGTTTCGGTTCAACCGCTTTCGGCGCTGGTTCCTCTGCCGGCTTTTCGGCGACCTCGGGCTCGGGGTCTTTGTCCTCCGATGCCGGGGCAATCTCGACGGAATCGTCGGTCTCGATCCGGATCAGCTCGCTGCCGATGGCCATGACCTCGCCGGTCTTGCCGCCAAGCCATGTCACGCGCCCGCTCACCGCCGCCGGAATCTCGACCGTGGCCTTGTCGGTCGTCACCTCGCAGATCGTGTCATCCTCGCGGATCACATCACCGACTTTGACCAGCCATTCCGCGATTTCCGCCTCGGCGATGCCTTCGCCGATATCTGGCAGCTTGAATACCTGCTCCGCCATGTCTCAGCCCTCCATGACCGTTGCGATGGCGCGCTTCACCCGCTCGGGACCGGGGAAGTAATCCCATTCCTGCGCATGGGGATAGGGCGTGTCCCAACCCGCCACCCGCAGCACCGGCGCTTCGAGCGAATAGAAACACTCCCCCTGGATCAGCGCCGTCACCTCGGCCCCGAATCCCGAGGTCAGCGTCGCCTCATGGAGCACGATGCAGCGCCCGGTCCGGCTCACCGACTCCGCGATGGTCTCAAGATCCAGCGGCAAGAGCGTCCGCAGGTCGATCACCTCGACATCGACGCCGCTCTCTTCCACCGCCGCCAGCGCCACATGCACCATCGTGCCATAGGCCAGCAGCGTCGCCGCCGAACCTTCACGCACGATATTCGCCTTGCCAAGCGGCGTCTGGTAGTACCCGGTCTCGACCTCGCCCAGCGGATGCTTGCCCCAGCTTTGCGAGGGCCGGTCGAAATGCCCGTCAAACGGCCCATTGTAGAGCCGCTTCGGCTCCAGAAAGATCACCGGGTCCGGGTCGTTGATCGCCGCAAGCAGCAACCCCTTGGCGTCCTGCGGGTTTGACGGCACCACGGTTTTAAGACCCGCCACATGGGTAAACAGCGCCTCGGGACTCTGGCTGTGGGTCTGCGCGCCGAATATGCCGCCACCCGTGGGCATCCGCACCACCATCGGACAGGTGAACTCTCCGGCCGAGCGGTACCGCAGACGCGCCGCCTCGCTCACGATCTGGTCATAGGCCGGATACATGTAATCCGCGAACTGGATCTCGACCACGGGTTTCAGCCCGAACGCCGCCATGCCGACCGCCGTGCCCACGATCCCCAGTTCGGAAATCGGCGTGTCGAAACAGCGCTGCACGCCGAACCGTTTCTGCAAGCCCGCGGTACATCGGAACACCCCGCCAAAATAGCCTACGTCCTCGCCCATCACCACGACGTCGTCATCCGCTTCCATCGCCAGCATATGCGCATCGCGGATCGCTTCGATCATCGTCATCCGCGCCATGTCAGTACCCCACCTCGTGACGCTGCCGCACCAGATGCGGCGGCATCTCGGAATAGACATCCTCGAACATTTCGCGCGGGCTGGGCCGGTTGCCGGAATGCAGCGTACCGATGGCTTCGGCCTCTTTCTGTGCCGCGATCACCCCGTCCATCACCTCCGCCTCGGCCTGCGTGTGGCGTTCCTCGCTCCACAGCCCCTTCTGTATCAGATGTGTCTTGAGCCGCAGGATCGGGTCGCCCAGAGGCCATGCCGCGCCTTCCTCCTTGGGCCGGTAGGCCGCCGGATCGTCCGAGGTCGAATGCCCACCGGCCCGATAGGTCACGTATTCGATCAGCGTCGGGCCCAGATCGCGCCGCGCCCGCTCTACCGCCCATGCGGCAGCGGCATGGACCGCAAGGTAATCGTTCCCGTCGACCCGCAGCGCGGGCAGGCCAAACCCGTGCCCCCGCGCCGCGAATGTCCCGGCACCGCCCCGCGCGATGCCCTGAAAGGTCGAAATCGCCCACTGGTTATTGACGATGTTCAGGATCACCGGCGGCTTGTAGGTCGAGGCAAAGACCAGCGCCCCGTGGAAATCGCTCTCGGCGGTCGACCCGTCGCCGATCCAGCCCACCGAAAGCTTGCGTTCGCCCTTGATGGCGGCAGCCATCGCCCAGCCGACGGCCTGCACGTATTGCGTCGCAAGATTGCCCGAGATCGAAAAGAATCCGTGTTCCTTCGAGCTGTAAAACACCGGAAGCTGGCGCCCCCGCACCGGGTCTGCTTCGTTCGAATAGACCTGGTTCATCATGTCCGACATCGGATAGCCCGAGGCGATAAGCAGCCCCGCCTGCCGGTAGGTCGGGAAATTCATGTCGCCCTTGCGCAGTGCTTTCTGAAAGGCGCAGGCAATCGCCTCTTCGCCAAGGTGCTGCATGTAGAAAGACGTCTTGCCCTGCCGCTGCGCTTTCAGCATCCGCGCATCATAGGCGCGCAGGGTCATCATGTGGCGCAGCCCTTCCTGCAGCGCCTCGTCGCTCAGCGAATCTGCCCAAGGACCAACCGCCTCGCCCTTGCGGTTCAGCACCCGGATAATCGAAAACGCCAGATCGCGCATGTCCTCGGGGTTTTCACCGGGGTCCGGACGCCGCACCTCTCCTGCACGGGGAATCTCGACATGAGAGAAATCCGGGGGGTCCCCGGGCCGGATCGCCGGCTCCGGCACATGTAGCTGCGGATCGGTTTCCTTATCCATCCTGACACTCCCTCTGAAGGTCGATGTACTGGGCCAGCCGGGCAAGGAAGGTGGCCCGCAACGCCGGCTCTGCCGGGGCCAGCGCGAATCCAAGGGCATAACGCCCGTTTCCCTGCGGCTTCAGCGACATTTCCGCCGTCTCCAGCCCCATACGCCGCGCCGTATCCATCACGCGCGTCACCGTACAAAGTGGATCGCGGCAGGAATAATTCAAATCCATCCCCGGCCCTCCTTCGAAAGACGATAGTTGGGCCGCGACAGAATGAGCTTTTGATTTCTTTGCCTCATGCGCGTAAACGCAAAAGAATCTTCTGCACAACGGCAAATCCTGAAACGATGCGACCCGCCAATCCACAGCCACAAATCGACCAGATCGACCGCCGCATCCTCAAGGCACTGGCCGAGGACGGGCGCATTTCGAACACGCAGCTCGCACAGAAGGTCGGCCTCTCGCCCAGCCCCTGCTGGCAAAGGGTCCGGCGGCTGGAACAGCAGGGAATCATCGCCGGCTACCGGGCAATTCTCGATCACGAACAGCTCGGTTTCCCGGAAATCGTGATGATCGAGGTGGTTCTGGACCATCACGACGATTCGACACTCGATGTCTTCGAACGTACGATGGAGCGTATGCCCGAGGTGCTCGAGGTTCACCTGACCAGCGGCGAATACGACTACCTGATCAAGGTCGCGGTGCAGGGAACCCGCGGCTACGAACAGTTTCTGCGTAAAAAGCTGTACCGCGTGCCGGGAATCCGCCATTCACGCTCCAGTTTCGTTCTGCGGTCTCTCAAGAACGTACAGGCCTACCTGCCCGCGTCAGACTGACCGGTCCACGCGCGAGCAGGTCGAAACGCGGCCCACGAAACAATATTTCTGCGCCCCGGGGCCTTTTCACCCTTGACGCTCCCCGCTGAAATTGAGAGAGAGCGGCCCTGATATTAAGGGTCGCAGGCTCAACGCTTGTAAATCCTTCACATGATTCACCGCCCGGAACCAGTATCGGGTACCCGCAACAAAGGCGCTTTCACGCGCGCCGCAGGACAGGAGAAAGGCCATGAAGGTCAGAAACTCGCTCCGCTCGCTCAAGAATCGGCACCGTGACTGCCGTGTTGTGCGTCGCAAAGGCCGCGTTTACGTGATCAACAAAACGCAGCGCCGGTTCAAAGCTCGTCAGGGCTGAGCCGGACAAGATCCGATTTGGAACGGGCCGCCTCTTGGGCGGCCTTTTTCTTTGCCTGCGGACAGGACCGACCGGGTCTTAAACCCCTATCACGGGCCTCACACGCCGGATCACGAAACGGTGATCAATTTCTGACTGAAACGCTTGGAAATTGATCACCCCTCGGTTACTGATCAAAAAAGTCGGAAATAATCCACACCACGAAAGGACGACCGAACCATGCAACGCACCGCCCTGCTGGCCGCCCTCACCCTGTCCGCCATCGGCTCCACCGCCGTCGCGGATGAACTCAATCTCTATTCCTCGCGTCACTACGACACTGATGAACGGCTCTATTCCGATTTCGAGGAACAGACCGGAATCACCATCAACCGCATCGAAGGCAACGCCGACGAGCTGATCGCCCGCATGGAAGCCGAAGGCGCGAATTCCCCCGCCGACGTGCTGCTGACCGTGGATACCTCGCGGCTCGAACGCGCCAAGAACGCGGGCGTTCTTCAGGCCACCGATAGCGACGTGCTCGAAGACCGCATCCCCGCCAGCCTTCAGGATTCCGACAACCAGTGGTTCGGTTTCTCCCAGCGCGGCCGGATCATCTTTTACGACAAGAACGAACTGACCGATCCGCCGCAGACCTATGCCGATCTGGCCGACCCGAAATACAAGGGGCTTGTCTGCATCCGCTCCTCCTCGAATACCTACAACCAGACCCTGCTGGCTTCGATCATCACCAACCAGGGTGCCGAGGCCGCACGTGAATGGGCCGCAGGCGTGGTCGAGAACATGGCCCGCGATCCGCAGGGCGGCGACACCGACCAGCTGCGCGGCATCGTTTCGGGCGAATGCGACATCGCGGTTTCGAACACCTATTACTTTGCCCGTGCGATCCGGACCGATGTCGAAGGCGTCAGCGACAGCCGCGACATGATCGGCTGGGTTTTCCCGAACCAGGACACGACCGGCGCACATATGAACCTCTCGGGCGGCGGTGTCGCAGCACATGCGCCCCACCCGGAAAACGCGGTGAAGTTCCTCGAATACCTGACCAGCGAATCGGCGCAGGTCTATTTCTCCGGCGGCAATGACGAATACCCGGTCGTTCCCGGCGTAGAAATCTCGGATTCGGTCAAGGAACTGGGCGATTTCAAAGCGGATGAGGTCAGCCTCTCCGATGTCGCCAAGAACATCCCCGAAGCCCAGAAAATCTTTAACGAGGTCGGCTGGAAGTAAGCCACGCCCCTCAACACAACAGGTGACGCGGACCGCAAGGTTCGCGTCATTTTTCTGCGATGCGCCCCCGCTACCGATACAACACCCCGTCCGGGCGCGATTTTCTTTTACCTCAGGTCAATTTTTCGCATAACATGTCCGCGCGTTAGCAGTTAACGGGCCGTATTGCCGCCCCGACGCCCGCCACTTCAACTTTGACGACCTGCACAGACTGGATGAATTGAAACGATGCCGCTCGCCTGCGTTCTGATTTCGGACATCACCGGCAGCACTCAGATTTACGAGCGCGAGGATAATGAGACCGCGCTCGGCTACATGCTGCCCGTCCTCGAACGCATGCGCGAGTTGATTTCCAACAACGACGGCATCTGCGTCAAATCCAAGGGCGACGACACGATCAGCTTTTTTCCCACGTCGGAAAACGCCTTCAACGCTGCATGGGCAATGATCAACGAGGAATGGCATCTCGGCATGTCGGTCCACGCGGGCATCTATTTTGGCGAGGTTCTGCGACAGGACGCGGGGCTATACGGCAGCGCCGTGAACACCGCCGCCCGGCTCGCCTCGCTCGCCAAGCCAAGCGAAGTGCTCGTCGGCGCCAATTGCATCGAGGGCCTCAGCGACGATAACCGCGCCCGCGTTCTTCCGATCGGCGATCTGCACCTCAAGGGCAAGGAAGAACCCACACAGGTCTTCGCAGCGTCGGTCTCTTCCATGGCCGCGACGACGATGGTCTTCGCCAAGCGCCAGATGGAACGCCCCAGCCGCACCGAACTGGTCGAACTCACCTATGGCGGGCAAACCTGGCAGATCAACGAAGGCGAAAAGCTCACCATCGGGCGCTCTTCGGAATGCGATATCGTCGTCGACTGCGCCTGGGTGTCCCGGCGCCACGGCGAAATCTCGATCCGCCAGTGGCAGCTTGAATACGCCGATCACAGCTCGGCCGGCAGCATCGTCAAGGGCGCCGATGGCGGTGAAATGTCCGTCCACCGCCGTTCGACCATGCTGAACGGGGCTGGGACGATCATGCTCGGCGCGCATGGCATGGTGGACGATTCCTGCACCATCGGCTTTGTCGCCCACGACATGTCGATCCTCGCGGCCGATACCTAAGCCCCCATTGCGAAGCCGCCGCTTTCCCGGCACAAGCACCTCCGGCACCTAGATAACGGACTTCGCATGCGTCTCCCCCTTACCATTCTCAGCGGCTATCTTGGCGCGGGAAAGACCACCCTGATCAACCGGCTTCTGGCCGAGGACCACGGGCTGAACCTGATGGTGATCGTCAACGATTTCGGCTCGGTGAATATCGACGCCGCGCTGATTGCCGAGGCAACCGACCAGACCATCGCGCTCACCAACGGCTGCGTCTGCTGTTCAATGGAGGCCGATCTCTTCATGGCCCTGAACGCGGCGCTCGACCGCGACCCGCGACCCGACCACCTGATCGTCGAGGCCAGCGGCATCGCCGATCCCGCCGCCATCGCCGCCGCCGCGATTGCCGAGCCCGAAATCGGCTATGGCGGCATCCTCACCCTGGTCGATGCGCTGAACATCGACGCCCAGCTTGCCGACCCGGAACTCGCCCCCCAAATCGCCCAGCAGATCGCCGCCGGGGACCTCACGCTGATCACCAAAACCGACAGCGCCAAACCCGAATTGATCGCCCGTCTAAAAGACCTCGGCGCGCGCAACCCCGCGCCACTCGGCGACGTACCGCTCGCACCGTTGCTGTTTGACATGGTGCCCCTGCCGCGCAGCCCACGCCCCGCGCCGCACCCGGCCTATGCGGCTTGGCACCACGACAGCGACACCCCGATCAGCCGCGCCGAGATGGGCGACCGCCTCGCCGCCCGGCCCGAGGGTCTCTACCGGCTCAAGGGCACAGTGCTGACCGACGACGGCGCCTACCGCATTCATGTCACCGGCCAGCATGTCGAGGCAAAACGCACCAAGGCCGAGCGGACCAACCTCGTCGGCCTCGGCCTCGCCAGCCGGATCAAGGCGGCGGAGATCGAGGATTGGTGGCAGGGCGCGACGGTCTGAGGGATTTCGCTGACCGTTCCCCCTACGGCTGAAGCAGCTCTCCTACCTGTCAACAAGCTCCCTTTGGCGCGGGCTGCAAGCCCGGGCCGCGCCCGACCCTCCCCCCGGGAGGGCGCCTTTGCAGCGTTACGACCTGCACACCGACATACTTGATTGCAAACCGGTCCTGCTAAACGGATGGCATCAAGCGCCCACCCAGGCTCGTGCGCGCCCCTACACTGAAGGGTCTTGCAGCCCTGCAATAGAGCAACTACCGCCGCCGCCCCACCTGACGGCAGATCAGGATCACCGGCAGCAATCCCATCGCGACGATCACCAGCGACGGCACCGCGGCACCCTCCAGCCGCTCGTCGCTGGCCAGCCGATAGGCCTGCACCGCCAGCGTGTCATAGTTGAACGGCCGCATAATCAGCGTCGCGGGCAATTCCTTCATCACATCGACGAAAACGATCAGCAGCGCCGTCAGCAGGCTCGGTGTCAGGATCGGCAAATGCACCCGGCGGAGCGTGCCCATCGGCGTCTGCCCCAGCGACCGCGCCGCCGCGTCCATGTTCACATGCACCGTGCTCTGCCCGCCCTCATAGGCCCCTAGCGCCGCCGCGAGGAACCGCACCATGTAGGCCCCGACCAGCAGCCAGATCGACCCTGTCACCAGCAACCCGGTCGAATAATCGAACCGCGCCCGCATCCAGGCATCCAGCGCATTGTCGAACGCGGCAAAGGGCACCATCAGCCCAACCGCGATCACGCCACCCGGCACCGCATAGCCCAACCGCGCGATATACCCGGCGACCGAGGATATCTTGCCCGGCCGCAGCCGCTGATAGAACCCGACGATCACCGCCGCGCCCACGGTCACCGCTGCCGCCACGCTCGCCAGCGTCAGCGAGTTCGAGATGAACCCGATATAGCGCCGCGACAGCAGATCCTGCTCGGAATCGATCCCCATCGCAAAGAGTGCCACCGTCGGCACGAGAAAGCCGAACACCACCGGAAAAGCGCAGATCACCACCGACGCCAAGGCCCGCCAGCCCGCCAGCGCCTCGGGCGGCATGGTCACATGGGCTTTACCCGCATGGTGATAGCGCGCGCGCCCGCGCTGAATGCGCTCGCTCAGCGCCAGCAGCAGGGCGAAACTCAAAAGGCAAAGCGCCAGTTGCGCCGCCCCGGCCCGGTCCGCCATGGAAAACCAGCTGGTATAGATGCCCGTCGCAAAGGTCTGCACGCTGAAATAGGCCACGGTGCCAAAATCAGCGATAGTCTCCATCACCGCCAGCAGCACGCCCCCTGCAATCGCGGGCCGCGCCATCGGCAGGCTGACCCGCAGAAACGCCGAAAGCGACGAATGCCCCAGCGTCCGCGCGGCCAGAAACGCGGCCGAGCTTTGTTGCAGGAACGCCGCCCGCGCCAGCAGGTAGACATAAGGGTAAAGCACCAGCACCAGCATGGTTGCCGCCCCGCCCATGCTCCGGATTTCGGGAAACCAGTAATCGCGCGGCCCCCAGCCGGTCACATCCCGCAAGGTCGACTGCACAATGCCCGGATGATCTAGCAGATAGGTGTAGGCATAGGCCATTACATAGGCCGGAAAGGCCAGCGGCAGCACCAGCGCGACCTCGAACAGCCGCACGCCGGGAAAACGCGTCATCGTCACCAGCCACGCCGATCCGACCCCAAGGCAGAAGGTCCCCACCGCCACCAGCAGCACCAGCACCAGCGTGTTCAGCGCATAGCGACCCAGAACCGTATCGATCAAGTGGGCAACCGTATCGGTCCCCCCGGTCAGCGCCGCCAGAGCCACCGCCAGCATCGGCAAGAGGCAGGCCCCCGCCACCACGCAGGACGCCCAGCCCAGCAGTCTTGGCCCGGTCTCTCGCCGGCGGTGGCTACCATGGTCTGCATATGATCGCGTATCGCTCAAACAGGGCCCCTTGCTCAGGTGGTGTCGATTTCAGCAAGGCACAGCGTGTAGCAGACAGCCCCGGTTAGGCAAGGGTCAGAGGCGATCACCACCCAGCCTCAGCCCATCGGAACGCCTGCCGAGCCATATTCCAGCCATGCCCGCTCCTCTGGCGTGAGACTTGCCGCCATCATCGCGTCGTAACGCGCAATCTCATCATCGCTCAGCATGCCCGCCCATTGGCCATTACTGCCGCTGTGAAAAAACGCGCTGTCCGATTTGAAGAACCCTTTGCCGCCCGATGGGGCAAACCGCTCGGCATTGGCCTTCATGTTGTCGAATGTCGCCGCCCGGACAAGCTGCGCCATGGTCTCGGAATTATGCGATATGTCCAAAAGATCGGAGACCTTCGCAAAAACCCCCTCCAGATCGCGCGCCATATCGGCAAAATGAAACAGGGTGACATTGGGTCGGTCGGCCAGCGCGATAGCGGCCTTGTAGTGCCGCAGGATATGGGCAAGCGGCATCGCGTCCATATCGAACCCCTCCGGCCCGCCGTCCAGAAACCGGCGAAAGGCGATTCCGTCCGGATCGTCCTCGGGAAACCAGTGGGAATAGAAGGTGATCGGCATGTTGTGCATATGCCGGCGATTGGACAGATGCGCGTCGAGCGGATGGCGAAACACGCAGATATACTGCGCTTGATCGTCGAGCGGCAGCCCGTCCATCGGCGTATGGCTCTTCATGCTGCGCCGATGGGTCATCCCCTCCAGCCGCTCCGCCACTTCCTCAAGGTCGCGCAGCCGGATATCGACCCATGGCATCCGGATGGACAGCTCTGTCTCAACCTCGGGATCGCCGGAAAACAACAGGGCAATGATCGTCTGCATCCACGTAGTGCCGCATTTCGGCGGAGTCACCACGATCACGTCATCCGCACGGATCGCCACCCTGTCCCAGCGCCGATTATCGGTAAGCGGACCAAGGTAAAGCTGTCGCTGCGTCATATCTGACCTCGATTGCATGGGGCACAATCAGGAGAAACGCAGCGCCCCCGGAAGGCAACAGGAAACAGCGCCTCAGATCAGAGAACTACGGAGGCTATCCGCGCAGACAGCATTAACAGAGCGCGTCAGATGAGGCCTACGACAGTGTATGGAGCGAATTTCGCAAGACGCCGCGAGAAAGTCAGGCAACCGGCACAAAGGATTACTCGGGTCCCTAAGGAAGTCGATTTGGGGGATAAAGCCGACCTTCGCCAGTAACGGAGGCTTTACAAATGGAAGGCCCGCTCGCCGACTTTTCCCTGCATCAAGACCCTCTTTCAAGCTATCCTTCCAAAGGAACCGGCTTGGGAAAGCCATGCAAAAGGAGTTCTGGATGCTGGACCCTGAGGAGAACAAGCGCAACGTAAAGGCATTCTACGAGATGATGTTCAACGCATGCGAACCACGGCGGGCGATCGAGACCTTCGCCGGTGATGTTTATATCCAACACAATCCGCATGTGGGCGACGGCAAAGACGCATTCATTTCGTATTTCGAAAAGATGGCGACCGAGTATCCGGGCAAACGCGTGGAAATCAAGCGTGCCTTTGCCGAAGGCAATTACGTCATTCTACACTGCCATCAGATCTGGCCCGAAGGACTGGAGTACGCTGGCATCGATATCTTCCGTCTCGATGAGAACGGCAAGATCGTCGAGCATTGGGATGTCCTGCAAGTGCTTCCCGAAACGAGCGCCAATGAGAATGGCATGTTCTGAACTTGGTCGGTGCGCGCCGAGTAATCCTATGCCCTGCACCGGTAATACCGAGTAAAGGCTTCAGGCCGACCGCTCGCAACCCGGCGAGAAGTCCCCCAAAACTGCCCGAAAAGAGCAAACGCAAGAGGGGCCGCCCCCAGCATCGCCCCTAATCGTATTTCCGCTGATCCTCGATCACCAGCCCGTCGTTCGGCAGGCTGCCCGGCGCGACCACTTCGACGATGCCGCGCATTTTCAGCACAGAGGCGACGGATTCGTCGTAATTGGTCCGCTTGTCGGTGGATTCGATCTGCACCGTAAGCGTATCCATCTCCCCGACGCGACGGGCGATCACCCGCGCCTTGGAGACCTCGGCGTGTTTGGCAACCAGCGCGGCGACCTGTTCGGGGCGGATGAACATGCCTTTGACCTTGGTGGTCTGATCGGCGCGGCCCATCCAGCCCTTGATGCGCATATTGGTGCGCCCGCAGGGGGAAACCCCCGGCATCACCGCGCTCAGATCGCCGGTGGCGAAACGGATCAGCGGGTAATCGGGGTTCAGCGTGGTCACGACAACCTCGCCCACCTCACCCGGTTTGACCGGCTTGCCCGTGCCAGGCGTCACGATCTCGACGATCACGCGCTCATCGACGATCAGCCCCTCCATCGCCTCGCTCTCATAGGCGACGTTGCCAAGATCGGCGGTCGCATAAGATTGCAGACATTGGATACCGCGATCCGCGTATTCCTGCCGCAACGACGGAAACAGCGCTCCGCCGCCAACCGCCGCCTTACTGATCTTCAGCTTGACGCCCATCTCCTCGGCCTTGTCGAGGATCACCTTCAGGTAATCGGGCGTCCCGGCATAGGCGGTCGTGCCCACGTCCCGCGCTGCGGTCACCTGCAACTCGGTCTGTCCGGTCCCGGCGGGCAGCACCGCCGCTCCGACCGCCCGCGCCCCGTTTTCGAACATCATGCCCGCCGGGGTCAGGTGATAGCCGAAACAGTTGTGAACGATGTCCTTTTTGCCGATCCCGGCAGCATAAAGCGCCCGGCCAAAACCCCACCAGTCCTTGCCGATCATCCCCGGCTCATAGATCGGGCCGGGCGACTGAAAGATATGGCTGTACTTGTTGACCGCGTGCATCGCGAACCCGCCGAACGGCGGCGTCTTCGCCTGTGCCTTGGTCAGGTCCGACTTGCGCAGCACCGGCAGCTTGGCCAGCGCCTTGACCGAGGTGATCTCGCTTGCATCGACATCCTTCAGCGTCTTGGCATAGCCGGGGAGGCTTTGCGCCTGTCCGATCTGTACCTGCAAAGCGCCGCCGATATCCGCCGCGCGCTCATCCTTGGACCGCGTCTCAAGCGTATCATAATACCCCGTCATGGCATCTCTTCCGTGTCAAAATACCTGTTACGACCCGGACCCCGGGTCACTCGACATAACTCAGCTCAGCCATCTCTTGCGTCTACGATAGGATCGCACGTCGCGGAACGACTTGCGGCCTTCGTCCGACATGCCAAGGTAAAACTCCTTAACGTCCGGATTCTCGCGCAGGGCCTTGGCCGCACCATCCATCACTACGCGACCGGATTCCAGAATATAACCGTAATGTGCAAAGCGCAGTGCCACATTCGTGTTCTGCTCTGCCAAAAGAAACGTCACCCCTTCCTGCTCGTTCAAGTCCTTGACGATGCCAAAGATTTCCTCGACCAGCTGCGGTGCCAACCCCATGCTCGGCTCGTCCAGCAGGATCGTTTCGGGGTTCGCCATCATCGCCCGCCCGATGGCGCACATCTGCTGTTCCCCGCCCGAGGTATAACCCGCCTGGCTCTTGCGGCGTTCCTTGAGACGCGGAAAATAAGCGTAAACCTTTTCAAGCGAGGCATTCTGATCGGCCTTGCTGTCCTTACGGGTATAGGATCCGGTCAGCAGGTTTTCCTCGATGGTCAGGTGCTCGAAACAATGCCGACCCTCCATCACCTGGATCACCCCCTTGCGCACGATCTGCGCCGGGTCCGCATGCTGCATCGGCTCGCCGCGGTAACGGATCGACCCTTTGGTAACCTCGCCGCGCTCTGACGCCAACAGCCCCGACACCGCCTTGAGCGTCGTCGTCTTGCCCGCGCCATTACCGCCCAGCAGCGCCGTGATGCCGCCCTTGGGCACCTTCAGGCTCACGCCTTTCAACACGAGGATCACGTGGTTGTAGATCACCTCGATATTGTTGATCTCCAGCAGGGTATCCTGAAGCGTCTCTTGCGCATTCGCCGTATCGAGCATTCTCACAGATCCTCAAAATTCCAAGCCCCTCGCGGGGGTAAAAAGGTGCGGCGACGCGCGGCCGCCGCACCAGTCAGATCAATCGCACCCGGGTGTGATGTTGTTTTCCGACGCATAGGCCGAGGAATCTTCCTCGATCAGCGCGCCGATCACTTCCTGATCGGTGTCGATATAGTCGGTGATCATGTTCCACTGACCGGCTTCGGCATCCCATTGCGCTACCGCGCCCCGGCCGTCGCCACCGTGGTTTTCACAGGAAACCGAGAATTCCGGACCAAAGTTCGGCAGACCCAGTGCTTCCATCTTGGCTTCGTCGATCACCAGCGCTTCCATCCCGTCGCGCATCATCGCGGGCGTGATGTCCTTGGTGCCGTGGATTTCCTGCGCGGTCTTGGCGGCTTCGGCGGCCAGCATCGCGGCATAAAGCCCCCGGTTATACAACGCCGTGCCAAGCTGGTCGCCCGCACCTGCGGCCTTGCCCGCGTCGACGACATATTGCTTCAGATCGTCATAAAGCGGGTAATCGTCGCCAAGGTTGTGGAAGGTCAGCGCCTTGTAGCCATCGGCACCGGCGCCCGCAGGCAGCACATCATTCTCGGAACCAGACCACCAGATGCCGATGAAGTTTTCCATCGGGAACCGGATGTTCACCGCTTCCTGGATCGCGACCGAGTTCATGACACCCCAGCCCCACATGATCACATTGTCGGGACGCTCACGGCGCACCTGCAGCCACTGCGACTTCTGCTCCTGACCCGGGTGGTCGACCGGCAGCAGCATCAGTTCGTAACCGTGCTTCTTGCCAAGCTCTTCCAGCGTGCGGATCGGCTCCTTGCCATAGGCCGAGTTGTGATAGACCAGCGCGATTTTCTTGCCGGACAGGTCGCCGCCATTTTGCTCAAGCAGATGCTTGATCGCGACCGAGGCGCCGTCCCAGTAGTTGGCCGGGTAGTTGAAGATGTTGCGGAACACTTCGCCGTTCTTGGCCGAGGTCCGGCCATAGCCCATCGAGTGAACCGGGATGCCATCCGCCGTCGCCTTGGGGATCAGCTGATAGGTGATGCCGGTCGACAGGGGCTGATACACCAGCGCACCTTCGCCTTTGGTAGCCTCATAGCATTCCACGCCTTTTTCGGTGTTATAGCCGGTTTCGCATTCGATCACCTTGACCGGCACACCGCCAATCCCGCCGTCGCGCTCGTTCAGCAGGGTAAAGTAATCCTCGTAGCCATCCGCAAAGGGAATACCATTCGCGGCATAGGCCCCGGTACGATAGCTCAGCGACGGGAACACGAGGTCCGCCATCACCGGCCCCGCGGCCATCACGGCGCCCAGCGCCAGCGTCGTCAGTCTAAGTTTCATCGGGTCTTTTCCTCCCATGTGGTTTTGTCCGATGGTTCACGGGGTTGACCCCCGCTTGTCCTTCGCCGCCCCGATCCGGGGTCGGCATGTGTTGCGGGGCTTGCTCCTCTCACCCCGCGCCCGCCCCCTAGTGGGGGAAGGGCCACAATCTCAGTTTCTCCTTGGCCACGCGCCAAAGCTGCGCCAGCCCGTGCGGTTCAAGGATCAGGAACGTGATGATCAGCCCGCCGACGATCAGCAATTGCAGATGCGCCACGATATCCGTGGGCCAGCCGAACATATCCGCCCCCACGACCTTGAGCACGACCGGCAGCAGTACAAGGAACGCCGCCCCCGCAAAGGATCCGAAAATCGAACCCAGGCCCCCGATGATCACCATGAACAGCACAAGAAACGATTTCTGGATGCCGAATGCCTCGCCCACCTCGACCGCGCCAAGGTAAACCGCAAAGAACAGCGCCCCGGAAATCCCCACGAAAAAGGACGAAATCGCAAAGGCGGTCAGCTTGGCCCGCAGCGGATTCACCCCGATGATCTCGGCGGCAATGTCCATGTCGCGGATCGCCATCCATGTCCGCCCCAGCGTACCCCGCGTCAGGTTGCGCGCGATGATCGCCGACCCGGTCAGGAACACAAGACAGAAAAGATAGGTCGCCCAGGCTTCGGTATTCGGCCCCGTCACCTCGACACCGAACAGGGTGCGTTCCGGCGCGGAAATCTGCCCCGAGGCGGAGTAGTTGTAAAACCACGGCACCCGGTTGAAGAGCCAGACAAGAAAGAACTGCGCCGCCAGCGTCGCCACCGCAAGGTAGAACCCCTTGATCCGCAGACTCGGCAGACCGAAGAGCACCCCGACTCCCGCGGTGATCAACCCCGACAGGATGACGTGGAAAAAGATGTTCACATCCGGAAAGGCGGTCATCAGCTTGTAGCAGGCATAGGCGCCCACCGCCATGAACCCGCCGGTGCCAAGGCTCACCTGCCCGCAATATCCCGTCAGGATGTTCAACCCGATCGCCGCTATCGCGTAAATCAGGAACGGCAGCAGGATCGCGTTCGCCCAGTAATCGTTGATGACAAAGGGCACGACCAGAAAAGCCACCGCCAGCACAAGGTAATACCGATACCGGTCGAACTTGATCGGAAAGGTCTGGCTGTCCTGAACATAGGTAGAACTGAAATCACCCGCTTCGCGATAGATCATCTGTCAACCTCCTGCATCGGCATGGCACCCCGGTTGGGTGCGCGGGCAAACCCGATCTCCTCGCTGTGCCGCGCCAGCCAGATCCACGCCAGCAGCCCAAGCCCGGCGCCAAAGGTCGCCAATATTACCGCGGTCAAAGCCTGCCCCTCACCCGCCGTCAGCGCGAGATAGCCAAAGACCCAGAACCCCGACCAGGCCACCACGTTCACGATTGCTACCAGTTTGGCCATGCTCATACCCTCTCGATGATCTTTTCGCCGAACAGCCCCTGCGGCCGGAACACGAGGAAGACCAGCGCCAGCACATAGGCAAACCAGTTCTCCGTCGCCCCGCCCAGCGCAGGCCCCAGCAGGAATTCGAACAGCTTCTCGCCCACCCCGATGATCAGCCCGCCAACGATGGCCCCGGGGATCGAGGTGAACCCACCCAGCATCAGCACCGGCAGCGCCTTGAGCGCGATCAGCGAGAGCGAAAACTGCACCCCCGACTTCGCGCCCCACATGACCCCGGCAACCAGCGCCACGAACCCGGCCAGCGACCAGACCAGCACCCAGACAAAGTTGAGCGAAATCCCCACCGACAGCGCTGCTTGGTGGTCATCCGCCACCGCGCGCAGCGCTCTTCCCTCGCGGGTGTACTGGTTGAAAGCCATCAGCGCGATCACCAGCACCCCGGCGATGATCGTCGCCACGATGTCGAGATTGTCGATGAAGAACCCGTATCCAAAGGCGTCAAAGGTGATCTGGTCGATGGTCTCGTTGATGCCCTGCGGCAGCCCCACGTCCAGCGTCTTGATCTCCGACCCCCACATCAGGTCCGACAGACCTTCAAGGAAATAAGCCAGACCAATGGTCGCCATGAACAGGATGATCGGTTCCTGGTTGACCAGATGCCGCATGACCAGTCGCTGCACCAGCCAGGCCAGCACGATCATCACCACCACGGTCAGCAGGATCGCGAGCAGAGCCGGCACATGCCAGCCGAAATGATGCAGATCGGTGCCGAATATCGCGTTGATCAAATGGCTGAAAGGCACCTGCCCGTCCATGATCCCGACCAAGGTGGCCGCCGCGAACAAGGCCATAACCCCTTGGGCATAGTTGAAAATCCCGCTGGCCTTGAAGATCAGCACAAAGCCAAGGGCGACCAGCGCGTAAAGTACGCCGGCCATAAGCCCGTTCAGCGTGACCTCCATCGCGAATAAAAGCTGATCAGGCATCACACCCTCCCCCGCAACCAAATTTCTTCACAGAAATTTCCAAAAAATTCTGGAAAATTTTTGCCACCCCTCCCCGATCAGTCATGCGCCACCCCAAGGTAGGCATCGATCACATCCTGATTGTTGCGCACCTCGTCGGGCGGGCCGTCGCCGATCTTCTTGCCGTAATCCATCACCACCACACGGTCGGACAGATCCATCACCACGCCCATGTCATGTTCGATCAGGGCAATCGTCGTGCCGAACTCGTCGTTCACATCAAGGATAAAGCGGCTCATGTCCTCCTTCTCCTCGACATTCATCCCCGCCATCGGCTCGTCGAGCAGCAGGATCGTCGGCTCCGCCGCCAAGGCCCGCGCCAGCTCGACCCGTTTCTTCAGCCCGTAAGGCAAACGCGCCACAGGTGTCTTTCGGATATGCTGGATCTCGAGGAAATCGATGACCCGTTCCGCCATTTCGCGGTTGGCCACCTCCTCATGCTCCGCCTTCCCCTTCCACAGCATCTGCGACAGGATCGACGGTTTCATATGGGTCAGCCGCCCGCACATCACGTTATCCAGAACGCTCATCCCCTCGAAAAGCGCGATGTTCTGAAAAGTCCGGGCAATACCCTGCCGCGCCACCTCATAGGGTTTCATCTGCGGCCGCCGCGTGCCCTTGTACCAGACCTCGCCCTCCGAGGGCGTATAAAACCCGGAAATCACGTTCAGCATCGAGGATTTCCCGGCCCCGTTCGGCCCGATGATCGCACGGATCTCACCCTCGCGGATGTCAAAGGAGATATCCTGGATCGCCACCACCCCGCCGAACCGCAGGGTAATGTTCTTCATCTCCATCACCACGCCGCCGATGGTACGCCCATCCGCCGTCACGTAACTGTCAGCCGTATCCTTCACGCGCGCCCTGCCCTTCTTCTCGTTCCAAATACGGCCGCCGGAGGCTCCCCCGCCCACCACGCAATGCGACATTCAACCGGCATGAAACCTCTCATTCCGCGGCCATCGACCGGGTCTTGACCGGCACCACAGCCGCATCGCGGATCTCGAGCGTGGCGCGGATCGCCCCCTTGCGCCCGTCCTCATAGGTCACCTCGGTCTCGGTGCTGACCTTCTCGGACCCGTCGTAAAGCGCGGCGATGATATCGGCGAATTTCTCCTCGATGACGCGGCGGCGCACCTTGCGGGTCCGGGTCAGCTCGCCGTCATCCGCATCCAACTCCTTGTGCAACACAACAAAGCGATGCACCTGGCAGCCCGCCAGCATCGGGTCTTCCGCAACCGAGCGGTTGACCTCCTCGACATGGCCCTGGATCGTGTCCATGACCTGCGGATGCCGCGCCAGCTCCTGGTAAGACCCGTAGCCGATATTATTGCGCTCGGCCCAGTTCCCCACCGCGCTCAGGTCGATATTAATAAAGGCGGTGCATTCCTCGCGCCCATTGCCAAAGACCACGGCCTCAAGGATGTTCGGAAAGAACTTCAGCTTGTTCTCGACGTATTTCGGCGCGAACAGGCTGCCATCGGCCATCTTGCCCACGTCCTTGGCGCGGTCGATGATCCGCAGATGCCCTGTATCCTCTTCGATGAACCCGGCATCGCCGGTGGCCACCCAGCCCTCGGCATCCTTGGTCCCGGCGGTACTCTCGGCGTTCTTGTAATACTCCACGAAAACCCCGGGCGAACGGTAATAAACCTCGCCCTTCTCGTCCATCTTCAGCTCGACCCCCGGGCAGGGAACCCCCACCGTGTCCGAGCGCACCTCGCCATCGGGCTGCGCGGTGATAAACACCGTAGCCTCGGTCTGGCCGTACAGCTGCTTGAGGTTGATCCCCAGCGAGCGGTAGAAATCGAAAATCTCCGGCCCGATCGCTTCCCCGGCGGTATAGCCGATGCGCACCCGGCTGAACCCCATGGTGTTCTTCAGCGGACCATAGATCAGCAGATCGCCCAGCCAGTACTTGAACCGGTCCATGCCGCTCACCGGTTTGCCGTCAAGGATCGCCGGACCCACCTTGCGTGCATGCGCCATGCAGCGGTCGAACAGGCGCTTCTTGAACTTGCTCGCATCCTCCATCCGGATCATCACCGTGGTCAGCAGGTTCTCGAAAACCCGCGGCGGCGCAAAGAAATAGGTTGGCCCGATCTCGCGCAGATCCTGCATCATCGTCTCGGCATTCTCGGGGCAGTTCACGCAGAAACCGGTCCAGTAACTCTGCCCCACCGAAAAGATGAAATCCCCGACCCATGCCATCGGCAGATAGGCCAGCACGTCGTCGCTCCGCACAAGGCTGTCGAATTCAACCGAGGCGCGCGCGCTTTCGATCACGTTGCGGTTGCTCAGCACTACGCCCTTGGGCTTTCCGGTCGTCCCCGAGGTGTACAGCATCACGCAGCGGCTGTCGTAATCCAGCTTTCCCTCGCGCGCCCGCAGGTCGGCCTCAAAGGTCGCCCGGTTCTCGCGGCCCTCCTCCTGCACCGAGCGATAGGCGTGCAGATGGGTATGGTCGTATTTCCGCAAACCTCGCGGGTCGAGGTAGATCATGTGCTCGAACTGGGTCAACTGGTCCTGGATCTCGATGATCTTGTCGACCTGCTCCTGATCGCCGACCACCGCGAAACGCGCGCCGCAATGATCCATCACATAGGCCATCTCCTCGGCCACCGAATCCTGGTAAAGCGGCACAGGCACCGCGCCAACCATCTGGGCCGCCACCATCGACCAGTATAGATACGGTCGGTTGCGCCCGATGATCGCGATGAAATCGCCTTCTTTCACGCCGAGTTTCAGGAACCCCAGCGCCAGCGCCTCGATTTCCTCTTCGGTCTGGGACCAGTTCCACGTCTGCCAGATTCCGAATTCCTTTTCGCGATAGGCCGGGGCCTGTCCGAATTCGGAAGCATTGCGGTGAAGAAGCGCCGGCACGGACAACAGCCCACCGACACCTGCTTGCGTCTGCGACAAGATATTTCCTCCCTCACCGGTCTTGTTGGCACCGGTCTCCGTCCCGCCACGCCCGGGTCTCCTCTCCCGGATGCAGCGAAAGTCACCCTTACCCCCAAGTTTTACCTGAAATTTACCCAATCCTTACGAATTGTAACAAGCCCCGGCTATTTCATTGCCCTTCCGGGCAGCATTTCTGTCCTCTCGCGCTTGCCCCTGCGTCCTGCCTCTTTGCCCCGGTCGATCCCGGTGCTAGCCATGACCCAAGGGGAGATCATGCCGACGCATCTGAGCGACCAGACCAACAAATGGATGATGACCGCCGGGCTGAACCTGATCGCCCAGGCGCTTTCGATCTATGACAGCGACCTGCGGCTGGCGATCTGCAACCAGCCCTTCCGCACCATGTTCAACCTGCCCGAACATCTCGTTACCCCCGGCGCCCATTTCGAGGACACGATCCGCCATCAGGTGGTCTCCGGCGAATATGGCCCCGTCGATGACATCGAAGAGGCAGTCCGGCGGAGGGTCGAACAGGCCCGCGCCTTTACCCCGCATTACATGGAACGCACCCGCGCCAACGGGCGCACCATCTCGGTCGAAGGCTCGCCCCTGCCGCAGGGCGGCTGGATCACCGTCTATACCGACATCACCCGTACCAAGCAGATCGAGACCCTGCTGCGCACAAGGTCCGAGGCGCTCTCGGGCCAGCTTCTCGCCCATGCCGAGGAACTTTCCGCCACCAACCGCGAACTCGCCGCGACCAATACTGCGCTGCAGGAAACCAAGCGCCAGCTGACCGAGATCGAAGCCCGCACCCGCATGACAATGGAGATGATGCCCGCGCATATCGCCCATATCGACAATGACGGGTTCTATACCTATTCCAACCGGCGGCTCAGTTCGGTCATTCCCGGCTGCCCCTCTGATATCATCGGCCAGCATATCGCGAGCGTGGTCGGACCGGCGAACTATCAGCGCATCGGCCCCAAGCTCGACATCGCCTATGGCGGCGAGAACCTGACCTTTGAATTCACCGAGAACCGCGATTCCCGGCGCATCCGCGTGGCGCTCACCGCCGATACGACCGGCGGGCTGTTCATCCTCTCGATGGACGTGACCGAGGAAACACAGGCCCGCGCCGCCCTGCAACAGACCCGTCGCCGCGCCATCGCCGCACAGGTCACCAGCGGGCTGGCGCATGATTTCTCCAACCTTCTGACGATCATCCTCGGGATGCAGGAAAAACTCGCCCGCATGGACCTGCCCGATCAGGCGGCGGAGCTGATCGCCGCCACCCGCACGGCGGCCAATCGCGGCGGCCAGCTTTTGAACCGCATCGCCGACATGACCGTGTCGCGCACCCTGCGGCCGCAGGCCACCGACCTCGGCGCGCTCTTGCAGGAATTGCGCGTGCTGGCGACGCCCAGCCTGCCCGGCCCGGTCTCGCTCACCATCCTAGACCACAGCCCCGACACGCTGATGATGCTTGATCCCGGCATGTTGCAGGATGCGCTGCTGAACCTGATCCTGAACGCCCGAGATGCCTGTGGCACAACGGGCCGGATTACGCTTTCGGCCCATGTGGTCGGACGGACATGGCTCGAGATCAAGATCAGCGATACCGGCCCCGGCTTTGCCCCCGAAGCGCTGGAAAAGGCGGTCGAGCCCTTCTTTACCACCAAGGGCGGCGAAGGCTCGGGGCTGGGGCTGCCGATGGTCTATGACATGGTGAAACTGGCGGGCGGCGACCTGACCCTGAACAACACCGATGACGGTGCCGAAGTGACCATGCGCCTGCCCTACCACGCCGCGCCCTCGGGCACCGGCGGGCTGGCATTGCTGGTCGAGGATGGCGAGGACCTGCGCCCCTTGTTCCGCGACATGCTGATGGGTCTGGGATTCTCGGTGATCGAGGCCACTTCGGCCGATGAGGCCGCTGCCCTTGCCGCCGATCTGCCCGATATCGTACTGATGCTCTCGGATATACAGCTGCAGGGGTCGGGCACCGGTATCGACCTGCTCGACCGGGTGCAGGGCACCGGCCTGCCCACCGTGCTGATGACCTCGCTCCCGCCCGACGATCCGCTGCACGAGGCCGCAAGGCTGCGCGCGCCCGTGCTGCGAAAACCCTTTGACGCGGACCAGCTGGCCGCCCTTGTCCTGCCGAAAGCCGACCGAAAATGACCACGCCTTCTGACACCGCCCCGCTTGTCACCATCCTCGATGACGAGGCCGAGATCCGCCAGATGCTGACAGAGGTTCTGGAAGAGGCCGGTTTCCGCACCCAGAGCTTTGCCCGCGCCCGCGCCTTTGAAGCGGCGCTGAAACATGTCACCCCGGATGTCTGCCTCGTCGACCTGTCGCTACCCGACAGTGACGGGCTGGCGCTGGTCCACCGGCTGGCGCTGGAACGCGGCGCGGCGGTGATCATTATCTCGGGCCGGGCGCAGGTACAGGACCGGGTGACCGGGCTGGAACTTGGCGCCGACGACTATATCACCAAGCCCTTCGAGCCTGCCGAGGTCATTGCCCGCATCCGCGCCCGCATCCGCACCGCACGCCCTGCCGCGCCCACCGGCAATACCGCCGGGTTCAACGGCTGGACCGCGCATTTCGACAGCTATGTGCTCGAAGATGAAACCGGCGCGGAGACCCCGTTTTCCCATGCCGAGGCCGAGGTGCTGCGCATGTTCCTTGAAAGCCCGAAACGGCTGATCTCACGGGCGCAGATGCAGGAAAGCCTTGGCGGCGCAGCGGGCGAGAGTTTCGACCGGGCGATGGACGTCCGCATCTCGCGCCTGCGCACCAAGCTGCGCGAAGATCCCAAGAACCCGCGGCTGATCAAGACGATCTACGGGGCAGGGTATATCTTTCTCGGGGATGTGCACTGGCGGTGACATAACCGGCGGCAGCGTCTGGGGCGGCTGTCGGATTTTGGATATTTTAAGACCCAAAGAAGAGGGATGGTTGCGCACCATCGATGCCGCAGCGCGGCGGTGTACAGGTTGTGCACAGATGCTGTACAGGTGGTGCGCCCTCTAAGCCGGGCCTATCGCTGCGCCGCCGCATGGGCGAGCACTTTTAGACCGGCGACAAGATCGGCCTCGGCGGTATCTTCTGCAAAGTCGTGGCTGATGCCATTGATCGAGGGTACGAAAAGCATCGCGACCGGCATCAGTTTCGAAACATTGGTGGCATCGTGCAGCGCGCCCGAGGGCATGTTGCGCCAGTTGCCAGTGGCCACGGTTTCCGCGCCTTTCGACAGGGCCGCGCGCAATGTTTCATCCATCTTTACCGGTTCGAGGCCAAGCATGGGACCGTAGGACAGGGTCATGCCGCGCTCTTTCGCAATTTCCTCGGCGGTGTCGCGGATGATCTGCTCCATCCGGCTCAGCCGGTCGCTTTCGCCATCACGCCATTGCATGGAAAAGGTGACCTTGCCCGGGACGATGGACGAGGCATTCGGGTGCAGGCTCACATGGCCGATGGTCCAGACCGTCGACGGGGTGACCACGTTGCGAAAGCGGTCGTTGATCGCGGTGCTGAAGGCTGAAAGCGCCTGAAAGGCATCCTTGCGCAGGTGCATCGGCGTGGTGCCCGCGTGGTTCTGCTGGCCTTCCATGGTGATGCGCATGTCGCGGATGCCGACGATGTCGGTCACCACGCCGATCTGTTCGCCGCTGGTGTCGAGTGTCGGGCCTTGCTCGATATGCATCTCGACAAAGCCGGTAAAGCGGGACGGGTCAACGAAATCACCCGCCAGATCGGCGAAGGCGGCGCGGGCCTCGACGAAGTTGAGCCCGCCGTGATCGCTGAGCGTATCGGCCTTGTCCAGCGCGAGATTGCCGGACCAGATGGCGCTGCCGGTGGTGACGCCGAACCGGCCTTCCTCGTCCTCGAAGCTGACGACGGAGATCGGAGGACCGCCTGCCTCGCGGCTGGCGCGGGCAACTTCGAGTGCGGCGATCACGCCCAGCGCGCCGTCAAGCCAGCCGCCTTCAGGCTGGCTATCGGAATGCGACCCCATCAAAAGCGAGGGACCATCCGTCAGGCCAAAGAGATTGCCAACCGGGTCGAAATGCGGCGTCAGCCCGGCGGCGCGCATCTGCTCGGCCAGCCATTTCCGCGCCTCGATATCCGCCTCGGTATAGGCTGGGCGCACGACGCCTTTGCCGACGCCGGCGGCACCGATGCTGCGCAGGTGGTGAAGGTCGGCAAGGAAGCGGTCGGCATTGACGGGGATCATGGGAACTCCTTTGGGATGCGCCCAACCCTGATAGGGCGGAAATGCGCATCTGTCGACTGCGCGGCCCCACGGCAGCAAAGGATTGCTGCCGTGCCGATCCGGCGTGCAGGGTTTGAGAGCGGATCGAAGCGGCGGCGCTTACTCCGCCGCCATCGCCTCTGCCGGTTCGACCTTGACCGCCGAGAACTTGAACTCGGGGATCTTGCCGTAAGGGTCGATGGCCGGGTTGGTCAGGATATTCGCCGCCGCTTCGACATAGGCGAAGGGCAGAAACACCATGTCCTCCGATACCGCGCGGTCGGCGCGGGCCATAACCTCGATACTGCCGCGCCGCGTTGTCAGACGCAGCATACCCCCCGGCGCGACGCCGAGACGGCGCAGGGTTTTCGGGTGCAGGGAACAGTTCGCTTCGGGTTCGACCGCGTCCAGAACCGAAGCACGACGGGTCATCGACCCGGTATGCCAATGTTCCAACTGCCGCCCCGTCGTCAGGATCATCGGGTATTCCGCATCCGGCGCCTCATCGGGGGCGATCACATTGGCGGGGGTGAACTTTGCCCGGCGACCGGCACGGGGGAACCCATCGCCAAAGACGATCGCCTGCCCCGGATCCTCGGGCGAGAGCGACGGGTAGGTCACCGCGTTTTCGCGCTCGAGCCGCTCCCAGGTGATATTGTCGAGGCTTTCCATGTTCAGCTTCATCTCGGCAAAGACCTCGGCGGGGCTGGTATAGGTCCAGCCCAGACCAAGACGTTTCGCCAGTTCGACTTCGATCCACCAGTCCTCGCGCGCCTCGCCGGGCGGGGAGACGGCGGCGCGGCCCATCTGCACCTGCCGGTTGGTATTGGTCACGGTGCCGGTCTTTTCGGCAAATGCGCTGGCGGGCAGGATCACGTCCGCATAGTTCGCAGTTTCGGTGATAAAGATATCCTGCACCACGAGGTGGTCGAGCTTGGCCAGCGCGGCGCGGGCATGGTCCACATCCGGGTCGGACATGGCCGGGTTTTCACCAAGAATATACATCGCATTGATGTCGCCCGCATGCACCGCATCCATGATCTCGGTCACGGTCAGGCCCTTTTCATTGGAAAAGTCGCCGGTGCCCCAGACTTCGGTAAAGGCGCTGCGCACGCCATCGTCGGTCACGTCCTTGTAATCGGGCATGAACATCGGGATCATTCCCGCATCCGAGGCACCCTGCACGTTGTTCTGTCCTCGCAGCGGGTGCAACCCGGTACCGGGGCGCCCGACCTGCCCGGTCATCAGCGCTAGCGAGATCAGGCAGCGGGAGTTGTCAGTGCCATGAATATGCTGGCTGACCCCCATGCCCCAGAAAATCATGCCGGCCCGTGCCCCCGCGAAAGTCCGCGCCACATCGCGCAGAACCTCAGGTTCGATCCCGCAGATCTCGCTCATCTTTTCGGGGGTGAACCCGCTCAGGTGGTCCTTTTCGGCCTCCCAGTTCTCGGTATAGGCCTCGATATACTGGCGGTCGTACAGCCCCTCTTCGACGATCACATGCATGATCGCGTTCAGCATCGACACATCCGCCCCGGGCCGGAACTGCAGCATATGTGAGGCAAACCGCTTGAGCGCCTGCCCGCGCGGGTCCATCACGATCAGCTTGCCGCCGCGCTTGGTGAACTGCTTGAAATAGGTCGCCGCGACCGGGTGGTTTTCGATCGGGTTGGCCCCGATCACGATGGCCACATCGGCATTCTCGATCTCGTTGAAGGTGGCTGTCACGGCCCCGCTGCCAACGTTCTCCATCAGCGCCGCAACCGAAGAGGCATGACACAGCCGGGTGCAGTGATCGACATTGTTATGGCCGAACCCCTGACGGATGATTTTCTGGAACAGGTAGGCTTCCTCGTTGGTGCATTTGGCACTGCCGAACCCTGCCACTTCGCGCCCGCGACCGCGCAACCCATTGGCGGCGACATCCAGCGCCTCGTCCCAGCTTGCCTCGCGGAAATGGGTCTGCCAGTTCGCCGGATCGACATTCAGCCCCTTGGCGGGCGCGTCCTCGCGCCGGATCAATGGTTTGGTCAGGCGGTGGTCATGGTGGATATAGTCGAAACCGAACCGCCCCTTGACGCAAAGCCGCCCCTCGTTGGCGGGCCCGTCGATCCCGTCGACATATTTGACCCGGCCATCCTTGACCTTGAGCGAGACCTGGCAGCCGACCCCGCAGAACGGGCAGACGCTGGCGACCTCACTGTCGTAATCGGCACTGTCGCCCTGCTGATCCGCGTCCAGCACGGTGGCTTCCATCAGCGCACCAGTCGGGCAGGCCTGCACGCATTCGCCGCAGGCCACGCAGGTCGAGGCCCCCATCGGGTCAGCCATATCGAAAGTCGGAAAGGCGTCGTGGCCGCGGCCTGACATGCCGATCACGTCGTTGACCTGAACCTCGCGGCAGGCCCGCACGCAAAGCCCGCACTGGATGCAGGCATCAAGGTTGACCCGCATCGCCACATGGCTGTCATCGAGCAACGGAATGCGCTCTTTCTCCAGCTTGGGAAAGCGGCTCTCGGAAACACCATTCGCCTCGGCCATATCCCAGAGATGCGCCGAACGGTCATGCGCCACCTCGCGCTTTGGCTGGTCGGCCACCAGCATCTCCACCACCATCTTGCGCGCACTGGCCGCGCGGGCGGAATCGGTGGTGACAACCATACCCTCTGAAGGCTCGCGGATGCAGGACGCCGCAAGCGTACGCTCGCCCTCGATCTCGACCATGCAGGCGCGGCAGTTGCCATCGGGGCGATAGCCCGGCGCCGGCTTGTGGCAGAGATGCGGTATCACAAGGCCGCGCCCATTGGCGATTTCCCAGATCGTCAGACCCTGCTCGGCCTCGATCTCCTGACCGTCCAGCGTGAACCGCACCTTGTCTGACATGACTGCTACCTCCGTATTCTGCCGAGTATAGAGCATGGAATGCCCCCGCACAGAGGATCAATCCCGACATTGGTCTCTCGTTTTGCGTCCTCTGTTTCCCATCGGAACACCGGTTTCTTGGTGCAAACGCGACAAACCCGACGAAACCTGCACCCCAATACACGGCCAAGTCTTTCCACCCCGTCAACATGGGCCTATGACAAAGCGGTAAGATACAGGCTCAATATCATGTCCCACATTACCCTTGTCCGTCACGGCCAGGCCAATACCGAGGCCCGCGACGAAATCTCCTATGACCGGCTCAGCCCGCTTGGCCACCAGCAGGCCGCATGGCTTGGCGAGCATCTGCGCGATTCCGACCAGTTCCACCCAAGGCTCTATTGCGGCTCACTGGTCCGGCACCGCGAAACCGCCGCCTCGATGGGGCTGGGCGACAACATCACGCAGGACCCACGCCTGAACGAGCTGGAATATTTCACCCTGTCGCGACTCCTTGAGGAACAGCACGGCATCGCCCCGCCAGCCGAACGCGAAGGCTTTGCCCAGCACATGCCCCGCGTCTTCACCGCTTGGCAGAACGGCGAAATCACCGATCCGCCCGAAACCTTTGCCGATTTCGAAACCCGCGTCCGCTCGGCAATCGAAGAGATCGGCAAGGGCGACGGACCGGCGCTGGTGGTCACCTCCGGTGGGCTGATCGCGATGGTCATGCGGCTGATGATGGGGCTCGACATTCCGGCGATGGCAAGAATGGCCCTTGCGATCATGAACACGTCGATGCATCGTCTGCATCCAATCGGGGACCAGCTCAGCCCGGTGCTGTTCAACGCGGTGCCCCATCTCGACCACCCAAAGAGACATTTCGCCCAGACCCATATGTAACGACCCCGTATGTAACGACCAGAGGACGCCCATGCAGCTGCATTACGCCAAGGGAACCATCGCCATCGCCGTCGCCATCGCCCTGTTCGACGCAGGCATCGATTTCGAACCGGTCGAGGTGGATTTCCCGAATGCAGCCCAGACCAAGCCCGCCTTCCACGCCATCAACCCGAAAGGCCGGGTCCCGGCACTGGTCACAAGCCGGGGCGTCCTTACCGAAACCGGCGCCATCCTCGACTATATCGCGGCGCTGCACCCCCGTGCCGAGCTGATCCCCGGCGATCCCTTTCAGGCCGCCCGCATGCGCGAGCTGATGTATTACATCGCCTCGACCGTGCACGTGGCCCATGCCCACAAGATGCGCGGCCCCCGCTGGGCCACCAAACCCGCTTCTTTCAAGGACATGGCCGAGAAGGTGCAGGAAAACATGACCGCCTGCGCCGACCTGATCGAGACCCACTACCTGACCGGACCCTTCGTCCTCGGCGACAGGTTCAGCCTTGCCGATCCCTATCTCTTCACCGCCGCCTCTTGGTTCCCCAAGGACGGCGTCGATCTCGCCCAATTCCCCGCGCTCACGCGTTTCATGTCGATGATGGAAACCCGCGACAGCGTCCAGCACGCCCGTCAGCTCGGCATGCTCTGACGTCCCGGCAGTCTGCGTCCCGCGACGCGGCACCGCCCCTCACCCAAATCCCGGCGAGAAAAAATCATCACCGCGCCCGCTTCAGGCCGCCTTTTCCTCTTGCCCAAAATACTCCCGCCGGAGGCACCCCAACCTCTCCAAAGTCACCGCCGGGACGAAATCGCGCGCGGCGCTCAGGAAAACAGCCGGTAATAAATCCCGTCCGGCAGGAACTGCGCCAGCCGCAGAACCGAGGATATCCCCTTGGGAAATCCCTTCTTGAACCCATCCGAGTTCATATGCTCGAACATGGCCCGTGCCGCATCTTCCGGTTCCATCAACGAGGGCATGTGGAAATCGTTCTTGTCGGTCAGCCGGGTCTTGATGAAACCGGGGTTGACCAGCTGGACCTCGACATTCGTGCGCCGCAGATCCGCATGCATGCATTCAGCCAGCGACATCACCCCGGCCTTGGACGCCGAATACCCGATCGACCCGGGCAGGCCGCGATAGCCCGACAGCGATCCGGTGATGACGATATGGCCCGCATCCCGCGCCAGCATGCCCGGCACAACCGCGCCCATCACCCGCATCAACCCGGTGAAATTCACGTCGGCCATGGTGACGCCCTTACCGGCATCCCAGTCCTTCGCCTTCATCGGCCAATAGGCCCCGGCAAGGAACACCACCCCATCGACGTCGCCCACGGCATCGACAGCGGCGGTGACGCTGTCCATGTCGGTCACGTCGATGGTCTGGATCTCGGCCCGGCCCGGCAGTTCCTCGGCCAGCGCTTCTAGCCTGTCGGCCGAACGTGCCGACAGCACCAGTGACACCCCGACGCGGCTCAGCTGATGCGCGAGTGCCCGCCCCAGCCCTTCGCTTGCCCCGATCAACCAGTACCGTTTGCCTTGCCAGTCTTTCATCGTTCCCACCTTGGTTTGCCTCGGGTTAAGACGCGGCAGCAGCAATGCCCGCGCCCTTCATTCAGGTATTTCACACCCGGCTCAGATCAAGGCGCGATAGCAGAAGCATCGCCACCAGTTTCAAAGCGCAGGGGACAGCCGCATAGGCAAGGGTCAGAAGCCAGAGCACCTCTTCGCCATTCGCCGCACCGGGACGAAAGCCGCTGTCCTCCAGCACCGGCAACAGCGATACGGCAGCAAAGGCCAGCGTGAACTTGGTCATAAAGGACCAGAGCCCGAACCCCTCGCTTGCCGAGGGCGCGACCCGCGCCATGCGCCGCGCAAACAGTGCCGGCAAAAGCGTCATATCCGCGCCAAGTGTAAAACCGGTGACAACGCAGATGACGCCAAAACCCAAAATATCCTCGGTGCCCAGCGGCAGGACGCAGGCAAATGCCAGCACCGCCAGCGCCATGGCGGAAAGAAGAACGCGCTTTTCCCCATGACGCTCGGCCAGACGCCCCCAGACCGGGGCCGAAACCGCCGCCGCAAGGAAAAACAGCACCAAAAGCGGCCCGGCTGCGTCCGCCGCCCCAAGACGGCTTTCGACATAGAACAGGAACAGGGTCGAGGTGACCGCCACCGGTGCGGCATTCAGAAAGGCCACGACCAGCAAACGTCGCGCCAGTGCGTCCCCCATCACCGGGCCAAAACCCACCGGCAGGCTCACCGCCCCGCTCTCCCATTCCGGCCGCATCGCCAGCGCGGCGACCAGCGCCAGCACGGCGAATCCCAGCGCAAAATCGGTAAAGGGCGCGTCCATCCAGTAGCCGAGCATCACCGGCGCCACCGCCGCAACGCAGACCCCAAGCAAGGCGCCGGTCTCGCGCCAGCGCGCGGTCTGCAGATGCCCATGCGTGCCAAGCGATCCGGCCTTGGTCACGCCCTGCGCATAGAAAACGATGGTCAGATAGCTAAAGGCCGAAAATACCAGCGCCAGCATGACCGCAAACCAGATCAGCGGCGCAAATAGCGGCTCGACCGCGAAAAGCCCCCACATCGCCAGCGCCAGAACAGCGACGGCCAAGGCAACCGACAGCGCGCGCCAACGCCGCAGCCATCCGGCCAGCTGGCCAAGCACCGGGTCCTGCACCACGTCCAGCATCCGCAAGAGAAACAGGATTCCGCCAAGGCTCGTCAGGCTGACTCCATAGGCATCCACATAGAACTTGGGCGCATGGATATAGATCGGCAGTCCCGCCGCCGACAGAAGGGCCGCAAAGATCGCATAGGCCCAGAGCCGATGCCTCGTATGCGTCATCCGCGCGAGGCTTCCCGCGTCGGCGCCTCCGGCCGGGCACGGAAGTTCGCGCCCTTCCACCATAGCTTCAGCGCCTGCCAGTGGATCAATCCCATGACCCGCCGCGCGCCCAGCGGTCGGCGGAGCATCATGCGCAGAATCGACATGTTGCCAAGCGGCTGCCGCGTGCCGGTCAGCGTCGCGATCACCCCGCCATCGCCACCGTCGCGCGCATAGTCGATACGGATGCCGATCCGCTCGGGCCGTATATCGAACTGGAACTTGTAGCCACCCTCGACCGGCTGAAAAGGCGACACATGCATCGCCTTCTGCGCCTCAAGCGTGTCGCCATGAACGATGGGCGACAGATCAGGCTTGTGGCAGATATAGGAATGCCGGTCACCATAGGTATTCGTCACTTCGGCAATGACGATGTTCAGCGCGTCGTTTTCGTCATGGCACAGCCAGAAGCTCACCGGGTTGAACACGTAGCCAAGGCTGCGCGGCTGCGCCAAAAGCAGGATGCGTTTCGGCTGAGGCAGTTGGAATTCCGCCAGGACCTCGCGCACCCATTTCGCGCCAGAGCCTTTACCGGGCGCGCCGCCATGGTCGCTGTCTTTCAGCGTCAGCAGGTTGCGTCCGTTGCGCGAAAACAGGCCCGGCCCCGAAACCTCGGCCTCGGCATCCAGCAAGAGGTAGTCGATCGCGTAACGGAACCCGTTTTCAATCGCGCCCTTGCGGCCATGCCAGGTATGGCCTTCGATATGTTCGACCCTGCCAGTCACGCGGGAACGCTCCTATTCCGCCGCAATGCGCATGGCGTTGATCCGGGTCATGCCCGCAACCACGTCCATCGCGCTCGACAATCCGTCCTCGTGGAACCCGTTCTTGACCCAGGCCCCGCAGAACCATGTGTTGTTCGTCCCGTTCACCGTCTTCAGCGCCGCCTGCGCCTCAAGCGCGGCGGCATCGTAAACCGGGTGGCGCAGGATAACGGTGTCATAAATCAGGTCTTCGCGGATCGGACGCCGGGTGTTCAGCGTCACGAAATGCGGATCGTCTTTCGGGATCGGCTGAAGCGAATTCATCCAATAGGTCAGGTCGATGTTGTCCGATGGGCAGCGCGCGCTTTCGCTGTAGTTCCAGCTTGACCAGACCTTGCGCCGTTTCGGCATGACGCTTTCATCCGCGTGCAGGGTGATCTCGTTCGGCTGATAGGCCACCGCACCAAGGATCGCGGCTTCCTGTTGGGTCGGATCGGAAAGCAGGCGCAGACTGTCGTCTGAATGGGTCGCGAAAATCACCTCGTCAAAGGCTTCCCATTCGCCTCCCCAAGCTTTGATCTCGACTCCGGTGGGATGCCGGCGCACGGACTGAACCGGCGTGCCCGGCCGAAGATCGACTCCCCGGCGTCGCATACCCTCCTCAAGCCGCGACACGTAGGCGACCGAACCGCCCCGCACCGTGTACCACTGATGCTGGCCAGAAGCGCTCAGCAGGTTGTGGTTGTCGAAAAACCGCATCATCGCCCAGGCCGGGAAATCAAGGATTTTGTCCTTGGGCGTCGACCAGATCGCGCCCGAAAACGGCTCAAGATAATAGGAACGGAACCACGGCCCCATCTTGAGCACGTCAAGCAGGTCACCCGCGCTCAGGCTGCGATCTTCGGACACTTCAAGTGCAACGCTGTTGAACCGGACGATATCGCGCACCATGCGCTGAAAGGCCGGTTTCAGGAAATTGCGGCGCTGCGCGTAAAGCGTATCAAGCGTGGTCAGCGCATATTCCAGCGCGCCGTCGTTGATCGACACCCCAAAGCTCATATTGCTTTCGGTGATCGGCACGTCCAGCTCTTCGAACAGGGAAACGAGGCGCGGATAATTGACCTTGTTGAAAACGATGAACCCGGTATCGACCGGCTGATCGCCATTGCGCCCGGCCATCACCGTCCGGGCATGTCCACCCAGCCGCGGCTCGGCCTCGAACAGGGTGACCGCATGGGAATTGGCCAGCTCATAGGCGGCGCCCATCCCGGAAATCCCTGCGCCGATTACGGCTACTCTCTTGGGTGCACCGGCACCAGTCTCAAACGGCATATTCAGTATTGCTCCAAAGCACTGCGTCATAAGGCTTACGACGCCCGGATGCATTTGGATGTAAAAGAAAGAAATTTTTGTGGATCAGGCACCTGCGGGCCACGCTGCCCAGCGTCACGAAGGTGAAAAAAATTCTCTGCGCCGTGATCCAAACCTTCAAAACCCGCGTAACAGGACTATGCTGAATGCACGAGAACATAATTCTGAAAGCAACGCGCTGCGCGTGCCGGTCCCGATACCGGCCTTCCGCGTGGTGCAACCGTTGCCCGTGGGAAACCGTGCATTGAAGAGGACGAACGCCAGTTCTGCGCCAAAGACCGACCCCGAAGCGCCGGACTGGGTCATGCTGATCGGTCGCATCCGCGACCATCAGGACCGGGCGGCTTTCGCCCGCGTGTTCGAACACTTTGCGCCAAGGGTCAAAGCGTTTCTGATGAAATCCGGTGCCGATGCCACGCTGGCCGAAGAATGTGCGCAGGATGTGATGACGACGCTCTGGCGCAAGGCGCATATGTTCGACCCCTCCCGCGCGTCCGTTGCGACATGGATTTTTACCATCGCGCGGAACCGCCGGATCGACATGCTGCGCCGCCAGCGCCGCCCGGAACCCGAGGACCTCACATGGGGCCCCGAGGCCGAACCGGCGCAAGAAGACGTCCTGTCCCTTCAGCAGGAAAGTGAAAAGCTGCGGCAGGCGATCACCGATCTGCCCGAAACACAGAAAGAACTGATCGAACGCGCCTATTTCGGCGATCTCTCGCATAGCGAGATTGCCGCTGAAACCGGCCTGCCGCTTGGCACGATCAAATCCCGTATCCGTCTGGCGCTGGACCGCTTGCGCCATGCCATGAAGTGATCGAAACCATGACAGAAAAGATAAAACATCACCTGAGCGACGACCTCCTGATCGCCTATTCCGCCGGCCTTCTGAACGAGGCTTTTTCGCTGATGGTCGCGACCCACGTTTCGCTTTGCGACACCTGCCGTGCGCAACTTGAATCCTTTGACGCGGTCGGCGGGGCCATCCTCGAAGGCGATGGCCTGCCGGATGTGCCACATGTCGCCATGTCCCCCGACGCGATCGAGGCGATTTTCGCCACCATCGACCTTGCCCCGGCGCAGGAAACCCGCGCCGCCCGCCGCAAGGATGATGTGTTTCCCGCGCCCCTGCAGGATTACGTGGGCGGCGATCTGGCTTCGGTGAAATGGCGCCCGGTCGGCATGGGCCTCAAGCAGGCGATCCTTCCCACCGCAAAAGGGGCCACCGCGCGGCTGCTCTATATTCCCGCAGGCGCCGCCGTGCCGGATCACAGCCACAACGGGACCGAGCTGACCATGGTGCTCAAGGGAGCCTTTTCGGACGAATACGACAGTTTCGGCCCCGGTGACGTGGAAACCGCCGATCAGGATGTGACCCACACGCCGGTCGCGGATATCTCCGAGGATTGCATCTGCCTTGCCGTCACCGATGCGCCGCTGAAATTCAAAGGCATTATCCCACGGATGCTTCAGCCCTTCCTGCGGATCTGACCCCTACCGGTCGAGCTGGCCCAGCGGCACGATATTGCCCGCGTCCTGCTCGACCTCCTCGAAATCGAAATTATCCAGACGCTGCGCACGGCGACCGGCTTTTTCTGCGCTGATACGAATTTCGGACACGTCCTTGGCCGCCTGTGCGAAATGGCGGTCAAGATTGCCGACCCGTTCGCCCAGCCGGTCCACATCCTTGTGCAGCAGGCCAAGCTCCCGGCGGATCGCGCCCGCCTGTTCGCGCATCCGCGCGTCCTTGAGGATTGCCCGCATCGTGTTGAGCGTCGCCATGCAGGTGGTCGGCGACACGATCCAGACCCGCGCGGCAAAGCCTTCGCGTACCAGTTCCGCGAAATTCGCGTGCAGCTCGGCATAGACGGCCTCGGACGGAAGGAACATCAGCGCCCCGTCTGCGGTTTCGCCCTCAAGGATGTATCGCTCGGAGATCGCCTTGATGTGGTTGCGTACCGTATTCCGCAGTAATTGCTGCGCTTCCTTGACCTGCTGCGGGGTCTCGGCCCGCCGCAGTGCCTCATAAGCTTCCAGCGGGAACTTGCTGTCGATCACGATCGGTCCCGGCGGGTTAGGCAGGTGGATCAGGCAATCGGCCCGCCGCCCGTTCGACAGCGTTGCCTGCAAACGATAGCTGTCAGCGGGCAGCGCCTTGGACACGATATCGTTCAGCTGGATTTCCCCGAAGGCCCCGCGCGTCTGCTTGTTCGACAGGATATCCTGAAGGCTTAGGACATCGCCCGACAGCTTGGTGATATTGTCCTGCGCCTTATCGATGGTCGCGAGCCGCTCCTGCAACTGCGTCAGCGAGGTCGCCGTGCGCTTGGAATTGCCGTGCAGGCTTTCCTGCATCCGCTCCTGCATTTCCGCCAGAGACCGGGCCGAGCGCATCGCGTTCTCGGCCAGCCTGTCGTTCATCTGCTGCTGGACCGAAGCCAGCCGCGCCTCCATCGTCTGGATTACCTGCGTCTGCGCATTGGCCTGCGTGTCCGACACCATCTGCAAACCACCGCGCAGCTGGTCCTGTCCCTGGCCAAGCTGCTGCACCGATTGCCCCAGCGCCGCCATCTGGCGCGACAGCGGTACAACAGCCGCCGCCGCCCGGCCCGAGGCGCGGATGGCAAAGATGAGAAGCACCAGCAGCAGTAACGCAAATGCCCCGGCGGCCAGCACGGCAGGGTCCTGTTGTTTCAGCGTGGCGATAACCGCGTCGAGGCTCTCCATCAGGTTCGCCCGAACAGCCGTTCGATATCCGCCAGTTTCAGTTCGACATAGGTCGGCCGACCATGGTTGCACTGGCCGGAATGGGGCGTCGCCTCCATTTCCCGCAGCAGGGCATTCATCTCTTCGGCGCGCATCCGGCGGCCCGACCGGATCGAACCATGGCAGGCCACGCGGCTTAGGATCGCCTCGATTTTCGCCTGCACCATCTGCGAGCTGCCAAGATCGTCCAGCTCATCCAGAATATCCTTCAGCATCGCCTCGGCATTGACTTCGCCAAGGATCGCCGGGGTTTCACGCACGGCCACTGCACCGCCACCAAACGGTTCGATGGTCAGACCCATGCGCGTCAGGTCTTCGGCAATTTCCATCAGCCGTGCGCAGTCGCCCTCGGACATTTCGACGATCTCGGGGATCAGCAACGCCTGGGCCGCAACGCCGTTTTCGGCCATCTGGCGTTTCAGCTTTTCATAGACGAGCCGTTCATGCGCCGCGTGCTGATCAACGATGACCATACCGTTTTCGGTCTGGGCGATGATATAGTTCTCATGCACTTGCCCGCGCGCCGCGCCCAGCGGACGCGCCTCGACCGGTTCCTCTTGTTGCACTGGCTCAGGCTCAACCACCCGCGCGCTATAGCTTTCGCCCAGATCGGCGAAACCCCGTTCAGGTGTCGGAGCAGGCGCCGGGGCCTGCGCCGCATAGGACGCCCCGCGTGCCCCAAGCGAAGGCCGGTCCATCTGGTAGATCCGCGCACCGCCGCTGGCAGGGGCAGGTTCCGGCCGCATCGCGCCCAGCGTCGCCGAGGCGACAGTCGAAGACGCCCGGTGACCCGCATTCGCCAGCGCATGGCGCAAACCCGAAACGATCAGCCCCCGCGCCAGACCGGGATCGCGGAACCGCACCTCGGATTTCGCCGGGTGCACGTTCACGTCGACCAGCATCGGGTCGCAATCGATGAACAGTGCCGCCGCCGGGTGACGATCACGGCTGAGGAAATCGAAATAGGCCGCCCTCAGCGCCCCGTACAGCATCTTGTCGCGCACCGGGCGACCATTGACGAAAAGGAACTGCGCCACCGCCGCGCCGCGCGAATAAGTGGGCAGCGCCGCATAGCCGAACAGCCGCAGCCCCTCGCGCTCGGCGTCGATTTTCAGGGCGTTCTCGGCGAATTCCCGGCCCAGAACCCCGGCAAGCCGCCCCTGCAACGCATCGAAAAGATCGCCCGTCTCGGCGTCCGAGCGAAACAGGCTGCGCCCTTCCTTGCCATCCGAGACCTCGTTCAGGTGGATGCTGATCGCCGGTTCGGCCATCGCCAGCCGCTTGATCACATCGGTGATCGCCTGCGTCTCGGCCCGGTCGGTGCGCATGAATTTCAGACGGGCCGGCGTGGCATAGAACAGGTCGCGCAGCTCAACCACGGTGCCCGCGCGCAGCGCCGCGGGCTTCACCGGCTCCATCCGGCTACCGGACACGCGGATGGTCGCGGCCTCGTGCCCCGCCGCGCGCGAGGTGATCGACAGCCGCCCGACCGCCCCAAGCGAGGGCAGCGCCTCGCCCCGAAAGCCAAAGGTGTGGATGTTCAACAGGTCCGAGCCGTCGATTTTCGAGGTCGCATGCCGCGCAAGCGCCAGCGGCAGATCATCCGGTGCGATACCGCAGCCGTCATCGGTCACCCGGATCAGCGTCTTGCCGCCATCGGCGATATCGACGGTGATGCGCCGCGCCCCCGCGTCGACCGCGTTTTCCACCAGTTCCTTGACGGCAGAGGCGGGCCGTTCCACAACCTCACCGGCGGCGATACGATTGATCGCGCTTTCGTCAAGCTGGCGGATGACCGGGCGAATCTCGCTGATATTGGGGTTCGTGCTTTGCATACCACCACACCTAGCATGGCGCTCCGCGATTCTAAAAGAATCTTCCTGCGCAAAATCCCGCCTCTCCGACTGCTTGCCAAGGGGTCGGGCACATGCGACTTTCACCCAAGCAATTAGCCGAGAGCCATCGATGCAAACCAAAGAGATGCAGAGCACGGCGCATCTGCCGCAACTCGCCGAAAAACGCAATCCCGGCATGGCGCTCGACATGGACTGGGTGCGGGCCGCGCAGGCCAATACATCGGCCATCGAACGACGCGCCGCGACCCTGCCGGGGCGACGGTCGGTCAAGAAGGACTATCAGGCCGCGTGGCTGCTCAAGGCGATCACCTGCATCGACCTGACGACGCTGGCCGGCGACGACACCGCAGAACGGGTGCGCAGGCTTTGCGCCAAGGCGCGCCAGCCGGTCGCGCCCGCGCTGCTCGAGGCGATGGACATGGACCCGATCACCGTGGGCGCGGTCTGTGTCTATCACGACATGGTGGAAACCGCGGTCGAGGCGCTGCACGGCACCGGCATCCCGGTCGCCGCTGTCAGCACCGGTTTTCCCGCCGGTCTGTCGCCCTTTCACCTGCGTGTTGCCGAGATCGGCGAAAGCGTCGAGGCCGGGGCCGCAGAGATCGACATCGTGATTTCGCGCCGCCATGTGCTCTCGGGCGACTGGCAGGCTCTGTACGATGAAATGCGCGCCTTTCGCGAGGCCTGCGGCGATGCCCATGTGAAAGCGATCCTTGCCACGGGCGAGCTGGGTTCCTTGCGAAACGTCGCCCGCGCCTCGCTGGTCTGCATGATGGCGGGGGCGGATTTCATCAAGACCTCGACCGGCAAGGAAAGCGTCAACGCCACCCTGCCCGTGTCGCTGGTGATGATCCGCGCGATCCGCGACTATCAGGAACGCACCGGCATCAAGGTGGGCTACAAACCTGCCGGGGGGATATCGAAGGCCAAGGATGCGCTGGTCTACCTGTCACTGATCAAGGAAGAGCTGGGCGATGACTGGCTGGATCCGCATCTGTTCCGCTTTGGCGCCTCCTCGCTATTGGGCGATATCGAGCGGCAGCTTGAGCACCATGTGAGCGGCGCCTATTCCGCCGGGTATCGCCATGCGATGGGCTGACGCCTGCGGCAGAGGTCGGAATTTCCGTATTTGGGACGAGAAGAAGCCATGAGCGTTAAAGAAAGATTCGAGCGTATGGATTATGGCCCCGCGCCGGAAAGCGCCGCCGAGGCATTAGCGTGGCTGGTGGACCAAGGCGACCGGTTCGGCCATTTCATCGATGGCGCGTTTACCGCACCCGGCGCGGGATTCGAGAGCCGCAACCCGGCAAATGGCGAAGTTCTCGCCACGATCAGCCAGGCCACTCAGGATGACGTCGATGCGGCAGTGGCAGCGGCGCGCAAGGCGCAGCCGGGCTGGGAGAGGATTGGCGGTCCGGGGCGTGCGCGGTATCTTTATGCGCTGGCGCGGCTGTTGCAGAAACATGCGCGGCTGTTCGCGGTGCTGGAGACACTCGATAACGGCAAGCCGATCCGGGAATCGCGCGATATCGACCTGCCATTGGTGCAGCGGCATTTCTATTACCACGCAGGTATGGCGCAACTGATGGAAGAGGCGCTGCCCGGTCGCGCCGCCCTTGGGGTCTGCGGGCAGATCGTCCCGTGGAACTTTCCGCTTTTGATGCTGGCCTGGAAAGTCGCGCCCGCGCTGGCGATGGGCAATACGGTGGTGCTGAAACCGGCGGAATATACCTCGCTCACCGCGCTGTTATTCGCCGATATCTGCCGTCAGGCCGGGATGCCCAAGGGGGTGGTGAATATCGTGACCGGCGATGGCGGTGTCGGCGAGATGATCGTGCGCTCGGACGTGGACAAGATCGCCTTTACCGGTTCGACCGCCGTGGGGCGGCGCATTCGCGAGGTTACCGCCGGGTCGGGCAAGGCGCTGACGCTCGAGCTGGGCGGCAAGAGCCCCTATATCGTCTTTGACGACGCCGATCTCGACAGCGCGGTCGAGGGGCTGGTCGATGCGATCTGGTTCAATCAGGGGCAGGTCTGCTGCGCGGGATCGCGGCTGCTGGTGCAGGAAAGCGTGGCCGGGGCGTTCCTTGCCAAGCTGCGCGCGCGGATGGAAAAGCTGCGCATTGGCGATCCGCTGGACAAGTCCATTGACGTAGGCGCGCTGGTCGATCCGGTGCAGCTGCACCGGGTGCGTGACATGGTGGCCGCGAATACGGCGGGCGAGGTATTTCAGGCCGGGGACGTGCCCGAGAACGGATGTTACTACCCGCCGACGCTGATCACCGGTCTGGCCCCGTCGGACCCGCTGATGCAGGAAGAGATATTCGGCCCCGTTCTGGCCTCTTGCACCTTTCGGACGCCGGACGAGGCGGTGCAGCTGGCCAACAACACGCGCTATGGTCTGGCCGCGACGGTCTGGAGCGAGAACCTCAACCTTGCGCTGGACATCGCGCCGAAACTGGCTGCCGGGGTGGTCTGGGTCAACGCCACCAACCTGTTCGACGCTGCCGCCGGTTTTGGCGGCGTGCGCGAAAGCGGCTTTGGTCGCGAAGGCGGTTGGGAAGGGCTTGCGGCCTATACGAAATCCATAAGCAAGGTGTCGGCGCTGAAACGCGTGACGGAAGTCATTGGCGAAGGCGGCCCGGTGGATGCGCTGGACCGCACCGCCAAGATGTATATCGGCGGCAAGCAGGCGCGGCCCGATTCCGGCTATTCCCGCGCGGTGCGCAACCGGTCGGGCAAGCTGCTTGGCCATGTGGGTCAGGGCAGCCGCAAGGATGTGCGCAACGCGGTGGAGGCCGCTGCCGGGGCAGCCGGATGGGCAAAGACCACGGGCCATCTGCGGGCGCAGATCCTCTATTACATCGCCGAGAACCTGTCGGCGCGGGCCGCGGAATTCGCCGCCCGGATCGATGCGATGATGCCGGGCCGCAAGGGCGAAAAGGAAGTCGAGGCCTCGATCCAGCGGCTGTTCACCTATGCGGCATGGGCCGACAAGTATGACGGGCAGGTGCATGGCGTGCCGATCCGGGGCGTGGCGCTGGCGATGAAGCAGCCGGTGGGCCTGATCGGGGCGCTTTGTGCGGATGAGGCGCCCTTGCTGGGCCTCGTTTCGGTGATGGCCCCGGCGATTGCGATGGGTAACCGTGTTGTACTGGCCGCGAGCGAACCCTACCCGCTGGCCGCAACCGATTTCTACCAGATCCTCGATACCTCGGACGTGCCGGGCGGCGCGGTCAATATCCTCACCGGCGCGCATGAGGATCTGGCAGGCCCGATGGCGTCGCACCTGAACCTTGACGCGGTCTGGAGTTTCTCCTCATCCGACCTCTCAGGCGAGATCGAAAAGGCGAGCGCCGGCAATCTCAAGCGTACGTGGGTGAATGACGGCAAGGCGCGTGACTGGTACGCGAATGACAGTGCCGAATGGCTGGCGCAGTCGACCGAGATCCAGAATATCTGGGTGCCCTACGGCGAATAATGTCGGGGGCCATGGCGGCCCCCGTCACGCTTAGTTTCCGGCGGTCGCTTCCATGCCCTCGGGCTTGCCGACAACCACCACATGCAGGTTTTCGGGGTCAAGGAACTCGCGTGCCACGCGGTTCACATCCTCAAGCGTCACCGCCTCCATCTTGGCATTCCGGGTCGTGACATAGTCGATGGGCAACCCGTTCACCTGCATACTCACGAGGATGCTGGCAATCTGGCCGTTGCCGTCGAATTGCAGCGGGTAGGCGCCGGTCAGATAGGTCTTGGCGTCATCCAGTTCCTTCTGGGTCACGCCTTCCTCGCTCAGCTTGCTCCATTCGTCGCGGATCACCTGCACCGCCTCGGCGATACGGTCGTTCGACGACGACACGCGGCCCACGTAGATCGGCCCCCATGTCTTGGGCGCGAGGTAGGAATAGACGCCATAGGTCAGACCGCGTTTTTCACGTACCTCGGTCATCAGACGGGATTCGAAACCGCCCGCCCCAAGAATCTGGTTCATCACATAGGCGGCAAAGAAATCATCATTCTCGCGCGCCATGCCGGTCTGACCAAAGACCGCGACCGACTGAGGTGTATCGAAATCGACGATCGTATTCCCGCCGGTGATGGCAACATTCGCCGGGCCGGGCATAGGTGCTCCGGTTTCCGGCAGATCGCCAACAAGCTCGTCCAGCAGGGCCGACAGTTCCTCGGGGGTGATATCCCCGACCGCCGAGACATAGATCCGGTCCAGCGCAAAGACATTGTCAAACGCGGTCTGAATATCCTCGCGGGTCAGCGACGTGACCGTTTCGATCGTGCCGTCACCGGAAGAGCCATAGGGGTGATCGCCAAACGCCATCTCGGAAAAGGCGTTCCCGGCGATGGTGTTAGGGTCTTTCGCATCTGACATCAGCCCGGAAATGACCTGTGCCCGCACCCGTTCCAGCGCATCCTCGTCGAAACGCGGCTCCATCAGGGTTGTGCGCAGCAGGGCAAGCGCCTCGTCGCGGTTCTCGCTCAGGAACTTGGCCGACACGGATACGGAATCGTCGCTTGCGCCATAGCCGAATGAGGCGGCGAGCTCTTCCTTGCGGCGGGCAAACTCACGCGCGTCCAGGTCGCCCGCGCCCTCTTCTAGAAGCGCGGCCATCAGGTTCGTCGCGCCGCGCTTGCCGGGTTCATCCAGCGAGGTACCGCCGCGAAAGCGCAGCTCAAGCGCGGTGAAGGGGATGGAATGTTCCTCGACCAGCCAGGCGGTGATGCCCTTTTCCGAGGTGACTTTCTGAATGTCGATCTCGGCCCATGCGGGGACGGCGACGATCAGCAGGATCAGCGAGACAAAAAGACGTTTCATTGGGTCACCTCCGTATCCCGCATCAACCATCCGGTGACCGAGGATTCTTCGCGGAACAGGTCGCGCGCGGCCTGCATGATGTCATCCGCCGTTACCGCCTGAAGCACATCCGGCCAGTCCTGTACGTCCTGCACCGTCAGACCGATCGCAAGGGCGCTGCCATACCGCTGGCCGATCCCGTCCACGTTATCGCGGGCATAGATCTGCGACGCGCGCAGCTGCATCTTGATCCGCTCAAGCTGCTCCATGTCGACGCCGCGCTCCATGAAGGCAGCAAGCGCCTCGTCAAGCGCCGCCTCGGCCTCGCTCAGGCTCACACCGTCGCTGGGCACGATGATCATGTCGAATGTGGTCTTGTCGAGCGCCTTGCCGCTGTAGAACGCCCCGGTCCAGACCGCTGTCGGGTTATCGAATTGCAGCTTTTCGGCAAGGAAGGACGTCGTCCCCCCGCCCAGCATCTCGGCCAGCACGGTCAGCGCGGCGGCACGTTCCTGATCGCCCGGGTCACGTTCCGGCGCAAGGTACGAGCGCGAGACATAGGGCTGCGCAACCCGCGCATCCTTGTAGGTGAGCCGACGCGCGGCGGTCTGCGGCGGTTCCGTCGTGCGGATACGTTCCGGCAGGTCAGGGTTCGCCGGGATCACGCCATAGTATTGCTCGGCCAGCGCCAGCACCTCTTCGGGCACCACGTCGCCCGAAACCACGAGGATCGCGTTATTGGGCGAGTAATAGGTGCCGTAGAAGGACAACGCGTCCTCCAGCGACAGGGTCTCCATCTCGTGCCGCCAGCCGATCACCGGCGTGCCATAGCGATGGTTCAGAAACTGCGCCGCGTTCATCTGCTCGGCGAACAGCGAGCGCGGATTGTTGTCGGTCCGCTGGTTGCGTTCCTCAAGGATCACGTCGCGCTCGGTCAGGATGTCGCTCTCGCTCAGGCGGAGGTTCTTCATCCGGTCCGATTCCATCTCCATCATCAGCTCAAGCCGGTCGGCGGCGACGCGCTGGTAATAGGCGGTGTAATCATAGCTGGTGAACGCGTTATCCTCGCCGCCATTGGCCGCGACAACTTCGGAAAACTCGCCCGATTCCAGATTGTCCGTCGCCTTGAACAGCAGGTGTTCAAGGAAATGCGCCACGCCGGACACGCCCCGCGTTTCATCGGCGGACCCGGCCCGGTACCAGACCATCTGCTGCACCACGGGGGCGCGGTGGTCCTCGACCACGACGACTTCCATGCCGTTATCAAGGGTATAGGTCGTAACCGGCTCTTCGGCGGTTTCGCCAAAGGCAGGGGCAACCAGCGCAAAGACAGCAGCCAGTGGCGCGAGATGTCGCAACATGTTCGGACGTCCTTTCATGCGGTTTAGGCTGAACCTGTGTATCGCGATGAAAGGTTCAAGACACCTTGCGATTTTGTAATCTTTTCTCGTCGGATCGTGATGATCCGCCCGGGCTTACTCGACCGGCGGCGCGGTCGGCGTCATATAGCCCGATGCGCGATACCGGCTGTTCATTTCGAACGGATCGATGGCTTCGCGGCGATAGGCCTGCTGATACCGGTCCACGGGGAACAGGCGGATACGCGTGCCGCGCGACTGGCGGCGACGGAATTCCGCGTCGGCGGCGGCCAGCTCGGTCCGGATGCTGCCCGGCGTGCCATAGCGGTTGGCCTGCGCGATCAGCGCGCCATCGCCCGAGGGCACGGCGGTCTGGCCCAGCGTCGCCGGATTGCCTCCAAGGGCGGCGACCGCATCGGCCTTGGGATTGGGATCGACCCGGTTGCCCATGCCCGGAGTCGGTTCGGGCAGCGCGTTCAGATTGTCGGGAATCTCAAGTTCCTTGTTCGGCAGGATCAGGAATTCGTCCGGTCCATAGCTGTCCGAGCGCAGGTCCATCAGCCCCTTCTGCGAGCAGCCCGACACCGCCAGTGCCACTACAATGATCCCCAGTGCTGTCCGCACGACGCTTCTCCTGCCAGTCCTTTGTCGGGGTTCTACCCCATTCCGCCGCTCAGGTCACGACACGTTTTTCGCGACCTTTTCGCCGTTACGATCCCTTTTTCGCCGGCTTCCGGCGCGGGCTCGACCCCGGTTTGTCGCGATTGTCGAACAGGATCAACCCCGCCGCACCCGCAAAGATGAACACATCCGCGACATTGAAAACAAAGGGATTGTTGATACCGCAGCAGGACATGTTCAGGAAATCGAGCACATAACCATAAAGCAGCCGGTCGGCGACATTCCCAAGCGCGCCGCCGATCAGCAATCCGGCGCTGACCTGCATCCAGACCCCGCGCTGGTTGCGGACCACCCACCAGCCGACGGCCACGACCACCAGCAGCGAAAAGACGATCAGCACCCAGCGTGCGATTTCCGAATTGCCGTCGAGCAGACCGAAATTGATCCCCCGGTTCTCGCCATAGCGAAAAGTCAGAAGCGGCGGGAAAACCTCGATCCAGTGCCGCCGCGCAAGCTCCATGCCATGCACGACGGCGTATTTGCTGCCCTGGTCCAGCACAAAGGCGGCCAGAGCGGCCCAGATCAGCGCGGGCCGGCCCATCAGTGACGGAAATGCCGCATGCCGGTAAAGACCATGGCGATGCCTGCCTCGTCGGCAGCGGCGATCACCTCGTCATCGCGCATCGACCCGCCCGGCTGGATCACGCAGGTCGCGCCCGCGGCGGCGGCCTCCATCAAACCGTCGGCAAAAGGAAAGAACGCATCCGACGCGACAGCCGACCCGATGGTCAACGGCTGCGGCAGCTCCATCGCCTCGGCCATGCGTTCGGCCTTTTTCGCGGCGATCAGCGCAGAATCGAGACGGCTCATCTGGCCCGCGCCCACACCCACGGTGGCCTTGTCCTTGACGTAGACGATGGCGTTGGATTTCACGTGCTTGGCGACTTTCCACGCAAACAGCAGATCGGCCATCTGCTCGTCTGACGGCGCTTTCTTGGTGACAACCTTCAGGTCGTCCATCCCGACATAGCCGGTGTCCTTGTCCTGAACGAGCATGCCGCCCGCCACCTGCCGATAGGTGGTGATCGGTGCCTTGACGTCGGGCAGCCCTTCGGTGGTCAGCAGGCGCAGGTTCTTCTTGGCCGCGAACACCGCCTTGGCCGCATCCGAGGCACCGGGCGCGATCACGACCTCGGTAAAGATCTCGACGATGGCCTTTGCGGTTTCCTCGTCCAGCGGCTGGTTCAGCGCGACGATGCCACCAAAGGCGCTGGTGCGGTCGCAGTCGAACGCGTTGCGATAGGCCTCGATCAGCGTCTCGCCCCGTGCCACGCCACAGGGGTTGGCGTGCTTGATGATCGCCACCGCAGGCCCGTCGGCCGGATCGAACTCGGCCACCAGTTCGAACGCCGCATCGGTGTCGTTGATGTTGTTATAGGACAGTTCCTTGCCCTGATGCTGCGTCGCCGTCGCGACGCCCGGACGGCCGGTGCCATCGGTGTAAAACGCCGCCGACTGGTGGCTGTTCTCACCATAGCGCATGACCTGCTTGAACGTGCCGGTAAAAGACCGGCGACGCGGCGTCGCCTCGCCCAGCGCGCCTGCCATCCATGTGCTGACGGCGGTGTCATAAGCCGCCGTGCGGGCATAGGCGATCTGCGCCTGCTTCTGACGGAACGCATAGGTCGTCGCACCGTCCTGCGCGCCAAGCTCGGCCAGCAGCGCGTCGTAATCCTCGACATCCACGATGGTGGTGACAAAATCGTGGTTCTTTGCCGCCGCGCGGATCATCGCGGGGCCACCGATGTCGATATTCTCGATGCAGGTCTCGTAATCCGCGCCCTTGGCCACGGTCGCCTCAAACGGGTAAAGGTTCACCACCAGCAGGTCGATGCCGCCGATCCCGTGTTCCTTCATCGCCGCCACGTGGTCGTCATTGTCGCGCAGCGCCAGCAGCCCGCCATGCACCATCGGGTGCAACGTCTTGACCCGGCCATCCATCATCTCGGGGAAACCGGTGATCTCGGCCACGTCTTTCACCTCAAGCCCCGCCTCGCGCAGCGCCTTGGCCGTACCCCCGGTGCTCAGCAGTTCGACGTCGCGCCCGGCAAGCGCCTTGCCAAGCTCGACTAGGCCGGTCTTGTCCGACACCGAAAGAAGGGCACGTTTGACGGGGTGAAGATCGCTCATATCAACTTTCCTGAATCTGGCAGCAGTTGCGCCGGGGCATAGAACATCTCTGCGCCGGATAGAACCTCTGGAATGCACTGATCTGGCGGCTCTTTGCCGCTATCTGCCCCGAAATGCCCGGAAAAGCCGCGATCAGAGCTGATACATCGACTCGTCGCGCTCCAGATCGCGCACCGCGATGGCCGTGTCATGCGCCTTGGACAGCGACCAGCGCACCCGCGTGGCATAATCCATCGCCCGCCCCGTCAGCACGATCTGGCGGCTGGCGCGCGGCTTGAGCCGTCCGTTTTCCAGATAGACGCTCGGCTCCAGCGACAGTTCGCATTTGCTGTTGTGCCGGAACACCCAGATCTCCCCGCTCTTGAGCGCCATCGACACCGCCGCGCCGCCCAGATCCACGGTCGCATCCACATCCGGGTGCAGATGCATGCGGATGGCAAAGGACAGACCGGCCAGCGCCACCTTGTCCATCGCCTGATCGAACTTGCGCTTGTCGGCGGGCTCCATCGCCAGCAGCATGTCCTCGCCCACAAGCCCGCGCCCGTCATGGGACATTTCCAGCGTACGCGCATGTGTCAGCCCGAACTTGCGCTGATAGCCGTCATGCCCGCCCTGAAACCGCACCATTTCGGAATCTTCGTCCAGCTCGTAAGGAACGTGGGTCGCCGTCTCGATCAGGTTCTCGACCGCCCCGGTCTTGCCCACGGGCATCAGCCGCCCGCTGGAATAACCTTCGAGGCAGAGCGTCGAATGCGACGGGGTCGCCCGCCCTGCCCGGCGCCATTCCGTGCCGAACGACACGCCCGACCCGCAGCTGACGACCAGCGGCCGCCGCCCCGAGGTCAGCTCGAACGCCAGTGTCGAGGCATGGGCATTATACGAGGCATCGCCCTTTGGCGGCGGGCTTGCATCGATGATCAGGCTGGTGCGCCCGGCACTCAGCCGGGCATAGCCCATCGACAGGCTCTTGGGGTGATCCGGTTTGATATGGCTGGCCGCCAGCGCGTGATCCAGCCGCCCGTCCAGCCCGCGACCGCCGCCATGAAACCGCGCAAGACCGCCATCCGCATGGCGCAGCGCGCGCAGCGTGGGGGCAATCCGCGCCACTGCCGCCGTATGCGGCTGCGGCGTACCGCGTCCTGCCTCGTGCAGCGAGGCCGCCGCCCATGTCAGCAGGGTGAAAACATCCAGCAGCTCCTCGGGGTTGCGTGTCGGCAACCCGCCTTGCTCGTCGATGCGTAGCTTGCATTCCTGCGCCAGCGCCCGGACCGCCGGATCGGCCAGATCCTCATGCCCCTCCAGCGCCAGCCCCGCATAGATCAGCCCGGTCAGCGCCTCGAACCGGGGCAGCCCCGGCGGCGAGGCATGCCAGCGTTTCGACAGGAACCAGACCTGCTGCGCCAGAGCCCGAAAGAAGGCATCGCTTTCGGCACTGTCCTGCCCTCGCAGCAGGAAAATCGCGTGGTTGATCCAGCGGATCACCCGCCGCCCGGTCAGCGCCGGGGTCCATCCCGGCCCCTGCCCGGTGCCGTAATTGTCGATCCAGCCCCAAAGCCATTGCTGCGCCTTGGCCCGCGCGGGCCCGTCGCCCACCGCCGCCAGATCGTCAAGCCATGCGAACCCGTGGCGTTCATCGTCGAAACCGACGGTGGGGGAATCGACCTCCCACAACCCGGTGTCGGGGCTTTCGACAAGATATCCGGCGAAAAGGATATTGCCCGCGATCAGCTGCCGCCCCTTGGCAAAACTGCCCACCGTGCGCGGCTCTGGCGACGAAACAAACCCCCGCGCCTTTTTCTGGCGCCGGCTCAGACGGGCATATAGCCGGTTCATGAACCGTGTCTTGCGGCCCGTCAGGGTCTCGGGGGTGAACATACGCTGCCTCTCACGCTCTTTGGCGTTTGACGGGCATGTTAGAGCGTCAAACGCTCCAAGTCACCGATATCTTTTCCGGAATTGCAAAACCGTCCCGCTGCCGTGGCGTTCAGCCCGCCTTGCGCAGACAGGCGATGTAGAATCCATCCATCCCGCCCCTGTCAGCCCAGAAATCGGGCCGCAGCCGCAACCCGCCCTCTTCCGTAACCCAGGACGAATCGACACCGGGCACCATCAGCGCCTCGCGATCCACGCTCATGTCACCATGGGCGGCAAGCGCCTCTTCGACCTGCACCTCGCCCTCGTCCGGCAAAAGCGAGCAGGTACAGAACACCATCCTTCCGCCGGGCTTCAGCAGGCTCCACGCATGGGCCAACATCTGCGCCTGAAGCTCGATCAGCCCGCCGAACTCCGCCCCGTCCTTGGCATGGGGCAGATCAGGGTGACGGCGAATCGTGCCGGTCGCGGAACAGGGCGCATCCAGCAGGATCGCGTCGTAGTTGCCCTCGTGTTCAAGCGCGTCACCGACGACCAGCTCGGCCTCGAGGCCGGCGCGGTCAAGGTTTTCGCGCACCCGCCGCATCCGCCCTTCGGAGATGTCGAGCGCGGTGACCTTTGCCCCGGCCGCGGCGAGCTGCAACGTCTTGCCGCCGGGCGCGGCACACATGTCGAGCACGCTTTCCCCGGGCTGCGCCGCCAGCACCCGCGCGGGCAAAGCCGCTGCCGCGTCCTGCACCCACCAGTCCCCGGCCTCATAACCTGGAAGCGCCGTCACCTGCCCCGCCTCGGCCAGCCGCAGCGACCCGGTCGGCAGTTCAACCGCGCCGGGCAGATCGACCTTCGACCCCGGCTTTACAGTAATGTCCAAAGGAGCCCCGGCAAAATGCGCACGCTCCATGCCTGCCACCGCTTCCGGACCCCAAGCCGCGACCAAAGGCGAGCGTAGCCACTTGGGCAGGCGCGGGTTGCGCAGCGTGTCCCAGGCTTCGGGCGCGGTGTCGGCCATCTTGCGCAGCACCGCGTTGACCAGCCCTTTAAGCGCCCCGTGCCGCTTGTGCCGCGACACGATCTCGACCATCGCGTTGACCACCCCATGCGCGGCCTCGCCCCCGGCAAGCTCCACCGTGCCAAGCCGCAGCGCATTGCGCACCGTCAGCGGCGGGTACTTGCGCAGGTGTTTCTGCAACAGCCGGTCGGCCCGCTCCAGCCCGCGCAGGGTTTCGGTGGCCAGACGCTGCGCCCTTGCACGATCCTGCGGCGAAAGACGTTCCAGCGCACCCGCCGCGAGACATTCCGACATCAGGCGGTTTTCACCCAGTATCTGATCGAGAAGATAGATCGCGCTGCGCCGCGCGTCGGTCGTGGCATCGGTCAACCTGCATACTCCTGCGTCTTGCCCCCGGCGAAGGCCCGCATATATCAAGGGCAGGTGAGCAAAGGAAGAGAGCGATGACCGACAGCCCCGAAACCCCGCGCAAGGATTTGCCACCCGCCGCGCTGCGCGCCCTCGCCGAGGCCGAGGAACGCCGCAAGGCCGCCGCCTATGAACCGAATCTGGCAAAAGAACTTGGCGGTCGTGACGGCCCCGAACCCGTTCGCTACGGCGACTGGGAGAAAAAGGGCCTCGCCATCGATTTCTGAGCGCTCGGCCAGCCACGGCCGGCAAAATTTTTTAAAATTTTCGGTGACACAACCGGGCGTCTTACCCGGCCTCGGTGCATGGTGTGATGCACGGGGGGTGTACAGGGGGTGTACGGATATCACCCCCCGAATTTCAGGGTTTCAGACGAAACTCCGCCGAATCGCCGCTACCCTTGTCCGAGGTGAAACGGATCTTTTCGCCACTCACCCGGACCTCCTGACAGTTGTAGCCCAGATCGTCGCCGCCCCAGTTCAGGTCGCGGCAGAAATAGCCGTCGCGCCAGCTCCAGCTGCCGGTCACATCCCATGCCGCGCCGCGCCCTTTGATCGCGCCCGAAGGCGTGACCTCAAGCCGGATCAGCGGCCGGGTCAGGGTTTTGCCCTGCACCACCTCGTTGAATTCGCTAACTTTATCTATCTTGGCGTATTCCGCCTGTGCCGGAACCGCGACAAGGACGCCCAGAAACAGGGCTGGCAGAAACTCTTTGAAAATCCGCATGGCATACCTCCGAAATCGCCGGGATCTGTCAGGTAAACGCATGACAGCGCCAATCGGATCACTTTCGCGCGAAAGAGATCGGTCCGGGACGATAAGAAATCGCTAGGATTTTAACGATAAGCCGGAATCAGAAACCCAGCACATCCGCCATGTCATACTGCCCGGGTGTCTTGTCCTGCCCCCAAAGCGCGGCTTTCAGCGCGCCACGGGCAAAAACAAGCCGGTCGGTCGCAATGTGGCGCAGGATGATACGCTCGCCCGCGCCTGCAAAGATCACGTCATGTTCGCCCACGATGTCACCGCCCCGGATTGCTGAAAACCCGATATGACCCTTTTCGCGTGCACCGGTGATTCCGTCGCGGCCCCGGTCGGACACGTCCGAGAGTTTGACTCCCCGCCCCTCGGCGGCGGCCTCGCCCAGCATCAGCGCCGTACCCGAGGGCGCATCGACCTTGTGGCGATGATGCGCCTCGACCACCTCGATGTCGAATTCCTCGTCCAGCGCCTCGGCCACACGGCGGGTCAGCTGGGTAAGAAGGTTGACGCCAAGGCTCATATTGCCCGCCCGCACGATCACCGCATGGCGCGAGGCCGGTTCCAGCTTGGCGATCTGTTCATCGCTCATGCCGGTGGTGCCGATGACATGCACGGCCCGCGCCTGCGCCGCCAAAGCGGCGAATTCAAGCGTGGCCTCGGGTGCGGTGAAATCCAGCACCGCCTGCGCCTTGGCAAAGGCTTCAAGCGGGTCATCCGTGACCGTGACGCCAAGCTCGGCACCGCCCATCGCCGTGCCGATATCGCGCCCGACCCAGTCATGCCCCTTGCGTTCGACCGCGCCGACCAGACGCGCCCGGTCGCTTTCGCTGACCACACGCACAAGCATCTGCCCCATCCGGCCCGATGCCCCCGTCACAACGATTCCAGGCAGGTTTGACATGATGATTTCCCTTCTTTTCGCCGCCAAAGGCTCGATACCCGCTCTTGCCCCGCTTGGCAAAGCCGATCCGACGCCTTAGATCAGCAATCATGGGCAAGAACAAATTTCATGACGGTCCCGGACCATCGCAACGCCAGCTCCGCGTCGGAGAACTGATCCGCCGGACTCTGTCCGAGGTGCTGGCCCGTGGCGATATCCATGATCCGGACCTGAACCGGCTGTCGATTACGGTGGGCGAGGTGCGTGCCTCTCCCGATCTCAAGGTGGCAACGGTCTATGTGCTGCCGCTTGGTGGCCGTGGACAGGATGAGGTCGTCGGCCTGCTGGCTCGCAACAAGGCCGAACTGCGCCGGGTCGTGGCCAAAAAGCTCGCGTTGAAATTCGCGCCTGAACTGCGGTTCCAGCTGGACGAGACTTTCGACCGGTTGGACGACACCCGCCGCATCTTCGCGCAGGATTCCGTGCGTCGGGATCTCGACGACTGATGCCGCGCGCCCTGCCTGCGCTTTTTCTGCTGTTGCTGGGGCTCGCCGCTGCGCCAGAGGCACAGGCCGTAGAATGCCGAGACGTGGATCAGGACAGCAACCGCTATACGGTGTGCGAGGCGAATGCCGAATCCGATGAACTACGGCTCTTTCTCTACGACGAAGAGGGCCAGCCCTACGGGCAATTCGGCAGCGTCGCCCAGAAGCTGGACCAACAGGGCAAGACGCTTGTCTTCGCGATGAACGCGGGCATGTACCATTCAGACCGCGCACCGGTTGGCTATTACGCCGAGCCGGACAAGGTGGTGCAGAAGCTGATCCCTAACGCCGGACCCGGCAATTTCGGCATGCTGCCCAACGGGGTTTTCTGTATCGGACAGAACCGCGCCGATGTCATAGAAACCCTGCGTTTCAGTGAAACCCAGCCCGCCTGCGATTATGCCACGCAATCGGGCCCGATGCTCGTCATCGATGGCGAGTTGCACCCCCGGTTCCTGCCGGACAGCGATTCGCGCTATGTCCGCAACGGTGTAGGCACCAGCGCCGACGGCAAGCGCGTGGTCTTTGCTATCTCGCGCAACCGGGTGACCTTTCATGAATTCGGCAGCCTCTTCCGGGACGTACTGGACCTGCCGAACGCCCTTTATTTCGACGGTAATATCTCACGCCTCTACGCGCCGGACTTTGGTCGGAACGACGCGGGTTTCGCGATGGGACCCATCGTCGGAATCGCCACGACGAACGGCGAATAACCCCGCCGCCGCCGGCCAAGAAAATTCGAATTTTCTTGCCAAAAATCTTTGGTAACATTTTTGCACCCCCGACAGGATCGCACCGCCGCAGCGATCCATGTTGACCCCGCCCGCAAAGCTCCTGTAAGGCCCCGCTTCAACTTTCACGCAAGGAAAGCGCATGGCACGCAAAGGTCGCAACATCTCCGGTTGGCTGGTCATCGACAAACCCGCAGGACCCACCTCTACCGCCGTGGTGAACAAGGTCCGCTGGGCGCTCGGTGCGAAAAAAGCCGGACACGCCGGCACGCTCGACCCGACCGCGACCGGGGTTCTGGCCGTCGCCCTCGGCGAGGCGACCAAGACCGTTCCCTACATCACCGACGCGCTCAAGGCCTACAGCTTTACCATCCGTCTCGGACAGGCCACGAATACGGATGACGCCGAAGGCGAAGTCATCGCCAGCAGCGATCTGCGCCCCTCGGATGAAGAGATCAAGCAAGCGCTTGGCCAGTTCGTCGGCGATATAGAACAGGTGCCGCCGCAATTTTCCGCCGTCAAGATCGACGGTCAACGTGCCTACAAGATGGCCCGCAGCGGCGAGGAAATGGAGCTGGCCGCACGCCCGCTCTGGGTCGAGGAACTGGTACTGACCGACCGGCCGGACGCAGATCACGCGACACTGGAAATGACCTGCGGCAAAGGCGGCTATGTGCGCTCCATCGCCCGCGATCTCGGTGCGGCGCTTGGCTGCCATGCACATGTGCTCAACTTGCGCCGGATCTGGTCCGGCCCCTTCGACGCAAGCGAAGGCCTGTCGATGGAACAGGTCGAGGAACTGGCCCACACCCCCGACCTCGACGCCCATATCCAGCCGCTCGAACTTGGCCTTGCCGATCTGCCCGAAGTGAAATGCACCGCCGAAGGCGCCACTCGCCTGAAAAACGGCAACCCCGGCATGGTATTCGCCGCCGACGCCGAATACGGCGATGAATGCTGGGCCTCCTTCGAAGGCAAGGCCGTCGCCGTCGGAATCTACAAGGCGGGCGAATTGCACCCCAGCCGGGTCTTCAACACCTGAACCCCGCCGCGCGCATGGGTCAGCCCTTGACGGCACGATCTGCCCGCCCCATCACGCGTCCCATGATCACCCGAAGCCACACCAAGGGCGACGCCCCATCCGTCGCCGTCTACTCCGATTGCGAACGCTACCGTTACAGCCTGACCCGGGTCTGGGATCCGGCGGGGGACAAGGCGCTCTTCGTGATGCTGAACCCCTCGACCGCCACCGAAGTCCAGAACGACCCGACGGTGGAACGCTGCGAAAGACGCGCCCGCACGCTTGGCTTCGGCGCCTTCCGCGTCACCAACATCTTTGCCTGGCGCGATACAGACCCCCGGCTGATGCGCGCGGCTGCAGATCCTGTCGGGCCGGAAAACGATGCCGCGATCCTCGAAGGCGCTGCATGGGCGGATCGCATCATCGCCGCCTGGGGCACCCATGGTGCCCATCTCGCGCGCGGCCCCGAGGTCGAACGCCTGCTGCGCCAGACCGGCATGCCGCTCTTCACCCTCGGGCTCACCAAGGAAGGGCACCCGAAACACCCGCTCTATATCGGCTATGCGAAACAGCCCGAACCCTGGGCATCACGTCTCGACGAATAAACCTTTGCCATTGCCACCGATTCGCCCTATACGCCCCCGATCTGCGGTCCGCCGTAGATGACTTCTCCACGGGCCTGAGCTGGACGACATCCCGGCCTGCGCCATTCATATCAACCTTAACCAAGGAGATCCCGATGTCGATCACTGTCGAAGACAAAGCACGCCTGATGAAGGAATACGCAACCAAGGAAGGCGACACCGGTTCGCCCGAGATCCAGGTTGCCATCCTCAGCTCGCGCATCGCCACCCTGACCGAGCACTTCAAGACCCACAAGAAAGACAACCACGGTCGTCGCGGTCTGTTGAAGATGGTTGCCCGCCGCCGCAAGCTGCTGGACTACGTCAAGGGCAAGGACGAAGCACGCTACAAGGATCTGATCACGCGTCTCGGCCTGCGCCGCTGATTGCAATCAGAACTTTCAAGTTCGAAAGGGTCGCCATGGCGGCCCTTTTTCTTTTCAGGCGCCTGATCTCAGCCTTGCATGTCGCTCCAGCAGGGAAGCAGGTCACCCGTCGCCGGCCACGCATGATAGACCGCACGCGCAATTGCCCGCGACAGGCAGAGCGCCGCCGCATGCCCGATCTCGGCTAGCGCCCGGGGGTCGTCTCCGACAGGCCGCGCCCCCGTCGACATAGCAAAGACCAGATCACCATCGCCGGGCGTATGGGCGGGCACCGTGGCCCGGGCAATACCATCATGGGCAGCCACCGCCAGCCGGTTACATTGCGCCTTGTCCAGATCCGCATCGGTCGCAACGATGGCAATGGTAGTGTTGGCCCGTTGCGACGCATCCTCACCCGAGGCAAGCCGCGCCTTGCGACTGTCAAGCGCCCGCCCCAGACCCGACGCTGGATCCGTGCCAAGGCCGCCAAACTCCCCGTCAACCTCGAACGGCGCCGCCCAGAAATGGCGGTCGCCGGGTGTCGTGACGCTTCCAACCGGGTTAGCTGCCACCAGCGCCCCTACGGTCACGCCACTCTCCAGCACGAATGAGGCCGAGCCGAGCCCGCCTTTGAGCATCGCCGACAAGGCCCCCGTTCCTACTCCGGTGCTTCCCAGTTCGAACATCTCCGAAGCGCTGTCAAAAGCCTCGCGCCCCAACCGGCGATAGGGATTTTCACTCCATCCCTTATCGCCCCCGTTCAACAGATCGAAAATGATCGCCCCCGGCACGAGCGGGATGACCGCCGAGCCGATCTGAAACCCCCGGCCCGCCGCACGCAAACCGTCGACCACGCCCGAACAGGCATCAAGCCCATAGGCCGACCCACCGGACAACACGAGCGCGTCCACGCCGGCCACAGATTTGTCCGGTGCAAGCAAATCCGTCTCGCGCGTTCCCGGCGCCCCGCCCATAACGTGCACCGAAGCAACAAAGGGCCGGTCCATTAGAACAACCGTGGCACCGGATTTCAGCGCATCGTCTTTCGCACTTCCCACGAGAAGCCCTTCGACATCTGTGATCAGGTTCTTGGGTCCCGGTTCCATCTTTATCATCTTTCCTTCAGGGGCTTGTTGCTTCGCCATGGCACAATTTCTGACCCATTTAAACCAGGGGCTCTGCCCCAGCCGGGCTGCGCCCGACTTCCCCGGAGTATTTTCAGCAAGAGAAAGAAAGGAAATAGTAAGGATCTGAGGTCATTCTGTTTGTGCGGCACAGGCGGGAGCGCCGATGGCCGTGCAAGGGGAAGAGCGAAAGCGACTTCCTGGGGGACATCCATGGTGTCCCCCTTTTCCGTTTGCCAGAAATACTCCGGGGTCCGGGGCAGAGCCCCGGTCGAGCCTATCATCAATGTAATAATGCTGAATCTTTGTCTGACGGTAGCCGGATAGCGGGCTAGTCGCGCGTCACCTGACCTCGAAGCGCCTTGATTTCACCGCGGCGCGTCTTGGCGTCGAGCCTGCGGCGCACGGAGCCTTTGGTCGGCTTGGTCGGGATGCGCTTCTTTGGCTTCGTCTGCGCCTGGCGAATCAGGTCACTCAACCGTTCGCGGGCGATGGTGCGGTTGCGGGCCTGGCTTCTTGTTTCGTCGCACTGGATGACGAGGGCGCCGTCTCGTGTCCAGCGCCTGCCCGCAATGCGGCGCAGCCTTGTCTTGATCGCGGGGGTCAGGTTGGGTGACCGTTCTGCCTCGAAACGGAGTTCGACGGCCGTCGAGACCTTGTTGACGTTCTGCCCACCGGGGCCGGAAGAGCGGACGAACTGCTCCGTCAACTCCCAATCCTCGATCGCGATGTTATCTGAAATTCGCAACATTGTGCCACCATAGGCATTCGGTATGGCATCAAAAAGGGCCGCCCGGCTGCCGGACGGCCCTTATCGAAAGTTTTTCGGAGGTTGGGTCAGTCAGACCTCGGTCACCTTCGGGTTGGCGCTACCGCCAAGGGTTGCCTCAGCTGGCAGCCTCCCGAATTGTTCCGACACCACTCTCCAATACCTTTCTAGACACTGGATCACCTCCTTTTCCGTTGTTGAAACCTGTGTTCATGGTGCCAGAGGATGGATTTCAGTCAAACAAAATCTCTACCCCAGAGTCATAATTTGCAGAATGCCGCCCAAAAATTAGGCAGCCCGCGGATCCCTTCATTTCGGCTTTGACCTGTGGATTTGACCCGTTAACGTCATTCTGCTGACGCGCAATTTCGCGGTCTTGCAGCGCATTCATTTACCAGGGGGCATTATGGCTTATACTTTTACCGTCGATCTTCAAGCCGAGAGCGCTTACTACACGGCATATTCCATCACATGGCAGGGGATCATCGCGCGCACCCTGCGCGGATCGCTTGAGACGTCTTCGTCCGGAGGCACGCACACTTTCACCGACCGCTATTCGGATCTCGAGGTGGTGGTGAAAAGCTCGGGTGGTTTCGTGACGTCCATTTCCGCCACCGGTCCTGTATCGACCGCCGGCTCGACAACCAACAAGGATCTGTTCGACATGGTCGTCGAAACTGGCGCGATCGCAACGGGTGACCTGATTGACGCCTTCACCAACTACCATGACAGCAGCGGCGCGGATAGCACGCTGAAGTCGCTTTTTCTTGCTGCGACCTACGACATCACGACCAATAGCGTCACGGTCACGCATGATTTTGGCTGGTACGGTCAGGCCCTGATGGGCGGGGGCAGCGATGATATCTTCCGGCTCGATAAGGATGGGTACCATTACATCTACGCCACGGGCGGCGAGGATATCTACAACGCCCCTGGTGAATATGACGAAATCACCTATTCGAATTTCAACGGCGGGCTGGTGATGACCAAAGACGGGTCTGACCGGCTGATCGAGAAATCCAACGGCGATATCGATACCCTGTCCGGCATGGAGGCGCTCTATGGCTCGAACGGCAATGACAACTTCAACGTCGGCCTCGGCAATTTTTCATTCATCATGTACGGCGGCGATGGCAACGACAAGCTGGGCGGCAGTGACGAGGCAAACCTCCTGAGCGGCGACGGTGGCAATGACAAGCTCAAGGGCAAGGGTGGCAACGACGTACTGGTCGGCGGTGGCGGCAATGACAAGCTCATAGGTGGCGGCGGAGACGATGTCCTCTTTGCCAGCAGCGGCACCGGATATGCTTACGAGACCGAAAAAGACAAGATGAAGGGCAACGGCGGAAAAGACCTCTTCGTCATTGAGACGCCTTACGATTCCCAATTCATCAAAAAGGGCGTGGCGATCATCAAGGATTTCGAGGACGGCACCGACTTTATCGGCCTCGTGGGGCGTGACTTTGGCGTCTACGATCCTTCACTTTATAACAACCTGACCTATGATGAGTTGGTCTTCAAGAATTCGAAGAAAGGCGCCGTCATCAAGCATGAAGGCGACAAGATCGCTATTTTGAAGAACTTCGATGCCGACGACCTTTCACGCGACGATTTCGTGGAAATGGTCGGTTATGATTTCGCTTTGATGATGACCGAGGATTTTTACGGCGGGTACTTTTACTGAAGAAACCCCGGTAATCCGCCGCCCCGCACGAACCATGCGGGGCGGCCTTGTTTTATGCGGCAACCGGCTGCAGACGTCTTACGATCAGGCGGAACGGGATCAGCGCGATCAGCGCAAGTGACAGCTTGACCAGCCAGTCGGCGACGGCCAGCGACACCCAGAGCGGTACCACCGGGCCAGCGCCCAAGAGCGGCAGCGGCTCTCCGGCCCATGACACGTCATTGGCGGGTTCGATCCAAGTAAGCGCAGCGGAAAAAGCGATCGAAAAGAACAGGATCGTATCCACGGCAGAACCGACAAGAGTCGAGACCAGCGGGGCGCGCCACCACTGACCGCCGCGCAGCGCGGAAAAGATCGACACGTCGAGCAGCTGCGCCACAAGAAAGGCCGAGCCAGAGGCGATAGCGATGCGAAGGGTAACCAGCGGGCCAAATTCGCCCATGATCTGCGTACCGATCAGCGAGCAGATCACTCCGACGACAAAGCCGCAGAGCACGACCATACGCGCGGGCTTTTCGCCGTAGACGCGGTTCATCACGTCGGTGACGAGAAAGGCCAGCGGATAGGTAAACGCCCCCCATGTCAGCCATTGGCCGAACAGGAACTGGACGAGGATATTCGAGGCCACGACAATGGCGGCCATGGCGATAACGCCGGGGAAATAGGTGCGAAGCATGTTTTCAGCCCGTTTTTACAAGGTTGCGGCGACTTGGCCGTGCCAGATGGCAAAGCAGCGGCGCTCGTAGACCGGATTCGGTCACATGGCAAGCCTTGTTGCCGGGCTTACTGCGATTTCAGCACGCCCACGCATTGCTGCGGCAGGTCGGCCAGCACATATTCCCGGCGCGGTTGCGGTGCGGGCGCATTCGGATCGCGCGGCTTTGGCGGCGGCGGGTTCAGGATGTTATTCACCCATTGCTGCGCATCTTCACAGCCATCGCCCCGGGGCGGTGGATCCTGATTGACGCAGCCGCGCATCCCCTTGGGGCAGGCCAGTCGCACGTGGAAATGATAATGATGCCCCCACCATGGCCGGACCTTGTTCAGCCATTTGCGGTTGCCCTTTTCGTCCTTGCACATCTGCACCTTGGCACCGGGAAAGACAAATATCCGCGCCACGCGCGGGTCACTTGCCGCGGCCTTGATTACCTCGTGATGGATACGGCTCCAGTTGTCGTTGACAAAGGCGCCATTCGCCCGCCGCATCGAGATCGACGAGATATTTTCGCGCTCGGCGCGGGTCAGATTGATCCGCGAAGGCGGCAGCATCCAAATATCGATATCAAGCCCAAGCTGGTGGCTTCGGTGCCCCGACAGCATCGGCCCGCCGCGCGGCTGGCTGATATCGCCGATATAAAGCCCCTGCCAGCCCGGTTGCTTGGCCGCGAAGGCACTGAGATCACGAATGAAATCGACGGTCTCTGGCTGGCCCCAGTTTCGGTTTCTCGACAGGCGCATCGCCTGCCATGTCGGTCCGGTCTCGGGCAGTTGCACCGCCCCGGCCATACATCCCTTGGCATAGCTGCCAAAGGCTGCGGGGACTTGTCGTGACGGCAGCGAATGTGCGCCGAAAAGCTGCTTGGCAAGCGGTTCGGCCGCTGCCGGCAGGGCAAAACTCACGATCAGGGAAAGTAGGGCGGTCAGGCGGGCTAGGCGCATCAGGTCTGGTCTCCTTCGGCTTTGACCCACGCTAGCAGAATCAACCCCAGCACGAAAAGACCGATGACAGGCGAAACGCCAAGTCGGGCGCTTTGTGTTGCGGCAGTGGTAACGCCAATCAGCGTCGGCGCGATAAAGGCGGTGGCCCGGCCCGACAGCCCGTAAAGCCCGAAATTCTCGGTCGGGTAATTCGGATCGGTGTGACGCACCATCAGCGAACGGCTTGCCGATTGCAGCACGCCGCCCAGACCGCCGATCAGCACGCCGCAGCCAAAGAAGATGATGTCCGGCACCAGCGAGCCTTCGGCCAGCGCAATGCCAAAAATCTGCGCCCGCGACATGCCGACGATCAGCACGCAGACGAGGATCAGGATCAGGATCGACCCGATGATCACCGGCTTAGGACCCAGCCGTTTGTCCATCTTGCCGCCAAGCCATGAAAACAGCGCCGAGGAGATCAGCGAGATGATACCAAATACGCCGATCAGCGTGATTTCCCAGTCAAGCACCAGCCGCGCATAGACGCCGCCGAAGCCGTAAAGCCCGTTCAGCGCGTCGCGGTAGAACATGGACGAGCCAAGGTAAAACCCAAGGCTGCGCCGCGCCCTGAGCTTTGAAATCGACACGATGACCAGCCGGATCGCTCCGGCGAGCGTCGCCCTTTGCCCGGTGCGCGGCCGTTCGCGGAACCACAGGAAATAGGGGATCATGAACAGCGCGAACCAGATCGCGGTAAAGGGGCCGACCGCCCGGGTGCCCTCCATCTGCCCGGCATCCAGTCCAAGGATCGGATCAAGCCCGGCCAGCGTCTTGCCGTTGCTCTGCTCGACCAGCAGCACCAGCACGAGGATCAGCGCGATCAACCCGCCCAGATACCCAAAGGCAAAGCCCGAACCGGAAATCTCGCCAACCTCCTCCGAAGTACCTAGATCGGGAAGCTGCGAGTTGATGAAGATCAGCGCGAATTCCGCGCCGACAAAACCGACGCCAAAGGCGAAGACGATCCACCAGATCGCCTGCCCGTCCGGCTCCAGCCCCCAGAGCGCGGCCGCGCCGACTATATACATAAGTGAGAACAACACGATCCAGCGCATCCGCCGCCCAGAGATATCCGCAAGCGCGCCGATGACGGGGGCGCAGAACCCGATAAAGAGCCCGCTGACGGCAAGGCAAACCGACCACGTCGCCTGCGCCTGCGCATCCGCCGCTTTTTCATCCAGCCCGCTGCCCAGATAGAAATCGGCCGCGACCCCGGCGAAATAGGGACCGAAGATGAAGGTCACCAGCAGCGTGTGGAACGGCTGGCTAGCCCAGTCAAAGAACCACCAGCCCCAGATGCGCTTGCGTCGAGAAACCTCTGCCATAACCGTCCCTTAAACAATTTTTTGCGATAAGACAGCGAACCGGCACGCCGATCAAGCACCTCTGACCCTTGCTCTTGTGGGCAAGTGCCCTTAGGTGGGAAAAAACCAGCGGAGAATGCGGCCATGATGGCGATTTACGGACCCCTCCAACTTATTCTGAGCGTCGTCTATTTCGTGATGATCGTGCACATCATCATGAGCTGGCTGATCAATTTTCAGGTTCTGAACCTCAATCAGCAACTCGTCGCGCAGATCTGGTACGGTCTGAACCGCCTGTTGGAACCGATCTACCAGCCGATCCGCCGCATCCTGCCCAATACCCATCCACTGGATCTGGCGCCGCTGGTGGCGATCATCATCGTGATTTCCCTGCGCGAATACGTGCTGCCGTCGATCTTTGGCTTTATCTAGGGTCGCCGCGACGAACCACCGCATCTAGCGGTGAATTTCGGCCTGACCCGATGATGTGGTGGTAAAACCGGCAACGGACTCTTGTTCACTGAATCTTAGTGTGGGAAAGTGCCCTCTAAGAGCAGATAAACAAGAACGCATACGAGGCCCCCACCAATGCCCGACGCCAAGGCGCTGTTGCGCGACGTCTTTGGATTCGACGCGTTTCGCGCCGGTCAGGAAGAAATCGTAAACGCAGTCGCTTCGGGGCGGAACGTGCTGGCCATCATGCCCACGGGCGGCGGCAAATCCCTCTGTTTTCAACTGCCTGCCCTGCTGCGTGACGGGGTCACCGTCGTCATTTCTCCGCTAATCGCCCTGATGCGCGATCAGGTCCGCGCCCTGCAAGAGGCGGGGGTAAACGCCGGGGCGCTGACTTCGGGCAATACACCCGAAGAAACCGAGGCCGTTTGGGAATCGCTGGAACGCGGCGATCTCAAGCTACTGTATATCGCCCCCGAACGGCTGGCCGCCGGTGCCGCGCTGGGAATGCTCCGCCGTATCAACGTGCGGCTTATCGCCGTGGACGAAGCCCATTGCGTCAGCCAGTGGGGCCACGATTTCCGCCCCGACTACCTGCGCATCGGCGAACTGCGCCGCGCGCTTGGCGTGCCGCTGGCCGCCTTCACCGCGACCGCAGATCAGGAAACGCAGGTCGAAATTGTCGAGAAACTGTTTGACGGCGAAGCGCCGGAAAAATTCCTGCACGGCTTCGACCGGCCCAACATCCATCTTGCCTTTGCCGCCAAGAACAGCCCGCGCCAGCAGATCCTGAGCTTTGCCGCCGCCCGCAAGGGGCAGTCCGGCATCGTTTACTGCGGCACCCGCGCCAAGACCGAGGCGCTGGCCGATGCCCTGCGCAAGGAAGGCCACAATGCCTGCCACTACCACGGCGGGATGGAGGCCGAGGACCGCCGCATCGTGGAAACCCGCTTTGCGCGTGAGGACGGTCTGATCGTGGTCGCCACGGTCGCTTTTGGCATGGGCGTGGACAAGCCCGATATCCGCTGGGTCGCCCATGCGGACCTGCCCAAATCCATCGAGGCCTATTATCAGGAAATCGGCCGCGCCGGGCGCGATGGCGGCCCCGCTGAAACGCTGACGCTTTATGGTCCTGACGACATCCGCCTGCGCCGCTCGCAGATCGACGAGGGCCTTGCCCCGCCCGAACGGCGCGGCGCGGATCACGGGCGGCTCAACGCCCTGCTTGGGTTGGCCGAGGCGCTGGAATGCCGCCGCCGCAAGCTGCTTGGCTATTTCGGCGAAAGCGCTGAGCCCTGCGGCAATTGCGATCTGTGTGACAGCCCGCCCGAGGTTTTTGACGCAACTACCGCCGTGCGCAAGGCGCTCTCGGCAATCCTGCGGACCGAGGAATGGTTCGGCGCAGGCCATCTGATCGACATCCTGACCGGGACCGAAACCGACAAGGTTCTGGCCCGCCGCCACGACCAGCTACCGACCTATGGCGTCGGCACCGAATATGACCGGCGGCAATGGCAGGCCGTGTTCCGGCAGATGATGGGCCACGACCTCGTGCGCCCCGATCCGGAACGCCATGGCGCGCTGCGGATGACCGATACCGCCCGCCCGATCCTGCGCGGCGAGGCCGAGATCACCCTGCGCAAGGACGTGCTGAGCAAATCCGCCACCCGCCGTCCTGCCGCCCGCGAACTGGTGAACGAAGAAGACGCGCCGCTGCTTTCCGCGCTCAAGGCGAAACGCCGTGCGCTGGCGGAAAACGCTCGCGTGCCCGCCTATGTCATCTTTACCGACAAGACTCTGATCGAAATGGCGGAAACCCGGCCTGCCACGCTTGACCAGATGGCCAAGATCAGCGGCGTGGGCGCCAAAAAACTGGAAAGTTATGGCGCGACCTTCCTCGAAGTCATCACCGGTGCGAGCGAGGCCCTGCATCCAGCACGGCGCAAGCTGGCCGGTCGCTCGGCGGGATCGGTCTATGACCGTCTGCTCGAAGTTCAGGCCGAGCTGAGCCGCGGCGAAACCGGTGCCGACAAACCGCTGAGCTGCTCGGCATCAATGCTCGCCAAGGTCGCGCAGATGCGCAGCGACGATGAAAGAACGCTGGAAAAGCTGCTGGGCGAACGCCGGGCGGAACGCTTTGGCGCTGCTTTCCTCGACGTTCTGCGCATGGCGGGCTGAGCGCCGGAACATCGCCGGTTGAACCTACCGCTCGCCGGGGCTATGCCCTGCGCCGGGGAACAAAAGTGGGGTAGACATGCTTGTCGTGATTTCTCCGGCGAAAAAGCTGGACTGGACCGCGCGCGACGTCGAAACGACAACGCCCGCCTTTCTGAGCGATGCGAATGCGCTGGCCGGGACCGCCCGTGACCTGACGCAAAGCGATCTTGAAAAGCTGATGCATATCAGCCCCGATCTGGCCAGGCTGAACGTCGAACGCTTTCGCGATTTCAGTGACGCGCCCGATGATGAGGAAACCCGTCCCGCCGCGCTTGCTTTTGCGGGCGACACCTATCAAGGGCTTGAGGCCGCCTCGCTCGACCCTGATGAGATGTCTTATGCGCAGAACCACCTGCGGATCCTGTCGGGGCTTTATGGCGTGCTGCGCCCGCTGGACGCGATCCAGCCCTACCGGCTTGAAATGGGCAGCCGCCTGAAAAACCCGCGCGGCAAATCGCTGTACGACTACTGGGGCGACACCATCGCCAAGGCGCTGAACGAACAGGGCCAAGCCACCGGCAGCAAAACGCTGATCAACTGTGCCAGCCAGGAATATTTCGGCGCCGTCGACCTCGACGCGCTGCAACTCAAGCTGATTACGCCCGTCTTCATGGAAGAAAAGAACGGCACCCCAAAGATCGTCAGCTTTTACGCCAAGAAGGCGCGCGGCGCGATGGCCCGCTACATCGTGCAGAACCGCCTGACCGATCCGGCGTCGCTCAGCGATTTCGACGCGGGCGGCTATGCGTTTTCCACCGAGCTGTCATCCCCGGACAAGCCGGTATTCGTGCGTCCTTCGGTCACCTGATCCGGGGCCGGAGGTTGCGCGTCCGGTGGTCGGAACGCTTCGATCCGATCCTGAATAGCCTTTTTCGTCAATGGCTTGGTCATGAATTGATCAAGCCCGTGCGACAGGATTTCCTCGGCATCGCCCTCGATTGCATGGGCGGTCAGGGCGATGATCGGTACATGCCTGTCACCCCCCGACTCGCGCTTGCGGATTTCGCGCGTCGCCTCGCGCCCATCCATCGTGGGCATTGAGATATCCATGAAAATCAGGTCGGGTTCGAAATCCTCATAGGCTTCGACCGCCTCGGCCCCGTTATTGGCAAAACGAAGATCAATGTTCAGATGCTGGACCATCTTGCGAAACACCAGCTGGTTGGTCCTGTTGTCCTCGGCCGCCAGTATCCGAATCCGGCGGTTTTCAACCACGGCTGCGGGCGGCGGCGCGACTGGCGGTGGATCGTCGGCGCTTTCATCCGGTTCGGGTTTAACCACCCTATCCCGGCCCTTCATCGACTCGGCTATTTCAGAAAGCCGGTCAAAAAGCGCCGCCCGATGGTAGGGTTTCTGCAACAGCCCCTCAACATGGACAAAGGCCGGATCGTTCTGGGCATAGCCGGGGTTGGAACTCAGCAAAAGAAAGGGTGTGTCGATCCCTTTTTCGCAGCGCAGTGAATCGGCCAGTTCAAGACCATCCATGGCAGGCATGTTGTGATCGCTGACCACAAGGTCGAACCCGTCGCCTGCGCGTTCCAGCGCCTCGGCCCCGGACTGGCATGCGGTAACCTGCAGGCCAAGTTGGCTTAGCTGCTTTTCAAGGATCTCGCGCATCAGCTCATGATCCTCGACGATCAGCACCCGCTTCAGGCCGTCCGGCAGGCGCGGCGGATCGACAGCGGACTGTTCGTCCAGATCCAAGGTCACCCGAAAGCCGAAACAGCTGCCTTTACCCTCGGTACTGTCAACCCAGACCTTGCCCCCCATCAGATTGATCAGCCGCCGGGATATGGCCAGCCCCAGCCCGGTGCCCTCGAACCGGCGATTGCTTGCATCCTCAAGCTGGTTGAATTCGCCAAAGACGTGATCGACCTTGTCTGCCGGGATACCGATACCGGTATCCTCGATCGACACATGCACATCGCATGTCCCGGCCCCGTGATCCGGCACGCCCGTCACGCGGATCACCACGTGACCCTGCCCGGTAAACTTGACCGCATTGCCAAGCAGGTTGGTCATCACCTGCCGCAGCCGCCCCGCGTCGCCGACGAACTTCGTCGGCAGGAAGAGGTCGAAGTCAGCCGCCAGCGCCAACCCCTTGCTCTTGGCCTTGGGCGCAAGCAACAACACCAGCTCGTGAATGCAGCGTTCAAGATCAAAGGCTTCCTGTTTGAGGACCAGCTTGTCCGCCTCGATCTTGGAATAATCGAGCACATCGTTGATGATCTCGAGCAGCGCCTCGCCCGAATTGCGAATGGTATCCGCGTATAACCTCTGCTCCTCGGTCAGGTCGGTATCTGAAAGCAGTTCGGCCATGCCGACCACCCCGTTCATCGGTGTGCGGATCTCATGGCTCATATTGGCGAGAAACGCGGATTTCGCCCGGCTTGCCTGTTCCGCATGGGCGCGGGCGGCTTTCAGTTCCTGCTCATAGCGGACGGTGGCGGTCATGTTCTGCGCCAGCGTGACGACGTCGCCGCTCTTGCCGCGCTGGTCGGTCAGCTTGAAATATTCACCGTTCCACCAGCGCAAGGTGATCGGTTCGGGGCGCGGCGATTCCCACCGCGTCCTCATCATCGCCCGCCATTCTGCTGGGCGCAGATCCTGCGTATCGACAAGCCCCTCGTCGGTGAGCAATTGCAGGATGCGGGAATAGGGAATGCCCGGCGCAACCTCATCCAGCCCACCGAAAACCCGGAAATAGGCAGAATTGGCGCCGATCATCCGCCCGTCGGCATCGAACACGGCAAATCCGTCCTGAATCGTCTGGAAGGAATCCCAAAGCCGCTGCTCGGCGATCATGACCTTGCGATTGGCGACGGTCAGGTCAGATTTGACCTTTTCATTTTCAACCCGGACCGTGGCGACCTCGGCCTGTGTTTCGCCGATCCGTTTCGTCAGCGCCAGCGCATGGCGGCCCAGCTTTCGGTTGGCGGCGGAAAGCTCGGCCTGCTTGAGCTCAAGCATCCGCTCCGCCGCCAGTCGCGCACGGCGTTCCTCGGCAAGTTTTGTTGCAAGGCTCATGGCCTTATCGCTCCGCCCCGATCCTGAAATACATCACACAAAGCGCAGCATCGGACGCGCAGGTGAATATGGGCTTAAACGGGAGGTGACAGCAGGGGTTCTTGCCAGTGACGCGCTTAAATGCGACCCTGAACTATATTGGAATGGAGATATTTTTATGATGCGTTTCGCCAAGCTTATTTTGATTGGCTTTCTAACGATTTTGTCCCTGACCGTAGCGGCCACGGCGCAATCCCTGATTCCGGATTTCCGCTATTTCGCGACCCGCGATACCGATTTCTATGGCGCCGATCTCGACAACCTGTTCGACACCGATCTGCCAAGCTGCGTGCGCGCCTGCTCTGCCAATACCGAATGCAACGCCTTTACCTTCAATTCACGCTCGAACGCCTGCTTTCCCAAGCGGGGCGTCACCGAACGCAGCGCCTTTGCCGGGGCCTTTTCCGCAGTCAAGCTGATCTCGAGCCCCTCGGTGATCCGGGCGGGCGAAACACGCCGCGCCGCGCTGGGTTTCCTTGGCGAAGAAGATCTCGACCGCGCCACCCGTCAGGGCCGCGAACTTGGGCTTGGTCACGCGGGCAATGGCGAAGATCTTGAAACCATGCTGTCAAACGCCCGCGACCGCCGCGCGCAGGGCAACACGGTGCAGGCGATGGCATGGACCGGCGCGGCGCTTGCCCTGTCGGACCGGGCCGATCTCTGGAACGAATACGCGCGCCTGCTGCTGGATATCGAAACCGATAACCGCAACGACCGGCGCAACTACCAGACCCGTGCCACCAGCGCCGCGATCAACGGCTATCTCCGAGGCGAAAACGAAGCAGGCCGCGCCACGTCAATGGCGACGCTCGCCGAGGCGCTAGAGGCGCTCGGGCGCGGGCGCGACATGATCCCGGCGCTGCGGCTTGCGCTGAGCGAACAGGATCGCGACGACATCCGCACCACGCTTGACCGGGCCATCGGGCAATACGGGTTCCGCGTGACGGATACCTCGGTTGAAAGTGACAGCGCCGCGCCGCGCATCTGCGCCCGGTTCTCTGAACCGCTGGTCAAGGCGGGTGTGGATTACGAACCCTATGTGCAAACCGGCGATGCCACCCTTGTCGTTCAGGTCGAGGATGCGCAGCTTTGCGTCGACGGGGTGGAACATGGCCAGCGCTATCGTCTCACCCTGCGGCAGGGTCTGCCCGCCGCCAGCGGCGAAACGCTCTCCAAATCGGTCGAGGTCACGCAATATGTCCGCGACCGGTCGCCCGGCGTCAGCTTTCCGGGCCGCGCCTATGTTCTGCCGAAATCCGCCAATGCCGCCCTGCCGGTCGAGACGGTCAATACCGGCAAGCTCGACCTGACCCTGCGCCGCGTCAGCGACCGCAACCTGCTCCGCACCATGCAAGAGGAATATTTCGGTCGTCCCCTGTCGCAATGGCAGCTCGAAAGCTTTTCCACCGATATCGCCGAGGAAATCTGGACCGGCACCGCCGAGGTCCAGAGCGAATTGAACCGCGACATGACCACCCGCCTGCCGATGGGCGAGGCTATCGCAGGTCAGGCCCCCGGCATCTATGCGCTGACCGCCCGTGTCAGTGGTGCGAACCCCGATGACAGCCCCTCGGCCACGCAGTGGTTCGTGCTCTCCGATCTGGGGATATCGACAGTATCCGGCACCGACGGGCTGCATGTGTCCCTGCGCGGGCTGTCGGACGCGCAACCCCGCGAGGGTGTAACACTCCGCCTGGTCTCGCGCGCGAACGCAGTGCTGGCGACTGCCACCACCGACGTCGACGGCATGGCGCGCTTCGAACCCGGCCTGACACGTGGCACGAATGCCGCCGCCCCGGCCCTGCTGCTGGCCGAGGATGGCGACAGCGACATGGGGTTCCTGTCGCTTACCGATCCGGCCTTTGACCTGTCGGACCGTGGGGTGGAAGGGCGTGCGCCCGCTGGCCCCGTCGATGTTTTCCTGACCACCGACCGGGGCGCCTATCGCGCGGGCGAAACCATCCACGCGACCGTTCTGTCGCGCGATGCCGACATCGCCGCGATCGAGGGTCTGCCGCTGATCGCGATCCTGACCAGACCCGATGGGGTGGAATACAGCCGCCTGATTTCGGATGGCGGGCATCTTGGCGGCCATGTGTTCGACTTTCCGACCGGCCCCGCCGTGCCGCGCGGCACTTGGCGGCTGGCGATCCGCACTGCCCCCGATGCGGAACCGGTGGCAAGCCAGACCCTGCTGGTCGAGGATTTCATCCCCGAGCGGATCGACTATGACCTTGCCCTTGCCGACGGCCCTGTCCGGCTCGGATCCACACCGACCCTGACGCTTGACGCGCGCTACCTCTTTGGCGCGCCCGGTGCCGGCCTGACCGTCGAAGGCGAAGCGATACTGACCGCCGCGACCGAGCTTGAGGGCTGGCCCGGCTATCGCTTTGGCCGACACGACGAAGACAGCTCTCCCCGCGCGCGCTACTTCTCCGGCGGTCGCACCGATGCGCAGGGCAAGGCCGCCTTCCCCGTCGAACTCCCCGACCCGGCCAGCGCCGAACGGCCGCAGGAATTGACGATCATCGCCCGCGTTGCCGATGGCGCGGCCCGCCCGGTGGAACGCCGCCTGACCGCACCGGTCCTGCCCGACAGCCCTGTCATCGGGATCAGGCCGCTGTTTACGGATGTTCTGGGCGAAGGCCAGCAGGCACGATTCAATCTGATCGGTCTCGCGCCCGATCTGTCCCCGCAGGCGATGCGGGTGAAATGGACCCTGAACCGCGTCGAGACCCGCTATCAATGGTATCAGCAATACGGCAACTGGAACTGGGAACCCACAACCCGCCGCACCCGCATCGCCACCGGCGAAGCCAGCCTAAGCGACGTGCAGCTTGAACTGGCCGAGACCGTGGACTGGGGCGAATACGAGCTGATCGTCGAACGCATCGACGGCCCCTATACGGCCAGCTCCGTGAGCTTCTCCGCCGGATGGTATGGCGGTGGCGAAAGCGCTGACACGCCGGACCGGCTGGAAATGTCGCTCGATCGCGCGGATTACACCATCGGCGACACCGCCATGCTACGGCTGGTGCCGCGCGCGCCGGGCACCGCGCTGATCTCGGTTGTTTCGAACCACGTGATTGCCCGGCAGGTTGTGGAACTTGCCGAAGGTACCGCGACCGTCCCGCTGGAGGTGACCGAAGACTGGGGGACCGGTGCCTATGTCACCGCAACCGTGCTGCGTCCGATGCAGGAAATGGACGACCAGACCCCGACCCGCAGCCTTGGCATTGCCCATGCGGCCATCGCCCCCGGTGACAAGCAGCTCGCCGTCTCCATCGACGCGCCGGATGTCGCGAGACCCCGGCAATCGCAGGCCGTAAACGTCACCATCGCTGACGCGCCCGAGGGCGAAGAGGTCTGGCTGACGCTCGCTGCCGTCGATCTTGGCATCCTCAACCTGACCGGATTTGAGAGCCCCGATCCCTCGGCCTATTATTTTGGCCAGCGCCGTCTTGGCGTCGAGATGCGGGATATCTACGGTCGCCTGATCGACCCCGGCAATGGCGCGATGGGCATCGTCCGCTCCGGCGGCGACGCGGATCAGGGCGCGCGGCTGCAATCGCCGCCGCCAACCCAGGACCTCATGGCTCAGTTCTCTGGCCCGGTGCAGGTCGGACCTGATGGCACGGCAGAGGTGACAATCGACCTCCCCGCCTTCAACGGCACCGTGCGAGTGATGGCGGTGGCATGGTCGCGCGATGCGGTCGGCCAGGCCGAACGCGACATGACGGTGCGCGATCCGGTGGTGGTGAATGCCTCCGTCCCGCGCTTCCTCGCGCCCGGCGACGAGAGCCGTATCCTGCTGGACGTCACCCATGCCGATGGCCCCACTGGCCAGATGCGGCTGACCATCGAAAATATCGGCGAAGGGCTGAATATCGGCACCGCCCCGGCGCCATTTGATCTGGCCGACAAGGCCAAGGCCTCCTTCACCGTGCCGGTCAGCGCCAGCACCGTTGGCGATCCGAGCTTTGACGTGGTGCTGACCACGCCCGATGGCACGATCCTGCGCCAGACACTGCGCCTGCCGGTGCGGGCGAATGACCCGGTCATCTCGCAGACCCGCCGGTTTACCCTCTCTGCCGGGGACGCCTTTGAGTTCACGAGCGACGTCTTTTCGGAAATGAAGCCCGGCACCGGCAAGGCGATGATCTCTGCCGGTCCGTTGGCCCGGTTCGACGCGCCCGGCCTGCTCGACGCGCTTGACCGCTATCCCTATGGCTGCACCGAACAGGTGACCTCGCAGGCGATGCCGCTGCTCTACCTGTCCTCGGTGGCCGAGGCGACCGGGCTTGGCACCGCTGCCGACATCGACGACCGTATCGACGCGGCCATAGCCCGCGTGTTGACGCGGCAAAGCCCGAACGGCGCCTTTGGTCTGTGGCGTGCTGAATCCGGCGACTTCTGGCTGGATGCCTACGTGGCCGATTTCCTCAGCCGTGCCCGCGCCGAAGGTCATAGCGTGCCGGATATCGCTTTTCGCATGGCGATGGACAACCTGCGCAACCGGATAAATTACGCGCCCGATTTCGACAATGGCGGCGAAGACGTCGCCTATGCGCTGCTGGTCCTCGCCCGTGAAGGCGCGGCAGCCATGGGTGACCTGCGCTACTATGCCGATGTGAAGGCGGACGATTTCGCCACCCCGCTGGCCGTCGCCCAGATCGGCGCCGCGCTGGCCGCCTATGGCGATCAGACCCGTGCCGATGCGATGTTCGCCCGTGCGGCCAACCGCCTGGCGCGGACGGATAACGACGCCCCGGTCTGGCGCGCGGATTACGGCACCACGCTGCGGGACAGCGCCGCCGTTCTGGCGCTCGCGACCGAAGCGGGCAGCACCGCCGTCGATGCCGAGGCGCTGACCATCCGCGTCACCACTTCTCCTGAAAGGCTCTCGACCCAGGAATCCGCGTGGTCGCTCATGGCGGCCAAGGCGCTGATCGACCGGCCCAGCGGCTCGGGCCTGCGGGTCAATGGCGCGCCGGTAAACGGCCCCTTTGTCGAAATCCTCGAACAGGACAGCGCGGATAGCCTCTCGCTTAGCACAGAGGACGGGCAGGCGACCGAGATCACCCTGACCACCTCGGGCATTCCGATCACCCCGCCGGATGCCGGCGGCACCGGCTACAGCATCGAACGCAGCTTTTATGACCTTGATGGTCAACCGCTTGACGGCGACAGCTTTGCCGTGGGCGAGCGTTTTGTGACCGTTCTAAGGGTGACGCCGTTCGAAGGGGCCGAGGCGCGGCTGATCCTCGACGATCCGCTGCCCGCCGGGATTGAGATCGACAACCCCAACCTGCTGCGTTCAGGCGATATCGGGGCGCTCGGCTGGCTTGATCTCTCAGAAGCCGAGCACAGCGAATTCCGCAGCGACCGCTTTGTCTCGGCCGTCGATATGCGCAACACACGTCCCGTGACGCTCGCCTATATCGCGCGCGCCGTAACGCCGGGAACTTTCCACCATCCCGCCGCCACGGTCGAGGACATGTACCGCCCCCGCTACCGAGCCCGCACGGCCACCAGCCAGATCGCGGTTTCCGAATGACCGGGCTCGCAATGGCAAACTGGCGACGGCTCGACCATAACGGGACCGACCGTTGCACCCTCTCACGGCTCGACCACGGCTGGATGCTGAGCGGTCAGGCGAAGTGGTTGGAGAAAGAGATCGAAACCTCGCTCATCTATGCCGTGCGCTGCGACGAAGACTGGTCGACCCTCTCGGCCGATGTCGTCGGCTCACGCGCGGGGGAAAGCATCGCAATCCGCATCCAGCGCCATGCCTCGGGCTGGTTCCTGAACGACAAGCCGCAACGCGCGCTGGATTTCGCCCGCGACATCGACCTCAGCTTTACGCCCGCGACGAACCTTTTGCCGCTGCGCCGCCTGTCCATCGACAGCCCCGCGCCGATCAACGTCAGCGCCGCATGGCTGGTGCCGGAACTGGACGAACTGAAGCCGCTCGATCAAAGCTATGCCCGCACCGGACCGGAGCATTTCGCCTATTCCTCGCCCGGCTTTGCCGCCGAGCTGAAGGTCCACGCCAGCGGCTTCGTCCTCAGCTACCCCGGCCTCTGGGAAGGTTGGGTCGATGCGTAACCCCGCGCGGCTGCTTTTTGCGGCCGTGGTGCTGCTGGGATTGGCCGGGGCCGGACGCGATGCCTTCGACCGCTGGGTTGATGCGACCGTGCTGCCGCCGGTGCTTGCCGAGACCTCACCAGAGATACGCGACCGCAACGGTGTGCTGCTGCGCGCGTTCCAGGTGGGTGACGGCCTCTGGCGCTTGCCGGTGACCGCGTCCGAGGTGGACCCGGCCTATATCCGGATGCTGGTCCGCTACGAGGACCGCCGCTTTGCCAGCCACCGGGGCGTCGATCCGCTGGCCCTGCTGCGCGCTGTCGGACAGGCCATCGCGAACGGGCAGACGGTTTCCGGTGGCTCGACCCTGACCATGCAGGTGGCCCGGCTGATCGAAGACGGCCCAACCGGCAGATGGGCCGGCAAGCTGCGCCAGATGCGGGTGGCGCTGGCCCTCGAACGGCGGCTGGACAAGGAACGTATCCTCGATCTCTACCTGACCCACGCGCCCTTTGGCGGCAATCTCGAAGGTATCCGCGCCGGATCGCTCGCATGGTTCGGCAAGGAACCTAAACGCCTGACCCCGGCGCAGGCTGCACTGCTGATCGCGCTGCCGCAATCGCCCGAAAGCCGTCGACCCGACCGACACCCCAAAGCAGCACGCGCAGCACGCAACCGCGTGCTCGACCGACTCGCCGGAGAGGGAATCTTGCCACGGACTGCAGATCGTGAGGAAGTGCTCCCCGACCGCCAGCGTCCCTTCCCGCAACTCGCCGCGCATCTGGCCGACCGCCTGCGCGACGGGGCCCCACGCCATGACCTGACGTTGGACGCAGGGATCCAGTCGCGCATGGAGAACCTTGTGCATGACGCCGCCCGCCGGGCCGGGTCGCGCATCTCGGCCGCGGTGATCGTCGCCGATCATCAAAGCGGTCGGATCCTCGCCTCGGTCGGCTCGCCCGGTTACAGCGGTGCGGCGCAGCGCGAAGGCTTCGTCGACATGACCCGCGCGATCCGTTCACCCGGGTCGCTGCTGAAACCGCTGATCTACGGGCTGGCCTTCGATCAGGGTTTGGCGCATCCCGAGACCCTGATCCACGACGGTCCGGTCCAGTTCGGCACCTACGCGCCGCAGAATTTCGACGGCCAGTTTCGCGGCGATATCCGCGTTCGCGCTGCACTGCAGCAATCGCTGAATATCCCGGTGGTAAAGCTAACAGACGCGCTTGGTCCGGCGCGGATCACCGCTGCGCTTGAACGCTCCGGTGCGGAACTCCATATCCCCGGCAACAAGCCGGGACTCGCTGTTTCATTGGGTGGTCTGGGTATCAGCCTGCACGATCTCGTCCAACTTTATGCTGCACTCGCAAACGGTGGCGAAGCCGTTTCGCTGCGCAGCGAAGAATCCACGCTGCACCGCAGCAATTCAACCCGATTACTCTCTACTGAAGCGGCATGGCAGGTCGGAAACATCCTTGCCGGGCTGCCCCCGCCCCCCGGCGCGCGGGCCGGGGTTCTGGCCTACAAAACCGGGACATCTTATGGGCACCGCGACACATGGGCGATCGGTTTCGACGGGCGTCACGTGATCGGCGTCTGGATGGGCCGCCCCGATGGCACACCCGTTCCCGGCGCTTTCGGCGGCGATGTGGCGGCGCCGGTTCTGTTCGAAGCCTTCGGACGCCTCAAGCCCGCGTTCGACAGGTTGCCGCCGCCCCCGCCCGCCACGCTCATCACCCATAGCGCCGATCTGCCCGCGCCGCTGCAACGGTTCCGCGCCCGCAGCGAGGTCTTTGCAAGCGCGGATCGTTTCGAGCTGGCCTTTCCCCCGGACGGCGCGCGCCTGCCATCGGACAACGGTCGGGTGACCCTCAAACTGCGCGGCGGCGTCGCGCCCTTTCTCATCCTTGCGAATGGTGCGCCGGTGGCCCGCGCCCAGCACCGGCGCGAGATCGAGATACCAAGCCCCGGCATCGGATTTTCGACTTTCACCGTCACCGATTCAAAAGGAGCATCGGACCGCATAACCATTCGGCTTGACTGAATTTCATCGCAAACCCCGATTTGATCGAACAACATCTTGCAGATTTTTCACAACTGCCACAGTTAGGGCAGAAATTGTTTACCCAAGGAGAACCGCCAATGCGAACCCGCGCCGCAGTCGCCGTTGAAGCCGGCAAACCGCTTGAAATCATGGAGGTGAATCTCGAAGGTCCGAAGGCGGGCGAGGTTCTGGTCGAGATCAAGGCCACCGGCATCTGCCACACCGACGAATTCACCCTCTCGGGCGCCGATCCCGAAGGTCTGTTCCCGGCGATCCTCGGCCATGAGGGCGCGGGCGTGGTGCTCGAGGTCGGGCCCGGCGTCACAAGCCTCAAACCCGGCGACCACGTGATCCCGCTCTACACCGCCGAATGCCGCGAGTGCGAATACTGTCTCAACCCGAAAACCAACCTCTGCCAGAAAGTCCGCGCGACCCAAGGGCAGGGCCTGATGCCCGACGGCACCAGCCGGTTTTCCATGCTCGATGGCACGCCGATCCTGCACTACATGGGCTGCTCGACCTTTGCCAATCACACGGTTCTGCCCGAGGTCAGCCTTGCCAAGATCAACCCCGACGCGCCTTTCGACAAGGTCTGCTATATCGGCTGCGGCGTCACCACCGGTATCGGCGCCGTGATCTACACCGCCAAGGTCGAGATCGGCTCGCGCGCGGTGGTCTTTGGCCTCGGCGGCATCGGTCTGAACGTGATCCAGGGCCTGCGTCTGGCAGGCGCCGACCAGATCGTCGGCGTCGATCTGAACCCCGGCAAGGTCGAGATGGCGACCCGTTTCGGCATGACCGATTTC